>CBDCTW010000010.1:0-117668 GCA_965222425.1 Candidatus Marinacidobacterales bacterium
GCTCCTTCCATGCCTTTCGACTTTCGGTCGAGGGCAAGGGGCCCAGACCCTTGAGCGCCAGAGGCAGGCTTCGAAGCTCGCGATCGGCGGCCCTTAAACTCAACTCTTTCGATTGAGTCATCTTCTCGATTCGAGCGACGAGCTCCGTTAGCTGGCTCAAATTCTTTTCTTTCGACTGCTCCTGGTGCTCGGCGTCTCTTTTCTGGCGGTCGGTCAGTCGCTCGCCGGCTCTGACGAATCGTTGGCGAGCTGAAGTGGCGATCTCCTTCCATTGATCGGCCTGTGGCGATGCCTCGATCTTCGCCCAGCGCTTCTCGAACATCGGCCAGTCGCGCCGTGCGTCGCCGAGGGGAGCCGAATCTACCAGCTTGTCGGCCTCGGCGAGCAGTTCTTCGAGCTGGACCCGAAACGCTTGCTCGCCGCGGAAGGTCTCGTACTGGGTCTCGAAGAGCTCGCCGGCGCGTTCGAACCTCGTGGTCAGCTCCTTGGCTTCGTTCTCTTTACCCGTCGGTGACGACGGCAGCGGTTGGAGAGCTTGCCAATCATCGCGAGCCTCTTGAAGTTCCTGGAGTCTGGTTTCTCCTTCCAGAGACTCCACCTTTTGACAGAGAGCTAGGCGCGCGGCGAGGTTGTTCTGGACCGCGGCCTCCCGCCGCTCCCTTTCCAGCCGACCTTTTTCTTGGCGGGCGACTTCGTCACCGATTGCCTGCCGAGCAGCGTGGAAACGCTCCTTCATAGTCTGATAGGGCGGAGTCTTGTCGGCCAGCGCCTCCCATTCCCTCTCTGCTTCCCGGAGTTTCTCGGTTGCGGACAAAGGTTCTTTGGCGAGCTCTTCGACGTAGTGGCTGAGCTCGTCTTGTGGCGCTTGCGCCGTTGCTCGACGCGCAAAGGATGATCGTCGGTGATGACCGCCTCGAACCGAGCTTCTGCGCTTTGCCGAACCTGCTTGGAAGCGGATCGCTCCCTGGCGATGGCGTGAAGTACATCGGGATCGCTGATTTTCTCGACGGCTGCCAACGCGAGCTCCGAATCGACGTCGCTTGCGGCGATGGCCTGTAGGAGCGAGACGTGGCCTAGTTTGCGGAGGGCTTCCTTTCTCAGTGCGAGGACGCTGGCTTTGCGAACGACGTCCGCAACTGCTTTGTTATCGGACAGTTTGCCGAGAGCGGATTCCTGGATCGTTCGGTGTGATGCACAGATGGCAATGCTCGCGAGGTGCCTGGGGTTCGATAGGTTCGCGAGTGCTTCCTCGCATACCGCGGGGTCGCCATCGGAAAGGGCTACCTCGGCGAGAATGTCGCCCGCCCGCTCCGCCGCTAGCTCACGCAGCCCTTCGTTGGGGTCTTGCTCGGAGACTTCTTGGAGCCTAGCAGGGTCATCCAATCTCTTGATGGCGCTCCGCCGAACCCGGGCGTCTTGGTCCTCGAGCGCCAGTGCACTCAGAAGCTCCTGATCGTCCTTGCCAAGTTGCCGCACCGCAGAGAGCCGTACCTCGGGGTCACTGTACTGCCATTTGGGGCGAATACGGTCGAGCAGACTCATATGGCAAAAAGTTTGGATGCTCGAAACGCTCGTCAGGGACTGCCCAGTCCCACCACTCCGAGCAGGTCGAAGAGTCTCAATATACTCCAAAACTCCACGATCCGATAGTGCCGTCCTGGAGCCTGGTTACTGGCACGTCATGTTTTGGACGGCCGACATCCGACACCAAAAGCCGCGTGCTAGAATCTCCACCGTGTGGATGCGCCTTCTCAACTCTCTGGTCGGCTTCGATAGAATCAAGCATCGTGGCGATCGCTACTTTCTCGACGGCGATTTTCACCGGGCGAAGCGGGAATACGAGAGAGCGCGCTCCACTCTTGCCCCGGTGGATTATCGTGTCGCCACGATGGACGGGCTCATCCGAGAATGCTGGGTACGGACGGGAGGACCGATCGAGCGGAAGCGGGAGGGTCCGAGAGTCGGCTCGGCATTCCCCCCGACCTCAGCGACCGCCGAAGAGGACCGACCGTTCGTTCCGGACATGAATGATCTTCTTGAGCTCGCGATCGCCGGGAAAACTCCCGAGAGGGCCGCCCTGTATCGCGGTCTAGGGCCGGAGTTCGAGGCGGGCTACGTGGCTCTCGTCCAAGGAGAACCTGCACGAGCCATCGAGCTCCTCCAGTTGGCGGGACGCAAGTTGCGCCCGAGCGTTGTGCTTCATCTGGAGATCGCTCGCGCACTGAGCATGGTGGGGGATATGAAGGCGGCGCGTGTGGAGCTCGAGGAAGCCACGCGTATGTCGCCCTCCGATCTCGAAGCATCGAACCTATTGGGCGCGGTGCAGATTCAGCTGGGTGAGTATGAAAAAGCCGAGAAAGTACTACTCCCGTTGATGGATCGTCAGGAAGCGGAGGGGGCCGAGCCAGCCTTCCTTCTCGGCCGGGCCCTGGCTGGCCAGGGGAGACGAGGGGAGGCTCTGGCACGGTTCCGGGAAGCCGTCGAGCGAGACGGTGGTTTTCATGACGCTTACTTCGAAGCGGGCAAACTCTTGAGGCAAGAAGGAGACGATTCCGGCGCTCTCCGCCTTTTGAAGCAGGCGTGCTCCATACTTCCCGACGAGGTCGACTATAACCGTGAGCTTGCGACGCTCGTGCTCGAAAAAAAGCTGGATGTGGACGCTGGTCTCGCCGCCTGCGACCGTCTCACAATCACCGACGAGGAGAATCGTTGGGAGTATCTTTCTTGGATTGCCGAGCTTTATCTGCGAAATGGCTGGCGGCGGGAAGCTATCGATCCTTTGCGCAAAGCGATCGCTCTTGTCCCGTCAGATCTGCCCAAGGAGAGGCTCGAGCTGCAGGAAAGACTCGCCGAGATAGATGGGATTGGGAACGGTGCGTGAACGGGCATTTGAAACAACAAAGCCTGCCCCGGCCAAGGCGGGGAGTGATCGCTAGACGCCCATAGTGCTCAGAACCAAGCGTGCACCTCCGGCGAGGAAGACCACCCAGGCCGGGTTCGGACGCAGCCAAAACAACGAGGCGCAAGAGAGCCCGGCGATGACGAGTCCAACCGGACCGACGATCCCGGCTCTGCCCAAGCTGATCGCCGCGGCCAGCAACATTCCCAAGACCGCCGGCGCGAGACCCTTGAGGAAGGCGTTCACCTGGCGATTCGTGCGGAACTGCTCCAGGTAACGTGCCGCAGAAGAGGCAAGCAGAAAGGAAGGAAAAAAGATCGCCAAGGTGGCGACGGTTGCGCCAGCGAGCCCGGCGGCCTTGAAGCCGATGAACGTGGCGGTGATGACAACGGGGCCGGGAGTCACTTGTCCTAACGCCATGGCGTCGGCGAATTCCTGACTCGTGAGCCAACCGGCCTGAGTGACAACCTCATGCTCGAGCAAGGGGATCATCACGAAGCCGCCGCCGAAGGTGATGGCTCCCGCCGTCAGAAAAACGCGCACGATCTCCCAGAGGACGCCCGCACTGGCCAGGAGGACGAGGGCCCAAGGAAAAAAGCAGAGCAGGGTCGGCGGTTCGTCGCCGTCGTTCTTATTGTTTTTTTTTCTCCTAAAGCGGCGCTTGCGATTCTCTTGAAAAGAGTCGGTGAAGATCCCGATGAGGCCAGCCAGTAAGATGACCTCGATGGCGGCGGTGCCGGACAGAACCAACAACCCGCAAGCGAGGGCCGCGAGGCTGAAACTCCACGCCGACTTGATGGCTCTTTGGCCCAAGTTCAGGGTCAGGGCGAGGATGAGACCGACGACGGCAGCAGTCAGTCCTTCGAAAAGCGCATCCATGCGGGGCAGGTCGCGAAGGTACGGGTAAGCGAGAGCGGCCGCGAGCATGAGAAGAAACGATGGCAACACGAACGTGAGCGTCGAGAGAGCGGCCCCGAGCCAACCGCAGAGCCGCATGGCGATGAAGGCAGTCGTGTTGGCGGCAACCGCGCCCGGTAAGCTTTGGCCGATCGCGAAGGCCTCCAGGACATCGTCCTCGCTCATCCACTTGCGGTCCTGCATTTCGTGCTCGATGAGACTCAGCACCGCCAGCCCGCCTCCGAAACCGGTGGCCCCGATTCGCAGAAAGGAGAGCGCGAGTTGGGAAACAGTTGGTTTTGGTCGCGCGGCTGCTGTCACAATCACGGCGTCTCGAGCTGGAAGAAATTATTAGGAGGTTGCAGCGAGCGATCGAGCCACGATCGCCGAAGCATGGAGCGCTTGGGTGGTCGAGTCATAAATTGGATTGGCGGCGAGGAGCCGTGACATTTTGCTTTGGCAGTCATCCAGGTCACCCGATATGATGGCGACGAAGCCGTAGCTGATGCGGACGGCGCGGAATGGTATCACCCCCGCCAGCGACCGAGCAAACTGACTTGAAAACCAACAATGATCCGGGAGAAGTTACGACTCCGGCCCGGAGCAGGCCCGCTTGAGCCGTTCCGTGGCAGTATCCAGGCAGACTAGCCAGTCGTTTCCCTTGAAAGTCGTGGCCTCTCTGATCGGCCTGCTGACGCTCGGGCTGGTGGACAACCAGATCTTGGCTCCGATACTCCCGGAGATCGCGTCGAGCTTCGGGGTTCGAGCCGCGCAGGTAGGATTAACCGTCTCCGGCTATGCCTTGGCCGCCGCTACGGCAGCGCTCATCATAGGTCCTTTGTCCGACCGAGCGGCGAGACGGCCTTTTCTGATCGCGGCGGGCATGAGTTTCGGTCTGGCGAGTCTAGTCGCGTTCTTCGCGGGCTCGTTCTCTCTTTTCGCAGGGGCGCGACTCTTGGCCGGGGCTTCGGCGGGTGTCATCTCTGCCTTGGTTGTAGTTTCCATTGCCGACCGGGTTCCCTATGAGCGGCGGGGCCGCGCGATGAGCTGGGTCGCTTCCGCGTATGTCGTCGCTCCCATGCTGGGTGTGCCCGCCGCGGCCTTGCTCGCTGAAGAGTTCGAGTGGCGAGCGCTCTACATGCTGTTTGCTGCTGCCACCGTGGTGCTCTCGCTGGCGTTGGCTGTTTGGTTCGTGGAGTCATTCACCGCGAGCACCAGCGAACAGGGGCACTGGGTGTCCGAGGCTCGGCAGAACTACTCGGGATTCCTCAAGAACAAGGTGACCGCTGCGGGTGCGCTTTCCGCTTTTTTTGTGTCCGGTGGCATCACCGGCTTCACCCTATATCTCTTCATGTACCTGAGCAGCGAGTTTGGTTTCTCTATCAGCGCTCGCGGCATGGTTTACCTCGTCAGTGGAGGGGCCGCTCTCTTGGGTGCGTTGGGCGCGGGGCCCGTTTCCGATCGGATCGGGAAGCGCACCGTAGCTCTCTGGGGAAGCGTGGCCCTCGCCGTTTTCGTGTTAGTGGTCCCGAGGCTGGGTGGCGGAGTCGCTCTCTACGTAGGACTCGCGTTGGTCGGTTTGGCTGCCGCTTCCCGCATGGCCCCTTTGCAATCGCTGGTGACGGAGTTGGTGAGTCGCGAGGCGCGGGGCGCGTACGTGGCCTTGCGCAACGCACTTTCACAGCTGGGCATTGCGGTTACCGCGGCCGTCGGTGGTCCTCTTCTTGACAGCCGTGGATTCGGGGCAGTATGCATCCTTGCCGCAGGCTTTAGCCTGGTGGCGGCGCTGCTGCTTTTGTTGGTGGAAGAGCCCAAGGCATGAAGCCGAAGCGACGGTTGGCGTTTCGAATCCTGAAGTGGGGCCTTCTGTCGTTCGTCCTACTGTGCCTCGCTATAGTCTTCTTCGTGGCGCCCTACTGGATGACGCATTTCATTATGACTTTCGGAACTCGCCCCATGGATCTGGAGCTCACATCTACTCCGGCGGACTTCGATATCCCGTTCGAAGAAGTTTCCTTCATGTCTTCCGACGGGGTTCCACTGAAAGGATGGTATCTGGGAGGCGGGGATCGGAGTGCCTCAATAGTATGCGCACACGGACTCTTCCGGTCACGTCGAGAGGTATTGGATCGTGGCGTCCTCCTTCGCCGGGCAGGGTTCAATGTACTGCTCCTCGATTCTCGGCGGCACGGAGAGAGTGGGGGTGAACGCGTCACGCTCGGCTTCAAGGAGCGCTTCGACGTCCAGGGTGGGGTTCGTTTTCTCCAGAATAGAAATCCCGACGATCGAATGTTGCTTTTCGGTGTTTCGATGGGGGCAGCGGCGTCACTCCTTGCGGCGGCGGAGACGCCCGAAGTCATTTCGGTTATCGCCGACAGCAGCTTTCTTTCCCTCGAGCATACCGTCACTCATCATCTCGAGCTCTTCTTCGGTTTGCCACGGTTTCCGCTCGGTCAGGAATTGATGTTCTTCATCGAGCGCGGTGGTGGTTTCCGGAAAGAGGAGTTCGACTTGGAGCAGGCGGTGGCCACGATCAGTGACCGGCCTATCTTGTTCATCGCCGGCAGCGACGACCAGCGAATGCCCATCAAGCTTCAAAGGCGACTCTACCAGGCAGCGAGGAGTCCGATGAGTGAGCTGGTGATCATCGATGGCGCAACGCACGGCGCCGCATATCGGACCGAGCCCGATACCTATCAGGAGGTATTCCTGGAGTTCCTTTCCAGGGTTTTGGAGCCGCCAACACGACCCGGCGGCCAGTGAGCGGAGCCGTTTCAGGCGTTGGGTGTGTGAGGCAGTCGCGGGAGAAGGAAGTAGCCCTTGACTTCTTGGACCCGACGCCGGGAGCCAGGATGATCGTGCGGGCCCGACGTATCCGGATAATGTCCGAGGAAAGTGTCCCGGATGGACTCGTATTCTTCGAGGGGGAAGTACCGCTGTACGAGAACGGTCGTTCGGAACTGGGCATCCCAGAAATGAAGGTCCACGCGGAGGACCGGCTCGAGTGGGCGAGCCTGCTCAGGGGGCTCCGAACCATATGTGTCCGCGTCGATCCAGATGGAGGTCTCGTCGCCCTCGACGATCTTTCCGTGGCGATTGGTCATGTAGTACCGCCAAAGAGGAAACTCTCGCAGCGGAACGAAGCGCCGGGAAGGACCCTCGCCCGGGGAGCGCAGGTAGCACTTGACGATCTTGACTCTCGCCATTCGTACTCCTGGCACTCGCAAGTGAACTCCATCTTGTGAGCACGCCGATAGTCCACGGGGGTCGGCGCACCGCAGAAGGCGTAGCTTGGAAACTGAGTCTGGATAGTATACGACGAAACCGTATCCTTTGGGAAGGGATAGTCGAAGAGCCGAAAATTCCCGCCGATAAAAGTGCTGTCTGGCGAGCTCGATTGCTGGCACTCCCTATTTTGTGCCGGAGGATTGATTCTCGAGGCCGGACTCCGTATCATTAGTCGCCCGCGGGACGCGGGCTCCCGGCAGTTTCCGGTCAAGTTCGGGGTAACTACGAGATCTTTTACGCGTGGAGGGCGGAGCACAGCCACCACCGCAAACCCTTGAAGGGGGGCATTCGTTATAGCGAATTGGTGAACCAGGACGAGAGCATCGCGCTGGCGGCCCTGATGACCTACAAATGCGCGATCGTCAACGTTCCCTATGGGGGGGGTACCCGATGCTCTCCGACGCAAACTGTCGATTCCGCCAAGCGAAGAGGCGCTCGTCAACAGCGGCCTCGAAGAGAAGATGGCGCACGCTTATGAGGAGATTCGGGAAGTCCTGCTTACTCGCGACAAGGTAAAGGAAATGCGGACCGGCGCGTACGTGGTGGCCATCGAGAAAATTGCACGCTCCTACATGGAGCTTGGAATTTTCCCCTGACCGGAAATGACCCCGAAAGGAAACCAAACTGACCCTTGCCAATCAGCTGACTGTCCTCCGGATGTGCCTGGTTCCCGCCCTGGTCATCCTGGTCATCTATGGTTATTTCGGTTGGGCACTGGCGGTGTTTACGGTTGCGGGAATCACTGATGCGCTCGATGGACTCTTCGCGCGAGTGCGCCACGAGCGGACGCAACTTGGCACGATCCTCGATCCTCTTGCCGACAAGCTTCTGGTGGTCTCGTCGCTCATCGTACTGTCGATTTCCAATCCCTCGCTGACTGTTCGCATCCCGGCCTGGATTACCATCCTCACCATTAGTCGCGACGCTGGCATTCTCATTACCGTCATCTCGGTCAACTTGGCGGTGGGGAAGCGAATCTTTCCGCCCACGCTTCTCGGTAAGGTGACCACCATGGTTCAGTTGGTCACGATTTTGTGGATCTTCTGGTGTAACTATCGTGGGTCGATGTCTGCCGCTACCGATGCTTTCCTGATTTTGATGGTCGTTTTTACGATCGCGTCCGGTCTTCACTACATCTACCATGCGCGCAAGCTCATGATAGAGTGAGAGGCGGGTTAGTCACGTACCAACCGCGGTGGGGAGTACGCGTCAATTGGGGAATTAGGCGAGTCCCAGTTTCTTGCGGAAGTACTCGAGCGTGCGGGCCAGGCCGTCTTCGAGCGTCACTTCGGGCTGCCAATTCAGGATCGTTTGCGCTCGAGTGATATCGGGCTGGCGCACTTTCGGATCGTCGACCGGCAAAGGCTTGAGCTCGATGCCCACCGGTGCACCGGCGAGCCGTTGAATCGTTTCCGCGAGCTCGAGAATCGTCATCTCACTCGGGTTTCCCAGGTTGACCGGCTCATTGAAATCCGATGTGAGTAGGCGGTAGAGACCTTCGACGAGATCGCTGACGTAGCAGAAGCTCCTAGTTTGATTCCCCTCACCGAAGACCGTGAGAGGCTCGCCTTGGAGTGCCTGGCTGATGAAGGCGGGGATCGCCCGCCCATCCTTCACCCGCATGCGTGGGCCGTAGGTGTTGAAGATCCTGGCGATCTTGACGTCGATGCCGTGATAACGATGGTAGGCGACCGCCATCGCTTCGGCGAATCGTTTGGCCTCATCGTAAACTCCCCGTGGGCCGATAGGGTTCACGTTTCCCCAGTAATCCTCCTTCTGGGGATGAACCAAAGGGTCGCCGTAGACCTCCGAGGTGGAGGCGAGCAGATAAGTCGCCCTTTTGGCTCGTGCCAATCCCAGCGTCTTGTGGGTTCCTAGGGAGCCCACCTTAAGAGTTTGGATGGGGAGCTCCAAGTAGTCGATGGGGCTCGCCGGGCTCGCAAAATGAAGAATGTAATCGAGGGGTCCATCCACCTCGATCTCTTCCGTGACGTTGTGCTCGAAAAGTGTGAAAGCCCCGCTTTCGATGTGTGCCAAGTTGAATCGATTGCCGGTGATGAAGTTGTCCATCCCGATGACGGCGTAGCCCTTGGCAAGAAAATAGTTGACGAGATGAGAGCCGATGAAACCTGCTGCGCCGGTGATTAAGACTTGTTTTTCAGGCAAGATGACCTCAGTAAGCGTGCCGGTGGAGGAACACTCTCCAGAAGGTGAGCCACAGGATCTTGATGTCCAGTCCCAGTGTCCAGTTCGCGATGTAATAGAGGTCGTGCTCGATGCGCTTCTCGATAGACGTGTTGCCTCGCCAGCCATTTACTTGCGCCCAGCCGGTCATCCCCGACTTCACCTTGTGACGGAGCATGTACTGGGGAATGCGTTCTTTGAACTCCAAAACGAATCGCGGACGTTCTGGGCGCGGTCCTACTAGCGACATATCGCCTCGGAGCACATTGTAGAGCTGTGGGAGCTCGTCGATGCTGAGCCGACGAAGGATACTGCCGAGCGGCGTACGTCGCGGATCGTTGGGGTTGGCCCAGACCGGGCCGGTCTCCTTCTCGGCGTCTTCGCGCATGGAGCGGAATTTATAAATGGTGAATGGCTTGCCGTCGAGCCCCATTCGCTGCTGAGTGTAGAAAACCGGGCCCTTGGAAGTGAGTTTGATCAGAACCGCGACCACCGCGAAGGGTACCGTAGCGAGAGCGAGCAGAGCCGCGGAGATACATATGTCCATGGTTCTCTTTTGAACCCAGTTCCAACCTTGAATGGGCGTTTCGGCGAGGCTGATGACCGGGATGCCGTCGAGATCTTCGACTCCCGCCCGCAGCGCCACATGGGTCAGGTAGTCCCACGCCACTTTGATGTCGAGCCCCTCCCGGCTAGCGAACCCGATAAGGCTCCTGATCTTCTCGTGGTCTTCGAGGGGGAGAGCAACGTAAAGTGAGTAGACTTGCCGCTTGGCGATGACCTGCTCCACCTCATCGATGGTTCCTAAGATCGGGAGGCCTCGATAGCCGGCGAACTCCCCACGAAAGTGGTCATCGAGAAACCCCAGGACACGAAAACCAAGCTCCTGATGATCGATGAACTTGTCTGCCACCGAGCGGCCTAGCTCTCCTGCACCGGCAATCAGGATGTTGCGAAGGCCCTCACCCAGGCGCCAGCGCGCCTGACGGTGTTTACGGATCAGCGAACGCGTGAGCGTCAGCAAAACGATGTCGAAAACGACGAATAGACCCAGGACCAGCTGCGAAAACTCATAGCGACCGGAGGTCTCAGGCGGCCCGTAGAAGTAGTAGACGCGCAGATACAAGGCCACGAACAAAGTCGCGGCGGTACCCATGGTGACCGCCCAGACGATAGAAAAGAGCTCGTCGATGCGGGAGCGCAGTCGCCTGAGGTTGTACAGACCATGGAGATAGAAGAGGAGCGGCCACAGTACAGTGATGAGTGGCAGAAGAAGCGTGTACTGAGTTAGGGGGTTGATTCCCTTGGTGACCTGGACGATCTCGACGTTAAAACGAACGAAGTACGCGAGGATGAAAGCAATATAGGTAGCGACGAGGTCGCCGAGAACGTAGAGGACGGTTAGGATTCGGCTTTGATGTTTGACCATCTCGAATTGGTCATTAACTGGATATTAACTGGTCATAGATTATCCGGGGTTATCCGGGCCGGGGAAGCTTTTGGTCGATGTAGGTCTTGACGCTGTCTTTGAAGCGTTGGCGAGAAAAGCCAAGCGCCCAGCTCCTCACAGCATTTCTATTAAAACGCAGCGAAGAAACCCTGTCAATAGCGTCGGATAGAGCCTCGGGCGAAGATTCGGAGAAGAAGACCCCGGTCTCCCCGTCCCGCACCGACTCGAGCGCTCCACCTTCGGCGAAAGCGACCACCGGGCGTCCACAGGCCTGAGCTTCCATCGGAACGATGCCGAAGTCCTCCACCCCTGGCAACAGCACTGCCTGACACCGTTGGTAGACAGGGCGGAGCTCCTGCTGCGACAGGCCGCCCAGAAAGCTAATGTTCGCGCCGGCTCGCGCTTTGAGCTTGGCTTCTTGTGGTCCGGTCCCCACGATCAGCAAGGGCTCGTTTCTCTTGTTGAACGCATCGATAGCCAGCTCGAGTCGCTTGTAGGGGACCAAAGCTGAAACGATAAGGTAATAGTCTTCGGGCTCTTCCTCGGTCGGTACGTAGACCTCCGTGTCGACCGGGGGGTAAATAACATCCGCCTCTCGACGATAATACTTCTGGATGCGCTCCGCCACGTGCTTCGAGTTGGCGATGAAATGGTCTACGCGCGCCGCGGAGCTGACGTCCCATTTCCTCAGGTAGTGAGCGACGGGGCCATAGACGAGGCGAGCCGTCACGCCGTTGCCGAAATAGTCGCCGAAGCGATCCCACACGTAACGCATCGGTGTGTGACAGTAGCAGATGTGCGTCGAATCAGGAGGCGTTAAGACGCCTTTTGCCACGCAGTGACTGCTGGAGACGACGAGATCGTACCCATCGAGATCCAGCGACTCGACCGCCCAAGGATAGAGAGGCAAGTACCAGCGATAGAGGCTCTTTACCGCGGGAAGTTTTTGCGTGAAAGCGGTGCGTATCGGATGGGACTCGATGATCTGGCTCGTCGAGCCGGGGATGTACACCATCGTAAAGAGGGTGGCGTCCGGATAGAGCTCACAGAGGACCTCCAGGACCTTTTCACCGCCCCGGAGCCCGGTGAGCCAATCATGAATCAGGGCGACCCGCATGTGTGGTCTGTGCCTCGGCGGACGGAGTGCCGCTGATTCCTAGAGCCTGCCGGTACGCTTGATGAATTTGTGCCGCCGAGCCTTCCCAGGAAAATTGCTTTGCGCGTTGGTAGCCGTCGACGATGAGCCGGCTGCGCAACGTGCGGTCGCTCAGAATCTCGTGGATCGCCTCCGCGATTTTATCGATGTTGTAGGGATCGACGGTGAGCGCCGCCTTGCCGACCACTTCGGGTAGCGAAGAAATGTTGGATGTGACAACGGGAGTTCCGTTCGCCATCGCTTCTAGTGGAGGAAGTCCGAATCCTTCGTAAAGAGACGGGAAGGCGAAAACGTCGGCGATCTTGTACAGCGCCACTAGCGTCAGCTCGGGCACGAATCCGAAGAAGCGAACGTTACGCCGAACCTGATGTCGTTCCACCGTTCGCCGGAGGGAGGGGTACTTCGAGATGTCGTCACCCACGACGATGAGCGTCAGGTCCGAAAACTCGGGATCCTCCCGGACTTTGGCGAATGCGGCGATCAACCTCTCGACGTTCTTGTGCGGTTTGATATTTCCTACAAAGAGGACGGTTCGGCCGAAGATCTGGAATCTTTCCTTCACCTGCGCGAGCTCTTCAACGGAGATTCCTTCGGTAATTGCGCTGTCCAGTCCGTTGGGAATGACAACGACCTTGTCCGGGCTCACCTCGAAAAAAGTCAGCAGGTCTCTTTTCGACGAGTCGGAGACCGTCAACACGAGCTCGGCCTTCTCCAGCGCGCGTCCAATCATGTAGCGTGCGTAACGGCTCGCTAGTCGTGAGCGTAGATACTGAGGGAAAAGCAAATGAATGACGTCATGGACCGTCACGACCGACCGGCACGGAGTGAGGATCGGCAGAACGTAATGGGGAGTGTGGAAAAGGTCGACGCGCAGTCGCCGCAGGGTGGCCGGGATGGCGATGTGCTCCCGCACGGAATAGTTGGGTGCGCTCACCTGCACCGGCGTGAAATCGGGATTGAGGGAGCGGACCAGTTCCTCGTCCTGCGGATAGCACAGGAAAAAATACTCGGTCTCCTGATCGACGCTCGGCAGGTGCTTGATCAGGTTGCGAATATACGTGCCGATGCCGAAATTGTTGATCTTCCTGACGTCGAGGGCGATTTTCATCGGACGAACTTATTCGAGGCGCGCCTCGGAAAGCCGCGGCGGTCTTCTAGTGGGTCGGCAGCGGCTCGGCGAGAAACGACAATGTCAGCGGGCCAAGCCTTTTGGGAGCCAACGAAAAGAGACCTATCAAGGCGCAAACGGCATCCGATGACGCTAAACCATAGTGAAACATAGCAAACCGGGGTCGGAAAAAGCAAGGGGACTCGTGCCCACGATTTCACACGACCCGTCTACCGCCTCACAGTGGAAGATGGTGTCGCCGGAAACTCTTCTAGTAACTGCCGCCAGGCCACTCTTTCCCGCGTCGGATCGACCAAGTGAGAAAGGCGTTGACAGGCGCGAACCAGCCCTTGGAAAAACGAGTCGTCGGACTCCGCCCGCTCGAGCAGCGTCGCTAGCTCCTCGCTGTTTCTCACCTCGAAATACCCCGGGTAGTCGTCGCCAAGAATGCCGACATTACCGGGAATCCGGCTGGCTAAGACTGGAACCGAGGCGGCGATGGCTTCGGAGACCACATTTGCACCGCCTTCCATGATGGAAGAGATGACGAGAAGGTGGCTTCTGCTAAGAAGGGCCTCCGACTCTTCTCGACGTAGACCTTCGAGCCAGCGGTAACGCGCGTTTCCCTTTTCTTCTTCTCGCGCCTTTTGTGCTGCGATCTCGCTCAGCGCCAGGCCGGCGTGAACGACTCGAATGCGGGAAGTGGAGGGAAGAAGACGCGTCGCGTGTGCCGCCCGCAGTGGGTCCTTCACCTCGCGCAGGTGTGCGAGGACACACACCTGAAAGACATCCTTTTGTTTGGCGTTAGTCTGGAGCGGCGCCGTTGCAGATTGAAAAATCACACGGGACTTTTGGTGCAGATGTGAAGGAAGCTCCTCGATGGCTTTGGGCTGAAGCACGACGAGGCGGTCGGCGATCTCGAGGGACTGTTGTGCCTTGGCCGAATCTTTGATGTCACGGTAGACATCGGTTCCGGCGAGTCCGACAATGATCGGTCGATCGGGATGGCGCTCTCGGAATCCCGCGACGGCTCGTGCACTGCGCCGAGCATGAATTGCAATGAGAAGGTCCTGGGCTGTTCCCTCGTACGTCGTCGTAATCTCGACCCGATGCCCCAGTTCGACGAGGAGGTCTGCCCAGCGAGTGGCGGTGACCGCGTTTCCGAGGAGGGCATCCGGCGGGGCGGGAGTGACGAGCGCGACTTCCATGCGGAGGCGTTCACATCGCGCAGGTGCGGAAGCCCCCGAAGACGTCTCGGCGATGGGGCTGATAGAAGTTTCTCCACGTGTTTCTAATTAGAAGGGAACGTGTAGTCCAGCAACCACCGCGTAGAACTTTGTGGTCATAGAACCACGGCTGGGAATACTCCTTGTAGGGGTCGGGGGTGAACTCAGGATACGGTCCGAAATCCGTGCTCGTCCACTCCCAGACGTTACCGACCATTTGCCGGCAGCCGAAAGCGCTGTCTCCCGCTGGCCGGGCGTCGACCGAGATGCAACCCCGCGCGGCCCAATTCAGATTAGCCCGCTCCAGTGTAGGGGCTTCATCGCCCCAGGCGTATTTCCGTTTACGACCGTCGGTCCCTTGCGAGGCTGCAAACTCCCACTCCGCCTCGGTGGGTAGTCGGCGGCCGGCCCAACGACAGAAGGCATCGCCCTCGAACCAGTTCACGTGTATGACCGGCAGGCGCGGCTCGAGGGGAACCCATTCATCGAAATGGCGCCGCAGCCAAATACCGGTATCGTCTTTCTTCCAGTACAGCGGATGGTCGGCATCGGTCTTTTCTTTCCATGTCCACCCTTCCGGACTCCACAGGTCTCGACGCTTGTAACCATCGTCTTCGACGAAAGCGGCGAATTCCTCCTGCGTTACTGGTGTTCTAGCCATCGAGAATGGCTGGACCTCGACCGGGTGTGTCCACTTTTCGTTGTCGAAGACGAAGGGCAGATCGCGACCCGCCCCGAGCTCGAAGCTACCGCCAGGAATGTGGACGTCACCGAGAATTCTTCCGGGAGCGTCGATGGGGCCGCGTTGGGGGAGGTCGCGGAACGGTGGGTAGCAATAAGAATGTGTTTGCCGGGTATAGGTGAATGCCTCGGCATGCATGCACTCATGGAGAACGCTCAAGAGGACGAAATACCTGCTGTCGGGAGCGGGTTCTCGTTCGTTGAGTCTTTCGGTGACCCGCTCCAGAATCTGCTCGATATAGTCGATGGTGGCTTGTCGATCGGGCAGCCGGAGATCCCAGCGGACGGCGTGATCGACTGCGGCGGAGTCGTAAAGGGTGTCGCCGTGCTCGAGAAGGGGCTTGTGTTTGCTCCAGTGACGAAGGACCCATCTTTCTTGAAACCAACCCACGTGGCCGATTTCCCAAAGAGGCGGGTTGACGATGGCGAGGCGGGGCCCCAGTAGTTCCTCCTCGCTCAGGTCCGAGACCAAATCGAGCGTGCAGGAGCGAACATCCGAGACGATTTGAATGAGCTCGGACGCAGAGAGGGGAGCCGCCGTGGGCATCGCGTTAGTTAGCGGAGGAGTGGTCCTCTCGGAGCCATTGGTCGAGCCAACCGAGAACCGTGTCGTACCAGAGAATCGAATTCGCTGGTTTCAAGACCCAGTGATTCTCGTCGGGGAAGTAGAGGAGCTTGCTAGGTATACCCCTTCGTTGGAGCGCGGTGAAGGTTGCGATTCCCTGTGTCTCGACAACGCGAAAG
This sequence comes from Candidatus Marinacidobacterales bacterium, assembly GCA_965222425.1. Classification (GTDB taxonomy): domain Bacteria; phylum Acidobacteriota; class Vicinamibacteria; order Marinacidobacterales; family DATDRI01; genus CBDCNP01. The sequence goes on from CBDCTW010000010.1 coordinate 15,694, forward strand.
TCATCGGCACCGTGGATTACCAACATGGGTGTTCGCCAGTTCTGAATGAAGTTGATCGGATTGTGGTTGCGGTAGCCGTCTGGATTGTCCCAAGGCGTCCCGTGGTGATCCCATTCGGGAAACCAGAGCTCCTCGGTTGCGAGGTAGGCCATCCGTTCGTCGATGTTGCCATCGTGATTTACCAGGCAGCGAAAACGGTTGGGCCACTTTCCGGCGATCCAATTCACCATGTAGCCGCCGAAAGAACCTCCGATTGCAGCAACTCGGTCGCCGTCCAACCAAGGGTAACGCTCGACCGCGGCGGCGAGTCCCTTGACGAGATCCATCAGCGGCTTGCCTCCCCAGTCTCCTCGAATGGAGTCGGTGAAGGCCTGGCCATAGCCGACCGAACCGTGGAAGTCGACCATCACCGCCGCGTAGCCGGCTCCCGCGTACGCTTGAGGATTCCATCGATAGTGGAAATCGTTACCGAACGAACCTTGAGGACCCCCATGGATTAGGAACGCCATGGGATACTTTTTCGCCGCGTCGAAGTCCGCCGGCTTTACGACGTAGGCGTACACGGTCTCGTCGTTCCAACCCTGGAAGGTGAACTGCTCCGGCTCTCCCATGCGAGACACCGCAACCCGGTCGTGGTTTATACGGGTGATCTCGAAGACGTCGGCGCCACCGGAGCCTACGGAGTAAAGTTCCACAGGAGAGCGTAGGTGATCACGGCCGTACACGATCCGGTCACCGGCCATCCTGGGGGAGCGGACGGTCCCATCTTCGATCACCGTGCGCGTATCGCCGGTCGCGACATCGATGGCAAAGAGTGACACCTGGCCTACATTCGCGGCGGTGGCATAAATCGTACGGCCGTCCGACGACCAGGTGAACTCTCTGGGTGAACGATCCCAGTTTTCCGTGAGGGTTTTTGTCTCACCGCCGGGCCAAGAACGAAGCATGATGCGGAAGCGGTCCGCTTCGTAACCGACTTGGGACATGGCGAGGTAAGCGAGCGTTTGTCCGTCCGGTGAGAACGCCGGTTGCGTGTCCCAAGCTCGGTTCGATTCGGTCAGGTTTCGACGAGACGACGAACCATCTATCGACACTTGGTATAGATCGAAGTTCGTGGACCAGGCTTCTTCGCGTCCCACATCGCGGGCCGCAAAAACCAACCACTGGCCGTGGGGAGTGAATGTAATTTCCTCCGGGCCGCCGAACGGCTTCGAAGGCGTGTCGGCGTCCATGCCGGAAGTCGCGTCCACCGGTTCGCCACCCTCCGCGGGCATCACGAACAAATGCGCTCGTCGGCCATCCTTCCAGGTATCCCAATGTCGGATGAAGAGATTCTCGTAGATGCGTCCGCCGACGTTGCTACTCGCTCGCTCCTCGAGCCTCTCGGTCGTACAGGCGAGATCGGGACAGTCGGGGAAGACTTCCATCGTAAAGGCGAGTCGCGAGCCGTCTGGCGAAATCACGAGGTTGCTTACGTCGAGCGGGAGATCGGAGGCCTGCAGGGATTCTCCGCCGTTGGCTCGGATGCGCCAAACCTGCGACGAGCCCGAGCGGGTCGAGAGGAACCAAATGCTCTGCCCGTCTGGCGCCCAGCGCGAATTGAAGTCGTTCTGAGGGTGTGTGGTCAGCCGCTTCAAGCCGTTTCCGTCGACTCCCACTAGCCAAAGATCTGTTCTACCTCGATTGGCCTCGAGGTCCGTGGTGCGCAGCGCAAAAACGATCTGCTTGCCGTCGGGTGAGACCTGCGGGTCGGAGATGCGCTCCATGGCGAGCATGTCGTGGATGGAAAAAGTATGAGTTTCCGCCGTCGCCTTTCTAGCGAGACCAAGCGTGGAAATTAGAGTTAGTAACAAGAGAATCGAGCGACCCATTCAAACCTCCGTAGTCGTGCACATTCCAGGGGTCAGATCCGAAAATGACACTTTGCTCGGATCCATTTTCGTGCATGGCTAAAGTTCTGTGCACATTTTTGGATCTGACCCCGACGCCTGGCCACTCCGGTAGTAGCACCTTCCTGTTTTGGCGTCCGAAGATACTCCCTATTCAAGTCTTCCTTTTCCAGCCCGGTCCACGAACGACGCGTCCGGGCGTCGCATTTGTGTGCTCGCCGTCTTCGAGCACCTGGGCTCCGTTGATCCAAACATGGACCACACCGATCGAGTACTGATGGGGATTCTCGTAAGTAGCATAATCCTGGATCTCTTCGGGATCGAAGACGACGACGTCGGCGAAATAGCCCGGTTGGAGCGAGCCCTCTCCTTGATCCTAAGATTGTCGGCGGGCAACGTCGTCATGCGGCGGATCGCCTCTTCGAGCGAAATGATCCCCTCCTCCCGGACGTATTTCCCTAGAAGCCTTGCAAAGTTTCCGTAGGCCCTCGGGTGGGTGCTGGATCTCAAGAACACACCTTCCGTTGCCATCGAGCCCGCGTCGGAGCCGAAGCTCACCCAGGGCAAAGCGATCTGTTTGCGGACATTGTCCTCCGACATCAGAAAATAGACGGCCTGTACGCGGCTGCCATCTTCGATGACCAAGTCCATCGCCGTGTCCTCGGGGCTGGTGCCGCGCATCTTCGCTACATCGGCCAGTGTCTTGCCGGTGAGAGATTTTAGCTCCTCGTTCTTGAATCCCACCAGAAGCGTGCCCTCGGGACCGGCGGCTAGATTGAAGTTTTCCCATTCGTCGGTCGGGGTGGTCATTTCCTTGCGGACGCGGGCCCGGATCGCAGGATCCTTGAGGCGGCCTACCCAAGCTTCGTACCCACCCTCTTGTACCCAGGGTGGCATCGTCGCGTTGAGGCCAGTGGAGCCGGCAGTGTAGGTATACATGTCGGCGGTGATACGCAAGCCTTCCGCCCGAGCGGCTTCGACCTTCGCGATGGCCTTCTCGAGTAAGGGCCAGTTGAGCTCGCCACCGGCCTTCAAATGGTAGATTTCGGCGGGGAGGTTGGCCTCCCGCGCAATGGTAATGAGCTCGTCCAACGCCTCGAGAAATCTTTTGCCCTCGCTCCGCATGTGAGAGATGTACATTCCGTCATACCGCGACGCGGCCTTACAGAGCTCGACCAACTCGTCCGTTTGGGCGTAGAAGGCCGGTGCATAGATCTAATGACGAGCCGACTCCGAGCGCCCCTTCCTCCATGGCCTGGCGCACCAGTTCGCGCATCCGATCCATTTCTTCGGGAGTCGGGGGGCGGTCCTCGTATCCGATCTCATGAATGCGGACCGTGGTGGCGCCGACGAAGGAAGCCACATTGAGGGAGATGCCTCTGCGAACGAGAAAGTCGAGGTATTCTCCGAGCGTCGTCCACTCGATGTCAAACTTGATGTCGACTTGCGATTGCAGGAGGGCCTGCTCGACGCGTTCGTTGACCGGTCCGTAGGAGATTCCCTCGCCGAAAACCTCGAGGGTTACTCCCTGTCGGATGTCGCCTTGCGACCGGCCGTCTTCGATCAGGCTTCCCACCGCCCAACTCAACATATTAATAAACCCCGGAGAGACGGCGAGACCTTCGGCGTCGACTTCCGTACGTCCCCGGGCCGTGCTCAAATCCCCGATGGCGGCGATGCGATCTCCATGGATCGCGACGTCTCCGACGTAGGAAGCGGAGCCGCTTCCGTCGTAGATGGTGCCGTTTCGAATGATAAGGTCAAATCGCTCCGTCGGGGCGGAAGAACAAGACAAGCTAAAGAGGACAAGGAAGACGTAACGTCGGGGCATCGGTGCCTCCTATAAGGCCCTAGTCTACATCGAGCAAAACCGAGAGGTCATCTCGGCGCAGGGCGCTCAGAACCAAAGTCGCCAAGGTGTACATTCCGATGAGCGTCAAAGCGCAGGCAGGCTCCGTCGAGGCGAGGACGTGGCTGCCGCCGACCACTGCACCACCTGGGAGCAAGAAGTAACGTCGCCGCACACGAGGCGACAGAGCCGGGCATTTAGCGCCTCAATGCGCGCTCACTCCTCGCTTGGCTTCCCGCCGTCGGCCCATCCGGGCTGGGCTCGCTCCGCTCGCGCAGGGTGCAGTGCATTCTTCAGCCCCTGCTAGAAGTTCCAGACGAGGCCGAAGAGCATTTGTTGCAGGCGCCGCTGGGCACGGCCACCGAGAACCCATTTCGCGGCGAACTTGAAAAGAAGGTAAACCTTCAAGACTCGAACTTTCCCGCAGCCGTAGTGCTTCTTGTAGAAGTAGAGCTGACTGCGTCGGTACTCGAAGGCGGCTTTTTCTCGATTCGCTTCCGTGGATTTTCCACGCAGATGGATAACCTCTGCTTCCGGCGTGTAGAGAACACGGTAGCCCGCGCCGCGCACCCTCTGGCAGTAGTCTACCTCTTCGGTGTACATGAAGAAGCGGTCGTCGAAGTATCCGATTTTGTCGAGAAGCTCGGCCCGGAACATCATGCAAGCACCACTGACCCAATCTGGATAGGCCTCTTGCTTGCTTCTCTTTTCGATGTAGCTACGGAAGAAGCGATTGCCGCTCTCGTAGAATCTGGAGAGCATTTTTCGGTTCGCTTCGGTGCGAAAGTTGATCATGTCCCCGTAGGAGATTTGCACCGAGCCATCTTCGTTCCGAAGGAGAGGTCCTAGCACGCCGACGTCCGGTCTTTCCTTCATGATGCGCAACATGGTATCGACCGCACCGGGCTTGACGAACGCATCGTTGTTGAGCAACAAGAGATATTGGCCCTTGGCCTCCCGCATGCCGAGGTTGTTACCTCCTGCGAAGCCGAGATTGTCCGGAGACGCAATGGCGACTATTTGGGGGAAGTCGCGCGTAGCCATGGAGAGGCTGCCGTCGGTAGAGGCGTTGTCTACTACAATGATCTCGAGCGGTCGATGAGACGTTTCGTCGTAGAGCGACCGGAGGCACTTCTTGAGGTGGGTCTTGGCGTTGTAACTGACGATCAGAACAGTGAGCTCCATCAGCCCTCCGATGGGGATGTCCCGGCCGCTGTTGAATTTGGTCGGGTAGCGGCGGCACCTGTGAATACTCTTAGGCAGCAAACTCATCGCTGTCAAGAGATTTCTGTTTGCTTCTAAGCGCGTGAACGAGAGCGCCCATATGGCGATAGCCTTTGATACGCCGGAACTTTTTTTTGCGCGGTGACGACGCCAAGAGCGGTCCATCGGCGAACCATGGAAGGACTCTTCCAACGCTTGACGTTTCTCGATACTCTGCGAATGGTTCCGTTGAGATTCTCAATGGCGTTCGTCGTGGCAAGAGACTGGCGAAGTAAGGCGGGCGGCGCGAGCTTCACGACCGTGAGTGTTTCTTCCATCCCTTCACGAAGGCTTCCGGCAGCTTCGTCGTAGCCGTTTCGCTCGAGCCACGACACCAATGCCTGAAGTCGCTTGCGCGCCTTGTCGGCACTCTTGCACTTGTAGGCTTCCTTCATCGTCTGGAGCACGTAGGCGTGACGAGACTTGGGAAGGTACGAGCGAAGATTTCGGAGTTTATGGATCTGGCACCTTTGGATGACCGCGAGGTCCCCCAAAACGTCGACGAGTGCCTTGCGGATGCCTTTGCCTCCGTCCACTACGCAGAGAATCGGCTCATCGACGCGCAAGCCTCGCTCGAGAAGGTCCTGCAACATCGCGGTGCACACCCGAGAGTTCTCCGTCGAGCCCAGCCATATACCCAGGGGCACCTTCGTTCCATCTATTGTGATACCTAGAGTTACGACGACGGTCTGTCCGGCCACCTCAAGGCCATCCAGCATCAGTGCCGCAAGCTCGAACTCCTCTAGCCGCCGAGACAGGTATTCCTCGAGCTTCTTAGTCGTCTGGCTCACGAGGTGACGGCTGGCGGCACTCTTACTCGTGCCACGAGACTTCAACTTGGCCGCGGGTTTGTCCAGACTCGATTCGTAATTTCGGGTCGATACGCCCACCAAAATCTGATTCAACACTCGCTCTGGAAGCGGGTCTTCTTCGCGGAAGGCTTCGAAGTGTGGAAGCGACGCCTCCGCGCCCGACTTCGAGCGAACTCGAGGTCGCGACACTTGGATGCGACGACCACCGAAGCTCAGCTCTCCGTTCGTGCTCCCCCAGTGGTTATGAGTTCGCTCCTTCTCGTGCTTGCCCTTGAGCCCCGCGATCTCCTCGGCGTCCTCTCTGAGCAGTAGGTGCAGAGCTGTCAGTCCTTGCTCGTACACCCATTCCGTCAGATCCGCCTTCGTGGCCGCGATCCCAGCTATCATCGGTAGCAGTATCTGACCGACTTGGCCAACTACCTTGCCCGTAGGCGAGTGCGTTTGCTTTCTTACTGGCTTCTTTGATTTCCTAGGCATTGGTGGCTCCTTGTCCCCCTCTGGAGACGGTTTATTGGCAGACCTATTCTTAGGCCGGCCAAGGAGCCGCCGCTACCCCAAATTCAACATCCGGCGGGACATCCCCCCTCCGATCCCAGCCGCTCATAGACGGCCAGGGTCTTGCGAGCAGTCTCTTCCCACGAAAACAAGGTGACCCTCTTTGAGCCGGCCTCTATTAGTTGTCGACGCTCCCGGCCGCCGTCCCAGACGCGCTCGATGCCGGATGCAATCGCTTCGGGATCAATTGGGTCGACGTAGGCCGCTGCCTCCGCCGCCACCTCGCGGTGGGTCGGGATGTCGGAGGCTACCACTGGGATTTCACAAGCCATGGCCTCGAGAACCGTAAAACCGAAGCCTTCCCATAGTGCGACGCTCGCCAGCGCACGCGCCCGGCGGTAGACCGCGGGCAAGTGCTCGGACGGCACGTAGCCCAACTTCACAACACGAGAGCCCAAACGGTGGTTGTCGATGGCTCGGTCCACTGCTCGACCATCCATACCCGTTGCGCCCGCGAGCAGGAGAGTTCCGTCCCAACCTCGGCGCACCAGTTGCGCTACGGCTTCAATCAGGCGGGGTAAGTTCTTCCGCGGCTCCAACGTTGCCACCGAAAGCAAGTAGCGTCGAGGCAGCTTGTACCTCGCCCCGATACGCTCTTCGTCGGCAGCATTGTCGGGGCCAATCCGGAAGCTCTCGATGTCGACGCCGTAAGGCGTCAACGCGATCTTCCTCTCGTCGACCCCCAGCTCTCGGACGAGGTCGTCTTTCGTGGTGCGGGAGCCGGTCAGCACGGCGTCGGCACGGGCGGCATGTGCCTTCACCAGGGGAACGTAGTCGCGTCGAATCTCGGCCTCTGTCGCCTCGGCATGCCGGTAGAAGAAGATGTCGTGGATGGTTACGACGGCTCGACCGCGTCTTGATGGGAGAATGAGAGGATGGGGCGAATGTGTGATGCTGAACGAGCGGCCGGTCAGAAGGTCGAGAGAAGGTTGTCCCGTGCGGTGCCAGAGAGCGTTCAACAAGGAAACCGGGATACGTCGATCGACAAGCTCGAAGTTGGGCGCAAGGGCGTTCACGTGCGCTCGTTCTCGCAGCGAGCTCGAGAAAAGGGTATAGCAGTTCTCGGTGTCGATACGGGCCAGGGCTCGGGTTAGTCCGGCGACGTAGCGACCCACTCCGGTTAGCCGAGATAGGGCGGGCCGGTAGTCGATTCCAACGTTGAGGTTGGGCATGCTCCGCCGCGGATGATAGCACGCCCCGCCGGCAACCTTGGTGCGTGCCTCGCGTTTGCCGTTATAATGGAAGGCTATCCAGTGTTGTCTGCTAGTGGAGCCGTCTAGTTCATGAAGATTTGTGTCGTAGGTACGGGCTATGTTGGCCTGGTCGTTGCCTCGTGTTTGGCAGAGAACGGCAACAATGTCATCGGTGTGGACATTGTTGAAAACAAGATAACTCGACTCTCTAAGGGAGAAACCCCAATTTACGAGCCGGGACTGGGGGAGTTACTCAAGAGAAATCTTCAGGAAGAGAGGCTCTCCTTCACCACCAACCTCCCGGAAGCGGTTAAGGCTTCGGAGATCGTTTTTATCGCCGTCGGTACGCCTCCCGACGAGGACGGCTCCGCGGACATGAGCCACGTGCTGAGCGTCGCCGAATCGATCGGCCGGGCGATGAGCGGCTACAAGGTCGTGGTTCTCAAGAGCACCGTCCCGGTGGGAACGCACCAAAAGGTAAGAGACACCATTGCAGGCCTCACGTCACAACGCTTCGGAGTAGCCTCCAACCCGGAGTTCTTGAAGGAGGGGGCCGCCATCGATGATTTCATGCGTCCCGATCGTGTAGTCGTCGGTACCGACGACGCACAGGTCGGCCAATTGATGGCCGAGCTCTACCGTCCTTTCGTGAGGACCGGTAACCCGGTCCTGGTGATGGACCCCGCCAGCGCCGAGATATCGAAGTACGCCGCCAACGCCATGCTGGCGAGCCGTATCAGCTTCATGAACGAAATCGCGCGCTTTTGCGAGACGGTCGGGGCGGACGTGTCGCAGGTTCGCAAAGCGATCGGAGCGGACAGCCGGATCGGGCATGCCTTTCTCTTTCCCGGAGTGGGTTACGGGGGGTCCTGTTTTCCCAAAGACATACGAGCTTTACTCTATGCGGCCGAGCAAAAGGGTGTCGATCTCGCGATCGTGAGAGCCACCGAGAAGGTGAACGAAGCGCAGAAACGATTTTTGTTGCCCAAGATCTTGGAGCTCTTCGGCGGAGAACTGAAGTCGGTGACGCTCGCCGTCTGGGGACTCGCCTTCAAGCCGAGAACGGACGACATGCGCGAGGCACCCTCGATTGCGTTGATCGAGGAGCTCGCGAAAAGGGGAGCCCACCTTCGGGTTTTCGATCCCGAAGCGATGAAGGAAGCGAAGAAGGCGCTCTCCGAGTGGGACAAGAGCATCACCTACTGTCGCAAAAGCTATGACGCGTGTGAAGGAGCGGAGGGCTTGATCTTAGTCACCGAATGGAACGAGTTTCGTGAGCCCAACTTCGAGCGCTTGCGCAGCGTGATGAAGCGTCCGGTCGTATTCGACGGAAGAAACATCTACAACCCCGATGTACTGAGCAAGCTAGGATTCGCCTACTTCGGCGTCGGCCGAAGAACCTGAGCCAACCCGTTCATGCCCGCCATCCTAATTACCGGTGGAGCCGGTTACGTCGGCTCCCATACTGTACGGGAGCTCGTCAGTCGAGGCGAGCGTGTCGTCGTCTTGGACAGTCTGAGCGAGGGACACCGGGAAGCCGTCGAGGGAGTCGAATTGTTGACGGCCGATCTTTCCGAGCCCGCTCAGGCGCGGGAGGGACTCGACAACATCTTCAAGAGCGAAGAGATCGACGTAGTGCTTCATTTCGCCGGCAGGGCTTATGTAGGAGAGTCGGTTCGGGATCCCGGGAAGTATTACAAAAACAACGTGGGCGGCGGCATCGAACTGCTCGACGCCGTGGCGCGAAACAAAGTCCCCGCGGTGATCTTTTCTTCTACGTGTGCCATCTACGGCGAGCCCGAGGTCGTTCCCATGCCTGAGACACACCCCCAACGGCCGGTGAGCCCGTACGGGCGGACGAAGCGTGCTTTCGAGGAGGCACTCGCGGACTTCGAGGTGGCTTATGGAACGCGACACATCAACCTGCGCTACTTCAACGCCGCCGGCGCCCATCCGGATGGTGATCTCGGTGAAGATCATCGCCCCGAGACGCATCTCATTCCGCTGGCATGCGAGGTGGCGATGGGATTGCGGCCGTCGCTCGCGATCTTTGGAGACGACTACGAGACCCCCGATGGGACTTGTATTCGTGACTATGTGCACGTCGTGGATCTCGCTTCGGCTCACATGATGGCGGTCGACGCTCTCCGCTCGGGAGCCGCCTCCACGAGCTACAATCTCGGGACGGGAAGGGGATATTCGGTGCTCGAGGTTGTGGACGCGCTCGAGCGGGTGAGCGGCAAAGGAGTCCCTACCGAACGTACCCAGCGTCGGGCAGGTGATCCTCCACGACTCGTGGCAGCCAGTGAAAAGGTTCAGCGGGAGCTGGGTTGGAAACCGAGCTTCGGCTCACTCGACGCGATCGTCGAGACGGCCTGGAAGTTCAAACAGAATCATCCCAAGGGCTACGGCGAGGCGTGAAGGCCACTCCGTTCGTTGACCCGTTCCTCTCGGTGATCATGCCCGTATACAACGAACGGGCGACCATCGAAGAAATCGTGACGCGGGTACTTGCAGTGCCCCTCCGCATCGAGCTCGTCGTCGTTGACGACGGCTCCACCGATGGCTCGCGAGCCGTCCTGACCAAGCTTGCCGAAGGCCGAGACTTCAAGCTCCTTCTGCAAGAGAAGAACCAGGGCAAGGGCGCGGCGGTCAGGAGAGGATTCGCGGCGTCGAGCGGAGACATCTTCGTCATCCAGGACGCCGACTTGGAATACTCTCCAGAGGAGTATCCGCAGCTCATCGATCTCATCGTTCGTGGAAAAGCCGACGCCGTTTACGGCTCGCGGTTCCTCGGTCGGCACCGCGCGTTTCTCTTTACTCACTACATGGGAAACCGCTTCCTGACCTTCGTAACCAACATTCTTTACAACACGATGCTTACCGATATGGAAACCTGTTTCAAAGCTATCCGCGCCGGGAAGGTCCGTCAGATGACACTCCGCTCGGATGGATTCGGCATCGAGCCGGAGATCACCGCCAAGCTGTTCAAGATGGGCTGTCGCGTCTACGAAGTTCCCATTACTTACGAGGGCCGCGGCTACGAGGAAGGGAAGAAGATCTCGTGGAAGGACGGTCTCGAGGCCCTCTGGGTGCTTCTGAAGTACCGTGTGGTAGATTAGGTCCCTCCGTGGAGACCCGCCGCTTGCCCAACTGGGGGGCACTAGAAGACTCCGAAGGACTACTCTGATAAGATATTCTATCTAAGTGAGTTTCATCGATGAGTGAGCTACGTCGTCTGCTCGCGCAGGCACGACCCTATCGGGGCCGATTCCTCCTCGCCTGCGCGGCGATGATTGGGTTCGCCGTTTCCTCCGCCGGCCTGGCCTATCTCATCAAGCCCATCTTCGACGACGTGCTGATCCAACAGGTCAACCTCGAAGGGGTGGCCTTGGCGATCATCGTGCTCTACGTGGCGAAGGGGCTGTTCTCGTACTTCTCCACATACCTCATGAGCTACGTCGGCCAACGCACGGTGATGGATCTCCGAAATCGTCTTTACCGGCATATGCTCCGCCAATCGGTGGATTTCTTCTCCGCGAAGTCCACCGGAACGCTCATGAGCCACATCACCACCGACGTCGAGAGGATCCAGCAATCGGTCTCGCAGGCAGTTGGTGATTTGATGATGCAAGGCTTCGCCGTCCTGGGCTACGCCGCGCTTTTGTTCTATTACGACTGGGGACTTGCGGCCTTGTCTGTCTTGGGAGCGCCGCTCGTGACCTACCCCTTGGTGCGGCTAGGCCGTCGCCTGCGGAAGACAAGCGACACCGGGCTCCTGCGTTGGCGCGATATCTCCAACATTTTGCAAGAGACGATTTCCGGAAGCCGCATCGTCAAGGCGTTTCGGATGGAAGAATTCGAGACGAAACGATTCGCCGAAGCGAGCGAAGGTCTCTTCAAAACGAACATGCGTATAACGGAAGTCGTCTCCCTTCTGCCACCACTCATGGAGCTGGTAGGAGGGGTCGCCGTCGCCGCCGCCATCTGGTACGGAAGCGCGATGATCTCGATCGGTGAGCTCACCCCGGGCGAGTTCACCTCGTTCGTGGCAGCTGTTTTTCTAATGTACGGGCCGATCAAGAAGCTGTCCCGTGTGAACGCCACCTTTCAGCAGTCCCTCGCCGCGGCGGAGCGTGTCTTTTCGGTCCTCGACACCCATATGGAGATCGATGAGGTGCCTGGTGCGGTGGAGCTTCCAACTCTGCAGAAGAAGATCGAGTTTGTCGGCGTCAGCTTCACCTACGGAGACGGCGTCGAGCAAGTCCTTCGCAACATAGACCTGCAGATCGACGCCGGCCAGGTCATCGCGTTGGTCGGGACGAGCGGGGCTGGAAAGACGACTCTCGCCAATCTGATACTCCGCTTCTTCGATCCGGAAGAGGGGGCCGTCTTTTGGGACGGCGTCGATATCCGACAAGCCACCCTGTCTTCGTTGCGCGGACAAATCGGATTGGTACTTCAGGAGACCATCCTCTTTAACGACACGGTGCGCAACAACATCGCTTACGGAGTGGAGTCCACGTCCATGGGAGCGATCGAGGAAGCGGCAAAGGCGGCACGGGCACTCGAATTCATCGAAGAGCTTCCCGATGGCTTCAACAGTATCATCGGAGAGCGGGGTCAGAAATTGTCTGGCGGACAGCGTCAGCGATTATCGATCGCCCGCGCCATCCTGAAAAACCCTCCAGTGCTCATACTGGACGAAGCAACGAGCTCGTTGGATGCCGAATCCGAGGCGCTGGTGCAACAGGCGATCGAGAACCTGATGACCGACCGCACTACCGTCGTCATCGCCCACCGCCTGTCGACGATAAGACGCGCCGACCGAATTGTGGTCATCGAGGAAGGAACAGTCAGGGAGATTGGGACGCACGACGAGTTACTTCGCCGAGCGGACAGCGTTTACCGCCGACTCTACCAGCTTCAGTTCGCCGGAGGAGATCCTGTCAACTTGGATGTTCCTCTGAATAACGGCGAGAAGGTAACGACGCCGCGTAAGGGCGAGGTCGTCCGGTGATCCGCAGCATGACCGGTTTCGCCCGAGGCCAATTTGAAAGCTCCTCGTACCTCGCCGAGGTCGAGCTGCGCTCGGTGAATCATCGATACCAAGATGTTCGTGTCCGCGTCCCGTCGAGCCTGGCCCAATTGGAGGCCAAGATCCGCAACGAAGTGTCCTCTCGCGTCAAGCGCGGGAAGGTGGATGTCTCGGTGCGATTGAAGCCGAAGGAAAACAGCACCTACCAACTCGAGCTCGATCGGCCGCTTATCGAAGATTTCGTGAAAGTGGCGCGCGATCTGGGGCAGCAGCTGGGCGTCCGCGGCGAGCTTACGCTGTCCGATCTAGTGGGATTTCAACCCGGATTCAGCGTCAAGGAAAGGGACTTGTCAGACTTATCGGGCGGTGACGGGGCATGGAAGGCGGTGGAGCCGGCCCTTACGCAGGCACTCGATGAGTACGATCGGATGAGCCGAACCGAGGGACAGCAGCTCGCGGCGGACATCGCTCGGCGCGTCCTGTCCATCGCCGAGCACATCGACGCCGTGGAAGGCCTTTCCACCGCAAGCAAAGAGAAAAAGCGCCAGGAGATTCTGGACCGCATCAAGGAGCTCGGCGGTACCGGCATCGAGCCATCGGCCTTGGCCGTCGAAGTCGCCCGGTTAGTGGAGCGAAGCGACATCGCCGAAGAGCTCACCCGCTTCCGTAGCCACGTCGCCTTGTGGCGGGAGGCGGTCCGCGCCGAGGGGCCTTGTGGGAAAAAACTTGATTTCATCATTCAAGAGATGAATCGAGAAGTGAATACCATCGGCTCGAAATGCCAGGATGCAGCCATCACCGAGAGCGTGATCGCGGTCAAGTCCGAGCTGGAGCGCATCAGAGAACAGGTTCAGAATATCGAGTGAGCAAACGACTGGGCAGTCTTTTAGTCATCTCGGCCCCCTCCGGGTCGGGGAAGACGACCTTGGTGCGCGAGCTCGTCGCGGATGTGGAGGGCGTTGAGTTCTCCGTCTCCTACACGACTCGTTCCCCCCGCTCATCGGAAAAAGAGGGTGTGGACTACCACTTCGTCTCGGAGAAAGAGTTTCGGTCGAAGATCGAAGAAAACGACTTTCTCGAGTGGGCCGAGGTTCACGAAAGGCTCTACGGAACGGGGCGTGCCAAAACGGAAGGCGTGCTCCGCGGAGGCGCGGACGTCGTTCTGGATATCGATGTCCAGGGTGCGGCGCAGGTCAAGCAAGCCATGCCGGACGCGGTGCTCATCTTCACACTCCCACCCTCTTTCGAGGTCCTCGAACAACGGTTGAGGGACCGCCGGCAGAACGAAGAGGACGACATCGAGCGCCGGTTGAAGGTGGCTCGACGCGAGGTTTCGCAATACCAGAATTATGACTATGCTGTAGTCAACGACGAGATCGAGCGTTGCGCTGGAGTCCTCCAGTCAATCGTTCTGGCGGAGAGGGCGCGTCGCCAGCGGATGGAGCCGATCGTGCGGTCCATCCTGGATTCGTTCAAATGAGCACGAAAAAGAAAATCGTTCTCGGGGTCACGGGCTGCATCGGCGCCTACAAGGCCGCGGAGATCGTCCGAGGCTTGAAGAAGGACGGTCTAGCGGTGCAGGTGATCATGACCGCGAGCGCTCGGGAGTTCATTACGGCGCTCACGTTGGAGACGCTTTCGGAAGAGCCGGTGATCTGCAAACTCTTTGGCCAGGAGCGAGAGGAGGGGATCCGTCACATTTCGCTCACCGAGGAGTGCGAGCTGCTCCTCATCGCTCCTGCGACCGCCAACGTCCTGGCGAAGCTGGCCTATGGAATCGCTGATGATTTTCTGAGCACGTTCGCCCTTGCGAACCGCGCGCCGGTGATGATCGCGCCGGCCATGAATACCCAAATGCTGTCCCATCCCGCGGTTCAGGCAAATATCGCAACGTTGCGCGAAAGAGGCGTCGATTTCATCGAGCCGGGAGAAGGATGGCTGGCCTGCGGCTGGCTCGGGAAGGGAAGGCTCGCCGAGCCGGAGGAAATTGTGGCGCGGGTGAAAGGCAAGCTTTCCGGCCGGTCCAAAAAAAAGTCTAGCCTAGCCGGGCAAACGGTGCTGGTGAGCGCTGGTCCTACCACCGAGCCCATCGATCCGGTGCGCGTGCTCACGAATCACTCCAGCGGTAAGATGGGCTACCGCATCGCCGAGGCGGCGCGCGATCGCGGCGCTCGTGTTCTGCTTATAAGCGGGCCGACCGCGCTGCCTGATCCTTCCGGTGTGGACGTCGTACGCGTGCAGACCGCGGACGAGATGAAAAAGGCCATGCTCTCCAAGCTGAACGAAGCGTCCGTAGTCGTTATGGCGGCCGCGGTTGCCGACTACCGGCCGGAGACGGAAGAAACGTCCAAGATCAAGAAGGGGCCCGGGCCGCGCACCCTGAAGCTCGTTCGTACGGATGACATTCTTATGGAGATCAGCCGGCGGCGGTCTCCGGAGCAGACTGTGGTGGGTTTCGCCGCAGAAACAGATGACCTCGAGGCACGGGCTCGAGAGAAGCTCGCGAAAAAGAAGCTGGATCTTTTCGTGGCCAACGATGTCACGCGGAACGGCGCCGGCTTCGGAACCGATACCAACCAAGTCATTCTTCTTGCGAAGCAAGGCGCCGCCGAGGAGCTGCCGCTTCTCAGCAAGAGGGAAGTCGCGGAACGAATTCTCGACCGCATCGAGGGCATACGTGAACGCGGATAAAGATCGACTGAGGAAAGAGTTGGCCGAGCAGATCTGCGAGCGCCTTCGCTATTACTCGTCGATGACCCGTATCGGTTTACGTCCCGCCTCTGTTCCAGAAAGTCAGGGGCAGGATGACGCGGTGAACTCTTCGGAGCATCTGGAAGCGATCCGTGAGGACCTCGGTGACTGCACGCGCTGCAAATTACACAAGGGACGCCGGACCGTAGTTTTCGGTGTGGGAAACCCGAACGCCGATCTCATGTTCATTGGCGAAGGCCCGGGCTACGAAGAAGACCGACAAGGGCTGCCCTTCGTGGGGCCGGCGGGCCAATTGCTGACCAAGATCATCGAAGCCATTCAGCTCAAACGTGAAGACGTCTACATCGCCAACATCGTGAAGTGCCGTCCTCCCAGCAACCGGGATCCTGAGCTCGAGGAAATTGCGACCTGCCGGCCGTTCTTAGAAAGACAGGTAAGCTCCATCGAGCCCCGAGTCATCTGCACACTCGGTCGCGTTGCGACCCAAGCCATGCTCTCTACCGAACAAGCTTTGGGACGAGTTCGGGGCCAGGTCTTTTCGTTCGGCGACGCGGCGCTCGTGCCGACCTACCATCCGGCGTATCTCCTCCGCGATCCTTCCAAGAAGAAAGATTGCTGGGAGGACATGAAGCTCATTCGGGCCTTGCTCGATGAGCGGCGCTAGTCCTCGTCGTTCGTCGTCCGGCCATTCTTCATTCCCGCGCTACGCCCGCGTGGCGCTTCCGTTGCCCCTTCAGCGAACGTTCTCCTATGGAGTGCCGCATACGCTGAGCAATCTCGCTCCGGGTTGCCGCGTGAAGGTGCGCTTTGGCCTCCGGGTTCTGATCGGCTGCGTCGTGCAAATCGAAGACCATCCGCCGGTGCTGCCTCCGGGCACGAAGATCTTGCCGCTTCTTTCCTCGTTGGATTCGGAGCCCGTTGTCGGGAAGGAGCTCCTCGCGCTAGGGGAGTGGATCGCGGATTACTATCTCGCTCCACCCGGCGAGGTGTTGCGAGCGCTCCTGCCGCCGGAAACTGGACGGGCGGGAACCGTTCGTTATCGACGAACTGAGAAGGCCGGGCAGGCAGAGCTCAAGGCCGGCAGTTTGAGGGAACGGGTGCTCGTCGCGATGGAGAGGCCCATGACATCACGGGCCCTATCCCGTGCGGTGGGAAGCTCGTGGGTCGGTGCGCCCTTGCGGTTTCTGGTCGACGCAGGGTACGTGGAACGAGTCGAAAAAAGTCCGTCGGGAGGAATTCCACAGGTATGGGCCGCATCGATTACGAAGGCAGGCCGTCAGGCGCTCGACTCGCCAACGCTTAAAGCTACTAGCTCCCGCGTTCTTACACTTCTGACTACTGCCACCGATGCCGTGCCGCTTCGTACAGTGCGGAGTGAGCTGAGATTGAAACAGGGTCCGTTTCGAACTCTCGTCAAACGTGGCTACATAGAGCTCTCGAAGCAAAGGGCGACGCCTCAAAGTCCGTGGGGACGTCTAGGCGCTGCCGTCGAGGGGCCGCTCACTCCGACTGCAGATCAAAGCCAGGTGATTTCCGAGATCGAGCGGTCGATGTCTCTCGGCCAATTCTCGGTGATGGTTTTGCACGGTGTCACTGGGAGTGGGAAGACGGAAGTTTATCTGCGCGCGGTAGAGTTGGCCTTGGCTGCAGGACGAACCGCGCTGCTTTTGGTCCCTGAAATCGCGCTGACGCCGCGGCTCGCAAGCCTTCTGCAACAACGCTTTCAGTCCAAAGTCGCTATTCTGCACAGCGCCCTCGGAAGCGGCGAACGGCGAGACGAGTGGTGGCGAATACGTAACGGGGAAGCCCGCGTTGTCGTCGGCGCGCGCGCAGCCGTTCTCGCGCCTCTCGGAAAGATTGGCCTGGTGGTGGTGGACGAGGAACAGGAGGGCTCCTACAAGCAAGAGGAGGCGCCTCGCTACAACGCCCGCGACGTCGCTACCAAACGTGCCAAAGATGCCGGTGCGGTGATCGTGCTGGGCTCTGCGACACCGTCCTTGGAGTCGTACACGCATGCGCTGCAAGGGCGTTATCGTCTGGCGACGCTTCCCGAGCGCATGGGCGGCCGTCCGCTCGCTCGGGTCGAGCTCATCGACATGAAAGACATCGTCCGCGCGGAGGGCCCCGAGACCATCCTGTCGGAACCTCTGCGCACCGGAATCGAGAGTCGCCTATCGGCAGGGGAGCAGGCTCTCATTCTTCTCAATCGTCGGGGGTACACAACACAGCTTCTTTGTCGAGAGTGCGGTCTTGCCGCAAACTGCAGCGAGTGCAGCGTGGCACTGACGCTTCACGAACGAGGGGCTCTTGCCGTCTGTCACTACTGCGGTTTGGGACGACCGACACCCAAGCAGTGTGACGTGTGCCGGGGCGAGTATCTCCGCCAACGGGGTTACGGAACGGAGAAGGTGGAGGAGCTGATCAAGGAAGTTTTTCCGGAAATCCGCGTCTCGCGCATGGACCGAGACACCATGCGGCGCAAGGGGAGTTACGAGTCGCTTCTTTCCCGCTTTGCCGATCGCGAGATCGACCTTCTGGTGGGAACGCAAATGCTAGCCAAGGGCCACGATTTCCCGGGGGTCACGCTGGTTGGCGTCCTGGCGGCCGACGTCGGCTTAGGAGTGCCCGACTTTCGGGCCGCGGAAAGGACGTTTCAACTGCTCACCCAGGTCGCCGGTCGTGCGGGTCGGGGCGACAGAGCGGGGGAGGTACTGATCCAAACGTTCTCTCCGGATCACTACGCTCTCGACCACGCGAGCGCTCAGGACTACAAAGGTTTTTATGAAGAGGAGATGGCGTTTCGTCGCGCCCTCCGTTACCCGCCAAACCTCTACATCATCAATATCATTCTAGAAGCCGAGGTCATGGCGGGTGCTACAGAGCGAGCGCGAGTTGTTGCTCAAGCACTCAATCGCGCCAATCTGCCCGGCGTCGAGGTGCTGGGTCCGGCCTTCGCCGCCCGTTCCAAAGTAGCGGGCCGCCATCGCTGTCAGATCTTGGTGAAGCTGCCGCGAGCGCAACACCGCGAGGTGCGCCGGCATCTTGGCGCGATGGTTCAGGATGCCGATCTTTCGAAATACATGTCAATCGACGTGGATCCAATGACACTTTCCTAATCGGAGGTCGCGCAGTAACTGGCTAGTTTGAAAAGGGTTGGCAAGAGTGCTATGATGTAGACATCATGACGTTAAGGACGCAAATCACACTTGATCCCGAGACTCACCAACGAGCGCGGAGACGGGCGTCGGAGCTTCGCATCTCGTTCGCCGAGTACATTCGGCGTTTGGTTTCTCGCGACCTCGGGCGGGGGAAGCACAAGGCCGGCCCGTCTCTCGTATTCAACTTAGGAACATCCGGTGGAAGCGACGTCGCTCGGGACAAGGACGCAATGGTCGGGGAGGCCGTCTCAACGGAGCGACGTCTCAAAGGCAAGCCCTCTTGAGCCTGTTCGTAGACACCTCGGCGTGGTACGCGGCCGCAGATAAGAGCGATCGCAGCAACGAGCGCGCTCAGGAGATCCTTTCCAGCGATGACGCCTTGCTTACCACCGATCACGTTCTGGTCGAAACTTGGATGCTGGTTCGTCACCGAATAGGCCGTAAGGTCGCCGAAGAGTTCTGGTACGGACTTCGTTCGGGTGTCGCGTCAATCGAACCGATCGCGGCGGGAGATCTCGAAGTGGCGTGGGCAATCGGCGAGACATTTCGAGATCAGGATTTTTCGATCGTGGATCGTACCAGCTTTGCCGTGATGCAACGTCTAGGGGTCAGCAGAGTGGCGAGCTTCGACGACGACTTTGCGGTGTTCCGCTTCGGTCGAAACCTCGAGCACGCGTTCGAACTCTTACGATGAATTGTTCCGAGGTCAGAAGGAGTATAGCGAGAGTCTGCGTAGTCCCGCCGTTCCTCCTCGTCTTGCGAAACCAATGGCAGTCACGTACCATAAAGTCTCGGTCTAAATCCCGCACACCGGCTCCTTTCGAAACGGAGAGATTCGTGCGAATCAAGGCCAAGCTGTCGCTTGCGATGGTCGGCGTTGCGATAGCGACAGCCTGTTCTCGCGGTCCCAATGTGGACGCGGTCAGCGTCGCGCTCGTCATCGTCGACACTCTGCGCGCCGATCATTTGGGTTGCTACGGGAGCGCGACGCCGACCCCGAACCTGGATCAGCTCGCACGAGATGGAAGTATCTTTCTAGACGCCACGGCACATAGTCCGCTCACCCTACCGTCGCACGCTTCCATTCTCACGGGAACCACACCCCTCTATCACGGCATCAAGGACAACGGACGCTACGAGCTGCTCAAGAAGTTCGAAACGCTGGCCGAGATGCTCAAGGAGAGGGGCTACAAGACTGCTGCGTTCGTTGGCGCGTATCCGGTCCATTCGCGTTTCGGATTGAACCAGGGCTTCGATATCTACGACGACAGTCAATTGAGGGCGCGAGGAGAGAAAGAAGCCGACGAGGTCGTCACCACGGCCCGCGATTGGTTGGAACAACGAAAAGAGGGCCCTTTCTTTCTATGGGTGCATATCTTTGACCCTCATTCGCCATACGAGCCACCAGAGTCGCTGGGCAAGGAGTATCCCGAGAGTTACGGCGGCGAAGTAGCTTACGTGGACGACGTGTTGGAGCGACTATTTTCTGCCCTAGGCAAGAACGTTCTGACGGTTTTCACATCGGACCACGGAGAGGGACTGGGCGAGCACGGAGAGGACAATCACGCTTTGTTCATCTACGACAGCACCCTGCGCGTGCCATTGATTCTTGAGGGGCCAGGAGTTCCGAGAGGGGCGATTTTCAAGGAACAGGCGAGAAGTATTGATATCGTGCCCACCATCTTGGATTTGGTGGGCCTGCGCGAGCTGTGCGACGCCTGTCAGGGGACGAGCTTGGTGCCTCTGATGCAGGGCGGTGATTTCGCGCCCGTGATGTCCTACGCGGAGACCTTTTTCCCTCGCTTGAACCTTGGGTGGAGCGAGCTTCGGAGCGTCAGACGTGAAGGGTGGAAATATATCACTGCCCCCGAGCCGGAGCTCTATGATTTGAATGCGGATCCGAAAGAGCTCGAGAACCTGGCGGAGAGTGAGCCGCACAAACCCCAAGAGTTCGCCCGAGCGCTCGCTGCGATAGAAGAAAGAGACACCGGTCCGATTGAGGTCTCGGGGACGGCGCCCGACCAAAAAACGGTCGGCCTTCTCCGCAGTCTGGGCTACGTGAGCTCGGATAAATCTCCCACTGAGGAAGGGCCGCTTCCCGATCCCAAGAGCCGCATCGGCTTGTGGCAGAGTTTCATCCGAGGCGTGGAGCACTCGGACGCGAGAAGGTTTGACGACGCGATTCGGGAGCTGGAAGCGGTTCTAAAAGAGGACAGCGGAATGCTCGCGGCTAGGGGTTCTCTCTCGGAAGCCTATTTCAATCATGGAGATTATGAAGCCGCCGCCGCTCAATGCAGGCAATACCTGGAGAGTGATCCCAACGACTTTCAGTCGACTTATTTATTGGCGGAGTCGGATCTGCGTTTGGGGTACGTGCACCAAGCGGTGAAAGGCTTCGAAGACGCCGCTCGACTCGACCCCACATCGGCGGGTCCCCTGGCGCGGCTCGCTAACTTGTATCTGCGAGAAGGGAAAGATGCCAAGGCACGAGAGCTCATCGCCTCGGGCCTGGAGCGTGATGTCCATGACGCCGTAGCACTATTTGTGCACGGGAAGCTTCTTATGAAGGAGGGAAAGCGCGACGAAGCGGAAAAAGCGTTCCGCGATTCCCTGGTTGCTAATCCACGCGAGGCGGCCGTTCGGCTGCAGCTCGCGAATCTTCTTCTCGAGGAGAAGCGCGCCGCGGAGGCGGAGAGCATCCTAGCTAAGAGCGTGGCGCAGGAACCGAACAATCCGCTGCTCCATTTCGCGATGGGGAGAGCACAGGCGTTCTCCGGGCACGACGAGAAAACCGCACAGTCATTCCAGAGATCCCTTGATCTGAATCCCAATCAGCCGGAGCTCAAGACGTTGCTCGAGCAATATTATGCTCAGTAGGATGAGCCCTAAGGGCCGACCGGGAAGGTGGGGCGCCGCGCGCCTCCTGAGCCTCCCCGCTAGCAACGCCTCGCGCAGCATATCTCGGCGAACCTTCAATGCAACCTCGAGATATCTGCGAAGTCGTCGAAATCGGCGTCGAATGTCAGGATTCGATCCACTCCGTGGTGTCTCATCATCGCCAAATGAAGTGAATCTCGGGCCGATAGGCTCGTCGTCAGGACGATTCGCTTAGCGCGCTCGAGGTCCTCAGTGTCCAAGGGGAAGAGCTCGTCGACGATAGAGGTCAACACATCGAATGCCGGTTGGACGGCGTCGCGTCGATCAATCGCCGTGTACCGGTGCAGAATCTCCTGCAGGACCTCGACATCGCTGACGAGACATTCGTTTGTATCGAAGTTCTCATCTAGGAGCTCTCGAGCACGCGTTTTGTTGGGATGGTGTGCCCCAACGAGGTACATAGGAATGTTGGAGTCGATAAAGATCAAAGTCTAGTTCGGCTCGTAGCCGCGCTCGATCTCTGCGAGCATATGGTCGATGTCGGCCGTTGGGAATTGGTGCTCCATCGCTCGTCGCAGGGCTTGGCGCTTGAGCGCCGAATCACGAACGGGTTGCGCCGACCGTGCTTCGCGCAAGGTCTGACGGACCCACTCTGCGAGACTCATGTGGTTTTGCCGCGCGATCTCCTGCAGCTCCGTCAACTCCTCCTCATCGAAGAGGACCTGTAATCGCTTGCTCACCGCTGTAGTCTAATCAACTCCCGTCCATGAGTCAAATGGAGCAAGGAGCGCATAAGATGATACAGTTGAGTAACTTACGTACTTACGATTCCAAGGGGTTGGTCCACCAAGTCCACGGTCACGAGATTGGATCTCGGAAGGAACAGCCTCGAGCCCGAGGCTCCTTCTTGACAAGAACTTGATCTGATAAAACGAGCCTACGCACGAACGCGTTATACCGAGAGAGTCTGCGGAGTCGGGGTCCTCTGCCAGAGCTTGTGGTAGTGGCGTGAAGAGTCGAGCGCCGTTCTGGCCGGACTGGGGGAGCCAGCCGGTGAATGTATTCGTGAGGCCCTTTCCTCTGCTGAACTGATCCTTGCGTTGGATCTAACCCCTAACGAGTGCGATCGGGTTCTGATTCGCGCAGAGAAGCCCTCAGGGCGCGCCCGCGAATAGCGCGCTCCAGCTGAAGACGATAGGCTCCGGGGTGAAGCACAGTATGAACATCGCGTACCCCAGGACTCCCATCCATTTGCGGCTCTTGGGTAGGGGAGTCTCGTCGTTGAGGGTCGGTGGGTGTGGCCGCCGGATTCCGAGCAGAAATGCCAGCATCGCCCACACCAGCCAAGTCGGTCCGAAATACGCCATCGGGAACAGGAGGAAAAACGCGATGCGGGATACTCGATGCGCGTTGCGGCGAAGTAGGGCGTAGGTGGCGTGCCCTCCATCGAGTTGCCCGATGGGCATCAGGTTGATCGCAGTGGCGAGAAGTCCGAACCACGCGGCGAGTCCCACCGGACTGATGTAGAGAACTTGGTCGTCGGGGGCGCCCGGCCATATCAACGCGCTGACGAGTCTAAAGAGGATGGGCTCCCCGAGGGTAAGACCATCACCGGCGAGTGGCGGGCCGAGCTTGGATTGGGAGATGCCGACGAAGAGAGCCGGTATGGTAACGATGAAGCCCGCAAACGGGCCGGCCAAACCAATGTCGATGAGCGAACGCCGGTGGGGAAAAGGTGATCGGATCAAAATGAAGGCGCCCATCGTTCCGATGATGGAGAACGGAAAGGGGATGAAGTAAGGGAGGCTCGCCTTGACTCGGTAATAGCGGGCGGTGAGATAGTGACCCATTTCGTGCGAGAGAAGGATCGCCATGATGGTGAAGCTGAAGGGGGCACCATAAATAAGAACGGTCTCGAGCTGTTTCGCCGCCGGCATGACGCCAGGGAAAAGCTCCTGCGCCTCGGAAGAGGCGAAGGCGAGTCCCTGATAGGCTCCGACCAGCAAGGTCGAAGCGGTCGTCAGCAGGAACAGAAGGACCTGGACGACCGGGAATCGCGGTCCAGTTCGAGACTCTCGAAGGGCTTGGCTATAGATCGGCCCCGGGAGCTCAGCTCGGAGAGGGGAAGTCGGCGAAGAGATGAGAGCCTCGGAGGAAGCCAGGGTCAGAGGAAGGAGAAGTTCCCGGCGAGACTAGGGAATGCTCTGTAGATCCTTGCCAGGCTTGAAGCGGATGGTTCGCCCAGGAGGTATCCGCACCTCTTTACCCGTGCGCGGGTTCCGGCCGATGCCTCGCTTACGCGGCTTCACCTGGAAAACCCCGAAGCCCCGCAGCTCGATGCGCTCGCCGCGCTTCATCGACTGCTTCATGGCGTCCAAAACCGTCTGTACCGCCTGCTCAGATTTGACCTTGGTAATGTTCGCGGCAGCAGACACCTCATTGATGATGTCCACCTTTATCATATCGACCTCCCGGGAGATAGCAGAGTTTATTATAGGGGGAGCATCGCGAACGTGTCAAGTCCCCATATCATGCTCTAAACAGCGAGGTTAGCCGGTTGCCGGCACTCTTGAGCGGTGCTATACTCGGGGGCCTTCCTCGGAACTAATAGATTACTAAAGAGATATGGGTGAAAAAGTTCTTCCGGTAGTCGCCATTGTGGGGCGACCGAACGTCGGCAAATCGACTCTCTTCAATCGCATCACCGGCGTGCGTCGCGCCATCGTCGACTCGATCCCGGGGTCGACTCGGGACCGCAACCAGGTGCCAGCGAACTGGTCTGGGAAAGACTTCGAGCTCGTGGACACCGGCGGCCTATACGATCGTCCGGACACTTTGCTCGAACACCAGATCGTCGCACAGTGTGAGGTCGCGATCGAAGAGGGCGACCTGTTGTGCTGGGTCGTGGACGGTATCGCCGGGATCGTGCCGGAAGACGAAGCGCTCGCCCAGAAACTTCGACCCCACTCGGAGCGAGTATTGCTCGTGGTGAACAAGGTCGACCATCGGCGACGGGAAGCGGAAGCGATGGAGTTTCACCGCTTAGGGTTTGGGGCGCTTTTTCAAGTGTCGGCTGAGCATGGCTTGGGTGTCAACGATCTCTTGGATGAGATCGCAAGGCGTCTGCCGGAGACAACGGAAGTCGAGAAGCAAGATGAAATCCGAATCGCCATCGTCGGTCGTCCCAACGTGGGCAAGTCATCTCTATTAAATCGGCTCGCCGGGAAAGAGCGTGCGGTGGTTAGTGACAAGGCCGGCACGACTCGCGATCCCGTGGATACGGTGATTGAAGTCGAGGGACGCGCCTACCGGTTCGTGGACACCGCCGGGATTCGCCGTCGCGGCAAAACACCTTCACGCGCCGATCAACTCGGCGTGCTCTATGCCGAGCGGGCCATCGCCCGGGCCCATATTTGTTTGGTGGTCGTAGACGCGACCGAAGGACTCACGAGTGAGGACCGCGCCATCGCGGGCAAGGTGGCGGACGCGGGCAGAGCAGCGATTGTCGTCTTCAATAAGTGGGATATCGTCGAGGAGCGAGAGAAAGAGGCTCGGGAGGGCCGAGAAGACGTGGCCGAAGAGCTCCCGCATCTCGCCTTCGCTCCGCTGGTTTTCATCTCCGCGCTCCATGGAAGAGGTGCCCACAAGATCCTTCCCCTGGTCGACAGGGTACGGGAGAAGCAGCTACAACGTATTGCCACATCGAAACTTAACCAATTTTTGGAGGTCGATGCGAGCCATCATCCCCCGCGGGCCAAGGACGGCCGAGAGGTCAATCTTTTCTACATAACGCAGGTGGGCACGGCACCGCCCCGTTTCGTCGTGTTCGCCAGCCAGTCGAAGGAAATCGAGCCGACCTACACCCGCTACCTCGCCCGGCGCCTTCGGGAGGAGTTCGGATTCGAGGGAACTCCCATTCGGGTGGCACTTAGAAAACGTGGCGAGTAGGGCCCCAAATCGTGTAATGTTTACGCTTGACTTGGGTGAGAAGTCTCATATAATGCTTTAGAACATCAGCTGAACCTCTAGTCCTATCAGTCTTTTAACTTAATCAGATCCTGACCTCTGTGCGCCGAGAGCCGGATGGTGTTTTGACTTCTCCATGACCAAGGCTGACCTTGCGAGAGTGGTTTACGAGCGCCACGGCGGCCTCTCCAACAAAGAGGCGTCACGGCTGGTAGACTTGATACTCGGCTTCATCAAGCAAGGCCTCAAAAATGGAGAGAGGGTGCAAATCACTGGTTTTGGGACTTTTGCGGTCAGGGAGAAGAAGGGCCGAAAGGGCCGCAATCCGCAAACCGGTGAGGAAATGACCATCCTGCCCCGCAAGTCCGTCGTGTTCAGACCCTCGAAATCGTTTCAGGCCACTCTCACCTGAGTGGGTAACCACGAGAACCGATCCGAGCGAGCATGGCTAAGAAGATCCCAAACAAGCTCTTCTTCAAGATCGGGGAAGTCTGTGAACTGACGGAAACCCAGCCCTACGTGTTACGGTATTGGGAATCGGAGTTTCCGGCGCTAACTCCAGCCAAGAACAATTCGGGACAACGTATCTATCGCCGCCGCGATATTGAGACCGTTCTCCGCGTCAAGGCTCTGCTCTACGAAGAGGGTTTCACCATCGCCGGCGCCAAGAAGAAATTGGAGCAGGAAGTGAAAGAAGAAGCGGCTGGGGGCGGAGGGAAGACCCCCGCCACGCGTCCGCTAGCGGGCGAGATGGGCGGCAACCGCATCGAGGAAATCAAGTCGGGGCTCAAGGACATTCTGCAGATTCTCGAATCGAATGACCCTAAGGTAGAAGGATAACGGCTCCATTGATCCCCTTTTCGGTGCGTGGTACGATGCGGTTCGCGCCAACGGCCTGATCGGGACGTAGCGCAGCCTGGTAGCGCACTTGCTTGGGGTGCAAGTGGTCGTGGGTTCAAATCCCGCCGTCCCGACCATATTTCCTGCTATCATTTAAACAATAATTCCAGTCGGGTGGGTGCCTGACGGTTTTGTCTTGTGGCACATCATTGTGTTTCGGACGCCCCGGAAGCGCTGCACAATGAAGGAGGAAAGTCATCCGGATCCTGGTGACGAATGACGACGGTGTGGAGTCTCCCGGAATTCACGCCCTTGCCGAAAAGCTGGCCGAGATAGGCGAAGTCACGGTGGTAGCACCAGCCTACGAAGTCAGTGGCGTGAGCCATGCAGTCACGCTCTCCGACGCCCCCTTGCCTTACCAGCAGCTCGAAAAGAAGGTATTCTCCGTCGAGGGAACCCCAACCGATTGCGTGAACCTAGCGGTGCGGAGTCTCCTGCCGTACCGTCCGGATTTGCTGGTTTCGGGCATCAATCGCGGCGCGAACCTAAGTGATGATGTCACCTACTCCGGGACGGTGGCGGGTGCTATGGAGGGGGCGATACTCGGCATCACTTCCTTTGCCATCTCTCTAACATCGAAGACGTCCGAGGATTTCGGCACCGCGAGCGAGTTCGCAGTGCAACTCGCAGAAATCGTCACCAGGAAGAAGCTACCGGGCCAGACGTTTCTGAATGCGAACGTGCCCACCGGCGATGTCGAGGGCATTCGGATCACCAACCAGGGGAGCCGCGACTACCCGGCAAATGTCGAGAAGCGAGTGGACCTCCTCTCCCAAGTGCACTTCTGGACCAAGCAAGGCTCCAGGCGGTGGGAACGAAACGGGATCTCTGATATCGCGGCCGTCGGCGAGAACTTCATTTCGGTGACGCCTCTCCACATCGACTTCACGAACTACAATGCCCTGGATGAGCTCGCCTCCTGGGGTCTCAACTGGAACGGCGGCCCACCGAACCGCGGCCGCTAAGGCGCTCTTCCTTCCATGAAACTGTTCCGTCGCCTCTACGATTGGGTCATGCATTGGGCGGAGACGCCCTACGGCGCGCCGGCCTTGGGCCTGCTGTCTTTTGCGGAGTCGGCGTTTTTTCCGGTCCCTCCCGATCCCCTGTTGATTGCGCTTTCGTTGTCGAGGCCGAAGCGCGCGCTCTTCTACGCGGCGGTGACGTCGGTGTGTTCCGTCGCCGGTGGGCTCCTAGGTTATGCAATTGGGGCTTGGGCTTGGCACTTGGTCGGAGATTTCTTCTTCCAATACTTGGGGCCGATGGGCTTCACCCCTCACAATTTCGAGGTGGTGCAAGAAAAGTACCAGGCGAACGCTTTCATGGCCATCTTCGCCGCCGGACTCACTCCGATCCCTTACAAGGTCTTCACCGTGGCGGCAGGAGTCTTCTCGCTCAGTTGGGGTCCTTTCGTGCTGGCCTCGATCTTGAGCCGTTCATTCAGATTCTTTGGTGTGGCCGGGCTCATCTGGCTTTTCGGGCCGAGCATCAAGATCTTCATCGACCGCTATTTCAATCTCTTGACACTCGTTTTCTTCCTACTCCTATTTGGAGGATTCTTCGTGGTAAGGTATCTTTTATAACCTAGTTCGAAGTCGGGGCGTGGCTCAGCCTGGTAGAGCACCTGGTTCGGGATCAGGGGGTCGGAGGTTCAAATCCTCTCGCCCCGACCATTAGAATCAACGGGTTGCAGGGACCCACCGAAGATCTCCAAGACTGTTAGGTTACGATTAGATCACACCAGGCAGAAGAAGCCGTCCCAGAGGCCCACAGTTCCCCGGTGAGCGCCTCGTCTCTTGAACTGCTAGCGGATGTCTAGGTAGAGCCGGTGCGTCGTTGCCCGACCTGTCTCCCGACAACGCCCGCAGAGCCGCTGATACTTCTCCCAGCCCCGGCGGGTCCATCGGCTGAACCGCTGCCAGCAGGCTACGCAGGTCCTCTGGACGAGGACACACCCGGGAGGGCGTTGCGTTGGCTTGATCCGCATGCCTTAATTCTACCGTGACCAGTCCCCAACCTCCCTCGTAGGCAAAACCAGCTACTCTCCTTCACTCGCCAAGATATACCCACTCCAACTTCCGACGCTCCGCGCTGTTGAGTCCAGTGAAAGAGTCCCTCTCGATGTGCTCCTGCCTCGAAAAGGCGTAGGGGGTACGGCACGGGGGCATGCCGCAGAGAAAAGCCCGCGGCGCGACAAGATTTGGTATCTACGTGAATCGAGAATGGTAAGTGGGGGTTTCGTAGTGAGGCTGGTAAGGAGAACGACGAAATGGGACCAACCAAGATTGCTCTATTGATTCTTCTGGCTGGAGTCTCGCTTGGATTCGGGCTCAGGTTTGGCGCCGGTAACGACACAGTTTTGTCGATAAACTCAACCTTTTGAACCGCCCCGGGTTTTCCGGAGAGTGTTTTAGTTGAGTATCGCCATCTCTAGCGAGCCTTCCTGCGACCGATAGTAGTTCATCTCGTACTCGACGGGGGCGACATTTCCGATCGGCCCCAAGAGTCGTTGCGTGTTGTACCAATGCACCCACTCGAGGGTGGCGAACTCGACGTCCTCAGGACCACGCCAGGGCCCACGTCGACGGATCACCTCGGTCTTGTAGAGGCCGATGATGGATTCAGCCAAAGCGTTATCGTAAGAGTCGCCTCGGCTGCCGACGGACGGCTCAATACCCGCCTCGGCGAGCCGCTCGGTGTAACGGATCGAGACGTACTGCACGCCGCGATCGCTGTGATGCACCAATGGGTGTTCTGGGTCTAGTCGGCGCTCGTGTAGCGCCTGCTCCAACGCATCGAGAGCGATGCCGGCAGTCAACGATGTCGTCGCTCGCCAACCGACGATGAGTCGAGCGAAGACGTCGATGACGAAGGCGACGTACACGAAGCCGCGCCACGTAGCGATGTAGGTCAGGTCCGAAACCCAGAGCTCGTTCGGGCGTGTGGCGTTGAAGTCGCGCTCCACGAGGTCCATCGGGCGAGCGCCGCTCGAATCCGGCTTCGTCGTCTTGAATCGACGTCCACGGACCGCCCCCTGGAGGCCCATTTCACGCATCAGACGGGCCACCGTGCATCGAGCCACGTCGCGGCCCTCACGGCACAGCTGACGCCAGACCTTGCGCACGCCATACACGTCAAAGTTCTCTTGCCGTACACGACGAATCTCGCCGCGGAGTTGGACGTCGCGCTTCGCTCTCGCTGGCAGGCGGCTTGGGTCCTTCTCTCGCGCTTTCTGCTCGTAATAGGTCGACGGGGCGATCGGAAGCATCCGGCAGATCGGCTCGACCCCGTAACTCTCACGGTTCGCGTCCACGAACAACACACTCACCTCGGTCGGCGGTCGAGCTCCGCCTGGGCGAAAAACGCCGACGCCTTGCGAAGGATCTCGTTCGCCCGCTTGAGCTCACGGTTCTCTCGCTCAAGCTCCTTCAGCCGCTGACGCTCGTCCGTCGTCAGTCCCGCTCGTTTCCCAGCATCACGCTCTGCTCGACGCACCCACGTGCGTAGCGTTTCCCGCGTACAGTCAATCTTCGACGCAATCGATGAGATCGCTGACCACTGAGATTCGTGCTGAGCCTGCTGGTCGAAAACCATCCGCACTGCGCGCTCTTTTACCTCCGGTGAATACCTGCTTCGTCTTGTCATGACTCCATCCTCTCAAGAGTTGGAGTCTCCGGGAAACCCGGGGGCGGTTCACTTTGTCGAGCGACACTGGCTCACAAACGAGCTGCGCTTTTGCTATCGGAAGGGCTGGTTTGTTCGCTGTGAAAGCTGGCACAACCTCGTGGGCGGCCATAAGCTTTTTCTACCTGACCGCTGACTTGGGCCGATCGTCGAGCGGCTGTTTGTTGTCACTGACGGTGGCGGTGAGTTGACGAGCGAGGAATTGGACGAGGTGTTGGAACGCTAGGGCGTCACGCCACCCGGGTATGTGCGCTGAAGCATGCTTTCGATGGCGTGCTCGGCCCGCGAACGATCTTGGGAGTTGGCCGGGAGGGCGGGGAGTCGTTCAAGACTTGGCTCCATACGCGCCTCCTTTCGTCTACCTGAGATAGACGAAAAAAGCGGTGGTGAGCCTCCCTGGCGATCTGTCCAACTGGGTAACGCCCTCTCCCCCTGCCAATCCTGAGGATCCCCACGCTTTTTAACCATTAATAACTGCGGTATTCTACCGCCGCGCTGAAGGGTTTGGACTTCCCAAAGTACGAAAGCTTTGTCGGGCCTCCAAACCTCCGAGAAGCGGATCAAGATGAACGCCGAGCCCCAACCTCTCCAAAATTCCCCTCCCCTGAGCCCATCCTGTCTCTCTCCCTCTCTGGAGTCTTCATCCTTTCAGACCACTTCCTCGCCCTCTAGAGTCTAATTTCCGCCGTGCCAAGTGTCTCATCATCATAGGCACAGAGGGGGCCCCCGGGGGACTCTGGTTTCGGCGTGAAAGTTCTTGCTCTTGACAGCTCGGGTTTCGAGGGGTATACGGAAATCAGGGCCGACATCATGGTCGGGCCAGTTATTTCCAGACAGCCAATACTTGCTCGGGGGAACGTAGGATGAAAACTCGGATTGCGATCACCGTTGCCGCTCTGGCGGTGCTCGCGACAACTGTCTCGGCTCAACCATCCAAACCCAACATCGTGTACATCCTCGTCGACAACTGGGGCTGGGGCGACATCCGCATCCAGGGTGGCTCGGTGCCGACGCCGCGCATCGATGCTCTCGCCCAGGAAGGGCTGCGCCTCACCAACTTCAACGTGGAGACCCAGTGCACACCCACTCGCTCGGCCATCATGACCGGCCGGCTTCCGATTCGTTCGGGGACCCACCAGGTGACGTACGGCATGCCTTACGGCCTGGCGCTCTGGGAGTACACGCTACCGGAGTTGCTTGCCGACGCCGGCTACGCCACCGCGCATTTCGGGAAATGGCATCTCGGCGACGTGGAGGGTCGACTTCCAACCGACCAAGGCTTCGACGAGTGGTTCGGGATCAAGAACTCCAGCGACGAGGCAGGCTACTCATCGACTCCGCAGTTCGACCCGGAGGTCTTTCCCCAGCCCTACATCTGGGAAGGCGTTTCGGGAAAACCTTCCACAAAGGTAAGGCCGTTCAACCTGGAGAGTCGCAAAACGATCGATCGAGGGATCGTGGAGCGGTCGGAAGCCTTTATCGAGGCGCAGGCAGGCGGTGGACGGCCCTTCTTTCTCTACATGGCTGTGACCCAGGTACACCCGCCTTACGGTCATCATCCCGATTTCGACAACGCGTCCGGAACGGGAATCTACGGCGACGTCCTCATGGAGGTTGACTACAACGTCGGTCGCATCCTGGACAAGCTACAAGCGGCCGGCATCGAGGACGACACCATCGTGATCCTCTCGGGGGACAACGGGACCGTTCCGGACGGCATGGGCGGCGGGTCGAACGGACCGTGGCGCGGCGGTTTCACCGGCTACGAAGGCGGCGTGCGCACGGTGGCCATGGTCCGATGGCCGGGATACATCGAGGCGAGGCGCGTGTCCGATGCGATCTTCGCGAGTCTGGATTGGATGCCGACGTTGGCTCACCTGGTCGGTGAGGAAGGGCGGATACCGACCGACCGGCCGATCGACGGCGTCAATCAGGCAGACTTCCTCCTCGGCAAACAGGAGACATCCAACCGGGAATACGTTCTCTGCTATATCGGAGCGGAACTGGCTTCGGTGAAATGGCGAACCTTCAAGATTCACTTCAAGACGTACGAGAGCCTCTGGGCACCCGCTCAGACCTATCAGTTCCCTCGGGTCTACGACGTCGCCAACGATCCAGGAGAGGTGACCAACTTGATGCATTCCCCACTCGCCATCTACTCGTGGGTCTACGGGCCGATGAGAACGATCCTCAACGAGAAGGCGAAGAGCATGCAGGAGTTCCCCAACATTAAGCCGGGTGAGGAGTTTACCGGATACGAGTAGCCGGCGCGGTCGTTCGCGGGCTCTACCGGGAAGGCAAGACGACTCTTTGCCCAGGTTGGGACGAGAAGGTCGATGATGCGGAGAAGGCGGCGGCTCGAGCTGAATCTAAGTTTGAGAAAGAAGTCATCGAGCGGCTCGTTGCTGCTGGATATAGGGTACATTCGCAAGTCCCGGTCGGTGGCCATCTGTTCGACATAGTCGTTCACGGACAAGAGAGTCGCGTGGCGATCGAGTGCGAGGGTCAGTTCTACCATGTCGAAAAGGTACCCAACGAAATGGCGAGGCAAGCGATTCTAGAGCACGAAGCGATTCCAGAGCGCCTCGGATGGAGCTTCATCAGGATCCGCGCTTCGAGTTTCTATAGAGATCCCCAAGGCACGATGAAATGGGTGTGCAAGAAGCTGATCTCGATAGGGGTGGAGCCTATCGGTACCGAAGTTGAAACTTCTGGGGTCAATGGAGAGCCTTCGATCTAGCAAGGTCGCGTCGTGATGGTGCGATATCCACTCGTTATCCCAGCGGGAACGGCGGCAGTGCTCCTACTCGCCGCTCTGGCACCGTGGCCCTACGGTTACTTCGTTTTTCTTCGATGGGTCGTGTGTTTGGCGGCGCTACTGGTGGTTTTCCGTGCGCACGAGATTGAGCGTGCCTGGGCCGTTTGGACCTTGGGGTTGGTAGCTATTTTGTTCAATCCCTTGCTCCCAATATATCTGACCCGAGAGCTGTGGGCCCCGATTGACGTACTGACCGCGGTTTTATTTGGCGTTGCCATCGTCACGCTCCGGGAGAAGGCGAGGGCCGAGACACCAAAGCAGAAGCAAGAATCACGAAGCCGCAGACATTCAGGGACTCGCTCCACTGCAGGTTAGCCGCCGTGGGGGACGTGAGCTTTTCTATCGCCGGGCGACCAGATGACGGTAGCTGACGTTGCGACCGAGCTGACGTTCGCCGCAGCACCGTGCGGTTGCCGCATACTCCCTGCTATCCTTTGGTGGCGACCGAAGGAGGGCCGTGCGTGACACTTAGCAGCTTACTCGCGATTTCTTGCCGCAACGGCGTGGAGTTCCGCAACCGAGCCAACTTGGTGTTGGTCCGCGTTAGCGAACTGGCGGCTCACTCCCTTGCCGCACTAGTCGCGGCGACGACCCTTTTGAGCATCGCAACGGGCGCGGCTGCGAACGCCCAACCGTTCAGCCAAGGAGCGGCACAGAGGGCAGAATCGTCGCTTAACGATCCTGTTTCGCAATTCTGGGATGTCCCGGCCGCTGTTGAATTTGGTCGGGTAGCGGCGGCACCTGTGAATACTCTTAGGCAGCAAACTCATCGCTGTCAAGAGATTTCTGTTTGCTTCTAAGCGCGTGAACGAGAGCGCCCATATGGCGATAGCCTTTGATACGCCGGAACTTTTTCTGCGCGGTGACGACGCCAGGAGCGGTCCATCGGCGAACCATGGAAGGACTCTTCCAACGCTTGACGTTTCTCGATACTCTGCGAATGGTTCCGTTGAGATTCTCAATGGCGTTCGTCGTGGCAAGAGACTGGCGAAGTAAGGCGGGCGGCGCGAGCTTCACGACCGTGAGTGTTTCTTCCATCCCTTCACGAAGGCTTCCGGCAGCTTCGTCGTAGCCGTTTCGCTCGAGCCACGACACCAATGCCTGAAGTCGCTTGCGCGCCTTGTCGGCACTCTTGCACTTGTAGGCTTCCTTCATCGTCTGGAGCACGTAGGCGTGACGAGACTTGGGAAGGTACGAGCGAAGATTTCGGAGTTTATGGATCTGGCACCTTTGGATGACCGCGAGGTCCCCCAAAACGTCGACGAGTGCCTTGCGGATGCCTTTGCCTCCGTCCACTACGCAGAGAATCGACTCATCGACGCGCAAGCCTCGCTCGAGAAGGTCCTGCAACATCGCGGTGCACATCCGAGAGTTCTCCGTCGAGCCCAGCCATATACCCAGGGGCACCTTCGTTCCATCTATTGTGATACCTAGAGTTACGACGACGGTCTGTCCGGCCACCTCAAGGCCATCCAGCATCAGTGCCGCAAGCTCGAACTCCTCTAGCCGCCGAGACAGGTATTCCTCGAGCTTTTTAGTCGTCTGGCTCACGAGGTGACGGCTGGCGGCACTCTTACTCGTGCCACGAGACTTCAACTTGGCCGCGGGTTTGTCCAGACTCGATTCGTAATTTCGGGTCGATACGCCCACCAAGATCTGATTCAACACTCGCTCTGGAAGCGGGTCTTCTTCGCGGAAGGCTTCGAAGTGAACCGCCCCGGGTTTCCCGGAGACTCCAACTCTTGAGAGGATGGAGTCATGACAAGACGAAGCAGGTATTCACCGGAGGTAAAAGAGCGCGCAGTGCGGATGGTTTTCGACCAGCAGGCTCAGCACGAATCTCAGTGGTCAGCGATCTCATCGATTGCGTCGAAGATTGACTGTACGCGGGAAACGCTACGCACGTGGGTGCGTCGAGCAGAGCGTGATGCTGGGAAACGAGCGGGACTGACGACGGACGAGCGTCAGCGGCTGAAGGAGCTTGAGCGAGAGAACCGTGAGCTCAAGCGGGCGAACGAGATCCTTCGCAAGGCGTCGGCGTTTTTCGCCCAGGCGGAGCTCGACCGCCGACCGAGGTGAATGTGTTGTTCGTGGACGCGAACCGTGAGAGTTACGGGGTCGAGCCGATCTG
This sequence comes from Candidatus Marinacidobacterales bacterium, assembly GCA_965222425.1. Classification (GTDB taxonomy): domain Bacteria; phylum Acidobacteriota; class Vicinamibacteria; order Marinacidobacterales; family DATDRI01; genus CBDCNP01. The sequence continues at coordinate 50,536 of CBDCTW010000010.1, forward strand.
CCGGATGCTTCCGATCGCCCCGTCGACCTATTACGAGCAGAAAGCGCGAGAGAAGGACCCAAGCCGCCTGCCAGCGAGAGCGAAGCGCGACGTCCAACTCCGCGGCGAGATTCGTCGTGTACGGCAAGAGAACTTTGACGTGTATGGCGTGCGCAAGGTTTGGCGTCAGCTGTGCCGTGAGGGCCGCGACGTGGCTCGATGCACGGTGGCCCGTCTGATGCGTGAAATGGGCCTCTAGGGGGCGGTCCGTGGACGTCGATTCAAGACGACGAAGCCGGATTCGAGCGGCGCTCGCCCGATGGACCTCGTGGAGCGCGACTTCAACGCCACACGCCCGAACGAGCTCTGGGTTTCGGACCTAACCTACATCGCCACGTGGCGCGGCTTCGTGTACGTCGCCTTCGTCATCGACGTCTTCGCTCGACTCATCGTCGGTTGGCGAGCGACGACATCGTTGACTGCCGGCATCGCTCTCGATGCGTTGGAGCAGGCGCTGCACGAGCGCCGACTAGACCCAGAAGATCCATTGGTGCATCACAGCGATCGCGGCGTGCAGTACGTCTCGATCCGTTACACCGAGCGGCTCGCCGAGGCGGGTATTGAGCCGTCCGTCGGCAGCCGAGGCGACTCTTACGATAACGCTTTGGCTGAATCCATCATCGGCCTCTACAAGACCGAGGTGATCCGTCGACGTGGGCCCTGGCGTGGTCCTGAGGACGTCGAGTTCGCCACCCTCGAGTGGGTCCATTGGTACAACACGCAACGACTCTTGGGGCCGATCGGAAATGTCGCCCCCGTCGAGTACGAGATGAACTACTATCGGTCGCAGGAAGGCTCGCTAGAGATGGCGAGACTCAACTAAAACAGTCTCCGGAAAACCCGGGGCGGTTCAAAGTGTGGAAGCGACGCCTCCGCGCCCGACTTCGAGCGAACTCGAGGTCGCGACACTTGGATGCGACGACCACCGAAGCTCAGCTCTCCGTTCGTGCTCCCCCAGTGGTTATGAGTTCGCTCCTTCTCGTGCTTGCCCTTGAGCCCCGCGATCTCCTCGGCGTCCTCTCTGAGCAGTAGGTGCAGAGCTGTCAGTCCTTGCTCGTACACCCATTCCGTCAGATCCGCCTTCGTGGCCGCGATCCCAGCTATCATCGGTAGCAGTATCTGACCGACTTGGCCAACTACCTTGCCCGTAGGCGAGTGCGTTTGCTTTCTTACTGGCTTCTTTGATTTCCTAGGCATTGGTGGCTCCTTGTCCCCCTCTGGAGACGGTTTATTGGCAGACCTATTCTTAGGCCGGCCAAGGAGCCGCCGCTACCCCAAATTCAACATCCGGCGGGACATCCACTGCGTGGGATCTCCGTCCACTAGGGTCGGCCGCTCAGCCATACCACCTCCTCCAATGCCGCCGCCTCCTCCAGCCAAGTTGGCGGGAACCTCTGGCGCCACGGCCGTACAGGAAATCGTTGACGCGGCAGAGCGTTATGCACTCGCCGCCGATCCCAACCCCCAACGCGTGGAAGCTCGGGTCTGTACCGTTTACGCCGTGCGCTGATTCAAATGGTTGTACGACGTACAACCAATGGGAAAAAACTCCTGGTTACGTTCCCCGAAAGAAACGAAGCCGATTATTCCCACAAAGCAAAACCATAAAAAACCGCAAGGCAAAACAATCCCCTGGTTACGTTAGCCCATGTAGTGGCTATCGCTTTGTCATGCTGAGTGTTTGGCGGAGGGACAGCGCCCTGAAAACCGGCATTCGAACCAGAACTTTGCCGATCGATTCGACACGCTCCAGTTGCTCTTCGGAAGTTGCGCTCGCAATGTAGTTGACGTACTGAATCCGGATCGCCTCAAATTGGGGACTGAACACGCTCTTCAATATGGGAGCAAAACTTCGGATGACACCATAGCGTTCCTCCGGTGGAATGAGGTGAGCGAGAAACATGAGGGGGTTGAACATGTTGGGCTCTACCGCCAAAAACTGTCCTTTCGGTTTGAGGACTCGGTGGAACTCGCCAACGGCCTTACGCAGCTGCGGGATGTGGTGAAGCGCATCGACGCACAGTACGACGTCGAAGGAGCCGTTCGGAAACTGAATATCTCCGCTGTTCTGCACAGACGGTTTGATGTGATCCAGCCCCTTGGCAGCCACCAGGCGCTTCGCCTCGTCGATCATCGAATTCGAGGAGTCGATGCCAGAAATCTCCTCACGGTACTTTGCGAGTGCCGGCCAGTAGAGTCCGGTCCCGCATCCTACATCCAGAATGCTTCCCACTTTGTCGGGGAAGAGGGACGTGAAGAGACGCTCGTACACCCGGGTGAGGAATGGTTTCTGATCCAAAAGGAACGGGTCGAATCTCTCGCTGTAGCCACAGCTGAAAAGATGGCTACCCCGCCGGCTCTTGATGAGCTCATTGTAGAAGTCGTCCTGAGCCTTGCTTTTCCTGAAGAAAGCCACACCGACCCTCGGGGATTGACCAAAGAGTTGGGACATTAATGCATTTAGGAAGAGGATTCAAGACATGACCACCGAATAAGGCGAGGGAGTTGTCCCCGCGGGGGCCCTGGTGTAGTGTTTGGGCCGGCTGAGAGCGTGAAAGCGCCGCTCAGTCGAGTGGAAGGCTTGAAGGCGGTACGCATTCATATTTCCGGTCAGGTTCAGGGGGTGGGTTTTCGCTGGTTTGCGGAGAAGCTGGCCTCTGAGCTAGCTGTCGCCGGATACGTCAGGAACCTTCCTGAAGGCCCAGTGGAAGTGCTAGCTCAAGCAGATGAACAAACGCTCAAGAGTTTTTGCCGGGAGCTTCGGAAAGGCCCGCGGGTTGCGCACGTCGAGGAGTTCTCGATGAAAGCGGTTCCGGTGAACGTGAGCCTTCAGGGATTCGGAGTTCGATACTAGGATTCGCCATGGAACAGCTTCGCCAAGTTATTCGTGACGTTCCCGACTTCCCCAAGAAGGGAGTCGTCTTCAAGGACATCACCACCCTCCTTAAGGACCCCAAGGCCTTCGGGAAGTCCATCGATCTGCTATCATCGGCGCTCGACAACAAGAGCTACGACGTGTTGGTCGGCATCGAGAGCCGTGGGTTCATCTTTGCATCGAGTCTGGCCTACAAGCTCGGAAAGGGTCTGATCCCGGTGAGGAAGCCCGGCAAGTTGCCCGCCGACATCGTCCAGGTGACCTACCAGCTCGAGTACGGGACGGACTCCCTGGAGATGCATGTGGACGCGATCGAGGCCGGGCAGAGGGTGGTGATCGTGGATGACGTCCTGGCCACCGGGGGCACCGCTCGCGCCGTGGCAGATCTGGTCGAAAAGGTCGGGGGGACTGTCGAGGCGCTGAGTTTCCTGGTGGAGCTCGATTTCCTCAAGGGACGAGAAAAGCTGACTGACTACGACGTCCACTCTGTCCTGCGGTACAGCTGAGTTTTTGACCGCCCGGGCCTCTCAACCTACAATTAAATAAGGCTCCTATGAAATTTGGATTTCGCGGGCTCGCCCGCGCTGAGGGGAGTGCTATCCTTGGCGCTGACCTGGCCGCCGAAGGTAAAGAGGCGGGGACTTACCGCTCACCGTTCCTCAAGCTCCATGGTCCTCGGAGCACTTGGCGACTCCTGGACCGGCTGACCGCCCAGCAGGCTTCGCTTGCCCGCTCCGTCGTGCTCGGGAATGACGACTATTTGGATCGGTCTTACTACGAGGACCAAGCGAGTGGAAAACGTATCGCCTACGAGTTGGAGCGCACCGAGCTGAACGACTTTTCGTCGAGTTGGAAGATGAAGCCTGTCACTTGCATCCGCGCCATGAACCGGGCGATCGGCCGAATCGCGGAGCCGGCGAGAAAAGAGCGCTATGTGCAGGCGGCGGTGGATCTGGAGACCCTCATGGATCGACAGAGTCGGAGCGGACCAACCGGACAGGTCTACAAAGGTATTCCGGAGTATCTGATGAATGGGTATACCGACATGGGATCGCTCGCCTCCGCCACGGAACGTAATGGTCGCGAGAAAATCAAGGTGGCCAAGGAGCACGTGTGGGGTCGCCTCGTCGGGGCAGTCGCCGTCTTGTTGTTCATGCTGTTTCCTCCTATTACGGTGTTTGCTTTCACCGCAATGCCACAGCTTCCGTTTATGGCAGCGGGCGTAACTGCCTTCTGGATCTTCGCGCATCTATCTCCCCGGCTGCGCCCGTTCTTGGTTCCTCTGCTGCTCGTGATGAGACAGGAGCGCTCCTCATTATTCCCATGGCGCTCGTCGTCATCGGATTCGAGCGCACAACCAACGCGAGTCGCGACTCTCGCAGAGTCCGCGGGGATAGCACAGGACGAGGCGAAAGAGCGAGCTTCGAAGGCTGCTAAAGTTCCGAGGGTTCCTAAGAATTACCCGGCCGGTAGCCCGAAGTGCGGAGAGGAAGGTTTTTGACACAGCAGCGGAACCATTCCGAGATGTGCCAACCCGCGAGACCGTGGCCTTCGGTATTCAGGTGAGGATCGCGGCGCAAATAGATCCTTTCGTTCGTCCGGAGGACGTGCTCGCGAAATACGGGAAGGAGATCGAGATATGGGATGCCGTTCTCGCGAGCGACGAGTTGAACGAGGATTTGTGGATAGCTTATGTCGAAAGTCGACCCTGAGACTTCGCGCGCGTAGACCTGGTGTTTCGTCGGGATGGCAACAATAGCGAGTTGAACATCCCTTTCGAGAAGGTAAGCATCGATTCGTTCGATCGTTTCGATGGAAACATCCTTCGCCTGTCGCGCAACTTCCGGATAGGGGTATTGCGACCAGAAGGTATATTTCTGGAAGTTCTGGCTGACCGTGAAGTCCACCGCAAGATGTTCCATGTCCAGATGTGGTGCGAGGAACCGGAAGAGCGCGAGACGGCGTAGCGCTCGTCGAATTTCGGCCGGCTCGCGACTGGCCGTTGGCATCGAGAGATCAGGTTGCCGATAGCGTGGCGGAACTTTGCTGTTCAGCAGCTCGTGGTTCTGGAGCGCGGTGCCGTCGACGATAATGTTGTTCTCGATCCCGAGATAGGTATCTCTGAAATCATTCCCCGTGAACAGCACCATGACGACGTAACGGGGTGAAAACTCGAGAACGTCCTCTTGGAGCTGGAGCTCGATATCCGCCATTCCGTAGCCGCCGACCCCGAAGTTCAGAATCTCCCAACGCTCCGGAGACACATTCTTCTCGAACGCCCCCATCAAGCTGTTCTCGACGCGGTCCGCCCAACAGCCGAAGGTGAATGAATCTCCCACGAAAGCGATCCTTCGGCGCCGATCGGTTCTTTCCTTGGATACTTGGCGCCAGTGCATCCCGTGGCTGTTCGTGCGGACGGTGGTCGTGTAATGCTCGACGGGGGCCTTGGCCTGCACATTCGGCTTGAGTCGGAAGGATCCCGTTCCGTGCGGATTCGCTCGAAGCAGAGACAGGCGTGGGATCTCAAGCACTTGCTCGGCGAGTCGTCGCTCGTGGGCTCTCAGAACGAGCTCCGCGATGGCCAGAGATACACTCAAGCTGACGAAGACGGCAGCAAATCGAAAGTAGTTTTGTCGACGGTGGGAGGGTCTGTCTGCTCGCAGTGGGGCTTCGCTCAACGGGACGGCTCCGCTGGGCTCCGTCGTATCGCCATCCAAGGACCCCGCAGCTTCAACTTCATTTCAAGAAGGATACGGAAATCCAAACCATCAATCAATCTGGCCCCCGGTTTCTATTTCTTCCGGGATTGACTGAGATACCTCAGGGGCAGTCTTCAGGCGGTTTAGAACCAGTGACACCCGCCGCGAAAGCGGCACAAGGATCACGATCTGCAATCCACCCGATTGCATAACCATTCGCGGTGTAGATCAACGTCGTAATCAACGGCATGGCGATCAGGACACCGATAGTTGTCGCAATGCGAGCAGTGCGCGAACCACTTGGCCGCAACCACACACCGGGAATGTTCTTGATTAGGGAGTACCAGAGAACGGTCGGAGTGATCGCGGCAATCACGCCAACTCCGAAGCCCACGAGCCCGAGGAGGAACCCCGAGGAGGAACCCGTACACCGCGTTCGTCACGGGCATGTAGGCCAGGAGCTGGAGGATCGTGCCGAATACTGCGATGACAAGGCGGCCGCAAGAAGCAGGAAAAGTGGAGCTGTAACCAGAGTGAAGATCCCCTGCCGGAAGTACCACGGGACCCAGACTGAGGCGGGCAGTTTTTCGACATCGTCCACGTTTCGCTGATCTTTCAAAACCGGTCGGCTCATCGCATCCTCCCCTCGTCACGCGAAAACGCAATGCTACTCCTTATCGTTTCCCTCTTCGGGGCGATCATTCTTCAGCAAAACAGGGCACTTTTCAAGCTTGACACCTCAAAGGGGGTGGGTGTAGAGCGAGGGGGATCGGAGGAATGTCATGACAAGGATTCTGTTAGGTCTATTCCTTAGCTCTATGCTCGGCGGTTTCACTGTCAAGGCTGTCGATTGCTACGGCTCTGGCTCTGAATATGTCTATGCAAACGTGTCCGGCTTTGAGTTAGAGCGGATCGTGAACAGCAAGTGCGAGTTCAAGGACGGTGAGTTTGAGTGCGATTCGGTAGATATGGACGTTTCCGTCTCCTGGAGTTGTTCTGGAGACGAGTACGGTCTTTCCTGTTCTCTCTTTGCGAATTAGGTTCGGGAACAGCTCCTCCTGGCTCAGTTATTACACCCGCAGAGGCGTCGCCCTATACTTCTTCCTCCTAACGGGGGATGAGTCCTGATGATGTTCACGAATCCACATAGGCCGAGAAACGCTCCCAGCGCCCACAAGAACCAAGAGTCTTTCGTGAAGAACCAGTATGCGAGTCCCATGAAGAGCAGTCCTACGATGACCTCTGAAATCTTTCTAACTCTTCTAGCGTTCTCGCTTATCCCTGATACACCTCTTTCCTCTACATCGCCCATGAAACCCTCCCGTCGAAGATTCGGTAGACAGATACCCACCCTCCAATCATAGGGGCGGTCGTCCGGGCGAACCGTGAGCTGGCAACCTTGAAAGCCTTGTTCAATCGGTGCAGGCAATGGAAGAAGTTCGAGGGGGAGAACCCTGTTTGCGAAGTGAAGTTCCTGAGGAACCGAAGGGTAAGATCCGATTCGTGGATCACGATGAAGAGGAACGGCTCCTCGCGGTTTGCTCCGAGCCGCTGAGGACCGTTGTCCTCATGGGCATCCATGCGGGTGTGCGGGTCCAGTCGGAAGCTCTCATCCTAAGATGGGGCAACATCGACCTAGCCCGGCGGCAATTGACCGTTGAGGGCGTGTGTTTGTCCACTCGGTCTGGCCCACTTTGCTCATCTAATTTGGCCCACCCTAAGTTATTGATTAATAAAGACGAGCTGTAAGAAAGCCCCTTTCCTTATTCCGCGGCCGGAACGAAGTGCAGGCCGCGGCTAGTGAAACCCAACGAACTCATGCCTTTATGGTCTTTTTCTCGCTCTTCAGGGTGCGCCGGAACCGATAGGATTCGGTGCCGGTTTCGAGTATGTGCGCCTGGTCCGTGACTCGGTCGAGCAGTGCCTTGCACAGGCGGACGTTCGTGAACACCTGGGTCCACTCCGAGAAGGGCAGGTTGGTGGTGATCACGAGCGCCGCCCTTTCGCATCGTTCCGAAACCACTTGGAACAGAAGCTCGGCGCCGACATCGGCGAGTGGGACGTAGCCGAGCTCGTCGATGCACAACAACTCGTAGCGGGCGTAGCGACGGATCACTCGCGAGAGTTCGTGCTCCTCCCTAGCTTCAACGAGTTCGTTGACGAGTCTCGAGGCCGTCGTGAAGCGAACGCGGCGACGTTGCTGGCACGCCGCTACACACAATGCCGTGGCCAGATGAGTCTTGCCTGTGCCGGCATCGCCGAGAAACAGAACCGGCCGTGCATGGTCGATGTAGTCGCCTTCGGCCAGTTCTCGTATCCGACGGGCGGAGACCTTCGGCGATTGCGAGAAGTCGAACTCCTCGAGCGTCTTCGCTCTCGGTAGTTGTGCTTCCTTCAGTCGTCTTTGAACCGCGCGGTGTTCACGCTCCTCGACTTCGGCGCTGAGCAGCACGTCGAGGTAGCGGACATAGCTGTGCTCGTCGCGCTGCGCTTGTTCGGCAATCTTCTGGAACTGCGTTGCCACGCTCGGCATGCGAAGCGTCTTGCAATGCTGACGGATGCTCTGGAGCTCGATGCTCTTCGCGTTCACGAGTTCACCTCGCCGATCAGCGCGTTGTAATGGCCAACACCTGGCAAGGAACGTTCGTACTTCGTGAGCTCTCCGAGCTCCACATCGCCAAGAGCCTGCGCCTGCTCACGTCGAAGAACTGATGATTCGACGAGGTGACGGATCGCCTCAGCATCCGTACAGCCGAGTTCGAGCGCTTGACTCACCGCCTCACGCAGCTTGTCGTAGCCGTGCTCGCGGCCGAGCTGCACGAGCTCGACCATCTGGCGGGTTCCTTCGAGCTTCCCGTGACGTCGATTCAGCTTGGACCACAACTCGTCGTAGCTCGTGGGCCACCGACCTTTCTCCCGCCATTGAGCGAGCGGCGTCGAGCCGGCCAACGCTCCAGGCTTCCTGACCAGAACATCCAAGTAGTGCTCGAGTTCATAAATCGACTGGCTGCGGCCGTAGCAGCGCTCGTGGCGTGCCACGACGTGGCCCTCGTGCCAGATCTCAACTTCCAACGGCAGTAGCTTGGCCACAACTCGCCGGTCCCGTTTCAACGGAGTCGAGTACCAGTTCGTGCCGACTCGAACGCAGCCTTTCTTGTTCACCTTTGCAAATCGTCGCTCCTCGATATCGAACCCCTCGACGGTCAATGGCAACAGATGCTCCCGTTCAAGCTCCATCGCTGTTCCGACAGCATGCTCCTTGCCGCTAATGTGGCGCGTCGCATCCTTGAGACAGCACGAGAGCAGATACTCGTTCAGCTCATCCCAGTTCGAAAACTCCGGTACCGGCGTCAGATAGTTGCGCCGGAAGTAGCCGACTTCGCTTTCCACCCCGCCCTTCTCGTTGCCTCGACTCGGATTACAAAACTCCGAGTCGAATCCCCAATGGGAGCGAAACGCCACGAATCGCTCCGTCTGCTCTCGTTGATAACCACGCAGAATCTTAGTGACCGCGAGTGACAGGTTGTCGTAGCGCATGCGGCGGAACACGCCACCAAAGAACTCGAACGCATGCTCCTGCGCTTCGAAAAATGCTTGTTGCGTCGGACGCGGATAGCCGCGATGCAACGCGCCTCCTCCCGCCATGCTTCGGACTACGAGCGTGTGGACCTTCTCGAGCTCACCTCCGATCCGCGCGTACGCCTCGTACCAGTCCACTTGCCCTTCATCGCCCCACGCGTAGCTCTGCGGAACAAAAATCTCTGTGTCCTTCAGGCCGAGCTCGCTCTTCCGACGAGCGACGTAGCGACGTACCGTTGATTCGCCAATCTCATGCTCCGGATGCTCGGCGCGCAACCGGGACCAGATACGACGAGCCGTATGGCGTTGCTTCCGAGGCGCTCGCTTGTCCTCCTTCAGGACCGCGTCGATGAACTCGCGTACTTCCTCAAGCTTCGGACTCGCACGCTCCGCGACTTTACGCTCCGGCGGTACCGCGCTCTCCAGCGCCTGACGCACCATCCGACGGTGTACTCCGAACTCCTTCGCCACTCCCTTTATCGTTCCTACTCCGTGCTCGTACTCGCCACGGATCTGCTCGAACAATCGCACTTTCGCACCCCTTTTCAACCGACCCTCCTCTCCGGGTTCTTCCCCGGCTCAGGGTATCGGTCTCGATGGGGTGGGCCAAATCAAATGAGCGAAATGGGCCAATTCAGACTAGCGAACACAGGGCGCCTACGCCAAGAACTCGGAGACGAGGAGCATCCCCATCAACACCGATCTCCACGCGGCGCTCTCCAGGCTTCGCAAGGTGTCGGCCAATATCGGCCCGACGGACCCGGTCTTTGTGAACCGCCTAGGCGAACCCCTACGAGCTATCAGGACTGCCTTCGCCACGGCCTGTCGGCGAGCTGGCCTAGGGCGAGATGTGGTTCCGCATACGCTGAGACACAGTTTTGCCAGTCGGTTGGTGATGGCCGGCGTTGACCTCCGCACCGTTCAGGAATTGGGAGGGTGGAAGGAACTGGACATGGTGGTACGATATGCTCATCTGAGCCCGAGTCACAAAGCAGATGCCGTGGAACGAATCATGGACAAGAAACCGGGGTCCAATTCACTACGCTATTCACTACAGCAAGATGGTGATGTCTTAAGATTCCTGTCAAAGAAAAACGATGTATGGTTCCCCAAGCTCAAACCCGTCCCCGTCATGGGGACAGAAAAGGAGAACCATACATCATGGGAAAGGTACTACCGAGTCAGCGATTGCTCAAGCAGTTCGAGGAACAACTGGTATTTGGGGAGATGAATCTCTCGGAGATCGTCCGGTCGGGAGCTCAGATGATGCTTCAATATGCGTTGGAGCGCGAGGTGACGGAGGCGTTGGGTCGAAATTACTATGAGAACGCTCCGGCAACGACGAAGGAGAAGGGACGACGCAACGGGTATGAGTCGCATCGGGTCCTCACGGGCGAGGGAGCGGTAACGGTGCAAGTGCCGCAGGTACGAGAAACAGAGAAGGTGTTTCAGTCAAAGATTCTCGACGCCTACGTGAGCCGGACCGAGAAACTCGATGAACTGATCGCGCGGATGTACGTCCACGGGATGTCGACGCGTGACATTGAGGCGACGTTCGCGGACGTGCTGAGCGGCACGGGTGTCTCGAAGTCGGTGGTGAGCCGGGTCACACGGTGTCTGTCGGAGGATTTCGAGGCGTTTCGAAAACGGGATCTCTCGAACGAGAAGCTGTTGTATCTCGAGCTCGACGGCACGTACCTGCGCTACCACCAAGGAGCGGAGAGGAAAGAGCCCATCCTCGTTGCGACCGGCTATCGCGCTGATGGGACGCGAGTTCTTCTTCATATCGGTGTCGGCAACCGAGAATCCTACGAGAACTGGAAGGGGTTCTTGCAGGAGATGGTGGCCCGAGGAATGAGGGAGCCGTTACTCATCGTGACGGACGGGAATCCTGGAGTGCTCAAAGCGATCGCAGAGGTCTTCCCTCGAAGCCTCAAGCAACGTTGCCAGAAGCACCGCCTCGAGAACATCCTGGGCAAGGCTCCGAAGGAAGTGCGCGACGAACTCAAGGCGGCCATCCTTGAGTCGTTCCATGCGAACAGCTACGAGCAAGGGCTGAAGAAGGGTCGGGAGGTGATCGCTCGGTACCGCCAACGATTCCCGAGCGCGATGAAGTGCATGGAAGAGACCCTCGAAGCGTGTCTTCAGGCGCTACGCCTTCCTGCGGCGCATCACAAAAGGCTTCGCACGTCGAATCTACTTGAGCGCACGTTCGGAGAGCACAAACGTCGCACAAAGGTCATTCCTCACTTCTTCACCGAGGAGGCCGCGATGAAACTCTCGTTCGCTGTGCTCTTGGCCGTCGCAAACAAATGGCGCGGCGTGAGGATGGATGTCTTCGCCGCTATGAAAGTCGAGGAGCTTCGCAACGAGCTTCTCCCGCAAGGCACGTCGGAGGAATCAGCAGCTTAACCGAGCGCGGGGAACCGTACGAAGATTTGACAGGAAAATTAAGACTTGACCCAGCAAGATCGGGCGTCGTCGTAGGTCCTTGTGCGCCTGTAGCTCAGCAGGATAGAGCAACGGATTCCTAATCCGTAGGCCGTGGGTTCGAGTCCCACCAGGCGTACCACTTACAAGGATCAGGCTTTGGGGGGCAACACCGGGGCATCAACCCAGAAATCTAAGGGCGTCGCTCTTTTCTAAAGGAGGATGACGGTGGAAAAGAAGAAAATGTTCTACTGGGTGCCGGGTGTGGTGGTAGCTCTCACCGTTAGCAGGCTCATGGGCTACGTTTGGTTCTGGGAGATTCTGCTCCCGCTACTGCCGCTTTCCGTCCTGCTATTCCCGAAGCTCAGGCGGAGATGGTGGGTTGTCACGCTCGCGGTGCTGCTCTCGATCGGCATGCTCCCGGAGTGGGTGTTCCCGGCGTGGGTGTTAGACGCGATTGCGGATGGCATTTTCGAGGTTCTTCTGCTGCTCGGATTCTGAAGCGTCGTCTAACCCGTGATGATACCTCTTTACATCCGCTGGGGTATGGCACTGAAGGACCGATGCCGGGTGTGCGTCATGAAAGTAGGTAGATTTGGAAGGGTGCATGTGAGGCGCGATGTTCTGATAGTATTGTAACTATCAGAGGGAGGACCGCCCATGCCAGACCTGCTTCCCCCACTCCTGACCCAGCGCGAAGCCATCCTTTGCCAGATCGCTGAGCTCGGTGACATGCGTCGAGGCACTATCACAGAGGTCTTCCGCTCCTGTGGAAAGTCCGGCTGTTGTTGCTCCGAGCGCAAGCATCCTGGCCACGGTCCCTATTACGCTTTCACCACCAAGGTCGAGGGCAAGACCAAAACCTTGCAACTCCGCCCCGGGCCGCGGCTCGCCAAGATCGAGCGGGAGGTCGAGACCTATAAGCGCTTCCGGTTCCTCACCCAGCAGCTGCTGCAAGTCAACGAGGGGATTTGCAACGCGCGCCCCGAGGAGCCCGCAGCCGATTCGGAAAAGACCGCGTTAAAAAAAACCTCACGCAACTCGTCCAAGAGGAGTTCGCACGGGAAGTAGAGCGTTTGCTCTTACGCGTTGTGCCCGGGAGCGCTCGAGCCGCCCGCGTCGATCTCGAGGCAACCGAGATGGCCGTGCGGAACTCGATGCACGAGATGGGTGGTGTCCTGCTGGAAAAGCTGCTCGCTGCGGACGATGGGTATCGAGGTCACCGGATCGACTGCGGCAAGGGTCACCTGGCCACGTTCGTGGACCACCGAAGCAAGACGCTCCGGACCGTCCTCTCGAAGGTCGAGCTTCGAAGGGCCTATTACCACTGTCCAGACTGCCAGCAGGGCAGTATTCCCAGGGACCGTGAGCTGGACATCGTGGCAACCTCCTTCTCTCCCGGCGTGCGGCGCCTCATGGGACGCGTCGGCAGCAAGGAACCCTTCGACGAGGGGCGCCAAGATCTAGAACTATTAGCTGGAATCGTGGTCAATACGAAAGAGGTGGAACGGGTCTCAGAAAGACTTGGGCAACAGGTCGAGGCTATCGCTGGCAAGGAGCGTAAGCTGGTGTTGTCCGGAAAAATAGTTCGGATCAAACCGGTGCCCAAGATGTACATCGCCATCGACGGCACCGGAGTGCCCATGGTCCCACATGAGACACAAGGACGGCAAGGCAAAGACGACTCGGGCATGGCGAAGAGCAGGGAGGCCAAGCTCGGTTGCGTGTTCACGCAGACAAGCTTGGACGACGAGGGCTTTGCTCTTCGTGATCCGGACTCCACCACTTACGTCGGCGCCATCGAAACCGCCGAAGAGTTCGGCCAACGAATCTTTACCGAGGCCATCCGGCGGGGCCTGCGCTTTGCCGAACAGGTCATTGTCATCGGAGATGGTGCGCCCTGGATCTGGAATCTTGCGGCTGAGCACTTTGCGGATGCCACCGAGATCCTCGACCTCTACCATGCCCGCGAGCATGTTTCAGACCTTGCCAAGGTGCTGTACGAACCACTCCAGGCCAAGGCGTGGACAGAGGCATCCATCCAACTGCTTGATGAAGCCAACCTTGAAGGGCTTCTCTCGACCTTTGCTCGCTTGCGCCCCAAAAGCGAATTCGTCAAGGACGAGCTCAGAAAGGCAACGGCTTACTTCCAGACCAACACGGAGCGGATGCGCTACCAGCGCTTCCGTGAACAAGGTTTGTTCGTCGGCTCCGGCGTCGTCGAGGCGGCATGCAAAACCATCGTCGGCCGTCGGCTCAAGCAGTCCGGAATGCGCTGGACCGTCCGCGGTGCCAATGCCATCATCGCCCTCAGATGCTGCGAACTCAGCCGTCGCTGGGAGCAGTTCTGGGAGGCCCGCTGCGGGTAGTCTCACCCCACATTTATGACGCACACCCGCCGCGTGCCCCCTGCCCTTCACTTCCCATCATGAGAAGTGTATAATGTGCGGGAGAATATATTTCCTTGTTGCTCGTGGTGATCCCGAAGCTGGGGATCGAAACCAAAAGCTGAGCCTGTTCTTCTGACCGCTATAGCGAGGTCAGAATGCATCGGCAGCCGCCTAGCGAGCAGTGAGCCTGAACGTCCCTCCTTAAAAGTTTTGGTGGACGTGAAACCGAGAGGTTTTGCGTCCAACATCAACCAGACTCGATGCCGTCCGCCGCTTCACGAAACAGAAGTGATGCAGATCGCGGAGTCCTCCTCGAAGTACCCACCGGCCTTTGACAAGTTTCCATTGACCGAGGTGGGTGATGCTGAATACTTCGTGGAACAGTTTGGTGATCTCCTCCGATTTGATCACCGACGCCAACATTAGCTCTTGTACTCCGGCCACCGCTGGACTGAAGAGTCAGACGGAGAAGTAACGCGACTCCTCATCGAGTCCATGCGCGACCGAGCCGCCACATCGGGTCACATCGCTAACGAGGAGGTGCGGAAGGCTCACGAGGCATGGTGCAAGAGGAATGAGTCAAATAGCCGCCTGACCAACACTCTCAGTTTCGCGAAGAGATTGAAGCCCGTGGCAGACGCGGGCGACGGTTGGGACTCAGATCCACTCCTACTCGGATGTGGCAATGGGGTTGTGGAGCTAGACACGGGCGTTTGTCGACCAGGACTACCGGAAGACCGGATCACCAAAGCAACCGCGTGCGGATGGGAGCCTGACGCCCGAAGTGATCTATGGGGGAACACGTTACGACAAATCTTCGATGACAAGGACGTGATCGAATATCCCCAAAGGTGCCTGGGCTACTGCATCACGGGAAACACCGAACAGGACAGGTGGTTCCTTTTTCAGGGGAGGAGGGGGCGTGAGGGTAAAGACACCATCGCGGGAGCCATCCAAAGCGCAGCTTGCTGACCACCGCGATCGATACTGGGCCGGACACAACCTCACCCTCCAGGGAGAACCAGTCGACGGAGATACCGGAAACGCGTTCGAACCCCTCGGTGGCCTGAACCAGCTGACTGGAAAAGAGATTGCGCCGCATCTCTCCGTCGGTCAGGACGTCCACGCCGCACCGTTCCTGCATCGCAACGTACTCGTCAACCGCGCGGTCTTCGACTTGCTTGAGCTCCCGATGCGAGATCGTCCCGCCGCGCTGCTTCTTCTTGGCGGCAAGGAGGTAGTCCGGACGCAGCATACTTCCGACGACGTCCGCCCGGTAAGGCCTCATTGACCCTTGTGGTAGCCGATCTCCTGCAGTCGTGCGGCGATCTCAGTCAGGATAGCCGGGTCTTCGATCGTGGCGGGCATCTTGTAGTCTTCGCCGTCTGCGATTGTTTTCATCGTGCCGCGCAATATTTTTCCGGAGCGCGTTTTGGGTAGCTGCTTCACGACGGTCGCGATCTTGAAAGCCGCGACCGGCCCGATCTTGTCCCGGACCATTTGGATGGCTTCTTTAACGATCTCGGCGTCGTCGCGCTCGACGCCGGACTTGAGGACCAGCAATCCGAGCGGCAGCTCTCCTTTGATCTCATCGGCCACGCCAATAACCGCGCACTCGGCGACGTCCGGATGGGCGGAGAGAACTTCCTCCATCGCTCCCGTTGAGAGGCGGTGGCCAGCGACATTAATAATGTCGTCGGTCCGCGACATCACATAGACGTAGCCGTCGTCATCGATGAATCCGGCGTCGGCGGTTTTGTAGAAACCTGGGAACTCGGTGAGGTAGGCTTCGACGAATCTTTTGTCCGCGTTCCAAAGGGTGGGGAATGTGCCTGGCGGCAAAGGAAGCTTGACCACCAAGGCACCAATCTTTCCCGACTCGACTTCTCTGCAGTTTTCATCCACAACCCGCACGTCCCAGCCTGGCACGGGCTTGGTGGGCGAGCCGTGCTTTACGGGGAGTGCCTCGATTCCGAGGCAGTTCGAGCAGATCGCCCAGCCGGTCTCGGTCTGCCACCAGTGATCGATGACCGGCACGCGAAGGTTTTGTTCCGCCCATTGGAGCGTGTTGGGATCGGATCGCTCCCCGGCTAGAAACAGCGATTTGAACGCCGAGAGGGTGTACTTTTTGATGAGCTCGCCGTCCGGGTCTTCCTTCTTGATGGCGCGGAATACGGTGGGCGCGGTGAAGAGAGTGCGGACACGGTGCTGAGAGATGACTCGCCAAAAGGCACCGGCGTCGGGCGTTCCTACCGGTTTTCCCTCATAGAGCACGGTGGTGTTTCCGTTGAATAACGGGCCATAGACGATGTAGGAGTGGCCGACGGCCCAACCCAGATCGGATGCCGCCCAGTAAACGTCGCCGGGGTCCACATCGTAGATGTTCTTCATGGACCACTTGAGCGCAACGACATGACCACCGTTGTCGCGGAAGACTCCTTTCGGTTCGCCCGTGGTGCCTGACGTATAGAGAATGTAGAGAGGATCCGTCGAGGTCACCGGTACGCAATCGTGTGGCTGCGCGCTGTTCAGGGCTTCGTTCCAGTCGAGATCGCGGCCGGCGACGAGCTCGGCCTTCTCCATCGGACGTTGGAGAATGATGCACCTGTCCGGTTTGTGGTTGGCCAACCCTATGGCTTTGTCGAGAAGGGGCTTGTACGGGATGACGCGAGTGACTTCGACCCCACACGAAGCCGAAAGGATCAACTTGGGCTTTGCGTCGTCGATACGAATGGCCAATTCATTCGCCGCAAACCCACCGAACACCACCGAGTGCACCGCGCCCAACCGCGCGCACGCGAGCATCGCCACCACAGTTTGCGGAACCATCGGCATGTAGATGATGACCCGGTCGCCTTTGCCGACCCCTTGTCCCGCCAGGCACCCCGCGAACCGCGCTACCTCATCACGTAGCTCACGGTAAGTGAACGTCTGGACGGTGTCCGTGACGGGGCTGTCGTAGATCAGAGCCGCTTGATCCGCTCGCCCTCCGTCGACATGAAGATCGAGGGCGTTGTAGCAGGTGTTCAGCTTGCCACCGGTGAACCAGCGATAGAAGGGCTCGTTACTGTCGTCGAGGACTTTGTCCCACTTCCTGTACCAGTGAACCGCCTCCGCTGCATCGGCCCAAAACCTTGCGGGATCCTCGAGGGAGCGGAGATACTCGATTAGGAAGCGTTTAGTGGTTGCCATTGGCAGTACCCCCATCGGGGCTCGTGGGCGGCATCTTCTATTACAGGAGTGCCGAAATCAAGGGTTTCCTTGACTTTTCAGCCTGTGCCGGGCTATTTTCCGTCTCTGAGGGCTAGCCATGTCATTAACCCTCGGCGCGAAGCTGGGTCCGATTATTCTTGGTCTGACGAGGCGACTGCGCAAAGTTGCCTCGTCACTCGATCTAACGCTCTCCCCCCTGCGGAGAGGGATTGGGTGAGGGATTATGGCTCTTAGCGCCGGTGATCGTCTTGGCCCTTACGAAATCCTGGCACCTCTGGGTGCAGGCGGGATGGGTGAGGTCTACAAGGCCAAAGACACCCGGCTCGACCGCACCGTCGCCATCAAAGTTCTTCCTTCACACCTTTCAGATAACACCCGTCTCAAAGAGCGATTCGAGCGGGAAGCGCAGGCCGTGTCCAGCCTGAACCATCCGCACATCTGCACGCTCTACGACATCGGCACTGAGAATGGCGTTGACTTCATAGTCATGGAGCACATCGAGGGAGACACGCTCGCCGACCGATTGGAGAAAGGCGCACTGCCTCTCGACCAAGCTCTGCGGTACGGAATTCAAATCGCCGACGCACTGGACAAAGCACACGGTCAGGGCGTGGTTCACCGGGATCTGAAGCCCGCCAACATCATGCTCACGAAGTCAGGCGTAAAGCTTCTGGATTTTGGCTTGGCGAAGCTGATGCCAAAGGATGCCAACGTCGATTCGATGGCCACCGTGACGAAGATGACACGAGAAGGGGCGATTGTCGGAACCCTCCAGTACATGGCCCCCGAGCAGCTGGAAGGAAAGGCCGTAGACGCCCGGACGGACCTCTTTGCTTTCGGCGAGGTGCTCTACGAGATGGTCACTGGGGAGAGGGTGTTCAAGGGCGAGAGCCAAGCGAGCTTGATCGGGGCAATCATGAACAGCGAGCCCCCGGCGCTTGCCTCGCTTCAGCCGATGACACCCCTCGCTCTGGGCCATGTCGTCGAGAGCTGCCTGGCGAAGGACCCCGAGGATCGGTGGCACTGCGCCCATGACCTGAGAGACGAGTTGACGTGGATCGCGGAAGGCAGCTCATTGTCAACGGGAACCTCTGAGCGAGGGAATTGGCGGCAGGCAATACGATTGGCGCTCGCCACCTTGGCGGCGGGAGGTACCCTCATCGGTCTTGCGGTGTGGAATTTCAAACCAACGCCGCCACCTCCAGCTCCCGCACAGTTTGTGATCACAACGCCGCCGCCTCCAATTGTCTGCCACCTTTGACTCCAGACATCGGCCAAACAATAATCCGCCGTGCTCCCTTTCTTCCTGGCCCTGACGGTCGCGGCCGCGCAGGCGACGGGCGATCCCTCGATGTACAGCATCGAGCTTCTGCCCACACCCGATATGCGCGGGGCGGGCGGTGTGGTCGAGCTGGGCTGGGTGCAGTCTCCCTTCGGAATGGCGGTGACCCGAGAAGGTCACCATGTTCACGAAGTCAGTCTACGAATCGAAGGTCTCCCCGACCCGAGGAGTCTTGGCAATTACACGACGTACGTCGCGTGGGCTACCACACCCCTCCTGAGTCCCATGGTGAAGCTCGGCGAGGTCGAAAACGGCTGGAACGAAAGCGTCGGACGGGTCGCGTTCAACAAGTTCACGATCATGATTTCGGCGGAGGTCTCTCCAGATGTCACCGATCGAAAGGGCCGTCTCGTCTTGAGAGGCATGTCTCCGAGCAGCCACATGATGCCGGATAGTCCCTTGATGCTTCGGGCTAAACCCATCAGCCGAGCCGCCCGGCATGGTGGTGACGGCTGGACCCATCCGCCGATGCATCCGATGGTGAGGATGATTCCAGGAATGGAAGAACTCCGTTCGCGCTCAGAGCCCTATCTACCTGGGGTCGACGACCTCGACGCGGTGCCTGACGCGAGACCTCGGGAGCTCGTGAAGCTCGCGGATGGGCAAACGCTCGACCTCATCGCCGCTCCCGTGAGACGCAGCATCCATGGACACACCTACATCATGTATGGGTTCAACGGCCAGTATCCGGGGCCACTCATCCAGGTCAACCAGAAGTCCACAATATTCGTGAACTTCACCAACCTGACCGAGCGCTCAACGACCGTGCATTGGCATGGCGTGCGTCTCGATAATCCGTTCGACGGTGTGCCCGGCGTGACGCAGGATCCGGTAGCGCCCGGGGAGACGTTCCAGTATCGGATCTTCTTTCGAGATGCCGGTATTTACTGGTACCACCCACATCACCGGGAGGACATCCAGAAAGACCTCGGGCTTTACGACAACATGCTGGTTCGACCCCCGAGCCCGACCTACTTCAATCCGGTCAACCGAGAAGAGATCCTCATGTTGGATGACTTTCTCGTCACCGAGGACGGTCTCTTTCCGTTTGGCGAGGAGAGGGCGACACACTCTCTGATGGGAAGGTTCGGGAACGTCTTCCTTGTTAATGGAGAGCCAGAGTATCAGTTGTCGGTGAAGGGGAGAGGTGGTGCGCTTCTTCTTGACCAACGTGTCCAATGCCCGGACCTTCAACCTGTCTTTCGGTGACTTGCCTATCAAGGTCGTGGGCTCGGATCTGGAACAGTTCGAGCGGGAGACGTGGGCGGAGTCGGTCGTGCGCTCGAGGATTTCCAGCTCGCGCCGCAATGTCTCGAGCTCGAGATCACAGAGAGCCATCTCATGCAGGACACCGAGCGGACTAAGGCGGCGCTTGCCGGCATCAAGTCCCTCGGAGTTCGAATTGCGTTGGACGACTTCGAGACGGGTTACTCTTCTTTGACTTCCCTGAGGAGATTTCCCATCGATTCTCTCAAGATCGACACCACCTTCGTTAGGGACATCACCACCGAGCGGGACGGCGTATCGATCGCGGCGGGAATCATCGGATTAGGACACAAACTTAAGCTGGACGTGATCGCCGAGGGCGTCGAGACCGAGGAGCAGCTGGCCTTTCTCTACAAGGAAGGCTGTGACGCGATCCAAGGCTATCTTTGCGGTCGACCACAGCCGGCCGACATCCTTCCTCGCAAAGTTTAAGTAGCCAATCCCAGCTACCAGCCTTCCTCTTCCAAGAGCTCCTTCATCTTCCGCTTTTTCCGCGGTGGAGGCCGAGTACCGTGCGCCTGTGTCGGGCGGGCCTTGGTGCGGCGGGAGAGCTTTTTGACGGCCTTGACTGCCCTTTTTCGCGCAGACGCTTTTCCTTTTTTCTTGCGTTTCTTCACTTACCAGTTGTGTTCCGGCTTTTCTATTTCCAAAACGCCCCGCCCCTTCGTCATGCCGAGCTGTTTGGCGAGCCGAGTCAAAGGCCCCACCAACTCGCCGGCGCGCGCCATCGCGGCGATCACCGCTTTGGTCTCCTGGCTTCCTGAGCCCTGTTCCAAGAAAAGCTTCCAAGGAGATTTTCTCTCTGGAAAGGGCTTCAGATGGGTCGCAGCGTCGGCGTCGATGCCGACTGCTTCACGGGCGAGTCCGATCGCCTCAGAGAATCCTCCCAGCCCGTCGACGAGACCGAGCTCTTTGGCATTCGCTCCACTCCAGACACGACCCTTCGCTATTTCCAGAACCCTTTCCTTCGGAAGACCCCGTCCCTCCGCAACCTTGCTCGTGAAGTCTACGTAGACACGGTCGAGCCAGCTCTGAAAGCGAGACCATTGCGCGGGTGTGTAGTCGTGCAGGCCGGTCCAGTAATTGGCGTTCTCGCTGGTGTGGACTTCGTCCCAAGAGATGCCCGTCTTCTCCCAAAAACCCGGTGTCAAACACTTCGCGGACAGAACTCCGATCGATCCTGTGATCGTGCCTGGTTGGGCCAGGATCTTATCGGCCGCCATGCTCACGAAGTATCCTCCTCATGCCGTGAGCGCACCCATAGTGACGATGACCGGTTTTCCCGCGTCGCGGGCGCGTACGGTCTCCCGTCAGATCGTGTCCGAAGCCACGTACGATCCTCCGGGACTGTCTACCCAGAAGATGATCGCCCTGACGTCGTCATCATCGATGGCGTCACGTATCGCCTGTGCAACGGTGTCGGAGCCCATACTGACGGATTCCGAGAAGGGATCGTACTGCTCTTTCCTCGCGTGACGGCTCCAACGCCATAGATGAGAGCGATCGTCTCACCCTCGCCGTAGAGACGGCCGGCAAATCCGAGGTACTTCGATAGGCCAAGAAACTCGGCTCCCTCGCCGGCACTCTCTTTAACCTGGTTGCGCACCTCGTCCCGGTACGCAAGACCGTCCACGAGCTTAGCCTCCACCGCTTCTTGTCCCAACAAGGGTCCTCGGTTGATGACGGCGCGCACCTCGTTTTCCGACAAAGAGCGCGCGTCCGCGATTGCCACCACCATCTGCCCGAACATGGAATCCAACAAGGTCTGCATGGCTTCCCGGTGGGGAGCCGTGTACTTTCGCTCGTTGAACGTGTTGAGGGCATTCTTGTACTCGTAGCGGTGGTCACCGCGGGGCACAATCCCAAGCTTGTCGAACATGCCGCGCAAAAACGGACTCTCGGCAATGAGTCCCGTCAACTCGAGGTCTCCGGACGGTTGCATGTAGATCTCATCGAAAGCCGTGGCCAGGTACTAGGCCCCGTTTCCCGGCGCCACCTCACCGAGGGTCTCGGCATACGCGATCGCGGGTTTGCCGCTTTCACGGAAGCGAAGGACGGCGTCACGGATTTCTTGAAGCCGGGCCAAGCCCACGCTCGAAGAACCGAGTCGGGCCACCAGTGCCACGACCAGTTCGTCATCGGCGGCCTTGGCGAGTGTTTCGACTACTCCGAGCACGGTGGGTGTCTTCTGCTTGATTAGTGCGCCCACCGGATCGTGGGGAACGTACTCGATGAGTGCCCTCTCGAAGTTCGCCTGCAGAATCGTTTTCTCTGGAACGGTCCCCTTGGCGAGACGCTGAGCGAAAGCAACACCCAGGCCTACCGCGACGACGAGAATCGTCAAAAAGCCAATAAACACGAGGAATAAGACCAAGACCTTCTTCTTCATTAGTTTCTCCCCTGAAAGTCCATTCCTATCATATCCAAGCCGTAGGGTATTCCGGGTGGAAGTAGATCGACACTACAAAAACGACTATTCTCACCGGAAATGACTGGAAAAACGGCTGTGAGCCTACCCGAGCTCCGAGAAGCACGAGCATTCATCGAGGTTCATTAGAAATTTTGTCTTTCTTCGCACGTCACTCCAAGAAAATAAAGATAGCCCTCATCCTCGTTGGCCTGGTCGTCCTTTTCTTCTGCCTTCCTCATCTCGTTTCCGGTGATGGCTATCTGCGTTTCCGCGCGCTTCGGAGCTTGATGAACGCCGACAAGATTGTTTCCACCGGATACTCCATGGTGGGTCCTCAGTTTGCCCTCGTTCTATGGCCGCTGGGCAAGCTGTACGAGTCGGCTGAGTGGTGGATCGCGAGGTTCAATTTTTTCGTTTTCGCCGGAGGGCTGTTCGTTTTCTACCACCTTCTCAAAGACAAGCTCGATCCAAGTGTCGTTCGCAAATTTCTGCTGATTCTCCTGATCGGCTCTATGTTTCCGAACCATTTAAAGGATTTTTACAGCGAAGTGTTTACGGCGATGGTGGTAGGCGCCGGCATTCTCGCAACGCAAGTTGGTCATCCTCGATGGGCCCGATGGGGATGGGGCGCGATGATCGTGGGTGCGGTCAACACGCCGGCATCGATGGTGGGATTGGGCGGTCTAGGGGGGTCGGAGGCACTCCACAAGAAACGCTTCCGGTATCTTCTCGTGCCGGTCGCTGCTGCCGGACTGGTCCTCGTCGAGTCTTGGGTGAGGCGCGGCTCACCGTGGGTCACAGGCTACGAAGGAAACGCCGGGGCGGAAACCATACTGACATATTCCGGCCGGCCGGGGTTCAGTTACCCGTTCTTTTTCGGCGCTCTTTCCCTCCTCTTTTCGTTCGGCAAGGGCCTGGTGTTCTTTGCACCGGGGCTCTTACTCTCGTTTACCGCCGCCACGGCGTCTCTCAAAGAGGAGCTCCGGCGCAGCTACCGTCTGTGGATCTGGTTTGAACCGCCCCGGGTTTTCCGGAGACTGTTTTAGTTGAGTCTCGCCATCTCTAGCGAGCCTTCCTGCGACCGATAGTAGTTCATCTCGTACTCGACGGGGGCGACATTTCCGATCGGCTCCAAGAGTCGTTGCGTGTTGTACCAATGGACCCACTCGAGGGTGGCGAACTCGACGTCCTCAGGACCACGCCAGGGCCCACGTCGACGGATCACCTCGGTCTTGTAGAGGCCGATGATGGATTCAGCCAAAGCGTTATCGTAAGAGTCGCCTCGGCTGCCGACGGACGGCTCAATGCCCGCCTCGGCGAGCCGCTCGGTGTAACGGATCGAGACGTACTGCACGCCGCGGTCGCTGTGATGCACCAATGGGTGTTCTGGGTTTAGTCGGCGCTCGTGCAGCGCCTGCTCCAACGCATCGAGAGCGATGCCGGCAGTCAACGATGTCGTCGCTCGCCAACCGACGATGAGTCGAGCGAAGACGTCGATGACGAAGGCGACGTACACGAAGCCGCGCCACGTGGCAACGTAGGTCAGGTCCGAGACCCAGAGCTCGTTCGGGCGTGTGGCGTTGAAGTCGCGCTCCACGAGGTCCATCGGGCGAGCGCCGCTCGAATCCGGCTTCGTCGTCTTGAATCGACGTCCACGGACCGCCCCCTGTAGACCCATTTCACGCATCAGACGGGCCACCGTGCATCGAGCCACGTCGCGGCCCTCACGGCACAGCTGACGCCAGACCTTGCGCACGCCATACACGTCAAAGTTCTCTTGCCGTACACGACGAATCTCGCCGCGGAGTTGGACGTCGCGCTTCGCTCTCGCTGGCTGGCGGCTTGGGTCCTTCTCTCGCGCTTTCTGCTCGTAATAGGTCGACGGGGCGATCGGAAGCATCCGGCAGATCGGCTCGACCCCGTAACTCTCACGGTTCGCGTCCACGAACAACACATTCACCTCGGTCGGCGGTCGAGCTCCGCCTGGGCGAAAAACGCCGACGCCTTGCGAAGGATCTCGTTCGCCCGCTTTAGCTCACGGTTCTCTCGCTCAAGCTCCTTCAGCCGCTGACGCTCGTCCGTCGTCAGTCCCGCTCGTTTCCCAGCATCACGCTCTGCTCGACGCACCCACGTGCGTAGCGTTTCCCGCGTACAGTCAATCTTCGACGCAATCGATGAGATCGCTGACCACTGAGATTCGTGCTGAGCCTGCTGGTCGAAAACCATCCGCACTGCGCGCTCTTTTACCTCCGGTGAATACCTGCTTCGTCTTGTCATGACTCCATCCTCTCAAGAGTTGGAGTCTCCGGGAAACCCGGGGCGGTTCAGGTTCCTGATTGGCCTGGTGCTGGTCTACTCGGGGATGTCCCGCCGGATGTTGAATTTGGGGTAGCGGCGGCTCCTTGGCCGGCCTAAGAATAGGTCTGCCAATAAACCGTCTCCAGAGGGGGACAAGGAGCCACCAATGCCTAGGAAATCAAAGAAGCCAGTAAGAAAGCAAACGCACTCGCCTACGGGCAAGGTAGTTGGCCAAGTCGGTCAGATACTGCTACCGATGATAGCTGGGATCGCGGCCACGAAGGCGGATCTGACGGAATGGGTGTACGAGCAAGGACTGACAGCTCTGCACCTACTGCTCGGAGAGGACGCCGAGGAGATCGCGGGGCTCAAGGGCAAGCACGAGAAGGAGCGAACTCATAACCACTGGGGGAGCACGAACGGAGAGCTGAGCTTCGGTGGTCGTCGCATCCAAGTGTCGCGACCTCGAGTTCGCTCGAAGTCGGGCGCGGAGGCGTCGCTTCCACACTTCGAAGCCTTCCGCGAAAAAAACCCGCTTCCAGAGCGAGTGTTGAATCAGATCTTGGTGGGCGTATCGACCCGAAATTACGAATCGAGTCTGGACAAACCCGCGGCCAAGTTGAAGTCTCGTGGCACGAGTAAGAGTGCCGCCAGCCGTCACCTCGTGAGCCAGACGACTAAGAAGCTCGAGGAATACCTGTCTCGGCGGCTAGAGGAGTTCGAGCTTGCGGCACTGATGCTGGATGGCCTTGAGGTGGCCGGACAGACCGTCGTCGTAACTCTAGGTATCACAATAGATGGAACGAAGGTGCCCCTGGGTATATGGCTGGGCTCGACGGAGAACTCTCGGATGTGCACCGCGATGTTGCAGGACCTTCTCGAGCGAGGCTTGCGCGTCGATGAGTCGATTCTCTGCGTAGTGGACGGAGGCAAAGGCATCCGCAAGGCACTCGTCGACGTTTTGGGGGACCTCGCGGTCATCCAAAGGTGCCAGATCCATAAACTCCGAAATCTTCGCTCGTACCTTCCCAAGTCTCGTCACGCCTATGTGCTCCAGACGATGAAGGAAGCCTACAAGTGCAAGAGTGCCGACAAGGCGCGCAAGCGACTTCAGGCATTGGTGTCGTGGCTCGAGCGAAACGGCTACGACGAAGCTGCCAGAAGCCTTCGTGAAGGGATGGAAGAAACACTCACGGTCGTGAAGCTCGCGCCGCCCGCCTTACTTCGCCAGTCTCTTGCCACGACGAACGCCATTGAGAATCTCAACGGAACCATTCGCAGAGTATCGAGAAACGTCAAGCGTTGGAAGAGTCCTTCCATGGTTCGCCGATGGACCGCTCTTGGCGTCGTCACCGCGCAGAAAAAGTTCCGGCGTATCAAAGGCTATCGCCATATGGGCGCTCTCGTTCACGCGCTTAGAAGCAAACAGAAATCTCTTGACAGCGATGAGTTTGCTGCCTAAGAGTATTCACAGGTGCCGCCGCTACCCGACCAAATTCAACAGCGGCCGGGACATCCCCGTCTACTCGAAGTGGTGGGCTTGGTATGGGGGATGGACATGGGGGCCGCGGTTTCTGCTCTTGGGGGCGATTCCGGCATCGCTTGCGCTGGCCGTATCGCTTTCTCGGAGCGGAAAGTCGGTGGGGAAGAATCTGCTCCTCTTGCTGATCCTGGCGCTGTCGGTTTGGGTGGGAGCGAGCGGTGCCGTCTATGGGCTGGACCATCTGGAGGATTGCCGCGCCGCGGATTATGAATTCCTGTGTTGGTACGTCCCGGAATTCAGCGTGCTTTGGCGGCCCTTGGTGGTGGGCGATCTTCCGGATGGCAGGGAAGCGGCGCTCCTGGGCTACGGCCTTCTGGTTTTCGCGTACCTGGCTAGTCCCATCGTTGGAGCCCTAGGTGGGGGACTTCGAAAAAGCTTCTCGGAGCTGCGGACGCGGTATCTGGGGACTGGCTGGCGGTTTTAGGCTTCGACAGCGCTGGCACTTGGTTTTGCGCTCGAACGTCTCCTCTTATCGATCTTCCGTTGGATGAATTCGGCCCCGTAGACGTGCTCGGCCACCAAGCGATTGTGCGGGGGACATAAGAGGCGAAGGAATTGCTCATCGTGGCTGCGAAGGATGGCAAACGGCCGCTCGTGTTCCACCTGAAGGCCGGTCCGCGACCGACATCGCCTCCCATCATCGCTTTTGAATTCACATTGATGGTTTCCACGGGCGTGGACCCGCTCGATGGCCTCGGAGGGAACGTATCGCGACCTCGCCGGCTCGTCTTTGACTCTCGGCACGCCCGGCGCGACATCTTTCGACACCTCGTCTGGACGAGGTTGGGCTTTGGTGACATTTTGCTGGCGTTGCCTCGCCTTCCGCCGCTCGAGTTTCCTCTTTGGGTCTTTTTTATCGAGGGCGACGTCCAGAGCTCTTTCGGCTGTAGCAACCCCGTAGCCTTTGCGGGCGTTCAAGAAGGGGAAACGGTGGTCGATATCGGCTCCGGTGCGGGTATCGACTGCCTGCTCTCCGTGGAACGTGTGGGCCCCGAGAGGCAGGTGATCGGTCTCGATATGACCCCGGTGATGGTCGAAAGGGCCCGCGCCAACGCTCTTTAAGCGGGAGCGGACAATGTCGAGTTTCGGTTGGGCGATGCCGAGACCATGCCTATCGACGACGAGAATGCGGATTGGATCGTCTCCAACTGCATGATTAACCTCGCACCCGACAAGAAGAGAGTTTTTCGCGAGGCCTACCGCGTACTTAGGCCGGGGGGACGAGTTTCGGTCAGCGACATCGTCGCCCGAATTCCGCGTCCTTTCCGGACCTCGGCACTTTATGCTTCCTGTTTGAGCGGTGCCTTGCCGGAAGAGGACTACTTGGACGCGATCAAGAGTGCCGGCTTCACCGACGTCAAAGTGGTCGCCCGGCACGTTTACGACACCGAGTAACTCTCGACGCTTTTCGGTGAGTACGGATGGGTCGGCGCTTTCTTGCGACGTGGGGCGAGCCCCCGTTCCCGTGTCCTGAGACCACTCGCCAATCGTCTTTTGGGAAGAGTGGCAAGCATCCAGGTCTCGGCCGTGAAACCAACCAAGGAGCAGGCCGCAGCGTGAGCACCACGATTCGGGAGGCGGAGTGGAGCGAGCTTGCGGACGTGCTCGCTCTGCTAAGAACTTGTGACCTTCCCGTCGACGGAGTCGAGGAGAACCTAGAGAGTTTTCTTGTCGCCCGAGAGAATGAAGCGCTGGTCGGAACGATCGGACTCGAACGTTATGGCGATGTGGGTCTCCTCCGCTCGTTGGCGGTGGCATCGAGCGGACGAGGCCACGGATTGGGTGGAAGGTTGGTAAAAATGCTGCTCGGTTACGCGAAGGAGCGAGGCGTCACCACGATCTATCTGTTGACCGAAACGGCGGAGGCTTTCTTTCCTCGTTTCGGTTTGAGAGGATGCCTCGCGAAGAGCTCGACCCTGCTCTCGAGGCTTCTAAGGAGTTGCAGGGCGCCTGCCCAGAAACGGCGGCGGCCATGTGTTTGAGGCTCGGTCACTCGGTGAGGGGCTTACTTCGTAATTCCCATCAAATCCAACAAAAACGCGTACGTGAGCGCGGTCTCCTCGTGGCGCTTGAATCGTCCGGACGGGCCGCCGTGTCCGGCATCCATGTTCGTCTTCAATATCAGGATGCTGTCATCGGTCTTCAGGGTTCGTAGCTTGGCCACCCACTTGGCCGGCTCCCAGTACTGTACTTGGGAATCGTGGAGCCCGGTCGTGACCAGTAAGTGCGGGTAATCTTTAGCTTCCACGTTGTCGTAGG
Organism: Candidatus Marinacidobacterales bacterium; assembly: GCA_965222425.1. GTDB lineage: Bacteria > Acidobacteriota > Vicinamibacteria > Marinacidobacterales > DATDRI01 > CBDCNP01. The sequence continues at coordinate 78,879 of CBDCTW010000010.1, forward strand.
GCGAGTAGGAGAGCATGTAGTCGTAATACTCTTTGTCATTGGGATCGCCCCACTCGTCGTACTCGCCGGTAGTAAGGGGAATGTCGGGGTCGAGCATCGTTGTAATCACGTCGACGAAAGGCACATCCGCGACCACTCCTTTGAAAAGCTCGGGGGCCCCGTTCACCACCGCGCCCATCAGGAGGCCGCCGGCGCTTCCACCCATTGCGAAGAGGCGGTCTTTACTGGTGTATCCCTCCTCGACCAGATACTTACCACAGTCGATGAAGTCGGTGAACGTGTTTTTCTTGTTGAGCAGCTTGCCGTCTTCGTACCACTGACGCCCAAGCTCCTGGCCGCCACGGATATGGGCGATGGCATAGGAGAAGCCACGCTCCATAAGGCTCAGCCGCGCCGAGCTGAACGTAGCGTCCATCGACGCGCCATAGGAGCCGTAAGCGTAGAGGAGTAGCGGAGCGCTCCCGTCCTTCTTCACGTCCTTGGGAAACACGATGGAGATGGGTACTTTCTTGCCATCTCTCGCCACCGCGTGGAGACGCTCGGTGCGATAGTCGGCGGGATCGAAGTCTCCGACCACCTCGCCCTGCTTGAGCAAGGTTTTCTCGTTCGTCACCATGTCGTAGTCGTAGGTCGACCAAGGAGTAGTCATGGATGAGTAGCCGTAACGAAGAACTCGCGTGTCGAGCTCTCTGTTGGTGTTGGTGTATGCGAAATAAGCCGGCTCTCCGAAGTCCAAATAGTGCTCGTGACTACCGTCCCTTGGGCTATCTCCTGAGTTGGCCCAAGGAATGACGCGAATGTGATTGAGTCCATCCTCCCGCTCGGTCACGACGAGGAAGTCCTGGAAAAGATCGTAGTCCCTCAGAAATACGTCGGTGCGGTGGGGGATGACTTCGCGCCAGCTCTTCTTCTCGGTGTTGACGATAGGGGTTTCCATGAGCCGGAAATTCGGTGCTTCCCAGTTGGTTCGGATGTAGAACTTGTCTGCCAGATGCTCGACGGAATACTCGTGCTTCGGCTCTCTCGGTAGGATGACCTTGAACTCACCGGTGGGATTGGCGGCATCCAAGTAGCGATACTCCGTACTGAGTGTCTGGTAGGTGCCGATAATGAGGTACTTCCGCGACTTGCTCTTTGAGATGAAGCAGCTAAATTCTTCATCGGCTTCCTCGTACGCCAAGAAGTCCTTGGCTGGATCGGTGCCTAGGACGTGCCGATAGATTCGATGAGATCTCAGGGTCTCGGGGTCTTGCTTGGTGTAGAAGATCGTCTTGTTATCGTTGGCCCAGGCGACGTTCCCGGTGACGTCGGAAAGGACGTCGTCGTACATCTCGCCGCTCTTGAGGTTCTTGAAGCGCAGCGTATAGAACCGTCGCCCGACCGTATCGACGCTGAAGGCAAGAATGTCCCGTCTCGAGCTCACCGATAGGGTGCCGAGCGAGAAGAAGTCGTGCCCTTCGGCGAGCTCGTTGGCGTCGATCATGATCTGCTCGGGGGCGTCCAGCGAGCCTTCCTTGCGGCTGTAGATGGCGTATTCTTCGTCCCCTCGGTAGCGGTAATAGTAGTAGTAGCCGCCGTTCGGGTAGGGGGCAGAGGCGTCGTCCTTTTTGATGCGCCCCTTGATCTCCTCGAAAAGTGCGGACTGCAACCCTTCGGTGTGCTTCATGACACCGTCGAGATAGGCGTTCTCGGCGGTCAAGTAGGCGATAACTTCTGGGTCTTCCCGCTCGTTCAACCAGTAGTAGTTGTCTGTTCTGACGTCCCCGTGCTTTTCGAGCTCTTGGGGGACGATCTTGGCCTTGGGTGGCGTGGGTTGGTCGTTGGATTGCACCGAGGCCAAGACTAGCACGGCCATTAACAGAGGTCGCATCGGAATGTCCTCTCTCTAGACTTTTAGCGCGATTTCGTCAGCGGCGCCAGCTCAGCCCGACGAAAGCGCCTCCGTTACGGCGGCAAAGCTCTCGCATCAAGGTCGCGAACCGCACACCGGTGTTCTCCGGGAATCCCGACTGAGAGAACATGACAGGGAAACCGATGCCGTGGATTCGGACCAAGCGATTTCCTTGCGAATCTTCCTTGTTCAGCCGGTCGACGGTCTCGACGACATCGTCGATGGAGCGTCCGGTGAACTCGTCCCCGAAGACGTAGAGACTGATCTTCTTGCCGGGATCGGCGTACCGCCTAATGGCGCGGGTAATTCCTTCCACCGGGCTGCTGTTGCTGAAGGGAGACCAGGTTCGGAGTCGATCGAGAATCACCCGGCGTCTTCCCGTCGTGTCGGGGATCCATTTACCGGCGTAGCTGCTGAACATGTGCTGGCCCATGTCGTTCATGATCTGCAGACCCTTCACCTTGGGATAGATGTCGAGCGTTTCCTTCATCTTCCGGTTGACCAAAGACCAGGCGTAGTTGTGCATGCTGCCCGACGTATCGATGATGAAGATGACGTACTCGCTATCGACGGGTATCCCGCCCACGGTGGCGTCCTTGGGGTCGCGTCGATGGGCAAGGCCGAGAAGCCGCTTCATCTCTGCGCTCAGCTCCTGGCGCGCGGCGAGCAGGCGACCTTCCACGATGTCGCTGATTTCCGAGAGCTCCTTGCTGGCCGCGTACTCCCCTCCAATCTTGGAGAAGTCACCCCGAAGACCAGCAATTCGGACGCGTTCCTCGGAGACCTGCTCCTCCTTGCTGATGAGCTCCCGATTCAGAATGTTCGTCTCGCCGCGGATTTCGTAGAGCTCTTCTTGAAGGCGGGCGACCAAGCCTTCGAGCTCGACCCGTCGCGCCTCGAGCGCTCGGGGCTCACCGATCTTGGTCAAGACCAGCAATAGAATGATGGCGCCCAAGCCACAGCAAATAACATCCAGGAAGGAAAGACTGAAGCCCGCAAGATCGCTTTGTCGCTTGGTTCTTTTCCTCATACTACGGCCAGTTCCGGGAAGGGCTCATGAACGAGCCTCCTGTTGCGAGAGCGAGCTTCCAGTAGGCACTCGACGCCATCGGGTCGCCTTCCATGGGGAACAGAATGACGTTGATCGGTACTTTCGATCGGAGCTCCTTCACCGCTTCCTTGAAGAGCTTGAGGCGGTCCTGGCCGGATATCGTGCTGCGCCGGGAAGGCTTCCGACCTTGAGTAGGGAGACCGTCGACGAGCAACATAATGTTGTCGGGGGCGGGCCGGAGCGTCCGGATCGATTGAAGTGCTTGATACAGATTCGTTCCCCCTTGCGGCACCAGGCCGCGAAGTCGCTGCACCGCTTCGTCGAGCACTTTTCGGTCGCCGCCGTCTAACCAGTCGCCGTCCGTGCCTGGGATCACCGGGCCGACGGCGGTATTGAACGTATAGATCTGAAAGCGCGAGTCCCGGGGTATTTGTGTGGTCAGCCAGTCGACGGTAGACAGCGTTTGTTGCCATTTATCGGCGCGGATCTTGACGTGGTCGGGAAGATTCCGCCGCCGCACCGCGTTGACGATCGTCGATGCGAGCATGCTCGCGGACGCATCTACCAAGAATAGAATCCGGCGGCCACCGACCTTGAGACCGGTAAGGTATTGCCGATCTCCGTCACCGACGAAGGTTCGTATCTTGTCGCCGGGAGTCTCTTCCCTTGGGGCGGTCGCCGCCAGTCGCTTGACGTCTTCCTCGAGAGATTTCAGATCCGCCTTCAGACGGTTGATGTGCTCTCGTTGTGCGACGGTTGAGTCTTGATAGGCGGCAAGCTCGACTCGGATCTCCTCGAGCGTTTCGATGAGGCGGCGGGAGAGTCCGTCGGTGACGACTCTTTCCTGCTCGATCTCGCGAAGCGAGTTCTTGACCTCGACGAGGTTCTGGTAGCCCTCGAGGACCTCTTCCTCCAGTCGGTCGACCTCGCCCTGAAGCTCGCCGGTCATGCGCCCCGAGATCCTACCGAAACTGGCATTCACGATCATGAAAAACAGCACCACCGCGCCGAAGCCACAGGTCATGGCGTCCAAGAAGGACAGGCTGAGTACGCTAACCCTGCGGTGTGCCATCGGAATCCATCACCGCGATGAGGCGCAACTCGACGCCGGGAGTGCCGACTCTCAGGCGATCGCCCACGGCGAGAATCGCCTTCGTGTCGATCCGTTTGTCGTTGAGAAAGGAGCCGTAGCTGCTGTGGTCCTCGACCAAGACTCGATCGCCGACACGGTAGATGCTGCAATGAGAACGTGAAATGCCGGCGGTCGATTCGCTTCGCTCGGCCAAGTCAATGCCGTGACTTCCCTCCGGCACGCTCAGCCCTATTACCAAAGGCTTCGAAGTGATCGGGTGGGCGAGTCCCTCATCTAGAACGTGCGTGGGCGTACGCGAGCCTTCGGCGTCTTCTGCGACGATGGGAGCTGGTCGGCCGTCCTCGGCCTCTGGACCCACTGAAAACGTCTCGTTCAGCGCGATGCGGGTGACGAAAGGCAGCCCCTCTTTCGGTGTATCGGAGCAAAAGCGTCCCACCAACTTCAGGGCACCTTTCGCACCGGCCGCGCCCGGGAGAACCACCAGGTTCTCATTGGCCAGTCTCAAGAAGTCCTCGAGCCCGGGGAGCTCGGCCATCCGTTTCGACAGTAGCAGTGTCGTTTGCTGCCCGACGGGTTCCAGTGCTTTCACTAGCTCGGCGACCTGTTCATAGAAAGGTTGGGCGCAGGCAACGATCTGCTCGCGTGTGATTTCGATGGAGTGATCACTCCCCCCCGCCTCCATGACAAGAGTTGCTCTGTCCTCTCGTCGAAGCTCGTCGAGCCATCCCGGCAGGCGCAGGTAGAGGGCTTGCTCGCTCTCTCCTCGATGAAGGGGGTCGAAGCGGGTCGTGCGAACGAAAACTTGAGCGATGAGTCTCACCCAAGTGTCGAACAACGTGACGAGACCGACATGGTCGTTTACCTCGATGCGCCCTCGCTTCACTTCCCCCGTCACTTGATGGTCGCGCTGGACTCTGGTAGCCACCGTTCGATGCAGGTGCAGATCGAGATGAACAGCTACCGGTGTCGAGTTAGACCCCGGCCCGGAAAGCCCGAGGAGCGCACAGCACGCTACGGAGGAATCGATCATCCCCGTGACCGGCATGCCGCAGGCGCGCGCGATTCCTAAGACGAGTCGGAGCTGTTCATGCGAAAAGCATCCCGGTATTGCCAAAACCACGCCGTCGACTCGCTCGCGAGTGGATTCCCAAATCTCTTTCAGATGGGCGTGAGCCAGGTCGGCGCGGCGAAGGGTTCGGAGAAAAGGCCGAGGGAGCGGCGCCTCATCGAGCTCTTCCCAGAAGCGGTCGTAGGTCCACCGCGGTTTCAGCCGGGCGCGGCTCGCCGCCTCACGTCCGGTGAGCAGGGTCTCTCCGTCCAGGACGACGACGCCGGGGCTGGGAGAAATTGCCGCGGTTCCAGGATCGGAATCGCGTACCGTTTCGATTCCCGTGTCGTTGAGCTCGATAGCTAAAACGCTCATCTCGACTAAGAAACTTGAAGGTGTTGGATGAGATGATGATCGAGGTACGTGTCGGTGTCGGCTACCAGCCGTTCCTGTTGGAGCTGCAGCTGGTGCAGGAGGAACATGAGCACGATACTGATTAAGAGCGCGATGAAGGTGGAATTGAAAGCAACGCCCAGGCTTTGAGTGACACCCGCGATGTCTCCTTCAACCGCCTTGTGCGCTTGGCCGAGGGCCTCACCGATACCGCGGACGGTCCCGATGAATCCGATCGAAGGAATGGCCCACGCGATGTAGCGGACCATCGAGAGCTCGGAGTCCAATCGTTCCGACTCCGCCTCGGCGACAGCGTGGGCGGTCGTGGAGACGTCTTGAATGTTGCGCGTGGCACCGAAACGTCCCAACGCGGAAAGCAAAGCGCGTGGAAGCAGCAGACGTTGCTCGGAATCCGGCAGGGATTGGATCTGACGCGCATATTCGCGCGCATCTTCTGGCAATATCTTGGTCCCCTCCGCCACCGGGACCAGATCCGTTTCAAGCAGCCTTTTCTCGCGCGCCGCCTCCATCGCCTTGTACGACATGATGGACATCGCCCATAGCATCAAGATGAAACAAGTTTCTTGCTCGAAGTCACGGATGATCACGTAGACCGATCGTTCTTGAACGTAGTTTTCGTCCGCCTCCATGAGTGCTTGTTGTTCAGCCAGGATGTAATCTGCGCGCGGCCGGACGAGGAGCACATAGATGGCATGGACCATGATAATGGCGACGATCAAGGACACGGTTTGGAACACGAACTCGACTGGGTACGTCTTCTTCATTCGCCAAGCACCTTTCAGATATCGACTGGAAACGAGATAGCGTTATCGACGGGAATCTTCTCCGAGGGGATGAAGGGCTCCAGCTCCTCCTCTTGCGATGTGTCCCTTTGAGTGTCCTTTTCCTGCGAAGAGTGCTCCTCTGCCGGTTTGGCGTCAGGCTCGTCAGGCGGTTCCTGTGTGCGTTCTACTTCAGGGGCTTCTCTTGGTGGGGGTGATTGCTGCGTTCCCATCACTGCGCCACCGGCGATGACGCCGGCCAGTATCGAATAGAGCAAATATCTCATCGGTCGTCCCCCCTCCGCTATTGACGTTGACGTATCATTCTGCGTACCGGGCTATTCTAAAGCCCAAATCGGGCCGTGGTTTGTTGCCGTAGTCGCGATAGCTGAGCCGCAATTCGGTGACACTGGCGTCCATCCAGCTCGACCCCCGGATCGCGTAGAGCTCGCCCTCCGTTGGGCCTAGCGGGTCCTTTTCTATTCCTGCTTCGGACGGGTAGATCGTGTAATAGTCGTGCATCCACTCTGCAACGTTCCCTCCCAAGTTGAAAAACCCTAACGGATTGGGCGCAAAGCCCTCCGCGGGAGCCGTTGCTGGATACGAATCGTCGTACTGTGGAAGCGTCGTCGGCACCACACCGCGCGCCGAATCGTCCGCATAGTTGCCGGAGTTGGCTGCCACCGGGAGTGAGCCGCCCCACGGGTACTTTCGTCCCACTTCACCCTCTGGGTAACGGGCAACGCGAACCCACTCAGCTTCTGTCGGCAGACGATAACCCACGGTAGGCGGTACCAGGCCGACGAGCTTCCCGCCGCGTGACTCGTATGCGGGAACCAGAGATTCTTTTTGGCTCAGCCAATTGCAGTATCGCGCCGCGTCGGCCCAGGTGACGCGGACGACGGGATGGTGGTCGATCTCCAGGTTCAACCCAGCCACCCGTCCCGAACGATGCTTCGGAACGAACCTGCGAAACTGTTGGTTAGTCACTTCTTGCACCGCGAGGTAATAGCGTCGCGTCAGCTCGACCTCTCGGATGGTCTCGTTGGCCCGCCGTCCCGGTTCACGTCTCGATGCCCCCATGCGGAAACGGGCGGGCTGGATGAGACGCAACTGGTGGCCTTCCGAAGTGGTGATCACCGCGGGCGTCGAGGCCGCCTTCGCTTCTTCGAGCGTTCTCAAGATTACCTCGATCGATTGTGGGAAGCCCGGCCGCGGCGTGAGCGTCGTAGTAAACGATTCGTAGCCTTCTTTACGCACTTCGATCTGTTGTGGCAGGGCGATGAGGCTAAGCGTTTGGTTAGCCGAGCCACGCGCCTCGCCATCCACATACAACACCGCGTTCGGTGGATCGCTTACCACTTCCAATTCTCCGAGCAGAGGGGCGAGCTCGATACTCAAGGTTTCCTCGCTCCCAGATTCGATTCGCGCTTGCTGCGTTTGCGTTTCGTAGCCTCCTCGGGACACTTCGACCTCATGGGCGACTCCCGGCTCCAAGTCGACCGTCAACGGTGTCTCTCCGCTATAGACGCCATCGACTGTCACGGTCGCTCCGGGCGGAACGCTCTCGACGGTCAGCAGTCCATCCGTCACCGGGAGCCGAGCGTTGGGAAGCGTCTGCGCCTCACCCGCGACCACCGCCATTCGACTCCGATAAGGTTTATGCCCTCTCAGCATCAGCGTGAAAGTGTGACTGCCTTCCATGAGATTCGCTGTCAACGGCGTGGTGCCGATCCTCGAGCCGCTGACCTCCACGGTTGCACCTGGAGGTTGGGATGTGAACGAGATGGCGGCCCAGCGCCGTTCGAGCACCACCTCGAGAGTCTGCGTACTGCCGGCGCCCTCGATGTCCACGCAAGTCAAAAAATCTCGGTGATTTTCGGCGCGGATCAATACTTCGTGTTCGCCAGCGGAAAGCTCCACTTCCGCAACCGGGGTCACGCCGATCTCGTCGCCGTCTATCGTCACGACCGCACCCTTCGCCGGCACGGTCGATAACAACAGGATGCCGGGACGTTTCTGAAGGAGGAACAGGAGGCGTTGGTTCCGTTCATCGGTGACCGTCACCTCCGTCTCTACCCGTCGATAGCCTTCCTTTTCGATTGCCACGGTGTGTTCGCCCTGTCGAAGCAGAAAGCGACCGCCGAGCGCGAGCTTGAAATAAGTGTCATGGAAATCGACTTGCGCTCCCCCGGGCTCGGTCTCGATGAGGACCGACCGCGCGGTGAAGACGAAATACGCCGCAGCGCTCAAAAGAACGAGAGATGCCCATAGAACCAGCTCACGGGTGCGGATAGGGGTTCGCTCCCGGTGCGCGGGTCTGACGCGGATAGGCTCGAACGCAACTGGTTTGACGGCTGGCCCGGAGATATCCGACATCCCGGCAGGGGGACTTTCGGTGGGAGTGAGCACCGGAGGATCGGTTTTCTGTGCCGCCTTCCATTTCTCGATACGGAGGCGAATCTGTTCCTCTCCGAGCTCCACGATGATCTGCGTGTTCCCGAGCCGGACGACATCCCCGTCCCGCAGCCAGTGAGATGTTTTCAGTAGCGTGCCATTGCAAAGGACCGGCAAATCGGAGCTCGCCGGTTGTACGAAGAGCTCCCCCTCGGAGGACCCGATATGGGCGGCGGTCTGGGCACTGGGCGTTCCGGGCAGCGCCAGCGGAAACTCGTCGGGCTCCACGCGACGGGTGCCGCTTTCATCGACGAAGTAGACTGGTAACTTCAAATCTTTTCCTCACAGCGGACGACGAGTGGGGCAGGTGACGTTCCGGCTGCGACGACTAGTTTCAGGCGAACATCCCGGTAGCCCGGCCGAGTTCCTACTACTGTGTAGATGCCCGGACGGAGCTCCAGCGTATGTCGGTCGAACTTGCCGAGCCGGCCGACTTTGTAGACGACGACTTCGGTTTTTTTGTCCGATTCGAGTTGAACGCGAATGAGCGTCGAGGCGCCGTGGATGATGTTGGCGAGCGTACGTCGTTGTTGTTCCAGGCGCGGGCCCGCGGGCTCGATTTGAGATGCGGTCTCGAGAACAGCCGATGCGGTTTGAAGCACCTTGAGATCGGAAAGGCGCTCGGCATTCTTGGTATGGAAATCCAATTGATCCGAGAGTGCCGCCCGACGGTCGGTCCTCTCCTTACCCTCTTGAGCGAATCGAATCGTGGCGTCCAACTCGAGGACGGCCTCGTAGTGGTCAGACGCCTGGTGCCACGCTTCTTTCGATTCGAGGTTCGCGGCGTTCTTGCGATGGAGAGCTATTACCTGAAGCCGCAGACCCTCTTCCGCCTGGGTGATCACTTCCGCAACCTGGGGGGCGCCCGGTTTGATACTGCCCGCCCGCTGGAAGGCTTCGCGCGCGGCTCGATAGTCTCGACGGTTGATGGCGGAGACACCCTCCGACATGGCTGCACCAAAGGCACGGTCGGTCACCGCTCGTTCGACGCGGGCGAACGCGTTCCTGGCCGCTTGGGAGGCAGAGTCTAAAGAGAGCGCTTTCTTGTAGCTATCGGCCGCTTGGTCTAGATCGCCATTCCTTTCGTGCGCAGCACCCCGCGCGAGCCAGGACACGACATCGTTCGAGACGCCCGCCCGCTTCAGACCGGCGAGCGCGGTTCGATTGTTGGGATCGACCTTTGCCGCGAGCTCGAACGCGGCCTTGGCGGCGCCCGAGTCACCCCGGTCGAGTGCTCTTTGTCCATCTGCCAAGGCTTGGCGCACGACCTCTACCGCTCGAGAAGCTAAGGACTGAAAGTCGGCGACTGCCTCTTCATAGGCCTCGACGGCGCGGGCATACTCTCGACCACGGAGTTGGTCGTCACCCGTATCGAGTGCCGCCATTGCGGCCGGGTATTCCTCGCCGCCCCAGAGCGAAACAGTCTTCGCTTGAAGCTCGTCCCGCCAGCGAGCGGCGGCCTCGCGCCGTTGTTCGGCGAGTGTTTTGAGCTCCGCTTGTTGTCGCAAGTCGGAGACCTCCGGAGGTTGGACGTTCTGACTTCGCTCAGCGGGAGGAGCGGGTGCCGCTGCGCGCTCAGTATGGGTCGGGTCCGGTGCCCAACGGGGGAGGACGACAAAGACGGCGATGGTCGCGAGAATGAGAATCCCAAGAGTGCCAATCGTCATCCATCCAATACCACCGCCCGAGGATACTCTCGGTTGGATCGGCGAAGCGGCGGGGGGAACTACCGCTTTGATTCCCTCGACGCGTGGCGGTGGCGTCAGCCTCACGTTCGGCTCGACCTTGAGAGGGACTGCCTTGGGGATGACCGGCTTCCTGATCGACTCGAGGATTGTTTTGACCTCCGCCATATCGTTTGGACGGTCTGCGGGGTCTTCGCTGAGCAAGGACGCCAATAGCGACCCGAGCTTCTCCGGCAGCTGCGGACGATCGCTCAAGAGATCATAAAGGAGCGCTCCGAAGGCATAAATGTCGTCGGCGCGAGCCGGCTCGTTGCCGGCGCGTTGCTGCGGGCTCATGCTGGAAGGTGATCCCCCACCGAAAATCCCTGAGGGCTCAGACCGCGAGTCGAGGAGCCCGGCGATGCTGAAGTCGAGAGGCTGTGGCTCGCGGTTTCGATCCAACAAAACATTGACCGCTTTGAGATCGCGGTGCACAACGCCATGCCGGTGCGCATAATCGAGAGCATGCGCAACCGATAGCATCGCGTCCAAAATCTCTTCCAATCGACGGCCCCGAAGCTGACCGATGTCGTCTCCCGCGATGTAAGCCATGGAGATGAACCAGATGCCCTTTTCAAAGTGCACGTCGTAGACGCGCACTTTGTTTGGGTGAACGAGTCGACGAGCATGGAGATACTCGCGTTTGAGAAGCGCTACACGTGCTTCGGAATGTCCTAGCGAATCATCTGGCGGGAACACCTTCACGACGACCCGCTCTTGGAGCTCGTGGTCCTCGACCAGCCACACTTCGCCCATTCCTCCCGCACCGAGAGGACGGATTAGAGTAAAGCGTCGGCCGAGTGATTGACCACGGGCCAGCGCTGCCATGGAGCTCTGGTCGCGGACCTCAAGGATTGGGTGGGCCCGGCTCGGCAAGCGGCGTCTCGGAGTTGGGATCTATGGGGAGTCCGGTTTCGGAAGCAAAGATTTTACGAAGCAAATTACGCCACGTTGCGTATTGAGTCTCGACGGATCCGGTGAGTCGTGTAACCTCGCCTTCCATATCGATGAGGAGCGGTGCCATCCCAGCGTCCAGAGATGCGGCGAGCTGTTTGAGATCCTCACTGTACATCTTGGCCTCGCCGAAGCTGTCCATTCCGGACTTGATCATAACCGACCCACCGATCAGACCGACGTCCCGAATCCGTGGGTCCTTGGATACTACGCCTCCGACAATCCCTGCGATACCGGCGAGCGTCTTAATCCACGCCTCTTTTCTCGCCTTGTGCAACGCATCCTGGTCTTCGTAGCTTTCGGCCCGCCAACCGTCGTAGTCCTCGCCCATCGTCACGTAGAAGTTGGCGTAGAATTCGTTCAGCGTATCGATGAACATGTAGTCCCGTTCGCGAATGCTAGCGACCCGCGCCATCATCGGATCGTCGTGCGCGGGGAGCCTCTCGATTGAGTAGCGTCCCTTCTTGTGTACCTTCAGATAATCCTCGAACGGAGTGGGTGCAAGATCGACCGCGAACTTCAGCTGTGACAGCAAGCGTACTTGCTGAATGTCCTCTGCGTCGAGCTTACGCCGCTTCTCGAGAATGTTGTTGGCGATTTCGTTGTACAAATACTGATAGGGATCCGGATGCTCGACGGCGCCTCTCTTCTTAGTGTAGGCGCTAACCCTAGCCTCGCGTTTGTATTCCTTTTTGAGCCACTGCTTGCCGCGTGAATCAACGACCGTGATCTCGACTTCTAGTCTCTTCCCGTTGGATTTCAGGATGGTACCGGAGACCGTGATATCCACTGCGTTCGCGGCGGGGACCACGCGGACGGCGCCCCAGTAACCCGTGGACTGGAGGGTTTGCATGAGGTGGAACGGGATATACCGGGCTTCGGACTTCCGGACATCCGGAAAGATCCCTTTCTCTTCTATTGCGAACAGCGCCTCTTCGTCTTCGGGCAGACCGGGATCGAAAACAAGGATTCCAACGTCGAGAAGCTCTTGTTCCGGGATCTCGGATTGTGCCTGGATGAGCTCCACCGGATCTTTCTTTCCGGCCTGTACGGGCGAGGCGGTCAGGAGCCCCAGCGCCATAAGCACCATCAGTATTCGGCGTATGAAACGGTGGCTCGGCATCTTTAGCTCCCTTTCTTGGTGCCTCCCTTGTAGGCCCGGTACTCCTCCCATAGTTTCTCACGAAGTTCCGGATCGTCTTCCTCCATGGCGGCCTCGCGCAGCTGCCGGGCGACGATGTCGTCGTTGCTGCCGTCACCCACATCGGAGGGGATGCGGCCGTTGTCGGAATCACCCTCGGCCCCTTCTACTGGAGCCCCGGGAGATGAGTCGACCGGCTCTCCGGTGGGCGTGTCCGGTGACCCACCGGTGCCACCTGCGATCTGGGGCGCGCGTCGTTCAGCATCGGCACCGTCGTCGTCGCCTGCTCCGCCCCCTCCATCGCCGCTGTCACCACTCGCTGCGGCGGCCGCTTCTCTCTGCTGCTCCAAGAGCTCTTGTTCTCGCAAGAGCAGCTTGTCGAACTCGCTGAGTGACGAGTCCAGATCTTTGTCGAGGCCCGCGCGCTTTTCTTCCCCCGTCCGGGGTCCACTCGCGCTAGTTTTTTTGCCGGTTTTACCGATTGTTCCGGCAGTCCCTGCGGGCAACTTGCCGCCCGAATCGCCAGCCGCCGTGGCCGATGTGCCGCCCTCGGCTGTTTCCCCCCCGCCGGATGGCGCAGGTTCAGAGGAAGATGGCGTCGGTGTGGATGGCGCACTAGGAGTGGAAGGCGGACTAGGTGTCGAAGGTGGCGTGGGGGAGGGGAGTGACGGTACCGACGGGGTGGACGAACAACTCGCGCATCCCGCCACAACGAAAAGCAATATGGCCAAGCCAGCCAGTTTCAAGGTCCCCTCAACGCTCTTTGCGACGTTCATAAGTTGTCCTTTTCGAGTGGGGACGCCCCAAGGGAGAACCTCCCATGGTACATCGTACATAGACTGCAAATCTAAGGCCAGTGAAGGGTGGTCCGGCGTGTCGAGGAGAACCGAGGCTAATCCACTTCTACACAGTCACTTCCGGCTCTAGGGGGGACTCAGAGGATTTGCCTTTGGTCTGACGGAGTACTGGGGTCCGAGGACGAGGCGTCCCCGCTTGATGACAGGGCAATACCCTTCACTGACGCGCCAAAATCGCCATGCGGGCCTTGGTTTTTGCCACCGCGGGTATCAGCAGATCGGCGTCTCCCCAGCGACCGAGAAACTCCTCGTCATGCTGCCGGGCGCTGGCGACATCGCCGGCTTCGTCTTCCAAACGAGCGAGCTCATAGAGCGTAAGCGTGGTGTGCACTGGGGAGCTCGCCACGAACGTGTGCCGCACTGGTTAATTGGTTCCAGAACCTCCCGATAAGCGGCGATGGCTCCAGCGCGGTCACCGGAAGCCTCTCGGATCCGGGCTCGCGTTTCGAGCTCCGCCGTACGGTTGCAGTGTTCCGGTGCGAGAGAGGATGCTTGCTCGAGCGCCATCTCCGCAGCCTTCAAATTGTCCTTGGCGAGCTCGATTTCAGCGTGAAAAAGGTGCTCGAAGAACTCGCCTAGGGGCGACTCGCTTTCGCGGTCAAGATGCTGCAGGCGCGTGAGCGCCTCTTCCGCGTCGGCACTCTTGCCCGCATCGAGGAGGAGGCGGCCAAGGTAGAAGGACCCGGCGAGACATCCGGCTTCGGCGCAATCTCCGCTACCAGCACCAGGAGCTCGCGCTTGGTCTTGTGGGTGGCTCGAGCCAGAAGCTCCCCGCAATTGGTGTCGGTGAGATGGGGCGCCAGCACCGCGATGCCGCTCAAGTGAAGACGCCCATCGTCGAGCATCGTCAGCAGCGCCGGATGTCGGCGCGACGCCCGTGCGGCGGCTATCCGTTCTTGCAGACCCGCGCACTCCGTCTGGACCAAGTAACCAAAGGTAGCAACTTCCGTTCCCACTACACCTTCGTGCGTTGCGTGGGAACCCGAACCATCATGTAGCCGTTATGCGTTTTGCAAGCGAGCCGAATATTTTGGGCGCTTCGATCGCCGCGGACGCCATAGGGCTCGTCGTGGTGGAACTCCAGTCCCTCACGCGCCGGGCAGCGCCCTCTCTTGCCATTACGCCTCGGCATTCGCTGCGCAAACCCAAGGCTAACCAGGAGTTGACACAAAATCGGCCACGGGAGACACTAATTCCTAACCTTCTTATGAGGAGAACAACGCGTGAAGCGCAAGGAACGACATCATTTGAAACAGAACGAGCTCCTCGTACGTCTGGAGCGATTCGTCGGCTGGACCACGGAGAATCGCCACTCTCTGGCCACCGGGGGGATTGCGGTTCTGGTTGCGGCCGTTGTAGTCGGCGGAATTTACGTCTACCGCCAGGGTCGGGACCAGACCGCAGACGCCGCCCTCAACGAAGCGCTGGAGGTCTACCACGGGGTGGTGCGTCAGGACAGCATCATATCGGGACCCGACGCGGGACCGACCTTCGGAAGCCACGAGGAACGCTACGTTGCGGCGCTGGAAGCGCTCGCGGAAGTCGAGCAGGAGTACACCGGCATCAAGCAAGGAAGGGAAGCGCGCTATTACATGGCACTTTCGAAGGCGGGGCTCGGCGAGCTCGATGAGGCGGAAGCGCTCCTTGAAGACGTCGTCGACAAACGGGGAGATCTACTTTATTACCTCGCGTCTCAAGCTCTGGCGACCGTGAAAGCGGATCGGGGAGATCACGCAGCGGCGGTAGAGCTCTATCGGACACTCGTGGACGATGCGAAAGGGCCCCTTCCGAAAGACCAACTCTTGTTCAGAATGGCAGAGCAGTTGGAAACGGCCGGCAAACTGCAGGAAGCGCGACAGGTCTATATGCGGTTTCTCGAAGAGTACCCGACATCCTTGCTTCGCAGCCAAGCGGAGCAGAGAAGCGAGCTGCTGGAGTTCCAGTTGAAAGGCTCTCCCGCATAGCCTGCCTGTAAAAATTGTCAAAACTGTCAAGACCGTAACGAGGGAATGCAATGCGATCTAAGCGTTGGATTTTGTGGCTCTTCCTGATCGTGGGCTCGTTGGTGATGCTTTCAGCGGCGAGCGTCTACATGCTGGTTCGGGGCCTTAACCTGACGCCGCCCGACGTCGTCAGTGGCTCGACGTTGACCCTCGATATGACGGGACCGCTACCGGAGGACCGACTGTTCGATCTCAGCGGACCCTTCTTTGAAGTGGAGAGTGTAACTTTCAGGGAAGTCCTGGATTCCGTCCGGAGAGCCAAGGACGACTCCCGAGTTGAGAACCTTCTGCTCCATTTCCGGGGAACCGGTATAGGGTGGGCGAAAGCGGGGGAGCTCCGATCTGCACTCACGGATTTCGTCGCTTCGGGAAAGAAGCTGGTTTCCTACCTCGAGTACGGCGGGACTTTGGACTATTACGTAGCTTGCGCCGCCAAGACGATCTATATCCATCCACAAAGCATCCTGGATCTTCGTGGGCTCAACGCCGAGGTCACCTTCATGAAGTCCACGCTCGATAAGCTGGGAGTCGAGGCCGAGTTCGAACAAATCGGCGCATACAAAAATGCTCCCGACGTTTATAGGAGAGAATCCCTCAGCGAACCCCACCGGGAGGCCCTCACCGCGATCGTAGAGGATCTCTACGACAGGCTGGTCGGCTCGATTGCCATCGCGCGCAACATGACGGACACCGAAGTGTACGCCCTTTTCGATCGGGGACCGTTCCGCGCCGCAGACGCGCTAGAGCTGGGGCTGGTCGATGAGCTGCTGCATAAGGACGAAGTCGACGCGCGCCTCACAGAAGACGGCGAGGATTTCGAACCGCTGACGGTCGCCGGCTATCAAGCGAGCATCGACGATGGTTTCGGACTCGACGGCCGCCCGACGATCGCGCTGATATACGGGGTAGGGATGATCGTTAGCGGTCAAAACAACGAGGACCCTTTGTTCGGCCGCGTCATGGGCGCCGACACGCTAGCCGCTACCTTCAAACAGGTTCGCGAGGACGACTCGATCGAAGCGGTGGTCTTTCGAATTCAAAGTCCCGGTGGCTCGGACATCGCTTCCGATGTGATCTGGCGCGAGGCATCGCTCACCATGGAGAAAAAGCCGGTGGTGGTATCCATGGCGGATGTCGCGGCCTCGGGCGGCTATTGGATCGCCACCGCTTCGCATGCGATCGTCGCCGAACCGTCCACACTCACCGGATCGATAGGGATCTTCGCGGGAAAGTTCAACCTGGACGGTCTCTACAAGAAGATCGGCTTCAGCCATGATCGCGTCATAAGAGGTGCAAGCGCTGATTTCTGGAGCAGTTCCCGGTCCTTTACGGCCGAGGAACGTCGGCGACTCCGCGGCATTCTCGAGGGCGGCTACGAACGTTTCCTCGAAAGAGTCGCGACTTCTCGGAACATGGCGCGCGAGGAAGTGGATGCGATCGGACAAGGAAGAGTCTGGACCGGCGCCCAAGCGCTCGAGATCGGTTTGGTGGATGAATTGGGCGGTTTGGAACGTGCGGTGGCTCTGGCCCGGGAAAAGGCGGACATCGCCGAGGACGCAGAAATACGTTTGGAGATCTATCCGGAGAGGGGAACGTTCTTCGAGATGTTGTTCAACAAGATGGTCTACGCAGCTCCGGAAGTGACGGGTATCGGACGTTTCATTCCGGAGCGCTTGATCGCCCAATCACCCGTGCTGCGCCTCTTGACCCAGACGCCCCGGCTCGCTCTCATGCCCTTCGACGTGACGATTCGCTAGAAGCGTTACTTCAATTTGTCTTTGAAGATATAGCCCAGGAACTTGTAGACCAGTTTCGCGGCTAGGAAGTTGGGGGCGCCTTGCCCAGGTAGGGGAGCCAACTCAGTCACGTCGAAACCCATGATCTTGCGGTTCTCCGCCGCTCGCTTCAACAACTCGCAGGTCTCGTACCAGCCCAAACCGCCCGGTTCGGGCGTTCCTACCGCGGGCATAATCGAGGGGTCGAGCCCGTCGAGATCGATGGTGACGTAGACCGGATCGCCTAACGCCTCCACGACTTCCTTCTGCCAATGCGCCGTGCGCTGGGTCTGGTGGGCAAAAAACACTTTGGTGGGAAGTGAAGGCAGGGCTTCTATCTCTTCTCCGGAAATGCTTCGCACCCCCACCTGGACTCCGCTCGCCATCTCCAGCACCCGCCTCATGGCGCAAGCATGACTGTATTTACTTCCCTGGTAGGTGTCCCGAAGATCACTGTGCGCATCGATCTGCAAAACGGAGAGCTTGGTATTCTTCTCCACGACTGCTTTCACCAGAGGGGGAGTAATCGTGTGCTCGCCCCCGAGCGCCACCAGAAACTTGCCATCGTCCAGAACGCTCCTTGCCGACTGATGGATACGTTCCACCATGTCGGCAGGCGACGTGGTTAAGGTTTCGATCTCCGGCAGGGTGTGTATTCCCAACCTCGAGACGTCGGCTTCGATCTCCTCGTCATAGGTTTCGAGGTGGCGCGAGGCGTTGATGATCTCTCGCGGGCCGTCACGAGTTCCCGCCATGTAGGACGTCGTGGCCTCGTAGGGGATGGGGAGAACCGCGATGGCTGCGTCGCGGTAAGAGTGCTCCTCTCCCTCCACACCCAGGAAATTGAAGGGTTCCGCCCGTGGGTAGTCGACTGTAATGGCTTTGTACCTCCGGGCGGAAAATGTAGCAGAAGTGGCGGGCGTTAGTCGAGCCGCTTCTTGAAGTCGGTCAGAATTTGAAGCGCCTCGAGGGGCGTCATCTTGTCGAGGTCGAGCTTTCGAAGCTCGGAAGCGACTCGGTCCTCCACTTCTGCAAACAAGGCCAGCTGCCTTTCGGAGCTGGCGGGCGGTGCACCGGCGCCGGCGGAGAGACGCGGTCGGCTTTCGAGATCGAACTCGCTCTTTTCTAGGTTCGTGAGAATCTCCTGAGCCCGAGCGATGAGAGAAGGGGGAAGGCCTGCGAGACGGGCGACTTGTATGCCGTAGCTCCGATCGGAACCGCCGGGGACGACTTTGCGGAGAAACACGATATCGTCTTTCCACTCACGCGCCGATACGTGGTAGTTCGTCACGCCGGGGAGCTCCGCCGCTAGATCGGTGAGCTCATGGTAATGCGTAGCAAAAATCGTCTTGCAACGAAGGTTCTTGTTGCTTGCGATGTACTCGGTGACGGCCCAGGCTAGCGACAGGCCGTCGAAGGTCGCGGTGCCACGGCCGATCTCGTCCAGCAGAACGAGGCTGCTCGTCGTAGCGTGATGAAGGATGTGTGCCGTTTCCTGCATCTCTACCATGAACGTGGAGCGACCGCGAAAAAGATTGTCCGAGGCCCCCACCCGCGTAAAGATGCGATCCACGATCGGTAGCTTGGCCTCGAGGGCAGGAACGAACGAGCCCATCTGCGCCATGATCACGACCAAAGCGGTCTGACGAAGATAGGTCGACTTGCCGCCCATGTTGGGCCCGGTGAGGACGATCAAGTGGTTGTCCGGATCGAAGTCGACATCGTTCGGAACGAATGGCTCCCCGAGCGTGGCTTCGATCACGGGGTGGCGCGCTTGCTTGACTTGTAGGTCGAAACCATCGTGGAATCGAGGCTTGGTGTACTGTGAAGACGCGGCGACCTCCGCGAGCGCGCCGAGCACGTCGATGGTGGCGATGGCCTGCGCGGTCTGTCGGATGCGAGCGGCTTGATCGACCACGCGACCGCGAAGGGCTTCGAAGAGCTCGGCCTCCATGACCGAAATCCGTTCTTCAGCGGTCATTATTTTCTCTTCATACTCCTTGAGCTCGGGGGTGATGTACCGTTCGGCTCCTACCAACGTCTGCTTGCGAATGTAGTCGTCGGGGACTGCGCCGAGTTTGGACTTGGTGACCTCGATGTAATACCCGAACACCTTGTTGAAGCGAACCTTCAAGGAGCCAATGCCGGTGCGTTCACGCTCGCGCTCCTCGATGTGGGCAAGAGTTTGTTTGCCTTCCGAGCGGAGTCGCTGGAGCTCGTCGAGCTCTGCCAAGACGCCCTTTCGGATGACGCCGCCGTCTCGTATCGTGGCGGGAGGCTCCGAGACAAGCGTAGCCTCGATGTCAGAGCGTACGTCTTGCAGCGGATCCATCTCCTCGGTTACCTTCTTCAAGAGTGGTGCGTGAAGCTTCGGCAATAAAGATAACAAACGGGGAATCACCACCAAGGACTGGCCGAGTCCAACGAAGTCGCGCGGGCTGGCGTTTCCCAGCGTTATCCGCGCAAGAACGCGCTCGATGTCCACCAAAGGCTTTAGCGCGCCGGCGAGCTTGGTTCGTGTGATGGTGTCGAAGGCCAGCTGTTCCACGGCATCCAATCGCCCGCCGATGGCCTCCATGTCCACCAAAGGGCGGAGCAGCCATTGCTTCAGCATCCGCGCGCCCATCGAGTTTTGGGTCTGGTCGAGAATCGAAAGGAGTGTTCCTTGTCGGCCACCTTCGGAGAGGGAGCTCGTGAGCTCGAGATTCCTGAGCGTTACCGGATCGAGGATCAGATGTTCGCCCTCCTCGCGGTAGCGTAGGCTCGATATATGGGTCAGACCGGCGTGCTGCGTCTCTTGGAGATATTGAAGCGCCGCTCCCGCTGCCGCCACCGCGAGACGCCGTCCCTCGCAGCCGAAACCATCGAGGGAAATGGTGCCGAACTGACGAAGAAGTAAATCACGTGCCGCCTCGTACTCGAACCGCCAGGGTTCGCGCGGCGTCTCCACCGGGCGTTCCTCTCCGCTGACACCGTTGAGAATCTCGCTGCTGACGGTGGAATCTTCCGGGAAAACGATCTCGCGCGGCCGATAAGTGGCGAGCGTGTCCTTGAGTTTCTGCCAACGTCCTTCACCGGAATGCTCAGAGGTGAAAAAGTCGCCCGTCGACAGATCGACGAGGGACGTTCCCACTCCTTCCGTGCCCGGGGCGACCGCCATCAAGTAACTCGCCTCCTTGTCGTCCAAGTAGCCCTGGTGGAGATACGTTGAAGGGGTGACGATTCGGACCACCTCGCGGCGAACCAGACCCTTTGCCTGGCGGGGGTCTTCGACCTGTTCGCACACCGCCACCTTGAAACCACGGCGGATCAGGCGACCGATGTAAGTATCAGCCGCATGGTAGGGGATACCACACATCGGGATCGCTCCACCGGAGGCGTCTTTTTGCCGAGAAGTCAGGGTCAGTTCCAGAGCGCGGGATGCGGTGAGGGCATCGTCATAGAACATTTCATAGAAGTCGCCCATGCGGAAGAACACAATGGCGTCGCCAACCTGGCGCTTGGCTTCGTGAAACTGACGCATTGCGGGCGTGGTGGTGCTCTTCTCGGCCATCGGGCCGATTGTACACTGAACGGCTGAACGGAGTTAAGATTCTCCAGATGAGGGTCTTGGCGATAGATACTACCGGGCCGAACGCAAGCATTGCGCTGCTCGATGGCGACGACCTCGCGGGCTTCGCTGGGTTTACAACCTCTCGAGGTCACGCGCAGAAGCTCCTCCCGGAATTGGTCCGCCTCTTCGATCGGATCGACTCGTCTCTCGACACGATCGATACTTTCGCCGTCGCGGTGGGGCCGGGCTCGTTCACAGGGCTTCGAATCGGCATCGCCAGCGTCGAGGGGCTCGCTTTCGCGACCGGCCGTCCGGTGGTGGCTGTTTCGACGCTGGAAGCAATCGCCTACCGGTACCGGTTTCACAACGGCCTCATCGCGTCCGTATTGGACGCGCGTCGAGGAGAGATCTTCGATGCAGTGTTCCAGGGTGATGGGAGCTCGGTCACCGCGATCGGGGAGCCGGTGTGCGAGTCGTTGGAAACGTTCCTGGCCCGGCTCCCTTTAGAACCCATTCTATTCGGGGGAAGCGGTCTCGAAACCTATGGAGACCGGATTCGCGACTCTTTGGGTAAGCGCGCAGAGTTTACCGAGACTTTCCTCTTTCTCGCTGAGGAAGTGGCGCGTATCGGTAAGCGTCTTCACGAGCAGGGCCAGGCGGTTCCACTGGGTGGACTTGAAGCTCTTTATCTGCGGCCATCGTATGCGGAAAAGGCGCATCGTTAACGATAATGGCTTCCATCCTTTATCGCGCGCTTTACCGGCTCGAGTCGATGCGCGTGGAGGACATTCCCCAAGTCGCCCTGATCGAGGAGGCATCTTTCAGCAACCCATGGCCGGAGGAAGCGTTCAAAAACGAGATCGTGAAAAACACCTTCAGTTACCCCGTGGTCGCCCACCCGGTATCCTCGAGCCCGGGGGGCTCGGATTTCGTCGCCGGCTATTGCGTAAAGTGGGTGGTCCTCAATGAGCTCCACGTGCAGAACGTCGCCGTTCATCCGCAACACCGTCGAAGAGGGCTCGGCAGGTTTCTCGTCGAAGAGGCCTTTGAGTTTGGGAGATCGGCCGGCTGCCGCGCCGCGTTTCTGGAGGTGCGAGAGTCCAACACAAACGCCCGGGGACTGTACGTCGGAATGGGGTTCCGAGAGGTAGGTCAGCGGAGGAACTATTACAATCGGCCGCGGGAGCATGCCATCCAGTATCGAAAAGATACTCTCGATAAAGGCGACTGAGGAACTCTGATGGCAAGTGCCCTGCGAGCGGCGGCACGTCTCGCGCCGGATATCGCCCTTGCCGCTCTTATCGTTGTCGGGGTTTTTCGACCGCAGCTTCCGGATGTTCTGAAGGCCAATTGGATGACCTCGGTCGTCCTGTTGGGCACCACCGCGGCGCTTCTCAGGCTAAAAGAAGCTCGCCGGCTGAGACGCGAGGGCCAGAAAGATCCATTCCCTTTGGTGCTGGGCGGCGTCTTCGCGCTCACCTTGGTCGCCTTGTACATCCAACCACAGCGCGTGGCGAGCGACGGAGTCCACTATTTCGCGACTCTACGGTCGATCGTCGTGGACGGGGATCTAGATTTCGAGAACGAGTACCGCATTCTCGGCGCGCATGAAGGGTACTTTCTCCCGACGGACACCGGCCGGCTACCCAATGAGTTCAGCGTCGGCCCGGCACTTCTTTGGAGCCCGACATACTTGGTAGTTCACGGCCTTGCTCACGCCGGCCTCTTCCGTCCGACGGGGATCGGATATCCATACTTCACGGCCATCTCCACGGTGACGGCGTTCGGAGGTTTTCTCGGAGTGTTGTGGCTATACGGGCTGGTGCGCCTCTACTTCGAGCCATCAGTCGCCTTCACCGCGTCGTTGCTCATTTGGATGGGAACCTTTCATTTTTGGTACATGGTCTTCGAGCCTTCGATGTCTCACGCGTTCGGCATGGCTTCGGTCACGGGATTATTGCTCTTGTGTCACCGCGCGCCGAAGAACCGTTGGGATTACGCCCTCCTGGGCCTAGTGGCAGGATTGGTCGCTCTGCTCCGGTGGCAAAACATCGTCTTCGTGCCGGTGGGGCTGGTCTTATTTTGGAAAAAGACCGGGTTGCCCAAGTGGGGCGAGCTTGCCCTTTTCACCGGCACGGCTGTCGCGGCGTTCTTACCGCAAATGATCTTTTGGAAATTGATCTATGGCCATTTTCTTCTCGTGCCCCAGGGCGGCGGTTTCATGGCTTGGGCATCGCCCGAGCTCGAGGCCGTCCTCTTCTCGTCCCGTCATGGATTACTCTCGTGGTCCCCCGTGCTTTGGTTGGGAGTAGCGGGGTTGGTTGGCTTGACGCGGAGGACACCCGTCTTTGCGGGAGGTTTGCTCGCCGCGTTCACAGTGGCGCTTTACGTGAATGCGGCGGCCGATGATTGGTGGGCCGGTGCGTCCTTCGGTGCACGGCGGTTCGATGGCGCGTTGGCGGGCTTCGGATTGGGAGTGGCGATGTCGATCGAGTGGCTCATCCCGTGGGTTCGGAAACACGCGCTGCTGGCCGTTTCTTTGGCACTCGCGCCGTTTATGGTCTGGAACCTCTCCCTGATGGGCGTTTATTCGCTGGGCGCGATTCCGATGGATGGCCCCGTTTCGTTTCGTTCCGCGGGCGGTGACGCGACGGAGCTTATCTACCGGTTGACGGGGTATCCTTTTTCGTGGCCTGCTGCGCTCTTCGAGCGGTATCGAAGCGGTGCTCCGATGGCTGTTTACGATCTTGCGGGCGCGCAACACCTATCGAACAATATCGAAATCCGAATGGGGGACACCGATGCGCTGCATCTGGGGCGGGGGTGGTCCCTGCCACAGCGAAAAAGAGGGCGAACCGTGCGTGCGGTGGCAGCGCACGGCGCCTCGATCTACGTGGCCTTGCGAGAACCGGCTCCTTATCGACTGAAGCTAGAGGGGCGATCGGATGGACCTCTGTCTCTCTCCTTCGGCGCGCATGCCTTGGGGAGCGTGGACATGGGAGCGCATGGTGGGATCGCGGAAGTCTCTGTGCCGGAGGATGCGGTCGTCACAGGACTCAACGAGCTGCTTCTCGTACCGGAGAAGGGCACCCGTGCCTGGGTCTCGAGTTTATCCCTGGTACGGCCTGGTGAGCCGTGAAGACCCGAGCTCACGCAGTGCGGATGGGTTGCACCGAGAGAAGGCTTTATGATATTTTTACCTATAGGCCCTTGAGCTACCGTAACTTTGGTTCCAGCCACAACTTAGCCGATTTAATCTATGACAGGAGGGGTGTTTCATGCCGGAGAGCTCCGATGCAGTAAAAGAAGTCCTGCTAGGGGAAAACGAGGAGTTTCAGCGACTGGCCAAGAAGCATCAGGAACTACAAGAACGGCTTACGATTCTGTCCGGCAAGATTTTCTTGAGCGACGAAGAGAAATTCGAAGAAGTCACGCTCAAGAAGAAAAAGCTAGCATTAAAAGACAAAATGGCCTCCCTGATTCGTCAGCACCAAGGCGATAAGGCAGCGGGTCATGCAGGGGCAGGGCACGCACGACCGGCCCCCGCTTAATCCAACTGGCCGTGGCGTCTAACTGAGTCGTACCACCGAGGAGGGGATTGTGTGTTCCCCTGTTGTCACGGCGAGGACCCGACGAGCCACTTGCGCCACTTGCGGTTGACATGAGAATCGCGCAAGAGGGTTTTCTGTACATCGGCATTCTCTCCGCGGTCGGGCTCGTCCTCGCGCTTTACCCGCCGACCCGCCTGCTTTCCATCCCAATTTTCGTTCTCGCGGCCTTCGTCACCTACTTTTTTCGTGATCCAGATAGGACACCGCCCGAGGATCCGCGCCTGTGGGTCTCGCCCGCGGACGGGACAGTCGTGTATGTGGGTCCCGAAAAACAAGGCGCCGGGGACCGCATCCAGGTCAGCATCTTCCTGTCCATCTTCAGCGTGCACATCAATCGGTCACCCCTTTCCGGCAGGATTACCAACGTGCGGTATACGCCAGGCCGGTTCCTGCCCGCCTACCGGGAGCAGGCGTCATCACAGAACGAACAAAACGAAATGGAGCTCACCGACGAGGGTTCCTTGAAGGTCGTGGTACGACAGATCGCCGGCGTAGTGGCTCGAAGGATTGTGTTTTCGAAGAAGAAGGACGGACATCTCGAAAGGGGCGAACGATTCGGCTTGATTCAATTCGGCTCGCGGGTCGACGTCCTCATGCCGGCGGGAACAAAAGTCCGGCTAACGGAAGGGGATCACGTCAAGGGAGGCGAGTCCGTAATGGCGGAGAGACCATGAGTGCCCCCAAATCGAGATCACGCCGGGGGATCTACTTCCTACCGAGTCTGCTGACGGTAGCCAATATCTTTTGTGGTTTCTACTCCATCGTGAGCAGCATGAAGGGAGACCTCGAGCTTGCGGCCATGCTGATCGGCTGGGCGATCGTGTTGGACGCGTTAGATGGTCGCGTGGCACGTCTGGCCAATGCCACGAGCGGGTTCGGGAAAGAGTTCGACTCCCTCGCCGATATCGTCTCCTTTGGAGTCGCTCCTGGGGTTCTGGCTTACGTCTGGGCTCTTAGGCTATGGCCCCGGGTGGGTTGGTTGGCTTGTTTCTTGTTCCTCATCTGCGGAGCCATGCGCCTGGCACGGTTCAATATTCAGAAACAAGCGGACGACAAACGCTTCTTCGTGGGGATGCCGATTCCGGCGGCGGCCGGTGTGATGGCGTCCATCGTATTCATGTTTCCAAGGCCCCTCGAGACCTTGGGGCAAGCGATTCCCATCACCGCCCTCGTCGCGGGGTTGGCACTCATCATGGTGAGCACCTTGCGGTACTACAGCTTCAAGGACATCGATCTCAAAGGGCGCCATCCGTATTTGGTCATTCTTCTGCTGGCGCTTCTCTTCGTGGCCATCGGCACTCATCCTCAAGTCATGCTGCTCAGCATGTCGGTCACTTACTTGGTGAGCGGGTTCGCGCTCAAAGGTTACGCCCTCATTCGTCGCAACAAGTTGGCTCCGGCGCGGGAGGAGGCGCTTTCCTCGGGGCCTAAGGACGCGGATGGATGAAGGGCTACCACGTTGCGGTGGTAAGCCCGCTCAGCCCTTTCGGTCAGCGGGTTCGTCGGCTCATCGACGAGGGTGACTTCCCAGCCATCGAGCTCAAGCTTTTCGATCCCACCCTCGAATCGATCTCGACTCTCACACAGTTCCAAGGTGAAGTATTGGGAACGCAGCCTATCGACGCCGATCTGCTTCCGTCTGTCGACGTGATGTTCGTGGGGGAGGGAACCGGACAAGACGTTCTGGCGCTTGTCGCCTCCGTGGCGCGAGAAGGAGTGCTCACGTTCGTCGCCGATAAGGCCGGGCTCTCGGTTCCGATCGCGGCACACGGGTTGAACGACAAGTTTCTTCCTGCCGATGCGCGGATGGTGGGAGTTCCGAGCACCGCCTCCATCCTGATCGGCAAGGTATTGAACAGCATCGCCGGCTCGTTCGACATAGAGCAGGCATTGGCTACCGCCATGTTGCCGGTTTCCGAGCTCGGTGAGCGTGCCGCCGAAGAGCTCCATCAACAGGTCGTGCAGATCCTCAATTTCGGAGCGCCTTCGACGGAGTTCTTGGGGGAGCAGTTGGCATTCAATCTCGTACCGCCGTCCGATGGCAGTGGAGAGGAGCCAGCGGAAGACCTGGTGGCGAGGGAAGCCGCGGAGCTCTCCGGATTGGAAGGGGACGTACTTTCTGTAACTCTCGTGCGAGCGCCGGTTTTCCACAGCTACGCCGTTTCTCTCTGGGTGCAATTAGCAGCCGATGCGACACCGGAGGCCGTCGTCGCCGCAATGGGAGAGAGAGAGGGGATCGAGGTCGGCGAAGCTTTAGAACACTCTGCCGCCAGTGCCACGCCAATCAGCGTCGCGGGATCGGACAAAGTGCATGTTGGCAGCCTTCGACCGGATCGTGCCCGGGCGGGAGCCTTCCGCTTGTGGGTCGTCGCGGACTCGGTGGCCGTGGACGCCGCTGCCAACTCCTTAGCTCTGGCGAAGAAACTGCTGTAAGCGGGCGGTGTCGAAGCCGGCGAAGCTGACGAGGAATGCCCCGCTCCTACCCGACCCAACCCGGCTTCGGAGTGGGGGCGGTCGTTATCGAAGGCGGCAAGGTACTCCTCGTTCGCCGCGGACACGCACCTCTCGAGGGACGGTGGACGCTACCCGGCGGCATGGTCGAGCTTGGCGAAACACTCGAGGACGCGTTGAAGCGAGAAATTCTAGAAGAAACGGGATGGACGGTTCGCGTCGGGAAGCAATTGGCCCTCTTTGATTTCATTGAAAAGGACGATAGCGACCGAGTCCGCTATCACTACGTTCTTGCCGACTTTCTCTGTGAGCGAATAGACGGTGATCTCGGCGCCGCCTCCGACGTCACCGACGTACGCCTGGTCTGGCCGGACGACTTAGCTGCTTACGAACTCACTGCGAAGGCGCTCGAAGTCATAGGAGACGGTCTGAAGCTTGCAATCGGAGGGGAATCATGAAGAGCACGATAAATTTGTTAGCCGGTCTAGTTTTCCTTGTGGGCTGGTGGGCGGTTTTTACAGGAGAGTCCATGGCACAATCGAGCCGACCATTCGTTTCGCACGATTTCGAAGTTCCATAAAAACTAGAGACCGAGAAACTCCTGCTCCGGCTCCACGGGAAGCTTTATTAGTACACGCGTACCCTTCCCGGTCTCACTCTCCACCGAAATATCTCCCCCATGCTCTTCCACTGCCTTACGCACAATGGTGAGCCCGAGACCGGTCCCCGCGGCTCGCGTGGAAAAGTAAGGCTCGAAGACGCGAACGAGAGTTTCGCGATCGATCCCTACGCCGGTGTCGGAGATTTCCATCTCCACCCAATTGTGTCCATCCGAATGGCTTGGGCGCAGGGTGACGAGAACGCGGCCCCCGCCATGCAGTGCGTTCAAGGAGTTTTCTACCAAGTTGATGATCGCGCGCTGGATGACGCGTCGATCTAGTGTAACCCTCGGAAGAGAAGGCGACGCGTCGATCTCGACACTCACTCCGGGAGGAGGGGCCTGCCGGTAAGGCTCGAGCGTCTCTTCGAGCAACCGCTCCATGTCCGTGGGCTCCGGGCTGAGCGGAAAGGGTGAAGCAAAGGAAGAGAACTCCATCGAAATTTCTCGGAGTGTTTGTACCTGCTGGAGAATGGTATCGGAGCAGCCCTTCAACACTTCCTCGAAGTTGACGTTCGGGTCCTGGAAGACGCGCAGAAGGTGCTCGGTAGAGAGCTGAATCGGGGTCAGGGGGTTCTTGATTTCGTGTGCGACTTGGCGGGCCATCTCAGCCCAAGCCTCTAGCTTCTTGGTCCTCTCCAAGTGCTCGCGCTGACGCTTCAAATCGGTCGTCATCCGGTTGAAGCTTCGAAAGAGGGCACCGATCTCATCCCGCGAAGAAGTCTCCAAATTTACTTCGAAGTCGCCTTGCGCCACCCTGTGAGTGGTGGCGGTCAGGATGTTGATGGGGCCGGCGATCCGGCGCGCCAATAAGTAAGCCAACCCCGCCGCGATCAAGAAGAAACATAGGGCGGCCAACAAGACCATCTGATTGAGCGCGGCCACCCGCTCGTCGATCTCGCGCTGCCGGCTCGCCAAGGGAAGGGACAGGATTCCGGGTTCCCGCCAAGGTTCGAGAGAGATGGGAACCGACACCACGAGATACTGGAACGCCCCCACCGACTCGCGGTGGATGGAGTGATTGGCGCGCCGCAAGACTACCTCCCGATAGGCCGCGGGCACGCCGCGCGTGGGAAGGAGCCCGCTGTCGAACAGTTCTCGCTCGCTGGTGGCTACGAGCTCACCCCGACTATAGAGATCGACGTCTGCCTTGACGAGGCTGCTGACCCATTCGAGGAGAGGGTCGCTCACCGCGGCGACGCCTCTTTCGCTGGCGTTGATTCTGTCCAGCAATAGGTAGTCACGGACGAAGCGACTGACGACTCTCGCTCGCGCGATGCCTTCTTGTTCTACATCTTCTTGGAGCTGCTGCACCATGATCCCGCGCACGAGGAAAGCGAGAGACGCAATGGGGATGAGCGCGAGGAGAACGAAAGCGACGAAAAGCTTGCCGTAGAAACTCGTCCCGACCTCGGCCCACAGATCACTCGGGCGGAAGGTCTTCGGGCCGCCCAAGAGTCCGATCCACAGGGGGATCGACAAGAAGGCCAAGGTGATGAGAGCGACGAGGATCGCCCAGCCCGCGACATCGGCCCCGTATCCGAGAAACGGCTTGGCGGGAAAGGAGAGAGCATAGAGGTACTGAGGATCGGAAAAGATCAGAGTGTGGTAGCGATTGCCCTCCAGATCCTTGTCGATCCAGCGAGGCTCGGATTCTACCGAGTCCTTCGCTCCCCAGCCCATCAAGTCGAGCGAAAGCGCCGGCTCCGGTGGAAAGATCGGGCTACCATCTTGATCGAACACGTAGAGTGCCAGCTCTCGATGCGGGAATGGCAAGGGGACATCGGCGGCGGGAGAGCGAAACAAATCGATGTACGGATTCCCAGTATTGATGAAAGCTAAATTACTCCAGTCCGCCAGCAACCTGATCTGAAAATCCCACTGGCTCCCGTCCTCGGCGGGGAAGCCCCGGCGGGCGTGGAAAACTCGCGGGCGGTTTGGCTCTCCCGGGTAGGTTTCCTCGTCGATAACCCACTCTTGCGGAGGCGGACCTTCCGGTTGATGCCACCCGGGCTCGGTATCTGGGAAGTTGAGCGCGAATCGGGAAACGAGCGTCCCATTCTCGTCGAACACCTCGACTGCCGAGCTCAAAGCGAAGACCGAGAGATCGGACCCGGACCATACTCGATAGGCGACCTGATCGCGGTCGGGCGATCCGAGCTGACCGGCCACATGCATGCGCTCGATCGCCCCGAGGGTCTCCCGCATGACGTAGAGTTGCGAGTCCCCCTGGTGAAGTACGAGGTGAGCAACCGTTCCCTGAATGAACTCGCGGGCGATACGGTTCTCGTAGTACGCGATCGCGGGGTAGAACGCGAGAACCGGCACGAACAAGGCTAGAAAAAGCGTGGCGAACCGAGAATAGACACCGCCTTCCTGGAGTCGGCTGACGAACCCGGCTCGAGCAAAGGCAAGAAAATCGAAGGCCAACAAGAGAGGCAAGACGAGAGCGAAAACCGCGGACTCGGCTCCACGCGCAAGGATAGAGTAAGCGAAGGCGAAAACCAGAACATCCAACGACCAATACCGGGCGAGCCCATCGAGCGAACGGCCGCTGCTGCGCGCGCTCACCTGTTCAACGAGCGCGATGAGCGAGACGATGAGGATCCCCGCTGTGAACAAGAGCATGAGCAACGCCAGTTGCACCGCCAGGCGAGGGAGATCGAGTGGACCGAGGCCTGGCGAGGCCAAGGGTAGGTTGGAATTGCTCCATGTGTCGTAAAGGATCCTCAGAGTCCCGAGCAGTAGAGCGAGCGCGCCGACACGAGTGAGCAGGTGCGCAAGAAAGGCGCTTAGCCATCCTTGCAGGCTTTGCAGACCCCGCAGGCCGCGGGCGGGCTCGCCTCGCTCCTCCATAAGGGGGAAACAAAGCGTGGCCGCAGACAAAAGAATGAACAGTCCGGTGACGAAAAAGTCTATGGGAGAGCCGAAGAAGTCGTAGAACAGATCGGACGCGTAGTGTGCGGGGTTATCGATTGCTGTGCCAAACCCTAACGGGAGCTTCGCCGACAAGAGGACCAAGCGCAGGCCCCACAAGCCACCGACAAAAAGGAAGGCGTTCAGGACGTTGTAGTGGCGCCACAGTTTAACGGCTAACCAAATGACGGTGAAAAGCGCTGCCAGGCTCAAAATGAGGCCAGCGACATGTTGGGATGCGCGACGGCGTTCGAGTAGCGCCGCCGCAGGAGCTTCGGCCGCCAACGAGACGACCCCCAGTAACTCACCCGAAGGCGGACGCAGCGGGAAATAGAACACCGGGGCCAGCTCTGTTCCTCCCCAGTAGCGATCACCGCTTCTATCGAAGAACGGTGCGAGCTCGGGTGCCGTCTCGCGAACGTCGACGTAATCCGTCGACACGCTCTTACGCGACCAACTGCTAACGACATCGAAGTCGCGAAGATAGCGATTGTCGATGCGGCGCCGGGCGTTGAGGGGAATCTCGATGCTCAGGCTTCCATCCCCACTAGCGAGTGGCTCGATCAGAATCAAGTGGGTGAAGACACCTTGCTCGAAAATGAAGATCTGACTGGTCGCTGGCTCTTCGAGAGTTTCAAAGTAAGGCCCTAGGTTGACGGTCTTGCCCGTCCAGGCAAGAGGGTCGAGGTATTGGTCGTAGAGAACCGCGCCGGGCACGGCCTCGATGTTCTCCGCCAACGGCTGGGGGAGCCTGGCGTTTCCGAGTTCTCGGAAGGCCGTCTCCAGTAGCTCGCGAGACTCCGGCTCGGCGACCGCCTCGACAAGTGTCGGCTCCGCGGCAAGCCGCTTTGCGATCAGGCTTGCGCGGTGGCTCAGGTCGGCGAAGCGCTCCGTCACTCGCCTCGCCAGCGATTCGCCGTACTGTTGGTTGAGCTCTCTCCACTCTTCGGGCGAGCGTTGGGCAACGGTTTCGTAGCCACCGAAGCGGACGGCGAGCGCTAGCAGGACGCTGGCCAAGAGCACGAATGGAACGGGTTGACGACGGAACTCGACCGCGCGCGCGAAAGCGGCCAGCACCACAATCGAAAGACCTGAAACGATCGCGGCTCCTTGGAGCGAGAGCAGAGTGTGGCCGGAAGCCAAGTCCGCCAGCGTACTCAGGAAAGCGAGGAAGGCGATGGGGAGAAAAACGCGGGGGGCCAAGGGAGCCCGGGCCAACATGTCGGGTTACTTAGAGACAGACTTGAGCTCTAAAATCCGCCAGTCGCCCTTCTCTTTCTCGAACGAAAAATGCAAATGCTCGGTCACTACTGTATCCGAGCCCAGCATCATATAGGTCCACTCGGAGCGGAAGAAGGCCCTTCCGTCTTTGGAGATGGTGATATCGCTGGGCGAGTATTTGAAAGTGCGGGTCTGCCGATCCTCGAAAAGATTGTCGAAGATGAAATGTAGCTGGCTGCGGGTGTAATACCCGGGCTCGGTCTTTTTCGATCTCAGGGAGATGAACACCTTCTTGCTGCTGAAACACCCTTCCAGGCGTTCGGTCTTTCGTTCCATGAAAGAAAGCCGCACCTGATGTATTTTTTGCTGAAGTCCTTTATCTCGATTCCGGCCGGAATCTGTTACCAGACGCTTGACGGAGTAAAACTGGCGAGGGGTTTCTTGAGCGGACATCAATCCACTTGCGGGGGCAACCAGCACGACAAAAATGACCGGCATGACCGGCAACACCCAGAGGGCTACTCGTTGAAAGTATCGCATCTTGTAGAAACCCAACTCCATCTTAGCTTTCCCGTGCTTATGCTGTCAAAACCTGCACATAGTGTTCCAAGGCCCAGCACGCATTTGGCGCGGGATTTTGCGCATTCAGGCCGGCGGAGGGTCTCTTTCTAGGACACGTTTGTCCTACTGCGGGGTGATCGGGACGCCGGCGTCGGTCTCGTCAGCTGGAGTCTCGCCCTCCAACTCGCCTTCTTTCCCGGGCTGGGTTTTGGGGGGAGGCGCTTTGGTTTGCAGAAGTAGTAACCTGCCCGAACGCAAGGGTAGGGCGAGGCCCCCAAGGATGAGGGTCGGCGCCGGGAGTATCTCCCGCGGCGCGGTGTAGAGGGGCGCGTCCCTCGTGCCGCCGGGGCCGTACTCGACCACCTGTCCGTCGAAGGTCACCACGACGACGCGTCGTCGTACTCGTTCGGGTGAAGCGGCAGGTCGGCCCGGTAGATTGGCTCTCCATAGCTCGTGGCCATTTCGGGGACGGTAGCAGAAGAGCGTGTTGGCATAGGTGGCGACAAAAACGCGATCCTCTTCGACGAGTGCGGAGAAGGGGATCGCGGCTCCGCTCGCCCACCGGTAGTGCACCCTGCCGTCACGAACGGAAAGCGAGTAGAACAATCCGGCGGTATCACCTAGAAAGAGCCGCTCTTTAGCGGAATCGAAGGCCGCCGGCGCCTCGAAGGTTCCGGGACTTTGAAACTGCCAGCGAAGCGCACCGGTTTTCGCTTCCAAGGCGTGAAGGGCCCCGGCCCCATCGGAAACAACTAGCAAGCTACCGCCGATTGCCATTGCCAAAGGGACGTCTTGTAGCGGGCTACGCCAAATCTCCCGCGCCTCCTCCACGTGATAAGCGACGACCGACGAGTCGGTGGTTGCCAAGAAGATGACCTCCTCGCTGGAGACCGGGGGCAAGATGGGAGACGTATCTGTCGAGAGCTGCTTTGAGATCGTTCCCGTGGCGGGATCGACGAGAAACAAAGTGCCCGCGCGGCTGACGATGAGGAGCGCCTCGGAATGCAGAGAAGGAGGCAGTAACTTGCTGCCAGGAAGGCCCAGCTTCCATAGCAGGTCGCCGGACTTGGAGTCGAGGCTCAGCGCTTCGCCGGCCTGGGTCACAACGATAAGGGCATCTTCATAGAAGAGGGCCGGTCCAACGGGGCGCGACCCTAGATCGACTTCGGCAAGCTGCTCCAGAGGAAGCAATCCGGGCTGCCGCTTGGGTCCTTTCTCCTCGTCCACCTCCGCATCATCTTGCTCGGAGCCTTCCTCGGCCTTCTCCTCGGCATTCTGTTCTTGGGACTCTTGCTGTGGTTGGGCCTGGGGTAGGGTAGGAGGAGGGGCAGGGAGGGAGCCGAAGGCCGACCCGGCCGCGGTCCTTAAAAAGAGAGCCAGAATGACGGAAAACACCGGGTTCGACATCATAGTGGTGAGCGGCGGGAAGTCAAGCACTCCACAAGATATGGTTGGGTTCGCCGTCTTCGACAACTAGTTCTTGTGATCTGGAGCCCACGTGCTTATAATGCCTCCCTCCAATAGAGTCTATGGAAGTCAGGCCGCACGAAACCGTCCTCATACTTGATTTCGGCTCCCAGTATACCCAGTTGATCGCCCGCCGGCTCCGGGAGATGTCAGTCTATTGTGAGATTCTGCCTTTCTCCGCACCGCTGGACGAGATCCGTCGGCGCCTGCAGAGCCCGCAGTTTATGTTGCGAGGCCTCATCCTTTCCGGTGGCCCGCAGAGTGTCTATGAGCCCGACGCACCAGGCTGCAGCCCGAGTCTTCTGGAGCTCGACGTCCCCGTCCTCGGAATCTGCTACGGCATGCAGCTCATGAGTCAGATTCTCGGCTCCGAAGTTCGCCCAGCCGGGCGTCGCGAGTACGGCTATGCGAACCTCCACTGCAACGGCTCGAGTCGCCTGTTCGCCGGCATTCGTTCTCCGCTCCGAGTCTGGGCCAGCCACGGCGACTCGATAAAGAAAGCACCACCCGGATTCCGTGTGACCGCACACACCGAATCGGCGCCCGTCGCGGCTTTCGAAGAAATCGATCGCGGACTGTTCGGCGTCCAATTCCATCCCGAGGTCGCGCACACCGAGCAAGGTACTGCCATCTTGCGAAACTTCGCGTTCGATGTGTGTGGGCTCGCCGGAGATTGGAGCATGAGCTCCTTCATACGCGAGTCCGTGGAGCGGATTCGCGAAACGGTTGGTTCAGACTCGGTGGTATGCGCGCTCTCCGGTGGAGTGGACTCCGCGGTCACGGCGCTTCTCGTACACCGAGCGATCGGCGACCGGGTCACATCGGTTTTCGTGGACAACGGCCTCTTACGGAAGAACGAAGCGGCACAGGTGATGGAGCGATTCGGCAAGCGACTACACCTCGAAGTGATCCACGCCGATGCTTCGGATCGTTTCCTCCGTCGGCTCAAGAACGTGGCCGATCCCGAAAAGAAAAGGAAGATCATCGGCCGGGAGTTCATTGCGGTCTTCGAAGAAGAGGCCCGGAAAATTCGCGGCGCCCGCTTTCTGGCCCAAGGGACGTTGTATCCGGACGTGATCGAGAGCGTGTCGCTGCGAGGTGCTTCCGAGGTGATCAAGAGTCATCACAACGTCGGTGGCCTTCCACGCAGGCTCAAGTTCAAGCTCATCGAACCGCTCCGAGAGCTCTTCAAAGACGAAGTGCGCCAATTGGGCGGCGAGCTCGGACTAGATAAGACGTTCGTCGGCCGCCAGCCTTTCCCCGGCCCCGGCCTGGCGGTGCGAATTCTCGGCGGCGTCACCGCGGAGAGGTGCGGCGTTCTCCGCGAGGCGGACGATATTCTCCAGTCGGAAATCAAGAATGCCGGTTTTTACGAGAAACTTTGGCAATCCTTCGCAGTCTTGTTGCCGGTGAGAAGTGTAGGTGTGATGGGAGACGCTCGCACCTATGAGAACGTGATAGCGATCCGGGCGGTGGAGAGCGTGGACGGCATGACCGCGGATTGGGCGAAGCTGCCACCAGAGCTGCTGGAAAGAGTGTCCAGTCGGATCATCGGCGAGGTCCGAGGGGTCAACCGCGTGGTATACGATATCTCGTCCAAGCCACCGGCGACCATCGAATGGGAGTAGGGGAGAACGTGCGACCTTTCATCCATCTTCACAACCACAGCGACTTCTCACTGCTCGACGGGGCCAGTCGCATTCACGAGATCGTGGATCTCGCCGCGCAGTACAAGATGCCCGCGGTAGCGCTCACCGATCATGGAAACATGTTCGGCGCCATCGCCTTTTTTCGGGCAGCGAAGGAAAAAGGCGTCAAGCCGATTCTGGGCTGTGAGATCTACGTCGCGCCCGGTAGTCGCTTCGACCGGTCCCTCGGCGGCGGTATTTCCGATACCAACAACCACTTAGTCCTGCTGGCGGAAAGTTACAAGGGCTACACCAATCTTGTGAAGTTGGTTACCGCCGGCTACCTCGAAGGGTTCTACTACAAGCCGCGAATCGACAAGGAGCTCCTCGCGACGCACTCGGAAGGTCTCATCGGGCTCTCCGCGTGTCTCAAAGGGGAAGTGCCCTCCGCCGCGCTCCGGGGCGCCGAGGATGCGATGCTCAAGGCGGCCGGGACATACGAAGATATCCTGGGTAAGGGTAATTTCTTCCTCGAGATCCAAGACCAGGGACTCGAAGAAGAAGTGATCGTGAATACGAGACTGATGGCCCTGGCGCGGAAAACGGGTCTGGCGACCGTCGCGACCAACGACTGTCATTACATACGCCGCGAAGACGCCGCCGCCCACGACATTCTGCTCTGTATCGGGACCGGCAAGAAGGTCGCCGATACGGATCGGATGCGCTACCGCGGAGAGGAATTCTACTTCAAGTCTTCCGAAGAGATGGCCGAGGTCTTCGAGGGTTACCAAGAAGCCTATGACAACACACTGGCCATCGCGGAACGGGTCAGCTTGGACTTGCGGCGCGATGGCTTCCACCTCCCGCAGTTCGAAGTACCGGAAGGAGAGAGCATCGAAGGTTACTTCGAAAAGATCGTTCGGCAGGGGTTCGGTGAGCGGATGAAGCGAGTCGAGGAGCGTCACCGCGCCGGAGAGCTCCGCGTCACGCTCGCCGATTACGAGCCCCGGCTCAAGCGGGAGATCGAAATCATCCAGAAGATGAAATTCGCTGGCTACTTTCTCATCGTCTGGGATTTCATCCGCTTCGCACGCGAAAAGGGGATTCCCGTCGGACCAGGACGTGGCTCCGCCGCGGGGAGTCTCGTCGCCTATTCTCTTCGAATCACCGACATCGATCCGTTGGAACATGGACTCATCTTCGAGCGCTTCTTGAATATCGGGCGCATCAGCATGCCGGATATCGATATCGACTTCTGCGAGGCGCGCCGCGGCGAAGTGATCGACTACGTCACTGAGCGCTACGGCCGGGACAACGTCGCGCAGATAATTACCTTCGGAACCATGAAGGCCCGCGCCGTGACACGCGACGTGGGGCGTGTTCTGGACGTGCCTTACGCAGACGTCGATCGGATCGCGAAGATGATACCGGCGGCGCTGGATACAACGCTCGACAAGGCGTTAGAAGAAGTTCCCCAGCTTCGAGACGCCGCCGAGGCCGACCCGAGAATCGACCGCCTCCTCGATGTGGCGAAACGTCTGGAAGGGATCAGTCGGCACGCGTCAACGCACGCCGCGGGTGTGGTGATCGCTCCCAAACCTCTTACCGAGTTCCTCCCGCTCTATCGCGGGAGCCGTGGTGAAATCACGACCCAATACCCGATGAAGGACATCGAACACATCGGTCTTCTCAAGATGGACTTCTTGGGCCTTCGCACCCTCACGCTTCTCGACAACTGCGTGAAACTCATCGACAAGCAACTGGGGAAAAAAATCGAGCTTGATCGCTTGCCACTCGACGATGCCAAGACCTATCAGCTGTTTGCCGATGGGCAAACGTTTGGCATCTTCCAGTTTGAGAGCGACGGAATGAGGGACATACTGCGTCGCTTCAAACCGGAAAAGCTGTCGGATTTGACGGCATTGAATGCGCTCTACCGGCCTGGACCCATCCGGAGCGGTATGATCGATGACTTCATCAAACGCAAGCACGACAAAATTCCCGTGCATTACGAAGTGCCGGCACTACAGGAAAACCTCGAGGAAACGCTCGGAGTGATCGTCTATCAAGAGCAGGTGATGCAGATCGCCTCTCGCCTGGCAGGGTTCACTCTCGGCGAGGCGGATCTCCTCCGAAAGGCCATGGGCAAAAAGGACGCCGATGTCATGCAGGCGCAGCGAGAGAAGTTCGTCACTGGAGCGGTCGCAAACACGATCCCGGAGAAGAAGGCTAAGAAAATATTCGACTTGATGGAGCATTTTGGGGGTTACGGTTTCAACCGCTCACACTCCGCCGCCTATGCGCTCTTGGCTTATCAAACCGCCTATCTGAAGGCGAACTATCCGGTCTTCTTCATGGCCGCGCTTCTGACCTCGGAAAGGCAAAACACCGATAAAGTGGTTCACTATTTGAGTGTCGGGCGAAAGATGGGTATCAAGATTCTTCCCCCCGACATCAACGAGAGTGCTTTGGATTTCACGGTCGTGGATGGAGAGATCCGTTTCGGTCTTGCCGCCATCAAGAATGTTGGGGAGTCCGCGATCGAGTCGATGTTGGAAGCGCGGGTCGGTCGGGGAGGCCATTTCGAGTCCCTGGTCGATCTCTGCGAGGACGTGGATCTGCGGTTGGTGAACAAGCGAGTGCTCGAGGCGCTCATCAAGTCCGGTAGCCTCGACTCTCTCGGAGGGTATTATAGCCTGGGAAAACTTTTATTTCCGGAAAGGCAGCCCCACCTTCGGTACAAAGTGCCCTCCTTGATGGACCCTTACCCCGCCCGATTCAAATCCTAGCTGGAACACTGATCTGATGCATCACTAAATACATTAGGCTAGTGTATTGGAGGGATGCATCCCTCAATGCGTTATCTTATATGCATCTCTCAATACATAGACTACCATATTGGAGAGATCATCTCTCCAATATGGTATGAATCACTAAATACATTAGGCTAGATTATTGGAGGGATGCATCTCTCAATACGGTATCCTATTGTATTGGAGGGTGCATCTCTCAATACATTAGGCTACTGTATTGGAGGGATGCATCTCTCAATACATTAGGGTATTGTGTTGCAGAGATGCATCTTACCTTGCACAATGGGTCTTGCAGTCAAGCCCAGCATATCCTGTACTGAATGCAGATACACTTGCTTGTCTTGTTGTCACATCTATGCACAAACACAACTGAGTTAATTAGACAGACAGACAGACAGACAGACAGACAGACCAATGGACTTATGGAATTATGAACAGATGTACAGACAGATTGTCTTATGTTCCATTGGCACATGTACACTTGCTGGCACAGTTTGGCCCCACATCTTAGTATAAGCATGCACTTCTTCCACATTGCTGGTCACTCTTAGCACCACCATATCCAGATGAACATGTGCACTGACCCGTTAACATATCACAGCCAGCAGCAGTAGCTGGACAATTGCCCTATAACACAGAGAAACGACTCACAGTTAGAGGATCTGTTTGTCTGGATTAATTATGCATACGTTTTAATAGATAGCCAACTCCCTAATATCCAGGAGCACAGAGGTGCCTCTGT
>CBDCTW010000011.1:0-74992 GCA_965222425.1 Candidatus Marinacidobacterales bacterium
GGGTCCTATTCGTACCCGCATGCATTCCTCCCCATAAGGCACGACCCACGGTGGCCTCCGTCGAAGATCGCTATCTGATGGTGCAAGCCGCGGTAAGAAACGAGCCCACCTTCGAGGTGAGTCGGCTCGAGATCGAACGCCAGGGAACTTCTTATACTGCCGACACCCTCGCCGAATTAGCGAAGGGGGATCCGCGAAGAGAGATTTTTTTCATCACCGGGATCGATGCCTTTCGAGATATTCGGAACTGGGAACGGTGGGAGGAGCTTCTTCGTTCGTACTCTTTCATTGTGCACGGACGACCGGGATACGGATTGGCGGGGGCCTTCGAGGTCGTGCCGGATTCGCTAAGATCTCAACTGGTGGAGCTACGGAACGGGGTTTCGGCTCCCGCTGGACGCGGTCCATCGATTTACTTGGTGAACGCGCTGACGCTCAATATCTCGGCGACGGAGATCAGGGCCATCGTACGGTCGGGGCGCTCTATTCGTTATTTGGTGCCGCCCGAGGTGGAGTTTTTTATTGCCGAACATCGTCTATATAGGGAAAGGGCCAACTAAGGGCCAGCTAAGGAATTGACACAAAAGAAGCTAACACTGCGAAGCATGGGGAAGGAACTACGGGTGGCGGTCAAGGCGTCCCAGGCAAAGAAGGCCGCCGATCTGGTGGTATTGGATTTGAGGGGGCTGGCCAGCTTTACCGACTTCTTCTTCCTGGCTTCAGGAACTTCGAATCGACAGTTGAAGGCTATTGCGGATGCAGTTGAGGAAGCGCTCGCTAGCAAGGGCATCAGGCCGGGTCACGTGGAGGGTTATTCGCAAGGCGACTGGATCTTGATGGACTACGTGGATTTCGTGGTTCACATCTTCACCCCGCGTAGCCGGACCTATTACAACCTGGAGCGGCTCTGGGGTGATGCGGAGCGTCTGGCGATCGCTAGTTGACGGCCACGCGCAAGGAGCTGAAGGCTGCGCGAGGAGCCATCAGCTGTCCCGAAGCCGCTTGCCGGCGAAGGGACGGCGGTGGGTGTCAGATCCTGCCGGCCGCCAAATTGCGTGGTTGCTTTGACCGGAGCGAGCCAGGCGGGCACTCAGTTCGAGCTTGCCGCCAAAAGAGGTGGTAGCCGATTTGGAGCTAGCCAGGCAGGTTTTCAGATCATGGTGGCCGTCAAACTACGTTGTGCCGTCGAACAAGGTGGCCAGACGGCGGTGGGGCCCCGCGGCATTGATGGAGGAGCGAGGCTAAGCGCGCGAACGAAGAGTGAGCGCGCGCTAAGGCATTAGATGGCCGACGTGACCGATACCAAGAGCGGAGCCGCGGCGCGTGAGCTCTTGAGTCCTTTCGTTGCTCACGACCCGCAGATGGTCGAAATCGTCGCCCTACTTCAACGGCTCGCCAACGTACCGACCAACGTGTTGCTTTCCGGGGAAAGCGGAACCGGGAAGGATTTGGCTGCTGGCGCGCTTCACTACTGGGGGAAGCGGGCCGGTGAGCCGATGGTCAAGGTGGATCTTCCAACCATCCCGGCCGAGCTCATGGAAAGCGAGCTGTTCGGATACGAGAAGGGTGCCTTTACCGGAGCTCGGGAGGCCAAGCCGGGCAAGCTAGAGCTCGCAGGCGAGGGTACGCTCTTTCTAGATCAGATCGGAGAGCCGGAGCCGACGCTTCAGGCGAAGCTGCTTCGGGTAGTGGAAGACACGACCTATGAACGCGTCGGTGGAACCCGGACGCTTACCGTTCAAGCACGCATGGTCGCATCGAGTACCGGTGACTTGATGGAGGCGGTAGAGCGCAAGTTTTTTCGGCGTGACCTGTTTTACCGCCTGAGTGTTTTCTGGATTCAGTTACCGCCGCTTCGGGAGCGCCGGGACGATATCGTTCCCTTAGCGCAACACTTCCTCCAGCGAGAGGGCCAGCGGCTGGGCGGAAATTTTCCAGAGGAATTCGCGGACGGTGTATTGGAAGCGTTCCGCAACTACGTTTGGCCGGGGAATGTCCGGGAGCTCAAGGGAGCCGTGGAACGTGCAGGGCTGGTGGCCCGGGGATCCCGCATAGAGCGCGACGATCTGCCCGATTCCATATTGGACAGTCCTTCGGTGACGTTCCGGCTGGGGAGTAAGGATAAGCCGACTCTGGCCGAGGTCGAAAAAAGCTACATCGAGCAGACTCTGCGCTACGTACGGGGGAACCAAACGCGAGCTGCCAAGATTTTGGGAATCAGCCGGAAAGCACTATGGGAGAAGCGCAAACGGTACGGTTTGGACTAAACTGGGGCGGAGATGAAATTCAAGACACTGTTTAGCCTGCTGCTGATATTCGTGGTGGTCTGGTTTTTGGCGTCCACGATAGCCATGAACCGGGTGCCGGTGGAGATCAGCCTGGCCTTCTTCCTTAGGCCCCTCAGCTTGGAGCTCTGGATGGCTCTGCTAGGAGCCTTTGGCGCAGGAGCGGCACTCATTCTCTTTTTCGACATCGCTGGAGGGGCGCGACGTTTCGCCCACAACTGGAGGGCGCAGCGGCTCCACCGGGCCCACGAAAGGACCGAGGATGTCTATCTCCACGGCTTGGACGATATGGTGAATGGACGCTACGAGCAGGCCGTTGCTCGATTCGACGACGTGCTCGCGCGGGAGGCAGACCACCTGAACGCCCTCATCAAACGGGGCGACAGCCTGCGAGCCCTGAAGCGGTACCGTGAGGTCGCGGCGTCGCTGGAGCGAGCTATCGTGGAAGCGCCCGAGCACTTGGTAGCGCTCTACTGCCTGTCCGACGCCTATCTCGATCTCGGTGATTGGGAACGCGCGGAAGAAGTTTTGAAGCGCATCATCCAGCTCGATCCTCGCACGACCGTCTCTGCCCACCGGAAGCTCCGCGACCTGAAGATCAAGCAAAAAGACTGGGTCGCTGCCGATGAGCTCCAGCCGAAGATAGAGAAGATGCTAACGCTCACCGCCGAGAAGGAAGCGGCGCAGGAAGCCTCAATCGGTATCCGATTCGAAGTGGGTCGGGAGCAGCTTTCGCGAGGAGACGTCAAAGAGGCTATCACCTCGTTCAACTCCGTTCTCAAGCGTGATAGCGAGTTCATCCCGGCCTACGTGAAGCTCGGGGAAGCGCACATCGAAGCTGGCGACACCGACGAGGCGCTGTCCCTCTGGCGAAAGGGTTTTCAAGTTACGGGTTCCACCGAGCTTCTCGCCGCGGTTCAAAACCATTACCTGAGAGCGGAGCGGCCCGAAGAAGCGATCGGAACCTGGAAGCAGGCCATCGTCTTATCCGAAAACGAGGCGCCGCTCAGGTACAGCCTCGGCAAGCTGTATTATCGACTTTTCATGCTGGACGAGGCCCTGAGCGAGTTCCGCCAGATCGAAGATACGGTAAGTGGTCTTCCAGCTCTCCACGTCTACATCGCGCGAGTTTTGGAAAGCAAGGGAGACTTCAAAGAAGCACTGAGCAAGAGCAAAACGGTTCTCGGCGAGGTCGGTGGATTGATGCAGGACTATGGTTGCGGCTCCTGCAAGGCCACGTACCCAGAGTGGAGCGACTACTGCAAGCATTGTGGTAGGTGGAACTCGATCCAGCTCAGCGTTCGCGCCGCGTCCCGACCGGAACCCACGATTCGACCCGCTCCGACTTGGTCCAGCTCCTGAGGTCCCATTCCGGGGATGTCAGGCCAGGTCAGACATGTCCCTGATTGGTTCCGTGCGAAACATGCTCGGGGGCCTCGCTGCCATCGGGTTTCCATCGCCCTGCCTTATTTGCCGGGCATCTCTCGAGCGGCCGCTCAAGGGGCCGATCTGCGATCTCTGTTGGCGTTCGATGCCAATGATCATGCCGCCCTACTGCCCGCGTTGCGGCATGCCCTTCGAGGAGACGGTGGCTCCCTGACTCTGTGGTCCGTGCCGCCGGGAACGAGGGCGACGCTTTCGCCGTGCTCGCGCGGTGGGGCCATACGTTGGGGGTTTGAAAGAGACGCTCCTCTTCCTAAAGTTCGGCGGGCGGTCCCGCCTAGCCTCGACCCTGGGGAAGAGGGCGTTTCGGTCGATCCTCGCCATCGGCGAACTGGACGCGGGGGCGGCGGTTGTCCCGGTGCCACTTCATTGGCGTCGTCGTCGTGAGCGTGGGTACAACCAGGCGGAGTTGTTGGCGAAGGCCATCGCAAAGGTTGCCGGGCGACCCTGCTGCTCGGCCCTGGTCAAAGTCGTGCCGCGTCCTCCTCAATCCGGGTTGAGCGCGGGTGCTCGTCGACGAAACGCGGCCGGTGCCTACCGCGCGCGGCTTCCAGCTTGGCTCCGGCGCAAGCGTCTGTTGTTGGTCGATGACGTCTTCACAACGGGTGCGACGGCCGAGGCGTGCACGCGGGCGTTGCTCGGTGCCGGCGCGCGGTCGGTGGACATCCTCATCGTAGCCCGCGTTCCGTAGAAAGCTGAAGAGTGGCCGCTTTTTGATCCCCACTACGCAAACGGTCTAGAATGGAAGCGACGTGTTCAGAGGAGCGATGATGTCGAGGCGGGGCATCTTTTTCTTGTTTTTCACTCTCGCGGCGGTGGTCGGATGGAGCGGTCACGGATTGGCCTGGGGTGACGTGGCCTACCGACGCGCGCTAGAAGAAGCGATCGATGCGCTACCCAAGCCGCTCAAGAACTTCTACAAAGACCGGAAGGTCTATTTGACGCAGCAGCTAGAAGACGTGACCATAACCGCACCGAGGTCTGTTTTCGAGGTCGATCTGTTGGAGCCCTTCCCCTTCGACAATCTATCACTCGATCGAGAGTCGGCGGTTCGGACATATGGGGAGGACAAGCTCGGCGAGGTCGGAGATCTGCCGTGGAGGTTGCTCGAAACTTACGAAAAGCTCACCGAGGCCTTCAGGCAGATGGACCTCGAGACGATCGATATGCTTTCCGCGGAGCTCGTACTGTACGTCGCGGACCTGAGTCAACCTTTGATCGTGTCGAAGGACGGCGACGGCGACATGATCGGTCAGGAAGGCTTTCGTGAGCGCTTCGACAGCCGGTTGCTGGACGTCTATGGGAGCAAGTTGAAGGTGGACGCGTCGACCGCGATTTACCTTGACGACCCCAACGCGTACATCATCTCCGTGCTCGTCCGCTCCTATGTCTGGGTGGATAACCTTCTGCTGTACGATTATCTCTCCCGCAAAGGCGTCTCGAGCTATGACCGGTTCTACTACGAAGGGCTCTGGCTTCGCGCCGAGGAGATCGTCAATGAGCGTATCTCGGATGCTGCAGAGGATGTAGCGAGCTATTGGTATACGGCGTGGAGCAAGGCGGGAAGGCTGGACCTACCCAAGGATTAACGCTAGGATTGGAAACTCCTGACCGTCCAGACATCGATTCCCCAAAAAGCCAAACCGATATAGGCCGCGACGAGCAGCCAAAAGGCGAGCCTTACCGTTGGTCGCTCGGCCATCCCGGTGAGTACTTTCTCGACCGCAACGTACATCTCGTGACACGCGACCGCGAACGGCGGGAAGCCCAAGAAACCGGCGATGGGCATCTCGAAGATTTGCGCCCAGTTGAAAAAAGGTATCTCGTAGACCCACTTGCTTCGGGCCCAAGAGTTCCAGCATTCCCAAAGGAAGCCACAAATCATTCCTGCACCGGCCAGCCGATAGAGTTTTCCCGGTCCCCGTTCGCCGAGCTCCCTCAAGACTCCCTTTCCGCCCAGCCGGAAGTTGAGTCCGGTAAGACAGGCCGTAGGGGCCAACCAAATCAAGGGGAAGAAGTAGCGGGGCCAGATCCAAGGGAGCAGGCTTCCGAGGAGCCCCGTCCAAAAGAGAAGCCCCGGTAGCTTTGCCGAGAGTCCGGTACCGTGACTCGCCGTGCGCGGCCAGAACACCTTTAGTAGCTCGGCAGTCACGAAAATACCCGGGAGGACGGTCGCATAGGCGAGTGCATAGCCAAACCATCTCAGGGCGACTAGGGAAGGGATCTCGACGTAATACCAATTCCCAAGGCGGAAGTTTGCTATCTCGAAAGTCGCCCAAATGGCGATAGACAAGGCCAGCAACTTTGGGGCCCAAGGGTTGCGAAGAACGATGCTCGGCCCCCCCCGCCTCAAGAGCCAGGCGTCGGCGAATACGATGTAGCTCCACCAGGCGAAGGAGTAGTACCAGGTAGCGAATGGCTCCAACCCGGCCAGCATACCTGCGGTGGCCACAGCGAAGACC
Organism: Candidatus Marinacidobacterales bacterium; assembly: GCA_965222425.1. Taxonomy (GTDB): domain Bacteria; phylum Acidobacteriota; class Vicinamibacteria; order Marinacidobacterales; family DATDRI01; genus CBDCNP01. The sequence continues at coordinate 6,191 of CBDCTW010000011.1, forward strand.
GCTGCTGCCCCTGCCATGGCCATGAAGTCCAATCGACGCACCGTTTCGCCCCGAAAGCCCTAATTCAAAAAACTGAAACTCCTAGATGCTACAATAATTCGGGGAGCGTTTCTTCTTGCTCTGGAACATATCTCCTCTACGTTTTGGAGTCGCTCTATCGGGAGGTCACTCTCAAGCGGGAGCTCAAGGCTACCTTCGAAGACATGATGCAAGAGGTCAACCACCTCGTCGATGAGATGGAAGAGGATGCTATAAAGCGCTATCTAGTCGAGAGTCTCTTCTTGAACACGGTGACTTATGAAAACGGGGTCTACGCGGATTCGTGTGGGTAAGTCCTGACGAAAAACAGTGTAACTCATTGTGTGGAAAAGGTATCCAGACTTCATCAAGTGCTGAAAAGTGGTCCATTTTTCGGATAGGCTAACCGAGTGAAAAATTCCCAGTCGATCCGCTCGCTGTTTGCGCTGCCAGGTTTCGTGGCTGGTGCCGGATTGAAGGGTGTATTCGATGACCGATACGCCCGCGTCATCCAGCTCAAGAGGCGAAAAAAACAGCTGTTTGCTCTTACTGTGGGCAACGGTGCCGGGGGCGCTATGACAAGCAAGTGTGCCGGGTCCGCGACCTGTCGTTGGCAGGCTGGCGGATCTCTCTGGAATACGAGCGTTGGCGCGTCAACTGTCCTGGGTGCGGCGGTTTGCATGTAGAATACCTGGACTGGCTGGCGAACAACTCGCGCTACACCTAGCGTTTTGCGACGCATGTGGGCAAGCTGTGCCGGGATATGCCGGACAAGGCGGTGGCCGAGATGGAACGTCTGCGCCTCCTAGTTGAAGGGGTCAACAACAAAATCCGTGTGCTGCAACGACGCGCCTACGGCTATCGCGACGAGGAATATCTCAAGCTGAAGATCGTGGCGGCATTCCTTCCGCCATTACCCAGAAATGCCGTCTTCAACCCACACGAATCCGCGTAGACCCAGAAAACGAAAGGCTCGGCGCTTATCTGAAGACGCTGACCGGAGGGGTCGAGGGGGCGAAGCCGATCGACTCCGGCGAAGCCGATGAGTCGGAGAGCGAAGATTCATAGCTTCCACGAACAATGGAGGAGAAAAGATGAAAAGTCTAGCCAGCGCTTTCTTGATGCTAGCTTGGATTGGTCTTCCTGCGATGACAGCTTTGGGCCATCAGAGCAAGAGTGCGACCAAGCCGGTGAAGGGTCCGGCAATCGAAGTGATACCGGAGTTGCATGACTTCGGCAAGGTCCAGCAGAACCTCACCCTCGATACCGAGTTTGAGATCCGCAACATCGGCACCGAGGAAGTGATCATCGGACGTATCTCGACTTCCTGCGGATGCACGGCGGCGCTCACTTCCGATCAATTGGTGAAGCCAGGCGAGTCGACGACTCTCAAGGTAACGCTGGAGACGAGGCGGTACAAGGGGCTCATTACGCGCAGCGCCTCCATCGCGTCGAACGCGGTGAAGAAAATCACGACCGTCAAGGTGAAGGCGTTCGTGCTCGAAGCGACGGAGGAATCACCTAAAAGATAGGTTTTCCCCCAGGCCGGACAGGTTTCTAAGAGACGGGCTCGGTGACCGGAGTCTTGGCCGCGGGGACTGCCGCGGTAACCGGCTCCGGATAGCTCACTTGCTCCCAGCAATCCGGCGACTCGATGATCCGGCGCACCAGTTGCGCGTGGAGACAGTGCCCGGCGCGTACCGCGACCACGTGAGCCAGCAATGGACGGCCCAGCAAGGACAGGTCTCCCAAGAGATCGAGGATCTTGTGCCGGACGAACTCGTCGGGGAAGCGAAGCGGGTTGTTGAGCACTCCCGCCTCGCCTAGAACGACGGCGTTATCCAAGGATCCACCAAGCGCCAACCCCGCCTGCCGGAGCTGTTCCACGTCTTTGAGAAACCCAAAGGTGCGAGCCGGGGCGAGCTCGTCGACGAACGAGCTCTCGTCGATCTCGAGCGAGTGCTGTTGATGTCTCAGCAAAGGATGGTCAAAGTTGATCGTGTAGCTCACTCGCAGTGAGTCGGCTGGGTAAGCGGCGACCTGCCGACCTTCTGACTCCACGGCTATCGGACGGGTGAGCTTCAAATAGGAACGCTCTTTCGCCAGGCTTCGAAGCCCCGCCTCGTGGATCAGATAGATGAAGGGAGCGGCACTGCCGTCCATGATGGGAACCTCGGGGGCGTCGAGCTCGACGATGGCGTTGTCTATGCCCAGGGTAGCAAGCGCGGCGAGTAGATGCTCGACCGTCTCGATCCGTACTTCGCCCTTGGAAAGACAGGTTGCGTAACTGAGACGGGCAAGATGTTCTGAGGTGGCGGGGATCTCGAAATGATTGCGGTCCAGCCTTTCAAAAACGATCCCCGTATCCGCCGGCGCAGGTTTTAGCGTTAGCCTTACCTTGCGACCCGAGTGGAGGCCAATCCCGACACAGCCACTTTCACGCCTTAGAGTCCTTTGAGAATGCATGAAGCCTCTACAAACCCCTCTACAAACCCCTCTACAAACCCCTCTACAAACCCCTCTACAAACCCCTCTAGAAACCCCTCTAGAAACCGGTTTAAGCCCAGCAAGCATTGTGCCATGAAAGCCGTGGCATGCTCGGTGAGTAAGCGTCTGATGGCAAATGAGTTGGACCCTGCCCCGACGTGTGCTAGCCGGGGCTGTGGCACGATTGCCACAGTAACTTCGGCCGACTGTATCATATCTGCAACAACATACTTCCCGCTTGGCGGTAACTCTGCTAACATACTCCCGTCTCCAAGCATAAGGATTAATTTCGGTTGAGAGTTGCAGGCAGGATTGCGCTCGTCACCTCTTAACGTGAACTTGAAGGCGTAACGGCGGCGCAAGCGTGGGTTTCTAGCGGAGAACGACAAGAGGTCAAGTCTTAATTTTCCTGTCAAATCTCCGTACGGTTCCCCGCGCTCGGTTAAGCTGCTGATTCCTCCGACGTGCCTTGCGGGAGAAGCTCGTTGCGAAGCTCCTCGACTTTCCTAGCGGCGAAGACATCCATCCTCACGCCGCGCCATTTGTTTGCGACGGCCAAGAGCACAGCGAACGAGAGTTTCATCGCGGCCTCCTCGGTGAAGAAGTGAGGAATGACCTTTGTGCGACGTTTGTGCTCTCCGAACGTGCGCTCAAGTAGATTCGACGTGCGAAGCCTTTTGTGATGCGCCGCAGGAAGGCGTAGCGCCTGAAGACACGCTTCGAGGGTCTCTTCCATGCACTTCATCGCGCTCGGGAATCGTTGGCGGTACCGAGCGATCACCTCCCGACCCTTCTTCAGCCCTTGCTCGTAGCTGTTCGCATGGAACGACTCAAGGATGGCCGCCTTGAGTTCGTCGCGCACTTCCTTCGGAGCCTTGCCCAGGATGTTCTCGAGGCGGTGCTTCTGGCAACGTTGCTTGAGGCTTCGAGGGAAGACCTCTGCGATCGCTTTGAGCACTCCAGGATTCCCGTCCGTCACGATGAGCAACGGCTCCCTCATTCCTCGGGCCACCATCTCCTGCAAGAACCCCTTCCAGTTCTCGTAGGATTCTCGGTTGCCGACACCGATATGAAGAAGAACTCGCGTCCCATCAGCGCGATAGCCGGTCGCAACGAGGATGGGCTCTTTCCTCTCCGCTCCTTGGTGGTAGCGCAGGTACGTGCCGTCGAGCTCGAGATACAACAGCTTCTCGTTCGAGAGATCCCGTTTTCGAAACGCCTCGAAATCCTCCGACAGACACCGTGTGACCCGGCTCACCACCGACTTCGAGACACCCGTGCCGCTCAGCACGTCCGCGAACGTCGCCTCAATGTCACGCGTCGACATCCCGTGGACGTACATCCGCGCGATCAGTTCATCGAGTTTCTCGGTCCGGCTCACGTAGGCGTCGAGAATCTTTGACTGAAACACCTTCTCTGTTTCTCGTACCTGCGGCACTTGCACCGTTACCGCTCCCTCGCCCGTGAGGACCCGATGCGACTCATACCCGTTGCGTCGTCCCTTCTCCTTCGTCGTTGCCGGAGCGTTCTCATAGTAGTTTCGACCCAACGCCTCCGTCACCTCGCGCTCCAACGCATATTGAAGCATCATCTGAGCTCCCGACCGGACGATCTCCGAGAGATTCATCTCCCCAAATACCAGTTGTTCCTCGAACTGCTTGAGCAATCGCTGACTCGGTAGTACCTTTCCCATGATGTATGGTTCTCCTTTTCTGTCCCCATGGCGGGGACGGGTTTGAGCTTGGGGAACCATACATCGTTTTTCTTTGACAGGAATCTTAAGACATCACCCGACAAGATGGAGTTGGGCGGCTACCTACAAAAGGGGATTCAGATCCTCCAGCTAGACACGAACACCATTCGTGACGTCTACCGAGACGAGGATGCTTTGCTGCTTGCTATCCTTTTCGTTGCACTGGCCGGTTTGGCGAGCGGAGTCGGGCAGTTCAGTTTTCGCGCCATGATTTTCGGGATCTTGCTGATGACGCTCGTGTCCTTCGTCATCGTAGGTCTCTTGCATGTTCTGGCCCGTCTATTCGGTGGGACGGCAATTTTCCTGGAGCTCTACCGGCCGCTCGGCGCCGCGGCCTCGGTTCATTGGGTGTTGGCGGTGCCTTTCATCGGCCCGGTTCTCGGTTTCCTCGCGGCGCTCTACTCGCTGGTTGTTGCCGTGATCGTGGTCGAGACGGCCGGCGATCTACCTCGTTCGAAATCGCTGGTGGTGGTGGCCCTGTTCTTCGCCTTGACCCTCTTCTTGTATTTGGTTTTCTTCGCGGTGATCGGGTCCTTAGCGCTCCTGAGATGGTTCGCCTCGTGATGGCTCAGGGAAGGAATGAGTTCGCCTTCTTCCTGAGCTCGAGACTGGGGGAGACGGAGCGGGCCATAGAGTTGCTTCACGACGCACAGGAGCAGGGTCTAATCCATCCGGGCTGGAAGCACTTTTGTAGGAATTTCTCGAACAGTACGAGGCGGACGAGCGGCGGGCTTCGGGAGATGTATTGAATCCCACCAACATTTGTCGTCGTCGCGTCGAACTAAGGAAGAAATCGGTTCGCCTTCTTCAACTTCCGCGGAAGGTATTCCTCTAGTACGTAGTTTAACCCCCACTTCGCCAGAGCTTGCTGTTCGGCGCGCACACCCATCTTTAATAGCTGGGTGATGGCCTGCGTCCAGGCCGGCTGGCTCTTGAAGAAGGGATCGTTCTTGAGGGCGTCCTTGGCACGCTTGATGTCGACGTCTTTGAGCGGGTGGGTCGGGAGCTTGTAGTCCCGAATATCCTGAGGCGTCACTCCTAGGTAGCGGGCGTTGGGGACACAGAAGAACTGATTGATGTGGGCGGCGTTTCCGGAGCCCACCTTGAGCGTGCGGTAGATGTTCGAGATGCCGTACGGATCGCAATCGACGAAGGCGTACACCGGAATCTTCACTTCTTCGGAGAGCTTGCGGATGAAACGGCGGGTGGCGCGCGTCGGCACCCCTCCCATCGAAACCAGAATGCATTTGGCCTTCTGCCAGAACTTGTGGCTCTGCAGTCTTTGAAACATGCCACCCGTCTCGATGGCGAGGACGAACTTGGCATTGGTCTCGAACGATAGATGTTCCACAGAGCTCGGGATCGAATATGCGCCGGAGCCGAAACGCGTGCAATCGATCCGCTCGACCGCGCCCGTCTCGATATCGGGGTCGTAGACGATGAGCTGACCGGCGACGGCGCCGCCATGCTCGTCAGGAGTGAACCGCAGCTGCTCCCGACTCACCTTGTACATCGAGAACATCGCCTCGATGTCGTCCATGACCGTATCGGACTCGGTTTGCTCCTGAAAGCCGGCGTCGCCCCAGTTCTTGGATTGGTAGTAGGCGTCTCGTTTGGTAGCGAAGTCGTTGGTCTCGATGAGGTCTTTGGAGAGAGACATCATACGGAGCGTCTGGGCGAACGTCTTGACGGTGGACACGGTGAGCGTCCGCACCTTCTTCTGTTTTCCGATCTCTAGGTAGCCGCTCTTCTTGGAATAGCTCACGTTTGAGAGCGAGCGGACGGGGAACTTGAGATCCGGTTTGCCTCGCCGAAGGATTTTTTGATTCGTCTCATCCGCCGTTTTGGTGATGAGCTTGAGCGTATGCTGATCGAGCCGCTTGTTCTTCCGCTTGACCTCGGCGACGTAGCGTTTGGCCTGGGTGGCTCTCATAACTTGCGACTCCTCTCTAGCGTGTCGGTGAGCACCTTGACCGTTTTGTCCCGTTGTCTGTCGGTCAAGGCGAGAATATCCTGCAGCGCGATTCCTATTTGCGGGATGTACTTTTGGATGTACGCCAGCTTCTTGGTCTCTGCCGCTTCTCGTTTTCGCCGCCGGATGTGAGCACCCAGCTTCCTTCCCACCTCCTGTAGACCCAGACGTAGCTCTTTGAGTATCTCCGGGTAGTGCGCGATCGCCTCCTTGCTCTCAGAAGTGAAGGGCACCCAGACCGAGGCGATGTGAACGAACAGAACCATGGGTCCTGTCGGGACGGCGCTCCGCGACTGCTGGAGCCCGTAGTTCCTCCAATCGGTACCTATGACCGCCTTGCTGATGGCGCAGGCCGAGGCCTGGTATTGGAGCGGCACCCGATTCGCAACACGAAAAACATCGGCAAGCTCTTCCGCCGGCAGGGAGCCTCCGTAAGCGACCCCGACTTCCACCTGGAAGGGATTGCCGCGATAGACGCTCGGCGAGCGTGTGCTCGCTTCGTAGAAATCGGCTTCGATTCGCTTCTTCAAGCCGGAGACGATGGCTTCCTCCCCAATGGGGGCGAGGCAATTGGTGGGGGGAGCCATGATCTTCACTTCTGCGATGGCGCGAAAGATCTTCTCGACATCCACCCGCGAAAGTTTCTTGGGGCGGTTTTCCGGCCGAAGGCCCGCCTTTTCGATGATCGCGTCGGCTATCTTGGACGACACTCGGGAAAAATCCCCCATGAGAGCCCCTTTTAGGGCCCGTGAGTTGGTTTCCTTGAGCATCTTGATGAGAACACCCAGCTCGACGCCGTAGGGATGAGGCTGGATGGCGACTGTTTCCCGTGGATGCTCTTTGGTGGCGCGCTCGTAAACCACCACCTCACCGCCCGGCGGTGTGTACTTGATCGAAGCGTGCGGGTTGGCGATGGCGGTTTGTTCGATGTAGTCGTCGACGGAACGACGGCCTCTTTTGTATGTCGCGGCGAGCTCGATCTCGACCCGTGTTCCGTGGTCGAGATGCCAGCTCGAGAGCTTCTCGTCCTTGACCACCTCAGGTTGGTTGTGCCGAGTGTCGATGTGCATCTCGTAATAGTGAGCCGGTTTTCTCTTGCCGGTTCGCGACCAAATGCGAACCGGTTTGCCGGTCGTGAGCTGACCGTACATGGAGGCCGCCGAGATACCGATGCCTTGCTGCCCACGGCTTTGCTTCAACGTGTGGAACTTGGATCCGTAGAGTAGCTTGGCGAAGATCTTGGGGATCTGGGCCTTGACGATGCCAGGGCCATTGTCCTGGACGGCTATTTGGAACCGGTCCTCGGCCAGAGTCACGATGTTCACCTCGAGATCGGGGAGGATGCCGGCTTCTTCACAGGCGTCGAGCGAATTGTCGACGGCTTCTTTGACGGTGGTCAGCAGCGCCTTTTGAGGATTATCGAAGCCCAGGAGGTGACGGTTCCTAGTGAAGAACTCGGATACCGAGATCTCGCGCTGCTTGGTGGCTAGAGTTTCCGCAGAAACTCGGGGTGGACTCTTGGGTTCTGCTTGCTTCGCCGGTTGCCCAGTCTCGGGTTCCGCCGCCTGAGCGACATTCTTTGGCGGAGTCACGAGCTTCAGCGACGATCGCTTTCTTCGCTCCTTGGTAGTGAGCGGCAGCTCGATCTGTTTCGACTTGCCTTTGACGACCCGCAAGGATCGCTTGGAACCAAGCCTCTTTTTTTTGTTGGGTTTCGATCCTTTTCGCGCCCTCGGGCTCTCTTTGCGTTTTGGCTTGTGCCCTCCCAATGTGCCTCCTTTGAGATTCACTTCGCGGGGAGATGAAACGCGACCCTTGAGTAAACGTGAATGTGAAAGAGTCATTATAGAGTAAAACCGCAACGCGTGACAGCGTTTTGACCGGTCGGGAGTCGATTGCTACCCTTGGAGCATGGCGAAGAAGCTATTCATCGTAGTCGTCGCGATCCTCGTTGTCGCCGTCGCCATTTTGTTCTTCGTCGATTTCGATTCTCCCGAGCTCGGGAACGCGGTGCTCGAAAAGGCGAACGAGGCTACCGGTGCCAATCTCTCGGTCGAGAGCTTTCGCCTGAATCTGATCCGTGGTCTGGAATTGGAAGGGGTCGAATCGACCAGTTCCTTTCCAGGTATCGTCGTGAATGCACGGATCGACAAACTGGTGTTGAGACACCGCCTGCTCCCATTGTTGTCCGGACGGGTGGCAGTGGATCGGGTCCTTCTCAGACGCCCCGAAGTGGAGCTGGTCGAACGGCGTGCGAAAAGCAAGAAGAACTCTGGTAAACGTGGCAAGCCAAAGAAGAAACGCGAAGCCGAGTCTTCGGATGCAAGCGGTACTGCCGGCCAGCCCCCTGCCAAGGAAGCCGAGAAGAGTGTCGGAGGGCTCGCTCTCGAGATCTCCGAGATCCGTATCGAGGATGGATCGATCCGCAAGGGATCCGTTTCCCCCTTTTCTGTTGACGGGCTCGACCTGGCACTTCGTGATCTATCCTTCAACCCTCGAGCGCTCTCACTCCTTCATGGGATCAGCGCCGTGGGTTCGCTTGGTCTAGACGGGCTCACCGTGGACGAAACGGAGGTGCGTGAGGTCCGTGGCGAGCTCACGCTCGACCAGGGGCTTCTGGAAGGAAAGGACTTCACTTTCGTCACCGAGCAGGGTACGTTTCACGCCCAATTGAGGGTGGACTTCAATCGAATCCCGTTCACGTACACACTCTCGCTACGTGGGGATCCGATCGACGTGAACGCCATTGCTCGATCGAAAGAAGGGGGCTTCGGCGCCGGACTCTTCGAGCTCGAAGCGGAGGGCTACGGGACGGGTTCCAAGGACATGAGGGGGAAAGGGGTACTTCACCTCGACGAGGGGAAGCTGCCTTCTACATCGGTACTGGCGGCGCTGGAAAAGTTGCTGGCGCGCGGCACGTCGCTAGTGGGTTCTCGCTACCAGGCGACCGACGCGGTGTTTCGCATCGAGAAGAATCAGTTGATACTCGAGCGATTCCGATTGGAGACGCCCCAAGCGAGGCTCGACCTCGAGGGGATAGTCCACCTCGACGGTCCATTGGCTCTAAAACTGGTGCTGCGGACCCCTCGCCAAGGCCTGGTCATCAAAGAAGTTCCCGACGAGGTGCTCGACGCCCTGACCGACGACGAGGGTTGGGTTGCTATCCCTCTCCGGATCACGGGAACTCGGGATGAGCCCAAGGTCTTGCCAGACGCGAAATCGCTCTTGACCGGGAGCGGCTCCCAAAAACTCATCGAACGAGGTGTCAAGGAGTTCCTCGACAAGAAGTTCTAGTCTTGGTGGGGAGCTCGGTCGCTGGTGGCTACCGGGGGAGGCTGGAACCGCAGAAAAGCGATTTGCTCCGAGAGGAGTCCGAACAAGAAGAGCACTGCCGAAACGGTGAGAAGTAGCACCGAGGTATCGGTCACGTGCACTTCGGTGATAATGGTGTAGACGAGATACCCAAGACCGAGAACGAAGAATGTTGCCGCAATAGGGAGGAAGATTCGCAACGGACTGAAGAGTGTAATCATGCGCAGGATGATGACCAAGAACCGCGCACCTTCCCGCCAGGGCCTCATCTTGCTGTGAGAGTCGGCGGTGCGTTTCCTGCCCTTGATGGGGACGAAGCGAAGGTTGTATCCGGCTCTTACGAACGCCAGGGTGCTCGTTGTGGGGTAACTGAAACCGTTTGGTAGCAGGTGTAAGAATTCTCGCAAGCGATTTCGTCGCGCGGCGCGAAAGCCCGATGTGAGATCCGGGATCTTGCGCCCGCACAGATAAGACGCGAGCCGGGCCAACACGAGATTCCCCAGCCCCCGTGAGACGTTGGCCTGGGCACTCCAGTCGCGAGCGCCCACGACCAGATCGTACTCTCCAAGCGGCTCGATAAGCTTCCGAATGTCTTCTGGGTCGTGTTGGCCATCGCCGTCCATGAGAAGAACCAGCTCACCCTTCGCCTCTCGAATGGCGGACTTCACCGCTGCGCCGTTTCCTTTGTTGTACGGGTGACGGATGACCCTTGCGCCGGCTGCCTTTGCCGCTTCGGCCGTACCATCACTGGAACCATCGTCGATGACGACGACTTCGAGCCAGTTACCCGCCGCCTTCACTTTTTCGATGAGAGCCCCGATGGCGCCCTGCTCGTTGAAAGCCGGGATCAGAACACTGATCCTCTCGGGCTCCGCCCTGTCAGTCATGTCAGTTGCTTTTCCTCGTGGCGTGCTCGGGCGCGGAGGATTTCTCGGCGTTGGCGGAAGCCACTTGGTCTTCCAGGCGGCGTTGGCGATAGAGGACCTCTTCGAGGAGCCGTCTCACCGAGCCCATGATGTCCGCGACGAGGCCGATGAGGACGATCTGAAAACCGACGATCAGCAAGACCCCCGCGGCGATCACCGACTGCACGTGACCGCGACCCTCTCCGATCCAAACGAAGTAGCCATAGCGAGCAGAAAGGAGCAGGCCGGCGGCCAAGAAAACCGCACCGATGTAGCTGAAGATCTTGAGCGGCTCGTACATCGCGTAGATCCGCACGATGGTCGCGGCGGAGCGCTTGACGTAGTTCCAATTATTGGAGATGAGTCGACTGGGTCGCGTTGGTCGCGGCGTAATGGGTATCTGCGCGATGGCCATTCGTTTTTTGCCCGCTTGAATGATGGTCTCGAGCGTGTAGGTGTAATCGGAAATCACGTTCAGTCGCTGCGCCGCATTTCGGGAGAAGGCTCGGAACCCGCTCGTCGTGTCGGTAACTTTGGTGCCCGATACTTGCCGCACCACCCAGCTGCCGATGGCTTGGAGTTTCTTCTTGGTGAAGGAGAAGTGGTCTACGCTTCCTACTTGGCGGTCTCCGATAACCATTTCCGCCCGGCCTTCGAGAATGGGCGCGATCAACCTCGGGATCTCGGCGCCCGGGTACTGATTGTCTCCATCGGTATTGACGATGATGTCCGCTCCCAAGCGGAGGGAGGTATCGATTCCGGCCTTGAAGGTGGCGGCGAGGCCTCGGGTTCGCTCGAAGTGTAAGACGTGGTCTGCGCCATGCTGCGTGGCGACTTCCGGCGAGCCGTCGGTGGAGCCGTCGTCGACGAGCAGGATTTTGACCTCATCCACTCCGTCGATGCGCCGCGGAATCTCGGCGAGGGTCATGGGAAGCGAGTCGGCTTCGTTCAGGCACGGGATTTGGACGATTAGCTTCATGATGGTTCTACTAATCTACACGTTGAAGCGGAAGATGACCACATCGCCGTCCGCCAACGGATAGTCTTTGCCTTCCAATCGGAGGGTCCCTTTGTCCCGGCACGCGTTCCAGGTGCCTGCTTCCGCCAGTACTTCGTAGGCTATGACCTCGGCCCGGATGAAGCCTCGCTCCATGTCGCTATGGATCGCGCCCGCTGCCGCCGCCGCGGGTGTGCCGCGGGCAATGACCCACGCTTGCGACTCTTTTTCACTGGTCGTGTAAAAGGTGATCATTCCCAGCAGCTCGAAGGCGGCCGACACGATCCGCTGGATCGGGTCCTCGGCCAATCCCCAGCTCTCGCGGAAAGCTCGCGCATCCTCGGGAGAGAGCTCTGCCATCTCTGCTTCGATCTTTGCCGAGGCATAGGCCAAGCGAACCTCGGGCGCTTCTACCCAGCGACTGAGCCCCAGTTTTTCAGGCAACTCGTCCCGCGCCGCAGCGTCGTCCTCACCGCCGTTCAAGAGCAGCAGAAGTGGTTTTGCGGTGAGCAACGCATAGCCACGTAATCGAGTCTGATCCTCTTCGGAAAGAATGCCCCGTAAAGGAGTGCCATCTGCCAGACTCGTCCTCGCGCGCTCGAGGGCTTCCTGCTCCTGCCGATCGACTTTCTTCCCTTTCCCAAAATCGGATTGCAGTCGCTCCAGTCTCTTCTCCACCAATGCCAAATCGGCGAGCGTGAGCTCGAGCTCCACCATTTCGATATCGCGAGCCGGGTCCACCGAACCTTCGAGGTGAGCCACGGACGGGTCCTCGAAGGCGCGAACGACGTGAACCAGCACATCGACCGAGCGTAAAGCGGGTAGGTCTAGCTTTTCCTGTGATTCGCCTTTGACCAGGCCAGGAATCAATAAAAATTGGATCGTCGCCGGCGTGATCTTCCGAGAGTTATGGAGCCGGTTCAGCTCATCGAGCCGCTCATCGGGGATCTTGAGAACCCCGAGCTGGGCCTCCCGACCCGAGCCGCCCGCCACCTGCGTCAGGAGGGAGAAGAGGGTTCGACGGCCGGAGCCCGCAAGACCGAGAATACCCGCTTTCATGAGGGAGAATCTTACTATGAGCCCTCAGCCAGCGCGCAGTCGCTTGCCGACGGAGCGCGAGGTCCGGGGTTCAGATCGTGCCGGCCGCCAAAACAGGTCAGTGCTGCTATCGACTTCGCCGGGCGGCGGGGGGGCCCCAGACCACTAATAGATTTTCCCGAGCTGCCCCCCCCAACACTTTGTCGTAGGGAATTCCCCATATCGCTGTAACCCCTTGTAATTAAAGCTTGACAAGACAGGTGTGCCTAGCTTACGATTTCGAGTGGAGTAAAGTAGAGTAAAGTGGTCTAGAGGTCTCTATCTGGTCAAGATTGTACTCCGATTCTTGGCAGAATGTAACCTCGGTATTGGGAGGTCTCGGTGCTTCGGGGAAATCATCCGGCCCGTGTCGATGACAAGGGTCGGATAAAGATACCCAACGGGTTTCTTCAGCTTCTGGAGGCGAACTTCGGGGTAGAGGTGTTTATCACCAGCCTCAGAGGCGACCATGTGCGCGTATATCCCATGGAAGTGTGGATCGAACTGGAGCGAAAGCTGGAAGCGATACCCGGATCGCACCCTTCGAAGGCGCGCTTCCTCGATCGCGTACATTTTTTCGGACAGGCGACGTCACGAGACAGGCAAGGCAGACTGCTTATCCCAGCCCTATTGCGGGAGACGGCCGACATGAAGGGCCCGGTCGACGTGCTGGGCAAGTACAACCTTCTCGAGATTTGGAACCACGAGCGGCTCTTGGAAAAGATGAAGAACGACCCGCTGACGGAAGACGACGGCCATCGATTGGCGGAGTTCGGAATCTAGATGCTCTTAGTGCAAGAGGAGAGGGAGGTGAGGCCCTTGGAGTATCCACATCGACCGGTACTCGTGGAGGAGGTGCTTCGGCAGCTCGAGCCTCGGCCGGCCGGTGTCGTCGTCGATGCGACGCTCGGCGCAGGGGGCCACGCGGAAGCGATCCTGGAAGCGTCTTCGCCATCGGGCCGGTTGCTGGGACTGGATCGCGACGAAGGGGCCCTAGCCGTAGCGCGCGAGCGACTGAATCGTTTCGGCGATCGGGTTCGGTTATGTCAGGGTTCGTTTGCCGACCTGTCCGAACATCTCGATCGAGAAGGTTTCACAAAGGTGAACGGCGTCGTAGCCGATCTCGGTCTTTCCAGCGCCCAGCTCGATGACGGCGAGCGTGGTTTCGCTTTCTCCGCGGAGGGTCCGCTCGACATGAGGTTCGATCGGAGCGCGGGACAAACCGCGGCCGAGCTCATCAACCGACTTGACGAGAAAGATCTCGCCGACGTCATTTTCAATTTCGGAGAGGAACGGAAGTCACGTGCCATCGCACGTCGTATCGTTCAGCGGCGACCGATCGATACCACTTCCGAACTGCGTCGGGCGGTGCATTCTGTTCTCGGTCCGGCACGGCGCGGCGGCATCGACCCCGCGACACGCACTTTCCAGGCCCTCCGCATCGCGGTCAACCACGAGTTAGAGACGCTCGATGCTTTCCTCGAGAACGCGGCGGAGCGACTCGCGCCGGGCGGCCGCTTGGTAGTTATCTCCTACCATTCGCTCGAAGACCGAGCGGTGAAGTGGGCATTCAGAGAGAAGAAAGACTCCGAGAGCTTTCGCGTGCTAACTCGTAAACCTGTTCGTGCCGGCGAGGACGAAATTGCGGAGAACCGCCGAGCACGGAGCGCGAAGCTTCGAGCGCTCGAGAGAGTGTCTTGAAATGACCAATCGTCGTTATCAAGTCAGTCGGCGGGTAGCCAATGAGCAGCTGGTGCGGCAGGTCGACCGGGAACGCAACAAACAACTCGTGATGGTTGCCATCACCGGACTTTTTTGGGCCGCCGCCGTCCTGGCATACGGTTGGCAGCATTTCGAGATGATTCGAAGCGGTTACCGGGTGGAAGAGCAAAAGGGGGAGCGGAAGTACCTCATCAAGATTCAGCGACAACTGGCCCTCGAAAGGGCATCGCTGGCCTCACCGGATCGCATCGAGACGATCGCGACTCGCGAGCTAGGGATGGTGCCGCCATCGGACAAACAAGTCGTGGTCATCGAGCCTTACCACGTTAGAGAACATCGTAGGTTCGAGGATTAGAATTTGGACCGTAACCGAAATCTGGCTCGTGCTCGCTTCAGGGTCACGCTGCTCGCTCTTCTGAGCACACTATGGATGAGCGGGCTCGTTGGTCGGTTGGTGTACTTGCAGATCTTTGCGCGCTCGAGACTTCAGGAGCGAGCTGAGATTCAGCAGCAGGACACGATGAAAATCGATCCCACGCGGGGAACGATCTATGACCGCAATGGGCGGCAACTCGCGGTGAGTGTGGATGTGGAGTCGGTTTACTCGGTACCACGAGCGATCGAAGATCCAGAGGCTACCGCGAACCAATTGGGAAGCTGTTTGAACGTGGATGTCGAAGAGCTCTCCGCTCGTCTGACAAGCGACAAGCGTTTCCTCTGGATCAATCGAAAGGTGGATCCGGCCACTGCCGACTGCGTTCGTGGACTCGGTCTTTCGGGCGTGAACTTCCTTCCCGAGATTCGCCGCTTCTACCCAAAGCGGCGTGTCGCGGCCCACGTTTTGGGTTACGTGGGAATGGACAACGAAGGCATGAGCGGGGTCGAGTACGTCTTCGAGAAGGAGATTCGAGGAGAGGACGGTCAGCAAATCGTTTGGAGCGATGCACGAAACCGCCCCGCCGCCAGCCGAGTGGAGAAGCGCCCCCAGCCGGGTCGAGACATTTATCTGACCATCGATGAAACGCTCCAGTACATGGCCGAGACCGAGATGGAAGCAGCGGTCCGTGAGAGTGGGGCCAAGGGCGGTTTGGCTATTCTCTTGCGTCCCGAGACCGGTGAAATCCTCGCGATGGCCGGTGTGCCGGGTTTCAATCCGAATCGCTATGGAGATTTTCATCCGAGCACTTGGCGTAATCGTTCGGTGACTGACGCCTATGAGCCCGGGTCTACCTTTAAGATCTTCACCGCCGCCGCCGCCCTCGAGGAAGGCGTCGTGACCGAGGATGAACGGATCGATTGTGGGCGGGGAGTGATCGAAGTCGGCGGACGCCTCATTCGCGACCATCATCTGTTCGACGTTCTCACTTTCCGTGAGGTCCTCGAACGGTCGAGCAACGTCGGGATGATTCGGATCGGTCAGCGCTTGGGGCCGGAGAGGCTGGAAGCGTATGTGCGAGCTTTCGGTTTCGGCGAAACGACCGGCGTGGGACTTTCAGCGGAGAGTCGGGGAATTCTTCACGGCGTCACCGAGTGGAGGCCGGCCACGCTTGCGGCCATCTCGTTCGGGCAGGAGATCGCGGTGACACCTCTTCAGATGGTGACTGCGGTCAACGTGTTAGCGGCCTCCGGTTACTTGATGCGCCCCATTCTGGTCAAGGAGATTGGCTCGCCTCGCAACGAAGCGTTAATTAGCACATCTCCTTCTCCGCTGCGGCGGGTCGTTAGCATGGAGACCGCGGCCCGACTTAAGGACATCTTGGTTGGAGTGGTCGAGCGAGGCACGGGGAAGCGCGCAGCCATTCCTGGCTACACCGTAGCGGGCAAGACGGGAACCGCTCAGAAAGCCGCGCCGCAGGGAGGGTATTCGAAGACAGATTTTGTCTCCTCTTTTGTGGGGTTCGCTCCGGCTGGCGCCCCCGAGATCACCGCACTCGTTCTACTGGACTCACCAATCGGAGATCATTCAGGGGGCCGAGCCGCGGGTGTCTTCGCGCGCATCTTGGAGAGAAGCCTTCGTTATTTGGGTGTTCCGCCGGATGTGTCGAGGGAGGGAGGTGCCCGTTCGATCAAGTTGGCCTCGCGTTGGCCGCGGCAGGAACCGCTGGAAAAAACAAATGGTGCAAATGCGTCGCCTTCCATCCCCGTGGCTCGGGCCGCGTTTGGGCCGCGCGTGTCGGCGAAGGCACGGATGCCCTCCCTCGAGGGACTTCCGGCTCGTGACGCGGTGGCTCGCCTGATCACCGCCAATCTGTCTCCTGATCTCCTGGGCTCGGGGTGGGTCATCGATCAGGATCCTCCGGCCGGATCACCGGTGGATCCAGGCGCGCGCTGTCTCGTGTTTCTCGGAGGCCGCGCCCCATGACACTGGCGGATCTTTTGTCGAGCATCCCTGCTGAGGCTGTCAAGAAGGTGCGAGGGACCGTCTCGCTTGAAGTCAAAGGTGTGACCGTCGACTCTCGGGCCGTCGACCCGGGTTTTGTCTTCGTTGCGATCGCTGGCCAGACGACCGATGGCCATCGTTACATCGGGGAAGCGATCAAGCGAGGTGCCGTTGCGGTGGTCAGTGAGAACGCTCCTGGGCAGAGCGGACTGGTCTGGGTGCGCACTCCCGACGCCCGCCGCGCGGCGGGACTGCTCGCGGCAAGTCTCCTCGGCCAACCGTCGCGGCAGCTGAGTCTAGTTGGCGTGACCGGTACGAACGGAAAGACCACGACAGCATTCCTGTTAGATGCGGTCTTCCAGAGTTTAGTTCCACCATCGGCGATGATGGGAACGGTCGTGCACAGGGTGGGCTCGGTGAGCAAGCCGGCGCGACACACCACCCCAGAATCTCCCGAGCTTCAGTCCTTTCTGAAGAGCTCCGTCGAGGAGGGCTGCCGCTTTGGAGTCTTGGAAGTCTCCTCGCATGGGCTGGCGCTCGGGCGCCTAGAAGGTACCGAGTTCCAGTGTGCGGTCTTCACGAACCTGAGCCGAGATCACCTCGACTTCCATCGCGACATGGAAGACTACTTCCAAGTCAAACGAATACTCTTCGAGCGCCATCTTCGATCGGCGG
Organism: Candidatus Marinacidobacterales bacterium; assembly: GCA_965222425.1. GTDB lineage: Bacteria > Acidobacteriota > Vicinamibacteria > Marinacidobacterales > DATDRI01 > CBDCNP01. Next base: position 23,489 of record CBDCTW010000011.1, read on the forward strand.
GGACTGCAGTGGTAGGGCTCGATGATGGCTATGGCCGTCGGCTAGCCGAGTCTCTCCCCAGCCGATCGACTCTCACCTACGGATATGGAGCCGAAGCCGATCTGCGGGTCGAAAGCGTAGAAGCCGACTTCGACGGGCTTCGTTTCCGATTCAATGATCGCGGTGTCGTGCGTGAGGTCGAGTGTCGGTTGGTGGGCCGCCACAATGTGTTGAATTTCTTGGCCGCCTACGGGGCGGCTAGCGCATTAGAGCTCGACCCGACCGACGTTTTGAAGGCGCTCGCCCAAATCGGGGGCGTACCCGGGCGCTACGAGAAGATCGAAGCCGGGCAGGCTTTTCGCGTCGTCGTGGACTATGCCCATACCGATGACGCCTTGCGCAACATCTTGGAGACCACCCGGGCCCTGCCGCATTCCAAGGTCCTAACGGTCTTCGGTTGCGGCGGCGACCGCGATCGCTCGAAGCGGCCGCTGATGGGGGCGGTGGCCGCGCGCCTTTCCGACCTAGTGGTTCTGACTTCGGACAACCCGAGAAGCGAAGATCCGGACAGCATTATTCGAGAGATCGAGCTGGGTACGAAGGGACCGCGGTGTCAGGCCGAGATCAGGGTAGAGCCCGATCGCCGCAAGGCCATCGCGCTTGCTCTCTCTTTGAGCGAGCCGGGCGATGTGGTCCTGGTGGCGGGGAAGGGACATGAACCCTATCAGGTTATTGGAGGACGCGTGATCCCGTTCGACGACCGAGGGGTGGTGCGGGAGATCTTAACCCGGCGTATGCAACCGCTGAACAACCACTCGTGAATCTAGCGGCGGCCGAGGTGGTTTCTTACTTGGGAGGAAAGCTCACGTCCGGTTTTGCAGAGACTCGAATCGAGTCCGTCTCCATCGACTCGCGAACGGTCGAGCGAGGCGATCTGTTCTTCGCCATCGTGGGCCCGTGTTTCGATGGACATCGGTTCGTCCGCCAAGCCCTAGAGCGGGGGGCGGTAGGTGCGGTGGTGTCGAAGCCACGGACGGTGGGTGAGGGAGGCGAAAGCGGAGTTGAGATTCGCGTCGAGGATACGACCCTCGCACTCCAGGATTTGGCCAAGGCGGTCCGTCGGTCGGCTGGCGTGAAGGTGGTCGCCATCACCGGAAGCGTAGGCAAGACCACGGCCAAGGATGCGACCGCCGCCGCACTCGGAGCTCGATTTCGAGTGCTGAAGTCGGCGGGGAATCTAAACAATTTGTACGGGCTCCCGCTGTCGATTTTGAAGTTGGACGGAGAAGAAGTCGCGGTTTTGGAAATGGGAATGTCAGCGCCAGGCGAGATTGCACGCCTCACCGAGATCGCGAGGCCAGACGTGGGAGTACTGTTGAACGTAGCGGAGGTTCACTGCGAGTTTTTCCCTTCTCTCGAAGCCATCGCTAAGGCGAAGGGAGAGCTCTTCGATGGTCTTGCCGGAGAGGCGGTTGCGGTTGTAAACGCCGACGATGCTCTGGTCCTCGAAGAAGCTCGCCGGTTCTCGGGAAGACAGGTTCGTTTCGGGATCGGAGAAAGAGCGGAGCTACGCGCCCGGGAGCTTGTTCGAACGTCGAGTGGCATGCAGTTCATCGCCGAGATCGAGGATCCCGCCGGTGAATATCCCAAAGAACGGACGAACGTGACGGCTCCTCTTTTCGGGAGGCACAACGTCTATAACTTGCTCGCCGCCCTCGCGGCGTCCTGGGCACTTGGACTGTCGTTACAAGAGGCGGCGGAGCAACTGTGGAATCTACATCCGGCAGCGCGTCGAGGAGGGCGGATCCATTTTGTCGGCGGTCCTCTCGTCATCGACGAGACCTACAACTCGAATCCCGCGGCGGTGAAGGCGGCGCTCGCTTCTTTGATGGAGGAAGAGGTTTCGCGACAGATAGCGGTACTGGGGGACATGCTGGAGCTCGGGGATCGTGCCGAGGCGTTTCATCTCGAGTGCGGCCGCTTTGTCGCCGAAAGCAAAGTGTCTCTCCTCATCGGTGTCGGCTCGCTGGGGGCGACCCTCGTCGAAGGGGCGCGGCGCGCCGGAATGCTGGAGGACGCTCTTTTCACCGCTGCCGATGCATTGGAAGCGGGCGAGCTTTTGACCGAGCTGGCTTCTCGTGAAGATGCGGTCTTACTCAAAGCCTCACGCGGCGTGAGGCTCGAGGAAGCTGTCACCGCGCTTCGAAAACGATACCCGGTGGAGTCGGCCTGATGCTCTATCATTTTCTCTATCCGCTCCACACCGAGTACAGCGTCTTCAACGTATTCCGCTACGTGACGTTCCGCACAGCGTGCGCCGCGCTCACCGCGCTCCTCATTAGTTTTCTATTGGGGCCATGGCTGATTAGACGACTGGAGGATTTCCAGATCGGTGAACGCATTCGAGAGGAAGGTCCGGAGCACCACCAGATCAAGGCGGGCACTCCCACCATGGGAGGGCTACTGATCCTTTCTGCGATCGTGATCCCGACCCTTCTATGGGCGGACCTCAGAAACACCTTCGTATGGATCGCCTTGGCGATGACAATCGGCTACGCCGCGATCGGACTTGCGGATGACTTCCTGAAGCTGCACCGCAAACGCTCCGGCGGGCTGGCCGGACGATGGAAGCTCGTGTTCCAGATCGCGTTGGCCCTCGCCCTCGCGGGCTATCTGTTGCAGCTTTCGTTTCGAGGCTCTTACAGCACTGAGTTGCTGTTTCCTTTCTTCAAGGACGTGAGGCCAGACCTCTCTTGGGCATTCGTACCGTTTGCCGTATTGGTAGTCGTGGGGGCTTCGAATGCCGTCAACCTCACCGATGGTCTCGACGGGTTGGCAGTCGGCACCGTTTTGATCGCGGCTGCCGCCTACACGGTGTTGACCTACGTCACCGGCCACGCCCAATTCTCGGCCTACCTAGATTTGATTCATATCCCGCGGATTTGGGAGCTCACCATCTTCGGCGGGGCGATGGTCGGAGCCAGCCTCGGTTTTTTGTGGTTCAACTGTTACCCGGCGCAGGTATTCATGGGTGACGTAGGCTCGCTGGCCTTGGGCGGTGCGATCGGAACGGTAGCCCTGCTGATCAAACAAGAACTGTTGTTGATTCTCGTGGGGGGACTATTCGTGGTAGAGGCGCTGTCGGTGATCATCCAGGTGACGTCTTTTAAGTTGACCGGTAAACGGGTATTTCGTATGGCGCCTCTCCACCATCATTTCGAGCTGGTGGGCTGGAAGGAGCCGAAGGTCATTATTCGGTTTTGGATCGTCGCCATCATTTTCGCACTGGCCAGCCTTACGACTTTGAAGATTCGGTAGATGCGTGGACGGCACAGAGAAAATACGGAGAGCGGGTTATCGGGGACGCCGCGTGCTCGTGATCGGTCTCGCCCGGAGCGGACTGGCGGCGGTGGAGTTTCTCCTCCGTCGCGGTGCTCGGGTACTGGCCAACGATCGGAAGCCCGTGGAGGAGCTACCACCGCGAGTGTTGGAGCTGGCGGAGCAGGGTGTCGATCTGGTCACCGGCTCCCATCCGGCGGGACTCGTGAGCGACGTCGATTTGGTCGTTTTGAGTCCTGGTGTTCCCACGGACATCGTCCCGTTGAAAGAAGCGAGAGAGCGGGGAGTGCCCATTTGGGGAGAGTTGGAGCTGGCTTTCCAGGAGATCGAAGGGTCGGTGGTGGCAGTGACCGGCACAAAGGGCAAATCGACGACCGCGACGCTCATCGCCGACATCTTGATGCGAGACGGTCGGCCGGTCGTGTTGGGCGGCAACATCGGGCAGCCGCTCATCGGTTTAGTGGAAAAAACGAGCAGGGGTTCATTTGTAGTGGTAGAGGTTTCGAGCTTCCAACTCGAAGCGACGGACAGCTTTCGACCAAGAGTCGCGGTACTTCTCAACGTGACACCCGACCATCTGGACAGGCACGCATCCTTCGAAGCCTACCGCGAGGCCAAGGAGCGTATCTTCGCCAATCAGGAGCAGGAAGATTGGGCCGTAGTGTACGGTGGCAATCCCCTGACTATGGATATGGGTTATAGAAGTCGATCGCAGAAGATCTATTACAGTCTCGATTGCATAGGTGACAAGGTGCCTCACGTCTGCGTCAAGGAAGGGTGGATCGTAAGACACGAGGACGCGTTCACCAGAGAATGGATCCCGTTAGAGAGCATTGCCATCCCCGGCGAGCACAACGTGGAGAACGTGATGGCGGCCGCCGCGGCGACGGGAGCCCTCGGGGTTCCGGCCGAAGCGATGAGGGATGCGGTGGCCAGCTTTCCGGGTATCCCACACGCCCACGAGAAGGTCGCAGAGATCGCAGGCGTTTTCTTCTACGACGACTCGAAAGCCACGAACGTGGCGGCGGCGCAAGCCGCTATAGCGAGCTTCGACGAGGGTGTGATTTTGGTTTTGGGTGGGCGTTCCAAGGGTGCCGATTTCGAGACGATGCTCGACGACCTAAGAGGGAAGGTGAAGTTAGTGCTGGCTCTCGGCGAAGCGAGAGAGCAAATTGCGGGAGTGCTGGGTTTAGAGGTTCCGGTAGTCCTCTGCACCAGCTTACGCGAGGTGGTGGAGCGGGCTTTCGAGCATTCGAAGCCGGGAGATACCGTGCTCTTTTCTCCCGCTTGCGCGAGCTTCGATATGTTCGCCGACTACGCGGAGCGAGGCAGACTCTTTAAAGAAGAAGTAGAGAGGCTCAAGAAGAAGAAACGCCCCGATAAGTAATGACCCAAAAACTTTCATCGGATCGAACGCTCTTCATAGTCACCATCTGGTTGGTGTCGTTCGGGCTGGTCATGCTCTACAGCGCCTCGGCGGTCGTTGCCGATGCGGCGCATCGAGGTTCCTATTTCTTCCTCGTCAAACAGCTCATTTGGGCGGTGTTGGGACTTGCGGTCATGGCGGCGTTGATGAAGTTGGACTACCGCCGACTTCGCCGGCCGGTCCTGGTCTACGGTTTTCTGCTCTTGACCATCGCTTTTCTCATCGCGGTGCTCTTCTCTCCATCGCTCAAGAACGCCCACCGCTGGCTTCGCTTCGGTTTGCTCTCGTTCCAACCTTCGGAGATGGCGAAGTTGTCCCTGATCTTGACGATGGCTTACCTACTGGATCAGAAGCGGGAGCGGATCGACGATTTCTTTGGCGGGCTCTTTATTCCTCTGGTGGTCGGAGGATTTCTCGCATTCCTGGTACTTATCGAGCCGGACTTCGGAACCGCGGTGTGCCTGACGTTCGTAGGTTTCTGCTTGTTCTTCGTGGCCGGAGCTCCCTTTCGTTACCTGACAGGACTCGGCCTGGCCGCGGCGCCCCTGATCTACCTTCTGATCGCTCGCGTGGACTATCGTCGAGAGCGGCTACTTACCTTTATCGATCCGTTCGAGGATCCTTTGGGTCGGGGTTTTCAGATTATCCAGTCTCTCATTGCGGTCGGCACGGGCGGGATTCTGGGTAACGGATTCATGCGGAGCCGCCAGAAGCATTTTTATCTACCCGAGCCCCATACCGACTTCATCTATTCGGTGATTAGTGAAGAGCTGGGTTTCATTGGAGCGGTGGCGGTACTAGGTGCCTTCGTGGTGTTGCTGTGGCGGGGCGTCGTCATCGCGCGCCGTGCACCGGACCTGTTCGGGACCTTGTTGGCGAGCGGACTTACGGCCCTGATCGTGGGGCAGGCGTTCATGAACATGGGAGTGACCTTGGGGATGCTTCCCACTACGGGAATACCGCTGCCATTCATTTCGGCGGGAGGAACTTGCTTGGTGACATCGTTGGCGGCAGTCGGGCTGCTGCTGGGCATTTCCCAGCATGCGAGGTAAAGGTTGTCGGGGAGCCGAAATGGTCTGCGGCTGCTGGTGGCGGCAGGTGGCACCGGGGGGCATCTCTACCCGGCCCTTGCGGTCGCTCGGGAGCTCCAGCAGCGGGATTCGGAGTCAGAAGTGATCTTCGCGGGCACCAGACGCGGATTGGAGAGGAAAGTGGTTCCCCATGCCGGATACCCGCTCGAGATCCTGAGAGTGGAACCGCTCCGCGGTGGTTCGCTCCTGCGAAAGCTGAAAGGTTTGTTGCAGATTGGCCCAGCGATGATCGAATCCTCACGGCTCCTCAAGCGAGTTCGGCCTCACGTCGTCATGGGCGTGGGCGGCTACGTTTCCGGCCCGCTACTGGCGGTCGCCGCCGTCTCGGGAGTGCCGACGCTCATCCTGGAGCCCAATGCGGAACCGGGGTTGACCAATCGATGGTTGTCTTCCTTTGTAGATGCCGCCGCTCTTGCTTGGGAGGAGACAGGACGCTTTTTCCGCGGGAAGGGTTTTGTCTCTGGCAATCCGGTTCGAGAAGAGATCACGCGTGTCGACTCGCGCCCGCCGGGCGAAACGATGCCGGTGCTGCTTTTCGGGGGAAGCCAAGGCTCCCTCGCGCTCAACCGCGCCATGGTCGAAGCGCTTCCTTACCTCCGGTCCCATCGGGACCGGCTGCGGATCACGCATCAGACCGGCGAGGCGGGGCTCGAGTGGGTACGGACGGCCTACCAAGAAGAGGGATGGACCGCTCGCGTCGAAGCCTATTTGGACGCGATGGCGAAGGAATATGGAGATTGTGACCTGGTTGTGTCTCGGGCGGGGGCGACGACGTGTGCGGAATTGGCCGCGGCAGGGCGAGGAGCGGTTTTGGTTCCCCTGCCACTTGCCGGAGGACACCAGCGAGCGAACGCCGAGGCCATGGAGCGGGCAGGCGCAGCCCGAATCGTTCTACAAGAAAAGCTCACCGGCGAACATCTTGCCCACACCGTGATCGATCTCCTGGAGGATCGAGCTAGTCGCCAACGAATGGCGGAGGCCGCCAAGACATTGGCAAGGCCGGGAGCGGCCGGGGTGATCGTCGATCGTCTGGTGGAACTGGCTCGCAAGAATACGAGAGAGGAGGCGGCGTGAGTGCTCCGTTGTTCTCCCGAAAGACCCGGATCCATTTCGTGGGCGTGGGAGGAATCGGAATGAGTGGGCTGGCCGAGGTGCTCGTGAACCTCGGCTACCCGGTGAGCGGTTCTGACTTGCGCAAAGGCGCCGTGGTCGAGCGCCTTCAGTCGATGGGAGTCAAGTTCTTCGAAAAACATCGCAAGGATCAGGTGCGGGGCGCCGACGTGGTGGTCGTCTCGTCTGCCGTGGGCTCCGATAATCCGGAGCTCGAGGAGGCGCGGCGACTTCAAATCCCGATCATTCCGCGCGCCGAGATGCTGGCGGAGTTGATGCGGTTGAAGTACGGCATCGCGGTGGCCGGCTCGCACGGAAAGACGTCGACGACTTCGATGATCGCGGTGCTGTTGGATCGCGCGGGTCTGGATCCGACGATGGTGATCGGCGGCCGGCTGGGGATCCTGGGCAGCAACGCCAAGCTGGGCCGCTCGGCTTACATGATTGTAGAAGCGGATGAGTCCGATCGCAGCTTCTTGCACCTCTCCCCGGTGGCGGCGGTGGTCACTGGAATCGATCGCGAGCACCTGGAAGCCTATCGCGGCATGGAGGATCTGAAGGACGCCTTCGTAGATTTCATGAACAAGATCCCCTTTTACGGTGTGTCTCTAGTGTGTCTGGATGATGAGCGCGTGCAGGACATTTTGCCCCGCATCAAGCGACGCTATGTGACGTACGGCTTCTCGACGCAGGCCGATATTACCGCAGACGCTATCAATCTGTCGGGCATGAATTCTTGCTACCGGTTGAAGATCCGTGGACAGGAGATGGGCTCGATCAAGCTTCGCGTTCCGGGGCGACACAACGCCTTGAACAGCCTGGCGGCGGTGGGCGTGGGGCTGGAGTTGGGCATCTCGCTCGAGGACATCAATGTCGGTCTCGAGTCTTACTCGGGAGTCGATCGAAGATTTCAGGTTAAAGGAGACCATGGGGGAATCCTGGTGGTGGATGATTACGGACACCATCCTACGGAGATACGAGCCAGCTTGGCCACCGCAAAAGAGGCGTTCGGGCGTCGCACGGTCGTTGTGTTCCAGCCCCATCGTTACTCGCGGGTGAAGGCGCTCTTCGATGAATTCTGTCGCGCCTTTCATCAGGCGGATCTCTTGTTGGTGACCGAGATCTATCCAGCCGGAGAGGTTCCGTTGCCGGACGTAACCGGTCAACGGCTTGCGGACGGTATCAAAGAGCATGGTCCCCGCGATGTCCGCTTCGTCGAAGACATGCAAACGATTCCTCAGATCTTGAAAGACCAGGCTCGAGAGGGTGACCTGATCATGACGCTGGGAGCGGGCAGCGTCACGTCGCTCTCTGACGAGCTGGCGGAGATGATTCGTGAACGCGGTTGAGGATCCGGTCGTGCAGCTGGTCACTGCCTTCAAGGAGGCAGGGGTGCGTTTTCGGCAGGAAGAACCCTTGGCTCGCTATACGACGGTCCGCTTGGGAGGGCCGGCAGAGGTGTTGGCGTTCCCCGCTTCGACGGAAGAGTTGCTGTCCGCGGTTCGTTTGGCCAACGAGCTGAAGGTTCCTGCACGTGTGTTGGGAGGGGGCAGCAATCTTCTGGTGAGCGATGAAGGCGTTCGCGGACTCGTCATTCACACGGGAGCGATGAAGATCGTCGGTTTTGGAGACAAAGGAGAAATCGAGGCCGAAGCCGGCGCTCATTTTCCTGGGTTGGTAAGGGCTGCCGTGTCGCGGGGACTACGCGGTCTCGAAGGTGGGGTCGGCATTCCCGGCTCCCTGGGTGGTGTCCTGACGATGAATGCCGGCGCCTATGGGTTCTCCATCGCCGAGTGGGTCGAGCACGTCACGGTCGTTGACCCACGGGGAGAGAAGTTGGAGCTTTCGCGGGAGCAGATCGATTTTCGCTATCGTCATTCTTCTTTCGGAGACGAGCTGGTGGTGGCGAGATGCCGAGTGAAACTGGCTGAGGACGATCCGCGGGCTATCCGTGCGGACATGGACAAACAGCTGGCGGATCGCAAGACAAGCCAGCCGGTCGGAGTGAAGAGCGCGGGCTGCATCTTCAAGAACCCATCGGGCGAATCGGCCGGCCGGCTCATCGACAGCTTGGGGCTGAAGGGACGGGGCGTGGGTGGTGCCCGAGTCTCCGAGGTCCATGCCAATTTCTTTGTTCACGACGGCAGGGCAACGACGGCAGATGTCCTGGCCCTGATCGAGGAGATCAAAGAGAAGGTTTATCAGGCTACCTCGATCGAGTTGGAGGAGGAGGTCCGGCAGTGGAGTTAGAGAAGCGAGCGAGGCGGAGTACAACCCCGTCCGAGCGCTTCTTGAGGAGGCGCGTCCGTCCTCGGCGTGCCTCAAAAAGGGTGGTCTTGGTGGCGCTGCGATGGATGGGAGCAGTCACCGGGCTCGCGATTCTCGTCGCAACGGGGTTTTGGACCGCCGCGGCGGCGGGGCGAGCTCCTGAGCTCGCCGTGAGCAGAATTCTTGTCGAGGGGAACGAACGACTGGTGGAGGGGGAGATTCTGGAAGTGCTGGGGCTTGATCCTGGCTCGAATATTCTCTCGTTGGACCTCGATACTTTGAAGCAGAAGCTGCTCCGTTCGGCCTGGGTGAAGGATGTGCAGCTGGCGCGGGTTCTTCCCGCAACCCTCATTCTCAAGCTGGTGGAGCGCGTTCCGCTCGGAATCGCCGTGTTGGATCGTCTCTACCTCATCGATGCCGACGGGGTTTTTCTCGACGAGATGGGTCCTGGTTACGGAGACCTTGCGCTTCCTGTGGTCAGCGGACTCGCGGATGAGCGAGGAGAGTTACTACCCGGTCGCCGCGAACTGGCGGGGCGAGTCCTTTCGGCCTTAGCGGCCGATGAAAGGCTCGAATCGGTGGTATCGGAGATCGACGTCTCGGGAGGCGTCGACTCGATCCGGGTCTTGCTTCGCCATCCGCCCCTCGCCATCATCGGAGGTGAAGCCGACTTGGCTTCTCGTCTCCGGGAGATCGTTCCACTTACGGAAGAGATCCAAAAGCGTTTTTCATCGGTTGAGGTTGTGGACGTGCGCTTCCAAGGACGCGTGTACTTGCAACTCGCCGCGCCCGAAATGTCGGAGGACGTCGTGCTCGAGACGTCTGAAGATGTTGTCGAAGAGCGAGTCCCGGCTGGGGGGAGGTGATGGTCCTGACCAAGAAAGAGAGATACATCGTTGGCATCGACATCGGCACGACCAAGGTGACTGCCATCGTCAGTGAGGTAACGGAGGATGGTCGGCTGGAGATCATCGGTATCGGTTCGACCGGGTCCAAGGGTTTGCGCAAGGGGATGGTGATCAGCCTCGAGCAGACCGTCGAGTCCATCAAGCGCGTGGTCGAAGAGGCGGAGCTCATGGCGGGGGTAGAGATCGAATCGGCCTACGTCGGTCTCGCCGGAGGGCACATCACGGGCTTCAACAGCCGAGCGGTCGTGGCAATCACCAGCAAGACCCGTGAGATCTGTAGGGAAGACGTCTACCGAGCCATCGAGGCGGCCAAAGCCATTCCGTTGCCAAGCGACCGGGAGATTGTCCACGTGCTGCCGCAAGAGTTCGTGGTGGACGGGCACGACGGGATCTTCGATCCCACCGAGATGACCGGTGCCCGACTCGAAGCCAACGTGCACATCATCACCGCGAGCACGACCGCCATCCAGAACATCGTGACGTGTGTGAATCGCGCGGGGATGGAAGTCATCGAGACGGTGCTGGAACAGTTGGCAGCGGCCGAAGCATGCCTGACCGACGACGAAAGGGAGCTCGGCGTCGCCTTACTCGATATCGGTGGAGGAACGACCGATATCGCCATCTTCGACAAAGGTACCATCTGGCACACGTCGGTCTTACCGACCGGCGGAGATCACTTCACTAACGACGTCGCAGTTGGATTGCGCACTCCCATCTTGGAGGCGGAGAAGATCAAGAAGAAGTACGGTTGCGCCTTGGCGACGATGGTCTCGGAAGAGGACACCATCGAGGTGCGAGGTGTAGGGGGGCGGAAACCGCGTATCCTCGGACGCCAGATCCTGGCGGACATTCTTCAACCGCGAGCGGAAGAGATTTGCCACTTGGTGTTTCAAGAGATTCGTCGCGCCGGCTACGAGCGAGTCTTGAACTCCGGCGTGGTCATCACCGGTGGAAGCGCGTCTTTGGAGGGACTTCCCGAAGTGGCGGAGCGAGTCTTTGATATGCCGATTCGTCGGGGGGTTCCGGCCGGCATCGGTGGGCTTGTAGATGTCGTGGCGAGCCCATCTTACGCTGCCGGGGTGGGGTTGGTGCTTTATGGGCTCAGAAGTAGGTCGAATCGCCTCACGCCTCGCGATACGCGAACGCCACTCGGGCGGATGAAGGCGCGGGTGCGCGAGTGGCTACAGGCAGTGTCAATGAGTTTTTGATTCCTCGACAAGGGAGGTGGGTGAATGATTCGTTTCGCAGACGACGCTTTAACGGCAGATACACCGAAGGATTTCGCTTTTGAAGAAGGACTCGTCACTGGGGCCAAGATCAAGGTGATCGGAGTGGGCGGGGGAGGTGGCAACGCCGTGAATCGGATGATCGCTTCCCGCATCGGCGGAATCGAGTTCGTTTCCGCCAACACCGATGCTCAAGCACTCCGTACGAACCATGCCACGACCAAGATCCAACTCGGTGAGAAGCTCACCAAGGGGCTGGGCTGCGGCGCCCAACCGGAGCTCGGGCGGCAAGCGGCACTCGAGGATACAGAAAAGATCCTCGAGGTCCTAGAGGGAGCGGACATGGTTTTCATCACCGCTGGCCTGGGAGGTGGAACCGGAACCGGTGGCGCGCCCATCGTCGCCTCGCTGGCTAGCGAGCTGGGTGCGCTGACGGTGGCGGTGGTAACGAAACCGTTTACGTTCGAAGGTAAGCGTCGGATGGCGCAGGCCGATCAAGGGATCAGCGAGCTGCGCGACTGCGTCGATACGCTCATCTGCATCCCGAACGACCGGCTGCTCGCAACCGTCGAAAGGGATACACCCCTGCCTGAAGCGTTCAGCGTGGCGGACGATGTCTTGCGGCAGGCCGTCCAGGGCATCTCCGATCTGATCACCGTCCCGGGCCTCATCAACTTGGACTTTGCCGACGTCAAAACCATCATGCGCGGCATGGGCGATGCGGTGATGGGCACCGGTATTGCCAGCGGAGAGAATCGGGCCGTGGAAGCCGCCCAGAAGGCCATTTCCAGCCCGCTTCTCGAAGACACTTCGATCCAGGGGGCGAAGGGGGTCATCATTAATATCACCGGTGGCGACGACCTGAGCCTCAACGAAGTGAACGAAGCATCTTCGATCATTCACCAAGAGGCCGACGAGGATGCGGTCATCATCTTCGGCGCGGTCATGGAGCCCAAGATGGAAGGGAAGGTCAAGATCACCGTCATCGCCACCGGCTTCCCGAGGAACGAAAAGGCCGGCCGTTTGCAGCGAGCTACGACTCCGGTGGACATGCAGAACTACCAGTCGGTGGTCCGCGAGGGTGCCTCCGCGGGGAGCAACTTTTACCGTCCGGGAAGCGAACAGAGCGAAGTGGACAGTGGCATCAACACGGATTTGGACTTCGGTCCGGTGGAAGAGGATCTCGACGTTCCGACTTTCTTGAGACAAACGAAATAACCGCCACGAGCTGCGGTTCCTAGCTCACAAGCTGCGGTTCTGCAGCATGAGCTGCGGAGTCCGGCATTTGACATCACTAGGACATCCTCGTAACATCATAGCATGCATCGCACTCAAATATACTTGACCAAATCCCAGCACCGTGCCCTACGCCGTGCCTCCGACCGGGAAGGCGTCAGCATGACGGAGCTCTTGCGCCGCATGATCGACCGGTACGTGGTAAGCAAGCCTGGAAAACCAGAGTTCACGAAGGAAGCCGTCATGTCTTTCGTTGGGTTGGCAGAGAGCGGTCGCACCGACGTCTCCGAGCGACACGACGCCGCGCTCGACGCCGCGTTCCGTGGCGAAGCTCTTCGTTGACACCGGCGCGTTCTACGCAATGGCGGATCGCTCCGATCGTCATCACGTGGAAGCAGCGAGGACGTTCGAGGACCGCGCAGGCGAAGACGATCTCACGACGACGGATCACGTGTTTGTGGAGACTTGGTTCTTGATCCGCTCCCGACTCGGACGCGCTGCGGCGATGCGGTTCTGGAACGCCATCGAGACGGGCGTGGTCACCATGCTCGGTGTGACGTCGCGGGACATGTTGCGAGGCCACCAGATCGCGCGTGAATGGGCGGATCAGAAGTTCAGCGTCGTCGACTGCACCAGCTTCGCCGTCATGGAGCGTTCCGGTATCAGGCGAGCCTTCGCGTTCGATACTCACTTTCGGGTGGTTCGGCTAGGTTCGCGGCGCAACCGGGCTCTGACCCTACTACCTGGTTGAGACCTCCACCCCTGCTTTGTTTGCACGGGAGCCCGCGCCTGTCTACTGTTGATTTTTCAGCCCGTGCGGGACTACTTTCACGCATAACAGGCTGAGGGCCTCCCATGTTGCTCAACCCCGGCACCAAACTGGGTCCGACTATTCTTGGTCTGACGAGGCTATTGTGTGAACTTGCCCCGTCACTCGATCTACCCCTCCCCCCTCTGGGGAGATCTGGCGTCAACAAACGGGGTGCCGTTGACAACGTGGTCAGACGCCGGGTGAGGGGCCATGGCTCTTAGCGTTGGTGATCGTCTTGGTCCTTATGAAATCGTCGCACCTATTGGTGCGGGTGGCATGGGTGAGGTCTACCAGGCCAAAGACACACGGCTCGATCGCACCGTGGCCATCAAAGTCCTTCTTTCTCACGTAGCTAGCAATCCCGAGGTCCGCCAGAGATTCGAACGCGAAGCCCGCGCCGTCTCGAGCTTGAACCATCCACACATCTGCACGCTCTACGACATCGGTAGCGAGAATGGCATCGACTTCATGGTCATGGAGCACATCGAAGGCGACACGCTTGCCGATCGGTTAAAAAAAGGCGCGCTGCCTCTCGCCAAGGGGTTGTGCATCGGGACCTGAAGCCGGGCAACATCATGCTCACGAAATCCGGAGCGAAGCTCCTGGATTTCGGGCTTGCGAAGCTGCATGTCACCGGCTCCGGACCGGACCTTTCGGCTCTTCCCACCGAACAGAAGTCTCTCACCGAGCCGGGAGCGATCCTGGGAACCTTCCAGTACATGGCTCCAGAGCAGCTGGAAGGCAAGGAAGCCGATGCCCGCACACCGATATCTTTGCGTTTGGTGCCGTACTGTACGAGATGGTGACGGGGGAGAAGGCGTTTCAGGGCAAGAGCCAAGCGAGCTTGATCGGAGCGATCATGGAAAGCGATCCCCCGGCGCTTTCCTCTCTTCAGCCGATGACGCCCCTCCCTCTGGGCCGTGTCGTCGAGAGCTGTCTCGAGAAGGACCCGGAAGATCGCTGGCAGGGCGCAAGCGACCTCAGACGTCAGCTCCAATGGATTCTCGCAGAAAGTGGACACCCCGACATGCGCCAGGCCGAGCCCTCTGGGATGCGACGCTTGGTTCCTTGGGGAATCGCCGCGCTCACGTCCGGCCTCGCTGTTGTGTTGCTTTGGAGCCAGATAACGACACGACCTGCCCAGTCGGTCACTCGCTTGACGGTGACACTGCCGGAAGACCAGAGGCTTACCGGCGAACCAGAAACGGCTTCGATTCCGTTCGCTTTGTCGCCCGACGGATCACGCCTCGTGTATTCGGCAGGGCGCGATGAACAGACGCAGCTCTACGTTCGCGACATGGATGGCTTCGAAGAAAGACCTATCGCAGGTACGGAAGGCGCCACCTCGCCGTTCTTTTCGCCAGACAATGCGTGGGTGGGTTTTTTTGCCGACGGAAAGTTTCAGAAGGTATCGCTCGCAGGTGGCGCGCCGATTACGATCTGCGAGGCGCCCAATTACATGGGAAATGGCGTCCATTGGGGGGCCAACGAACGGATCATCTTCGGAGGAAGAGCGGGGGGAGTGGGGCTCTCTCAGGTGCCGGCGGGAGGGGGTAGAGCCGAGAAGCTGACGACTCCGGATGTCGAGAGGGGTGAATTTGCGCATACCTGGCCCCAATTCTTGCCCGACGGTAAGAGCGTCCTCTTCACGCTTTGGGGCGGTGATGACCAGGGCACCCAAATTTTGTCGTTGGAGACGGGTGAATGGGGAGAGATCCTTTCTGGCGTCTTGGCAGAGGGGGCGAAGTTTCTTCCCACCGGCCACCTCATCTACGTCCGGGAGCTCGGCTCTGATCGCTACGGGCGGCTGGAAGCCGTGCCCTTCGACTTGGCGCGCCTGGAGACAGTCGGTTCGCCGATTCCGGTTGTCGATGGCGTCGATGCCAGTTTCCGCGCCGGTTGGGCAAGCTTGTCGGTTTCTAACACGGGGTCTCTTGTTTACCTGCCCGCGAGGCCCGCCGAGCGTTCGCTGGTGTGGGTCGATCATCAGGGAGGAGCCACCCTCGCAATCGAAGACAGAGCAGCCTTTGAACTGCCACGTCTCTCGCCTGATGGCAGCCGAGTGGCGTTGGGGCTGAACAACCAGATTTGGGTTTATGACATCGAGCGCGGCACACGCACCCGGCTCACCCAGGAATCATTCAATGGGTCGCCCGTTTGGACGCCGGACGGTGCACGAATCGTTTTCAATTCGATGCGGAGCGGCCCTTGGAACGTGTACTCGAAGCCCGTGGACGGAAGCAGCGAAGCCGAGAAGCTTCTGGCAAGCAAACACCCCCAACTTCCCTGCTCCTGGAGTCCGAATGGCCAGGTCCTGGCTTTCAGGAAAACCAACCCGGACACGGGATCTGATATCGGGATGCTGTCTCGGGAGGGAGAGGCCTCGCCATTTGTTGCCACGACGTCTGAGGAAGGGGCTCCGATTTTCTCTCCCGATGGTCGGTTCCTCGCCTACGTTTCTGACGAATCGGGCAGGGCCGAGGTCTACGTGCAACCTTACCCGGCGACGGGGAAGAAGTTGGCGGTCTCTGTCAATGGCGGTTTAGAGCCACTTTGGTTCGCCGATGGCCACGAGCTTTTCTACCGGGACGAAAACCAGGTCATGGCCGTCGATATAGACACCTCCGGTGAGTTGGAAGTTGGGAAACCGCGGCCGCTTTTTGAAGGGCCGTCCACGCATGGCTTCTTGAATCGCAGAAACTGGGACATCTCACCGGACGGCAAGCGCTTCTTGATAATTCGTGACGAGTCCAAACCGCCAAGGGAGCTGCGCGTGGTCCTCAACTGGTTCGAGGAGCTTAAACGCATCGTCCCCGAGTAACCCGGTGATCTCAGGTTCGATCTTCGCAACCGGTTCCATAGAACCGCAACTCACCCCGCCAGGGCCGCAACGGGTTCCTTAAAACAGCAATCCGTGCGACAAGTCCCACATGCGCTACGGCTCGCTGGTCATGATGAAGAGCGGCTTGCCTTCGAACTTCTCGAATGTGGGGCGCAGGCGGTCGGTGTTGTAGTATTTCTCGACGTTCACCACCTTTTTCTCGCTGGTTACGATATCGAGTGGCACGCTGTCGTAGCGTCCGTTTCGGACCGAGACCAATCTTCCTTCCGCTCCCTCTAGGACAAGATCCATCGCTAGGTTGCCGAAGGCCATGGGGACGATGGAGTCCATCGCGTCCGGGTCGCCGCAGCGTACGAGGTAACCCAGGCGCTGGTTGATGGCGTTGATGCGGCGTCCTTTGTTGAATTTTGGCGAGAGCTCCTTCAACTTCTCCGACACGTGGTCGCCGACACCACCCAGCTTCTTGTGTCCGAACTGGTCCTTCTCTTCTTTGTCGAAAATCATCTCCGAGCCATTGAACGTAGCCCCTTCGGAGACGATCACGACGGAGTACTTGCTGGGATTCGAATAGCGGTCCTCAGTCAAAAGCTCACAGAGACGCTCGATGTCGAATTGGTGCTCGGGGATCACGCAGCGATTGGCGGCACCGGCCATGGTGGGGATCAAAGAGGTGAATCCGGCGTAGCGTCCAAAGACCTCGATCACCAAGAAACGCTCGTGGCTTCCCGCGGTGGTCCGCAAGGCATGAGTCATCTCGATGGTTCGGGTCACGCAGGTGCTGAAACCGATGCAGTAATCCGTTCCCGGTACGTCGTTGTCCATGGTCTTCGGAATCGCGATGATGCCGACGCCTTGTTGGTGGAGCCTCGCGGCGTAGGAGAGGGTGTCGTCTCCTCCGATGGGGATCAGCATGTCGACGCCGAGCCAATCGAGGTTGGCGAGGACCTCGCCGGTGACATCGTTGATTTCCTCGGTGTAGCGCTCTTTGAGGTGCTCCGGAACGTTCGCGATGGGCAGATGGCTTGGGCGTGTCCGGGAGGAATGGAGAAACGTGCCGCCGGTGCGGCCCACCTTGTTGACGACTTCTTCGGTGAGCTCGATGACCTGCTCGTAGGAAGGCACCACGCTGTCGCGCACCAAATCGACGAGCCCCGCCCATCCGCGGCGGATGCCGAGCACCCGATAGCCTTCCCGAAGCGCCCGGATCGCAGGGTTCAGTCCGGGCACATCACCGCCACCGGTTAAGATAGCAATGGTGCCTTTTCGGTGACTCATATTGTTACGGTGAGTTCTGCGAGGGACATCTCATTGTGACCACCCGATTGGACTTTCGTCAATAAGATGACTAAAATCAATAGTTTATATGAATAGAAAGTTACAAGAGCGGAATCGAGAGCTTCTCCAGGGCGAGATCGGAACGGTCTTCAAGCCCCACGTGGGAAGGCTCCGCGTGGCGATCGGCTACCCCAATACGTACTACCTCGGGATGTCGAACGTCGGCTTCCAGGCCGTTTATCGCTTCTGGAACGATGAGCCCGATGTGGTCTGCGAGCGCTTTTTTCTGCCCGACCATGGTGACCTCGACCGGCTCCGCAAGAGTGGAGAGCCACTCACCACCCTCGAGTCCGGCACGCCGGTACGTGACTTCGACGTCGTGGCCTTCTCCATCACGTTCGAGCCCGATGAGCTGAACTTAATCTCGATGTTGGATCTAGCCGGCATCCCTGCCCTGGCCGAGGACAGAAGCGAGAGAGACCCCCTGGTTTTGGCCGGTGGGCCGGTGACGTTCTTGAATCCGGAACCCTTGGCGCCCTTCTTGGATTTGATCGCGGTGGGAGAGGCCGAAGCACTGCTTCCCCCCTTGACCGATGCGCTACGAGTCGGCACCTCGCGGGCGGAGTTGCTGCAGCGAGTCGAGGAGCTAGGGGGTTTCTACGTTCCGAGCCACTTCGAAATCGACTACAACTCCGATGGGACGATCGCACGCCGTCGCAATCGCGTGGCCTCGGACCATCGAGTCGTGCGAGCGAAGATGGGCAAGCGAGCCGGCCTGTCTCCTCCGGCAACGTACGTTCTCACCTCCGCGACCGAGATGTCGAAGAAATTTCTGGTCGAGATTTCTCGAGGATGCCCGACTCTCTGCCGCTTCTGTTGGGCGGGATACAACTACTTGCCCAAGCGGTCTTTCGAGCTCGAGAAGATCCTGGAAGCTTCCCGAAACGCACGCGTCCACACGTCGGAGATCGGTCTCGTCTCGACGGCGGTGGGAGCCCATCGCGAGATCGTTCCGTTAGTGAACGGGCTCAAAGAGATGGGATTTCGGGTCAGTGTCTCCTCGCTTCGTTTCGAAGATCTCCGTCCGGAGCTCCTCGATGCGCTAATAGGAAGCGGTGAGAAGACTCTTGCGGTGGCGCCAGAGGTGGGTACCGATCGGCTCCGTTTCGCCATCCACAAACGGATCCCCAACACCGAGATCTTGGAGAAGACGGACATGATCTTCTCGCGCGGTGTGGAGAACTTGAAGCTTTACTTGATGGTGGGACTTCCCGGTGAGCGAGAGGAGGACGTGGAGGGGATCGTCACTCTGGTCGAGTCCATCCGCCAACGGATGCTGGAGCACGGCCGCCGGCGCCGCCGTCTCGGTCGGATCATTCCGAGCATCAATCCTTTTATTCCCAAGCCGGGAACGCCCTTTCAGTGGTGTCCGATGGCCTCTCAAAAGGAATTGCATCGCAAGATGCGTTACCTTCAAAAGTCGCTAGGACGCATCCCCAACGTGGAGCCCCGCTGCAAATCCCCACGACTCGAAAAACTTCAGGCCCTCCTGGCACTCGGTGATCGCCGGTTGGCTTCCGCCATGCTGCGAATGGCGAGACGGGAAGCCGATCTGAGTCGCGCGCTCGCGCTCGACGGGCTCGACCTAAGTTTCTACATTCATCGAGAACGTCCCCTGGACGAGATTTTGCCCTGGGATCACATCGATAACGGAATGAAGAGCGAGCTACTCGAAACGCAGTACCGGAAGGCGGAGGTCGCTCATTCGATGACCACCAGCGCCACCGCGTAGTCTCCGCTGTGACTAATGCTGACGTGACTCTTCGCGTCGGCCGTTTGCTTCTTTGCCTCGCCGT
Organism: Candidatus Marinacidobacterales bacterium; assembly: GCA_965222425.1. GTDB lineage: Bacteria > Acidobacteriota > Vicinamibacteria > Marinacidobacterales > DATDRI01 > CBDCNP01. The sequence goes on from CBDCTW010000011.1 coordinate 42,856, forward strand.
GGAGCTGCAGGGTGGGAGCTTGGGCGGGTTCGCGGGCGACTTCAACATCACCGACCGCTTCCTCCCCGCCCAGCCCGAGAGCAAGGCAAGCGGCTCGTTTGGCGGCATAGCGGCCGGCTAGATGAGGGTGAGGGTTGCGGCGGCGGAGACAGTAGCGCCGCTCGGGCTCGGTATAGATGGAGCTCTCCGCAGGAGGTGTCTCGTCGAGGGTCGCCAAGTAGAGTCCGATTTTCATGTTAGTACCCCCTCACCCTACAAGCTATGAACGATCTTTTCCAGCGACGATCCATCGGAAGCCCCGAGGCACTCGATGTCGTGGTTTGTAAGCCCATGGCCGATCGCGGTGTGCCGCACGCGTTCAGCTTGCGGTGGCGGAAGTGGGAGAGTGAGGAGCCGTTCGGGGCCCGAGACCGAGGCGACCAAGATCGAGAAGAGCTTGCCGGGGCCTTGGGGCTAGAGACGTTGGCCCACATGCGCCAGGTGCACGGCTCGGAAGTCCAGGCGATCGATGAAGCGCCGCTCACCCTTACGGTCTGCGATGGGCTGGCCACGATGACGAAGGGACTTGCCCTTATCGTCCACACTGCAGACTGCGTTCCGCTCGTCCTTTGGGACGAGGACCGAGGAGCGGTCGCCGCCGTCCACGCCGGCTGGAGGGGTGCGCTGGCGGGAGTTTCTCGTTCCGCGGCGGCCTTTCTAGCGAAGAGGTTTGGCTCGCGGGCAGAATCGATCCACGTGGCGATGGGACCGTCCATCGGTGCCTGTTGCTATGCAGTCGGCGAGGAGGTTGTTCACGCCTTCAAGGAACAAGTCTCCTGGGGCAGCGATCTCTTCTCACCCGGCCCACGCGGAAAGAGTCACTTGAATTTGATCGAAGCCAACTCGCGGCAGCTCACCGAGTATGGAGTCCCGCGGGAGCAGATCTATTCGAGTGGTATGTGCACGTCTTGCGACAATGGACGACTTTACTCCTACCGCAAGGAGGGTACGGGCGTTGGGAGATTGATGGGGGTAATCGGCGTCGGATGAAACCAGCCTAGGGCACTAGGTGCTCTCTGCCGGTTGGTTCGATTGTTCCTCGCCGCGAGGACCCGGGGACGGGCCTAAATAGTACATGATGCGGCCGCAGCTGTCGCAGCTCAGAATCTCTTTCCCCACGCGGATCTCGTTGTAGACCTGCGGCCGAAGTCGCACATGGCAGACGTCACAATGCTCGTCCTTGGCCTCCGCCATAGCGATGCCGCTCCGCGCTTCTGCCACCTTGCGATATTGCGCGAGGAGATCGGCATCGATGGTCGCAAGCAATTTCTCTCGCTCGGAGTTTTCCTTTTCGAGCTCGGTGTGGAGGCGAGTCCCTTCCGCTTCTAGATCGGCCTCCATGGCGGAGACCTTCTTTTGTCCCTCTTCTAACTCTTTCTGGCGTAGCTTCAGCTGTTCTTGAAATCGATCGCCTTCCTCCATTCCGATGAGGATGTCCTCTTCCTTCTTGCCGATCTCTTCCTTGGTATTCCCGATCTGCTTCTCCATGGCTTTGTACTCATCGTTCTTCTTCACTTGCATCAGCTGATCTTTGTACTTCCCGAGCAACGTCTCGATCTGTTCCAGCTCTCCCTCCATGGCGCGTCGTTGTTTCTGCAACTCGCTCAGGCGATCCTCGACAGCTTTGACGTTCGCTCGCTCGGTGGCGATCTCTTTTTCCAGCTCCTCCACCTCGACTGGAATACGCGCGAGCCGGGTTTCGATAGCTCGTATCTGAAGGTCGAGCTTCTGAAGAGTGATCAAGTTCTCGAGCTCTGGAATCATCGCAGCATTAATGGGCCTGCTTTTCTACTGGCCTAACTGGTGGGCCCACTAGGACTTGAACCTAGGACCAACCGGTTATGAGCCGGTGGCTCTAACCAACTGAGCTATGGGCCCTCTCTTCAATAATATACTCTAAACCCGCGAACCCTCGAGAAAAGCCTTCAATTTGCGGCTCCTCGACGGATGACGGAGCTTGCGCAGCGCCTTGGTCTCGATCTGTCGGATACGCTCGCGGGTGACCTCGAAGCTTTGTCCCACTTCTTCCAGGGTGTGCTCGCTGCCGTCACTGACACCAAACCGCATCTTGATGACCTTCTCTTCTCGCGGGGTCAGCGTCTGGAGCACCGCTTCCGTCATCTCCTTGAGGTTGGTATTGATGACCTGCTCGGCCGGAGAGACCACGCCCCGATCCTCGATGAAATCCCCAAGATGGCTGTCCTCTTCCTCTCCGATCGGGGTCTCGAGGGAGATGGGCTCCTGGGCGATCTTCAAGACCTTTCGCACCTTGGCCACCGGGATATCCATGCGCTTGGCAACCTCCTCCGAGGTGGGCTCCCGACCGTACTCTTGCACCAAGCTCCGCGAGGTGCGGATGAGCTTGTTGATGGTCTCGATCATGTGCACTGGGATTCGGATGGTGCGTGCCTGATCGGCGATGGCGCGGGTGATCGCTTGACGGATCCACCAGGTCGCGTAGGTCGAGAACTTGTACCCGCGGCGGTACTCGAACTTGTCGACCGCTTTCATAAGGCCGATGTTGCCTTCCTGAATCAGATCTAGGAACTGCAGTCCCCGGTTGGTGTACTTCTTGGCGATGGAGACTACCAGACGCAGGTTGGCTTCGACGAGCTCCGACTTGGCCTGTTGCGCTTGCGCCTCCCCGTGTTTGATCCTGGCTAGAGTCTTTCTCAGCTGTGCGGGCGACACCTCGAGCTCATTGTGAACGGCACGGACGCCGGCCCGGGTCTTGCGCATTTCGGAGCAGAGTCGAGCCCTTTCCTCGTCCTTGGCCTTACCGCGACCCTTGATTCCGTTTAGGCGCGACTCTAACCGAGCCAACCGCCTCCCGCTCGCCGCTACCTTGTCCATGCCCTCACGGAGCTGGTCCTTCATCTGACCCAGAAAGCTGTCGGTGAAATCGACGGCCTGGATGAGCCTCGACACCTTGATGCGCATCCGGCCCAGCTTCCATTTGCCCTTGACGTAGCCGCGTGAGCGTTTCTTGAGCTTGACGAAGCGTTTGGCGTAGGCGGTGCAACCACGATGGGCACGGTCCACCTTGTTGAGCTGGAGAACGGCCTGGTGGCGTCGCTCATCGACATTTTGATCGGCGAGATCTTCCTCCGTCATGATGATGAAGCCCTTGACGTTGGCTTCGCCTTTTTTGAACGCATCCCGCAAGGCGAGGACCTCATTGGTAACCATGATCGTTCTCGAGATGGCTCGGATCGCGGCGAGTTTACCTCGCTCGATCCGCTTCGCGATCACGACCTCTCCCTCCCGTGTGAGCAAGGACACCGTTCCCATTTCCCGGAGGTACATGCGCACCGGGTCGTTCGTCTTGTCGAGGACTCCCGGTGTGAGGTCGAGCGCGACCTCGTGCCTCCTGCCCTTGCCCGTGCCAGCGATGCCGGCCGCCTTGAGCTCTTTGTACTTTTCCTCGGACTCGACGACGTCGATGCCGTGGGCGCCAAAGGCGTCGAACAGCTCGTCCAACTCGTCGGATGAGCTCACCTCGGAGGGCAACATCTCGTTCACTTCATCGTAGAGGAGATATCCCTTCTCCTTGCCGATGGTGATGAGTGTCTTTACCTCGTCGTACTTCTGCTCGATCGCCAAAAGATTGTCCCTCCTGCTAATCATGTAAGTGTCTCCATCCGCCCTGAGCTCTCAATCCTCCGTGCCAGGGATTGGATCTCGGCGGTAATTATGTTGTCGTCGTCGACACCCTGGGCTAGTTTAGCTCGCAGGCGCGAAAGCTGCCGGCGCCACCTCTGCTCGCGAAGACGATTCAGGCAATCGCGAGGACTCTGCCGAGACCCCAACGGGGACGGCTCCAGAGCGATTCGAGTCAGCATGTTTCGTTCGGCTTCCGCGCTCAGCCGATCGAGCACGCGCTCGGTTGAAAGGCTCTCCGAGGCCACCACTTGTTTCATGGCTCTCAGAATAGATGCCGTTGCGAGCTCGATGAGATCTTCCTCTCCGACCTCGTCCAGCAGCGCCGGGGCATCTTCCGGCGACTGGAGCAACCATCTGATGAGATCTCGCTCCGCCGGCTTTACCGATTCGGTCGAACCAAAATTATCGGGATTCTGAGCATTTCGGTCGGCGAAGCTTACCCGGTGGGCGCGCGCCAACACCTGACGGCGTAGCTCCTCCACCACCGTGGCGTCCGAGATCTCCGCTAGCTCTGCCAATCGGCTCACGTAACCTACGCGTTCGACTTGGCTCGGGATACGGGCCAAAGTAGGCAGCACTCCGTTGAGGAAGTCTACTTTGCCTCGGGGGCTCGCGACGTCCGACTTCTTGGCGGAACGCTCGATGAGATAGTCCATGAACGAGTGAGCCCCGTCGAGTCTTTGGCGATAGGCCTCTCCACCTTCTTTCCGAATGAAGAGGTCCGGGTCCTGACCGGGAGGAAGGCTCAATACGGAGACTTGGAAACCTTCCTCGATCAACACATCGATGCTGCGCGCCGCGGCGGCTTCTCCGGCTGCATCGGGATCGAAATTCACGACGATGCGGTCGGTGTAACGGCGAATGAGACGGGCCTGGCCCGATGTAAGACTCGTGCCGCAGCACGCGACGGCGTTCGCGACCCCCCCTTGATAGGCCTGGATGCAATCGAGATACCCCTCCATCAGGATCGCGATTCCGCTCTGCCGAATCGCGGTCTTGGCTCTGTCGAACCCGTAAAGAACTCGACTTTTGTTGTAAAGGGGGCTCTCGGGCGAGTTCAGGTATTTCGGCTCACCGGGGCCCAGGAGTCTTCCCCCAAACGCCACGACTCTTCCGGATTCATTGCGAATGGGGATGATGACGCGGTCGCGGAAGCGATCGTAAAAGCCCCGGTCCTCACGACGTGGGATGGCTAAGCCGGCGCGCGCCACCATCTCCGGCTTCGCACCCTTCCTGGTGAGGTGTTCTAGCAAAGAAGACCATGCGTCGGCGGCGTACCCGAACCCGGCCTTCTCAATCGTTTCCCGACTGAGACCCCGGCCTTCGAGATAAGAGAGGGCGCGAGGATTTTTCATCAGTTGATCTTGGAAAAACCGCGCCGCCTCGTCATGAAGCTTGAGCAACAAGGTACGCTCTTGATTTTCAGGCCCCGCCTTGCGTTGGCTGGGGATGCTGATCCCGGCCCGAGAGGCGAGTTGGGTCACGGCCTCGGGAAAGGACATCTTGTCGTAGAGCATCAGGAATTTGAAGGCGTCCCCGCCCTGGCCGCAGCCGAAGCAGTGGAAGATCTCACGCTCCGGACTCACGTTGAAGGAGGGCGTTTTCTCGGAGTGGAAAGGACAGAGACCCTTGAAGCTTTTTCCCGCCTTCTTCAGCGGCACGTACTGTGTGACGAGATCGACGATGTCGGTACCGGCCCGTACCTGCTCGATGAAATTGGATCCAAAGATCGGCACTAGCTCTTTAGCTCCACCAGCGTCACCGCGCCGCTTCCTTCAGGTTGATGGTTGGCTACATGGGGATGGGTCTCGAGCCATTTCCCGATCGCCTTCTTGAGACGTCCACGACCCAGCCCGTGAATCAGGCGCACCGTGCGATGCTCGCTGAGGAACGCGTCATCCAGGAACTTGTCTGCCTGCGAGATCGCCTCATCGACGGTGCGTCCGATGACGTTGAGCTCGTGCGGCACGTGCTTGGCTTCCGGTACCTGCGTTCGGTCGGAGTATCCCCCCGGGGTCTCCTTCTCGATACCGATTGCCACCTCCAATTCGGTGACCGGGATGCGGAGTCTCTTGTCTCGCACCATCACTTCTACTTCGTCATCTCCTAGGATCTCAACGACTTGGCCCGTCAACTGGAGGGATGAAATGTGCACCGCCTCCCCGACGTTGAGCTTGAGTGGTGCGGTGGCGCTCGGCGGCGGTTGGAATCGGGCGGCCACCATCTCCAGTTTTTCTCTAGCCTCGGCTCGAGCCTCGTTCATCGCATGCTGTTGAGGTAAGACACTCCGCTCGCGCGCTTCCTCGAGAATTTCTCGGATCTCACGGCGCGCGTGTGCGATCTCCGCGCTTATTTTTTCGCGCATGCTTTTCGACTGCTCATCTCGCGTGTGAACAAGCTCTTCCTCGATCGCCTTGTGGCGCCGGACCGAAGCTTCCAAGGCGCGGCGGTCGCGGGTCATCTTCTCGCGATCCCTGGCCAGCTTCTGACCTTCCTCTTCCAAACGTTCGAGCATGCCTTCCACCTGACGCTCTTTTTGGTTTTGAAGCTCGCGGGCGTGTCGAACGACTACCTCGGGGAGTCCGAAACGACGAGCGATCTCGAAAGCCAGGCTTCGTCCCGTGGAGTTCTCCACCAGGCGGAAAGTGGGCTCGTACGTTTCGGGATTGAATTCAAAAGAGGCGGATCTCACACCGGGTGTGTTCGTCGCGTAGGCTTTGAGCATGCCGTGATGCGTCGACGCCAATACCAGAGCTCCCCTTCGCCGAAAGTGCTCGACCAATGCGGTTCCCAAGGCTCCCCCTTCGGCGGGGTCGGTTCCCGCGCCGACCTCATCGAGCAGCACCAGCGAAGGTTCTTCGATGTCTCGTTCCATCTCCACGATGTTCCTGAGGTGGGCCGAGAACGTGGAGAGGCTAGAACCGATCGACTGTTCGTCTCCGATGTCAGCGAAGACCTTTCTGAAGACGGGGAACGAGCTTTCGGGATCCGCCGGAACGTGGAGCCCCGTTTGTGCCATCAGCGAAAGCAATCCGGCCGTCTTGAGTGCGACCGTCTTGCCGCCGGTATTGGGACCGGTGAAGACGAGAACACTCCTATCCGCGTCGACCCGGAACGAAAGAGGGACCGCTTCTTTTCCTGGTGGCCCTGGTGGCGACAAGTCGAGCCGCTCGACGATCTTTCTGAGCAACAGCGGGTGGCGTGCTGAAACTAAATGGAGAGTCTTTCCTTCGCCCACAAGCGGTTCGGCTCCGGCGCAGGCCTCGGAGAGAAATGCCTTGGCTTGAATCAGGTCGAGCCGCGACAGCACCTCGATGGTCTGAGCGAGCTCGGATTTCTTGGAACGCGCCAGCTCCGTCAACGAGGCCAATATGCGTTCGATCTCTTGTTGTTCTTGTTCTTGTACCGAAACGATGTCGTTGTTGAGCTCGACCGTGGAGAGGGGCTCGATGAAGACCGTCGCGCCGCTGGCCGACGAGCCGTGAACGATGCCAGCCAACTGTCCCCGACACTCTGCTTTGACCGGAAGCACCGAGCGACCGTTTCGCACGGTAACGATTTGATCCTGGAGCATCTTTTGGGAGTCCTTCTGTTTGAAGTAGGACTCGAGGACGCTTTCAAGACGTCTGCGAAGCTTGAAGAGACGCGCTCTCAACCGGCGGAGCTCGGGGCTGGCGTCGTCCTTGATCTCGCCGCTTTCCGAGTCGATGGTTTTTTCGATGGGTTTTCGCAGGTCCTGGAGGTTGGGCAGCTGGCCGGCAAGCGCGAGCAGCCGAGGAAGTTTCGGCTGACAATCCTTGAGCTCTTGGCCAACTTGTTCGGCGGTTTGGGCCAGCCAGCCGAGCTCGAGGAGCGCAGAGGCGGCGAGTGATTGTTGCTCAATTCTTAGAACGTCCAGATGTGGACGGACGTCCGGGGTGCCAGCGAGCGGGAGCCGCTTGCCTTGTTCAAGGAGTCGGCGGCCTTCGGTCGTGTCGCTGAGCGAATCCTTCACCTCAGAAACGTCTGAGGAAGGCGCCAGTCGGCGGGCCGCCTCGGCGCCTACGGGAGTGGAGGTGAACCGCCCCAAAATAGCCAGTATCTTGTTTAATTCTAACGTCTTAGAGACACAGATGTTCATGGGAGCTGCTTCGGAGACGAGTGAGCACAACCTACCATCCTATCACGCTCGGCCATGGCCCGGAAATTGCGTTCAAAAGGGGGCGACCAGGCCACTAAGTGTTTTCATTATTACAATTTAAGAACGAGAGCACCAACTGTCAAGCTAAGCCTGAACGGTTATCCGAGGCGTTGATGAGACCGGCTAGATAGCCCGCCCCGAACCCATTATCGATGTTGACGATCGCCACCCCGGACGAGCAACTGTTGAGCATTGCCAGGAGTGCGGCGAGTCCGCCGAAGCTGGCTCCGTAGCCAATACTCGTCGGAACCGCTACCACCGGCACCGCTACCAAACCGGCGACCACGCTCGGGAGCGCCCCCTCCATCCCCGCTGCGACCACCACCACGGATGCCTTCGTCAGCAGCTCTTGGTGAGACGCCAGCCGGTGTATGCCGGCCACGCCCACGTCGAAGACTCGCTCCACCGTCGAGCCCATCAACTCCGTGGTGAGGGCGGCCTCTTGGGCAATCGGTATGTCCGAGGTGCCCGCAGAGATGATCAACACCAGCCCTGGGACGCGAGTTGAGGAGTGACGTTCGACCACAATCGCCCTGGCTTCGGCATGCCAGCGGGCATCCGGCAGCTTCTTCTGAACCTCTGTGTAGGCCGCCTCCGTCGTTCTCGTGACCAAGACATTCTGGTCCTTCTCGGCCATCCGAGTGGCAATGGCAACGATCTGCTCGGTGGTCTTTCCCAATCCGAAGACGACCTCCGGAAAACCGCGCCGCAGCCCACGATGGTGGTCAATCTTGGCGAAGCCCAGATCCTCGAAAGGAAGGTGGCGGAGCTTCTCGGATGCTTCCTCTACGGAAATCGATTGTTGCGAGACCCCTTCCAGGATCTCTCGAATTCGATCCAAGTTCATTTCAGGAACCGCCGACTATATCACGTTTTCGCGAGAAGGCGGACCAAGCAGCTAGCAAGAAGAAAGGAGCGTATTCGAGGACCTTGAACAACGTAAGTTCCCTCCACGGCTCACCCGGAGGTGCGAGGAACGGGGCATGGTAGGACAGCGCGACGGTGGCGGTGAGCATGAGCCAGGCTGGGCTCGGGAAGAAACACAGATAGGGGACCAGCCACATGATGTACCAGGGGTGTACGGTGGGCGACATCAGCAGGATGGTGCCGATCGTAAGGTAACTCGCCCGAAGAGGTGGAACCCGTCGATATAGAAGCCAGCCGATGAGCGCGGCAACCACGACCGCTGCGATAAGTTTCGAAACGTCGAGGGAGCCAGTTATCGCATACAAAAAATGGAAGAGGCTGTCGTTGGCGCGCCATCTCAAGCCGTATGCGAATAGGCCGTCGAAGGACTCCCGTGTCACTCCTCGATAGGGAAAGAGCAGCATCAGACTCGTTAGGGGAATGGCGAGCCATGCAAGGGGTCGTGTCCAACGTGCGAAAAATGGAAGCAACGCAAATGTCATTAGCTTCGCATAACCCGCCAAGGTGACGAGACAAATTGACAGCGTATCTTTCTTGAGTAAGATCGCGGCGTGCGCGGCCATTAGGAAGGCCATCATCAGGACGTCGTTGTGGCCGCTTCCCGCAATTTCGACGATGGTCAAAGGGCTCCAGGCGTAAATGAGAGATCGCAGAGGACTGAGATTGGCAGCGGTGAGGAGGATCACCAGTATGCCGATGAGCGCAACGTCTATCACTACGAAGGTCGCCTTCATCCCAAAGACGCTCTCCGAAAGCAAGGTGGAGGCCATTAGGACCACCTGCATCATCGGCGGGTAGATGGTGGGGAGGTACTTGTTGTTGATGCTCTGGTAGATGGGATCTCGCAGGTGCTCAAGTTGGGGAGCCGCGGGAGCGTACGCATAGGGATTCAATCCCTCCTTTTGGACCCGGCCATCCCAAACATAGCGATAGATGTCGTCCGAAAGCACGGGTGGGGTGAAAAGAAAGATCGCTCGCAGCGCCATGGCCACGATGAGCGTCCATGCGAGAAGTCCGCGACGATTGTGGGCCCGGTGGGTATGGTTTAGCACGTAGTAGACCGCCAAAATGTAAACGGCCGACATGGCCATGTAGCCGACGAGGAAGGATAGGAAGCCGCCTTGGAGATCTATCCGATTGGCAACGCGGAGCGCTAGGATCACCAAGAGGAAACCCGCAGGGGCCAGAACGAACCAATCCCTCGCCTGGCTCTTCATTCGGTTTGCGCTATGCTACCTGCGTGTAAGCGGGATGGATAAATTGCCATGAGCCTGATCGACGCTGCCGTTCTCATCGTGTACTTCGCCGTACTCATTGTGTTGGCCATCTTCGGATGCCACCGGTACATGATGGTTTATCTATATTACAAGCACCGGGACCAGAAGCCTCCCTCGCTCGACGAACTAGACCAGCCGCCGGTGGTAACGATACAGCTCCCGATATTCAATGAGATGTATGTAGTCGAGCGACTCATCGACGCCGCGGCGAACCTGGACTACCCAAGAGAGCTACTTGAGATTCAGGTCCTTGATGATTCCACCGATGAGACCATCGACGTGGCGAGACGGAAAGTTGAGGACTATCGGTCTCGAGGTTTGGACATTCACTATATCCACCGTGAGGACCGACATGGCTTCAAGGCAGGGGCCCTACAAGCAGGACTCTCCCGCGCACGGGGAGAGTTTGTTGCCATTTTTGACGCCGACTTTGTCCCGCCCCGCGACTTTCTCCGCGCCGCGCTCGCTCACTTCCAGGCGGACGACGTGGCGGTGGTGCAGGCGAGGTGGGGTCATATCAATCCTGAGTATTCGCTGCTAACGCGTGTGCAGTCGATCTTTCTCGATGCTCATTTCGTACTCGAGCACGGAGCACGGAGCCGCGCGGGCCGTTTCTTCAATTTCAACGGGACGGGCGGGGTTTGGCGAAGATCGGCCATCGAAGACGCCGGTGGCTGGCAGCATGACACGTTGACCGAAGACTTGGATCTCTCCTACCGAGCTCAACTCAAAGGTTGGCGATTCATCTTTCTTCCCGACGTCGTCTGTCCGGCGGAGCTCCCGGTGGAGATGAACGGGTTCAAGAGTCAGCAGCACCGTTGGTCCAAGGGATCCGTACAAACAGCCAAGAAATTGCTGCCGCGTTTGCTGGCAAGCCGGTTACCGCTCGGCGTGAAGATCGAGGCGATCTTTCACTTGACATCCAACTTAGCTTATCCGCTGATGGTGGTCTTGTCTTTGTTGATATTTCCGTCCATGCTGGTCCGCTACAACATGGGGTGGCAGGAGATGCTCCTGGTCGACATCCCCTTGTTTCTTGCCGCGACTTGCTCGGTCACGACGTTTTACGTGGTGTCTCAAAAAGAAATCTATCCAGACTGGAAGGAGAGGCTGCGTTACATCCCCTTCTTGTTGTCGGTGGGGATCGGTATGAGCGTCGGCAACGGTCGCGCGGTGGTGGAAGGTCTCGCGGGTCGCGAGACTCCCTTCGTTCGGACGCCGAAATACAGAATCGAATCGAGCCGGGACGACTGGAAACTCAAGAAGTATCGCGGTGCGCGCAGCTACCTTCCCGCTGTCGAGATCGCTCTCGGTCTCTACTTCACCGCTGCTGTCGCCTATGCGATCTCCCTACAGATCTTTGGCACTTTACCCTTCCTGGTTTTATTTCAAGTCGGATTTCTCGCTACCGGCTTCATGTCGTGGCTCCAACCCTTTAGAGGCAGTGGGTTTCAAGTCGGTCCTAGCCTGTTGACTCCCACCGCTAGGCACAGATAGACTGGCTTTTCCTGGAAGTTGATGAGAAAAGACAACGCCATTTTCTTCTTATCCGGTCTCGCTTTCGGAGTGCTTTTGGGCTATTTCGTGTTCCAGAGTGTCGTTCAAGACCCGGGCAAAGTTTCGATGGCGGCCCAGGTAGGAAGCGCAGGCAGCTTCGGAAGCGCGCGGGGAGTTTCGCAGCCTGCGCCTCGGCGCGTGTTGGATCGCCAGGAAGTGGCCCGGCTCGAGAGTGTGCTTCAGCGGAACCCCGAGGACAATAGCGCACGGATTCGACTCGGCAATCTCTACTTAGAGGCGGGCCACGACGGCGAGGCGATTCAGTGGTTTCGCCAGGCGCTCGAGCGAGAGCCCGATAATGCTCATGCTCGAATCCATTTGGCGCAATCGCTGGCCAACGTCGGGCGCGTCGAGGAGGCCATCTCGGAGTATGAGGCGGAACTCGCTCGTGCACCGGGAAACCCTCAAGCACTCCTGGGATTGGGCAGAGTGAGGCTTTACGCACAGCAAGACATCCGTGGGGGGCTCGAAGCCTGGGAGGAGCTGTCGCGGGTAGCTCCGAACTCACGCGAAGCCAGCAGCATTAGTGATGAGCTGGAAGCACTGAAATCCGCTCATTCGACCAACTAGTACGGCCATGGGGCGTCTACTGCAGTTCATCGCTTTCATGTTCGTGGTCCGTTACGTCTTTCGAGCCCTGTCTCGTTGGTTGGGTGGGGTCGAGAGGCAGCAAGTGGGAGGACATTCTCAGCAGGCTCCGGGTGGCGGTTCGATGAAGCCGATCTACCGGGGCCAAATGGTTCGCGACCCAGTGTGCGGTGTTTTCGTGCCCAGAGAGCGGGCCATCGAGGAGCGCCAGGACGGCGAAGTCCGGCACTTTTGTTCCGAGAAATGCCGGCAGGCGTTTCAGGTGAGTGCGACGTGAAGCGACGCGAAGAGCTCAAAGAAGATATCTGTGAGGTGGGTCGTCGACTGTATCAACATGGCTACATTGCGGCGATGGAGGGGAACGTCAGCATTCGGCTTTCGGAAGAGGAAGTCCTGTCGACGCCCGCGGGAGTCTGTAAGGGTTACCTCACACCGGACATGATCGTCTCCTGTGATTTTGCGGGCAAGCGGATCGATGGAACGCTGCGTGTCTCCACCGAGATCGAGATGCACCTAACGGTTTACCGAGCCCGACCGGACGTCCGGGCAGTGGTCCACGCTCACCCTCCGAAGTCGACTGCGTTCGCGGTTGCGGGAGTGCCCCTCGATCGCGCCGTGCTCGCCGAAGTCATCGTCACATTGGGCTGCATTCCTTTGGCGGACTACGGCACGCCTTCCACGAAGGAGCTGGCCGATTCCGTGGACCGCCTGATAAGAACCAGTGACGGCCTCTTGTTGTCCAACCATGGCGTCTTGACGGTGGGTAAAGAGGTTCTCGATGCCTACTATAAGTTAGAGGTAGTGGAGCATTTTGCCGAGATCAGCTTTATGTCGAGATTGTTAGGAGGGGAGAGGTTGCTTCCTCGGTCCGAGGTGTCGCGTCTGCTAAGCCTTCGCAAGGGAGTTTACAAGCTCGAAGGGCCGCCGGGCGGAGAAGCGTGCCCTATTCCTGCCGAGGAGGCCGGCTCGCTAGGTGCTGCCGCTGGTGCGGATGGAAGCGAGATGATCCAACTGTCGAGGGACGAGCTGGTGACGTTGATCTCCGACGCGATTCGAGCCGTCGGGGGTGCACGCACGGCGTAGCCGGGTAAACGATTACGGAACGCATGGGAACTGTGTTACAAGGATAAAGACAAAACTAAATTAGGGAAATTACTGTGGGAGGATTAGGGAGGAATCATGGCCGAACCGTTAGGTGAAGCGCTGGGGATGATTGAGACCCGAGGACTAGTGGCGATGATCGAGGCGTCCGACGCCATGGTCAAGGCGGCCAAGGTCACCCTCGTTGGCTACGAGAAGATTGGAGCCGGATATGTCACCGCACTCGTGCGGGGCGACGTGGCGGCCTGCAAAGCCGCAACCGACGCCGGAGCGGCGGCTGCCCGCCGGGTGGGCGAGCTCATATCGGTGCACGTGATTCCGAGGCCTCATACTAGCCTGGAGGACCGCCTGCCGATCGGAAAGACCACCTCTTAGCCTGCAAGGGATAGCGAGCTCAATCCATGACCCTGGGTAAAGTGGTCGGCACGGTCGTCGCCACCCGGAAGGACGAGCAGCTCGAGGGGTTCAAACTCCTGGTCGTACGGACCGTGGGGCCCGACGGCGTGGAGAAGAATTCCTATGTTGTCGCCGTCGACACCGTGGACGCCGGTGTAGGCGAGCTCGTCCTCGTGGTCTCGGGCAGTTCGGCGAGGATGTCGACGGGTTGTACGGACCGGCCGGTAGACGCCGCGGTGGTCGGGATCATCGACTCCATCGATCTGGCCTCGGCCGCCCTGGCGGGGGCTCGCGCGCAGTCGACCTGAACAGGATAATACGAAGGCGATGTTCGTGGCCAAGGTCATCGGTAACGTCGTGGCCACCGTGAAAGACGCTGGCCTCGTCTCTCACAAGCTCCTCGTCGTTCAACCGCTCAGCGGGAAAGGTGTTCCCGAAGGCGAGTCATTGATTGCACTCGATGGGGTCGGTGTCGGTGTCGGAGAAGAAGTATTCTGCGTGCGGGGCAAAGAAGCCTCCTTCCTTTTTCTACCTGCCAAGGTGCCCGCCGATGTGGGGATCGTGGGCAAGGTGGACCGTCAGGATTCGTGAGTGATTATCGGTGAAGTGGTGGGCACGGTGGTTTCCACCGTGAAGCACTATAAGATGGAAGGCAGGAAGCTGCTCCTCGTTCAACCTCTCGATCTCGAGGGGAAGGCACAAGGAAGAGGATTGTTGACCATCGACTCGGTGGACGCAGGAGTCGGTGACCGCGTGCTCGTCGTACTGGAGGGCCGTGCCGCGGGCGTGGCATTGGGACGCGCGTCAGGGCCGGTGGACGCCGCGATCGTCGGCGTGGTCGATAGTGTGGATCTAGGATGACCTCCGTCGACCCCAACATGGTCCGCGCGCTCGTACGGCAAGCGCTCGAGCAAAAGTTGGGCCTCGGCCCGACGCCTCGGGTGTTGAACCACCCTCACCCGGCGTCTGGCGCCATTGATAACGGCACCACGTGTTTTGACGCCCGCAGTCCCTCAGAGGGAGAGGGAGTAAGCTTCTCTGTCCATCCCTCGCAACTCGCAGTCGCCGAAGGCCCCGCCCTCTCAGATTGCTACGAGGATATGGACCTTCCGCTTCAGAAACCCTGCCTCATCGAGCCGCATCGACCTTGCTACAACAGCGGCTACTGTAAGAAGCTGGGTCACTGAACACTGACCCAGGCTTTCTACGGGGAGGTTATTCGGCCATGTCACGCATCATCCTCCACTTGGACATGGATGCTTTCTACACGTCCGTGGAACAGCGGGACCATCCTGAATACCAAGGCAAACCGGTTGTGGTGGGCGCCAATCCTCGTGGTGGGCGAGGTCGCGGCGTCGTAGCCGCGGCGTCCTACGAAGCGCGGGAGTTCGGACTACATTCCGCGATGCCTATCGGTCGAGCTTACCGAAGGTGCCCGCAAGCTATTTACTTGCGAGGCAATATGCGCAAGTATGGGGATGTTTCCCTTCGGATCATGGAGATTCTCAAGGGATTTACTGATCTCGTGGAACAGATCTCGATCGACGAAGCTTTTCTCGACGTGACCGGAAGCATAGGGTTGTTCGGGGAGCGTCGGCAGCTCGCTCTCGAGATAAAAAGGCGCATTCGAAAACAAGAGAGACTTAGCGCATCCATCGGAATCGCACCCAACAAATTTCTCGCCAAGATCGCCTCCGACTTGGACAAACCCGACGGTCTGGTGGAGGTCGCGCTCGGACACGAAGAGGAATTTCTCAGAGACCTTCCGGTCGAGCGCTTGTGGGGCGTGGGCCCGCGAACCGCGGACGAGCTTCACAAGTTGGGTCTTTACAGGATCCGGGACATCGTCCGCTTGTCTCTTGCCGAGCTCGACGAGCGGTTCGGGAAACACGGCCGCCATCTTTATCGTCTGGCCCGCGGAATCGACGACCGTCCAGTTCAGCCCGAGCACGAATGGAAGTCGCTCGGTCAGGAGACGACGTTTGAAGAAGATACCGATGATCCGCAAAAGGTACGGCAGACTTTGCTGGAATTGTCGGAAGCAGTGGCTCGCCGACTGCGCAAACAGGAGTTTTTCGCAGGGGGTTTGACGCTCAAATTTAGAGATGAAGATTTTGTGACCGAGACCCGGAGCATGACATTGTCCGATCCGACAGACGATGCAAGTGAGATCTTCCGCATCACGCTTCAGCTATTGAGTCGCGTGCGCTCTCGAAATCACAAGGTTCGTCTTCTGGGTATCTATGGCTCTAGGCTTCAAGATGTACATGCAGCCCCTCGACAGCTACGCTTGTTCGAGTCAGATGAGAAGAGGCGTCGGCTGAATGTGTCTATGGATTCGATCCAGCAGCGATTCGGCGCTCGAGCGGCGAATCGAGCTACTCTGCTAGACAGAAAGGACTGAGTGAACGTGGTAGAAGACCTGTCCAAGCAAAGACTCGCCCTTTTGGGTCTCGGCAAGATGGGCAGCATCCTGCTCCAGGCGCTGCTGAAGCACAAGCTGTTCTTGTCGGAAAACTCGGTAGCCACTGTCCGCCACCCCGGCCGGGCCAAGAAGCTTTCCGATGAATTGGGTATCGACGTGGGGACCGATAATCGCGCCGCGGCGCGAAACGCCGATATTGTCTTGATCTGCGTCAAGCCGCAGACGGTTCCCGAAGTGTGTGAGGACGTCCGCGCAGAGGTAGATCCCTCGAAGCTGGTGGTATCGGTGGCGGCGTCGGTGCCTACGCGAAGCATCGAAAAATTCTTGTCGGCTGACATCCCGGTCGTTCGCGCCATGCCCAACACGCCTTGCTCTGTGGGAGAAGGAATGATCGCGATCTCCTGCGGGCGGTTCGCCGAGCCACATCATCTCGAGCTCAGTGAACAGATCTTCAATACTGTGGGAAGAACCGCCAGGATCGATGAAAAGCACTTGGACGCGGTAACCGGTCTGTCGGCGAGTGGACCAGCGTTCATCTACATCATCCTCGAGTCCTTGGCAGAGGCCGGCGTCAAGCTGGGACTACCACGGGAGGTTGCAACCCTACTGGTGGCGCAGACGATGCTCGGGTCGGCGCGGCAAGTTCTGGAGACCGGAGATCACCCCGCTTTGCTCAAGGATGTGGTCACCACACCGGCGGGTTGTACGATCGACGGCATCATGGAACTCGAAGAAGGGAAGTTGCGGGTCACGTTGATCAAGGCGGTGGTCAAAGCGGCGGACCGGGCCAAAGACCTTTACGAAGACGACTAGGGCGTTCCTGCTTCTTCGTCCTTCTCGTCGTCTGGTGCTTCTTCCTCTAGGGACATTAGCTTCTCGATCTCTTCCCAGCTCGACGGACTGAGCTTCAAGACGAGCTCGTCTCCCTTGCGACGTGCGTAGACCCCATCGCCCTCCGGCTTCGCGACCGCGACTTCCTCAACTTTTTCACTGTCCTTCGACCATACGGTAATAGTGTAGTCGGGAGAGCTCAATCCAGGCCCGTCAGTGAGCGTTTCCTCGGCGTCGGTGCCATTGAGTTTGTAGAGCAAGTCCTCGACTTGCCTGCGATCGAGGTCTCGTTCCTCGGGAGCGGTCTCCTTCCAAACATCCTTATCGTCCTGCTTGGACTTCTCGACGATTCGATCCGGACCCTCGGGCGAAGATATCTGGAGCTTGTTCACTTGGTAGGTGGCAAATTCGAACAGTCGCTTCGAAATGTACTCGCTTTGATCCTTCTTGATGTCGTCGACGAGACTAGACCCGATCAAATAAACCATGGGACGGTCCGGGTTGCGTGCGTAGTACCGGCTGTCTTTCTTCTCGCCCACCAAGAGGGTTTCGGTGAGGCCACCCTCGAGCTGAATCTCGACCTCGTAGCTCGGGGTGTCCAGTCCGTATTCGCTCAATTGTTCGGTGGACTCGGAGATGATCTCCTCCATCTTGGCCGTTTCCAACTTGGAGACCAACCCGCTAGCCTTATAGCGATCGGCTCTAGAAAAAATGGGCTCCACGATGTTCCAAGTGTCTCCCCCCGCTTTCGCTAGCACGATCTCTTGATCTAGTTGCCTCAGAATGACCTTCTCCACATCGCCGCGCTCGAATCGAAAAAGGGACTTGTCGCGGAGATCCCACGCCTTCTTGTTCAGCCCGTATTCCTTGCTCGAAGCGATCACGAAGATCTTCTCACCATCGGTCAAACGGGCGTAGAGATTGCTACCCGTCGGGGTCTCGTCGCCGATGTGAAGCGTTGTGGATGTCTCGACGTCCTCGGCATCCTTCACCAGGACATCGAGCTCCAACTTTGGGGTGTCGAGTCCGAAGTCGGCCAGGTTGGCTTCTCCCTCCGATATCACCCGTTGGCTTTCGAGGGTAGCGATGGTCTCGGCAAGGGAGTCGGAGGCGGAACTGTCGGCCGCGGCCTCCACCGGCGCTACCAATTGCCACTCGTCCTCGCCGCGACGTTCAAGCTTGAGGTGCTCACCCTCTTCCCGCCGGATCTCGATACTCTGGATCTTCTCGGCCTCGATCTCGAAGATCGCCTCCCGATCGGGGTTCGACTCCGTCTCGACTGGCTCCCATTCGTAGCGGTAGATGTAAGCGGCCAGTGCTGCGAGAATTGCGGCCAGGATGATGGTGGTCTTGGGACTCATCTTATCTTCTCCCCCACCAAACCGAGATTCCTGCCACCAGGACCAATCCGGGAATGATCAGGAGGGACAGGTAGGCCACGTTCTTTTGCTGTTGCGCGTTCATGAAAATTCTCCGATCCTCGGGCTCCCGGGGCCGAATGGAAATGAGATCTTCGTCTTCGGCGATCCAATTCACCATGTTGACGAAGAGGTCGAGGTTCGCGACCGGCGCTCCTACCAAACTATTGGAGATGAAGTCTGAGTCACCCACCACCACCGCGCGGCCCTGCGGCGTCGGCCCGTCCTTTTCTTCGCCCTCCTCCGGTGCGCCGTCTCCGTCGTCTTCTGGGGTCTCCTCGGACTCGGATTCGGGCTCCTCGATTTCGATGGTGATCGCGACCGCAAGATCAAGTGGACCCGAACGTTCGCTCTCGTCGGGCGCGACCTGCCCCTCGGCCAGCGCGTCGAAATCCTCCTCTGCCCAACTATTGGGAGAAGAGCTTACCAGGGCGTCGACCGTGATTCCCTCTGCGGTGGAGTCCGAAGAATTGACGGTGCGTACGAAGGGGTAAACGGTGGGAACGTTCCCGAACTTTTCGGTGATCGGGTGCGAGCTGTAGCTCGCGACCAGCGGGACCTCGGGACCGAAACCGAAGAGCTGGCCTACACCCGACACGTCGATGACCACGTTGTTGCCCAGCTCGACGTTGAAGTCTTTGAGGAGCGCCACTAGATTCGGCTTCGCCCCCTGGTTTTCCGGATCGACCAAGAAGAGCACCTTCCCCCCGGCGTTCAGATAATCCCGTAGCGCATCGATCTCCCCTGGTAGATAATCTCTTTGCGGACCGGCGATCACCAGGGCGGTGGCATCTTCAGGGAACTGGATTTTTCCCTCCGTCATCGATTGAAGGGGATGGAATTTGGCCACTTCGTAGTTCGACTCCTCGAGTTTCGTCTTGATGATCGACACTCCGGTCTCTGTGTCATCGATGTCTTTTTCCCCGTGCCCCTCGACGAAATAGATCTTCTTCGTCCTCTCCTTGATGACCTTGATGATGGCGTTTACCAGTTCTTGCTCGGTGGCAAAAGTGACTCTCTCGACTTTGTCCCCGGCGTCGAGCACGATGGTTCCGAAGGGGATGTTGGCCTCGGTCGACGTCCGGTATTTGGCGGCCTTGGCGGGCTCGGCCTCCTGATCGACCACCTCCACCGAGACGTGATTGCTGTGGTAGCCAAACTCGGTCAGCAGGTCGAGGGCCACTTGCGCACTGTCTTTACGGTCGAAGATGACGACTTTGAGGTCGCGGTCGAGGTTCGAGAGGACCGTGACCGCCTGATCGGAGAGCGTGTACTGCTTGGAGCTCGTGAGGTCCCAACGCTTGTGGTGGCGATTCGCCAGATAGTTGATACCCACCACGATCCCCGCCACCAGCAGGATCATGAGCCCCAAGTTGACGCCGTAGCGGGCCCCTCGTTTTTGTGCGAGGACGAGCACGTCCCGCCAACGGGTTCCAAGGTAGAAGATGGCCAGCACTAGACCGGCCAGAATGAAAGCCGACCAGAGTTTCTCTCGTTCGGGCTGAAACATCCGGATGACCAACCCGGCGAGGAGCACTCCCCCCGCGACAGGGCCCAGGTACGCTGTGACGCGCTTCATCTCAACCCCTCCACCGATGAGACTCCACCGATTGCGTCGAGAGGAAGATGCCGAAGCCTATGAACGAGAGATAGTAGACGACGTCTTTGGTATCGATGACTCCCTTGGAGAAATCCCCAATGTGTTTAGTCACCGACAGGTAGGCAACGGCCGATCCCCATGCACCCATCCAGGCCTCCGAGTACTCGATGAGCCACAAGAAAAGGAAGACGCTGAAGGACAAGAAGACCGCCACGATCTGATTTTGCGTGAAACTACTGAAGAGGACACCAAACGAGACGAAGGCGCCCCCCAGGAGCAGCATCCCCAGGTAGCCTGCCAATATCGGCTTCCATTCCGGGTCACCGAAGTAAAAGAGGATGCCCATGTGAATGAAAGTGAGCCCCAGCATCGCAGCGTAAAGTGTCCAGGCCGCGAGGAACTTGCCCAGGACGAGCTGGAAGTCCGTAATGGGTGAGGTTAGAAGAAGCTCCATCGTGCCGGAGCGCTTTTCCTCCGCGAAGCTTCTCATCGTGAGCCCCGGGATCATGAAGAGAACGACCACGCTCGTACTGTGGAAGAGCCAGCGGATTAGATCCTGGTTGACGTTGAGCGTTCTTCCGCCCCCGCCCATCTGCACCATGCGAAAACCGAAGTCGATGAATCGATAGACATAGTCGTAGAAGAAGTAGCCATAGATCAGCAAGAAGAGACTCAGCACCACATAGGCGATCCAGGAAGTGAAGTAAGAAGAGAGCTCCCTTCTATAAATTGCCCAGATGTTCTTCATCAGTGCGATTCCTCCGTTTTCTCGTCTTCCTCAGCTGGCTCAGTTGGCCCAGTTGGGGTGTGGGTTTGCTCCGGTGGGCTGGCGTCGGCTTCCTCGTGGGTGGTGAGCTGCAGATAGACGTCCTCGAGACTCATCCCCATCTGCTTGAGCTCCAGGAGTCCAAAACCCCCTTGCACGATACTCTGCGCCAGCTCGTGGCGAATATCTTGGCCGCTCGTCGTTTCGACCTCGAAGGTGTGGACACCATTACTTGCAGCCGTAGCTTGGACATGCACCACCCCCGATAAAGAGCTAACCGTGTGACGCACTTGGTCTTCCGGCCCGTCGACGGTGAGGCTCAGTATCTCCGCCCCCTGCATGCGGGCGGTCAAACCGTCCGGCGTATCCTCCGCCACCACGCGGCCGCGATTGATGATCACGACGCGCTCGCAGGTCATGGAGACCTCGGGAAGGATGTGGGTAGAAAGGATAATGGTGTGCTCGCCGGAGAGACCCTTGATCAGCTCCCTGGTCTCGATGATCTGTCTCGGGTCCAACCCCGCGGTGGGCTCGTCCAGGACGAGCACTTCGGGATCATGAACGAGTGCTTGCGCCAATCCTACCCGTTGCCGGTAGCCTTTGGACAATCTACCGTTTTGCTGATCTCGAACATCGGCGATGGCGCACTTAGCGATCGCGCTCTCCACCCGCTCACGGCGCCGATTTGCGTCGACTCCTTTGATGCGAGCCACGAAGTCCAAATAATCGACGACGGTCATTTCCGGGTACAAGGGAGGCGTCTCCGGCAGGTAGCCGACACGTTTCTTGACGTCCATGGGCTCCTTGAAACAGTCGAACCCGGCCACCGAAGCCGAGCCTTCGGTGGCTGGAATGAAACAGGTGATAATCCGCATCGTCGTGGTCTTCCCGGCCCCGTTCGGGCCGAGAATGCCCAGGATCTCCCCCTTGCGAACCTGGAAGCTGACGTCATCGACGACGGTGGTTCGACCAAATCGTTTTGTAATACCGTTGACTTCGATCAAGCTGTACACCTCCTTTGACCAGAGGGATTATACTGCGCCCGTTCGAGCCGTCCCGAGAGCCGAGTCGACACACACTTTTGAAGACTCCCGCGGTCGCAGGAATTGACTCGCGATGGCATTGAGAGGCCGATGGAGGCTTCCGGAAGAGCGGTATAGTAATGGAAGGGTCACGGGCTGTCAACTAGTCCGGAGGAAGTATGGATCGGCGAAAACTAGTGGAATTACGACTAATTGTGACCTTGAAGCCGTGCGCGCTCCTCGTCGTATTCTTTCTCGCCGCCTGCTCGTTTCTCAGTAAGGAAGAAGCGGCGAAGGGGCTCCGAGCCACGGAGGTCGTGAGCTACTGGGCGGTCCTAGGAAAGGTCGGGGACTACACTAAAATTCGGCCGATCGTAAGGTTCCGTATCCGTAACGAGGGGCCGAAGGCGGTCGATTACGTTCAGACGATGGCTGTCTTCCGCAGAGTGAGTGCACCCGACGAAAGCTGGGGAAGTGCCTTCGAGTATTCTCTGTCGGGTGATCCAGTGGCGCCCGGCGGTGAGTCCCGGGTCATTACCCTCCGCTCCGACTCCTTGTACTTCTCCAAGGATGCACCGGGGCGGATGTTCGACAACGAGGAATGGGAGCAGGTAACGGTCGATGTCTTCGTAAAAGTTGGTCCGTCTTCGTGGATGCTAGTGGCCAAGGCCGAAGTCCCCAAACGTATTGGGGCGCCCGGTGTCGAAAAATTCCTTGTTCCAACTGGCGAAAAATTTACCGGTCAAGATGGAGAGGGTTCAGAGGGTTCGTAGTGCTCTTTGACCCAACGCTCTGCCTCTTCCTCGCTGCGGACGCTGCCCTCGAGCCGCTTTTCTTCGACTTCTCTCAGGATCTCACCGATCCTCGGACCGGGGCGAAAACCCAGGCGCACGAGATCCCTGCCACGAAGTAGGGGAGGCGTCGGCAAGGGTTCTCGCTCGAGCTCTTGTTTCTTCTCCATGACGAACTCCCAGTTGGACAGATCGCCGCTCCCCGCCAAGCAGTCGAGTCGATGAAGCTCGAGCTCTTCTTCGAAATTATCTTTGAACAGGAAGCGGCGAAGCGTGGAAGTGCGCATGTGGCGGACGTCGAAGAAGCGGAGATGGTCTTCGACCGCCGAGACGATGCGCTCCCGGGTACGCCGGTCGAAACGCAGCCGCTTGAGGATCTCTTGACTCATCTCCGCTCCGAGCCGCGCATGGTTCGGAAAAAGCGCGGGACCGGCGGGGTTCCGGGTAGGAGGCTTGCCGACATCGTGTAACAGTGCTGAAAACGCCAAGCTTAAAGTAGGCTTCTTCAGAAGCGATAGGATCTTCACGGTGTGCGCAAAAACGTCCCCTTCCGGATGATAACGTTCCCCCTGTTCCACGCCTTTCATCGTTGCAACCTCCGGGAGGATGGGCTCGAGAAGACCGTGGCGATCGAGCAACCGGAGGCCCTCGTCCGGGTGCGGCCCGGTGAGAAGCTTGGCCAACTCGTTACGAACGCGCTCGCCGCTCACCACTTGGATTTCTGAAGCCAAGTGGCGAATCGCATCGCCGGTTGCCGCCTCGATCTGGAAATTCAAATTAGCGGCTAGGCGGACCGCTCGGAGCATCCGGAGCTTATCTTCCGCAAACCGCTCTTGCGGCTTTCCGATACAACGAATCAACCTCTGCTCGATGTCTTCCCTGCCACTCACCCAGTCGAGAACCTCCGCGACCAGCGGGTCGTACAACAAGCCATTGATGGTGAAGTCCCGCCGCGCGACATCGGATCGCGCATCGGCAGGAGTCACCCACGCCGGGCGCCTTCCGTCACGGTACGGTCCCTCAGACCGAAAGGTCGCGACTTCGAACGCCTCACCCTCATGGATCACGAGGATGACCCCGAAGTTGGCTCCCACCGGGACCGTCTTTTCGAAAAGGGAGCGAACCACCTCGGGTGGGGCGGCGGTCGCGATATCGACATCCGACGGGGCCTTTTCAAGAAGCATGTCTCGCACCGTGCCCCCCGCGAAATAGGAGGGATAGCCGGCCCCGACGAGCCTCTCGACGATGGCCTTGGCTTTGACTTCCTTGGCTCCGTGTGCCATGGGACCGACTCCGCTAAACCATTCTAGCCGAACAGGTAAGCCGGGGCCACGTTTGTCGGTTCCGGCTAGGGCCGGGAGGCCGACTCCGTAATTTCCCCCCCCCGAAAACCCGTAGTTTTCCGGGGTTCACAAACCAGTATCCCGGGGTGTATAAGAGGTCGGTGAGAGTGTACACAAGGGCACAGAAAGGAGAGTGTGATTTTGAAGGTCGGCGAAAAAATTCGTGACGTGCGAAAGAGTAAACGTATCCGCCAGAAGGTGTTGGCGCGGATGGTGGGTATATCCGCAGGAGCACTTACCAACTTCGAGAAGGGGCGCCGGCGCGTCTCGCTGGATTGGCTACACAAGATCTCCGAGGCGCTGGATACCCCGGTCGCCTACTTTCTCCCCGACGAGCGGGACAAGAAAAAGACGCTGCCTGGCGACCCCCGCGAGCGACGGCTGCTGAACGCGTGGCGGCTATTGAACGGAAACGAACGGTTGCGGGTCGATTTTCTCGACCTAACGGATCATCTGGCAGCACGAACGGTAAGAAAAAGAGGGTCTACGCGGATTCGTGTGGGTAAGTCCTGACGGAAAACAGTGTAACTCATTGTGTGGAAAAGGTATCCAGACTTCATCAGGTGCTGAAAAGTGGTCCATTTTTCGGATAGGCTAACCGAGTGAAAAATTCCCGGTCGATCCGCTCGCTGTTTGCGCTGCCAGGTTTCGTGGCTGGTGCCGGATTGAAGGGTGTATTCGATGACCGATACGCCCGCGTCATCCAGCTCAAGAGGCGAAAAAAACAGCTGTTTACTCTTACTGTGGGCAGCGGTGCCGGGGGCGCTATGACAAGCAAGTGTGCCGGGTCCGCGACCTGTCGTTGGCAGGTTGGCGGATCTCTCTGGAATACGAGCGTTGGCGCGTCAACTGTCCTGGGTGCGGCGGTTTGCATGTAGAACACCTGGACTGGCTGGCGAACAACTCGCGCTACACCTAGCGTTTTGCGACGCATGTGGGCAAGCTGTGCCGGGATATGCCGGACAAGGCGGTGGCCGAGATGGAACGTCTGCGCCTCCTAGTTGAAGGGGTCAACAACAAAATCCGTGTGCTGCAACGACGCGCCTACGGCTATCGCGACGAGGAATATCTCAAGCTGAAGATCGTGGCGGCATTCCTTCCGCCATTACCCAGAAATGCCGTCTTCAACCCACACGAATCCGCGTAGACCCAAAAAAGATCCGGCGCTAGCGCTGGAGCGTCGGATGGGGGTAGGCGTGGGCCTACTCGTCGATCTGCGCTACCAGTTGGTAGAACCTCTCGACGTAACTCTGCAGCCTTATGTTCTCCCTCGGAATCTAACTTGGTGAAGGCGAGGCCGACTCCTGGGGGGGTTGGTCTCGGAGCCTTCTTTTCCCGTTCTCCAGACCACTTCGGCCTCCGCCGTGAACTCTCCGAGTTTCCAGGGAAGGAGAACGAGGAGCTGTAGTCGGGTCCCGAAGGGGATCGGTTTCTTGGTGGCCAAGAAAGCGCCACCCACGCTAAGGTTCGTCAGGTACCCTCTCTGGGCTCGGCCGTTGGCTCTCACCTTGGCTTTGATCACCAGCGGGAGTCGCGGGTGCCTTCTGTTCTCTTCGCCGGCGCGTTGGGGATTCTGTTTCTTTGGCCCCTTCTGAGCGGAGCGATCTCGGGCCCCCACCACCACAATCGCCGGCGTTTTGGGCTTCGATTCGTCGGATGGATCGATCTCGGGGCTTCTTCCCAAAGCATGCATCCCGCTCATGTGTCCCCCCCTGAATATAAGACGAGCGATTCGCCCCTGCACCCAGGCGCGGTGCCCCTCCGGGGTTCAAGGGCAGCAATGCTTGTGCCACTGGGCGGAGCGACCAGGAAGCGACGCTAAGTGAAAGATTGTAAGTTAGTTACAAGAATGCGTCGCGTTGAGTCCGCGAGCCCGCATGTGGGTGTGTCCTCACACTAGACACGTTCATGGGGATCGAAAAGCTTCCGGTGCTCGCCGAGAGCGAACCGGTCGGTCATACCCGCGATGTAA
The DNA here is from genome assembly GCA_965222425.1 of Candidatus Marinacidobacterales bacterium. Lineage (GTDB taxonomy): Bacteria > Acidobacteriota > Vicinamibacteria > Marinacidobacterales > DATDRI01 > CBDCNP01. The sequence goes on from CBDCTW010000011.1 coordinate 68,752, forward strand.
TCACAAGCCACACGGTGGAGACCCTCTTCCGGGATGTAACTTTGAACATGAGGAGGAAGCTGTTGTTGACTTGCGGTGTAGGCGTGAAATAGATCGCGGACCACGCGCTGCGCCTTTTCCGCCATGCGAACTACCCGATAGTGGCGGTAGAGGTTCGTATAAAGGAATTGCTTCAGGTTTCGTTTCCTTTGCTCGACCTCGGGTGTGAACTCGACCAGACGTCGCCCCGCCTGGCGGACTTCCTCCAAGGTCCGGACATTTCGAGAGTCGATGTTTTCCAGGGTTCGCCTGATGAGGTTGGTGGTCAGCGTGTTGATGGTGCCTCGAATCGCGACCCGAATCCGGACCTTGGTTTCCTCGCCGGGGTAGGCGCCAGACGCCAGCTCGAAGTGCTCCTTCCAGAGGTCGACCTCCTGAAGTGCTTCCAGGCTAAGAATCCCGGAAGATAGTCCGTCTTCGAGATCGTGATTCGTGTAGGCGATCTCGTCCGCCAGATCGACGAGCTGAGCCTCCAGCACCGGCTCGGCACCGTCCATGAACTCCCTCGGTGCAGCCTCCCGGTATCGGGGCGAGTGTTTGACGATGCCCTCTCTCACCTCGAACGTCAGGTTGAGACCACGAAATCCCGGGTAGCGACGCTCGAGCCGGTCCACGATTCGAATCGCCTGAAGGTTATGCTCGAAACCGCCGTGATCCCGCATCAGCTCGTTGATGGCATCTTCACCGGAATGCCCGAAGGGGGGATGGCCTAGATCGTGGGCGAGGGTGACCGCTTCCGTCAAGTCTTCATTGAGTCGCAGCGCGCGCGCGATGGTACGAGATATCTGAGCCGCTTCCAGCGAGTGAGTCAGCCGCGTGCGGTAATGATCGCCCTCGTGGTTGACGAAGACCTGCGTCTTGTACTCGAGGCGGCGAAACGCCGTGCAGTGGATGATGCGGTCCCGGTCTCTTTGGTAGGCGGTGCGAAAGTCGTGCTCGGGCTCTCGGAAGCTCCGGCCTCGCGAAGTTCGGCTGAGCGCCGCATAGGTGGCGAGCGACTCCGACTCTAATTTTTCGAAGAACGCTCGATCCAGCACTGCCGCCTCTCCACTCTGATTAGAGCACCTTACCCATTTTGGCGGCCAGCGCGAGCTGCCGACCGCCTCACCACTCTGATTAGAGCACCTTACCTATTTTGGCGGCAGAGCAGCTTCAAAACAACTCGCACGCATAAATAAAGAAGGGGCCGGACCATTTCTTGCGGTCTCCCCGGGGGAGCCACCCCCAAACGGATCGGAGGCGTTCCCGGCAGGCCAGGGGCTGAGCTCGTAAGTACCTATAAAATAGCTACTTGAGAGAGATAAGCAGGCCTCCCGTTTTGCAGGCTCTTGGAACACACCTTGCTTTAATCTCCCTGAGGTTTTGAACCGCCCCGGGTTTTCCGGAGACTGTTTTAGTTGAGTCTCGCCATCTCTAGCGAGCCTTCCTGCGACCGATAGTAGTTCATCTCGTACTCGACGGGGGCGACATTTCCGATCGGCTCCAAGAGTCGTTGCGTGTTGTACCAATGGACCCACTCGAGGGTGGCGAACTCGACGTCCTCAGGACCACGCCAGGGCCCACGTCGACGGATCACCTCGGTCTTGTAGAGGCCGATGATGGATTCAGCCAAAGCGTTATCGTAAGAGTCGCCTCGGCTGCCGACGGACGGCTCAATACCCGCCTCGGCGAGCCGCTCGGTGTAACGGATCGAGACGTACTGCACGCCGCGGTCGCTGTGATGCACCAATGGGTGTTCTGGGTTTAGTCGGCGCTCGTGCAGCGCCTGCTCCAACGCATCGAGAGCGATGCCGGCAGTCAACGATGTCGTCGCTCGCCAACCGACGATGAGTCGAGCGAAGACGTCGATGACGAAGGCGACGTACACGAAGCCGCGCCACGTGGCAACGTAGGTCAGGTCCGAGACCCAGAGCTCGTTCGGGCGTGTGGCGTTGAAGTTGCGCTCCACGAGGTCCATCGGGCGAGCGCCGCTCGAATCCGGCTTCGTCGTCTTGAATCGACGTCCACGGACCGCGCCCTGGAGACCCATTTCACGCATCAGACGGGCCACCGTGCATCGAGCCACGTCGCGGCCCTCACGGCACAGCTGACGCCAGACCTTGCGCACGCCATACACGTCAAAGTTCTCTTGCCGTACACGACGAATCTCGCCGCGGAGTTGGACGTCGCGCTTCGCTCTCGCTGGCAGGCGGCTTGGGTCCTTCTCTCGCGCTTTCTGCTCGTAATAGGTCGACGGGGCGATCGGAAGCATCCGGCAGATCGGCTCGACCCCGTAACTCTCACGGTTCGCGTCCACGAACAACACATTCACCTCGGTCGGCGGTCGAGCTCCGCCTGGGCGAAAAACGCCGACGCCTTGCGAAGGATCTCGTTCGCCCGCTTTAGCTCACGGTTCTCTCGCTCAAGCTCCTTCAGCCGCTGACGCTCGTCCGTCGTCAGTCCCGCTCGTTTCCCAGCATCACGCTCTGCTCGACGCACCCACGTGCGTAGCGTTTCCCGCGTACAGTCAATCTTCGACGCAATCGATGAGATCGCTGACCACTGAGATTCGTGCTGAGCCTGCTGGTCGAAAACCATCCGCACTGCGCGCTCTTTTACCTCCGGTGAATACCTGCTTCGTCTTGTCATGACTCCATCCTCTCAAGAGTTGGAGTCTCCGGGAAACCCGGGGCGGTTCAGTTTCCCCAGCACCCAAATAATTGGCTGCAAGACAGAATTCGGAGGAAGGCATGAATACCGCCCATGACCGCCACACAGGATCCCAGCGAGGCTTCTCGCTCATCGAGGTTCTCATTGCGACGATGATCACCCTAATCGTGATGGCATCGGTGATGATGCTACTACAAAAGGGGCAGACGACTTTTCAGAGAGAGCCCGAAGTGGCCGACATGAACCAGAATGCCCGCACCGGGCTGGACATGATCAGCCGGGACCTCACGATGGCCGGACTCAATACGCCGCCCCCGATCGCGATCATGTGGATCATCGGTGGAGGCGACACGCCGGACGAGCTCACCATCGTGTACGCCGATCCGGAATTTCCCACGATTATTCCGGTCTGTAACGCGGGAGGCTCTGCCGATGCGACGGCCCCTGGCCCCATCCGCTGGGCCGATTTAGGCAACGTGCTCCGGTCGCGCAGGCTGCCCAGCCTGAATCTTTGGCGGAACCCGTTCGCCTTCCATATGTCGGCCAGCTTCTTGCCCGCTTTCTTCGGCGCCGGGGGTAATAGCGGCGGCAATAGCGGCGGTGGTGGTGGATGCGGGACGTTAGAAACATCGTCCACCATATTCGCCGACGTGGATACCTTCAATCCCCCGCAGGCTGTCCCAACCGACGCCTTTGGCGACGGCCAGGTTCTCTTTGCCATCGAGACCCTGGATTGCGACAGCACCGGGGACGAGACCGCGCCAAACGGACTCGGCATCGTTCCCTTCGAGTTGACTCAAGATCCCGGCATGTCCGGCGGCAGTCTCCGTTTCAATCACAACCCTGGCCAGAGCGAAACGGACTTGAACCATCCCGGTGGTTTCAACGGAGAGGTACACCCAGAGTGCTCCATCATCGGTGTCTTCCGCGTCATCCAATACCGGATCAACCCATTGCCACCGGCAGACAATCCGAATCTGGAGCGGCGAGACCTTTCCATCACCGGCGAAGGTGGGCAATGGTTTCCCGTCGCCATGAACGTCGAGAACCTTCAGGTCCAGTTCGCGGTCGGGGGTACCAGTAACTTCGAGGACGACCCCGCGGTTCCGGTTTTCGACGACCCTACGTCCTGGATTACACAAGTGAGCGTCGAGGTCGACGCAACCAGTGAGACCGAGAATCTCCAGGGAGCCTCGCAGGGCGTTTTCGCCGACGGGAACCGTCTCCGAAGAACGTTCAGAACGACAGTTAGCCTACGAAACCAACAAAATGCCATCTCGGTTGCCTCTTTCGAAGCGGGAGGGCTCGGCAGCGCCGAGAACTACAACTAACTGGGTTTCCAGAGCGACGAAGGCCCGCGACCGCAATGGTGGCGGGCCTTTCATTTGTGTGGGCTAAATTTATTTAGTTTCTGGGCGCGTAGTAACCGAGCTTGGTGCGAACCAGCAGCCGATCGAAAGCCGTCTGAACCACGACGCGCCGCCAGCTTCCGTCTCGTCTCGCATTGTTCGAGACGTAGCCGATGTTGTACTGGCTCTTGAGCTCCTTGGCGATGCGTTCGTAGGTGGATTCGAGCTCGTCGATGTGCCCAGGAAAAAACGATTGACCACCCGTTTCCTCGGCTAACTTCTTCAAAACGTACTCTGCTTCGGAGAAGTGCTTGCTCCCGCGACCCGCTTCGCGGTGCAGGGAGATGGTGTAAATCGTAACGACGGTATCCTTGGTGAGCTCCAAGACCTGTTCGAAGGTCACCAGCGAGCTCGTATCCTCACCATCCGATAGCACGATGATGGCCTGCCTGCGAATGTCCGCTCGACGCCTCGATAGATCCTTGAGCGCGATGTAGAGCGCGTTGAAGAGGCTCGTCGTACCGCCCACCTGGGTTCGGCGAATCGCTCGGCTGAGAACTTCCGTGTCCGCGGTGAAGGGTTCGATGATGTGCGTCTTGCTGCCGAACTCGACCACTTCCGTCACGTCATCCGATTTCATGGTCTTCACAAAATTAACGGCTGCCTGCTGGGCGAAGGTCATCTTGTCTTCCATGCTCGCGCTCGAGTCGAGCAGGAGGATCATGCGGAGGGGAAGGTCCTCCTGGGAGAACACGGAGATGTCTTGATGGATGCCATCTTCGAACACTCTAAAATCATCGCGGCCTAAGTCGGTCACGAACCGATTACGGGTGTCGGTCACCGTGACGTTCATGGAAATGAGGTCGACGGTGACACGAAACTGATAGCGCCTCTCGTCCACCTGTTGATCGTTGCCGCTGGCTTGGCCGGCGACGCGGGAGGCGGAAGTGATGAGCCCGCCAACTAGAAGTAGGGTCAGAAACGATTTCGCGGTTACTGGTGACAACATATTATGCTTGACAAGACCTAGTTATATAACGCGCTTGAAGAGTCGGGTCAAAGGGAGGTTTTGTTGACGAGACGGGCTGCCGTGCTCACGATCAGCGACGGCGTCGTAGCCGGCGCCCGCGAAGATCGTTCCGGTGCCGTTGCCGAGACCGAGTTAGGGGAGATGGGCTTCGACGTCGTCGCCCGAGCCGCCGTGGCGGATGAGCTGGAAGAGATCACGAAGCGGCTACGACAATGGGTGGACTCCGGCACTGCCGAGCTCATCCTCACCACGGGCGGCACGGGGCTAGGGCCCCGCGACGTGACGCCCGAGGCGGTTCGGCGCGTCGTCGAGCGGGAGCTGCCTGGATACGGAGAGCTTCTGCGAAATGATGGGCTGCGGCACACACCAATGGCCGTTCTTTCCCGGAGCCTCGCCGGAGCGGTTGGGGACACGCTCATCGTCGCCCTGCCCGGAAACCCCAAGGCGGTTAGCGAGGGACTGGAAGTCCTACGGCCCACATTGGCCCACGCCCTCGATCTTCTAGCTGGCGAAACCAAGCACAAGTCTTCTGGCTAGGGGTCGCGGGGGCCAAAACGGGGCTGCCACGAACTGGCTCGTCATGGGGGCACGCAAAAAAACGGGGTTGCCACGAACTGGCTCGTCAGCGGCCGGTGGGCAATCCGAAGGAATCCGCCCCCCGGGCGGTTGTTTCCTCAGCCACCCGCGGGTAAGACAATACCAGTATCTTGCCGATAACATACGAAGGGTTCCGCCATTTTTGCAGGTAGCTCGTAACCTGGGGGACAGGATGCAATCCACGCCGCCGCAGCTCACCACACGTCGCCGATACTCGCGCGTCCCCTCCGTAGGGGAGTGTTTCGCGCAGTTGGGCAACGGCTGGGAAGGTTCGGTCTTGGACGTGAGCCTGGGGGGATGTTACTCCGGGTCAAACGCGTGCTCACCCTAAGGTCGTCGTATTTCGTGAAGCTCTTGTTACTCCACCGCACCCTCGTCGTAGAGGCTCGGGTGGTCCGCGTGCAAGGCGCCTCCGAAAATTTCCTGACGGGCATGGAGTTCTTGAAGCTTTCTTCCGAGGACCGGGAGGTGCTTCGAGGCTTCACCGAAGCCAAGTCGGAAAAGGCCTGAACTTATAGTCACTTTATAAGGCCCGTTGTTGCTGATGTCCCTGGCGTGAGGTTCGGTCCGGCTCACC
>CBDCTW010000012.1:0-59852 GCA_965222425.1 Candidatus Marinacidobacterales bacterium
CTGTATTTTTACTCATGATTATTCTCCTGCATCAATATTATTATGAAACTGCTTTTCATTGAACTACATTATAAAACATACGAAATATTTAGATTAACGGGGAGCTGGTACAGAGCCGGGGCGCGTGGATTTAGGGGACGGTAAGGCGGAGGACGGCTTCCCGTTGCCGGGAGCAAGGCCGGAGGTGCCGCCAACGCGCCCATAGGGCGTGAAGACGAAATCCGTCGTTGGGAAACTCCCAGGAGAGGGCGTCGACGGCTTCGGCAAACCCACGGTGATCCCGCGAGCTTCTGCTACCACGCTGCTACCAGAACACCCCGATCCGGGACGATCCAAGAGCATCTAATCCTCCCCTGTTTCCTCGTGCTTTGTGTCGGTTAGGTCCTCTTGTGTGGTCCGAGGCGCTGCGGGAGGGGACATTCAAGTAGAATCGTAGAGTTTTTCCTTGACCACGCGGATGTGCTAGTCTCGGCGTCTTCGGGGTGGGAGCCGGCATCGGGGCGAGACGTATTGAGGTCACACGGCCGCTGCTCGAAAACTCTGTCCGTCCGCTATTCGGCAAGCATTCTCAGACGTTAGAGAGATAGGAGGCCCGTCGTGGCTGAGAACGACGAAGCGGAAAAAAGTGAGCAGTCGGGGGAATGCCATCGCGGTATCTTTACCGTGCCCGGCGCACTGCCAATTCAGACCGCCTGGCGGGATATCACATGTCAGCCCGTTAGAGGCAAGATCTGGTCCGCGAGTGAGGGAGTCTACCGGACGGTCTTTCTGGAAGGCAAGTCCGGGGTCATTGCCTTCGACACCTTGACCACGCCCGGGACGGCGCGAGCATACGGAGGCGGTATTCAGCGCTGTTTCCCGCGCAAGCCGGTCCATACCATCATCTATTCCCACGACCATCTCGATCACACGGGGTACGCTGCCGACTTGGCGCCCAACGCCGAGATTATCGCCCACGATTTGTGCGCGCGGGTCATCAAGGCCCGGAAGTCGGACGGGCAGCTTCCCGCCACCGAGGTGTGGGAAGGCGAGCGTAAGGAATTCGAGATCGACGGTGTGCGCTTCGAGCTTCTCTATCCAGGTCCCACGCACGGCGACGGCAACGCGGCCGCATATTTTCCGGAGAGCAAGGTCTTGGTCATGGTGGACACCGTCATCCCGGGCGTTGGCTACACGTTCTTCCCCGATTACCACTTCCAGCCGTACGCGGCAATCATGAGGCGCTTTCTGAGCCTCGATTGGGACCTGTTCATTCCCGGTCACTTTTGGATAGTGGATCGCAAGGGGTTCGAAGCGAACCTCGGTTACTTCGAGGGGATAGGGGAAGCGGCCCAGTTGGCCATCGCCGACGGAGTCGATCCCCAAGATTACGAAGCGGCAACCCGCTACGCACAGGAAAAACTGGAACCGAAATACGGACGCTTATTCCGCTTCGACGAGTACATAGGAATGAATCTGGTCCGCCAGATGCAGCACTATTTGATGGGCGGGTGGGGCATCGAGGGCAATTTCAAGGGCGATACCTCTCCCTTTTAGTCACGGAGGCACATGATGTCTGAGCACAAAGGCATATTCACCACCGATGAGGTCCTCGACTACCTCACGGCGGAGCCTGAAATGCAGGCAGAGAAGTTGTCGGTCCGCCTTTGGACCGTCAGCGACGGCCACTGCCGGACCATCTTCGCGGAAGGGAAGAACAGTGTCATAGCCTTCGACACCTTCGGAACTCCCGGTCGCGCCAAAGCGTACCGCAAGGCTATCGCCCAAGCCGTGCCCAAGAAGCCGGTCCAGACGCTCATCTATACGCACGATCATCTCGATCACGCGGGTTTCGGGGCCGACCTGGCACCCGATGCCGAGGTCATCGCCGACGAAATGACCGCCAAGGTCGTTGCGCTACGGCAAGCCGACGGACAGACACCGGTGACGCGCGCGCTTTCCGGCAAGCAAAACGACGTGAGTCTCGACGGCGTAAGCTTCCTCTTGGTGAATCCGGGACCGACCCATGGAACCGGCAATATGTCGGCTTACTTCGCGGAGGAACGCCTTCTGTTCTCGTCCGACACCGTTCTACCCAATGCCCGCTACGGACTGCTTCCTGATTATCACATCTGGAATTTCGTGCGATTCATGCGAGAGCTCGCGGAGCTCGACTTCGATACGTTCGTTCCCGGCCGCTACCAGGTCGGCGATCGGAAGCAGTTTCAGCGAGGAGCGGACTATATCGAGGCGATCCAAGAGTCCACGCAGCAAGCGTTCATCGAGATGGTTCCGGTGTGGATACTCCCGGCGATTACGGAGTACGTCAAGGCGAAGCTCGGTGACCGGTTCGGGGACCTGGACGGTTTCGAGCAACACGTGGGCCTCAGCGCCTTCCGGATCGCTCACCATTATCTGATGGGGGGATGGAGCCTGGAGGATACGCCCACGCCGGGGATATTGCTGGCTGACCAGGTGGGTTAGTGGCCTTGCGCTTAACGTGATGAAGGTTGCCTTTGATGTTGGCATTCTCCCCAATCGGCCGGTCACGCACGTCGGAGATCTAGCCGCAGATGCCGAAAGTCAAGGATTTCAGGGAATCTGGATCGCTGACTCGCAGTCCATTTTCCGTGACGCCTACTCGGCGCTGACCATCTGCGCACTCCGGACCCGCAAGATTCTACTGGCCACCGGCGTTACCAACCCCCTGACTCGCCACCCGGCAGTAACCGCTTGCAGCATCGCAACCTTAGACGAACTGTCCGGCGGCCGCGCCCTGCTCGGCATCGGAACTGGAGAGTCGGCGGTTCAGACGGCCGGACTAAAAGCCTCCACGCTGGCTAGGATGGAAGAGTATACGAAGGTCGTCCGCGCCCTCCTCTCCGGAGAAACCGCTCTCTATCGGGGCAAAGAGATCAAGGTGACCTGGGCTGGAAGGAAAGTACCTGTTCACTTCGCTGCGTCCGGGCAGAAATCACTGAGCATGGCTGGAAGGGTCGCCGACGGTGTGCTCTTCCAGGTCGGTGCGACGCCTGGTTTGATCCGCTACGCCCTTGAAAGTATCGCAGCGGGAGCCGAACAGGCGAACCGAACACTGGAAGATCTGGATCTGTGTGTCCGGCTGGCCTGTTCGGTATCAGATAACCGAGAGGCGGCACGAGACGAGGTGAGACCCTATGCTGCCGCGGCGTGCGTCACCACTTTTCGCTCGGTTCCGCAGGATCGGATCCCCCCGTCACTGGCTCCCGACATCCAGCGGCTTCGTGAGCACTATGACTACTACAAACACGTAAGCTCCGATGCCTCCCACCGGGAATTGGTCACCGACGCTATCATCGATTCCGTCGCAATCGCCGGCACACCGGAAGAAGCCATTCCTAAATTCCAGGAGATCATCGACATGGGAGTCGACCGATTCGTGCTGCCCCTGACCGTCGAGGATCCAGCTGCTCTCACAAGAACCCTCTCGGAAAAAGTGTTTCCCCATCTGACTTGAGCAGATTGCGAAATGACTGAGTCGAGAGATCGGGTGGACCACGTAGAGCTCGGGTTCAAGGCCTTCGATTTACATGAGCTTCTGTTGCACCTTGTGGCCCGACGACTGGGGATTTACGACCGGCACGGGCTGAGTGTCGGGCTGAGAGACACCACCTTTCTTCCAGACCACGAGCTGCCCAAGACCCTCTTCAGCGCCGCCTGCGGATCGGCCCTGGTCGCCAGTCTCAAAGGAGGAAACCGCCAGATCGTCGTTCTCGTCGCCATCGACCGGCCGCTGTTCTGGCTTTACGCGCGAGAGGGAGCCACGACGTTATCCCGTCTACGGGGTGAGAGGTTGGCTGTATATCCCTCCATCGCGCCTCCTTTCCAGTTCTTGCGAATCATCCTACGGGAGGCGGGATTGGATCCGGAGCGCGACGTTCGTCTGGAGCCGGCACGAGACGACAGAGCGCGGCTCGGATTGCTCGAGCTGGGGGAGGTGGCGGGAGCGATCATCAGCTCCGCCGTTCCACACCACCGCATGAAGCAACTGGGTTTCGCACCGCTACTTTTCTTTGGTGATCATCTACGGATCCCTACCACCGGCCTATCGGTCGGTCGCGACCTGATCCGGGAGCGGCCAGCGGTGGTCGGGAAGATGGCGGCGGCTCATCGGGAAAGCTTGAAGGCGGTGCACGAACGGCGGCGAGACGTCATACCCATCCTGAGTGAGCTCTTGAAAGATTCCGAAGAAACGGCGGACCTGACCTACGAACTGGTTCGTCCCTACTTCACCAGCACGGGAAAAACCCGTCCCGAAGACTATAACGACTCCCTGCGCCTGCTCGCGTCCGAGCTGGGAGAACGGAGCTCTGTCCTTGCTCAAGAGTTTTACGACTTCTCTTTTCTGAATGAGCCTCAATGAGCCCGTCTCCACGCCGGTTGTAAGGAGTCACCGAACCCTGTAATCCAGGTTACTGATGTCTCCGGCATCGAAGATACGGGTGATCGGCCACCTCCGACCCTTCTCGAGAATCTCGTCTTTCTTCTCGTCTCCCCATTTTGAGTCGACCCTCGTGAAGCGTGGTGCGGCGGACGTGGAAGCCGAAGACCCCAAGGATCAGTGCGGTGACGGGTCCGGCGACGGCATTCCGCCTAACGCTTGCCGGGCTGCTCGAACCTTTCGTACTCGTCGATGGGTCCGGTTTCCTTCAGGCGGGCCTTGCTGACACGCTCCATACCGGTCCTTGGTAAGTCCCGGCACAAATGGATCGAGCGGGGCACCTTGTGAGAAGTGAGCTGGCTCGCGCAGTGATTGTATAGAGTTTCCGCGCTCGCGTTCGCTTCTTCACTCAAGACGACATACGCCTCGAGCTCCACGTCGTAGATCTCATCGGGCACCGCAATAAGAGCGGCTTCTGCGACCGCCGGATGCGATCGCAAGACAACTTCTACTTCGCGGAGCGAGATGTTCTCTCCCGACCGACGAACCATGTCCCCTCCCCGGCCGGTGAAGTGCAGATTCCCATCCCCATCCAGGTGCCCCACATCGTTGGTGCGAAGCCATCCTTCCTCGGGAAGGGCCTCGGCCGTCGCCTCCGGGTTGCCGAGATATCCGGACATCAATCCTTCTCCACCGACCCAAATGACCCCATCCTCGCCTACCTCGCAGCGTCTCCCCTCTGGGCTCCGAATCTCGACGGTCTTTCCCGGCACCGGCTGTCCGGCCGAGCCGGGTAGGTGAGGCTCCCCCAGTCGCTCCACGGTAACCACGCCGCCCTCGGTGAGACCGTAGCCCTCGATCATCTGAAACCCGAAACGCTCCTCACATTCCGCCCGCAGATCGTCTTGGAGTCCGGAGCAGAAGACCTTGCGTAGACTGCTAGGGCGTTTGCCCTTCTGCTCGCGAACGAGGAGTGCCGGGATGGCCCCGATCAAGTACGTTTGGCTCGGCTTCAGGAGATCCACCTGACTCCAGAACCGCGACAGGCTGAAACGTTCCACCCAAACAACGGTCGCCCCGGAGAGAAGCGCCGCGTAGACGCTCGTGACTTGAGCGTTCATGTGAAAGAGCGGGAGCATCATGAAGAGGCGGTCCTCCGCAGTGAGCTCCATGACAGCCGCCGTAACCCGTCCCCCGATCCCGTAGTATTCGTCAGAGAGCATGCAACCCTTGGGTTTGCCGGTGGACCCTGATGTGTAGAGAACCGCTGCCGTATCTTCCGGGAGGGTCAGGTCGCCACGACCCTCGGCACACTCCCTGAGCCCCTCGGTATCCACGATCGCACGAGTCTCGGAATGGTCGATGAACCAGTCCACTTCCGCGGGTGCAGAGGCGGGGTTGACCGGGACCATGACCGCGCCCTCGCGGCTCAGGCCGAACCAAACGGCGAGAAACTCCAGAGAGTTGGGAAGCTTCAGGAGTACTCGGTCGCCGGGCTGGACTCCAGCTTTCTGGAAGCGGTTACTCCACTCGTTGCTGGCGTCGAGCATCTCCGCAGCTGATAAGGAGCGCTCCTCGCCAACGAGGAACGGTTGGTCGCCACGGTCGTTGGCCCGGCGCTCGAGCAGCTCGTAGACGGTCAAAGGTCTCTAGGCTTTCTTTTTCAGGTAGGCCTCGATGCGATCCATCGCCTCTTCGAGCTTCTCATAGGGCTCGGAGCCAAAACAGATCCTCAAGTGACCCTCCCCGGTTGCCCCGTAGAAAGTCCGGATTCGGTGGCCACGTGAGTTGAAGGATAGGAGAATTCATAACCTGTCTGAGTGGGCTCGGCTGCCATTGTCCCTTTTTAGTAGTGATGGTGGCGCCTCATTGCGAGTGGGTGACGGTAGCAGAAGTGCACGGTGCAAGGCAAGACGGTTTGGGGTAGTTGGGGGCGGGGAGTTTGGGCATGAAGCCACAGGGATGCCTTGAGGTGCTAGGGGGACGGCCCAGACGGGGAAACGGAGGCTAAGGCTGAGGAGGAGCGCGGGAGTGGGCGTTTCGCTTTTCCAAATGACCCAAGATTTCCCGAATGACCTTTTGCTCGGTGATGAAGGAGATGACGCGGAGGGTGCCTCCATAATGTTGAGCTCAACATTACGGAGGTAATGTGAAGCGTTGCGTTATGTGCTATTTTGTGAGCGAACAACTTCTCGGCAGCGATGGTATCGACGTAGGGCACCGCCAGCCATTGACCTTGCTTATCCCAAAGCCCACGAGAGGCAAGAGCATGCAGGTGAGGATGTGGTTGGATGAGACTTCCAAAGGTCTGCGGTACGGCCACGATACCGGGGCGGGCTTTGTCGTCGCCGGCGGCCTCGAGCATCAGCTCCTTGATGGTTTCGTATGCGAGTCGAGCGAACTCCCCCAGAAGCTCCCGGTGGCGCATGAAATAAGGTCGTAACATTTTTGGGAGAGTAAACGTCCAAAGACAATGCCCATCAAGGGTCTCCTGTATGATCGTCCGTCCGTGTATCTGCTTTTGGGAGCTTCAGTTACTCCCGTTTTGGAAAATTGATTGCCTTCAGGAAACGAAATGATCGCACCCACTACTCAAATCTTGCTGCTCCTAGCGCTCCCAGCTAGTCTCGCCTTCGCACAATCGGAGGCGCCGTCGCTAGACGAGATTGCGAACTGCTCCTACCAAGGAATCTATGACGACGCAGTGCAGCTCGAGAACGGTTCCTACGAAGGCGAGCCCTTCGTCCCGGGTGGTGCATCTCGCCCGACGGTCCAGCTCGTGCGCGAATTCCGGCTGACGGGAGATCTGAACGGCGACGGACAAGAAGAAGCCGTCGTTTTGCTGGCGGAGAATTCGGGAGGTACGGGGACAAACAATTTTCTGGCAACCGTCGGCCGACGCGATGGGTCGATTGTAAACCTCGGCACTGCCTTGGTGGGGGATCGCGTTCAGATCATCGACGCGCGCGTCATCGATGAGAGCGTGGAGCTCGACGTCGTGCAGGCAGGCCCGCAGGACGCCAAGTGTTGTCCATCACAAAAAGCGAGACGAAGTTGGTCATTGACGGCCTCTGGACTCGCCGAGGGTGAGGCTGCGATCGGGGGAACGTTTTCCCTTAAGGACCTCGAAGGTGTGGAGTGGGTTCTAACTCATCTCGCGCGGGACGAGCCAGCGCCGGCGGAGCCGAAGGTGACGCTGAACGTCGAGGGCAACCGCATAAGCGGGGTGGGCGGCTGCAATACCTACTCCGCCGAGGTCCAGAGCCCGGCGGCTGGTGAGATGCAGGTGGGACCCATCGACGGCACTTGGAAGATATGCGCCGGAAATGCCATGGAGCTCGAGTTTCGCTACCACGATACCTTGGTCGGAGCGGTGAAGTACGGCTTCAGGGCGGGAAAGCTTTCACTAACGACCAAGTCGGGCGAGGTCTACGGGACGCTTCTCTTCGAGCGCAGCGAAGGAGACCAGTGATGAAATCGACACTCCTATTGAGCATGCTCGCTGGAGTCTTCCTGCTCCAGGAGCAGGATCTAGAGATCGGGGGCTCTTATGATGAGCTCGCGCCCGCCCACCGCCGACTCGTCGATGTTTGGTTCCACCAATACAACGAAATCATGGACCCGAAGTCCGTGCTTGCGAGCCGCCTCCTGAACCGACGTCTCGCCCTTCACAATGCTCAGCACCAGACTCGCTCGACGCTTCGCCGTCCACCTCTGGACAGACTCGTCCTCCTTGTTCGTCGACATCTCCACCACCTCTCCGCCGGCCATCTCAGCACGGCTTGTTGGTGGCTTCAACTTTCAGGGGAGCAGTGTAAATTACTGTAAACAGAATTAGTCCATATTATTCAGTTATAAATACAAGCGATTCGTTATAAGACTCCCAAATTCAAACTGAACCCACAGCCGTTCAGCGATGACGAACTTGCATTGCAGATATGTATCCCGTAAACAAACTCTAGTTTCTTGAGATATTCATTAATCCCTCAAGATATTTTTCCCATAGTCTGGAAGTCATACAGGTAGCATGACCACTAGTATCATCGGTAATTGGTAACAAGACATATCGACCATTTTTTACCTTCTTGATTTCCTTTTCCATAATTCCAAGTTCGGGTGGGTTAACCTCATCATCGGCCGAATTGATAGGGTGATGTCTTAAGATTCCTGTCAAAGAAAAACGATGTATGGTTCCCCAAGCTCAAACCCGTCCCCGTCATGGGGACAGAAAAGGAGAACCATACATCATGGGAAAGGTACTACCGAGTCAGCGATTGCTCAAGCAGTTCGAGGAACAACTGGTATTTGGGGAGATGAATCTCTCGGAGATCGTCCGGTCGGGAGCTCAGATGATGCTTCAATATGCGTTGGTGTGTTTGTCCACTCGGTCTGGCCCACTTTGCTCATCTAATTTGGCCCACCCTAAGTTATTGATTAATAAAGACGAGCTGTAAGAAAGCCCCTTTCCTTATTCCGCGGCCGGAACGAAGTGCAGGCCGCGGCTAGTGAAACCCAACGAACTCATGCCTTTATGGTCTTTTTCTCGCTCTTCAGGGTGCGCCGGAACCGATAGGATTCGGTGCCGGTTTCGAGTATGTGCGCCTGGTCCGTGACTCGGTCGAGCAGTGCCTTGCACAGGCGGACGTTCGTGAACACCTGGGTCCACTCCGAGAAGGGCAGGTTGGTGGTGATCACGAGCGCCGCCCTTTCGCATCGTTCCGAAACCACTTGGAACAGAAGCTCGGCGCCGACATCGGCGAGTGGGACGTAGCCGAGCTCGTCGATGCACAACAACTCGTAGCGGGCGTAGCGACGGATCACTCGCGAGAGTTCGTGCTCCTCCCTAGCTTCAACGAGTTCGTTGACGAGTCTCGAGGCCGTCGTGAAGCGAACGCGGCGACGTTGCTGGCACGCCGCTACACACAATGCCGTGGCCAGATGAGTCTTGCCTGTGCCGGCATCGCCGAGAAACAGAACCGGCCGTGCATGGTCGATGTAGTCGCCTTCGGCCAGTTCTCGTATCCGACGGGCGGAGACCTTCGGCGATTGCGAGAAGTCGAACTCCTCGAGCGTCTTCGCTCTCGGTAGTTGTGCTTCCTTCAGTCGTCTTTGAACCGCGCGGTGTTCACGCTCCTCGACTTCGGCGCTGAGCAGCACGTCGAGGTAGCGGACATAGCTGTGCTCGTCGCGCTGCGCTTGTTCGGCAATCTTCTGGAACTGCGTTGCCACGCTCGGCATGCGAAGCGTCTTGCAATGCTGACGGATGCTCTGGAGCTCGATGCTCTTCGCGTTCACGAGTTCACCTCGCCGATCAGCGCGTTGTAATGGCCAACACCTGGCAAGGAACGTTCGTACTTCGTGAGCTCTCCGAGCTCCACATCGCCAAGAGCCTGCGCCTGCTCACGTCGAAGAACTGATGATTCGACGAGGTGACGGATCGCCTCAGCATCCGTACAGCCGAGTTCGAGCGCTTGACTCACCGCCTCACGCAGCTTGTCGTAGCCGTGCTCGCGGCCGAGCTGCACGAGCTCGACCATCTGGCGGGTTCCTTCGAGCTTCCCGTGACGTCGATTCAGCTTGGACCACAACTCGTCGTAGCTCGTGGGCCACCGACCTTTCTCCCGCCATTGAGCGAGCGGCGTCGAGCCGGCCAACGCTCCAGGCTTCCTGACCAGAACATCCAAGTAGTGCTCGAGTTCATAAATCGACTGGCTGCGGCCGTAGCAGCGCTCGTGGCGTGCCACGACGTGGCCCTCGTGCCAGATCTCAACTTCCAACGGCAGTAGCTTGGCCACAACTCGCCGGTCCCGTTTCAACGGAGTCGAGTACCAGTTCGTGCCGACTCGAACGCAGCCTTTCTTGTTCACCTTTGCAAATCGTCGCTCCTCGATATCGAACCCCTCGACGGTCAATGGCAACAGATGCTCCCGTTCAAGCTCCATCGCTGTTCCGACAGCATGCTCCTTGCCGCTAATGTGGCGCGTCGCATCCTTGAGACAGCACGAGAGCAGATACTCGTTCAGCTCATCCCAGTTCGAAAACTCCGGTACCGGCGTCAGATAGTTGCGCTGGAAGTAGCCGACTTCGCTTTCCACCCCGCCCTTCTCGTTGCCTCGACTCGGATTACAAAACTCCGAGTCGAATCCCCAATGGGAGCGAAACGCCACGAATCGCTCCGTCTGCTCTCGTTGATAACCACGCAGAATCTTAGTGACCGCGAGTGACAGGTTGTCGTAGCGCATGCGGCGGAACACGCCACCAAAGAACTCGAACGCATGCTCCTGCGCTTCGAAAAATGCTTGTTGCGTCGGACGCGGATAGCCGCGATGCAACGCGCCTCCTCCCGCCATGCTTCGGACTACGAGCGTGTGGACCTTCTCGAGCTCACCTCCGATCCGCGCGTACGCCTCGTACCAGTCCACTTGCCCTTCATCGCCCCACGCGTAGCTCTGCGGAACAAAAATCTCTGTGTCCTTCAGGCCGAGCTCGCTCTTCCGACGAGCGACGTAGCGACGTACCGTTGATTCGCCAATCTCATGCTCCGGATGCTCGGCGCGCAACCGGGACCAGATACGACGAGCCGTATGGCGTTGCTTCCGAGGCGCTCGCTTGTCCTCCTTCAGGACCGCGTCGATGAACTCGCGTACTTCCTCAAGCTTCGGACTCGCACGCTCCGCGACTTTACGCTTCGGCGGTACCGCGCTCTCCAGCGCCTGACGCACCATCCGACGGTGTACTCCGAACTCCTTCGCCACTCCCTTTATCGTTCCTACTCCGTGCTCGTACTCGCCACGGATCTGCTCGAACAATCGCACTTTCGCACCCCTTTTCAACCGACCCTCCTCTCCGGGTTCTTCCCCGGCTCAGGGTATCGGTCTCGATGGGGTGGGCCAAATCAAATGAGCGAAATGGGCCAATTCAGACTAGCGAACACAGTTGGAGCGCGAGGTGACGGAGGCGTTGGGTCGAAACTACTATGAGAACGCTCCGGCAACGACGAAGGAGAAGGGACGACGCAACGGGTATGAGTCGCATCGGGTCCTCACGGGCGAGGGAGCGGTAACGGTGCAAGTGCCGCAGGTACGAGAAACAGAGAAGGTGTTTCAGTCAAAGATTCTCGACGCCTACGTGAGCCGGACCGAGAAATTCGATGAACTGATCGCGCGGATGTACGTCCACGGGATGTCGACGCGTGACATTGAGGCGACGTTCGCGGACGTGCTGAGCGGCACGGGTGTCTCGAAGTCGGTGGTGAGCCGGGTCACACGGTGTCTGTCGGAGGATTTCGAGGCGTTTCGAAAACGGGATCTCTCGAACGAGAAGCTGTTGTATCTCGAGCTCGACGGCACGTACCTGCGCTACCACCAAGGAGCGGAGAGGAAAGAGCCCATCCTCGTTGCGACCGGCTATCGCGCTGATGGGACGCGAGTTCTTCTTCATATCGGTGTCGGCAACCGAGAATCCTACGAGAACTGGAAGGGGTTCTTGCAGGAGATGGTGGCCCGAGGAATGAGGGAGCCGTTGCTCATCGTGACGGACGAGAATCCTGGAGTGCTCAAAGCGATCGCAGAGGTCTTCCCTCGAAGCCTCAAGCAACGTTGCCAGAAGCACCGCCTCGAGAACATCCTGGGCAAGGCTCCGAAGGAAGTGCGCGACGAACTCAAGGCGGCCATCCTTGAGTCGTTCCATGCGAACAGCTACGAGCAAGGGCTGAAGAAGGGTCGGGAGGTGATCGCTCGGTACCGTCAACGATTCCCGAGCGCGATGAAGTGCATGGAAGAGACCCTCGAAGCGTGTCTTCAGGCGCTACGCCTTCCTGCGGCGCATCACAAAAGGCTTCGCACGTCGAATCTACTTGAGCGCACGTTCGGAGAGCACAAACGTCGCACAAAGGTCATTCCTCACTTCTTCACCGAGGAGGCCGCGATGAAACTCTCGTTCGCTGTGCTCTTGGCCGTCGCAAACAAATGGCGCGGCGTGAGGATGGATGTCTTCGCCGCTAGGAAAGTCGAGGAGCTTCGCAACGAGCTTCTCCCGCAAGGCACGTCGGAGGAATCAGCAGCTTAACCGAGCGCGGGGAACCGTACGGAGATTTGACAGGAAAATTAAGACTTGACCATTGATAGCGACTAGCGGTGCCTTTATTTGTTCCAGTTTCGGGGAAGGGTTGTATAAACGTGATGCGTCAAACTGGTAAATCAGGTCATTCGCCTCCAATCTAGCCGAGTACATTTCGATCTTTTCAGCGAGAAACTCCTCTGCGGCCTCGCGCGAAGGTACTGATTTCTGGTATTGCAAGGGGCTGCTAATCATGAATATCAAAGGGTGCATCGCATATCTCAGTCCTTTTGGTTGCTGCTCATAATCACCGTTGTTCCACTCTGGATCATTTTTAATGGCATCAATCAGCATTTTGCGTAGCACTCGATTTCTTCCCGCA
This sequence comes from Candidatus Marinacidobacterales bacterium, assembly GCA_965222425.1. Classification (GTDB taxonomy): domain Bacteria; phylum Acidobacteriota; class Vicinamibacteria; order Marinacidobacterales; family DATDRI01; genus CBDCNP01. Next base: position 12,840 of record CBDCTW010000012.1, read on the forward strand.
ATTTCGATGGGTGTACTCGCCAGCGGCAACAAAGCGTCCATAAACTCAGGGAACATATAACCCCACATCCACGTATGCATACCTCCCATGCTCGTTCCCATAACCAATCTTAAATGGTCAATTCCCAGGCGCTCAGTAAGTAAACGATACTGTGCCACGACCATGTCGTTATAGGTGTACTTGGGAAAATTCATTTTCAGGCCATCACTTGGTCGACTTGATTGACCATGGCCAATACTGTCCGGCAGAATAATAAAGTACTTGCTCGCGTCCAGTAATTGTCCCGGCGCAAAGAGATTGCCCGCGAATTCCTCATTTAAAAATCCCTTACCGCTTCCCGCAGTTCTATGCATGACGAGAACAGCATTGCTAACTTGACCGTCTGCACCTTTTGATACTTGTCCGATGGTCATGTAATGCAGATTAAGCCTGGGCAACTTCCCTCCCTTTTCAAAATTAAAGTCCTGTATGACGAAATCGCCATCATCTGGCTTCGGATATTCCTGTGCCTCTGAAACGCCATTGATAAGAAATACGATGCTAAAATAAATAATACATTTATTGGTCGACGCCATTTTTATATAGTCCTAGGTTGATTACATTTTCAATAGTTATGCCGCTAGAATAATAGTCTTTTCGCCAAATGCTCGTAAATGTTCGAGCTTCGTTTTCCGAAGGCATCACGCCCATCTGGTACGGAACGCTGATGGGTGTCGTAGTAGCCGCCAAGCTCCCGGACCGTCTTTGCCAATTCGACGAGTTCGTCGGTACTGGCAAAGCGGTCCGGCATCCCGTTCTCGAGATTGACGAAGATCTCCTGAGGCGCGCCTTCGGCATGGATGACCAGAAACAATGCGCCGAGAAGTAACGCAGCTCCGGCCGTGCGCAGGCGGGACTTCATGTCATGCCTCCTTCGAGAGGGACTCGCCGGGGGTGCGAAGGACGGGTGCTGAAAGCAACCCCGAACCAATGGGCAAAACTAGCAAGAGGCCGTGGGGCGGACAAGGCGAGGCGCAGAAGAGAGACGAGGGAACGAGGCCTATCTCTCTGCGACCTTGCTCTCCTTCGCCCTGGCGAGGGTTCGCTTCGCGTCCTCCTCCAGCAGGAGCCTTTCCGCAACCAGCCGACGCACGGCCTGTTCGACCTTGCCGACGTAGGCCTCGCGGGTCGGATAGCGCTCCTCGATGGAAAGACGCGGGTCACCGCTCGCCTGGCGTTCGGCGCGCGTTCTCGCGAAGGGGATGAACGAGCCGGTGATCGTGCAGAGCTCTCCCTCGGCGAATCCCTTCCGGCGAAGATTCCAGCCGAGGTACGTGCCTTGCGGCACTTCGACGATCGGCATCCGAATGCCTGCCAAATCGTTGCCGTCGGCGTCGACCCGCGGCACGAAGACGGGATATGCGGCTCCCTCCTTGGGCGGGACGGCCGTGTAGTCCGTCACCCGTAGTCCGTTGACGACACCTTCGCAGCTCACCTGCGGCATCGCAGGAAACTCGACGCTTGCGGGATCCGGCGCGACAAGGGTTCCCCCGGCGCGAGATGGAAACCGGCTGTCGGGCGGCTCGACGCCTTCACTCACCCAGCGATCGAGGGCGTGCAAGAGAGCCCGCGTCGGACCGCCGCCGTGGAGCGGGTTGCTCATCTGCTGGCACGTCGCGGTCTCTGTCGGGACCGCGTCGATGGCATTCCCGTGGGGAGCGCTCGCGATCAGATAGGCCCGCACACCCGGCGGCAGCTCGATGTCCGCTCCGGTGGTGTCGGTCACCACGAGTGACGATCGCGCCTGCCAGAACTCGGTTCCCGTATCAATGTGCATGACCTTGGGGCAGTTGCCCGCGTCGAGACAGCGAGCCAGGATGCCGTCTCGTTTTCCGGTAAGCGCGTCGGTCAGGACACCGTAGGTGAAGGGAAACTGATCGCCGGGAGTCAGATGGGTCTCGTGCTGGCGGGAGTAGCGGCCCGGTTGCGCCCAGCGCTTATTGGTGAACATCTTCCTGGAGCCGGCGACATGGGAAATGATCCCATCGAACACGATGCGCCCTTCTTCATCCTCGTTGAATCCCTGATAGAGCGAGTCGCGAAGAAAGCGCCCGCTCTGGGAGATCCCGAGCGCATAAGCGTAGCGGATGGCGGGAACGCCGCCGGGCGCGAGCGGGTTGTCGGCGGTTTCTCTCCGGAGGAACGAGACGACGTCGCGCGTCGAGGCAAACGCCAGGCCCATCACGACGGGATCGCGCGCCGGATAGACCAATTCATAAATGGCGCCGGCGTCGAAGCCTGCGGGACGGTGAATCAGGATTTGGCTCGGGCTCACCGCGCGTACGCCGGCTTTGTCGACGAGAAGGTACTCGAAAGAGAGGTCGGACGGGGTCACGCGCGGATCCTTTTCATTCTGTCGAACCGTCAGCGTCGCCTTTGCGGGGTCGAGCTCCGCCGCCGGATAGCTCAAGTGGGCGACGACGGGATCGTAGGTATTCTCGAAAATGAACTCGTCTCGGTTGGTTCCCGTGACACCTTCCACGACCGGTGCATCGAGCCGCATACGGCCTTCGCCCCGCGGGACGTCGGCCTGCCACCCCGACCAGACGATCGTGTAGCCCTCTCGCATCAAGTACCCGTTTCCGGCGTCCGCCGCGCTCGTGGGGTCGTTGCCTCCGGGAGCATCGTTCATTAGGTTCGGGCTGATTTTGTCCCCCCGGTTGACGACTTCGTAGAACAAGCGGCCATTGCCCTTCGCGAGGTCCACGGGTTTCAGGATCACGACGTCCGAGACGGCCTCGACGCGACGCGCGGCATTCCTCGGCGCGAGCGCCAAGTCGACGATTCCGGAGTTGTGCGCGTCATCATCAGGGTCGACCTCGAGGTAGGCCCGGGCGACGATCTTCTCGTACGGACCCACGGCGCCGAACTCGCGCCCCTCGAACGTCGGTGATTCGGTCTCGAGAATTTCGAAGCGAACCACCCCGGCCCGGGCTGTGATCGCAAAGAGTCCCAAGAACGCCATCGTCGCTTTGAGCCGGCGGAACACTCTGAACCTAAGGGTCACGCTTCTCATGTTCGTTCCTTTCGTTCGATGTAGGCGTTGGTTGCTGCCGTTGTTCCGTGGGCGATTCGGTCCATGCTCGCCAGCATGGTGTCGGGCTCTAACCCTTCGAGGGCGGCGGCTTCCGTAAGGCCGACCATCAAGCCATCGAGAAGCCGGCCCGGTGTGGTGGGCGCTTTCGTCGTGCGGAGGGAGCCATCGCCACGCATGGCCACGACGTTAGTAAAAGTACCGCCAATATCGATTCCAACTGCCGTCATGACGTTTCAGCTAGCAAGATAGTGTAGTAATCGCGATCGGTAAAGGCACCGCCGATGTCTGTAGCTACCCGGTCACGCATGGGGGGCATTATAGTCCCAGGGGCGAGGGGGGGAGTTCATGCGTTCCTGGCGTGCCCGACGAGGCTTCTTGGCACAGCGGCTTTTCCGTCGACACATCCGTGACCGTTTGGCCTCAGGACACCGAAGGGCTCGAACGCCTCTGCCGGTACCTACTTCGCTGCCCTCTAAGCCTGTCTCGCATTCACTGGACACCGGGCGCAAAGACGCTCTTCTATGAAGCGAAAGGCTCACATGACGACCCCCTCGCTTCTCATCCGCAAGGCGAGACCCTCCTTGGGAGTCGACCACGGGATGCAGTTGAAGACTATCTTGAATCGGGTTCAAAAGCATAGGAGTTTCGTTTACGAGACGGTGCGATTCGTTGGCGAACACATCGAAGTCGAACTGCGTCCGCGACAAAACAGCCAAGCGATCTGCTCCGAGTGCCAACGGCCGGCCCCTGGCTACGACCGACTCGAGCAACGCTGCTATGAGTTTGTTCCGTTGTGGAACCTGAAGGTGTTTTTCCTCTACGCTCCGCGCCGGGTGGAATGCCGACGCTGTGGCGTGAAGGTGGAACAGCTTCCATGGTCGGAAGGCAAACAACGACGCACCCGGGCCTATGCTTGGTTCTTGGCGTCGTGGGCGAAACGGATGAGCTGGAAAGAGGTGGCGGAGCTGTTTCATACAAACCGGGAGAGTGTGTTCGGCTCGGTCGAGATGGTTGTCGAGTGGGGCCGTAAACACGTGGATTTGAATGACATCGGGGCCATCGGCATCGACGAGATCCAATGGCACAAAGGCCATCACTTCCTCACCGTGGTCTACCAGATTGACAGGCACCGCAAGAGGCTCTTGTGGTTGGGCGAGAAACGTCGAGTTAAAACCTTGCTCAGGTTCTTCCGCTGGTTCGGCAAAGAGCGAAGCGGTGCGCTCGAATTCATCTGCTCCGACATGTGGCGGCCTTACCTGAAAGTCATTGCCAAGAAAGCCCCTCAGGTGGTGCATATCCTGGACCGGTTCCACATCATGTCGATGCTGAGCAAAGCCATCGATAAAGTCCGGGCCGAAGAAGCAACACAGCTCCGCGCTCAAGGCTACGAGCCGATGTTGAAGGGCTCGCGGTGGTTGCTACTCAAGCGACCGGAGAATCTCACCGAAGCCCAGGAAGTCAAGCTAGCGGAACTCGTTCAATATAACCTCCGCTCCGTCCGGAGCTATCTATTGAAGGAGGACTTCCAATTTCTCTGGAAATATGTCTCTCCCTATTGGGCAGGTCGATTTCTCAACCGGTGGTGTACTCGAGTCATTCGCTCACGAATCGAGCCCATGAAGAGAGTGGCCCGTTCACTGCGTAAACATCGAGCGCTCATTCTCAACTGGTTTCGCGCCAGAGGAACCATCTCCGCCGCTGTCGTCGAGGGCTTCAACAACAAAGCCAAACTGACTACCAGAAAAAGCCTTTGGATTCCGGACATTCAAAGCTGCAGAAATCGCCCTTTTTCACACGCTTGGAGATCTACCGGAGCCAGAAATGACCCACAGATTCTGCTGAAGAGCCAATTTTCCTATCCTTCAGTTTCACCCGATTTTCGGGGATGTCCCGGCCGCTGTTGAATTTGGTCGGGTAGCGGCGGCACCTGTGAATACTCTTAGGCAGCAAACTCATCGCTGTCAAGAGATTTCTGTTTGCTTCTAAGCGCGTGAACGAGAGCGCCCATATGGCGATAGCCTTTGATACGCCGGAACTTTTTCTGCGCGGTGACGACGCCAAGAGCGGTCCATCGGCGAACCATGGAAGGACTCTTCCAACGCTTGACGTTTCTCGATACTCTGCGAATGGTTCCGTTGAGATTCTCAATGGCGTTCGTCGTGGCAAGAGACTGGCGAAGTAAGGCGGGCGGCGCGAGCTTCACGACCGTGAGTGTTTCTTCCATCCCTTCACGAAGGCTTCCGGCAGCTTCGTCGTAGCCGTTTCGCTCGAGCCACGACACCAATGCCTGAAGTCGCTTGCGCGCCTTGTCGGCACTCTTGCACTTGTAGGCTTCCTTCATCGTCTGGAGCACGTAGGCGTGACGAGACTTGGGAAGGTACGAGCGAAGATTTCGGAGTTTATGGATCTGGCACCTTTGGATGACCGCGAGGTCCCCCAAAACGTCGACGAGTGCCTTGCGGATGCCTTTGCCTCCGTCCACTACGCAGAGAATCGACTCATCGACGCGCAAGCCTCGCTCGAGAAGGTCCTGCAACATCGCGGTGCACACCCGAGAGTTCTCCGTCGAGCCCAGCCATATACCCAGGGGCACCTTCGTTCCATCTATTGTAATACCTAGAGTTACGACGACGGTCTGTCCGGCCACCTCAAGGCCATCCAGCATCAGTGCCGCAAGCTCGAACTCCTCTAGCCGCCGAGACAGGTATTCCTCGAGCTTCTTAGTCGTCTGGCTCACGAGGTGACGGCTGGCGGCACTCTTACTCGTGCCACGAGACTTCAACTTGGCCGCGGGTTTGTCCAGACTCGATTCGTAATTTCGGGTCGATACGCCCACCAAGATCTGATTCAACACTCGCTCTGGAAGCGGGTCTTCTTCGCGGAAGGCTTCGAAGTGTGGAAGCGACGCCTCCGCGCCCGACTTCGAGCGAACTCGAGGTCGCGACACTTGGATGCGACGACCACCGAAGCTCAGCTCTCCGTTCGTGCTCCCCCAGTGGTTATGAGTTCGCTCCTTCTCGTGCTTGCCCTTGAGCCCCGCGATCTCCTCGGCGTCCTCTCTGAGCAGTAGGTGCAGAGCTGTCAGTCCTTGCTCGTACACCCATTCCGTCAGATCCGCCTTCGTGGCCGCGATCCCAGCTATCATCGGTAGCAGTATCTGACCGACTTGGCCAACTACCTTGCCCGTAGGCGAGTGCGTTTGCTTTCTTACTGGCTTCTTTGATTTCCTAGGCATTGGTGGCTCCTTGTCCCCCTCTGGAGACGGTTTATTGGCAGACCTATTCTTAGGCCGGCCAAGGAGCCGCCGCTACCCCAAATTCAACATCCGGCGGGACATCCCCCTGCGGCGGCCTGTCTTCTTCAGGTGGAGGAGTGGGCTGAGGAGGCTTCGCGTAGATGTCGATAGCCTTTGCGTTCTCCTCTTCCATTGACGGTGGCGATACGCCGGCGGCGAGCATCACCGCCTCTAACGCTGCCACGGTCACGGCCGAGGGCTTGAAGTTGCCGAATCTGTAGCCGCGGGCGATCGACAGCGGCGTCCATCTGTACTTGTTGCGCCGGTTCCAGATCTCGATTTCAGCACCGTTGGCGGCGATGAACTCCACGGCCCTTGGCAGGTTCTTGTACGCCGCGCCGTGCATGGCGGTCTCACCGTTGTCGTCGACCGCACTCACGTCGGCGCCGAGATCCAACGCCACCTGCAGCGCCTCCAACACTTCTTCCTCCGTGCCAGCGTGTTCGCCGGGCGACACGGTCCCGAGTCCGGCCGCGACCATCAGCGGCGTGCTGTTCTCGACGTTCCCCAGCAACGGATCCGCCCCCAGCTCGGCCAGCGTCCTCATCAACTCGGCGTCCGCGGTCAGAGCAGCCAGCAGGAAGGGCGTCGCACCGAGCTCGTTGAACCCTGTGTTGTTCAAGCCTGGCCGCTCCGTCATCCGCGCGTTCAAGTCCGCGCCATCGGCCGCAAGCCGCCTGACGAACTCGAGATTGGTCGTGGTGCCGGACCCGTCGGGCGGCGGATTGTTGTCGCCGGCGCCTGGCTTGCGGACTCTCGCGAGCATGTGCAGGATGGTGTATCCTGGCAGGTCGGCATTCGGATCCGCGCCGGCATCCAGGAGCTCTGCCGCCAGGTTGAAATGCGCGTTCGTGACTGCCACCAGCAGCGCGCTGGAGCCAGGCCGGATCGACTGCCCTCCAGGGAGAGGCCGAATCCGCTCGGGAGGCTCGATGGGTGTGGTCTCGTTCGCGTCGGCGCCCGCCTTCAGTAGGGCCCGCACAACCCCGATCCGCCCTTCCCTGACGGCAAACAACGGAGGCGTAAACCCAGAGTCCAGCGGCGTGCGGAAATGCGCTCCGGCCTTGATGAGCTCCTCCACCACGTCGACGTGACCCTCCGCCGCCGCCCATATGAGGGCCGTCTGTCCGCGCCGACTCTCCTTGGCGTGAACCTCGGCGGGGCCCGCTAGCAGGGCCTTCACGGCTCCGACGCTGCCCGTGCGCGCGGCGGTCATCAACGCGGTTTCGCCTCCGGGCAGCGTGGTGTTGGGGTCGGCGCCGGCATCGAGCAAACGCTCGACCATGGAGCCGTTGGCGTTCGTGCAGGCCAGGGACAGCGGCGTCACACCATAGCGGTTCACCGCTTTCACGTCGGCTCCGACACGCACCAGTAGTTCCACCAATTCCAGATCGTCGTGATACGCCGCCCAGTGCAGCGCCGTCATCCCATCGACCTGAGGCGCGTTCACGTCAATCGGCTGCTGCAGCTGAGTGCGAATGGTTGCCCGATCCAACTCCTCGACCGCGTCCGCCAGCGGGGCGTCGGAGCCGGCGGCGACCAGCGTTGCCGTCGAGAACAGAGGAACCATCAGGCATCTGCCAAACGCTCGTCTAACTTTCATCGCGACTCCTCAGCCCGTCAGAGAAACCGATTCCAGCAGGGTGTCGATCTTGCCGGTGCTATCGGCGAACGACTCGAGATGCACGCCCACATTGTCGAGCAACGTGAGGTGAAGATTGGCCATCGGTGTCGGTTCCGCGTACTTGATGTGACGTCCTCCCCGAACCTTGCCGGCCCCGCCGCCGGCGACGACAATCGGCAGGTTCACGTGGTCATGCACGTTGGGGTTGCCCATCCCGCTGCCATACAGGTAGAGCGAATGGTCCAGTAGCGAGCCGTCGCCGTCCGACACGGACGCCAGCCTCTCGAGGAAGTAGGCGAACAGCGACACGTGGAACTGGTTGATCTTGGCGATCTTCGCAACCTTCTCCGGATCCTTCCCGTGATGCGAGGTGGGGTGGTGCGGATCGGGAACGCCGATCTCGGGGTAGGTTCGGTTGCTCGACTCGCGAGCGAGCTGAAACGTAATCACCCGGGTGACGTCGGCTTGCAGAGCCAACACCTGCAAGTCGAACATCAGCTTCGCGTGGTCGGCATAGGCGGCCGGTACGCCGGACGGACTATCCAGGTCGGGCAGCGGGTCGTCCAGCGACTTCGCTTCGGCCTTCTGAATGCGGCGCTCCAGCTCGCGGACGGAATCGAGATACTCGCCGACCTTGACGCGATCGCCCGGGCCGAGCTTTCCCTGCAGGCGAGCGATGTCTTCACGAATCCAATCGAGCAGGCTGGCCCGTCTGCCCAGGGCAGCGCGCCGGTCCTGGGCGCTGCCCCCGTCGCCGAACAGACGCTCGAACACGACCCCCGGGTGGGCCTCGGCCGGCAGCGGCGTCGTTGGTGACGACCACGAGAGGTTGTTCTGGTACACGCATGCAAAGCCGTTGTCGCACTGACCGACCATGTCCATCAAATCCATGGCCAGCTCCAGAGACCGCAGTTGGGTGTTCTGACCAATCTGCTGGGCGGCGATTTGATCGACTGTCGTTCCCAGGTAGTAGTCCGTGCTTTCTGTCCACTTCGCCTTGGCCGCCGCTCAGAAAGGCGGAATTGGACGTGGCATGGGTCCCGGGATAGGCGTTCTTCAACTCCAGGTTGCTGACCACCGTGATCCTGGTCCTTGACCGGGGCCAGCGGGCTGAGGCTAGAGGAAAGCTCGTTCAGGCCACCGCCATCGCCTGGCGGCGTCCACTGGGAGTGCTCACATCCCATCGGGATGTACACGAAGCCCAAGCGACGCACCGAACTGGCTGGCGTCTTGGCAAGAGCCGTCATAGAGGGAACCCTCGCATCCAGCAAGGGCAGCGCCACCGTGGCGGCCAAGCCCCGCAAGAACGTGCGGCGAGGGAGTGCCTTCTTCGAGATGATCAAGAGGATCTCCGCATCTGGAAAGGCATGCTGTTCACGATGCCTACGACAAGTGACGAGAAGCGATAACCCTCCGCGCGCGCCTCCCGGAGAATCTTGCGGATGGCTGGTCCGTCGTAGTACTCGACCCCCCGCCCGGTCGCGAACACAAGAAGCTTCTCGGTGACCGTGGTGACAAACAGCTCTGGACGACGGAGCAACGCCTCCTCCAGCTCGCCAACGCCGTCGAACGGAGTGCCCTCCCACAGCTCGCCAGAGGTATCAATCGGCAGGCCTGCCTCGGCGCTTCGCCAGCGCCCGATCGCATCGTAGTTCTCAAGAGCAAAGCCGATCGGGTCCATCAGCCTGTGGCAGTTCGCACACACCGGATTGGCCCGATGCTCCGCCAGGCGCTCCCGCATCGACAACTCTCTTCCGACGGTCTTCGTCTCTGGCAGATCCGAGACGCCCGGCGGCTGCTGCGGTGGTGGCACCCCGAGAATATTGTCGAGGATCCACTTGCCGCGGATCACGGGAGAGGTCCGGGTGGCATAGGACGTCACCGCCAGAATGCTCCCGTGGCGCAGCAGCCCTCCCCGCGCAGCATCCTCGTCGAACGTGATGCGACGGAAACGACTGCCGTACACGTGCGGGATGCCGTAGTGTTTGGCGAGGCGCTCGTTGACGAACGTGTACTTCGCACGCAGCAGGTCGAGCACGCTCCGGTCCTCACGGAGAATGCTCTCGACAAAGAGCTCCGTCTCCCGCCGAAACGCTTGCCGGAGATTGTCATCGAAGTCCGGGAAGATTCGCTTGTCGGGCGTGACCGATTCTAGATTGCGCAAGTGGAGCCACTGCGAGGCGAAGTTGCTCACCAGGTTGAGCGCCCGGGGGTCCGCCAGCATTCGCCGCACCTGTTGCTCCAACTCCGCAGGCTTCGCGAGCTCTCCCCGAGCGGCCACATCCAACAGCTCGTCGTCCGGGATACTGCTCCACAGGAAAAACGACAGGCGCGACGCTAGCTCCAAATCGCTGATGCGGTAGGCGGTGTGAGGCGCCACGCCGGCTGGGTCCTGTTCGATCCGGAACAGGAACTCCGGACTCACCAGGAGCGCGGCCAGGCCGATCTCGATGCCCGCTTCGAAGCCCTCCTTGGCTCGCTCCGCGCGGTAGAGCTCGATTGGTTTCTGAAGGTCCTCATCGGTCACGGGTCGCCGATAGACCCTCCGCATCAGTGTCGCAAGGATGCGTCTGGCGCAGCCATCTTCCTCGTCCGGGTTGTCCGGCCGGCACACGAAAACGCGGCGCCGGCTCGGCGTGTCCCCGGCACCCTCCGAATCGTACGGACCGATGATCGAGACTGAATAGACGGCCGGCTGGATGGGGGATGTCCCGCCGGATGTTGAATTTGGGGTAGCGGCGGCTCCTTGGCCGGCCTAAGAATAGGTCTGCCAATAAACCGTCTCCAGAGGGGGACAAGGAGCCACCAATGCCTAGGAAATCAAAGAAGCCAGTAAGAAAGCAAACGCACTCGCCTACGGGCAAGGTAGTTGGCCAAGTCGGTCAGATACTGCTACCGATGATAGCTGGGATCGCGGCCACGAAGGCGGATCTGACGGAATGGGTGTACGAGCAAGGACTGACAGCTCTGCACCTACTGCTCAGAGAGGACGCCGAGGAGATCGCGGGGCTCAAGGGCAAGCACGAGAAGGAGCGAACTCATAACCACTGGGGGAGCACGAACGGAGAGCTGAGCTTCGGTGGTCGTCGCATCCAAGTGTCGCGACCTCGAGTTCGCTCGAAGTCGGGCGCGGAGGCGTCGCTTCCACACTTCGAAGCCTTCCGCGAAGAAGACCCGCTTCCAGAGCGAGTGTTGAATCAGATCTTGGTGGGCGTATCGACCCGAAATTACGAATCGAGTCTGGACAAACCCGCGGCCAAGTTGAAGTCTCGTGGCACGAGTAAGAGTGCCGCCAGCCGTCACCTCGTGAGCCAGACGACTAAGAAGCTCGAGGAATACCTGTCTCGGCGGCTAGAGGAGTTCGAGCTTGCGGCACTGATGCTGGATGGCCTTGAGGTGGCCGGACAGACCGTCGTCGTAACTCTAGGTATCACAATAGATGGAACGAAGGTGCCCCTGGGTATATGGCTGGGCTCGACGGAGAACTCTCGGGTGTGCACCGCGATGTTGCAGGACTTTCTCGAGCGAGGCTTGCGCGTCGATGAGTCGATTCTCTGCGTAGTGGACGGAGGCAAAGGCATCCGCAAGGCACTCGTCGACGTTTTGGGGGACCTCGCGGTCATCCAAAGGTGCCAGATCCATAAACTCCGAAATCTTCGCTCGTACCTTCCCAAGTCTCGTCACGCCTATGTGCTCCAGACGATGAAGGAAGCCTACAAGTGCAAGAGTGCCGACAAGGCGCGCAAGCGACTTCAGGCATTGGTGTCGTGGCTCGAGCGAAACGGCTACGACGAAGCTGCCGGAAGCCTTCGTGAAGGGATGGAAGAAACACTCACGGTCGTGAAGCTCGCGCCGCCCGCCTTACTTCGCCAGTCTCTTGCCACGACGAACGCCATTGAGAATCTCAACGGAACCATTCGCAGAGTATCGAGAAACGTCAAGCGTTGGAAGAGTCCTTCCATGGTTCGCCGATGGACCGCTCTTGGCGTCGTCACCGCGCAGAAAAAGTTCCGGCGTATCAAAGGCTATCGCCATATGGGCGCTCTCGTTCACGCGCTTAGAAGCAAACAGAAATCTCTTGACAGCGATGAGTTTGCTGCCTAAGAGTATTCACAGGTGCCGCCGCTACCCGACCAAATTCAACAGCGGCCGGGACATCCCCCGCCGCAGCGCTAGACGAATCGCGAAGCGATGCCTCAGACCTCAGCGCTTGAGCCAGTGGGCGAAGAACATCGACAGTGTTTATTCATCGAAGAGCCCCGATTTGGCAAGCTGTCTGTTGATAAAATGCATTTCATTCCATATTTTATCTTCACCATAAGTGCCGAAATAAGCAATTACGAGATCCCTTCTGGGTGAGATATAAAGTCCCTGACCGCCCATGCCTGATTTGTAGAAATCTCCGTCCTTCGCTACATGATCCCATTGATAGGTGTTATGACTCACCGATCCATCCTTAAACTTGTCTCCAAAATCAGATTGCCTGAATAGTTCAGGACGTCCACCCTGTTGAATTTTACGGAGATATGTATCCGAGATTAACGGATTTTGTCCCTTTCTTCCGGTTGGAGTAAAGGACAATCCAAAGCGTGCCATATCACGTAATGCAGAATTTACTCCTAGTGATGTGGCAGCTCGCCCATAAGCTGCACTGAGCATTAATGCATCAGCTTCAGCTCCCATAGGTTGCCAAATTCCTTGCTCCATAAAATCAGCAAACGTCAATCCACTAATTCGTTCCACCAGTAGAGTTAACATAAGAGTATTGACATTGACATATTCGAAAATCTGTCCTGGTGGACGAATAGATGGTATGGTTGCAAAATAATCCATCGGATCTGGCAGTGCATTTTCAACCGAAGGCCAACCGTAGGCATAAAAAGATTTTTGAAAGCAGTTGTTTGGATCACCAAACTCAGTCTTGCAATCCATACCAGAAGCCATGTCCAAGATATCTATTACTTGAACGCCCTTCCAGTCGGATTCTTTCAGCTTCGGAAAGAAGAAATCTATGGTTTTACTAACATCGATTTGTCCACGATCTTCCAGAATTGCGATCGCTGTGGAAACAAACACCTTGGAAACTGAAAAATAAATGTGTTTATCGCTAGGAAGCATACGTGGATAGTCCTCGAAGATAATCTGATCCTTGTGGAGTATCACTACGCCATCTACTGCAGCTTTATTTACATAGGGGATGTCCCGCCGGATGTTGAATTTGGGGTAGCGGCGGCTCCTTGGCCGGCCTAAGAATAGGTCTGCCAATAAACCGTCTCCAGAGGGGGACAAGGAGCCTGTGTTTGTCCACTCGGTCTGGCCCACTTTGCTCATCTAATTTGGCCCACCCTAAGTTATTGATTAATAAAGACGAGCTGTAAGAAAGCCCCTTTCCTTATTCCGCGGCCGGAACGAAGTGCAGGCCGCGGCTAGTGAAACCCAACGAACTCATGCCTTTATGGTCTTTTTCTCGCTCTTCAGGGTGCGCCGGAACCGATAGGATTCGGTGCCGGTTTCGAGTATGTGCGCCTGGTCCGTGACTCGGTCGAGCAGTGCCTTGCACAGGCGGACGTTCGTGAACACCTGGGTCCACTCCGAGAAGGGCAGGTTGGTGGTGATCACGAGCGCCGCCCTTTCGCATCGTTCCGAAACCACTTGGAACAGAAGCTCGGCGCCGACATCGGCGAGTGGGACGTAGCCGAGCTCGTCGATGCACAACAACTCGTAGCGGGCGTAGCGACGGATCACTCGCGAGAGTTCGTGCTCCTCCCTAGCTTCAACGAGTTCGTTGACGAGTCTCGAGGCCGTCGTGAAGCGAACGCGGCGACGTTGCTGGCACGCCGCTACACACAATGCCGTGGCCAGATGAGTCTTGCCTGTGCCGGCATCGCCGAGAAACAGAACCGGCCGTGCATGGTCGATGTAGTCGCCTTCGGCCAGTTCTCGTATCCGACGGGCGGAGACCTTCGGCGATTGCGAGAAGTCGAACTCCTCGAGCGTCTTCGCTCTCGGTAGTTGTGCTTCCTTCAGTCGTCTTTGAACCGCGCGGTGTTCACGCTCCTCGACTTCGGCGCTGAGCAGCACGTCGAGGTAGCGGACATAGCTGTGCTCGTCGCGCTGCGCTTGTTCGGCAATCTTCTGGAACTGCGTTGCCACGCTCGGCATGCGAAGCGTCTTGCAATGCTGACGGATGCTCTGGAGCTCGATGCTCTTCGCGTTCACGAGTTCACCTCGCCGATCAGCGCGTTGTAATGGCCAACACCTGGCAAGGAACGTTCGTACTTCGTGAGCTCTCCGAGCTCCACATCGCCAAGAGCCTGCGCCTGCTCACGTCGAAGAACTGATGATTCGACGAGGTGACGGATCGCCTCAGCATCCGTACAGCCGAGTTCGAGCGCTTGACTCACCGCCTCACGCAGCTTGTCGTAGCCGTGCTCGCGGCCGAGCTGCACGAGCTCGACCATCTGGCGGGTTCCTTCGAGCTTCCCGTGACGTCGATTCAGCTTGGACCACAACTCGTCGTAGCTCGTGGGCCACCGACCTTTCTCCCGCCATTGAGCGAGCGGCGTCGAGCCGGCCAACGCTCCAGGCTTCCTGACCAGAACATCCAAGTAGTGCTCGAGTTCATAAATCGACTGGCTGCGGCCGTAGCAGCGCTCGTGGCGTGCCACGACGTGGCCCTCGTGCCAGATCTCAACTTCCAACGGCAGTAGCTTGGCCACAACTCGCCGGTCCCGTTTCAACGGAGTCGAGTACCAGTTCGTGCCGACTCGAACGCAGCCTTTCTTGTTCACCTTTGCAAATCGTCGCTCCTCGATATCGAACCCCTCGACGGTCAATGGCAACAGATGCTCCCGTTCAAGCTCCATCGCTGTTCCGACAGCATGCTCCTTGCCGCTAATGTGGCGCGTCGCATCCTTGAGACAGCACGAGAGCAGATACTCGTTCAGCTCATCCCAGTTCGAAAACTCCGGTACCGGCGTCAGATAGTTGCGCCGGAAGTAGCCGACTTCGCTTTCCACCCCGCCCTTCTCGTTGCCTCGACTCGGATTACAAAACTCCGAGTCGAATCCCCAATGGGAGCGAAACGCCACGAATCGCTCCGTCTGCTCTCGTTGATAACCACGCAGAATCTTAGTGACCGCGAGTGACAGGTTGTCGTAGCGCATGCGGCGGAACACGCCACCAAAGAACTCGAACGCATGCTCCTGCGCTTCGAAAAATGCTTGTTGCGTCGGACGCGGATAGCCGCGATGCAACGCGCCTCCTCCCGCCATGCTTCGGACTACGAGCGTGTGGACCTTCTCGAGCTCACCTCCGATCCGCGCGTACGCCTCGTACCAGTCCACTTGCCCTTCATCGCCCCACGCGTAGCTCTGCGGAACAAAAATCTCTGTGTCCTTCAGGCCGAGCTCGCTCTTCCGACGAGCGACGTAGCGACGTACCGTTGATTCGCCAATCTCATGCTCCGGATGCTCGGCGCGCAACCGGGACCAGATACGACGAGCCGTATGGCGTTGCTTCCGAGGCGCTCGCTTGTCCTCCTTCAGGACCGCGTCGATGAACTCGCGTACTTCCTCAAGCTTCGGACTCGCACGCTCCGCGACTTTACGCTCCGGCGGTACCGCGCTCTCCAGCGCCTGACGCACCATCCGACGGTGTACTCCGAACTCCTTCGCCACTCCCTTTATCGTTCCTACTCCGTGCTCGTACTCGCCACGGATCTGCTCGAACAATCGCACTTTCGCACCCCTTTTCAACCGACCCTCCTCTCCGGGTTCTTCCCCGGCTCAGGGTATCGGTCTCGATGGGGTGGGCCAAATCAAATGAGCGAAATGGGCCAATTCAGACTAGCGAACACAGAGCCACCAATGCCTAGGAAATCAAAGAAGCCAGTAAGAAAGCAAACGCACTCGCCTACGGGCAAGGTAGTTGGCCAAGTCGGTCAGATACTGCTACCGATGATAGCTGGGATCGCGGCCACGAAGGCGGATCTGACGGAATGGGTGTACGAGCAAGGACTGACAGCTCTGCACCTACTGCTCAGAGAGGACGCCGAGGAGATCGCGGGGCTCAAGGGCAAGCACGAGAAGGAGCGAACTCATAACCACTGGGGGAGCACGAACGGAGAGCTGAGCTTCGGTGGTCGTCGCATCCAAGTGTCGCGACCTCGAGTTCGCTCGAAGTCGGGCGCGGAGGCGTCGCTTCCACACTTCGAAGCCTTCCGCGAAGAAGACCCGCTTCCAGAGCGAGTGTTGAATCAGATCTTGGTGGGCGTATCGACCCGAAATTACGAATCGAGTCTGGACAAACCCGCGGCCAAGTTGAAGTCTCGTGGCACGAGTAAGAGTGCCGCCAGCCGTCACCTCGTGAGCCAGACGACTAAGAAGCTCGAGGAATACCTGTCTCGGCGGCTAGAGGAGTTCGAGCTTGCGGCACTGATGCTGGATGGCCTTGAGGTGGCCGGACAGACCGTCGTCGTAACTCTAGGTATCACAATAGATGGAACGAAGGTGCCCCTGGGTATATGGCTGGGCTCGACGGAGAACTCTCGGGTGTGCACCGCGATGTTGCAGGACCTTCTCGAGCGAGGCTTGCGCGTCGATGAGTCGATTCTCTGCGTAGTGGACGGAGGCAAAGGCATCCGCAAGGCACTCGTCGACGTTTTGGGGGACCTCGCGGTCATCCAAAGGTGCCAGATCCATAAACTCCGAAATCTTCGCTCGTACCTTCCCAAGTCTCGTCACGCCTACGTGCTCCAGACAATGAAGGAAGCCTACAAGTGCAAGAGTGCCGACAAGGCGCGCAAGCGACTTCAGGCATTGGTGTCGTGGCTCGAGCGAAACGGCTACGACGAAGCTGCCGGAAGCCTTCGTGAAGGGATGGAAGAAACACTCACGGTCGTGAAGCTCGCGCCGCCCGCCTTACTTCGCCAGTCTCTTGCCACGACGAACGCCATTGAGAATCTCAACGGAACCATTCGCAGAGTATCGAGAAACGTCAAGCGTTGGAAGAGTCCTTCCATGGTTCGCCGATGGACCGCTCTTGGCGTCGTCACCGCGCAGAAAAAGTTCCGGCGTATCAAAGGCTATCGCCATATGGGCGCTCTCGTTCACGCGCTTAGAAGCAAACAGAAATCTCTTGACAGCGATGAGTTTGCTGCCTAAGAGTATTCACAGGTGCCGCCGCTACCCGACCAAATTCAACAGCGGCCGGGACATCTCCTTTACATACTCCCTAAGGGATAGCTCTCCTAACTGTGTTTTGGTAATGAAATTAGCCACATCTTCCCGAGGGGCAAGCGGCAATTCCTTGACAGCTCCTGCCCGATTAATGACTGAGTGAGGCCAAAACTCCGAAAAGTGGAGAAATACGTATCGGGTGAGCCGACCGCCACCACCCCATCCAACGAAAATATCTTTGGGGAATTTGTCATGATAAGACCTTGATTTTTCTAATGTGAAGCCCTTGTAATCCTGAGCAGACAGATTTGCCAAGGGCATTAAAAGGAAGTACACAAGAGCTATTGTGGAAGATTTATTAATCTTGTTTTGCATATGCATATCTTCCATTCAAAATTGTAAGATTTGTATTTAACTGCATAATACTATTCCAAACCTACAAAACACATAACGGTCCTCGTATCAAGTGCGAACCATGCGAGGTTAGGTTTAGGACGTCCGGAACGAACCCCGGTGACGAGAAAGAATTTTCGCGCTGGCTCTAGATCGCTAACTCAAATACGATGCCATCTTTATTAGAGAGACGACCTCTTCAGAATGAAGAGGAAGCCGGACGACCTCGACGCCCAAAGCATCCGTCAGCGCATTGGCGACAGCTCCCGTGGGAGGAGCGGCGGGCGGCTCGCCGACACCTTTAACTCCGAAAGGACCCTCGGCGGCAGGCTTTTCCACCAGGAACGTTTGCGTGGGCGGCATGTCTTCCGCGGTGACCAGGAGGTAATCCGCGAAATTCGGATTGAGCACTCTGCCGTTTTCCTCACGAAGCTCTTCCGATAACGCCAACCCGAGCCCCATGGACACACCACCCTCGATCTGACCCTCGCAGGCGGTCGGGTTGATCGCTTTTCCGACGTCATGGGCCGCCGCATAACGCTTCACGGTGATTTCGCCGGTCTCGTCGTCCACGACGAGCTCGACGGCATGCGCGCAGAAACTGGGGGCAGGAAAAGCGGGATAAGGATGATTTCCATGGCGGGTTTTGTCGGTCGGCGGAGGTTCGATAAGCAACGACGATTTGCCGATCAAAGGGCCTCCGTGCTTCTTGTGTCGCGCATAGCAAATTCGGGCCAAGGGAACCGCGCGCTCCGGTTCGCCGTGAACTCGGATGCTATCTCCTTCGATCTCGAGCGCGTCGACTGGTGATTCCAGCACGCCGACCGCCTCCTGTAGCAACTGCTTCTTGAGATCTAGCGCCGCTTCGTATGCCGAACGTCCGACCGTGAAGGCCATCCGGCTTCCTCCGTGTCCGTGATCCCAAGGAAGGGTGTCGGTGTCACCGCGAACGAGTTGGATAGATTCGGGAGGCACGCCGAGCCCCGCCGCTGCCATCTGCAACACGCTCGTGCCCATCGCGCCGGTTCCCATATCCACGCCGCCAGACAGAAGACGAAAGGTACCGTCCTCGTTGGTCTCCATCAACGTCGAGGTCGCCCAGGTTCCACTGACCCACCAGTTGCAGGCCAAGCCGCGACCGACTCCCGGCGGTCGAGGTGTGCCCCAGTCGATCGCTGCGGCGGCTTTCTCGAGACACTCCTTGACGCTCACCGAGGTGAGCTCTTGCCCGGTGTGCGTGCAGTCTCCGTCTACCCAGGCGTTCTTGAGACGAAACTCTAGGCTGTCCATGCCCAGCCGCCGTGCGATTTTCTCCAAGTGGGTCTCGACGGCGAACGCCATTTGAGGTCCGGCTGGGCAACGGCAAGAACCGCAGGGAATGTTGTTAGTGTACGAAACCAGCGCGGTCACGTCGACGTGCTCGAAGCGGTAGGGGCCGGTGGACATCAAGGTCGCGAGCGCGCCCGCTGTCGGCCCGTCTCCGGCGTAAGCGCCGGTATCGAAAAGAACTCGCGCTCGATGAGCTACCAGCGTGCCGTCGCGCTTCACTCCGGTCTCGAGACGGACTCTCGCCGGATGCCGCAGCGTGGTGGTGGCCATCTCCTCCTCGCGCGTCAAGGTCATCTGCACAGGAACTCCCGTCCTCTCGGCTAGAGCCACCGCGTAAGGCTCGAGACAAAGGACGACTTTTCCACCGAAGCCTCCACCGATATGAGTTTGCACGACTTTGAAATCGTTGACCGGACGCTTGAAGGCGCGAGCGAGGTAGGCTCGAACCGCAAACGGCTTCTGTGTCGTGGTCCAGACCGTGACCCGACCGGAGGGATCCACGGCGGCGGTAGCGCTATGGGGCTCGATGGCGCCGGGGTGAGCGACCGGCGTACGGTACGTTCCCTCGACGACGAAGTCCGATTCCGCAAACCCTTTCTCTACGTCTCCGTGGCGAATCCAAGTCTGGTAGCACAGGTTGCCGGTCCGTTCCGATTTCCAATTGTGCTCGTAGGCATTCACGTCATCGTGAACGAACGGTGCATCCGCGGAAAGGGCTGCTTCGGTATCGAAAACGGCGGGAAGCTCTTCGTACTCGACGCGGACCTTGTCCGCCGCCTCGCGTGCCAGATCTGGTGTGGTCGCTGCGACTGCCGCCACCGGTTCCCCGAGGAATCGAACTTTGTCTAGCGCGAACATCTGCTGGTCCTGTAGGTCGATGCCGTAATAACCCATGTCCAGATCGCGGCCGGTGACGATCGCTTTGACTCCTGGGATCTTTTGCGCCTCGGACGTATCGATGGACTGGATGCACGCATGGGGATAGGGACTCCGCACGACCACGCCATAGATCATCTTGGCCAGTTGCAGGTCTGCGGCATAGACCGCTCTTCCGGTGACTTTCTCCACCGCATCGGGGCGAACGAAACGTGACCCGATCGTCCCATCGGCCGTGTTCGTGAGATGTTGGCTTCCTTCCTCTAATCCCTCTCCCCCTGGGAGAGGGCCTGGGTGAGGGTGCGCTTCCTGGACGACGCTCTGAGCAGCCTCCAGAATCTTGCTGTAGCCCGTGCAGCGGCAAAGATTGCCCGAGATCGCGGCGCGCACCTCTTCCTCAGACGGTTGGGAGTTGGACGCCATCAACCCTTTAAGCGACATCACCATGCCGGGAGTACAGAAGCCGCATTGGATACCGCCGCACTGCACCATCGCTTCTTGAATCGGATCGAGCCGACCGTGCGTTCCCACGCCCTCGATGGTCGTGACGTCGCGTCCCTCGGATTGGAGCGCCATGACGAGGCAGGAATTGACCGGACGCCCGTCGACGAGAACGGTGCAGGTGCCGCAATCTCCGGTGCCGCAGCCCTCCTTGGTGCCGGTGAGGCCGAGCCCTAAACGCAACGTGTCGAGGAGGCGGGTGCGCGGTGAGACTTCGAGCGTCTCGCTCCGGCCGTTCACTTTAAAGCTGAGGGTCTTTTTCTTCGGCACACGTACCCCTAACCATTTAAGGGGCAATCATATCCGATTTTTGCCTTTGTCTACTGTGTACCGCTGGTGTTGGCTGGGATGTTCAAGCGGCTGCGATCGATGATTCTCCCGTTCTTGAGGACCATGTGAATGCGTTTCGTATTATTAATGGCCCGGGTCGGATCGGCGTCCAGAATCAACAGATCGGCCAATTTTCCCGATTCGATCGTGCCGAGCTCATCTTCCTTACCGATGTATTTGGCGGCGTTGAGGGTTCCGATCTTGATCGCGTCGGCGGGGGAAATCCCACCTTCGACCAAGAGCTCGAGCTCGCGATGCGTATCCGCGCCGTTGCTGCGATCGGTTCCGAGTGCGACCACGCCCCCGACCTCGTTGACCCGGCGAAGATTGTCCTGAGCAACCGGATTCATGACTTTCATCCAACCGGTCCAGAGGGAGCCTGCTCTTTTCTTTGACTCCTCGGTCTTCAGTCTCGTGATCTCCTTCGGATCCAAGGTTGCCCGGTACAAGGGTTGATCGAGGAAATCGGAGGCTTCCGCCAGGCGAGCATGAGAGTCTCCGACGGTGAGTGTTGAGCTCAACGGAATCCTCTTCACGCGCATCAAGTTTAGATAGCGTTCGCTGATCGGAGCCTGGATCACCGGATGAGCAAGCGTATCCGCACCCGCGTAGGTTACCTGCCAGACGTGGAGCTCACTGGAAACGTGAATCGTGGTGCGGATTCCGTGCTCGTTGGCGTAACGGAAGATGGTCTCCACCAGGTCTATTGGCATCGAGTCGATCATGGGACGCGGACCCCAACCTCTCTCGTCTCTCGTGATTTTGATCATGTCTGGTTTGCGAGCCAGGAGGGCGTCCAGCTTGGCGCGGTCGACCTCCCAGTCCTCGATGGTAAGGGCCATGTCGCCACCGTGGCCTCCAGGGTTCGTGATCGGGGGCCCGGCCGCAAAAATTCGTGGCGAGGTGATCTCTCCCGAACGTTCCCGATCTCTCAGCGGAAAAATGAAATCGGCGGGATTGCCCGCGTCGTAGACGCTGGTCACGCCGCAATAGAGATAGCCTTCGAGCAACGTCAAGGCGAGGGAGTCGTCGGAGGCGTCCGCTCCTTGGAGATGAATGTGGCCATCGATGAGTCCGGGCATGACGTACTTGCCGCGCCCGTCGATACGTCGGGCACCGGGGGGGATCTGGATATCACGCGTTCCTACTTGTCGGATGCGATCTCCTTCTACGATGATCGTTGCGTTGGCTACCGCGGGCTTTCCGGTTCCGTCGATGAGCGTAATGTCCTCGATGACCAGGGCCGTTTCTTGGAAGGACTCGACCGAAAGAGGAGTTGCGATCAGACATGCCGCTATCAAGAACAAACGAATTGTTGTCATGTTCTTACTCCATGCCGCTCGGCGGCTAGTGCGTGCCCTGCGCGTTACCGGGAATTTGTAGCGTGGTCCGATCAATCACTCGCCCGTTCTTGATGACGGTATCGATGAGCTTCGCGTTATTGATGTCCTTGGTGGGATCGGCCTTCAGGATCACGAGATCGGCGAGCTTTCCCGCTTCGATGGTGCCCAGCTCGTCTTCCATGCCCAAGAAGATGGCGTTGTTCAACGTGGCGATCTTGATGGCGTCGAGAGGGGATATGCCTCCATCGACGAGAAGCTCGAGCTCGCGATGGACCGCCGGCCCCATATCCTGATCGGTGCCGAGTGCAACGATGCCGCCGGCTTCGTTGAGCCTTCTTAGGTTCTCCTGCGCCACGGGATTCATAATCCGCATCCATTTCACCCAGCGCCTCCCGGCTTGTTTCTTGGCTTCTTGAGTCCTGAGCCGGGCGATTTCTTCCGGCTCGAGGATGGCTCGATAGAGCGGCTGATCGAGAAACTCGGGCTCATCGAGCAGCCGCCGGTACCCGTCGCCGATGGTGAGAGTCGAGACCTGAGGTACTTTTTTGACCTTCATCATGTTGAGGTACTTGTCACTCACCGGGGCCTGAATGACGGGATGGGCGAGCGTATCCACGCCAGCATAGATGGCCTCCCACGTCCGGAGCTCGTTGGAAGTGTGAATGCAGGTACGGATGCCATGCTCATGCACGTAGCGGATCACCGTTTCGAGTAAGTCGATCGGCATGTAGTTCCCGTAGGGCCGCATGTTCCAACCGTGCTCGTCCTGGGTGATTTTGACGAGATCGGGCTTCCACGCCAGCACCGCATCGACTTTCTTTCGATCCTTCGCCCAGTCCTCGACGGTGACGGGAACCGGTGCGGCGTGACCACCGGGAGCCGATATGGCAAACCCGGATCCGAAGATACGGGGCGCAGTGATTTCCCCCGAGCGTTCCTTTTCCCTGAACGGGAAGAAGAATTCGGGATCGCTGCCGGCGTCATAAACGGCGGTGACGCCGGCGTAGAGGTAACCGTGAAGAGCGCTCAGCGCGTCCTGCTCGTTGGGAGGAGCGTCCTCGTCGGCTTCCAAGTGGGGACCCAGTCGGCCTCCTTTGAGATGGATATGGGTGTCCATGAGCCCGGGGATCACGGTACTTGCCTTTGCCGTCAATGCGGTGGGCACCGCGAGGAACATCGACTGCGGTCGGGCCGACGTACCGAATCCGATCGCCTTGGACGATGATGGTGACGTCTGAGACCGGAGGCTTCCCGGTTCCATCGATGAGCGTCACATCTTGAATAACGAGCGCTTCTTGTTGGGTCAACGCCGGGGATGCGTAGAAAACGAAAAAGAAAAGAACGGGCAGGAACCTCTTCATGGCGACCCCTCTCTTTCTGAGGTTACGAGCTCAGAGGGTTAGGCCCCCGAGACTCACACCGCCACAGACGTACCACGTCTGACCGGTGATAAAGCTACTCTCCCGATCGACAAGGAAGTCGACGACCCTTCCGATGTCGGCCGGTGTTCCTAGACGCCCCACCGGGACGCTCGCTGCGACCTGAGACTTCTTCGGACTGTCGGGGGGAATGAGCTCGTGGAACTGATCGGTCTCGATCGGCCCCGGCGCGATCGCGTTCACGGTGACGGCGTCCTTCGCGAGCTCCAGAGCCCAGGTTCGGGTCAAGCCGATCATGCCGGCCTTGGTGGCTGAGTAAGCGGTGCGTGTGGGTAAACCGAGGGCGGCGCGAGAGGAAATGAGCACGATACGGCCGAACTTCTTGGCTCGCATGGACACCACGAATTGCTGCGCGAGGGCTATCGCGGAACCGAGATGCAGATGCACCAAATGGTCGAGGTCTTCTTGTTTGACGGCCTCGAGGAGCGCCGGGCGAATCACTCCCGCGTTGTGCACGAAAACGGTGACTTCATGATCCGCTGCGATTGCGGCGGCGGTTTCACGCGTCGCGTTCAGGTTCGATAGATCGACCTCGATCGTTTCGAGTGCGTCATGCTTCCACGATGCGGGGATGTTCGAGAGATTGACGACGCGGTAGCCTCTTTCGAGAAGCCGCCCCGCGATATCCGCCCCGATACCTTTGCTTCCACCGGTGACGACGGCGGTCGGAGTGTCGGTTTTGTTCATCACGCCTCGGGGTTAGGCTCAAGCAGCCGCTATTGTACACGGTGTGCGATGGTTGTGAAGCGGTCTCGAGAGGTGCCTTCCGTCCCGCCCTAGTGAGCTCCCGGACTCATGCAATCCCCTTAAAGACAACTTCCTCGGCGAATGCGTACGATCGTTGCCTTGGGAGTCGCAGCGTTCGCAGTCGGTGCTGGCACTTATCTCTTCGTCAACTCCACTAATTATACTTAGCTCGCTCGGTCTCTCCCGCGCCATCGGTTCCATCCTTCGTTCACGGCGAGAAGCGCATAGGGCACGAGAAGCCCCTCCGACTCGAAGCGAAAGCGAAGGTTCACCGCGAAGGCCGTGTACAGGATGGACATGAACGTTCACAAGGCGAGAAAGAGATTCGGAGCCCCGGCGTCGGTGCGGCGCCTCGCCAGATGCCAGCCGAGGAAGATCAGGGGCAGCGTGAGAACCCAAAGTACGAGATAAGTCCATCGGTGAACCGCGGGGTGCTCGCTCCCCACTCCAGGTTGCCACGTCCAGAGATAGAAGAATCTCGAAAGGTAGAGACGCAGGCCGGTTCCCGGGTTCTCGGCCAAAAAGGCGAGGGCACGGTCCCGGAGGAAACGGTCGCGGGCCGGTTCCGACAACGAGAAAAACCCCTGGGGCAACTCGCCCACGATGCGACTCTGAGCCTGGAAGTCCATAGCGCCGTTCACCCCCGGATGGTTTCCAACGAGTAGGGCATAGCCGGACGACGTGGTTCCCGGTATCCAGGCATCCAAGACAATGCGGTTCCGTATTATCCAAGGTGAGATCACGACCGCCGCGACGGCGAGCGCTAGCGATGCGTGCGCAACCCTCGGTGAGCGCTCTCGCTCGAGGGCCCAGGGAAGGATGGAGATGGGCAATGCTAGAAAGGTCGTCCGTGCAAGCGCCGCGATCCCTAGTACCAAACCGAGCTCTGCCGCCCGCCTATGGCTGGGCGTGTCACGGTACCTGGAAGCCGCCGCGATCGTGAAGACCAGCGCTGTGGCGCGAAGCCACAGGGGATGGTACGAGAGGACGTAGACGAGTATCGGCGGCCACAGGGCTACGGCAAGCGCCGTTGCCGCTTCCGGTGCTCCCAGAAAACGATGGGCGAGACGTGCGACGAGAAGCGATGTCCCCAGCCAGGCCAAGACTTGGAAAACTAGGAGCGACGAGTAGGGCGTCGGCACCCACTTCAGGAAAAAAAGCGAGCAGCAATGGGTAGACGGGCTCTTGATTCGCGGACGGTGCAGGGTGTCCGGCGAACCGGTGGAGCGAGTATCCTTCGCCGGCGATGAGATGCGCGGCGATCTCACCGGACTCCCAGGTCTCCGCTGCGACATCCGGGCGTAAATAGAGGAAAGCCAGAAGGTAGATGGGTGTCGCGACGAGCGTTAGAGGGCGTGTCGCCAAGCTCAACTTGTTTCGATGAGGCGCAGGAGATCGAAGGAGTTGAGGATCCCCACGACCTTGTCCTCGCTGGTGACTACCAACTAGTGCACCCGGTCCTCGACCCTACCAGCATCTAGATCTCGAGCACCATCCCGTCCTCGGCCAAAACGACCGGGCCATCGTACTGCCGCTTCATCGCGTGAACGAATTCACCCCAAATCTCGTCGCCGAGCCGAGGGCCGAGGTACATGCTCGACATTTCGACGGCAGCACCGACGCTCGTGTAGGGAGCCAGATGGGTGGCGACCAACTTCTTCACACCGGCGCGTTGCGCCAGCTGACCGAGTTGGGTGGGAGAGGTGTGTCCCTCGGGCGGTTCGTCCTCAGGAGGCTTCTCCGCGAACTTACCCGACTTTGTCATGCCGGGATCGGGAATCACACATTCATGGATGAGGAGGTCTGCTCCTTTGGCGAGCTCAGCGATCTCGTCCGAGGGTGCGGTGTCTCCGCTCACCACGGCCGATCCGTGCTCGGAGTCGATTCGATAGCCGAGGCTTCGAACGCCCATCGATCTGTAATGTGGCGTATCCACCGCGGTCACTTTAAAAGAATCCGTCTCCGCCACCACCCCGGCTCCGATATCACGAACCTGGATCGGTGGCTTGCTTTTCGGTCTACGATCGAGCCGCTTCGGCCACCCGGCCAAGAGCTTCTCCACGAATTCGATGTCCACGGCGTGCATTCCGTAGACGGCATTGTCCGACATCTCAATCGTACCGAGGGGTCCATAAACCTCAATAGGAGTCTGACGTCCCGCTATCCAGCTGGAAATGACGTGGTAGTCGTAAGTGGCGATGTGGTCGAAGTGGAGGTGCGTGAAAAAGATGAAATCTACGTTCACCGGATTGATCCCCGCCAGCGCGAGGTTGTCCATGGCGCGACGGCCGAAGTCGAACTGAAGGACCGTTCCGTCGACGATCACCGCCACACTCGCGTTGCCACGGAGCGGATCGATGAGCGCCGATCCCGAACCAGTGATCAACGCCCGCATGCCGGGGCGTTCCAAGTCGACGCTCTGGGCGGTTCTGGGAGTTTCGAAGCCGAACGCGGCGGGCGCCACCAGGAGGCTGCCGAAGAACCCTCTTCGTGTAAAGCCATTCATGTCGGGACCCACTTACGAAATCTTGAGAACCATCGCGTCTTCCGCCAGGATGACCGGGCCCGAGTACTGGTTCTTCATGGCGTGGATGTACTTCGACCAGATCTCCGGACCAGGGTTTGGACCGGTGTACTTTTCTGACATCTCGACCGCCGCCGGCACGCTGGTGTACGGAGCGAGATGGTAGGCAACCAATTTCTTGACCCCGGCCTGCTCGGCCAGTTTCCCTAGGCCGGTCGGCGAAGTGTGACCGGTGCGCTGATTCTTCGTCTCCTTCTCGTGGAATTCCTTGCGGCTAAACTTGCCGGCTGTCGTCATGCCGTAGTCGGGGATGACGCACTCGTGAATGAGGATGTCGGCGCCCTTGGCGAGCTCGACCATATTCTCGGAAGGGGCGGTGTCTCCGCTAACTACGACCGAGCCGTGTTTGGAATCGACCCGATAACCCCTGCTGTACATGTTGGGGGGACTGAGGTGCGGGGTTGCTGTCGAGGTAACCTTGAAATCATCGGTCTCTACGACCAGGCCCGGTTCGGTATCGGTGACTTCGACGGGAGGCTCCGCCACCGGAGGCTTCTCGGCAATGTTGGGCCAGGTGTCAACGATATATTTCACGAACCGCACGTCCATTTCGTGCATGTGATGGAGGGCCCCGTTCGACATCGCCTCGGTGCCCGGAGGTCCGAACACCTTGTAGGGAGCCCTACGCCCCGCGATCCAAGACGAGATGATGAAATAGTCGTAAGTGGCGATGTGATCGAAATGAAGGTGGGTGAAGAAAATATAGTCGATGTTGATCGGATTGATCCCAACCCGCATCAAGTTGTCCATCGTTCTACGGCCGAAGTCGAACTGCAAGACGGTGCCGTCCACGACCACCGCCGCACTAGCGTTTCCTCGCTCTGGGTCGGCGAGGGCGGAGCCGGAGCCGGTGATCACGGCATACATTCCTTGGTCGCTCACGTCGTTGGGCGAAACCGATTCGGCGCCCGATGCGCGTGACGAGACGGCGGAAGCCATCGTCCCCCCAAGGAACGCTCGAAAGAGATTGCGTCGGCTGAGTCCCTGGTTTGACTGGGTCTCGAATCTTTTTTTCATTTCCCTCTCCTTGGGCGTGGAGTATATGGCAGTTCGCTGAAGGTGTATACTGCGTGCCACGATGGCTAGCGCGAAGGGCATGAAGGTCGTCGTGGTGGGATCCGGTTCGGCGCTGCCCGATCCGTCACGCGGTAATCCGTCGCAAGCGGTCGTCGTCGATGGAGAAGTCCTGCTCTTCGACTGCGGCGAGCGAGCGACCGTCAATCTGGTCCGCGCCGGGATCAATCCGATGAACGTCGACCACGTTTTCCTTACCCATCTCCATTGGGATCACATGGTGGATATTAACTATCTCTTTTTCAGTGCTTGGAACTGTGGGAAGACTTCTTTGAACATCTATGGCCCGGTCGGCACCGAGCGCATGGTAGCGGGGATGCTGGAGATGCACCACATCGACGTGGAGTTTGTGAAACGGTTCGTTGCCAGCCTCCCGGACCACATCACCGACCGGCCTACGCCCGAGCCCTCCATACGAGTCAAAGAGATTCGCGAGGGCACGGTTTTGGAGACCGACAAATTCAAGGTAACGGCCGGCGAGGTCGAGCACATTCAGATTCTGGGGTTCGAGAAATCTTCCTACGGGTTCCGCGTCGACACCGATTACGGATCGGCGGCGATCAGCGGAGATACCGGTCCTTGTGACGCCATGGTGGAGCTCGCTCGCGGTGTGGATATCCTCGTTCATGAATGCACCTTCCTGGAAGAGGTCATGGAGTACCGCGAGATGCGCGGGCATACCGGTCCCCGCGGCGCGGGAAGCGTCGCGCGTCGTGCCGGCGCCAAGAAACTCGTGTTGACGCATCTCGGACCCTACGACTCTCATCCGGCGGCCGTGGAGATGGCGTCCATGTACTACGGACCTCGGCGAGGTCCGGAGATTTGGTCTAAGATTCTCGCCGACGCCAAGTCCGAGTTCGATGGACCGATCGTCATCGGAGAAGACGCGATGGTATTCGAGCTTCCCCGCGGCGACTAACCGGCACCCTCTAAGAGGTGACACTCCAGCTCGAGCGCCGCGGCATCGACGCCGTCCCGCGTTCTTCCCGCACCCAAAATTGGTTCGGAATGTTCGCGATGTACGCGGGCATCAATATCTGTCTCCCCATGATGATGGTCGGCGGGCTCTTCGTGCCCGGAATGTCATTCCGAGACGCCGTGGTGGTTGCATTGCTGGCCAACGGCATCGGGTTCTCGTTTACCGCGTTATCGGCCTATCCCGGAATCGACCACGGCTTGCCCACCCTGGTGTTGACTCGGATGTCGCTCGGTTATCCCTGGGGAACGTGGATCCCTTCCCTGGCGGTGTTGATGTCTTTGTCCGGCTGGTTCGCGGTTCAAGCAGAGCTGGCCGGTCTTGCGGCCGACGGGATGATGAAGCAGTTGGTCGGCGTGTCATCTCCGCTGGCGATGATCGCGCTCATGGGTTCGGCGAACGTTTTCTTTGCGGTCATGGGCTACGGTTGGATGCGAAAGCTCGCCGGCTATGCAGTGCCGGCGATGCTGATCCTCACCGCTTGGCTCTTTATCAAGCTCGTTCAGGAAGTTCCTTTTTGGGAGCTCGTGAACCGGCCCGGTGACGGAACGATGACCTTCCTCGCCGGCATGAACCTCATGATATCGGCGCAAGTTGCCGGAAGCTTCACCGCCTCCGATATCTCCCGTTACGCCAGAAATCATCGCTCGGTGTGGATCGGTATCTTCGGAGGTGTGACGCCGGTGGCCGCTTTCATGATCGCATTAGGAGCTTTGTCCGCTCTCGCTACCGGAGAGTGGAACCCGGTGCTAGGCGTCCAGACTCTGGGTCTGGGGATGGGCTCGTTGCTTCTGATCATCTTCGCGACCTGGACGACCAACGACAAGAATCTGTACTCCGGTGGATTGGCGCTAACGAACCTATTTCCGGGGAAGGCGCGTTGGATTCACACGTTGGTACTCGGGGCGATCGGCACCACCGTTGCCTGTTTGCGTTTGACGCAATACTTTTCCGAGTGGCTAATGCTACTGGGTGTGGTCTTCGCTCCCTTGCTCGCCATCGTGCTTGCGGATCATTTCTTTGTCCGCCGTCGCGAGCTACCTACGGTAGGCGTGCCCGACGCGAAGCATCGGAACGGAACCGCGAGGAATGTTAATTGGTCCGCACTGGTGGCGATTGTTCTCGGAGTGGTGGCAGGACGATCGGCCCCTCCGGAAATGATCCAGCCGATTGTCTCGATGCTGGTGACGGGAACGGTGTATGTTGCCGGAATGCATTGGTCGGCGAGCACGGCGAGACCGTAGTCTGGGGCGTGAGCTGTTCGAGCGGTTCTTCCCACAAAACATTCGTGTGGTTCCGGAGAGCGTAAGGGACGGCGCAGCAGTACGGCTCATCGAAGCGGTGCCCGCTTTACTTCTACGGAACGACTTCGCTGCCCTCGAGCTGGTGGCGTCGGCGAAACGGTATGGCACGTTGCGGCGAGTCGGTTGGCTGAGCGAAGTGGCAGAGCTCGTCTCGCGCAAGCTCGAAATCCGGTGGATTCACCCAGACGCTGCGGCAAACGTTCACGCATGCTGGAGGACTGCGTGGGCTGAAGTGAGCCAGGACGCGGGGCGAGAAGAGGTGGTCGAGCCAGTAATCTTCGCCCAACGTACTCCCGCAGATTCTCCGGCTGTGAATCGGCGATGGGGAATCGCGCTCGACCTATCGCTGGACGATTTCTTGAGACGGGCTCGAACCATCCTGGGTGTCCCTTGATTCCTGTCAGTTCTAGTGGGGAACCCATCGTTCGGTTCTTGAAAAAAGTGGATGCCGTCTTGAAGCCGCCAAGGAGACTCGACCTTTACCTTGGTGGCGGCGCGGCGGTCCTGCTAGCCTACGATGGACGACAGGCGACGGGGACGTTGACGCGATCGGAAGTTCAGAGGAAACCCTCGGAGAGCTTCACAGAGTCGCAGGTCAGAACTCTGACATTCACCGAGTTACACGCTACTACTTGGACCTTGTTCCGGAGGGCATGTTCCCCAGTGCGCCGGGGTGGAGAACGCGTAGCCGACTGTATCCAGGCGGCAAGTGGTCAGCGGGTCATCAAATAATAACTGGCTGGCTTCAACTCGATCTTCCAATTGGGGAAGACGACGATGGTGGTCGTCGGTTCTTCGATGATCGCGGGGCCGGCGATGCTCTGTCCAACCTCGACTTGTCGCCCGTCATAGACGGAGACTTCCACATAGTCTTTGTGCTCGTGGAAATAGGCGCGACGCTTCGAGGTCGCCGCTCGTCCGCCCGCCCCGTTTCCTTTGACCTGGCCTACAGCCCGACTCGAGGCGCGTGTTAATCCGATCACGTTCACTTCCATGTTGACCAACTCCGGCTCATTATTGGGCTCGCAGTAAGTGTAGAGCTCCTCGTGCCGGCGGTGAAACAGCTCTTTGACCTTATCCATTGACTCCTTCGAAAGCTCGCCCTGGAACGGAATTGGCACCGCGCACTCGTGTATCTGGTCGGCGTATCGAATCTCCATGGAACGTTGGATTTCGATGTCCTCGGGGGCGAACCCTTCTTCTTTGAGATCCTTACGGCCGGTGGATTCGAGGTCGGAAAGAATGCGGTTGAGGCGCCCGAGATCCAGTTTCGAGAAGTGGGTGATGTAAGTCGCCATGTGGCTGTGTTTGACGTCGGCGATCGCTTCCCCGAAGGCACAAAGTCCTGACGCCACCTTAGGGACAAGAACGCGCTCGACTTCCAAGTCGGCGGCCAGCCGACCGATGAACGCGCTGGTAGCACCGCCTCCAGCCACGAAGACGAAATCGCGAGGATCGTAGCCCCGCTCCACGGAGACGGCTCGAATCCCTCCCATCATATTAGAGTTGACCACGTCGAAGACGCCTAGCGCCGCGCGTTCCATCGTGAGACCCAAAGGCTCCGCGACTTTCTCACGCACCGCACGGTGGGCGGCATCCCGATCGAGCTTGAACGCACCTGCCAGCAAGTAGTCGGGGTTGAGATAGCCCAGGACATTCAGCGCGTCAGTCACAGTCGCCTCGGTACCACCCAGGCCATAACAAGCCGGTCCCGGGATTGCCTCTGCGCTTTGCGGTCCCACTCTCAAGATACGCTTGGAATCGAGCCATGCAATGCTCCCACCACCGGCTCCGATATTGACGACGTTCACCAGCGGAATACCCAGCAAATACCTCTCGACTTCCAAGTTCTTGACGATGTCGACCCGGCCGTCCTGAACGATGCTGATGTCGGTACTGGTACCTCCCATATCGAGGGTCAGAAGATTGCTCAGCTCGGCGCGTTCTCCGAAAAAGAGGCTCGCCGTCGGACCCGCGGCCGGACCGGAGTTGATGGCGTAGACCGCCTTGCGGGAAATGAAGTCGCCCGAAGAGATCCCACCGTTACATTGCATGTAACGGATCGGGTTCCGATAACCCATCTCGCGCAACATGCTCTCGATCTCTTGGATCGAGTTTCGGAGCACCGGCCCGACGAAACCATTCACCGCCGTCGTGCTGACGCGGGTGTACTCCCGGATCTGAGGCAGCACATCGACCGAGAGTGTCAGGTAAGCGTCGGGGAACTCCTCACCGACGATTTCACCCACACGTTTCTCATGTGCTGGATTCAGGAAGGACCACATGAAGCAGACGGCTACCGAGTTCACACCGGCTTCTTTGAACTTCTCTATTCCAGCGCGGACATCTTCTTCCTTGAGGGGCGTCAACACCTTACCGGCGGCAGTGATCCGCTCTTCGACCGGGACCCGGAGTTGACGAGGAACCAACATCTCCGCCGGCGGGTAGTAGAAATCGTAACGGTGTCCGTCTTCTTTGTGGGCCAAGCGGAGCTCGAGAGAATCTTGATGGCCTTGGGTGCAGAACAGACCGAGCTTCGCGCCTTTGTGTTGAATCAAGGCGTTCAAACCGACCGTCGATCCATAAATGATGTAGTCGCAGTTGGAGAGGAACTCTTTCTGATCCACTTTCAGGCCGTCGCATACTTGGACGAGCCCTTCGCGGATCGCCTTCGGGGGGTGCTCCGGAGTGGAGGCGGTCTTCGACAGCTCCCAGGTACCGTCTTCGCGAAAAACCACGAAGTCGGTAAACGTGCCCCCTGTGTCGATGCCGAGCTTATACCCCATGGTGCCCTGTGTCTCGGGATTTCGCACGCAGCTTCGTGGTTGCTGCTTCGTCGACTTGGAGCATCTTCGGATCGATCACCACACCGTACTCGACGCGGGCCCCTTCGACAGAGACTTTTTCGTTGAGAACATCGTTTACCACCGCCACGGGATCGCGCTCCAACGGTGGACCGACCGCGCCACCCCCGGCGCTGAAGGTGCGGATGCGCTCACCCGGTACGATCTTGAGTATCTTGTTCTCGTAGATCGTCTCCACCGAGCCGTCCTTCTTGACCAGCTCGACCTGGCAGATCTTGTGGTCGATCCAGACCGACTTCGCTCCCTCCGTGTTGGACGCCGGATACTTGCGACCTTCGCCCCACACCACCACCGTCATCTCGTGCCCGACCGGTTCCACTTCGCAGGTCATGCCGCAACCCCCTCGGTATTTGCCGGCCGCCCCCGAGTCCTTCGTGATCGAGTAGTTGTGAACGATGAGCGGATAGCCGTACTCGAGCTGTTCCTGCTCACCGCAGGTGGCCCCTCCCAATCCTGCTTGCGGGCCGACGCCGTGCCATCCGTCCAATCCCTCGACCGCCCCCGCGCCGCAGGCGAGCGTCGAGACCATCATGTGGACGTATTCGTTTTGGGTCCTGGGGTCGATACCGGACACGTTGATGCAGGAGCAATGCCCCCAGCCGGCGGAGGCTCTACCGGGGTAGGCCGCCGCTAGTGTGTTCCGTACGGCATCGGTGACTGTCTCCGCGGGGCAGGTCGTACTCGCGACATGAGGAGCGGGCTCTTTCGCGTTGACCATGGTTCCGAGTGGGCCGTAGTCGAGCTCGATGGGTCGGTACATCCCTTCGTTGTAAGGCGGCTCCGGCTTCATGAACATGACTAGCCCTAGGTAAATCGCACTCGTGGTGTTGGCTCGATAGGAGTTGGTGTAGAAGGGAATCTGAGGTGGCGCCTCCAAACGGATCTTCATCCCATCTCCCGCGACCTCGACCTCGACATCGACCGGCTTGTCTCCCAATCCGTGTCCGATGTCTTCCACCATGGCTTGTCCGCGGTGGACGCCGTCGGGGAGCTCCTGGATCAGCTCACGCATGTGCCGTTCGGAGAGATTCAAGAGTTCCGACACGCACGCCTTGACCTCTTCCTTTCCGTACTTCTTCAGAAGGCCGAGCAGATTTCGCTCGCCCACCCGGAGCGCTCCGAGCTGCGCTCTCAGGTCTCCGGATATGTTCTCCCTCGTGCGGACGTTCGTCACTAGGAGGTTGAAGAGATCTTTCTTGAGCTTTCCGGCTTCGATGATCTTGATCGGTGGGATACGCAAGCTTTCCGCGTAGATCTCGGTCGCCTCCGGGTTGTAGCCGCCCGGAACGGGTCCGCCTCCATCCGCCATGTGTCCCTTGCTCACCAGCCAGAAGACAATTTCGTTCTCGAAGTAGACGGGCTTGTATTGGCACCAGTCCAACGTATGACTTCCGTCGTAGACGGGATCGTTGTGGATGATCACATCACCAGGCTCGATGTCTTCCTTGAAGTAATCGGATACGGTTTGGGTAGCCAAGATGAGAGAGCCTAGGTGAATCGGCAAATCCTGCCCTTGCACGATCATCTCGGGAGTCCAGTTGAAGATGGCGTTGGAGAAATCGCGCGAGACGGCGACGACGCTCGAGCGCCCGGTTCTCTCCATGGTCAGAGTCATCTGACGTTGGGTCGTTTCGAGCGCCCCTCTTACCACCGCGAGCGTGATCGGATCTACTCGGCGAGTTTCTTTGTCTTGGCTTGGCATCTCCAGCCCTCCCTGGTTATTCGCGGCCCCTCTCACCTAACCTCTCGCCTTCTCTAGGCGGGGGGAGAGGGACCCTAGCTCATGGCCTGCTTGGTTTTCTCGGTGTCGAAGTACTCGCGCACCCAGTCGATCTTTCCGTCGGTGATCGCCACGACGAAGATGCCCTTGCTCGAAAACGGCTTGCCGGCCTTGGTCAGGAAATCTCCGTGCCATTCGGTGACCACGACACCGGCCTCGGCATCTTCGTACATATTGTCCGGCATGAAGTGGACGTTCTCGAATTTCGGGAACACTTTCTCGCGGAAGTAGGCGATGAACAGCGATTTCCCCTCGAGATGGACGCCGAACCGGGTCCCCGGGGCGCTGTGTTTCACGCCGTCACTAACCAGCGGCGAGAGGCCCTCGGCATCCAAAGCGTTGAATCGCTCGAACATGGATTTCGTGAGATCCTTGTTTGCGGACATGCGTTGCTTAGCCTTTCGTCTTGGTGCCGATTTTATCTGGGGCCACCCGGCGGCACAAGTGGCATGTGAGCCGACTCGTGCCAAGACAGGTGAGACCGGTTGCGAGCAAAGTCGCTGAGCGCATGTTACCCTCCGGCTATTAGGATCTCAAGAGAGGGACAACATGAGAAACGTGCATGAATCTGTCCCGCGGCTGGTTGTCTACGCGTTAGCCCTGCTGCTCATGTCGCTGGCGTTGGACGCGGTCGCTGTAGCGCAAGCCCCGGAGCCCGCGAGCGAGGCGGTGGAAGGACTGTGGGTCTATACCGGTCTCACGCCGCGGGGGCAAGAGGAGTTCGCTCTCACCGGCATGTTCGTCTTCAAGGATGGGAAGTTCGTCCAGCAGTCCATCAACGACGGAGAGCCATTCGAGACGCAGGGAGCGATGGCTCACGCGGGGACCTATCGGGAGGGTCCGGACGGCATCCAGATGGTGGCCGAACAAACCATCAGTGTCTCGCCGAAGGGAACGCCACCTTTCTCAGAGCGCGGGAGGGACGGAGCATGAGCTGTCGGTGGAGCTGTCCGGCGACGAACTGACGCTCACCTTTGGCAGCGGGACGGTGCAGACGTTCAAACGGCTCGGTGCCGGTGAGGGCGAGATCTATTCCCTGGATGGAGGGATGCTGGCGTTCGTTGATGGTAGCTTCCTGCTGGTCGCCGCTCGAGACGACGGCGTGGTCACGGGCTGTGGTGCCTTCGAGCGCCGTGGAGAATCCTACACGCTCGAAGTGCTTCGTTGGGCCGAGGCCAAAGGCTCCGAAGTCTCCTACCGCCGTGATGAGACCGTGACCGCAACCTTCGATGGCAAGCAACTCACGCTGTCCGACGGGACAAGCTTCCATGTGAAATAGGATCTGCTCCGCCCTACGTGGCTCCCCCGTTGGGCTAGTCGCGTGCCTTCCCATAAACCACTTGACTCGTACAGATAAAGCGCTTAGAATCCCGCTCGTGCGCCCGTGGGGGGTCTCGGGGCTGGAACTCGATCGCCACCGGCTGAGAGCGCCATAGTGGACCAGGACTCAGCACTGTTTTTTCTCCAACCCAAGGTCTTCCCATGCGGGTATTGGCGCATCCGGGGGCTATCCTCAAACACCCTAAATTAGGAGAAATACCGATGAAGTCATTCTTTTCACGTTTCTTTCTCTTAGCCTTGATGTTCGTGGCTACCGCAACGATGGCCTCGGCGCAAGGGATTACCGGTACTATCGACGGGACGGTCAGCGACCAGGGCGGCGCCATTTTGCCTGGCGCGAGTGTGACCGCCACCAGCCCGGCGCTGGCTCGCGGCACCGTCACGGTGACGACCGACGCTCAAGGCGGCTACCGTATTGCGGGCGTGCAGGCCGGGACCTACTCCATCACGGTTGAGCTTTCCGGGTTTGCCACGGAAAAGGTGACCAACATCGTTGTCCCAGTCGGGACGACCGTCCGCATAACCGTTGTCCTTCAGCTCGCGGGTGTGGAGGAGACGATCACGGTGATGGCGGATTCGGCGCCGGTCCGGGTCAAGGAATCGGGCCTCGGCGTTCCCATCGACAACAGGACCATCGACGCGATTCCGCTCAAGGGTCGTGAGTTTCTGAACCTGGTGGAGCTCGTACCCGGTGTGGCGAAGCGTCCCTCGTCATCAGACCAGGGGACAACCTTCACGGTCTTCGGGGGAGCGGGCGATCTCGAACTCGTTCCTGATCGACGGTAACGACGCCAACGACCTCTGGACACGGGGGGTCGCGGAGTTCTTCGTCCAGGATGCGATCCAGGAGTTCAAGGTCTACCTGGCTGGATACCCGGCAGAGTTCGGGCGCGCTTCTGGTGCTGTGACCAGCATCGTCACCCGTTCCGGGACCAACCAGCTCGATGCTCGGGGCTTCTTCTTCATCCGCGACGACTCTCTGAACTCGTCGAACGTCGAGGGGCAGGAGGCTCCCGCGCTCGAGCGTGTCGAAGTCGGTGGCACCATCGGTGGCCCGATCAAGACCGACAAGACGTTCTTCTTCGATGCGTTCCAGTATGTAAAGGAAGACCGGGGGTCAAACTTGGACCAGTCGATCTTGACCCCGATCGTCCAGTCCGGCTATTTTTCGCCCGCCACGGGGGGTGAGCCTCTGGACGCGGTCCCCCAGGAGAGGAGGATCACGAACCTCTTCAAGTTCGATCACCGTTTCAACGCCAAGAATCAGGTGTTCTTGACGTGGAACCTGAACCGCCGTTCGAATAATGACTTCCAACCGCCGGCTGAGGCCTTGTTCGGCTCTCCGCCGCCAGGGACGGTCACGCTTCCCTCGACGGCCTCCGACATCGAGCGGAACACCAATAGCATCAACGGACGCTACACCACTTTCTTCAGCGACAGCTCGTTCCTCGAGTCGTCTCTCCGTTATTGGAAGAGCGACTACCTGGAGAATGCCGATAAACCGGCGTCTGCCGAGCAGCTCTTCCCGCTGGTATTCGTCC
Organism: Candidatus Marinacidobacterales bacterium; assembly: GCA_965222425.1. Taxonomy (GTDB): domain Bacteria; phylum Acidobacteriota; class Vicinamibacteria; order Marinacidobacterales; family DATDRI01; genus CBDCNP01. The sequence goes on from CBDCTW010000012.1 coordinate 50,436, forward strand.
CCAATTTCCAGATCTTCGTGTCCAATTCGTCCGGTGTGGGTCAGATCGATCGCCGACAAGAGCGGTGGCAATGGCAGGAGCACATCTCGTACTTCATGGACTCGGAGAGCACGGGCAGCCACGCGTTCAAGTTTGGCATAGACCTCGATCACGTGGCGATCGATCATTTCTTCACACCACCGCAGTCCATCATCATTGGCAACTCGGCGCTCGACACGCAATACGAAAGGCTCGGCTACGACATCAGCTCACAGGTAGGCAACAACGTCATCGTGAGCGGCTTCGGCCCGGACAATAACCGCGCCATCGGGAGCACCAACAACTGGGCCGCGTACGGGCAGGATTCGTGGGAGCCGAAACCCGGGCTGACTCTGAATCTTGGCGTCCGCTTCGATTACGCCAGCCTCTTCGATACCGGGGGAGTTGCATGGCGGACTGGAATCGCCTGGGACTTGAAGAACCAAGGAAGGACCATAATCCGCGCCGGATGGGGTCGTTTCTACGATGTAAGTGTTGCCGAGGTGATCGCGTTCACACCGGAGTTGGGCGGCATCCAGCTCGCCGGGCAGTCGGTGCAGACCATTCCTCGGGGGGCTTCCTTCTACCGCAATCCGGCACTCGGGGCGTTCGGGCCCTTGCAGGCGTCCAGCAGCCGTATCCTCGCTAATCCGACGCTGTTCGAGCACATCCTTCCCGAGGGCTATGCGTTTACCTCTGGGGGTACGTTCCTGATCCAGCGCGATGGGAAGGTCGTCACCGATAGCACCATCACGGGTAAAGGCAATCCTTACATTATCTATGACGTCCTAGGCATCAACGTCCCCGATCCGACGCTACCGCCGGTGCTGACCTATGACAGCATTCCGGAGTTGACGGGTGGTAGGCTCTCGCCGGAATCAGCCGTGGCGCTTCTCAATGACTTCTTTGTCAACCCAACCGACGCCGGGGACCAGTTCACGTTTCTGGAGCAACGAGGGGACGCCAGTATCGTCAGCAACCGTCCGTTGGCGTTCTTGTTCCGGCAGCTCGACGTCGAGGTGACGCGCATCACGACGCTATCGGACGACCATTCGCTTCCTTACACCGACGCCTTGAACTTCGGAATCGAGCAGGCGTTAGGCGGCGACTTCACCATCGACGCCGAGGTTCACATCCGACGTTCGAAGAATCTGCTGTCCCGTCGCGTGGTGAACTTACTCCTTGTGCCCGTCGCCGCAAGCTGCACCGGAAACACCGTCAACGGCCCGGTACCCTGTCAAAGTGAGATCGAGAACATCGGGTTCCTGGATACCAATGCCTTTACCCTTGCTTTGCAGAAGCGGTTCCGTCAGAACTACAACTTCCTGCTGAGCTATACCTTCATCGATGCCACTGACAACTTCTCGACCCTGAGAGTGCCACCGCGCGGAGCGGAGATCAGCTTTTTGTTCAACAACTTTCCGGAGCGCGACATCGGCCGCAGCCTGAACACGCCGAAGAGCGTCTTGGTCTTCAGCGGTCTCTACCGACTGCCTGCTGGCTTCGACGTTTCGGGCGTGCTCAACTGGCAGTCGGGAAGCCCGTTCAACGCGGCGGGGCTTCCGTTCGACACCGACGGGGACAACATCTTCGATAATCGCCTCATCGGAACCGCGAAGGGCGAGTTCGCGGGCCCTGACTTCTTCAACGTCGACCTCCGGGTCGCGTGGAGCCTCCCGTTTGGGGAGGGGAACGGTTTCACCGCACTGATCGAGTTTTTCAACCTGACGAACCGTGCGAACCCGTTCGTGGTGAACAGGACCTGTCAAGACTCGACCGGCGACGGTCTGCCCGATCTGGGCGGATGTGGAGGCAATGTCTTCGGCAGCATCGTGGAGCCCTTCGACGGTCGTGAGGTCCAGATCGGTTTTAAGGTCGACTTCTAATTTACATGCGGTAGGGCTGTAATCATGGCCGGCTGCGGGAAACCGCAGCCGGCCCTTTTTTTTTCGTGCGCCAGCTGTGGCGCGCAGCGCCATGGTGGCGCGGTCAACCGTGGAGCCCGAAAGCGAAGAGCGGGAAGTGACTAGGAGGTGCCCTTGACGTTGTTTAAGGTACAAGACTAGCTGAGGAGGCAGGCTTCGACGGGTTCAGCCCGCTTCCATCGTAGCGACGAGGATCCGCTCTCATGCCTAGCCCAATCGCTCGCCCACGCACACCTGATGCTCGCTATCGGGGAGGTCTACCAACCGTGCACCCATCTTATCCCGACAGTGGCGCGTTCCAACCCCGGTCCGGATTGATCGCCCTTCCCAATCGGATGATAATGGCGCTGTCGTCCAAGGTTATAGGAAACCGGTAAATCGAAGAAATCCATCCGGTGCCGTCGGAGGGAGCAGAATGGTGAACTCTAAATTGGTTACGAACCGTCTCATATCCAGTATGGTCTTGATGGCTTGCAGTTTTCTGGTGAGCTTGCCGTTGAGTCTCACGGTCCTCGGCCAGGACAAGTCGGAATACTATACGGTCATGTATCCGGAGAAATTCGAGATTGACTGGACCGGTTTCTACGGAAAGCTCGACAAGTTGACCACGGAAACGCGGAAGGAGCTTCCGCACAAGCTAGACCTCGCTTACCGAGAGCACCCGCAGCAGAAGCTGGATTTGTATTTCCCCAGCGAAGATCCGGTGCACGCACCCGTATTCTTGTTCATCCACGGCGGAGGGTTTCGAGAGGGCGATCGCGCCCACTACGGTTTCGTTGCGAAATCTTTCAGCAGGCGGGGCTACATCACGGCAGTGACGAGCTACCGCTTGACGTCAAAGGGCTTCTATTATCCGAGCCAACCGGAGGACATTCAGGAGGCACTCGCTTGGCTATACCGGAACATCGCCGACCATGGGGGCGATCCCGACCGAATCTACGTCGGAGGACATTCGGCGGGCGGGATCCTGACCGCCGAAGTTTGCGTGAGAGGAGGTTGGCTCAAGGAGAAAGGTCTACCAAAAGATCTGATCAAAGGCTGCGCACCCATTAGCACCTCCATCGTTGTCGGGGATCCCGAGGCGGCTCTCGGAGGAGGTATCTATTTGGTGAGGAAATCGGAAGGCAATGCTTATGTCTCCGATCCTGAACGACGTCAGGAGGCCGATCCTTTACAGAACATCGACATGGCGCCTCCGACAGCGTTGTTTGCGGTAGGCTCCGAAGAGGCGATACTCCACGACTCGGCTCGGAAGTTCGTGAAGCGGTTGAAGGAGATGGGGTCCAAGGCCGAGGTGCTGATTCTGGAAGATCACGATCATGCGGATACCGTTCTGGTGCTCGCGGATTATCAAAGCACGCTCTTCACCGAGATCATGAGGGTCTTCGAGTCGTAGTGAGGTCACGGCAAGCGATTTTAGCGGACTCGGACGGTTCCATGTCGCAGAAAGCTGGAAATTCTTCCCCCTCAAAACCTATCTTCACACGCGCTAACGTACTCCTACCCCGTTAGTCAAGGAGGACCCATGGCGAGAGACGAAAACAAAACCAAACCCGGAAGCGGAGTGTCTCGCCGAGATGTTCTACGGGGCGGCGCCGCGGGTGCGGTCACAACAGGGCTGCTTTCGGGTGCGGTGGAAGCAGCGGGACAATTACGCTTGCACGGTCTTGGCCATCGAAGCACAAGGTAGTGAGATTGTAACCATTGAAGGACTTGGCACGCCGGATCGCATGCACGAGCTCCAGTCCGCCTTCGTCGAGAACGACGCCAGGACTTACCCACACGAATCCGCGTAGACCCTGAATTTTGAACCGATCTGGGGCACCCTATTTGACATGATAGCCACTCCGCCCTGCGTTACGGCGACTCCAGTTTGGCCTCGACCTCGGCTAGAGCCGCTTTGATCCGAGGTTGATCGGGACGGAGAACGAGCGAGCGCCGCAACAGATCGCGTCCCGCCGCGGACCTAGATCGCAGCTTTTATTCGCAGTTCCTCACACTGCGCGCAACCCAGCTTTGTGAACGAGTGCTTCTCTCAAGCGCGTGCGGCCGTCAGGCCAACTCTCGAGAGCGCTTTCGTTCCTTCGGCGCATAAGCAGCGGGCCGAGCGGATTTACAGTTATCGCCTCGCTCCTTTGGCTAGGTAGCGGCCGAGCAAATACGCCTGATAGGCCTCAGGGTCGACTGAGCCGACACTCGCCAGCTTCTCCTTATCCTGCGGCCTTAGCTTAAGCTGGATCTCTCCGGCGATGGCCCGCGCCACTTCACTCTGCACGATAAGAATGTCCTTCAGGTGGTGTTCGTAGGATTTCGCCCAGAGATGGGTCTGGTCGTGTGTTCGCTAGTCTGAATTGGCCCATTTCGCTCATTTGATTTGGCCCACCCCATCGAGACCGATACCCTGAGCCGGGGAAGAACCCGGAGAGGAGGGTCGGTTGAAAAGGGGTGCGAAAGTGCGATTGTTCGAGCAGATCCGTGGCGAGTACGAGCACGGAGTAGGAACGATAAAGGGAGTGGCGAAGGAGTTCGGAGTACACCGTCGGATGGTGCGTCAGGCGCTGGAGAGCGCGGTACCGCCGGAGCGTAAAGTCGCGGAGCGTGCGAGTCCGAAGCTTGAGGAAGTACGCGAGTTCATCGACGCGGTCCTGAAGGAGGACAAGCGAGCGCCTCGGAAGCAACGCCATACGGCTCGTCGTATCTGGTCCCGGTTGCGCGCCGAGCATCCGGAGCATGAGATTGGCGAATCAACGGTACGTCGCTACGTCGCTCGTCGGAAGAGCGAGCTCGGCCTGAAGGACACAGAGATTTTTGTTCCGCAGAGCTACGCGTGGGGCGATGAAGGGCAAGTGGACTGGTACGAGGCGTACGCGCGGATCGGAGGTGAGCTCGAGAAGGTCCACACGCTCGTAGTCCGAAGCATGGCGGGAGGAGGCGCGTTGCATCGCGGCTATCCGCGTCCGACGCAACAAGCATTTTTCGAAGCGCAGGAGCATGCGTTCGAGTTCTTTGGTGGCGTGTTCCGCCGCATGCGCTACGACAACCTGTCACTCGCGGTCACTAAGATTCTGCGTGGTTATCAACGAGAGCAGACGGAGCGATTCGTGGCGTTTCGCTCCCATTGGGGATTCGACTCGGAGTTTTGTAATCCGAGTCGAGGCAACGAGAAGGGCGGGGTGGAAAGCGAAGTCGGCTACTTCCGGCGCAACTATCTGACGCCGGTACCGGAGTTTTCGAACTGGGATGAGCTGAACGAGTATCTGCTCTCGTGCTGTCTCAAGGATGCGACGCGCCACATTAGCGGCAAGGAGCATGCTGTCGGAACAGCGATGGAGCTTGAACGGGAGCATCTGTTGCCATTGACCGTCGAGGGGTTCGATATCGAGGAGCGACGATTTGCAAAGGTGAACAAGAAAGGCTGCGTTCGAGTCGGCACGAACTGGTACTCGACTCCGTTGAAACGGGACCGGCGAGTTGTGGCCAAGCTACTGCCGTTGGAAGTTGAGATCTGGCACGAGGGCCACGTCGTGGCACGCCACGAGCGCTGCTACGGCCGCAGCCAGTCGATTTATGAACTCGAGCACTACTTGGATGTTCTGGTCAGGAAGCCTGGAGCGTTGGCCGGCTCGACGCCGCTCGCTCAATGGCGGGAGAAAGGTCGGTGGCCCACGAGCTACGACGAGTTGTGGTCCAAGCTGAATCGACGTCACGGGAAGCTCGAAGGAACCCGCCAGATGGTCGAGCTCGTGCAGCTCGGCCGCGAGCACGGCTACGACAAGCTGCGTGAGGCGGTGAGTCAAGCGCTCGAACTCGGCTGTACGGATGCTGAGGCGATCCGTCACCTCGTCGAATCATCAGTTCTTCGACGTGAGCAGGCGCAGGCTCTTGGCGATGTGGAGCTCGGAGAGCTCACGAAGTACGAACGTTCCTTGCCAGGTGTTGGCCATTACAACGCGCTGATCGGCGAGGTGAACTCGTGAACGCGAAGAGCATCGAGCTCCAGAGCATCCGTCAGCATTGCAAGACGCTTCGCATGCCGAGCGTGGCAACGCAGTTCCAGAAGATTGCCGAACAAGCGCAGCGCGACGAGCACAGCTATGTCCGCTACCTCGACGTGCTGCTCAGCGCCGAAGTCGAGGAGCGTGAACACCGCGCGGTTCAAAGACGACTGAAGGAAGCACAACTACCGAGAGCGAAGACGCTCGAGGAGTTCGACTTCTCGCAATCGCCGAAGGTCTCCGCCCGTCGGATACGAGAACTGGCCGAAGGCGACTACATCGACCATGCACGGCCGGTTCTGTTTCTCGGCGATGCCGGCACAGGCAAGACTCATCTGGCCACGGCATTGTGTGTAGCGGCGTGCCAGCAACGTCGCCGCGTTCGCTTCACGACGGCCTCGAGACTCGTCAACGAACTCGTTGAAGCTAGGGAGGAGCACGAACTCTCGCGAGTGATCCGTCGCTACGCCCGCTACGAGTTGTTGTGCATCGACGAGCTCGGCTACGTCCCACTCGCCGATGTCGGCGCCGAGCTTCTGTTCCAAGTGGTTTCGGAACGATGCGAAAGGGCGGCGCTCGTGATCACCACCAACCTGCCCTTCTCGGAGTGGACCCAGGTGTTCACGAACGTCCGCCTGTGCAAGGCACTGCTCGACCGAGTCACGGACCAGGCGCACATACTCGAAACCGGCACCGAATCCTATCGGTTCCGGCGCACCCTGAAGAGCGAGAAAAAGACCATAAAGGCATGAGTTCGTTGGGTTTCACTAGCCGCGGCCTGCACTTCGTTCCGGCCGCGGAATAAGGAAAGGGGCTTTCTTACAGCTCGTCTTTATTAATCAATAACTTAGGGTGGGCCAAATTAGATGAGCAAAGTGGGCCAGACCGAGTGGACAAACACAGGTCGCTAACCTGTATGAGTTGCGCGGTGATGCGGACCCGGCCTGGCCCCTTCCGTACGCTGCCTTCGAGAACGTAACCCACGCCCAACTCTCGCCCTATCTGCGTGATGTTCTTTTCCGTCTCTTTGTATTGCCACGCCGAGGTGCGGGCGATGACGCCCAGCCGTTGCGGCCGCAAGCGCCCAAGCTGAGCGATCATCTCTTCGGTCAGACCGTCGCTGAAGTATTCCTGCTCAGCATCACCGCTGAGGTTCTCGAACGGCAGAACCACCATCCTGATCTTTCCGTCCGGTTGTTTTTCCGCCCGCCGGAACCCTTCCCGTGCCAGATAGCCAATCAAGACCAGAGCAGACAGCGTTGCCAACCCGATGACTACACGCCCTCCGAGCCCAGAGGCGCGTGGCGGCGTGGGCACTTCTCCGATTGGTTCGGAAGTCGATGCCCTCTCGCTGACCGGCGCGATAAAGCGGTACCCGCGGCGCGGCAAGGTCTCGATGAATCGTGGATTGTCTGCGGTATCGTCCAGAGCTTCCCGGAGTTTTTGAATCGACTTGTTCAAGCCATGGTCGAAGTCCACGAAGGTATCGGCGGGCCAGAGCTTTTCCCGGAGGTACGCCCGAGTAACGACTTCGTCCCGATGCGCGAGCAGCAGCTCCAAAATCTTGAAGGGCTGCTCCTGCAGCCGGATCTTGAGGCCCTGCTTGCGCAACTCGCCGACGCGCAAGTCCACTTCGAAGACTCCGAAGCGGACAACTCCTCGGGGTGGAGAGGATGGTGTCATGGCGTCTCGGTATATGTGGCTGGAGTCTACCACCTGGCCGGGCGACATCCAAGCCATCCCGGAGGTCATTCAGCTTGCTAACTCCTTTGTAATTAGTCACATGCCTGGGTATCCCCAGACCTTCGAGAAGGGAGCCGCCGTCCATTGGCTTCTACTCACCTTCAAGCGAAATTGCTTCCAGTACCGGGAGCAACGTCTGGAAGGAGATGGGATCGTGAACGAAAGTCAGAAAAAGTGGGCCGAATACATTCGTCGACCGGCCCAAGGCGACGAGCGAGCCTTGGCCAGCCTATACGATGCGTCGAGCTCGCTCGTCTACGGCGTGGCGCTTCGGATTCTGGGAGAGCCGATGGATGCCGAAGAAGTGACCCTCGACGTCTACATGCAGGTCTGGCGGCAGGCCTCTCGGTTCGATCTCGGCCGGGGAAACCCTACCGCCTGGCTTGCAATACTCGCCCGCAGTCGGGCGGTCGATCGCTTGCGCGTTGTGGCGAAACGACGTCAGCGCGAGAGCGGTTTAGGCAACGAAGTGGATCGGGTTGTTTCCAAGGACAATCCGGAACGAGACACACTGCTCACCCAGCGGCGATCGTGGCTGGCCAGGGCGTTATCTACTTTGCCGAATGAGCAGCGGCAAGCGATAGAGCTGGCAACTTTCTAGAGTCTGAGCCATGCCGATGTGGCGAAAACTATGGGCCAGCCCCTGGGAACTATCAAGTCGCGCATTCGTCTCGCGATGACAAAATTGAGGGAGATCGGTGCCGCAGCATGAGAGCTCGATGGCTCCTCAACGTACTCGGTCCGGGCAAAAGGCAACCACTTAGTAAACCAATTTCTTCCCTTTGTACTTGCGGAAAGTCTCCCGCGCCTCCACCTTCAACGCGTCGTCGTCGCCGGTGAGCACCGGGTTCGGTGGGAAGAACTGGAACGTTTCCTTGCCCCGCACCAACGTGGCGCCGTGCGTCGGGGCCGTCGTTTGGCGGACCGATGCCGCGATGTACGCGGTGGCGAAGCCGATGCGCGGCTCACCCGACTCGTTCGGGCTGGACCCATGGATGGTGCGCGGGTGGTGCAGAGACATCTGGCCGGCATCGAGTGTCAAGTCCACCGCTTTCGTGGTGTCGAAAGCCGCGGTGATCTCCGGGCCGCGCGTCGAGAGATTATCTGGCTTCGGCACCTCGACATGGGGTAGCCGGCCGGTCAGATGGCTTCCGACGACGCCGCGGACACACCCGTGGCCGGGATGGCTGTCCGACAGGGCGACCCACGCGGTTACGGATTCGTCGCTATCGAAATGCTCGTTGTAATTATCTTGATGCCAGGAAACGTAAGATGTCGCGTCCGCGGGTTTGTAGAAACACTTGTTCTTCCAGGCCAGTATGTTCGGACCCAAGATGTCCTCCACCGCGTCCAGGACGCCCGGGTGACGGATGAGCTCGTCGGCCCACCGCTGGACTAAGTGCACTTGCAGGAGATAGTTCTTGAGGTCGTCGCCGCAGGACGCGAGCAAGTCCTCGGCGCACGCCCGGTAGTGGGCGATCTCTTGCGGTGAAAGCACCGGGATACCATAGAGCAAGCCGTCCCGCCGATACGCTTCCAGCTCTTCGCTACCGAGTCTCGTACCCATCTCAACCTCCAATCCTATACCTTATCGCTGCAACCGCGGGGATGTCCCGGCCGCTGTTGAATTTGGTCGGGTAGCGGCGGCACCTGTGAATACTCTCAGGCAGCAAACTCATCGCTGTCAAGAGATTTCTGTTTGCTTCTAAGCGCGTGAACGAGAGCGCTCATATGGC
>CBDCTW010000013.1:0-15475 GCA_965222425.1 Candidatus Marinacidobacterales bacterium
GAGGCAGGTCCGGTTCGTCACGTCCACATCCGGAACAAACAAAGAACAGCAGAAAGACGCCTACGGAGCCCACTGCTTTCATCATCGCCTCCCATCTTGAATGGAGTCCAAGTTCGGTTCATCCGGGAATTTCGGATGCCGGGTGACACGCCCGGATGAACCCAAAGTTAACCTCCGTGGGCCCAAAAAAAATGAGCAATTGTGAGGATTGGGTGAGAGCCTCCTGATTGAGGACCCCGTTAAGTACATAGTACTATCCCAAGAATCCCAGGGGCTTGCAGACGGAGGGCATGATGAGAGAGCTGGTTCGCCGATATCTCGGGCAGGATCTATCCCGTCGGGGTTTCTTGAGCAGCATGGCGGCGCTCGGATGCAGCGCCGCGGCCGCGGAGACCATTCTCGCTCCTCTAGAAGCCTCGGAGCGGACCGAGGCGAGCGGCCCGGCACCGGATGCTCCCACCGTCGAGGGGACGGGGGGCGATCTCGTGGTCGCGCAAGCGAAAGCGGCGGGGGTCGAATACCTCTTTACGAACCCGGGCTCCTTCGAAGTCGGTTTCTTTGATGCCTTCGTCGATACGCCGGGAATGCAGCTCATCATGGGACTTCACGAGGGCGTGGTGCTGGCGATGGCGGACGGTTACATCGGGCCAGCGGTAAGCCTGGCTTCGTCAACGTGCACGTCGTGGCAGGAACGGCACAGATAGCGGGGCAGCTCTATAACGCGAGCCGAGATGGTTCGGCGATCGTCATGACCGCGGGACTCAACGACAACGCAGTGTGGAGCGACGAAGCCGGCCTGGCACCACGGCCCGGCTTCTCACAAAAAAAGATCAATCGTCAGTTCACCAAGATTTCTTGGGAGGCACGGAAACCCGAAAGCCTAGCGCTGATGACGCGACGGGCCTTCAAAGTTGCGTGTACCGAACCGGGAGGGCCCGTTTACCTTGCCATGGCGGGTTACGCCTTGGAAGCGAAGGGGGTGAGCTCGCAGGTCCTCCCCGCGGAAAGGTTTCTCTTACGTGGTCGGGTGCGGGTCGACGAAGCGTCCGTTCAGGAAGCGGCCCGCTTGCTGCTCGAATCGAAAAGGCCGGTCTTCGTCGTCGGTGACGAAGTCTGGAAGTCGGGGGCCCAAGATGAATTCGTCGCTTTCGCCGAGATGCTCGGAGTCGGCGTCACTTTGACGGTGCAAGGCTTTCAGAATTTCCCCGCTCACCACCCGCAAAACATGGGCCGCTTCCAGATGGGCTCCGAATACGTCCAGCAAGGTGTGGATCTGATCGTTTGCGTCGGCTCGCGCGATTTCGGCGGACGCAGCATACCGGAGGATCCGGAAGTTCCCGCCACGGCGCGAATTGTGCGCATCGGGATCGATACGTCTTCCATGAGCCGCAATTACCCGACCGACGTGGCCCTCGTCGCCGACGTACGCGAGGCCCTCGTTGATCTCCGTGCAGCTATCGAGTCGGCCATCACTAAGACGAAGATGGCCGAAGTGGCCGAGAGTCGCTCGCTGGAGGTTCGGCATGTCGTCGCGAAGGATCGCGCGAAGTCGGAGGCCGAAGCCCGTCAGAACTTCGGCAAGAGCCCGATCCACCCAGATGAGCTCGGTCACGCCTTGGCTCGTAAGATCGATCCCTACGCGATCGTCGTCAGCGAGAACCTCACCGGGAAATACGGCTCTTTTCCTTTCGGGCACCGTCCCGGCGAGCCGATGTGGCTCAGCAATACCGGTTTTTCTCTCGGCTGGGGGTCGGCGCGGCGACCGGTGCCAAGCTCGGCTCACCGGATCGACATGTCATCTGTTCGATAGGAGACGGATCGGTAATGTACTCCGCCTCGTGTTTTTGGTCTCAGGTACGCTACGGTGTTCCCGTTCTCACCGTGGTTTGGAACAATCACAACTACCAGACGGTCCGCTTCGCCTATGATCGTTACCAGGGGAAGATGTCCGAGTCTGGGCACTACGCGGGAATGTATCTTGGCGATCCAGATATCGACTTCGTGAAGCTCGCAGGAAGCCAAGGTGTGCCGGGTGAGAAGGTAGAGAGAGGCGATCAAATCGAGAGCGCTCTAGGGAGAGGCATCGCGGCAACGCGGGGAGGTAGCCCCTATGTCATCGAAGTGGACATAGCACGCTACGGCGGCGGCGCGAAATCGACTTGGCACCAAGAGTTCAAGCTTGCAAAGCACCGAACTCGTCGAGTGTGAGCTCAATGAGAGAGACGACACCGAGATCGGCTGCCCCAGCGGGCGGAAAGTTATCGGTGCGCGTGGCGAGCGAGGGAGACCGTGCTTTTGTTCGCCGGCTCGCACACACCGTCTTCTCTATCTACGGGAGTTATGACCGCTACCTCGTGGAGTGGTTCGATACCAAGGGCGTCGTGACTCTGGTCGGTGAGATAGACGGGCAGCCCGTGGGTTTGGCGATGCTCATGGCCTATCCCAACCGCATAAAACGTAACGAGGCGTTGGCGGACCTTCTCGCGATCGCCGTCACTCCAGAGTTCCAGACGCAAGGCGTTGGAACAGCGCTTCTGGAAAAAGCGATGGAGGAGGCGCCGTCGCTAGATTCTGAGCACCCGATGCGAGAGATCCACCTCTCCGTGGCAGAGGGAAACGCGCGAGGGCAAAGGCTATTCGCTCGCCATGGCTTCCGCTTTTCGAGCGACGAGGGGATCTATCCCGCCGGCCAGCGAGCACTCCACATGTCGAGACCGCTTTGAGCTCTTCAAGGAAGCTAGACCGCAGGCAGTTCCTCGGGGCCGCGTCCGCAACCGCGGGAGTCGCACGACTGACGGCAGGAACTGCCCCCACACATTCCAGTTAGGCGGATCCCCTAAGTGTACGGGAGGACTTTCCCGTCACCGCCGGGGGAATCTATCTCGACAGTGCCTACATAACTCCTCCTCCAGCGTCTGTCGTCGAGGCAGGTGCTCGCTTTTTGAGATCCAAGGCTCGAAAACCGATCTCGCTAGGGGACATGCTCATTCATACCAACGAAGTGAGAGAAAAGTTCGCTCGGCTGGTAGGCGTCTCAAGCGACGAGATCGGCTTCCTCTATGCCACACGACCGAAGGCGAGAACGTCGTGGCTCGTCAGAATGGCCTCGAACGAGGCGACAACGTGGTTGTGGACGAGCTCCACTACTTGACAACCTACATCTTGTACAAGCATCTCGAAGAGACAACCGGAATCGAGCTGCGCATTGCCAGACAGCGTGTCGGGGCGGTTCCAGTCTCCGAGTTCGAACGGCTCGTAGATGCTCGCACTCGACTGATCTCCGTTGCCTGGGTCTCTCATCAGAACGGATTCCGACACGACACGAAGGCTCTGGGGCGGCTCGCGCATGCTCACGCGGCATATCTCTATACCGATGCGGTTCAGGCAGTCGGCATGTTCCCCATGAATCTCGGTGAGACCGGTATCGACTTTCTTGCCAGCGGTACCTACAAGTGGTTGCTGGCGGGCTACGGGGTGGCACCCTTCTTCGTTCGCCGAGAGCTTTTGGACCGAGTCCGGCCGGATAGGGTGGGAGGGCTCCAGGTCGAAGAGGAGCTGGGGGACTATCGGTATCGGCTCTATCAGGGGGCGAGAGCGTTCGAGTATGCGACGTTGCCTTCGACGCCGTTTACCAACTGGGGGCTGCACTCGACTATCTGGCTCAGGTGGGGCTCGAACGAATCGGGAAGCATACGATCTCCCTCGCCCAGCGACTCCGGAGCGGATTAGTTGAACGCGGTTTTCGAGTGCTCACGCCTCCCAACAACGCCTCGTCCATCGTGAGTTTCGTCCACGGGGGAGACGCCGACGTCGTCCGCGGTATCATGGAAAAAAATGGGATCCAGCTGAGTGTCGGGAGGACGGAACGCAGATTCGATTAGGAATTGCTCTTTTCAACAACGCCGCCGAAATCGATCGATTTCTCCAGGTTACCGAGAGACTGAGCTAGGCGTTGCCTAGGGGGAGGAAAGTTTGATGTCCAAGCTGTCAAGCTCTTTGATGTTTTTCGTCGCGATGGCGGTCACCGGTGCCATGAGCGCCGAGGAGATGGTGCCCCGGAGACCGGCAGGGACGTTTTCCATCGTGGCTCGAGATCCCGCTACCGGGGAGCTCGGCGTTGGCATTCAGTCGCACTGGTTTTCGGTCGGTAGCGCCGTTTCGTGGGCCGAAGCCGGAGTCGGGGCGGTTGCCACACAATCGTTCATCGAGCCCGCCTACGGCCCTCGCGGCCTGGCGCTCATGAAATCGGGTAAGTCAGCGAGGGAAGCGTTAGAGGAGCTCTTGTCGATGGACGACGCGCGCGACGTGCGTCAGGTCGCGTTCATCGACGCTCAAGGAAGAATGGCCGCCCACACCGGTAAGATGTGCATTCCCTTCGCTGGCGATCGTTCCGGGAAAGGCTACTCCGCCCATGGAAATCTGCTCGCGTCTTTCCAAGTCTGGGAGGACATGGGGGCCGCGTTTGCAAAGACCAAGGGCGACCTTGGTGATCGTATCTTAGCGGCTCTTCGAGCCGGACAATAGCCGGGGGGTGACGTTCGTGGCCGACAATCGGCGGCGTTGCTTGTTGTTCGCTCTGTCTCCGAGGAGGAGCCGTGGAAAAACCGGGTGGTCGATCTGCGCGTCGAAGATCATGAGACACCGATCGCGGAGCTGGGACGACTGTACCAGCTCAGAAAGGCCTATGATCTGGCGACCGATGGCGATAACTACCTCGCCGCGCAGGAATTCGAGAAGGCCTTCGGCGCTTACGACACGGCGCTCGAGATCGCGCCGGAAAACGACGAATTGATTTTCTGGCGAGGCGCTATGCTGATGCAGGCCGGGAAAGAGGCGGAGGCGCTTGCCGACATCAAACGCGCGGTCGCGATGAATCCCCACTGGTTAGAGCTACTGGAGCGCATCCAAGAGGAGCACCTCCCGGGGGCGAGGGAGATACTCCGAAAAGTTCAATAATAGAAAGGTATGGCAAATTTAAAAGATACCCGGCCTACGATCCGCCCGGGTACGTCGACTGGACGCCCGATCTAGAAGTGATGGATCGCTTTCGGGAAACGATCGATGCTGATGCCGAACGGAGGGAAATCGTCACCCAGCTCACGCCCGAGCAACACCTGCGACTATACAAAGGCCTGGTGCGGAATCGTCTCCACGATATCGCGCTCAAGAGGTGGGTTCGACAGGGCGTTATCTCGAAGGCTTGGCTCGGAACGGGTGAAGAGGCAGCGACGGTGGGGGCCGTCCACGCACTGAAGCCCGGCGACGTGCTGGGTCCCATGATCCGAAACGCCGGTGCCTGCCACGAGATGGGCATGTCGGTGGCTGACATGTTTCGGGCCTATTTGGGCACTGCCGACTCACCGACCCAAGGGCGGGATATCCACTTCCGTGATATGGAACGAGGCGTGCTGACTCCTATCAGCATGGTCGGCGCGCACGACCGCCTTTCACGAAGAGGTTATGTGCGCGCGGGCTCTTCGGCTTCCAGTGATCGTCGTGGTGCAGGATAACCAGATCGCGCTGGGGACGCCTCTGGCGACGCACTCCCGCCGGTCGATGAGTGAGCTAGCGTCCATCTACGGCGCGACCGGGATGACGTGCGATGGAAATCACGTGCTCGATGTTTACGCGACGGTTCGCCTGGCCGCTGACATGTGTCGGGGCGGGAGAGGACCGGTGGTGTTAACGATGCACACGTTCCGTATGGGCGGCCACGCCACGCATGATGAAGGAGAAAGCAGGGCCATCCTCCCTCCCGAGCTCTTCGAGGAGTGGGGGAGACGCGACCCGATCGGCATGTACGAGACTTACCTTGTGGATGCAGGGTTCAGGCTATTGTCGGAGAAATCGAATCGCCAAGCGCTCGAATCCGCGGAGGGCGAAGTGGCCGCGGAGATCGAAGAAGCTGAAAAGGAAGCCCTCGCGAGCCGAGACGCAAGCGTGCCGAATCCAGAGACCCAACAGCTCGGCGTTCTCGCCTGACCTGGATTTAATTAGCGACGAACATCACTCGCTGGATATCCTGATCGGTCAACACGTAGAGGAACCCATCGGGTGAGACTGCTAGATCGATGATCCGCCCAAAGCTGCTCAGAAATCGGTCGTCTGCCGCAACAACCGTCGTCCAGTCTTCCGACAGAACGAGAGGATGGAGCACGCCGTTGTTGAAGTCGCCGAAAAACACGTTTCCCTGATACGGCTGCGGATAGACATTGCCCTGATAGACCGTAATGCCCGTTGGCGCGATGACCGACGGGTAGCATTGAATCGGTCCACGGTTGGACGGACGTGGCACCGAGCAATCCGTGTTTGCCGATTCTCTACACTGGAAGAAGGGCCAACCATAGTTGACGCCCGGTAAGATTCGGTTGATCTCATCGTTTTGCGATGTCCCGTTCTCGGTCGCGAAGATGTCGCCGGTCACCGGATGGAAGGTGAAGTCGAAGCTATTTCGGAGTCCGGTGGCGAAAAAGGCGGAGCTGGGAAACGGCATATCCGCGAAGGGATTGTCATCGGGGATCCTACCGTCTCGGGTGTAGCGAAGAATCTTTCCCGCCAGAGTATTGGCCGCTGGCTGGTGCACCGATCGTATCCATTGTTCCCGACGCTGACGTAGAGCATGCCGTCGGGGCCGAAGGCGATGCTTCCTCCCTGATGAATGCCACAGACGTCGGAGGGCAAGTTGGCGGTCACGGATTCCGCGTCTTCGTCGCCGTTCTGCCCGAAAGCGTCATCCGTGAAGCGGGCTACCATGTTGGTACGATTCGCGCTCGTATAGAAGACGTAGACCAGACCATTGGCTTGGTAGTTGGGGTCGAGGGCGATGCCCAGAAGCCCCCGTTCGCCGCCGGTCTACACATTGTGGAAGGTGATGAGTCGTCGGTCCCGCATGCTTCCATCTTCGACGACCCTCACCGACGCGGTTCGCACCCCACCGAAGCCGCCCTTCTCGGTTACCAGAATGCGGTTGGTGGATGTGAATGCCATGGCAACAGGAAAATTGGGAAGGGAAACGACTCGCTCGGCGACGAATCGGCCGTCGACGGGACGGCTCGACTCGGGATCGCTCGGGTCGGTTGGACTAGTTGGTGAGCCGTCCCCGGCGCAGTGAGTCGAAAGAGCAATGAGGATCGGGAAGACGAGGCTAGCCCGCGCTGACATCATGCCGACGAGGCGTGTGCTATCTGAGGATTCAGGCCTAGGGCCTAGCGGCTCGGCTTGGCAGGGAAGTGATTGATACCGAGCTTCTGTGCCGCATGGTCCGTCATATCCACGATGGAGGCGGCGTTGATGCCGATCGCGATGACAATGGTCTCGCTGATCTCTTCTTTGGTGGCTCCGTGCTTCAACGCCTTTTGGACGTGACCCTCGATGCAGCCGTCGCATCGTGCGACCAAGGACGCCGCGAGAGCGATGAGCTCTTGGGTCTTGGAATCGAGAGCCTTGTTCTTGTTGAAATAGGTTTCCTTGTAAAATTGAGCGTAAATACCCCGCATCCGGGGCTGAATCATGGAGTAAGAAGCGGGCCCATCCTTGTCTTCCGGGTTGTAGTCGATGCCAGGGATGTGTACGCCGTTCTCGATAGTAGAAGCTGTGGAAGGCGACTCGTCTGCTTCCTTTTCGTTCTTTTCCACCGCGGAATCTTTTGCCATTGGACCTTGACCTCCTCCGGATCCTCCCACCAATCGAAACGTATGATAGCACAGGCGGTTAGGCAATGACGGGCAGTGCCAGAACCCAGGTGAGGGCAGGGAACGAATCGTAAATTAAAGAGGGTCTACGCGGATTCGTGTGGGTTGAAGACGGCATTTCTGGGTAATGGCGGAAGGAATGCCGCCACGATCTTCAGCTTGAGATATTCCTCGTCGCGATAGCCGTAGGCGCGTCGTTGCAGCACACGGATTTTGTTGTTGACCCCTTCAACTAGGAGGCGCAGACGTTCCATCTCGGCCACCGCCTTGTCCGGCATATCCCGGCACAGCTTGCCCACATGCGTCGCAAAACGCTAGGTGTAGCGCGAGTTGTTCGCCAGCCAGTCCAGGTATTCTACATGCAAACCGCCGCACCCAGGACAGTTGACGCGCCAACGCTCGTATTCCAGAGAGATCCGCCAGCCTGCCAACGACAGGTCGCGGACCCGGCACACTTGCTTGTCATAGCGCCCCCGGCACCGTTGCCCACAGTAAGAGCAAACAGCTGTTTTTTTCGCCTCTTGAGCTGGATGACGCGGGCGTATCGGTCATCGAATACACCCTTCAATCCGGCACCAACCACGAAACCTGGCAGCGCAAACAGCGAGCGGATCGACTGGGAATTTTTCACTCGGTTAGCCTATCCGAAAAATGGACCACTTTTCAGCACCTGATGAAGTCTGGATACCTTTTCCACACAATGAGTTACACTGTTTTCCGTCAGGACTTACCCACACGAATCCGCGTAGACCCATTAAAGATAACAGTGTGGTTATACGCAGGGGGATGTCCCGGCCGCTGTTGAATTTGGTCGGGTAGCGGCGGCACCTGTGAATACTCTTAGGCAGCAAACTCATCGCTGTCAAGAGATTTCTGTTTGCTTCTAAGCGCGTGAACGAGAGCGCCCATATGGCGATAGCCTTTGATACGCCGGAACTTTTTCTGCGCGGTGACGACGCCAAGAGCGGTCCGTCGGCGAACCATGGAAGGACTCTTCCAACGCTTGACGTTTCTCGATACTCTGCGAATGGTTCCGTTGAGATTCTCAATGGCGTTCGTCGTGGCAAGAGACTGGCGAAGTAAGGCGGGCGGCGCGAGCTTCACGACCGTGAGTGTTTCTTCCATCCCTTCACGAAGGCTTCCGGCAGCTTCGTCGTAGCCGTTTCGCTCGAGCCACGACACCAATGCCTGAAGTCGCTTGCGCGCCTTGTCGGCACTCTTGCACTTGTAGGCTTCCTTCATCGTCTGGAGCACGTAGGCGTGACGAGACTTGGGAAGGTACGAGCGAAGATTTCGGAGTTTATGGATCTGGCACCTTTGGATGACCGCGAGGTCCCCCAAAACGTCGACGAGTGCCTTGCGGATGCCTTTGCCTCCGTCCACTACGCAGAGAATCGACTCATCGACGCGCAAGCCTCGCTCGAGAAGGTCCTGCAACATCGCGGTGCACACCCGGGAGTTCTCCGTCGAGCCCAGCCATATACCCAGGGGCACCTTCGTTCCATCTATTGTGATACCTAGAGTTACGACGACGGTCTGTCCGGCCACCTCAAGGCCATCCAGCATCAGTGCCGCAAGCTCGAACTCCTCTAGCCGCCGAGACAGGTATTCCTCGAGCTTCTTAGTCGTCTGGCTCACGAGGTGACGGCTGGCGGCACTCTTACTCGTGCCACGAGACTTCAACTTGGCCGCGGGTTTGTCCAGACTCGATTCGTAATTTCGGGTCGATACGCCCACCAAGATTTGATTCAACACTCGCTCTGGAAGCGGGTCTTCTTCGCGGAAGGCTTCGAAGTGTGGAAGCGACGCCTCCGCGCCCGACTTCGAGCGAACTCGAGGTCGCGACACTTGGATGCGACGACCACCGAAGCTCAGCTCTCCGTTCGTGCTCCCCCAGTGGTTATGAGTTCGCTCCTTCTCGTGCTTGCCCTTGAGCCCCGCGATCTCCTCGGCGTCCTCTCTGAGCAGTAGGTGCAGAGCTGTCAGTCCTTGCTCGTACACCCATTCCGTCAGATCCGCCTTCGTGGCCGCGATCCCAGCTATCATCGGTAGCAGTATCTGACCGACTTGGCCAACTACCTTGCCCGTAGGCGAGTGCGTTTGCTTTCTTACTGGCTTCTTTGATTTCCTAGGCATTGGTGGCTCCTTGTCCCCCTCTGGAGACGGTTTATTGGCAGACCTATTCTTAGGCCGGCCAAGGAGCCGCCGCTACCCCAAATTCAACATCCGGCGGGACATCCCCTACGCAGTTCCTCGCCTTGCTTGCCACATTCCGTGGAAGCGAGTTACGATGCCTATCTCGAAGGAGGTAGCTGATGGCCTCTCGCCTGGCGGTCGTCTTTGAGGACTACGAGGCATACCATCGAACCCCGGGCAACAAGCTCTGTCATTACGTCGGGATTCCCCTCGTCGCCTGTACCCTCGTAGGTCTTTTGTCAACACGTCAAGGAAAAGCGAGCAGCGCTGCCGTCCCCTCCCCGGCACCGGCGCCTGGCTAGGTCCGGTGGTAGCAACTGACTATTTTGGCGCCAAACAGCCCGGCAGCGGCCGCGTGGCGGCGCTCGAGGTCCTGCTCGGTAACCAAGCGGTGGCTAGTCTGATTCGCGAAGGAAAAACCTATCAGATTAGATGCATCATGCAGACGTCGAAAAAACAGGGAATGACCACGATGAACGACAGCCTCCTTGCGTTCGTTAAAGAGAAGAAGATAGAGGGAAAAGAGGCCTGGATGAAAGCAACCGACAAGACCGGGCTGGTGAGCATGCTCAAGGGCGCCGGCATACCCACCAAGTTCACCGAATGAGTCCAATGCTCAAAATTCTGGACTGAGCCCTGTTTGTTCCGGGAAAGGGTTACCAGCTTCCTCCACCACCACCTCCGAAGCCTCCTCCGCTGAATCCTCCGCCACCACTGAAGCCGCTAAAACCACCACCTCCGCTACTGCTCGGCTGCGACGTCAACGTCGAGCCCATCGCATGCATACCTCGACCCAGATCCCTGACCATGTCGCCCGGATGGGATTTTCCGTCACTCCAGGAAGGGACTCGTACCAGGTGGGAGCTTCGGTCAATAGCCTGGCGAAGCGCTCGGCCCATTCGTCGGCAACGCCGAGGACGACGGCGTAGGGAGAACGCGCTGGAACAGGTCAAGTCTTAATTTTCCTGTCAAATCTCCGTACGGTTCCCCGCGCTCGGTTAAGCTGCTGATTCCTCCGACGTGCCTTGCGGGAGAAGCTCGTTGCGAAGCTCCTCGACTTTCCTAGCGGCGAAGACATCCATCCTCACGCCGCGCCATTTGTTTGCGACGGCCAAGAGCACAGCGAACGAGAGTTTCATCGCGGCCTCCTCGGTGAAGAAGTGAGGAATGACCTTTGTGCGACGTTTGTGCTCTCCGAACGTGCGCTCAAGTAGATTCGACGTGCGAAGCCTTTTGTGATGCGCCGCAGGAAGGCGTAGCGCCTGAAGACACGCTTCGAGGGTCTCTTCCATGCACTTCATCGCGCTCGGGAATCGTTGGCGGTACCGAGCGATCACCTCCCGACCCTTCTTCAGCCCTTGCTCGTAGCTGTTCGCATGGAACGACTCAAGGATGGCCGCCTTGAGTTCGTCGCGCACTTCCTTCGGAGCCTTGCCCAGGATGTTCTCGAGGCGGTGCTTCTGGCAACGTTGCTTGAGGCTTCGAGGGAAGACCTCTGCGATCGCTTTGAGCACTCCAGGATTCCCGTCCGTCACGATGAGTAACGGCTCCCTCATTCCTCGGGCCACCATCTCCTGCAAGAACCCCTTCCAGTTCTCGTAGGATTCTCGGTTGCCGACACCGATATGAAGAAGAACTCGCGTCCCATCAGCGCGATAGCCGGTCGCAACGAGGATGGGCTCTTTCCTCTCCGCTCCTTGGTGGTAGCGCAGGTACGTGCCATCGAGCTCGAGATACAACAGCTTCTCGTTCGAGAGATCCCGTTTTCGAAACGCCTCGAAATCCTCCGACAGACACCGTGTGACCCGGCTCACCACCGACTTCGAGACACCCGTGCCGCTCAGCACGTCCGCGAACGTCGCCTCAATGTCACGCGTCGACATCCCGTGGACGTACATCCGCGCGATCAGTTCATCGAATTTCTCGGTCCGGCTCACGTAGGCGTCGAGAATCTTTGACTGAAACACCTTCTCTGTTTCTCGTACCTGCGGCACTTGCACCGTTACCGCTCCCTCGCCCGTGAGGACCCGATGCGACTCATACCCGTTGCGTCGTCCCTTCTCCTTCGTCGTTGCCGGAGCGTTCTCATAGTAATTTCGACCCAACGCCTCCGTCACCTCGCGCTCCAACGCATATTGAAGCATCATCTGAGCTCCCGACCGGACGATCTCCGAGAGATTCATCTCCCCAAATACCAGTTGTTCCTCGAACTGCTTGAGCAATCGCTGACTCGGTAGTACCTTTCCCATGATGTATGGTTCTCCTTTTCTGTCCCCATGACGGGGACGGGTTTGAGCTTGGGGAACCATACATCGTTTTTCTTTGACAGGAATCTTAAGACATCACCCTGGAACAGAGTCGGGTGGTCCGTGGCGTTCCCTTTGTGTTGCTTGCGGCTTCTCGACCGCTGCTACAGAATTGAGCAAAGAATGCCTCAAGACAACGTCGAAAGCAGTGTGCAAGGCATCCCTATGGCTCGTCAGGTAGTGTCGCTGTTCGCGACGCTCGTCCTCGTCTCCACATCGTGCGCGCCGTCAGAAGCTCCGGGCCAGCGTAACGAGGCACGCGCAAACACGCGGGTTGCGTCAGCGAAGCCGAGTGACATTCAGAGCTTGACCGGTGCACGCACCCGAGTCGTCTGGACCCAGGACATCGGCGATGGGACCGACATCGGCAGCAAAGGTAAGCAACTACGCCTGATGGGCTACGACAGCGCCGACGGGCGCGGCGAGCGTGCGATCATCGACACACCCGGCAACTACGCCAAGCCGCTTCTGACGGCGCTTGGTAAACGGGTGGTGTTCTCGAACCGTCGGCGGAACCGGGTGTTCGTTGTGAACTGGGACGGTTCGGGTCTTACGAGGCTTGGGAGGGGATTCGCGCTCGCAACGTGGATGGATCCCTCCACCAACGTCGACTGGGCCTACGTGGGCACGGACGAAAAGAAAGATCCGACCACCTATGGCGTCGTCACGCGACATCAGATCGATAGTTGGGATGTGAGTGAAGTGGTTTGGGACCGGCGCCGCGTGAGCGGGGACACCTTCCAGGTATCAGACAACGGTCGCCTGGCGGGCGGTCTCTTCCCGTGGCCGGCCGCCGGCGTGGTCGAGCTGCCCAACGGTGACTGGGATCGTAAAGGAAGAGGCTGTTGGACGTCTCTATCGAGCGGTCCCAACCCACTCTTCTGGTATTTCGATGGCGCTCACCGGAACCTAACCATCGTGGATTTGGAGCGCGACGAACGGTGGCAGGTCAACATCAATAATGCGCCCGGCGTCGACGGCTACGAGATTTACCATCCGCGATGGGCCAACCACCCCCGGTTCCTCACGATAACCGGCCCCTACACCGTTGGCGGCAAGGCCAACAAGATCCGTGGTGGTGGAAGGCAGGTCGAGATCTACCTGGGGCGATTTTCCGATGATTTCACCACTGTCGAGGCTTGGGCCAAGGTGTCCGACAACCGCCGCGCCGATTTTTATCCCGATGCGTGGATCGATCCGAGCGAGCGACCTGCGGATCGTGTCACTCGTGACGTCAAGCGTGGCCCAAAAGCGGCGTCAACGTCCGCAGACCGAAAGGCGGAGCGCTTGGTCGTCGAGGCGCGCGTCCTCCAGTCGTACCTCATTCCAACCCCGGAGTCGATCCTGCCCTATCGTCAGGCGCTGCTCGTCAACGAATACGAGGTCGTCCGGGTCCTCGAGGGTGCTTACGACAGAAGGAAGCTTCTCGTTGCGCACTGGGTCATTCGAGACGGCCACGTGCTGGAAACGGCAGCCCGAGAACAGGGTAGCGTCCATCGCATGACGCTCGGAGCATATGACGACCACCATGAACTGGAAGGCGAGCGGCTCGTCATGGATAGCGACGAGTTCGACCTGCGCCTCTATTACGACATCGAGAGCTAGCCAAGGGGTTTGCCAGTCATCCTCCCAGAGCGGCGATGACCTGGTTGGCGCAGTCGATGAGCTGGCTGGCGTCATCAGGCGACAATCCTCCGAACAAGGTTCCTATTTGGGCCACGAATCGGAAGAAACGCAGTAAACCCACCGTGGCTCCGACGTTGCCTTGGTCGAATTGAAACAAGGCCACATTGAGAGGGATGAGCAAGGCCCGCCCGAAGAAGAAAGAAACCCTTCCCTCGGTAATGAGGGTATTCACCTTTTCGATGAGCCGCTCGATCCCGCCGCGCGGTGTCAGGATCTCGACGAGCGTCGTGTAATCATTGAACCCGCCGTCCTGGTCTTCGATCCGGCCACCCGCTGTGAAAGTGCCGGCGGACGCGTAAACATAGTCGAAGGAATCCGAGGCGGATCCCGCCACCTCGAAAGTCATATCGCCATCGCAATCGTAAGAGAAAAGAAAACCCGCAGCCACGTCGTCGGCACTCGGATCGGTCGTGTTGCTGAAGGCCAGGACCGCTGAAACCGGCGTGGCGCCGAGGACCCGTGTGCCGGAGATGTTGCCGAACGTCGCAGAAGGTGTAACGTTGAGGACCTCAACCGTGGTCTCCGAAATCGCGGTGAGTCCGATGTCGTCGGTCACACGAACCACGACGGGGACGGAGCTTGGCCCGTCCATATTGACCACAGAGAAGGGGACGCTCTCATCCGGCGTTTCGAAAACCCCATCGTCGTCTAGATCCCAGTCGAAGATCGGCGGGTTTCCCTCGGGGTCCGAACCGAAGGCCATGAGCTGAACCGATCCTCCTTCGTCGACGTCGTAGGGCCCCCCGGAGTCGGAGATAGGTGGTTCATTGTATTCGATTCTGGAGATGAAACCATCCGAGGAACCGGCGTTTCCCCCCTGGAATGGATTCTCGAGCGGAAAATCCGTGGAGCCCGTCAGGCCGCCGACGAAAACGTTACCAGGAGAGTGCGCCAACCCGATCGCCACATCGCCACCGGTTCCGCCGAGGTAGGTTGAATACAATAGGCTGGAGCCGTCCGACGCCAGGGATGTGACGAAAGCAGCGACGGAGCCGTTCCGTGTCGTCTGCAATGCGTCCATCGTAGTCTGGAAATTACTGGACTCGGTTCGACCGGTCACCCAAATGTTGTCGTAGGCATCGACGATGACACCCAATGCTCGGTCGTCGTCCGAGCCGCCAACGTAGGTAGAGAAGATTAACGAGCCACTCGACGGATCGATCTTGGCCACGAAAGCATCCCCCGGTGAGTTTGGGCCGAATTGGCAGGTTTTGATGGTTGTGCCAAGCGAGGGGAAATCGTCTGACCCGGTAGTGCCCACCGCGATGACGTTGCCTTGACTATCGACGGTGATCGCGCGGGGGCTATCCGACCCGTTCCCGCCCAGATAGGTCGAGTATTGCAGCACCGAGCCGTCGGCGCTGAGTTGGGCTACGAACCCCTCCGGTGCTGATACGATGGCCGGCTGGAAAGCGTTGGTGGTTGTCGGGAAGTCATCCGAGATTGTGTCGCCTGTCACCAAAGCACGACCGGCAAGATCTACCGCAATCCCCTCGCCCTGATCGTTGAAACGACCTCCAAGATACGTGGAGTAGACGATCTGTCCCGCCGGGTCGAATTTGGTGACGAATGTGTCTTCCCCCTCCGGACTTGGCT
>CBDCTW010000014.1:0-10113 GCA_965222425.1 Candidatus Marinacidobacterales bacterium
CAAGGTGAACCGCCCCGGGTTTCCCGGAGACTCCAACTCTTGAGAGGATGGAGTCATGACAAGACGAAGCAGGTATTCACCGGAGGTAAAAGAGCGCGCAGTGCGGATGGTTTTCGACCAGCAGGCTCAGCACGAATCTCAGTGGTCAGCGATCTCATCGATTGCGTCGAAGATTGACTGTACGCGGGAAACGCTACGCACGTGGGTGCGTCGAGCAGAGCGTGATGCTGGGAAACGAGCGGGACTGACGACGGACGAGCGTCAGCGGCTGAAGGAGCTTGAGCGAGAGAACCGTGAGCTAAAGCGGGCGAACGAGATCCTTCGCAAGGCGTCGGCGTTTTTCGCCCAGGCGGAGCTCGACCGCCGACCGAGGTGAATGTGTTGTTCGTGGACGCGAACCGTGAGAGTTACGGGGTCGAGCCGATCTGCCGGATGCTTCCGATCGCCCCGTCGACCTATTACGAGCAGAAAGCGCGAGAGAAGGACCCAAGCCGCCTGCCAGCGAGAGCGAAGCGCGACGTCCAACTCCGCGGCGAGATTCGTCGTGTACGGCAAGAGAACTTTGACGTGTATGGCGTGCGCAAGGTCTGGCGTCAGCTGTGCCGTGAGGGCCGCGACGTGGCTCGATGCACGGTGGCCCGTCTGATGCGTGAAATGGGCCTCCAGGGGGCGGTCCGTGGACGTCGATTC
Source organism: Candidatus Marinacidobacterales bacterium (assembly GCA_965222425.1). Lineage (GTDB taxonomy): Bacteria > Acidobacteriota > Vicinamibacteria > Marinacidobacterales > DATDRI01 > CBDCNP01. The sequence goes on from CBDCTW010000014.1 coordinate 691, forward strand.
AAGACGACGAAGCCGGATTCGAGCGGCGCTCGCCCGATGGACCTCGTGGAGCGCGACTTCAACGCCACACGCCCGAACGAGCTCTGGGTTTCGGACCTGACCTACATCGCCACGTGGCGCGGCTTCGTGTATGTCGCCTTCGTCATCGACGTCTTCGCTCGACTCATCGTCGGTTGGCGAGCGAAGACATCGTTGACTGCCGGCATCGCTCTCGATGCGTTGGAGCAGGCGCTGCACGAGCGCCGACTAAACCCAGAAGATCCATTGGTGCATCACAGCGACCGCGGCGTGCAGTACGTCTCGATCCGTTACACCGAGCGGCTCGCCGAGGCGGGTATTGAGCCGTCCGTCGGCAGCCGAGGCGACTCTTACGATAACGCTTTGGCTGAATCCATCATCGGCCTCTACAAGACCGAGGTGATCCGTCGACGTGGGCCCTGGCGTGGTCCTGAGGACGTCGAGTTCGCCACCCTCGAGTGGGTCCATTGGTACAACACGCAACGACTCTTGGAGCCGATCGGAAATGTCGCCCCCGTCGAGTACGAGATGAACTACTATCGGTCGCAGGAAGGCTCGCTAGAGATGGCGATACTCAACTAAAACAGTCTCCGGAAAACCCGGGGCGGTTCAATCCCCTCCCTGGCTGGAATCAGACTGGCTACTTCGCCAATTTGGGGACGATCCCGAGGAAGCCATTAAAGCCTATAGACGGTTCGTCGAGGCGGGCAAGGATCGAGAAAGCGTTTGGACCGGCCTCCGGAACGAGTTCTATCTGGGCTCGGATGCGTTTGTGGAGGAAATGCAAGCGCTGGTTAATCCGGAGGAACTGCGGGGAGTGTCACGATCGCAACTCCGCCCTCTTGCAAAGCCGCTTTCCTGGTTCCAGAAAAACTTCCCGAATCGCTACGAGGCGATGGCCAGGGCCTACCCTAGCGGTGCTTACTCCATGGCAACGGTCGCGGCGCATCTCGGCGTGCATTACACTACAGTTAGCCGAGCCGTTAGACAATTCGAACCTTAAAACCGACTCTCGCGTTACGTGCGGGGAAACTGGTTCCCCCCTGCACAATATTGGATCCGACCCCAGTGATAATTATGGGTCTGACCCCTGCATTATTCCTTTACGTTGCAGGGGTAATCACGCTGGGCTTGGGCGACAAGGTGGAGGTCGATGTCGTAGTACACAACGGGGGTGCTGGTGGACGTCTGGACCATCATGTCGCCAATCGGATCCACGACCCAGCCGGCGCCGCCGAACTTCTGACCCTGCGAGTCGACGCCGCCTCGATTGGACGAAACCACATAACAACCCGACACGATCGCCGCCATTTGCATGGCCGTCAACCAACGACGGGTCGTGCCACGTGGAGTCGCACGGGGGACGGCGATGACGTGAGCCCCACTGCGGCCGTAGTGGCGAGCATGCTCGTTGAACATCACCTCCGTACAAATAAGGAAGCCAACTTTTAGCGACCCTGCCTCCACCACCTGGAAGTGACGCTCTCCCGGCTCGAACCAACGCGCTTCGTAGTACCCGGCCTCGTTGGGAAAGAACTGCTTGGTGTGTATTCCTTGCAAGCCATCATCCTTCGTCCACACGAACGCCTCGTTGACGCGGCGGCCCTCGAACTCCCTCGCCCGACTCCCCAGCACGACATTGGCACCGAGCTCACCGAGTAGCGAGACTCCCTTGGCATGCACATCGCAAGCTGCCTTCCAAGCGTCCGGAACGAACTTCTCGCCCGCCGAGATCCATGAACCGAACGGCATTTCATTGAGCAAGAACAGATCGGGTTTCTCCATGCTCACATGGCGTGCAAAATACGACCAGGCCTCCGAGCCGGGGGCCATCTCGGGGTGTAGCTCACAGATTCCGACCTTCAATCTAGTCATGCTGTCAACCTCACCGGCTATCGCGGTAGCTCCTAACCACGAGGCTCGGGCCGGAGACGCCCCGCCAGAACAGCTACCACCGCTACCACCGCTCCGGCCGCAAAAAAAGGAGCGTCCGGGCTCACGTACTGGAAAAGCGCACCCGCCCAAAGCGGCCCCACGATTCGCGACACACTGCCGAAGGCCTGCTGCACACCCATGAGCTGTCCTAACTGATCCTTGCCGCCTCTTCTGGAGAGCAAACCGGTCGTCGACGGGAACAAAAGCGCCTGGCCAATAGGCACCAAAGCCATGACCATCATCAACGTCGGTAAACGGCCCGGCAGGGGGTAAGCGGCTAGACCGATCGCGAACACAACCGCCCCCAAACGCATGACCCGAACCTCGCCCATAGCACGAACGGCGTGACCGAGCACCCCGGCCCGCATGATGACCGAGATGGCTCCCAGATAGACAAAGAAAAAACCGATCTCGGCCGCCGTTATTTCGAAACGTTCCTTCAAGAAGAGTGTCAGCACCGCGGCGAGAGCACTCAACGCCATCATGCCCACCGCGTAGATCCAGATGAGCTCCGATGTTTCCTTCTTCGGATAACGGAGCGTTTCCCACACCATGGTCGCGACCGATTTTCTCGTCGGGCGTTGCTCCGCATCGGGAGCAACGGTCTCGGCCAGGGTACCGGCCTCGACCTCTTCTGTAGATGGCTGACACTCGCGCGGCTTCGATTCCAGGAGCCAACGCCATGCAAAAATGAGATTGATCATGCAAAGACCGGCGGCAATGACCCCCGGAGCCTCCGGCCCCAGCCGCGAGTAGCTCAACGACGCGATCGCGGGGCCAATCATCACACCTGCGCTGGTAGCGGCGGAAAGCCAACCGAACGCCTTGGCACGATCTTTGGGTGGCACCGAGTCACCAATATAGGCTTGCATGATCCCGGTTGTGCCTCCACTCGCTCCTTGTGCAATGCGCGAGACGAACAGAAGCCGGAGCGAGTCCGCGAATCCAAAGATGAGGAAACCCACCGCCGACCCCGCCAGACCAATCAGGAGTCCAGGTCGCCGGCCCCATTTGTCAGAGAAACGGCCCCACAGCGGCGACGCTGCGACCTGAGCCATGGAGAAAGAAGCCACCATCAAACCGATCACTAGGGCACTGCCGCCCATGCGTACCGCATAGAGCGGAAGCAACGGAAACACCATCGCGTAGCCCATCATGTCCACGAAGGCCGCCATCAAAAGGACCCACAGCTTTCGCACTTCGAGTGAACTTTTCATGTGAGATCGATTCGAATCCGCCTACTTTATCGCGGATCGTATTGAAGGGGAGAAACGCGCGTCAGATCGGCGTCGCTCAGAGTCGCGACGCGTATGGCAGTAGCCAAGCGCTCGGCGCGCACCTGCTCGGTTCGGTCGAGTTCCAGACCCCCGAAACGAACCTGATAGTAAACCCGGGTCAGCTCGCTCAATCCCCGCAATCGGCCTTCCAGCGACTGGGCGTATTCTGCAGGCGTCACTCCCGGAGCACGATGGAATCCCATTTTCTCTAACCTAGCCAGCAAATCTCCGTAGAATCGAACCGCGGACGGCGTACCTACGCCACCGAACGTAAACGGCTTGAAGGGCCAACGCAGATGGAGCTTCGTCCACCACTTCCTACCGAATCGCGTAGTGGCGACAACCACGGCCATCACGATCAGGCCTCCAATCAAGGCCAACCACTTGGCCTTCTCCTTGGCGACGGCGATCGTCTTGCCCGCCAAGCCCACCGTCCATGCGAGTACTCCGCCCGCCCCCCTCAGGACCCCGCGTTGCCGCTCGTAGTCGAACGTGATGACGTACATGTCCCACAGCATCCGGAGGGAATCGATGCTCTTGGCGACGAACTCGAAAGTACGGGTCTCATTGCCACCGAGCGCAGGAGGCGTAGGGTCGAAGCTTATCCAACCCCGTTGTTGATCGAAGACTTCGACCCACGCGTGGGCGTCCTCTTTTCGCACCACCTCGAAGTTGCCGATATCGTTGAGCTCACCTCCCAGGAAACCCGTCACGATACGTGCCGGCACGCCTCGGACTCTCAGAATCATCACCATGGCAGTTGCGAAAAACTCGCAATGCCCGGCTCGAGTCTCGAATAGAAAATCTTCCAACGGATCCTCACGCCGGCGCGGTGGTGTGTTGAGGGTGTACCCGTACTCGCTTTCGACATAACTCTCCACTGCGGAAGCCGTCTCCTGTATCGATCCGCCTTCCGGAAGACCTCGCGAACGAGCTGATGGAAATCGTCGGAGAGTGGCGGCACCTGGAGGTAAAACTCCCTTGCTTCGTAGCCAGGCCACACCACTCCGAGAGAGGATAAGTCCGGAGGTGCGTCGGGCCGCCATTCGACGGTGTAGCGCCGGCCGGCCCTTCGAGATCTTCCGATTCGCACAGCCAGGTATGGGTCCACAAAAACGTAGGCCAGCGGCGTCAATAGGCGTTGAGAAGCAGGCGGCAGAAAAATGAGGTCTGTGTCCAGAGGCTCGAGAAACACTTCGCTCGCGATTCCTTCCTCACCGGCCGGGCGCTCCAACAGAAACTGACCATCGGGGGACCTGGGAAGTTCCGACATCCCCCTTAGGGGCTTGCTCCACTGACCATCGGCGTACCGATCGAAGGCCGCACCGCGCCACCGAGGCGCAGTAGTTGCGCGGGATTCGTCCACCACCACCCTCATGACGACCTCCCGACTCCGCTTGATCTCCCCGAAGTCACCAAGGCGAATCTGCTCACTCAGGCCGGTGGAGATGATCCCTCGAACGCCACCGATTCGAAATCCCCCATCAGTGGAACGTGGGAGCAACACGAAGACGGCCCCCGCAAAGATGAGCACCGCGACACTCAGAGCAGACGCAGTTCGGAGGGCCGGTCTAAGAAGCATTTTCTCGTCGATCACTGGTGCGTCTTTTGTCGCTTGCTCGAGTAACAGCACCAACGATCCGACGAAGACAAAGAGAACAAGAGGTACAAAAAAAGCTAGAGTGATGGTCATAGAAGCGGCGGCCAGCATCTCGAAGAGGCAAAGTACTGAACCGCCCCGGGTTTCCCGGAGACTCCAACTCTTGAGAGGATGGAGTCATGACAAGACGAAGCAGGTATTCACCGGAGGTAAAAGAGCGCGCAGTGCGGATGGTTTTCGACCAGCAGGCTCAGCACGAATTTCAGTGGTCAGCGATCTCATCGATTGCGTCGAAGATTGACTGTACGCGGGAAACGCTACGCACGTGGGTGCGTCGAGCAGAGCGTGATGCTGGGAAACGAGCGGGACTGACGACGGACGAGCGTCAGCGGCTGAAGGAGCTTGAGCGAGAGAACCGTGAGCTAAAGCGGGCGAACGAGATCCTTCGCAAGGCGTCGGCGTTTTTCGCCCAGGCGGAGCTCGACCGCCGACCGAGGTGAATGTGTTGTTCGTGGACGCGAACCGTGAGAGTTACGGGGTCGAGCCGATCTGCCGGATGCTTCCGATCGCCCCGTCGACCTATTACGAGCAGAAAGCGCGAGAGAAGGACCCAAGCCGCCTGCCAGCGAGAGCGAAGCGCGACGTCCAACTCCGCGGCGAGATTCGTCGTGTACGGCAAGAGAACTTTGACGTGTATGGCGTGCGCAAGGTCTGGCGTCAGCTGTGCCGTGAGGGCCGCGACGTGGCTCGATGCACGGTGGCCCGTCTGATGCGTGAAATGGGCCTCCAGGGGGCGGTCCGTGGACGTCGATTCAAGACGACGAAGCCGGATTCGAGCGGCGCTCGCCCGATGGACCTCGTGGAGCGCGACTTCAACGCCACACGCCCGAACGAGCTCTGGGTTTCGGACCTGACCTACGTTGCCACGTGGCGCGGCTTCGTGTATGTCGCCTTCGTCATCGACGTCTTCGCTCGATTCATCGTCGGTTGGCGAGCGACGACATCGTTGACTGCCGGCATCGCTCTCGATGCGTTGGAGCAGGCGCTGCACGAGCGCCGACTAGACCCAGAAGATCCATTGGTGCATCACAGCGACCGCGGCGTGCAGTACGTCTCGATCCGTTACACCGAGCGGCTCGCCGAGGCGGGTATTGAGCCGTCCGTCGGCAGCCGAGGCGACTCTTACGATAACGCTTTGGCTGAATCCATCATCGGCCTCTACAAGACCGAGGTGATCCGTCGACGTGGGCCCTGGCGTGGTCCTGAGGACGTCGAGTTCGCCACCCTCGAGTGGGTCCATTGGTACAACACGCAACGACTCTTGGAGCCGATCGGAAATGTCGCCCCCGTCGAGTACGAGATGAACTACTATCGGTCGCAGGAAGGCTCGCTAGAGATGGCGAGACTCAACTAAAACAGTCTCCGGAAAACCCGGGGCGGTTCACACATAGAGTCGATTGCGATCCTGCCTCGTCCTCAAATGAAGCAATGTGTGTACCTTCAGGTAAAACAACAAGTGAACCACAGCGAAAATCAATCGGTCCGAAAGCACGAGCCAGTCGACAGGAAAAAACAACAGATAGGGGATGGCCGTGATCGAGGACGCGGCTCTCACCGGACCCAACCAAGCGCTGTCCTCCTTGGCGAGTCCTACCACCGGAATCACGGTCAAAACGAGGACCGATAGCCACACCGGTATGTCGCCGGTGAGAACAACGGCGAGCGACGAAGCCTCACACCAGAGGACGACAACCAAGCGCAGAGCCGACAAAGAAATTATCTCCTCGCCAAAATGTTTAGGGAGTCAGACGCCAATCGCCTGTCCCTGAAAAAGTACCGTCGCCGGATCGACCAGGTGAGCTGGGGCGCGGACAGAAAACGTAGCGGTCCGTTTTGTCGATAGCTCAAAACGAAAACCGTCTCATCACGACGGATTGCCTCCCCCGCCCAAGTCTCAAGGTCCTTCCCCGAAGACTGCAGACGAGGTTGCACAACCGCCAAGTACATAAGAACTCCCCGCAGGTGCTCGATGGATGCTCCATGGGGAAACGTGTCATCGATCGAAGCGAAGCTGAAGGCTAGACCGTGCGCCGCAAGGTGCGATGCGAGCGACGCGGCGGCACTCACCATGGGCTCGAAGGGCTCACTCGACGCGCCCGGTGTTTCGTCGCCGCTGTTATCGAAAACGATGCTGAAGCGCCGTCGTTGCTCGGCCGCGAACTCCCTCACCATCAACCGCCCGAGCTTGGCGGTCGACTTCCAATGAATGTGGTGCAAGTTGTCGCCCGAGGCGTACTCGCGCAGCCGAAGGAGTTCTTCACTCTCGCCTCGGCGCTGTCGTTTCGGCACCGAGCCGGAACGTTCCTGAAAAACAAAGGAGATGTCGACCTAGCTGATATGAGGAAAGACGGTGATCTTTCGGGCCAGCCGGACCTCTCGGCTGGCTTGAAACAATCCGAAGGCAAAACCGGTCATCAACCGCATGCGCTCACTCTCGAAGACGCCGCGACGGGAGTACACTTTTTCGAGAGCTACAGTTGCGGTCTCCCCTCGCCCGAGATGGGTCACGGAAGCGGCGGGCGAAGGTCCTGGGAAATCGACTTCCTCCAGCTCTACGCCGTACGCACTCATCAGACGCGAGCGATTGCGCACCAGGAATCGCTCCGTCGACTTGGTGCCAGCGTAGAGGTCTTCGTTCTCCTCCGCAACCAGGAGTCAAGCCCATTCTTAGTTGAAATTTTCCACGGCTCCCGGTTCGTTTAAGCAAAGTTCTTCCTCGACGTATTTTTTTCGCGGTCTCGATCTTCAGTTCACGCTTGAGCGCTTCACGCAGCTTTGGAAGGTGTCGGTAGCCCATCACCTTCCGGAGGCGCGGCTCGATGTCGGTGAGCGCGGTCGCGAGCCAGCGTTGGCGTTGGTTCGAAGTCTTCCAGTGATCGACCTTCGCGCAACGTTCCTCGATAAGCGCATTGACGGACTCGATGCAGTTCGTCGTCTTTAGTGAGTGACCGAGCACCCCGTACACGCCAAGACGATGCAAGGTCAGGGTCTCCTCCAGCCCCTCTTCGAGGCTAGAGGCCGCAGACTGATTCCTCTCTTCCAACTCGCGGTGGAGTTGCTCGAGGGCCTCAAGCGCCTCCTTGTGCGTCGGCCGGCCGTACGCGCGCTGCAGCCGCTTGCGCCACAACGACTGCTCGCTCTTGGACAAATAGCTCACGACATTCTCTCGTTTGTGCCACTGGCAACGGCCCACGACGACCCGTCTGCGAAAGGCCTTGGTCACGGCTCCTCGCAGCCCCTTGCTGCCGTCGATGACCACCAGCAGCCCTTCAGAGATATCGAGACCCCGCTCGACCAATGAACGCAGGAACGGCCTAAGAACACGCTCGTTCTCAGTGTCTGTCTCCACGAAGCCGAGGAAGCGTTTGTCCCCGGATAACGTGATGCCGAGAGCCACCACCATCGTCGCGTCGGCGAACGTCTTGCCGTCCAGGACCATCGCCACCACGTCCTCACCCGAGAGATCACGCTCCTGCATCTCACGCAGATTCGCTGCGCTTGCTTCGACGAAGCCGCGCGACACCGACGAACTCGACAGACCGATCGCGCCCGGGACCAATTCCGCCGCCGACTCATAGTTCCGGCACGAGATCCCGTACAGCACTCTTCGTAGAAGCAACTCGTCCACCTCTCCGCGGTGACTCAGACTCTCGTACGAGCTCAACGGGATCTCTCCGTCGCGGCCGCGAACACGGGGAACGCGGATCGGAACTCGCTGACCCGCGAGTTTCACCGTGCCCGGATTCGTCCCGTGACGTCGTCCCTGCACCGTCTCCGATTTCCGAACGTATCGCTCTCCCGCAAGCTCACTGACCTCGGCGTCCAGCAACTCGTGAACATGCATCAGGCCGAGAGGCACCAGTGCGCGGATCATCTCGACCTTCGAGTCCACCTCGAGCTCCCCGTATCCCTCTTGCTCCATGACCTCTACTTCACCTAGACGACGCGTCTTCTTGCGTTCCTTGACCCTTCGTAGCAGACTTCCCATATCGGCTCCTTTCTTGAGCGGCTTGATTTCGCTTTTGACAACGTCATCAAACCACCCGAGAGGGAGCCGTTTCAAATTTCAACTAAGAGTGGCACACATTCGCAACCAGCTCGAGCCTTCTCAGCGACAGCCAGCCAGCACCGATATCACGGCGCTCGCCACGCCGACCGAGAACATTAAGTAGAGAAGGTTGTTCCGCGTGTTGAACGCGGCGAACCCCATCACGAGCACGAGAAAGAGCACCCGGAGCCCGTCCCGTGTTGGGCGTACCCCGAGCCGGAAGCGGGATCTTTTTGGCAGCGAATCGGATGCCGATTCCACGAGGCGAGCGCCCTCGGCTCCCCTGCCGCGGGCTGCGCGCCTTTTACGGCGTCGCCCGGCCCGGAGACGAGGAGACATGTTGTGGCTAAAGAGAAACCAGTACCGTTTCTAATAGCTCGGCGAGTATGGCGTCCGCCTCCTGGCCTCTACCGGCTCCGGAGGACACGCGGGCGCGTGGAACGACTCGGTGTGCGAGCACCGGCATCGCCACCGCCTTGACATCG
>CBDCTW010000015.1:0-53062 GCA_965222425.1 Candidatus Marinacidobacterales bacterium
TCGCCACCGTCCGGCCCCCCGCGAGGGACGAACTTCTCTCGACGAAAGCTGACAATCCCCCGCCCTCCGTCGCCGGCCTTCACTTCGACACGGGCTTCGTCGACGAACATCGGTTGCACGTTAGTCTTTTTTTGTCGTGCAGGGGTAGGCCAAGAGACGGGCCGGGGGTACTACGAGGACGCTCGAGGGAGGATGCTGATGAAGCGTCCGCGCCGACCTCGATTCTGGAACCGAACGATGCCGCTGGAACGAGCGAAAAGCGTATCGTCTTTACCACGCCCCACGTTCTCTCCTGGCTTGAAGGGAGTGCCCCTCTGGCGGACCAGGATAGTACCGCCCGTGACCAACTGGCCACCGAACGCTTTCACACCGAGACGTTGTGAGTTGCTGTCCCTCCCGTTCCGGGAGCTGCCTTGACCTTTCTTGTGTGCCATGAAGAAGTCCTTTTGACTCTGTTGACTTTATTGACTTGCGGGGCCGTGGGTCCTCGTCTACTTCTTGCCTTCGATCTTCTCGATTTCGACGGCGGTAAAGGGTTGCCGGTGTCCATGAGTCCGGCGGTACTGTTTTCGACGTTTCTTCTTGAAGACCAAAATTTTTCGATGTCGATCCTGCTCGAGGACCGTTCCCACGACGGTGGTTCCATCGAGGTAGGGCTTGCCGACTTGAATCTTTCCGTCCCGGTTCAGCAACAACACCCGCTCGAACCTAACCTTGGATCCGACCTCGGCCTCGAGCTTCTCGACTCGAACCCGCTCACCGGGAGAGGCGTGAATTTGTTTTCCACCGCTTTCGAAAATCGCGTACAAGAGCTTTCCTCCCATCTACTTACCGTAGAGATCCTTTCATTTTATTGAGCAGAAACGCTCCTGTCAACCCGCCTTCGCCTTGGCGCATTGGCCGGTGCCCAACGGCTTCGGCGAGGCCAGCCCTGAGCTCGGGCGAAGTCGTCTGCCCCGCCAAATTACGTGGTTGTTTTGACCGGAGCTAGCCAGGCGGGCACTTAGTTCCCGCTTGCCGCCAAATTACGTGGTTGCTTTAACGGGAGCTAGCCACCAGGCGGCGATTTCGGGGCCCCGTAAAACCTAATAATCGAACCCTATCCAGAACTTGAACTGCGTCTCGTCTCGAAGCGAGAGATTGTCCGTGACCGCCGAGGCGAAGTCGGTGACCCGGACCCAGTCAAAATGAATCGGGAGTCCGAAGGCGTTCAAGCCCAAGCTGAAACCCCAGGATGCCACCGTATCCTTGAGACCCCATCCGTCGACGACGCGGCCGTCCACCCGCGAGATCCGAAGGTTGTTCGCGAAGACCTGAAACGGTTGATCTTCGAATGCCGCCCCTCCCCAGTTGAGGAACAGAGTCCCCCGTAGCGGGCCGAAGAACCCGATCGGCGTGATCGCGGCGTCGATGAGGGGGAAGCGAAGCTCCGCGTTCGTGAAAAATCCGCGATTGCCGACGAAACCCTGGAAGGGGTAACCCCTCATCGTATTGTCGCCGCCGAACCAGAAGAAGTCTGGATTGTCCCCGCGGCTGCTAAAACCCTGCACGCGAAGCGCCGCCAGGCTGCCCCCGGTGAGCTGCAAATACTTTCTCAGATCGGCTTGCAGCGTGTAGCGAGACAAAAAGGGTCCGCCCGGTGAGATGTTGAATCCGACGAGCATCGTGCTTCCGGACAGCGGCCCAAAATTCCGAAAGCGGGTCGTCTCGGAAACGTACGTGACCCCTATCGGCAGGATGTCCCCGCTCGGAAAGCGCCGTTCGATTGATTCCTGAAAAGCGGCAAATGCCCTCGGATCGAACCCGATGCCATCCGTGTTGATGTCTGGGTCGAGAAAGGGATTCTGGAACTGCGACCGTTGGTTGATGTAGCCGGTGTAGAACTCAAACCGCCGGAAACGATTTAGCGGGTAGATGGCAGCGATGGTCGCACCGGTCTGCTTCAACGTAGCAATCTCACCTGCACGGCTGAACAAATTACGCGGCTGGCCGATGATGAACGGATTGGTGAAGAAGAAGCTCGTTCTGTCGAAGGCGCTAATCGAGTACTGCAGTCGGTGTCCGAGGTTGGTGTAGTTTCCAGAGAAACTCCGGAACTCGCGAACCGATAGCGCGAAAAAGCTGAAATTCTGGTCGCCCAGCACGTCGGTGAACAGGATCCCCGTGCCACCGAAAAAACTACCGTCGCTAGTAACCCCTACGGAGATAGGAGGTGCGCCGGCGACGAAGAGCTTTTCGAATCTCGCCTTTTTCCGTTTGTTCTCCGGAATGACCTGATGGAGAACGGGAGGAACGAAGTCGATGACCGGCCCCTCAGTGCGGATGATCTGATCGGCAGTGATCTCCTTGACCGGTTCGTCGAGACTCAAACGATAGAGTCCATAACTACCTTTGTAGTAGCTGGTGAAGAGGAGTTGCTCGGTTCCCTTGTCGTCAAGGACGACCGCAGGAGCAAAGTTTCCGCCCAGCGCGTCGGTGTACTGGAGAATATCACCCGTTTCCAGGTCCAGCGAGCGTAGGTTGTAAATGCTGTCGTCCTCGTTGGAAACGTGGAAAAGGAGGTTGCCGTCGGTCGAGAAAGCCGGAGCGGAATCATCATAGGGACCGAAGGTCAGCTGCTCTTTCTCCTCGGGGTTGTCGAATTTCAGACGGTAGAGCTTGTCGTAGCCGCTGATGCGACGGGAATAGTAGAGCCACTCACCCTCCGGATCGACGAGTGGGAACTTGTCCCGAAATTCGTCTTGGGTGACGTTCGTCACCTCTTCGGTCTCGAGGTCCATACGAAAGATGTCACCCACGCCGTCTTTGAGAGCCGCGAAGTAGACATACTTACCCTGGGGCCCGAAATTGGGGAAAGCCGCCTGGTCGTACTCCATCACGTAGCGGCGATCGACTTTGACGGTGAGCACGTTGACGAGAACTAGGGCGCGGCGCTTCTGGTACCTACCGAAGAAGGCCACGTGCTCGCCATCGGGCGTCCACGCCAAGGCGGCGCCTAGAAACGAATCCTGCCCGCCCAGCGGGATGTACTCGAAGTCCCCGGCGTAGCCGGGAGTGAGGTTTTTTATCAGCGAACCGTCCTTGCCCGAGATGAGGACGACGTCGAGCTCACCGTCGCGCCGGTTGAAGCTCAGAACCGCTACCAGCTCGCGCGAGGGGGACGGAGCCGCAGTGAACGCCGCCACCCACTTACGTTGCCGCCGCTGGTTGGGAGCATAGTCCCGGCTGTAGTCAGAAGGGACTTCCTTGTCCCGATAGGGCTTGAAACGCTCCTTGACCCATTTGCGGAATTGCCGATCGAACTCCTCGGGGTCCATTCGGAAGGCCTGCTCATAGACGTCGGAGCTCACCCCTCCAACCACCGCCCTACGAAGGGAGAACAAGAACCGGCGGACGCCTTCTTTGCCGAACCGCTCCTCCATGAACTCGAAGATGGCATGACCGAAGTTATAGGGTATTCTGGAGAATCCCAGGTTGAGTTCCTCAAAAGTCGGGATATTATCCGTGACCGCAGCATCGCGGATCGTCATCAGATCCAACGAATCCCACTTGCCGGTCATGTAGTCGGCGAGTCCCTCATCGATCCACAAAGGAACCGAACGACGCACCAACGAGCGAGGGATGATGTCGAACTCGAAGATGTGAGTCAGCTCGTGAATGATGAGCTCTTGAAGCTTGTCCGGAGGCTCATCGATAGGTAACACCATCCGATCCCGCACCGGCTCGGCGAACGCGAGGACGCCTTCCGGAATTTCGATCGGGAAGAGGTTGGTCTGCGCGAACTCGGTGAAGGTCTTATAGAGAATCAGCGGAATGGGAAAAGAGATCTCGTGCTTGAGCTCGTTCGACACCCTCTCGTAAGCGCTCTCTGCATAGCTCACCACCCGGCCCAGATGTTGCTCGAACTCAGGGTAGTAATACACCTCGAAGTGAGGCGAACGGTACACGTGCCAAGCATGGTGGTCGTATTGAACCTTGTTCTTGCCGTAGTAGGGCCGGAATTGCGCCTGTTGAGCCCCAGCGGCGCCGGCAACCAGCATGAAGACCAATGTCGCCCCACCGATCCGCCTGATACTTCCCTTAACGTCGGTCATTGCCCTACCTCGCTGCATCTACCTGTTGATGCCACGACCCAGCAAACCAAGCACCGGCTTCGCTGGCTCGGACGACTACCATGGAATCAGATCGTTGTCGGTCATTTCAGAAGAATACGCGTTCCTCGAAATGTTTGGGGGCTCAGGATACTCAGAAAATTGGGCAGCAAGCGGTCCATCAGCTCGAAATAGGAGGACAGGGCCGATGTTTTCTCGTCCTGACCGTAGATCACCTCTTCGGTAAATCGCTCGCGGTGAATCGATTTGCCGGTGCGCCCATCGATGAAGTAGAACTCCGCAGCCAAGACATAGCCGGTCCTTTCCTGAAACCGAGTACTACGAACCAACCGGGGGCGGCCGTAGGCATCCCGCACGTAGCGGTCGCCGCGAGCAAAACCGGAGCGCGCTTCCGAGCTGAACGTGAGTCGGCCGCTGACAATGAGAGGATCTTGGTACTCCTCGCCGATCTTCTTCCAATAGTCCTGATCGGCCAGAAGCTTGTCTTGTTCCATATCGATCCACTCTTGCCTCGAGATCTCTTCCTCGCCCTCGGCTCTCGCCTCCTCCTCCAGTTGGCGGAACTGTTCGAGACTTCCGCTTTCCTTCAGAGTCTGCTCAGAGAAATCTCCGAGCGGCGCTAGCTCCGCGTCCACAACCCGCAATGGAGAACGTGTTCGAAGCTGGTTGCGCAAAAGGCGAACCGTTTCCGCGTCCAGATCGAGATCTTCCGTGGTCTGGGTGACGAAACTCGCCACCAGGACACGATTGAAGTCGGAAACGTCGAGTTTTGCAGCTACCGGAACCTCGATTGGTACTTCGTAGTAGTTGGTACAGGAGCCCAAGGACGTGGTGAGCAGAGCTCCGGTGAGAGCTAGCGCGCCAGTTCCCACTTTGGCGGCAACCTTTTTGATGTTAGGGACTACGACGACGGCTGCGTCCAGCTTTCCTCTTTCTTTTTTCATAGGCTTCCCTGAAAAGCTCATAATTCTGACGAATGTAGATGTTGCCGGAGTCCAGCCCCAGCGCCCGTTTGTATTGTTCTTCGGCGAGATCGAACTGGCCCGCTTGCTCATAGGCAACCCCGAGGTTATTGCGGGCCCTTGCGTTCGACGGATCGAGCTCTATGGCCTTTTGCCATCGATAAACCGCCTCGCGCCAGAGGCCGATTCGGGCAACTTCGATTCCGAATTCGACTGCCTTCTTGGCAGCCTTTTCGGGTTTCTTATCGGCGAACGCCGGGCAGGCGAGGGCTAAGAGCGCGAGTGCAAGAACGGTGGTAATCCGTGATCTCAACCGGTGCTTGAGCTTTCGCATAGGCGCTCCTGGCTCGGGGCGGTTAAATGAAAAAAGCCGCCGTTACAGGGGGCAAGCCGGCCGCCGTATGTTATCCCACGTCCCAGGGTCCTGCAAGCTCGGGGCGCGGGCGTCAAACAACGTCTTGCTCCTATCAACGGAGCCAGACGCCGGAGGTGAAACCGCCCTTTTCTCGTCCCATACCTCATGACTAAGCATTCACGCGCCAGCATAGACAGGCACAGGCGGCGTTGGGGTAACCGGAACTACTGAGACAAATAGAGATGAGCCAACCCATTGCTCTGGCCGGAGATCCGACGGGCCTGCCCGGCCTGGTTGCCGCCCTCGCCCTCTCCCTTCTCCATGGTCTACCGCTGCGAAAGAAGGTCGAGTTGGTCCGCCGATTCGAAAGCTACCAGGCGGCTCTCGCCTGCCTGGCCTCGCCCATTCCTCGAACCCTTATTGCACGCGCCGAGGACGAGTACCGAAACGCCCGACGGCAAGGGTTCCGGCTCCTCCATTTGATGGCCGCCGATTACCCACGCTCCCTGAAAACGACTGTGGATCCTCCGCTGGTCCTCCATTTATGGGGCAGTCTGGACGAGGACGACGAAAACTTCATCGCCCTGGTAGGCTCGCGCCGGGCGAGCGCATATGGCCTGGCCGTATGTCACAAGCTGGCGGCGGAATTAGCTCGACGCGGGGCCTCGATCGTCAGCGGCATGGCGCGCGGCATCGACGCGGTGGCTCACCGCGCAGCACTCGAAGTGGGGGGACGGACGATTGCGGTTTTGGGCTCCGGCCTCAATCGTATCTATCCGCCCGAGCATCGGCGCCTCGCAGAAAAAATCTCGGAGAAAGGCGCGGTGATCTCAGAATTACCGCTGGCGAGCCCGCCGCTGCCTGGCCATTTTCCGATGCGCAATCGTATTATCGCTGGCATGACCTTGGGCACCGTCGTCATCGAGGCCGCGGAGCGAAGCGGTGCGCTCATTACGGCTCGTCACGCGCTCGAGCAAAACCGAGAGGTGTTCGCGGTACCCGGTCCCATCGACTCCAAGACCACGACCGGCGTCCATCGACTCATCCAAGATGGCGCTAAGCTCGTCACCTGCGTCGCGGACGTGATCGACGAACTGAGACCAGAGATCCAAGAGCGACTCGCCCAAGGGGGACCGGCTGACGAACGATCGGCAGTCTCCTCGATGGAACTTGTAGAAGATGAGCAGATCGTGTTCAATAGATTACGACATTCTGGCACAGTAGATACGGACCGTTTGGTTGATCTCGCCGGTATCTCGCCGGCGAGGGTCATGGCCGCACTTGCCGGCCTTCGGATCAAGGGCTTGGTGAGCGCGTTGCCTGGAGGTTTTGACTGGATTAAAGATAGTTGACCCCATTAAAACCGAGTGGGGTTTCCAATCCCGATTTGGACCTCCGTTGGCCAAAAGCTTGCACGAGGCGCTAAACTGGTATCATGGCAAAATCGCTGGTTATCGTAGAGTCGCCCGCCAAGGCGAAAACCATCAACAAATTCCTGGGACGAGACTACCTGGTCAAAGCATCCCTGGGACACGTTCGGGACTTGCCAAAGAGCAAGCTCGGTGTGGATGTCGACAATGGTTTCAGTCCCAAGTACGTCGTCATTCCTAAGCGCAAAAAATTACTCACCAAGCTCAAGCAGGCGGCCAGGAAGGTCAAGGATGTCTACTTGGCACCCGACCCCGATCGTGAAGGCGAAGCCATCTGTTTCCATCTCGCCGAAGAACTGAAGGGACCGAAGAACAAGATCCATCGTGTGATGTTCAACGAGATCACCAAGAAGGCGATTCAGGAAGCATTCAAGAACCCAGGGGAGATCGACAAGAAGAAAGTGGACGCGCAGCAGGCGAGGAGAGTTCTAGATCGCCTGGTGGGTTATCAGCTCTCGCCCCTTCTTTGGGAGAAGGTGCGCCGGGGGCTATCCGCAGGACGCGTTCAATCAGTTGCTCTACGTCTCGTGTGTGACCGCGAGCGAAACATTCAGGCCTTCAAGTCGGAAGAGTACTGGTCGATCCATGCGGCGCTTCTTGGACAAGAGCCTCCCTCGTTCATGGCCAAGCTCGTCAAGATCGACGGCAAGGCCTTCGACATCAACAACGAGGAACGGGCTCGCAAGGTAGCGTCCGAGCTCGAAAAACTCGAGTTCCAGATTGCCAAGATTACCGCCAAAGAGCGGAAGCGACACCCGGTTCCACCCTTCATCACCAGTAAGCTCCAGCAAGAGGCGGCGCGCAAGCTCAGCTTCACCGCCAAGCGGACCATGATGGTCGCGCAGAGGCTCTACGAAGGCATCGAGCTCGGCAAAGAAGGTCCGATCGGTCTGATCAGCTATATGAGGACCGATTCGACGCGAGTGGCCAACGAAGCGTTGGATGAAGTTCGCCAGTACATTGGCCAGCGCTTCGGGAAGGACATGGTTCCCGACAAACCGAACGCTTTTCGAAGCAAGAAAGGGGCTCAAGACGCGCACGAAGCCATCCGGCCTACCTCCTCCATGCGCGAGCCGGACAGTATCTCCGACTACCTCGACAAGGACGAGTACAAGCTCTACAAGCTCATCTGGACTCGGTTCGTGGCGTCCCAGATGCCGCCCGCCGTCTTCGATGAGACCGTAGTGGACATCAAGGCCGGCCGTTACGATCTGAGGGCCCGCGGTTCGGTGATGAAGTTCCCTGGATTTCTCGACCTATACGAAGAAGGCAGGGACGAGGAAGCCCCCAAGAAGGACGCCGAAGCAGATGATGAAGCCAAGGCACCTCCCACCGAGACCTCGGGCAAGCTTCCGAAGCTCGGCAAGGATGAGCAGCTGAACCTTAAGGAGCTCAAGCCGGAGCAGCACTTCACACAGCCGCCGCCGCGTTTCACCGAGGCGTCGCTGGTCAAGGAGCTCGAAGAGAAAGGTATCGGCCGTCCGAGCACCTATGCGTCGATCCTTTCGGTGCTTCAGTATCGGGAGTATGTCAATAAGGAACAACGCAAGTTCGTTCCCACCGAGCTCGGTTTCCTGGTCACCGATCTACTGGTCAAGAACTTCGCCGACATCATGGAGGTGGAGTACACCGCCCGTATGGAGGAGCTTCTCGACGAGATCGAAGAGGGCAAAGCCAATTACCTCTCCACAGTCGACGAGTTCTACAAGAAGTTCCGCAAGGATTTCGACGAGGCCCAGATCAACATGACCAACGTGAAGGCCCAGGAGATCCCAACCGAAGAAACCTGCGATAAGTGCAGCTCGAAGATGGTCATCAAGTGGGGCCGGTTCGGACACTTTCTAGCCTGCTCGGCCTACCCCGAGTGCCGGAACACCCGCGAGGTGCAAAACTCTGGGGTCAACGGTTCCACCGATCCAGACAATTTCGAAGGCGAGACCTGTGAGAAATGCAAGAAGGCCATGGTACTCAAGAAGGGCCGCTACGGTCAGTTCTTAGCGTGCTCGGGCTATCCCGATTGCCGGAATACACGACGCATCCTTCGTGGCGAGGACGGAAGCATAGAGTCGAAACCGGATGTTCCGCTCGACGAGAAGTGTCCTCGCTGCGAGAACCACTTGGTTCTCAAACATGGTCGCTTCGGAGAGTTCACCGCCTGCAGTAACTATCCGAACTGCAAGTACATCAAGCAGAAGGAAATCGGCGTCGGTTGCCCGAAAGAGGGCTGTGGCGGACAGATCGTCGAGAGACGCTCGCGACGCGGGAAGCTCTTTTACGGTTGTGGCAACTATCCCGACTGCGAATTCACCGTCTGGTACAAACCGATCAACGAGCCCTGCCCGGAGTGTGGCACTCCCCTGTTGATCGAGAAGACCTCCAAACGCGACGGGGACTATTTGGCCTGTTACAAGGAAGACTGCAAGTTCAAGCGCACCGTCGCGGAAACCAGCGCCACCTAGAGTCAAAGACAAAAGATCAGACGGGATAACAGGATGGACAGGATGAATCTCGCGACTCTTTGAGCGCCGTCTTGCCTTGGCGTCAAAATGCCTCGGTGCAGTACATCAATGTGGCCAGACGCCCCTGTTAGTCCTGTAAATCCTGTCTAAGGTTTTGGTCTTTCTTATGAAGCACGTCACCGTGATCGGAGGCGGGCTCGCGGGAGTCGAAGCGGCCTGGCAGATCACCAGAAGGGACGTTCCGGTCCATCTCTTCGAGATGCGACCCCACCGTCGAACTCCCGTCCACCGCACCGACCAACTCGCCGAGCTCGTTTGTAGCAATTCCCTCCGCTCCGATCGCCTCGAGACCGCCCACGGCGTTTTGAAGGAGGAGATGAGGCGGCTCGACTCCCTGGTCATGGAAGCGGCGAACCGGACGCGAGTGCCAGCCGGCTCCGCTCTGGCGGTCGACCGTGACCTCTTCGCCTCTCATCTGACCGAAGCGATTACCCGCTCTCCGAAAATCACACTGCGCCGAGAAGAGGTCTCCTCGATTCCCGAAGAAGGGATCGTCGTGGTCGCGAGTGGGCCTCTCACTTCGGAAGCGCTGACCGAGTCGATTACTCGATTCACCGGCCAGCAGAGTCTTTACTTCTACGATGCGGTCAGCCCGGTTGTGGAAGCGGAAAGCATCGACATGACCAAAGCTTTTCGCGCTTCACGCTACGGGAAGGGTGGCGACGACTACATCAATTGCCCGATGAACGAGGAGGAGTACCGACGATTCCATGAAGCTCTGGTATCGGCCGCCTCGGTCGATCTCCACGACATCGACAAGTTCTTCGAAGGATGCCTTCCCATCGAGGTCATGGCGCGTCGCGGCTACGACACGCTCCGCTTCGGCCCGCTAAAACCGGTTGGCCTCGTCGACCCTCGCACCGAAAGACGGCCTTTCGCCGTAGTGCAGCTTCGCCAGGACGATTTGGCCGCGAGCCTCTACAACATCGTCGGTTTTCAGAATCAGCTCAAGTGGGCCGAGCAGAGGAGCCTGCTCCGGATGATCCCCGGCCTCGAGAACGCCGAGTTTTCCCGCTTCGGGATGATCCACCGCAACACGTATATCAACGCGCCGGCGGTGTTGAAATCAACGTTTCAGACCCGCCAACGCGCCGACTTGTTCTTTGCCGGGCAGATCTCGGGAGTGGAGGGCTATACCGAATCGGCGGCCTCTGGACTTCTCGCCGGGATCAACGCCGCGCGATTGTCCCGCGAGCTACCGCCTTTGACGCCGCCGCGTACGACGGCTTTGGGCGCGCTTGCGTTCTACATCTCTCATTCCAGCACCGAGAACTACCAGCCCACGAACATTGCGTTTGGACTCTTCCCGCCTCTCGACACACACGTGCGAAAAAAGAGCGAGCGCAAACGGGCGCTCGTGCGACGCGCCTTAGACGCGATCGATGACTTCGCTACATCAGTTCGCCAGGGGGCTCGCCGGGCGGCGCGTCCGGGCGCCCTCACGCTGATGCACGACTGATGCCTCTGGTCTCTGACTAATGCGTCTGGCCTTTGACTAGTGTTAGACGCTCAGCAAGCATTCTTGGACGACTTGGAGCACCGGCGCGGGGCTTCCGCGCACACGGTCAGGAGTTACCGCGCCGACCTCAATCAGTTCACCAGTTTTCTCGTCGATGAATGGGCAATGGATCCCAAGAAGCTTACTCCCGAAGACGTCGACGTGCTGACGCTGCGCGGGTTTCTTGCTCACCTACACAACAAGGGTACCGCGCGATCTTCCATTGCTCGCAAGCTCGCCACCCTACGCACGTTCTTCCGATTTCTCACACGCGAAGGGAGACTCGAGAAGAATCCGGCTCGCTTGATCTCGACCCCTAGACAAGAAAAGAAGATCCCATACCGCTTGGAGGAGAACGACGTCGAAAGTCTTCTCGACTGTCCCGACAGGACAGAGCCGCTCGGGAGGCGTGACCACGCGATTTTGGAGCTAATCTACGCAACCGGACTCCGGGTCGGCGAATTGGTGGGGCTCGATCGCAGCTCTATCGAACGGGATGCGCAGCTGGTGCGAGCCAGAGGCAAGGGACGCAAAGAACGGCTCGTCCCTTATGGTGAGCCGGCGGCGGTGGCTCTCGAGAGCTACCTTCAAGACCGGCAAGAGCTCGCCCGACGAGGGCCGGGCACCGACGCGCTCTTCCTGAACGCGCGCGGCCAGCGACTCACTTCACGGAGCGTCCACCGTCTGGTTCGAAAGTATGTGAGTCAGGCAGCGCTCCGCTCGGGGCTTTCGCCTCACAGCCTAAGACACGCCTTTGCGACCCACCTACTCGAACGGGGAGCGGACTTACGATCGATACAGGAGCTGCTCGGCCATTCGAGCCTCTCGACCACCCAAAAATACACCCATCTCTCGACGGCAAATCTCTTGAAGGTTTACGAGAAAAGTCATCCGAAGGCTTGACCTTCGTCTCACGGCGTGTACCAGATCGGCGACGTATAAGCGCGTTCCTGGGTGATCATCGGCACATCGTCCGGCATGTCGATCTGGTAGCGCTTGGCTTCATAGGCCGTCCAACGAGGCGTCGGGATCTCGATGACCCGCGCGTAGTAGAACGCACGCTCCTTGGGATCGAAGTCGGGATCTTCCCAGACGGTAATGAGCTCGGGAGAGCCGATGGTGTTGGTCCACACCGCGTTCGCTACGTCCACCGTATTGCCAACGGGCGGAAGCTTGCCGTCGGCGGGAGGGCTTGCGGTCACCGCTCCACGCCACGTCATGGACTTGCTCGTGGAGCTCGCCTCGAGCATCGAGCCAGCCCTTGATGATCTGCACGCGATCGAGATTGCCACTATAGGCGTCCTTCATCGCTGCGACGATAAAGCTCGGAGACGCGCCGCCGGGCGGGTTCCTCAGATCGCCGCCCATCGCAACACCCTTGGCGTAACCCGCATGGGCGGGATTGCGAGTGTGGGCGTCTCCGATCTCGAACTCCCAGCCACCGAAAAAGCGAACGAGAATGCGCGAGCCCGTCGTTGCGTAGACTTCCTTTCACTTCATCGCGTCGAAGATCGCCTCGCGGGTATTCTCATGCGCCCAAACGCCCGCGCGACCCGCGGCGGCCTGCTGCCAACCGTAAACGGTGAGGTCCGAATCCGGAGCTTCGATCACCACGTGCTCCCATCGGTGGGGTCCAGGCTCGACGCCGGAATGCTTGCCGAAGAAGTTGTCCTCCTCGACGGTGGTAAGGGCAGTATGCGAGTCGCTACCCCCGACCATGCCGAACTTATAGGGGTTGACGCCGAGCCTATTCTCGAGCATGAGACCGGTCTTGAGCGCTTCCCGGGCATACTCCCAGCGGAGCATCTCCTTCTTCTTGAGCTCGGTGCCGTCGAGATTGGAGCGGTCCCAGGTATCAAAGTCGGCGAACTCGTCGTCCGGAGACAAGAACGGATGCGCTTCACTATCGCCCTTGATCTGGGTGGCCTCGATAAGGGGCTCGAAGCGGATGCGCATCTCGGCATCCGCACGTGTCAGCGGATTGCCCGCGAAGGTCTCCACGGTGAACATCCGGCCGTTGCTCAGGTTGCCGTTATGCGGGATGGCGAGCACTTCGGCACCAGTGTCGTTCTCGAAGGCCGCGAGCGCTTTCCAAAGATCTTCGGGATTCTGGCTGTCGAATTGCGAGAACGGCACAGTGCGATTCGCGACGCTCGCATCACCGCGAAAGATGACGTTTCGATGCAGGTTGTAGCTACCGAGCGCCGTCCATTCATAGCCGATCAGAGCGGTGCGTTTCTCCCCAGTAGACGTTCGTTGGATACTCTCGGCCAGCGTAGGGCGAGAACTCCGTCTTGGCGATCGAGTTCGCCACGGCCTCTCGGGTGGGTATCTCCTGCGCCCGCGTTGCCGTGGGTAGAACGAAAGCTGCGGCCATTGCTATGGCCAAAGCGACCAGCGACTCTCTCATCGTTCGTTCCTTCATCTTGCGGTGCAACGCCGCCCGTTCTCACGCAAGCCTAGCCGGAGTTGCTGAGCGGAAACGGCTCAGAATGGGCTAAGGGACGTTATACGCGTCACCGCGCTGGAAGATTCTGCCCCGCGACACGAGGCTGCGTCAAAGCATGGAACGGTGGCCGGAGAGCGGCCGCCACGAACATCACCGACTCGCCAGCGGAATAAACTTCTGCACCCGCATGCCGACGCGGACATCGGTGACGTAGACCGCGCCGGTCTTCGAGACCGCGATGTCGTGAGCCCAAAAAAATTGACCTTCGCCCTTACCGAAAGACCCCCACGTGGCGAGAATGTTTCCCCGCTGATCGAGCTTCAAGGCGCGATTGCGCTCGGGCGACTCGTCCTTGAAATCACCACCGTCGGCGACGTAGAGGAACCCATCAGGCCCAATCTCGAGTCCCCAGGGCCTTCCCAGCTCTTCCGATTTCCACTGGTGGAGAAATTTTCCGTTCTCATCGAAGACCTGTATTCGAGAGGCCTGGCGATCGGCGACATAGACACGGCCCTCCGCATCGAGACCGAGGCCGTGAGGCTCGGCGAACTCTCCCGGCGCCTCACCCTTGCTGCCCCATTCGAGCAAGAACTTCCCGTCCTTCGAAAACTTCACCACGCGCTGGTTCTTGTGTCCGTCGGCAATGTAGAAGGTGCCGCTCGGCGTTACCGCCACGTCGGTAGGCTCGTTGAAGTGGGTCTCATCCCAAGCCCCAACACCCCGTTCCCCAAGAGTCATCAAGAGCTCGCCTTCATGGTCGAACTTGAAGATTTGATGAATGCTCTGATCAGTGACCCAGACGTTGTCTTCGCTATCCACCGCCAGCCCGTGGGGCACATCGAAGAGGCCGTCTCCCCAAGAAGCCAGGATCTCTCCGCTCTCGCTGTCGAGGCGAAGAATCGGCCGAGCACCACGGTGGAAAACGAGAACGTGATCGTGCGAATCCACGGCCACACCAGGCACCTGTCCCAAAGCGAAGCCATCGGGAAGCGTGGGCCAGCCGTGGACAACTTGATAGGTCCCATCGCCGCCACGACCCATCGGCGCGAGGAACAGCAGAGCCGCCATTAGGCATTGTCCGCGCATACGGAGTCTTCTATCACGCTTGCAAGGCGCTAGAGAAACTTGGTTCCCCGGGAGGACTACAAAGGAAGTGTTCCCTTTCGTTACTCGGTCTGGACCGAGTAACCAGGAAAGCCGCTCGCGGCACGTGCCGAGAGGTGCGCCAGCTCCTGCCGTTGTTTTTCAGAAAGATACCCTTGCGTACCGGCTGAGGCTTCGCCCAATTGGCGTTCGAAGAGCTCCGCGGCCCTCCGGAAGTCGCCGGCGCTCTCATAGGCGACACCGGCCTTCAGATAGTAACCACCTCGGGTGGTAGAGCTCGCCCGCACGTTCGAAGTTCCCGGCCTTGCCGAACATCGCCGCCGCTTCCAAGGCCGAGCCCGCCTCGAGGTACATCTCGGCAGCACGCCCCAGCTTCCCCGCCTCACCGAAAAGTCGAGCCGCTCGTACTTTTTCGTTGGCGAGAACGAACCACTCGGCGGCGTAGTCTTTGCGGCCCATTCGCAAGCAGATTTCGCCGCACAAACGGTACTTTTCACCCTTCTCGTAGCAATCGAGAGCTGGGTCGAGATTCCCGAGCTCCTCGTAGAGTTGTCCGGCCCCGAACTAATCGCGGGCTCTTTCCGCTCGGGCCGCCTCGCGGCGAAGCTTGCTGTTCTCGAAACCCTGACCGAAAAGCTTTCCCAGCAAAGTGGCGACCAAGCCATCGCCTTCCGCTCGAGACCGTGCGAGGAACCAGCGGACCGCCCACACGATGGCCACCAGGACGAGGATCTTCTGGCCGTACTTCCAGCCGAAGTAAGGCACGATTTCGCGCAAGACCTCGTCCAGCGGTCCAGCGGCCGATGCCCTGTAGGCCATGTAGAGTTCCACAAGACACGAGGGATACAGAATCCGTGCCAGGGGGGGATTTCCGCACACCATTGGGGACATGTGACTTATTGAGAGCCCTCGGGCGAAGGGTGGAGACAAAGGCACCCACCAGCGGGCTTAGGAAGTGACGTTTCCTGGAGGCCGGCTGACGAGGCACGGGGGGGAGGCTAATCCAACTGCAAACGCCTCAGATACTCTCGGAAAGGCGCCCCCAAATCGGGGCGTTTCAACGCGTACTCTACGCTCGCTTTGAGTAAGCCTAGCTTGTTTCCACAATCATGACGCTGCCCCTCGAACTCGTACCCGAAGACCGGACGCTCGGAGGCCAGGCTACGCAAGCCGTTGGTCAACTGGATCTCGCCACGCTGATCTTTTTCGGTGCGCGCCAAATGGGAGAATATGTCCGGAGTCAAAATGTAGCGACCGATGATGGCGAGATCCGACGGGGCTTCACCGGCTGGCGGCTTCTCCACCATGTCCCGGACCCGATAGAGCCGCTCCCCAACTTGTTCGCCGGCGATGACGCCGTAGCTTCCGATTTCCTCGCGAGGCACTTTCATCACCGCCAGGACCGGCGCTTGCTCTTTCTCGAAAACCTCCAACATCTGCTTGGTGCAAGGCACCTCGCTCGCAATGAGATCGTCACCGAGCAACACCGCGAAAGGCTCGTCTCCAATAAGATGCTCCGCGACTCCCACTGCATGTCCGAGCCCTTGCGCCTCCTTTTGCCTCACGTAGGACACTTGAATCAGGTCGGAGATGGCTCGAACCGTCGCCAGCTCGGCGTCCTTTCCGCGCTCCTCCAGGAACCTCTCCAATTCGAATGAGACGTCGAAATGATCTTCGATGGCCGACTTGCCGCGGCCGGTTACAATGACGATGTCTTCGATTCCCGCCGCCACCGCCTCCTCCACGACATACTGGATCAGAGGCTTGTCCACCAAGGGCAGCATCTCTTTCGGCTGAGCCTTGGTGGCTGGGAGAAAACGAGTGCCGAGCCCCGCAGCCGGGAGTACGGCTTTACGGAGTCTAGCTCGAAGGGTCATCTCATCGTCCGGTACGTCGACTTTCTAGGAAGGGAGCAGTGCACATCTTAACTTCGATCGCAAAACAGTGCGACCGTGCAAACACCACGCGTGGCACAAAGGATTTGCGATCGCGGTTAACCGCTCGCGGCATTGCCTAGCAAGGGCCGAGTAAGACCCGAGCAAAGCTTTGAATCGAGAACGGGAGAGGGCTAACATGTCCGCGATGTTGGACCTCAACTTCGTCGCCGGCAATCTAGATCTGGTTGCTACGCAGCTCAAAGACCGTGGGCTCTCCGTCGACCTCTCCGATGTTGTGACACTCAACGGCGATCGCAAGAGCCTCCAGACCGAAATCAGCCAAATGCGTCACGACCACCAGAAGGAGTCGCAACAGATCGGAGCGCTACTCAAGGAGAAGAAAAAAGACGACGCGGATACTCTGCGCAGCCGTTTGCGCGAAGCGTCCAATGTCATCAAAGGCAAAGAGGAACGGCAACGAGAAGTGGAAGAGCTTCTCCGCCAGATTCTGCTCAACGTACCCAACATTCCCCATGAAAGTGTTCCCGTGGGACCGGACGGCTCAGCCAATGTCGAGGTGCGACGACACGGCGACGTGCCACGGTTCGACTTCCCGCCACGGCCGCACTGGGAAATCGGCACCGAGCTCGGCATCCTCGACTTCGATAGGGCGGCCAAGCTCTCGGGAGCCCGCTTCGCGGTCTACCTGGATCTCGGCGCCAAGCTCGAGCGAGCTCTCATCAACTTCATGCTCGATTTGCAAACCAAAAAACACGGCTATCGCGAGGTGCTTCCTCCCTTCCTCGTAAATAGCGCCACCCTCGAAGCCACCGGACAGCTTCCCAAGTTCGAGGAGGATCTCTTTAGGGTTCGCGGGCGCGACCTCTATTTGATCCCGACCGCCGAAGTGCCGCTTACGAATCTGCATCGAGACGAAGTACTGGAGAGCGATCGTCTGCCCATCTATTACACCGCCTACACACCTTGTTTCCGTAGTGAGGCCGGCTCCTATGGAAAGGACGTGCGAGGACTCATTCGCCAGCACCAATTCAACAAGGTGGAGCTAGTCAAGCTGACGACCCCTGAGACGTCCTACCAAGAGCTCGAGAAGATGACGGTTGACGCCGAAGAGATTCTGAAGAGGCTCGAGCTTCCATATCGGGTGGTGACACTATCGACGGGAGACATGGGCTTCTCTGCCGCCAAGACATACGACATCGAGGTATGGCTTCCAGGTCAGGACGACTTTCGCGAAATCAGTTCTTGCAGCAACTGCACCGACTTCCAGGCTCGACGGGCCAAGATACGTTACCGGCCGAACGCGAAGTCCAAGGTCCGATTCGTACACACTCTGAACGGCTCCGGTCTCGCAGTGGGGAGAACGCTGGTGGCCATCCTGGAGAACTTTCAAAATCCCGACGGTTCGGTCAGCATCCCCGAGGCACTAAAGCCTTATCTCGACGGGATCGAGAGGATAACCGCAGCTCAGCCTGCCTAGGAGGCGGGCTTCGTCGCTACTTTGCGAAGCTGGGCTTGTCTACTAAGCGGAGCTCCGATTTCGAGTCCTTCTTGCCCATCCCTGGTTCGGGTCGCCCGAGCAAATAGCCCTGGCCCTGCTCCTGGCGGACGTAACTAGCGTCGATATCCCTTACCAGCTCTATGTCGAACTTCAAGAATTTGGGATTCAGGTTGGCGATCTTTTCTAGCCTGGAATGTCCTGCGCCCATGTCGTCCACCGCGATCGCGATACCCATCTCGGTGAAGTTGCGAACAGCCTCGCCGAAGAGGGGGATGTCCCGGCCGCTGTTGAATTTGGTCGGGTAGCGGCGGCACCTGTGAATACTCTTAGGCAGCAAACTCATCGCTGTCAAGAGATTTCTGGGTGCTTCCGCCATCAAGTGTTGCTACGCCGTGTTTGAATGCTAATGTCAGCTGGCCTGCCTGTGTCGGCGAACGCCATTAACAAGGATGTCGGCGTGCACACGAAGGCGTCCCTGAACGTCAGGCACCGTGTGGTCAGCCCAGCCCGCATCGCCGAAAGAACTGCGTCTCTCGAAATCAGGCTCAAACTCTAGCACACGAGCGGGTTACGCGGCAGCCACCAACATTGGATTGCGGAAGCACCGCTCCACGAACTGAACACGATAGTGCACGACTATCCGAAGGATATTATTCCTTCTTTCGCTCGAGCAGAGGTTGTGCGAGAGATGGGCGATTTCGAGAAAGCGGAGCTTGAAATGCGGTCCTTGATCGATGAGTTTCCCGCTTACTCCGCTCCTCGATTAGGTTGGGCTCGGATCCTACGCGACTTAGGGCGATTTGATGAAGCTCTTGCAGCCTTCGACAACGCAATCTATCTCCACCCATTGGATATGGCGGGCCGCATTGGCAAAGCAGACACTTACCGCAAGCTCGGTGAACGGGAGCTTGCCAGAAGTGCATACGAGGAGGTAATAGAGCGCGTTGGCAGCGTCCAACGTGTGCGTTTCAGGTTAGCATCGGTACTTGTTGCCCAGTCTGACTATGACGCGGCGTTGGCACTGCTTTCAGATAGGCTGCCTGCGACTAGAAGCGAATGGATCGGTTCTCATATTCGCGGGATGACTTTCCTGCGCCGCTGTGACTTCAGCAAGGCACGCGAGGTGTTGGAGTGGGGAGTGAAAGAGTGCCCCTGGAGGGAACAGCGCGAATACTTTGCCACAGCACTTGCCACTTGTCGAATCCGGGAAGGACGCTATCAAGAGGCAATTGGTTTAGTCGAGAAAATCTCAACAGTATCAGTTGCTCCCGCTTCACTTGCAATCGGTATGCACGCCTATGCGGACTTGGGCGATGAGCAGGCCTTCCGCAGGGCCTTTGCTTCGATCCCGGTTACGGCTTCTCCTGTAGTCCTAGGTCTGCGTGACACGCTCGTTGATCTTTATAAGGCAAAAAATGTCCAATTTGGTGCTGAGAAGATCTTCGCCGCCGAGTGCGACTCGTTGCTACTCGCTGCCTGACTGGCGGTAGGGTCGAGGGCTGGCGCGGTGCTCCGTAGGCGCGGCCTATCTGTTTCTCCCCGTTTCCTGTGGGAGTGCCTCACTAGCCGCACCGTAAAGTCCGTTTCCAGCCTGTGCCTTCTATTTATTCATCCGCGCGCCCCAAACTTGATTGGTCTCCGGTCTGCCGGGACCATGCCTGCATGATTTCGTCGTTTGTTCGCGCTCGGCCCTTGGCACGGCCGCAAACACAGACACTAAGCTGCTGATTGATGCTCTATTTCAAAAGGGCCGAGTTTTGGCACAGGACGAGATCGATGGCCTCGCGCTGGCAAGCGGCCCCACCACCGTCCGTGAGCGCTCCATCGACGATGGCCAAAGGCTGGCTTTCCAAGTGGCCTTCGCGCCGGTCGAGGAGCCCTCCACTCTGTCCGTCCTAGTGTCGGGTCAGTTTCATGGCGCATTCATGTCGCGCGCCGCAAGCTTCACCGTGGGTGACCCCGCGCTTTTCAGGGCCGGGCGGAGCGCGCAGCAAAGAGAGCTGACCGATGCCGAGGGCAACCGCATCAAAGTGGCGGGGCAGGCCGAAAAGAAGTAAATCGCGGGCAAGCTCCTCATTCTAGTTCTTCGTTCATCCTGGAGGAGATATGGCGGGAGCTAGCGAGAATCTTAACCGGACAAGGTTCCCCGTATCATCGAGCGCTTTACTCGGGGCTTTGGTTCTGAGCGGCCAGTCTCGCCACAACGCTCCCGACGATCGTTCTTCTATAGTGAGCCACATTTTGGAGCTGCGCGCCTTTCGCGACTTCATACATCGCGGTTAGCGTGAGATTCTCCTCTTTAGGTTCTGACTGCACGAAGACACGGACCCGCGTTGGGTAAGGGCTGTCCTTATCTCCGGCCCATTCCCAAGTAATGGTGCCGGTGAGGTCCGGTTGGCCCGATTGATTCAGCGTCGCTCCGGCTGCAGCCAGCGCCTTTTCCAGATCCGCGTTCAGGTCTTCGGCGTGATCACCTTCGAGTCGAATCTTGTTGATCGCAACGCCCGTAAGGTCTGACGATGACCCACATTGGATGGATAGCCCAGCCGCAAGAAGAAGGGTGAGGAATACGAGTACGGGTTTCATGAAAGACTCCTTTCACTGAGGGCTCATTCTAAACTACCGAGAAACGAGATAGCACTAAGGCGCGTCGCGGGTCATTGCTCGAAGGTAGTCTTCGATGGTCAGCGGGGTGTCCATCGTCATTATTAGTCCGGGACTGGACTCTAGGCCTGGACCGCCCTCGAGCATATGCTGGAGAGCGTGGTCAGCGCGCGAGGGAAGGTGCTGAGGACGAACTTCTCGGCGACCAGCCGAGTAACGCGAGCGACCAAGCTGACTCAGGCTGCCTCTCGCCACTCGTATCGATGGTGCAGTCCACCGACTCGCGGCAGTGCGACTACTTTCGCCGTAGGAGACGGTCGGTGCGTGACCGCTCTCAAGCTCGGTGTGTCCTTGTTCAGCCCCAAGTGGCAACGGTCCTCATGATAGTAGCTGATGTAAGCTCGCACGAGCCGGATGAGATGACATGCGCCGAGAACCACCACGTGCTCAAGGAGCTCGCGGCGGCAGCTGCCGACCCACCGCTCCGCGGTTCCGTTTTGCCATGGGCTGCGAAACGAAGTGCGAACGGGTTTTGTGCCCGTTGCCTTGATGAACTCGATGACCGCAGCGTTAAAGATGAAGTCGCGATCGAAGATGAGATATCTCGGAGCGGTGTCGTAGGGAAATGCCTCGCGTAGTTGCTGAATAACCCAAGCAGACGTCGGATGGAACGTGGCGTTGAAGTGAACGATGTGCCGACGACCGTGCTCGATGACGAAGAAGCCGTACAGCAGCCGGAGCGACGCGGTGGGCACGGTGAACAGATCCATGGCGACGATATCGTCTTTATGGTTGCGCAAGAAAGCCATCCATCGTTTCAGCTGGTCGGGCTCCGCGGGACGCCGCAGCAGGTATCGCGACACCGTGCTCTCGGAGATGATGAAACCGAGCTTGGTGAGCTCAGCATGGATGCGTGGCGCCCCCCAGCTGCCTTGGTGCATAACTCTGGACAACTCTAAAGGAATCAGCAGGTTACGTTTTTGGGCCAAAAATCGCAGAGTCAATGGAATCAATGACTTACCTGTATTTATGCACCAAGGCAACGATTCGGCGGCATCCAGGGCCTCGGATGAACAGCAAGCGCACGCAAGCGGTGAGATGGCCCCCGCCGCTTCGAGTATCGACTACATGGTGCTCGCGACGAGCAAGACATCGACGATGGATAAGGAGATGAACGAAGCCGCCGATGGCGGTTACCGTTTCCAAGGTGTGATGGGCGGGGGGACTTCGTTCGGAGGTTCGGAGGTGCTCGTGGTGATGTCCAGAGCGGCTGAGGCTCCCGTCCTGTGCCAAAACTCGGCCCTCTTGAAATAGCCGATAAATCAGCAGCTTAGCGTCTGTGTTTTGCGATGGTGCCAAGGGCCGTGGGCTTTAGAATCGTCTGGCCCGAGGGTGTTATCTTCGGATCCATCATGACGTACCATGTGCAATTCCTACTGTTGGTCAGGCAACCGTTGTTCGATCGGGCAGCCCTGCCGCTCACACAGACCTCATGGGTGCTTCCGCCATTAAGTGTTGGTAAAATGACACTAAGACTATACGGTGCATTAAATTACAGCCATGGTCTTTCAAAAGGGCCGAGTTTTGGCACAGGACGGGGAACAACGCGTTCTTTCTCGAGCACGTTATTGCGTCGGTGGCCCGGCAGCGACAGAGTGCAGAACCTCCACCGAGGCGAACACGAGTTCGCAGGACTTCAACTCCCATGGCTGTCTGCCCGTCAATTCGCGATCTTCTTTTTTTTTGCGGAGCACAGGTTGTGGTTGCCGCCGAGAGTCCTCAGTTCATTCACATGGTTCATGGAGTTACCGATCGAAAGTGAGTCGGCGGCTTCCCTCAAACCTCAACATCGACAGCGACGTCGAAAGAGGGAGCGCTGTGGGTCAAGGCACCCACGGAGATTCGGTCGACACCTGAGTCGGCGACCGTGCGAATATTCTCGAGTGTGATGCCCCCAGAAGCCTCGGTGAGGAGCTTCCCGGCACACATCTCGACGGCGCGTCGCAGCGTTTCGAGCTCCATGTTGTCGAGCAAGACGGCATCGACGCCTAGCGGGAGGAGTTCCTCAAGCTGGTCGAGACGGTCGACTTCGACTTGCAGCGGGACCGATGGGCCAACGCTCTCACGAGCTCTTGTGACCGCCTGGCGGATGCCGCCCGCGAGCGCGACGTGGTTGTCTTTGACCAGCACCGCGTCGTAGAGGCCGAAGCGATGGGTCCCACCGCCGCCCGCGACTACGGCGTACTTCTCGAGCGCGCGAAGTCCCGGCGTCGTTTTTCTCGTGCTCACGAGCTCCGGTGGCCTGCGGCCGATGGCGCTTGCGAAGGTCCGCGTCAAGGTGGCGATGCCGGAAAGGTGCCCAACGAAATTGAGCGCGGTGCGCTCGCCGGTGAGGATCGAGCGTGCGCTTCCGGAGAGGCGGACTATGGGCTCACCCGCGTCGACATCGCTACCCTCAGCGATCATCGATTCGAAAGTGAGGCCAGGATCAAGCTGAGCGAAAACGCGCCGCGCCATGAAGAGGCCGACAAGACATCCTGACTGTCTTGCGACGAGACGCGCAGTGGTTTGCGCTTCCGATGGCACGATAGCCTGTGTCGTAATGTCGCCCGCTGCTGCGAGGTCCTCTCTCAGAGCTTGCTCGACAAGGAGGTCGGTCATCATCGCATGGGGTGGCTCGGGGCGAGGCAGGTTCATCGAACACGTCTCATAATTTGAGCATCCGCTCGACGGCTCGTCGCGCCCTCGCTGCAACGTCAGAAGCAATCTCCACTCTATGCGTCAGCGTCTGAAGCGAAAGAAGGATTTTGGGAAGGGTGATGCGCTTCATGTGCGGGCAGAGATTGCAAGGACGAATGAATTCCGTTGACGGGTTGTCGACCTGGACATTGTCGCTCATCGAGCACTCGGTCACCATGAGAACCCTTGCGGGCTTCTGCTGCGAAACGTACCCACTCATCGCCGATGTCGAGCCGACGAAATCGGCTTCCGCGAGGACATCGGGCGGACATTCCGGGTGCGCCAGAATCGTAATCTTGCCGTATTGCTCGCGTGCGCCAAGCAGTTCCTCCGCCGTAAACCGCTCGTGCACCTCGCAATGGCCTTTCCACAGGATGACGTCGACGTTCGTCTGCTGGCTAACCCATCGCCCGAGGTACTCGTCAGGAAGAAAGATGACGCGTTCCGTACCGAGTGACTCGACGACCTTGACAGCGTTCGACGAGGTGCAGCAGATGTCGCTCTCCGCCTTCACTTCGGCCGATGTGTTTACGTAGGTAACAACCGGAACGTCCGGGTAGCGTTCTCGCAGAAGCCGCACGTCGGCACCGGTGATGGAGGCGGCAAGAGAACAACCGGCCTCCGCATCTGGAATGAGGACAGTCTTGTTCGGGTTCAAAAGGTTGGCCGTTTCTGCCATGAAGTACACACCGGCAAGAACGATCACGTCCGCATCCGTCGCCGCTGCAAGCCGGGCGAGCCCCAGCGAGTCCCCGACCCGATCGGCAACGCCGTGAAAAATCTCCGGCGTCTGATAGTTGTGAGCGAGGACGATCGCGTTACGCTCGCGCTTCCATACCTCGATGGCATGGATGTACGGCGCATGCACGCGCCATTCAAGCGCCGGCACGAAATCCCGCAACCGCTCGTAGAGATGCTCGGTCTCTTCCGCGATCTCGGGCGTCCAGGGAGGCGGCCCAGGAGGGATAGCAGGCTCACTCTTACCGCGGATCATGGCTGTCATCCTTATCTTATACTCAATATGGGAATACCCTATATTCGACCGGTTATATAGCCTAAGCGAAGGAGGCCATGGTTCAATGACGGCTCCTGTGCTTGTTTGAAACGAACCTATCGAAACCACGTCTGGAGCTACGACTTCCTGCAGTTTGGACTAAGGGCAGGAAGGCCCTTCGGTGCCGACGTGCAGCGCTACGTCAGGGAAGGTGTAGGCGAGTTAGGGTTGTGCCTTCTATTTATTCATCCGCCAGCCCATGGGTCGGAAGTCAGCCCTGCGGCGCGAAATACTCTGGATTCTGCGCGGATTCCAACGGCGTCTAAGCTGCTGATTTGTGGTCTATTTCAAAAGGGCCGAGTTTTGGCACAGGACGGGATTGCGCGCTCGAGAAGTGGTGTCGGTTCCTCAATACGGGCGCCCTTCTCT
Source organism: Candidatus Marinacidobacterales bacterium (assembly GCA_965222425.1). Lineage (GTDB taxonomy): Bacteria > Acidobacteriota > Vicinamibacteria > Marinacidobacterales > DATDRI01 > CBDCNP01. The sequence goes on from CBDCTW010000015.1 coordinate 24,592, forward strand.
AGCAGGAGCAGCGCGATCCTGGAACGCCCCAGTTCGATCGCCGTTAGCAGCGGAGTGACGCGCGGGGGCTCCTGGCCAATTTCGATATCGGCACCGGAATCTACTAGTTCTTGGACGACGGGGAGATTTCCAGCCCCCACCGCGGCATGAAGGGCTGACCATCCCTCATTCGATACCGTGTTGATCTCAGCGCCCGCGGACAAGAGCCGGCGAACCGTTTCCTCAGTCCCTCTGCGGAAAGCTGCCATCAAGGCCGTTCCGCCGAAGTTATCCTTTACATTCACGTTAGCACCGCCTTCGATTAGGAGCCGAACCGACACCGGGTTGGCGACCGCCCCCATGAGTGGAGTCACCCCGCCGGAGTCACTCAAATTCGGATCGGCGCCTACGCTCAGGGAGAGGGCAACCATTTCATCGTTGTGCACGATGTCGGACAAGAAGTCGTCGAGGCGGCAAGAGCCGCGCTCCAAGCAGTGGGAGAGTATGGCGCGTGTGACTCCTGGGTCGTGTTTCCACCACCCGGAGGGAAGGGTCGCCCAGACCTGAAGCGCTACACGAACCGCCTCAGGGTTGGAGCTCCCGATGGCACGACCGATCACCGTCCAACATTGGTAAGACCCCCAACCCGTGGGGTTCCCGCAGGCCACTGAGTTGGCCCCGGCTTCAATGAGGACGCGCATGGCTTCCGCGTGTCCTCCTTCTGCCGCAAGCATCAAGGCGGTCTTGCCTTCCTCGTCTGCTGCCTCGATCGATGCTCCCGCCTCGTCGCGCTGCTTGGAGTAGTTCTTGGTCCCCGTCGCTGAGGCCGGTTGAACCGCATGCGCACACGAGCGCGACGAAAAAGGTCCACACGTTTCGATGGATAGACACGTTCATTCCGAAGAAAGTTTTGGTGGTTGAGTTTTCAAAATACGGACGGACTTGCGTTTTGTCAAGACACCAGAACCGCCGGCCTTCTGTTTCGGGCGTCAGTCACCCTGGGTGCCAATCTGAGCCTAGTCAGACGCCGGTCCGGACGAGTTGCGCTACGCCCACCCCCGCTTGACTTGGCGGCCCGAACGGGAGAGGCTACGACTGGAATACGCCTAGGGGTGGCCGCTCGGCCTGAGAGCAAACCCTCGGAACCTGATCCGGTTGATACCGGCGTAGGGAACGGCAGCTGGTTCTTCTAGCACTTCGGAAGAACGGCAATCTCGAACGAGTCGGTCATCTCCAGCGTCAATCTTCAAAGGAGAATGACGATGTTCGCTACCCAAGTCCACCGACTCCTTCTCACGGTGATACTCATTGCGATGATCCCCCAGAGGCGGCGTCGCAGGCGCCGATTCCCGTGCAGGGCGTGGTCCTCGCCCCCACCGGCGAGGGGGTCGCGGCGGCCCGTATCGACATCGATGGCCGGGAGCCTGTCACGACCGACGAGAATGGAAAATTCCAACTATCGCTGCCACCGGGCGAGTGGGAGCTACGCGTTTCACATCCCGCCTATCGGCTGTTGCGTCACCGCGTGAAAGTTGCGGCTCAAAGTCTCGAGCTCGAGCTCCGGCTCGAATGGGTGACCTCGGTCGAGGAGTCGATTACGGTAATCGGGATTCGAGCCGGAGAAGAAGTTCCGGTGACCAAGCGCAACATAGATCGCGAGGAGATCGAGAAACTCAGTTACGGGCAGGATGTTCCGGAGCTGCTGGAGCACACCCCGTCGATGAACTGGTACTCGGACTCGGGCATCGGGTCCAACTACTCGTACTTCACCATGCGCGGGATCCAGCAGACCCGCATCAGCATGACCTTCGATGGTGCCCCGCTCAACGACCCTGCGGAGCACGCCCTGTTCTTCAACAATTTCCACGACTTCCTGAGCGCCATCGACAGCATTCAGATTCAACGAGGCGTGGGCACCTCGTCGGTCGGCTCGCCCGCTTTCGGCGGCTCGGTGAATTTCGCGAGCTCACCGCCGGCTCAAGACCACCGCGGTGAGGCTCGGTTGGTACTGGGCTCCTACGACACGACGCGCGCGTCGATCGGCTACGAGTCCGGCCTCTTCGACAACGGGCTTTACGTCTCCGGACGTTTCTCCTACGCCAACACCGACGGTTATCGCGAACGTTCCGGTACCGAGCACAACACCCTCTTTCTGAACGCGGGCTGGCAGGGAGAACGATCGTCGTTGACGCTGGTTGCATTCTCGGGCGACGAGAAGTCGCAGCTCGCTTATCTCGCCGTCGATCCGGACACCCTAAGCGAGAACCGGCGTTTCAACCCGCTCACCGAGGAGGACCGCGACAACTTCGGCCAAGACTTCGCACAGCTCAAGTACATGCGTGACCTCGGCGGTGAAACATTGCTGACCGCGTCGTTCTATTACAACGGCGCCGATGGATGGTTCCAGCTCTGGGACGATCCGGTAGCGCAGAACGACCTGCTGCGATTCGGCATCGACCAGGGGTTCTTCGGCAGCATGGTTACGCTCAGCACCAGCGTCGACAATCTGTCAGCCACTGTGGGTGTGCACTACAACGACTTCAGCGGCGACCATTTCCTCGACAGCGACGCCGGCGGTCGGGTTTACAAGAACACTGGCTTCAAGGAGACGGCGAACGCCTTCGGCAAGCTGGAGTACCGGCTCGGACAAACGATCCTGTTCGGCGACCTCCACTGGCGCTGGGCCGGTTTCTCGTACGAAGGCGATATCGATTTGGGCTCGGTCGACTGGAGCTTTCTCGATCCCAAGATCGGCGTGCGGCAAATGCTCGCTCCGGGGTTGAGTCTTTACGGGTCGATCGGCAGGGCACAGCGCGAGCCGGGGCGCCTCGATCTTCTGCTGGGCGAGGACAACGCCACCGTTCGGCATGACCTCGCAGCGGTGATACCCGAATCCGTGGTGAACTTCGAGGGGGGCGTCAATCTCAATACGTCCGGACTGGCGTTGCAGGCCAACGTCTATCTGATGGAGTTTCGGAACGAGATCGCCTTGACCGGCGAGCTGTCCGAGATCGGCCTACCGCTCCGTCGCAATGTCGATAGCTCTTACCGTCGTGGCGTCGAAATCGATCTCAAGTGGATACCGATTCCGAACTGGTCGGTACTACACAGCCTGAACGTGAGCCGCAACCGCATCGAAGAATGGACTCAGTTCTACGATGTTTTTGACGAACAAGGAACGTGGACTGGGAGCGAGCCGAACACTTACCAGAACGTCCGGCCGTTGTTAACCCCCGAGCTTGTGTTCAATCTCGGTGTCGAATGGGCAAATCGCGACACTAGCATCGGTCTCATGGGCCGTTACGTGGCCGAATCCCATCTCGACAATACCGGGCTCTCTCAATTCCGGACACCATCTTTAACCAACTTGGACTTGCGTGCCTCGCAGAGCCTGGGTCGATGGTGGCAAGGAGCCAACGCGCGCATCACACTGTTCGTCAACAACCTGCTCGATAATCGCGATCAGTTTCCCAGCGGTTACAGCTATCAATTCCTCGTTCGGGACAGCACCGGCTTGGACACGCTCGACGGCATCCCCTTCTACTATCCCTTGGCGACTCGCAACTTCGTCGTCTCGTTGGCGCTCGGCTTCTAAGTCCGCTACTTCTCGTTCGTGTTTTCTCTCGAGCTGGTCGCCGCCGCCCTCACACTGGTGGCCGTCTACCTGACGGCGCGCCAGATCATCTGGTGCTGGCCGCTCGCCATGGTCAGCGTCACTCTGTACGCAGCGGTCTTCTACGCCGCTCGGCTGTACGCCGATATGGGGCTACAGGCTTTGTACTTCGGGCTCGCGGTCTATGGCTGGTGGGCGTGGTTGCACGGCGGTGAGGATCACGGCGAGCTCGAGGTCTCCCTGACCTCTCGCCGGACGCGGGTGGTGCTCGTCGTGGTCGCGACGCTCGGCGGGGTGCTGCTGGGCCAAACGCTGACCCGTTTCACCAACGCGTCGCTGCCGTTCATGGACTCGATGCTCACCTCGTTCAGCATCGCTGCGCAGTGGATGCAGACCCGAAAGCTGCTCGAATCCTGGCTGGTGTGGCTTGCCGTCGATGTCTTCTACGTGGGCATGTTCCTGTACAAGGACCTTTACCTGACGGCGGGACTATACACCGTCTTTCTTGTTCTCGCCGCAATGGGTTTCACCGAGTGGCGACGATCGATGCGGCGCACGGGACTGAAGGCGGCGCCGGAGTTGGCCTCGTGATCCGCGTGGTGGTGACCGGGTCCGAATGTACCGGTAAGACGACGCTCGCGGAGGAGCTTGCCACACACTACGAGACCGTCCGGGTGCCGGAGTTCGCACGCCAGTTCGTGATCGACAAAGGCGCCGCTCCCGAGTACGAAGATGTCGAGACCATCGCCCGCGGCCAGATCTCCCTCGAGGACGAGAAAGCCACCGAGGCTTCCCGCCTGCTTATTCAAGATACCGACCTACTCAGCACGGTCGTCTATAGTCGCCACTACTACGGCGATTGCCCGCGCCGGATCGAGGAGGCTTTCGAGAAACGAGCCGCAGACCTATACCTTCTAACCGGCATCGACATCCCTTCCACACGCCGGAACACACGGAAAGGTTGAATACTCTGGCCGACTAATCGCGCGGTGCCGCGCGTTTCGTTTTACCCGAGCTCAGCAGCCGCAGCTTTACCCAGAGCCTCATGAGGGCTAGAAAGGTACGGGGAACGTCGGTCGGGCCGACCGTCGACTTCCCCGCGGTGCGGGGATAGTGGCGAACGCCTTTCTGAATGTAGCGGAATCCAGCCCGGTGAAGCTGGACCACGATTTCGGTATCGATGAAGAAGTAGTCTTCCTCGAGGTGGAGCGAGGTCAGGGCTTCGCGGCGGAAGAGCTTGAACGAGCAGTTCAAATCTCTGACCGACATCCCAAAGGCGAGCGACGCGAGAGCGTTGTACCCGTTGGAGACGAAGAGACGGAATCCACCGTCCTGCCGCCCGACTCGATAACCCAGAATGGCGTCCTGGCCCTCCATCAAAGGGAGGAACTTGGATAGCTCGCGAAGATCGAACTGATTGTCCGCGTCCGTGTAGAAGACGAGACGCCCTCGGGCCGTATCGAAGCCGGTGCGCAGCGCTCCGCCGTAGCCGAGGTTCGTCGGCTGAGTGACGACGACGAGCGCCGCTCCCATCTCGCGCTCAAGCTCGTGAAGGATCTTCGGGGTCTCGTCTCGGCTCCCGTCATCGACAACGACGATCTCGTAGGAGGAAACGAGGGGCGCGACCGCTTCCGACGCACGCCGCACGGCTTGCTCGATACTGCCCTCTTCGTTGAACGCCGGCAGAATGACCGTAAGAGCGGGAGCGGTTGGGCTCATCCGGGCAAAATCTTAGCAGAGAGCGAGTCGCGCTCGCCACAGGATGCCGCCCCATTGGACCGTACCAACGGAGTTGGTACCATTGTTAGTCCGATTTCTTGCTGGTGTAGTCGCGAATACGACGTCGGCATTCTCAAGCCCGTCCTGTGCCAAAACTCGGCCCTTTTGAAATAGGCCATAAATCAGCAGCTTAGGGTGCTTCCGCCATTAAGTGTTGGTGAGATGACGCTAAGACGTTACGGTGCATTGAATTACAGCCAAAATAGCGTTCGTGACCTTCGCTGCGCGCTAAATAGAGCGTAAGCGCCTTTTTTGCAAAGGGATGCGTACACATCACCAACAGTAAACAGCGCAAGCACCCGGAAATCTTCACGGCTGTGAAGGAAGGCACGACCCCCGGCACTATCCTCGGTACCGTCGGCTATACGACTTGGCTCCTATGATGCGTGGCAGCATCTTGAAGATTGATAGGCATTTGTATCGTCGGCATTGTAGGCCATGGCGGAAATCCGACGACGAGACGATAAATACCGTTCGTGATTCGACCCAGCGCAAGATAGAATTTCCTATCTGTAGGCTCGCTGGCGAAACCCCGATGATGGAGGAAACACGCACGGACGGCGCGTCGCAACGAGTGGTTGACAGACAGGCCAGCATCGACTGGTTCCGGGAAACACGCCAGCGGACCGCCGGCATGTTCGACCTGTTGACCGAGGAGGCCTACTACGAGCAGCCGATTCCCCTGCGTCACCCCGTGGTCTTCTACGAGGGGCATATTCCCGCCTTCAGTGTCAACACCCTCATCAAACGCGGTCTGGGTCGCGAGGGGCTGGACGAGGATCTCGAGCGGCTGTTCGCGCGGGGAATCGACCCCGAGGACCAGACCTCGGCCGATGCTACGGCGATACGGTCCTGGCCGACCCGCGAAACCGTCCGTCAGTATGCCGCCGACGCGGACCAGGCGATTCTCGACGCGCTCGACCATGCCGAGATTGAGCGGGACTATGACCCGGTGCTCCATCGCGGGCAGGCGGTGTTCACGCTGATCGAGCACGAGGAGCTGCACCAAGAGACCCTGGCCTACATGTGGCACCGGCTGCCGATGTCGCGGAAACGGCGGCCCGCCGACTCCACCGTTCTCATCGACGGCACGGTGCCGGATCCCCGGCGGGTGGAGATTCCGGCCGGTCGGGCAACCCTCGGCGCCATGCCGGACGAGATCCCGTTTGGATGGGACAACGAGTTCCCACGTCTGCGGGTCGAGGTGCCTGCCTTCGCCATCGACGCGCACAACGTGACCAACCAGCAGTATCTCGAGTTCATCGAGGCGGGCGGCTACACCAACCCCGAGTGGTGGTCCGACCCCGACTGGGCCTGGCGGACCGGCGCCGGGGTCGAGCACCCGCCGTTCTGGTTCCCCCACGCGCGCGAGTGGTTCTGGCGCGGGATGTTCGAGTTGATCCCGTTGCCGCCGTCCTGGCCCGTGTATGTGTCGCACGCTGAAGCATCTGCCTACGCCCGGTGGAAGGGGCTGCGGCTGCCGACCGAGGCCGAGTTTCACCGCGCGGCGTTCGGGACACCAGAGGGAGGCGAGCGCACCCATCCGTGGGGCGAGGCGCCACCGGACGCGACCCGGGGCAACTTCGGGTTCCAGCACTGGGAGCCGGTGCCGGTCGGGTCGTACCCCACGGCGGTGAGCGCGTGGGGGTGCACGATCTGATGGGGAACGGCTGGGAGTGGACCTCGACGGTGTTCGAGGGGTTTCCGGGGTTCAGGCCGATGGCCTCCTATCCGGAGTACTCCGCCGATTTCTTCGACGGGCAGCACTACGTGATCAAGGGAGCGTCGCCGGTGACTGCCACCGGGCTGGTTCGCCGCAGTCTGCGCAACTGGTTCCGGCCCCACTATCCGTATGTCTATGCCGGGTTCCGCTGTGTGGAGGACTAGTGGACTGTAACATTGTAATAGGGACCAGCTCCGAGTATCATCGTGCATGCCCGTCAACCAACGATTCATTATTGCGCCCCATGAACGCCGCGAACTCCAATGGCGTGCGCGCTCGCGAATGTTGGGCGTTGTTGCACGGCCCGGAGCAAATCGCTGACCTCCCTGTGCCGGTTGCAGAGTCACCCGGCGCAGTACGTATCGGGCATCCCGAGCGCAGCCATCTTGTTGAGTATCTCGCACCCAATTCGGTGTTCAACTCGTTGCCTCGCCAACGTTCGAGCCCGCATCTCCGGCCCGATGATCGCCTTGTAACGATAGACCGCGTTCTCCACCATGCTTCGCTTGGTGTAGCCTGAGAGCTTGTACCATTCACGTCGGCCGTGTCTTTCGATTGCACGAATATGGCGATCGCGCTCCTGCATGGCGGTGTTCGAATTCTGACTGAGCGTCGCGTTTCGTTGCGGCGGAATCACCACGCGCGTCCTTCGTCCAGGACTGTGCGCTTCGATGGCTTCGTAGACCGCTTCCTTGTCGTATGCACTGTCCGCCGCCACCGACACTAGAGGTGCTTGAATCTGTGTTAGCAAAGCGGGGACGAGGGTTGCGTCGCGAGCTCGTGACGCCGTCAGTTCGGACGCAACAATGTTCCCCGTCCTGTGCCAAAACTCGGCCCTTTTGAAATAGGCCATAAATCAGCAACTTAGTGTTTGTGTTTGCGACCGGGCCAAGGGCCGTGAGCTTTACAATCGTCTTGGGCGGGCGGGTCGTCACCATGCAGATGACCACCTAGTCGAGAGCGAATATCGAAGCGTGTGCCTGAAGCTGTTTCCACGCTACGCCGGTCGAGCCCGCCGAGGGGCTACCGTCGCCGGCGACCATCTACGCGGCACGGCAGTAGTAGTTGAGAATGCCCCCAAGTCGCTCTCGCGACACGATGGGGCCAGTGTCATTCGCGCTTGCCGGCAGAGGTGTGAGGAGCTCGTTGCCGAGACCTTGGTGGTTCCGTTCTGTGTGATAGTGCACTACGTATTCGGTTACCGCTGTGCGCAGGTGTCGCTCACTGAGAGGTACGAAGCGGTCGAGACACTCTCGGCGTATGGAGAGAACGAATCTTTCCGCGTATGCGTTCAGATTCGGACTATTAGCGGGAAGGCGAAGGGGCTTCACGCCTGAATCTCTCAAGAGCCCACGTACCGCCTCGGTGAATAGCGGGTCCCGGTCGTGGATGAGGTACCGCTTGCCAAGGAGGAAACCATCCCACATGTCCGTGAGGTTTCTTGCCGCCTGCTTCATCCACTCCGGGGATGTCCCGCCGGATGTTGAATTTGGGGTAGCTGCGGCTCCTTGGCCGGCATAAGAATAGGTCTGCCAATAAACCGTCTCCAGAGGGGGACAAGGAGCCACCAATGCCTAGGAAATCAAAGAAGCCAGTAAGAAAGCAAACGCACTCGCCTACGGGCAAGGTAGTTGGCCAAGTCGGTCAGATACTGCTACCGATGATAGCTGGGATCGCGGCCACGAAGGCGGATCTGACGGAATGGGTGTACGAGCAAGGACTGACAGCTCTGCACCTACTGCTCGGAGAGGACGCCGAGGAGATCGCGGGGCTCAAGGGCAAGCACGAGAAGGAGCGAACTCATAACCACTGGGGGAGCACGAACGGAGAGCTGAGCTTCGGTGGTCGTCGCATCCAAGTGTCGCGACCTCGAGTTCGCTCGAAGTCGGGCGCGGAGGCGTCGCTTCCACACTTCGAAGCCTTCCGCGAAGAAGACCCGCTTCCAGAGCGAGTGTTGAATCAGATCTTGGTGGGCGTATCGACCCGAAATTACGAATCGAGTCTGGACAAACCCGCGGCCAAGTTGAAGTCTCGTGGCACGAGTAAGAGTGCCGCCAGCCGTCACCTCGTGAGCCAGACGACTAAGAAGCTCGAGAAATACCTGTCTCGGCGGCTAGAGGAGTTCGAGCTTGCGGCACTGATGCTGGATGGCCTTGAGGTGGCCGGACAGACCGTCGTCGTAACTCTAGGTATCACAATCGATGGAACGAAGGTGCCCCTGGGTATATGGCTGGGCTCGACGGAGAACTCTCGGGTGTGCACCGCGATGTTGCAGGACCTTCTCGAGCGAGGCTTGCGCGTCGATGAGTCGATTCTCTGCGTAGTGGACGGAGGCAAAGGCATCCGCAAGGCACTCGTCGACGTCTTGGGGGACCTCGCGGTCATCCAAAGGTGCCAGATCCATAAACTCCGAAATCTTCGCTCGTACCTTCCCAAGTCTCGTCACGCCTACGTGCTCCAGACGATGAAGGAAGCCTACAAGTGCAAGAGTGCCGACAAGGCGCGCAAGCGACTTCAGGCATTGGTGTCGTGGCTCGAGCGAAACGGCTACGACGAAGCTGCCGGAAGCCTTCGTGAAGGGATGGAAGAAACACTCACGGTCGTGAAGCTCGCGCCGCCCGCCTTACTTCGCCAGTCTCTTGCCACGACGAACGCCATTGAGAATCTCAACGGAACCATTCGCAGAGTATCGAGAAACGTCAAGCGTTGGAAGAGTCCTTCCATGGTTCGCCGATGGACCGCTCTTGGCGTCGTCACCGCGCAGAAAAAGTTCCGGCGTATCAAAGGCTATCGCCATATGGGCGCTCTCGTTCACGCGCTTAGAAGCAAACAGAAATCTCTTGACAGCGATGAGTTTGCTGCCTAAGAGTATTCACAGGTGCCGCCGCTACCCGACCAAATTCAACAGCGGCCGGGACATCCCCTCCACTCCCCGTTTGGGTCCGAGGTCATCCCACCGATGCACACGCAGCGAGTGGCGATATCGATGACAAACAGGACATGGTAGCGGACGAGCCCGAACGGGTTCACAACCTCGACGGTGAACAGGTCTGTCGCAGCGATGGCGCCCCAATGAGCCTTGATGAAGGTGCTCCACGACATGCTCTTGCCCCGCTCCGGAGCCGGCGCGATACCGTGCTCGGCGAGGAGCCTCTTGATGGTGTTGCGTCCGAGTTCATGTCCGAGGTTCTTGAGTGCACCCCGCAGGCGCGTATATCCCCACGTCGGGTTCTCCTGCGCCACGCGCACAATGAGCTCACGGATGTCCTTCGCCGTCGGAGGTCGGCCTGGGCTCCGGTTCTTGCTGCCATCGTACTTGGCTGCGATGAGGCAGCGGTACCAGCGCAGGAGCGTAGCGGGTGTGGCAACCGACGCAATCTGGGCCAGCGCCTCGCGGCCTAAAGCCTGGGCCTTGACCGCGAGCCTGCGCCGGTCGTCGTCCGAGAGCCTGAGACGCTTGCCCCGAAGCCCGGCTCGGAGCACACGGTTCTCCTCTTGCAGGTAGTCGATCACATCCTGCTGCTGGCGGTTGACCTAGCCAGCTAGAACGAGCAGTAGGAATTGCACGTGGTACGTCATCATGGATCTGAAGATAACACCCTCGGGCCAGACGATTGTAAAGCCTACGGCCCTTGGCCCGGTCGCAAACACAGACACTAAGCTGCTGATTTATGGCCTATTTCAAAAGGGCCGAGTTTTTGGCATAGGACGGGGTCCTGGTTGTGGAGAGTACGGGAGTCTTCTAGAGCCTCAAAATCTGGCTAGTCGCGAGCCGCTCAGAGAGCCCGGGCGGCCTCGTACAGATCGAAGCACGTAACCGTCACCTGATACTCCTGGCCCTTCGCGATGGCGTCCAACACGCTGGACACGATCTCTCGTTCTATGGCGAGCGCGACCGCCTTTCGCACATCGTCGGGACTAGGGAAGTCGTCGCGCGCGAGGGGTTTTGTCCCGCAGGGAGTCGAGTTGCGCTCACGGTCAGATAGGCTGGCGCGGAACCTGTAGCCCGCACCCCCCTTCTCTTGCACGATCCACGACTCGCCGTCTTGGCTCGGTTCGCACACGCTCTGCCACTCAAGCTCCCCCAGGTTTCCCACTTGGATGCCGAACGCTTCGTAGCTCATTCGGTCTTGATTCTACTTGTATAACAGGGGTTTCGGCGAGTCTGCGTCGAAGGCGGCGTGTCCGAAAATTCGAACTGAGCCGAAAGCCCGAATCCTGGAGGCATTCTCGAAATTCGCGGAGACCCGCCGACGTGGCACTCGCTCTGCGATAGGCGACGACAAGCACACAGTAGGTCTATTTCAAAAGGGCCGAGTTTTGGCACAGGACGGGATTGAGACATCTGCGATTCTTCACTTCGGCTCGGCCCTGACGATGAGAGAACTGTGTTTTCAGAATTCTGGTTCAAACTCTAGCACGCGAACGGGTTACGCGGCAGCCACCAACACTTCATGGCGGAAGCACCGGCCTATTTCAAAAAGGCTGAGTTTTGGCACAGGACGGGAGTCAGTCTGCAAAGGTGGCGCGTTCTCTGCCACTTTCGGCTCTGCGAGCTGGCACCACCGTGCTGATGGCTGGCGGTTCGCTTTGGTTGTCCTATCCAACCATCGTCTTTGAGACTGAGTATTCCGGGGTGTCACCGGCATGGTTCATAGCGTTTATTGTCATCGGAATGCTGATCGGTGCCTGCGTGTCAATATTGATTTTTGCCACTCTCATGATCCGTACCCCCGAAGAATCTCGCAAGCATCAGCTACCCCGGATCCCCGTGGCTACGAAATCTCAATACTGCTTATGGATTCCAATATTACTAGCCCTCTTGGGTACATATTGTCTATTGCACTGGTTGTCTCCTGCAGTCCTACATGTTCCTGCTTTTATTCTTGCCGGCATTGCCTTTCTTTGGACCGGACTCGCTCAGCTGTTCTCGTTATTCGTTTTTCATCGTGAAAATGGCGTTCGAGTTCCGTTTGCTAAACGTGTTGCTCAATTCAAGACAATTCAAGATACACATGACTATGACTATCACCTTGCAGCGCATGTAATCCCAGAGATCCATAAAGTCGGCCTTACATCAGAGTCCTCTCCGAAAGAGATCCAGCAAGCTATCCGGCAGTCTTTTGCATCCGGCACGCGTTTTCGCGCACAGCTTCTGGATGAAATTGAGATTGAGCGTTATCACAAGGACGGCAATCCAGAAAACAACACTCGTGGAAACCTAGGTATGAGAGTACTCCCAGGTGAAAATAAGGCAGAAGTGATTCGCGTTTTGATTACTCCACACGACCGATCGGCAAACGAGAGGGAGATTCGGATTCGTAGAGGTCTCCTGACTACCGCTCTAGACCGTATTCTTGTTGAGAAAGATCCGGCGCAGGTGCCACTCGAAGAGCTTCTGACCGACGCTCTGAATAGTGCAGTCATTGAGACGATGAGACAAGAGACTCAGCCGTCCTTGTATGACGCAGCGATCTCTGAGAACGAGGAACTCGTTCTGGAACTCCTCTCTGAGGATAACGTAGACGTAAACGAACGATTTGTCTCAGGGTGGACCGCGGTTCTCGCTGCTACGGCACAGGGTAATAGCAAGATCATGCGGCATCTCCTTGATCGAGGAGCAGACCCGGATATTGGAAACCTACTAGGTATTACACCTCTTCATTATGGCGCTCACTACGGGCAAACTTCTATCTGTCGCCTCCTTATCGAGAACGGCGCTTCGACAAATCAACAGGATGCTGGGGGATTTACTCCCCTGATGGTTTCGGCTCAAACCGGTCGACTCGAAATAGTACGCCTACTCCTCGACGCCGGCGCTGACATTGATCTACTAGATCTAAACGGAAGGACGGCTCTTGATTTAGCTCAAATGAAGAAACAATACCGCGTGGCCAAGCATCTTCGCTGTATCCATCGAAATCGAAAGGATCCCCGCCCAAATTGGGCCACGCTGTTCACCAAGGGCCCATGAACTTTCCCGTCCTGTGCCAAAACTCGGCCCATTTGAAATAGACCATAAATCAGCAGCTTAGTGTCTGTGTTTCCGACTGGGCAGCGAGTTGCGATCTTCTTTATTGCGGACGACAGCCGGTCTGATCTCCACCTTCGGCCAGCCCGGCGCGGATCGCCTATAATCCGGCCATGCGCTCATTGCTGAAGATTGCCCTTGGCATTGCCGCACTAGTCGTGGCGTTCGGGGCCGGGTGGCTCGTCGCGATCACCGGCACCGGTCAAGCCATCCCCCTGGAGTCACTCTCGGAACTCGAGCGGGGGTTCGCCGAGCGGATGCAGAACGTGGTGCTTACCGGCCACTACACGCTCAAAGGCCGTAAGCGTCGCGACGACAAGCCGGAACGCTACGAGATCACCAGAGTGGCAAAGGTCGGCGAGCACCGTTGGCGGTTCGACGTTCACATGACCTACGGGAGTGTCGACATGACGCTGCCGGTCGTCGTGCCCATCCGGTGGGCGGGTGATACCCCCATAGTCACCATTACGGACATGGTCATCCCAGGGCTCGACGGTACCTTCACGGCGCGGGTCATGTTTTACGCGGAACGGTACGCTGGCAGCTGGCAGCACGTCGAGTACGGTGGGCTCATGTACGGCACGATCGCGCCGCTGAGCGACTATAAGATGAATTTGCTGCTGCATTGAATGGACAGATGCCGCAGTTGATTACTTGCGGGGGCTGTTCGACGTTCCCGACGCGCTGCGTCGTGCTCCGCTGCGAAGTGTCACGCACCGCCGGCAGACCAGAGATTAATCAAGTTCGGGGCGCGCGGATGAATAAATAGAAGGCACAGGTTCAATTCAACGTTCAGCAGTACACTGAGCTGCTGATTTATGGTCTATTTCAAAAGGTCCGAGTTTTGGCACAGGACGGGGTGGCGGAGGGTGCAGTCTGGAGCCATCCGCGTCGTGTCCAAAAATACAAATTCGTTTGTGTTGTTGGACACGACGGAATTCGCACGTTCGCAGGCAACAAGAAGACGCCGAGACGTTCGTTCTCGACATCCATCGGCAAGGGACGAGCGTGCAACCATCCCCGCCATTGAGATAGACGCTAAGGCGACAAGGATCCGTAAATTAACTCGCCGCCGAGCACGGTGGCCACGACCTCGATCTCGTTGATGTCTTCTGCTGGAACGGTGAGTATGTCCTGGCCCAGCACCACGAAGTCCGCGTACTTGCCCGCCTCGATCGAGCCCTTTTTGTCTTCTTCGAAGCTGGTGTAGGCAGAATGTTGTGTTATCGCGCGGATGGCCTCTTCTCGGGAGATCGCTTGATGAGCTGCCAGTATCCCGCCACCACCCATCTCGCGAATCACCGCGATCTCGATCTGCATCAGCGGAGCCGAGCGAACGGAAATGGCCTTGTCGGCCCCCAAGGTCATCATCACCCCGTTGTCGATCCAGTCCCTGAACCGATAGGTCATTTCGGCCAGCGGCTTTCCCCAGAACTCAATGAATTTGTCTCCGATGATGTAGATGTGCCTTGGCTGTGCGTTCACGATGAGCTCCAGCCCCTTGATCCGCTCGTACTGGTCGGGCTGCAACAAGATCGCGTGATCGAGCATCCAACGTTTCCCTACGATCGAGCTCTGGGCATTCGCATGTTCGAAAGCGTTCAATGCGAGATCGATAGCCGCGTCGCCTACCGCATGAGGACCGGGACGCCAACCATGGCGAGCCGCAGCGGCCGCGAATGCATTGAACTGCTCTTGCGGCACGACCGACACACCGTGGTAGTCGGGACGCCCCTTGTACGCACCGCGTAAAAATGCCGACTCTTCCGCCCCGTCGAGCATCAGCTCGGCCAATCCGTCGGCACGAAACATGCCCTCACCCCATGTCTCGTCCGGAGAACCCAGGGCTTCGAAAACCGTGTCCAGCTCTGCTTCCGGGGTGTTGGGGTCGACGTTGTAACACCAATCCACGCGGGCGGTGAGCTCGCCTCGGTCATAGATTTCCCGGAGCATCGCGACTTGTTCCTTCGTACCGCCTGCCTCCCTGAAGCTCGTCATGCCCCAACTGTTGACTCGGCTGATGGCCTGCCGGATCCCGTCGAGCCGCTGCTCTTCAGTTAGCTTGGGAACGTATTGGCGTGTCGGATGGTGGGCCGCTTTGAGAAGGAACCCGGTAGGATTGCCTTTCTCGTCCTTCCAGATCTCACCGCCGGGAGGATCGGGTGTGTCCTTCGTATAGTTGAGGCGTTCGAGAGCCAGGCTATTAGCGATATTGTAGTGCCCCCCTCTAAGGACTACCGGGTTGTCAGGAGACACAGGATCGAGATCATGGCGGTTCGGTAGGCGCCCGTCCGAGAGCATGAACTGCCACCAACCGCCCTCGCTGAAAAGCCACTCGCCGGACTCGGACTCGGCCACCGCCTTGGCGACCACTTCTTGAATGTCGGCGATGGAGGTAACCGAAGTCAGATTCATCGAGGCGGGGAGGTTGAGCCCCATGGTGACCGCATGGGTGTGCGTATCGTGGAACCCGGGGAGGACCGTCTTGCCACCTAGATCGACTTGCTTGGTATTCGCGCCGGCCATCGCGCGTACGTCGCTATCGGCTCCTACCACGACGAACTTACCGTCCTTGATAGCCGCCGCTTCGGCTATGGAAAAGGCTTCGTCCACGGTAAGGATCTTGGCGTTATGGACGACGAGGTCCACCGCTACCCCTTGCGAGGAGCCTGGATCTTCTTCACCGCATCCCGCCAAGCCCCCCATTCCTGCCACCAAAACGACCAGCTTTACTAAGCGACCCATGACTCCCCTCCTGAGTTCTAAATCACCCCCATAGCATAGAACAAACCCGTTGTGTCCGAAAACACGAACGGCAGGTCTAAAATGCGCAATCAACACTGGATAGACTTTTTGCGGAGCACAGCCGTGAACGGTGCTTGCGCTGTTTGCTGTTGGTGATGTGTACGTATCCCTTTGCAAAAAAAGTGCTTACGCTCCATTTAGCGCGCGGCGAAGGTCGTGAGCGCTATTTTGGCTGTAATTTAATGCAGTGTAAAGTCTTAGCGTCATCTCACCAACACTTAATGGCGGAAGCACCGTGCGAATCTTCATCCACGACCGGGACCCGCTATTCACCGAGGCGGTACGTGGGCTGTTGAGAGATTCAGGCGTGAAGCCCCTTCGCCTTCCCGCTAATAGTCCGAATCTGAACGCATATGCGGAAAGATTCGTTCTCTCCACACGTCGAGAGTGTCTCGACCGCTTCGTACCTCTCAGTGAGCGACACCTGCGCACAGCGGTAACCGAATACGTAGTGCACTATCACACAGAACGGAACCACCAAGGTCTCGGCAACGAGCTCCTCACACCTCTGCCGGCAAGCGCGAATGACGCTGGCCCCATCGTGTCGCGAGAGCGACTTGGGGGCATTCTCAACTACTACTGCCGTGCCGCGTAGATGGTCGCCGGCGACGGTAGCCCCTCGGCGGGCTCGACCGGCGTAGCGTGGAAACAGCTTCAGGAACACGCTTCGATATTCGCTCTCGACTAGGTGGTCATCTGCATGGTGACGACCCGCCCGCCCAAGACGATTGTAAAGCCCACGGCCCTTGGCCCGGTCGCAAACACAGACACTAAGTTGCTGATTTATGGCCTATTTCAAAAGGGCCGAGTTTTGGCACAGGACGGGAATCGGGACAGATCCACCGAACTTGACTAGTCTCCGGCCTGCCGGCACCATCTCTTCCCCGTCGTGTCCAAAAACACAAACGAACTTAAGACCCGCGCCCCGGGACGTTTCGGAATAGACGTGTATACGCTTGGTTGGCCGATGGGAGCTAGAATCCTCGGTCATGAGGACGCCGCTCCAGCCCTTGACACTGTTGGTCGTCGCCATCGCTGGTTGGCTCCAGCGTGACCAACAGACCGCAATCGTCTACTTACTCGAAGAGAACAGAGTCCTCAAAGCTCGGCTTGGCGGGAGGAAGCTTCGCCTCACGGACGACGAGCGACGTCGGCTGGCGGTAAAGGGTAAGGCCGTCGTGTCCAAAAACACAAACGAACTCAAGACCCGCCTGGGCTGCAACAAGCAGGTGCAGATGGCTAAACAGCCTGGAGGGAATAAGTGGCCAGCCCGATGGCCACCACATGGTCGTTGCCCCCAACGACCTCGAGCCGGCAGGTGGCGAGCGTGCGTCCCTTGCGGACGACCTCTCCGATGGCGAGCAGGTCTTCCTGGACTCCCGCCAGCAAGTTCATTTTGAACTCCACCGTCTTGACCGTGGAGCCCGGCGAGACCGAACCCAGCGCGAAGTTACCCGCCGTGTCCGCCAGCAGACCGATGAGACCCCCGTGGATGACGCCATGCCTTTCTTCGAACTCGGCCCGAAACGGCAAACGCACGCGCGCCACGCCGTTCTCGCAATAGCTGAGTGTCATGCCCAGGTAGCGGCTGATCGGAGCCGCCTCGAAGAGTTGTTTGAGTTTTTCGAGATGCGCGGAACGTTCCGTCGTTTCACCCACCCGCTGGTGGCGGACACCTTCGGGCAGAGGAACCGGCACCGGCTTGGGTTCATTGCGGGGAGCCGAACGAGGCCGTGCAGCGGCTTTCTTGCTAGCAGGCCTCGAAAGGATGTCTCTCTTCCTTGGTCCTTCTTTCATATCGAGACACGCTGTGTTTGTCCACTCGGTCTGGCCCACTTTGCTCATCTAATTTGGCCCACCCTAAGTTATTGATTAATAAAGACGAGCTGTAAGAAAGCCCCTTTCCTTATTCCGCGGCCGGAACGAAGTGCAGGCCGCGGCTAGTGAAACCCAACGAACTCATGCCTTTATGGTCTTTTTCTCGCTCTTCAGGGTGCGCCGGAACCGATAGGATTCGGTGCCGGTTTCGAGTATGTGCGCCTGGTCCGTGACTCGGTCGAGCAGTGCCTTGCACAGGCGGACGTTCGTGAACACCTGGGTCCACTCCGAGAAGGGCAGGTTGGTGGTGATCACGAGCGCCGCCCTTTCGCATCGTTCCGAAACCACTTGGAACAGAAGCTCGGCGCCGACATCGGCGAGTGGGACGTAGCCGAGCTCGTCGATGCACAACAACTCGTAGCGGGCGTAGCGACGGATCACTCGCGAGAGTTCGTGCTCCTCCCTAGCTTCAACGAGTTCGTTGACGAGTCTCGAGGCCGTCGTGAAGCGAACGCGGCGACGTTGCTGGCACGCCGCTACACACAATGCCGTGGCCAGATGAGTCTTGCCTGTGCCGGCATCGCCGAGAAACAGAACCGGCCGTGCATGGTCGATGTAGTCGCCTTCGGCCAGTTCTCGTATCCGACGGGCGGAGACCTTCGGCGATTGCGAGAAGTCGAACTCCTCGAGCGTCTTCGCTCTCGGTAGTTGTGCTTCCTTCAGTCGTCTTTGAACCGCGCGGTGTTCACGCTCCTCGACTTCGGCGCTGAGCAGCACGTCGAGGTAGCGGACATAGCTGTGCTCGTCGCGCTGCGCTTGTTCGGCAATCTTCTGGAACTGCGTTGCCACGCTCGGCATGCGAAGCGTCTTGCAATGCTGACGGATGCTCTGGAGCTCGATGCTCTTCGCGTTCACGAGTTCACCTCGCCGATCAGCGCGTTGTAATGGCCAACACCTGGCAAGGAACGTTCGTACTTCGTGAGCTCTCCGAGCTCCACATCGCCAAGAGCCTGCGCCTGCTCACGTCGAAGAACTGATGATTCGACGAGGTGACGGATCGCCTCAGCATCCGTACAGCCGAGTTCGAGCGCTTGACTCACCGCCTCACGCAGCTTGTCGTAGCCGTGCTCGCGGCCGAGCTGCACGAGCTCGACCATCTGGCGGGTTCCTTCGAGCTTCCCGTGACGTCGATTCAGCTTGGACCACAACTCGTCGTAGCTCGTGGGCCACCGACCTTTCTCCCGCCATTGAGCGAGCGGCGTCGAGCCGGCCAACGCTCCAGGCTTCCTGACCAGAACATCCAAGTAGTGCTCGAGTTCATAAATCGACTGGCTGCGGCCGTAGCAGCGCTCGTGGCGTGCCACGACGTGGCCCTCGTGCCAGATCTCAACTTCCAACGGCAGTAGCTTGGCCACAACTCGCCGGTCCCGTTTCAACGGAGTCGAGTACCAGTTCGTGCCGACTCGAACGCAGCCTTTCTTGTTCACCTTTGCAAATCGTCGCTCCTCGATATCGAACCCCTCGACGGTCAATGGCAACAGATGCTCCCGTTCAAGCTCCATCGCTGTTCCGACAGCATGCTCCTTGCCGCTAATGTGGCGCGTCGCATCCTTGAGACAGCACGAGAGCAGATACTCGTTCAGCTCATCCCAGTTCGAAAACTCCGGTACCGGCGTCAGATAGTTGCGCCGGAAGTAGCCGACTTCGCTTTCCACCCCGCCCTTCTCGTTGCCTCGACTCGGATTACAAAACTCCGAGTCGAATCCCCAATGGGAGCGAAACGCCACGAATCGCTCCGTCTGCTCTCGTTGATAACCACGCAGAATCTTAGTGACCGCGAGTGACAGGTTGTCGTAGCGCATGCGGCGGAACACGCCACCAAAGAACTCGAACGCATGCTCCTGCGCTTCGAAAAATGCTTGTTGCGTCGGACGCGGATAGCCGCGATGCAACGCGCCTCCTCCCGCCATGCTTCGGACTACGAGCGTGTGGACCTTCTCGAGCTCACCTCCGATCCGCGCGTACGCCTCGTACCAGTCCACTTGCCCTTCATCGCCCCACGCGTAGCTCTGCGGAACAAAAATCTCTGTGTCCTTCAGGCCGAGCTCGCTCTTCCGACGAGCGACGTAGCGACGTACCGTTGATTCGCCAATCTCATGCTCCGGATGCTCGGCGCGCAACCGGGACCAGATACGACGAGCCGTATGGCGTTGCTTCCGAGGCGCTCGCTTGTCCTCCTTCAGGACCGCGTCGATGAACTCGCGTACTTCCTCAAGCTTCGGACTCGCACGCTCCGCGACTTTACGCTCCGGCGGTACCGCGCTCTCCAGCGCCTGACGCACCATCCGACGGTGTACTCCGAACTCCTTCGCCACTCCCTTTATCGTTCCTACTCCGTGCTCGTACTCGCCACGGATCTGCTCGAACAATCGCACTTTCGCACCCCTTTTCAACCGACCCTCCTCTCCGGGTTCTTCCCCGGCTCAGGGTATCGGTCTCGATGGGGTGGGCCAAATCAAATGAGCGAAATGGGCCAATTCAGACTAGCGAACACACACGCTCCACGATGTTGCGAGTGACGTGCTGTCTACGCAGGTCATAGATATCTGTGTGGCCCGAGGGGTTGGAGTGTCCGGCCAGATACTGCACGTTGTGCCTTCTATTTATTCATCCACGCGCACCGAACTTGATTAGTCTCCGGTCTGCCGGCACCATGCCGGCATGATTTCGTCGTTTGTTCGCGCTCTCATCTCTGCCTTCAAGGCTCGTCGCGAGCTGGTGCCCGCGGATGAATTAAATGGAAGGCACACCTAGAAAAGCAGATCGACACTACCAATAAAAACGTCCAAGGCCAACTCGCCCAGCTACGAAGAGACGTGAACGCGGACACCAACTTAGGAGGTGAAGAATGACAGATGCACAAAAACAAAAGGATGCTTTATTTCATCACCACGAGGCAGGAAAAAAAGAGCAGATGTGTAATGAAAAGCTCCAAGATATGCTTGAAGCAATTCGGCTTGTTGGTAGTGACTGGCATCAACTTCGAGTAATAAATGTAAACGGAAAAGATCGACTTTGTTACGGTGGTCTTGGAGGTAAATCAATTAATTATCCGAATCATGATGAATTAGTCGAAGCATTCCAAAATGTACATGACGCTACTGCAAATAGAGAACGAGCAAAAATCAACTGCCAAAATCTTGGCGTTCCCGTTTAAAAAATTCGGGTTTACGCGGATTAGTGTGGGTAAGTTCTGACGGAAAAACAGTGTAACTCATTGTGTGGAAAAGGTGTCGAGTACTTCATCAGGTGCTGAAAAGTGGTTCATTTTTAAGATAGGCTAACCGAGTGAAAAATTCCCAGTCGATCCACTCGCTGTCTGCGCTGCCAGGTTTCGTGGTTGGTGCCGGATTGAAGGGTCTATTCGGTGACCGATACGCCCGCGTCATCCGAGCTCTTGTCAATAGGTGTGTAAAAAAATTCAGGCAGCAGCAACCTTCGACGATTCCGTTACCCCGTCCTGTGCCAAAACTCGGCCCAGCCGGCATTGACGAAAGAGCTGCGCCTCTCGAAATCAGGCTAAGACTCTAGCACGCGAACAGGTTACACGGCGGCCGCCAACACTTGACTCACCCATCGGTGCATCGGTTGCGTGTCCTTCATCATCATTATAATCGGCACCCTGAGCATCAGCGGGGGAACCGTCCGGCGCAGCGGGCTTCTGGTCAGGCTCCATCGTTGTCCTCCGCCGTGATTCGGCCACGGGTGCTCCGCGATAGGCGGGGCGCACACGGACTCTATGCTGTCTTGTGCCAAAACTCGGCCCTTTTGAAATAAACCACAAATCAGCAGCTTAGACGCCCTTGGAATCCGAGCAGAATCCAGGGTATTTCGCGCCGCAGGGCTGACTTCCGACCCATGGGCTGGCGGATGAATAAATAGAAGGCACAGGACCCGTCGTGTCCAAAAATACAGACGAAATCAAGATCGGCTCGCCGGGACGTTTCGGAATAGAGGTGTCTACGCTTGGTTGGCCGATGGAAGCTAGAATCCTAGGTCATGAGGACGCCGATCCAGCTGTGCCTTCTATTTGTTCATCCGCGCGCATCGAACTGGATTAGTCTCCAGTCTGCCGGCATCATGCCTGCATGATTTCGTCGTTTGTTCGCGCGCTCATCGCTGCCCTCAAGGCTCGTCCCGAGCTAGCTCTCGGGAAAGTCGCTCTTCGCGCGTCTGGAGATTCAGGGTTTAGTCCGACATCTGCTGGTAGCCGCTTCCGGCTCCGTTCGCGTTTTCAGACACGACGGCCTCAGCGGCGGTCCGCTCCCCGTGACCGGTGATCACGAAAGCGGGCGGTAGGTTCAGCCACACGCTGGTCGATTGGACGCAACAGAAGTAGCGCTTCATAACTGCCCGCATCGAAATACTGAATACACCAGCCATGGAGCCCCATGCGGCTGTGACATATTGGAACTGGGTGATCGTGCCTTTCTTGCCCAAGTGCGGCAGGAGAGGGCGAAAGAGCGCGTCCACCGACTCCATGTCCATGAAGCTGATGCCCAGAGACGACACGATCCCGTCAACCTGTTCGATGCCGCGACGACTCAGTTCCATAGCTGCGGTCGTCGCGCTCGCTTGCACGATTTGCAAGCGCGGGTCCGGAACGGTCTCGCGCAGGTATGTCACGAACCGCGTGCTGACCTCGAACGCGAGCAGAGTGCCGTCGTCCGGCATCAGCCGCAGCAATTCGCGGGTCATCACGCCCGTTCCGGGACCGAACTCGACCACGACCCGAGGCGCCTTGCCACACAGCGGCCTCACCATCACCCGAGCGAGGTACCGGGAACTCGGCACTAGAGACGCCGTACTCTTATAATCTGAGATGGCGTTCCGGACGAAAGTCACCACGCTCATGAATTCCAGCCTACGAATCCAGGCTACAGGCAACCGCAAACTCTTCATAAACTCCTGCAGAATCTACTTATCCAGGGACCAAGGCTGCTTTGGGCGGGGTTAGTGGGAGTCGGCTAGAGGCTTGGAAGCGCGGTGTCATCGTCTTGCACGGTATGAATCTCAACTCGCCAGTCTCCCTGGTGAACGCCGTGGTCAATCTGCTTCGAGCTTCAGGTTCTCTACCTTTCCGACTGAACCGGCAAGCTTACCGTGGCTACTCGACCGATGCTCAAAAACTTCAGGCACCGCGTGGTCAGTCCAGCCGGCATCGCCGAAAGAACTGCGTCTCTCGAAATCAGGCTCAAACTCTAGCACGTGAGCGGGTTACGCAGCAGGTGATCTGACCCACGGTTAGTACCACGTTGTATCTCAGTAACTAGGTGCCTACAAGGGTTGGTTGAAGCCGGCGGAGTGGAGCGGAGCCGGTTTCAACCAAATCGTTTCCGGCGCCGGCAGTCGGTAACCCAACGAGCTGTGGGGTCTGAGGCAATTGAAATCTTGCCGCCACCTTTCGATCAATACCTTAGCCTCCTCGCCTGCAAAGGTCCGGCCTCGCTGAGGCCGGACTCAACTAAAACACTCTCCGGAAAATCTGAGGGGTTCACCCTTTTCGTTTGTGATTTCTCCTTTGGGTTCCTCGGTGTTAGCGAATGGCCACAATAGTACTCGTTGCCATACTTTGGGCACCGTTATACTGTTTTGCCAGTCCTTTACTTCTTCTTGAAAGCTCTCTTTAAAGTACATGTCTGGAATGCGGCTCACCAGTGCTAGCCAACATTTGCTATCCGGATGTGTCTCTTTCCATTCGATGGCCTTTGGCGTCTTCTTCTCTATTGCGTCCACGATTGCTCTCCGCACCTCTACCCCGGGTATGCATCCTTCGTAGCTCATTTCGATACCTATTCGTGGCACTAGCCCTCGTTCTGACTGCGTCTGATGCTGAACGGTCAAGTCTTAATTTTCCTGTCAAATCTCCGTACGGTTCCCCGCGCTCGGTTAAGCTGCTGATTCCTCCGACGTGCCTTGCGGGAGAAGCTCGTTGCGAAGCTCCTCGACTTTCCTAGCGGCGAAGACATCCATCCTCACGCCGCGCCATTTGTTTGCGACGGCCAAGAGCACAGCGAACGAGAGTTTCATCGCGGCCTCCTCGGTGAAGAAGTGAGGAATGACCTTTGTGCGACGTTTGTGCTCTCCGAACGTGCGCTCAAGTAGATTCGACGTGCGAAGCCTTTTGTGATGCGCCGCAGGAAGGCGTAGCGCCTGAAGACACGCTTCGAGGGTCTCTTCCATGCACTTCATCGCGCTCGGGAATCGTTGACGGTACCGAGCGATCACCTCCCGACCTTTCTTCAGCCCTTGCTCGTAGCTGTTCGCATGGAACGACTCAAGGATGGCCGCCTTGAGTTCGTCGCGCACTTCCTTCGGAGCCTTGCCCAGGATGTTCTCGAGGCGGTGCTTCTGGCAACGTTGCTTGAGGCTTCGAGGGAAGACCTCTGCGATCGCTTTGAGCACTCCAGGATTCCCGTCCGTCACGATGAGCAACGGCTCCCTCATTCCTCGGGCCACCATCTCCTGCAAGAACCCCTTCCAGTTCTCGTAGGATTCTCGGTTGCCGACACCGATATGAAGAAGAACTCGCGTCCCATCAGCGCGATAGCCGGTCGCAACGAGGATGGGCTCTTTCCTCTCCGCTCCTTGGTGGTAGCGCAGGTACGTGCCGTCGAGCTCGAGATACAACAGCTTCTCGTTCGAGAGATCCCGTTTTCGAAACGCCTCGAAATCCTCCGACAGACACCGTGTGACCCGGCTCACCACGGCGTTGTTGCACGGCCCGGCGCAAATCGCTGACCTCCCTGTGCCGGTCGGAGAGTTACCCGGCGCGGTAAGTATCGGGCATGCCGAGCGCGGTCATCTTGTTGAGTATCTCGCACCCAATTCGGTGTTCAACTCGTTGCCTCGCCAACGTTCGAGCCCGCATCTCGGGCCCCATGATCGCCTTGTAACGATAGACCGCGTTCTCCACCATGCTTCGCTCGGTGCAGCCTGAGAGCTTGTACCATTCACGTCGGCCGTGTCTTTCGATTGCACGAATATGGCGGTCGCGTTCCCGCATGGCGGTATTCGAATTCTGACTGAGCGTGGCGTTTCGTTGCGGCGGAATCACCACGCGCGTCCTTCGTCCAGGGCTGTGCGCTTCGATGGCTTCGTAGACCGCTTCCTTGTCGTATGCACTGTCCGCCGCCACCGACGCTATAGGTGCTTGAATCTGTGTTAGCAAAGGGGGGACTCGCGTTGCGTCGCGAGCTCGTGACGCCGTCAGTTCGGACGCAACAATGTGGCCGGTCTTGCGATCAACGGCGATGTGCAACTTGCGCCAGGCGCGCTGCTTTGGCGGTTTGCGGGTGGTTCCAACATGAATCCTCAAGCCCGTGCTATCGATCATCAGGTGGATTGGTTGATTGCTTGCAGCTTTTCGAATCCGCAGCTTCTTGCGGAGCAGCCTCGACCGCCGACACAACGTCGAGTAGTCCGGGATCTCGATACACAGCCGGAGAAGCGAGGCGATCGAGTGCAAGAAGCCTTCGGTTTGGCGGTAGGCAAGCTTGTACACCATCCGGACAACCAGGCCCGTTTCAATCGCCATCTCTGAATAGACCCGTTGACCGCCAGGCTTACCGCTCTTGTCGGCCTTCCAGTTCGCGATTGCCTCCTCGTCAAACCAGACCGTCAAATCGCCCCGGCGGCGCAGCCCTTCGTTGTATTCCGCCCAGTTGGAAACGTGGTACTTCTTCTGTTTCGCGTGTTTGTACTGGCTGCGCTTGGGATACTTCATGGTCGAACATTACCTCGGCCACCACCATAGGTAGATTTCGCGCTCAGCCAAGAGCGGTGCAACAACGCCCCGCGAAGCCGAGCTTTGAGGACTCTGTTCTTCTCGAGCAAGTAGACGATAGCGGCCTGTTGGTCACGCTGGACCCAACCAGCGATGACGACCACCAACCATGTCAAAGGCTGGATCGGCGTTCTCATGACAGAGGATTTTAGCTTCCATTGGCTAACCAAGCCTAGACACCTCTAATCTTAAATGTTCCGGCGAGCCGGTCTTGAGTTCGTTTGTATTTTTGGACACGACGGGCACTCCCACAGGAAACGGGGAGAAACAGATAGGCCGCGCCTACGGAGCACCGCGCCAGCCCTCGACCCTACCGGGGTTCGATACCGTGCTCCTTCAAGAGCCGCTTCACCGTGTCCGGCGCGACCTTGTGACCCAGGTTGGCCATAGCTCCTTGCAGCGGGGGCCGTTCGGCAGCGGAAAAGAGGCCAACCGAGTGGCCCAGAATCGAGGCCGGGGCTACCGCGGCGTAGCTGCCCCCGCAAGTTCTGGCCAGGTGCGGCCCGGGCCTCCTTGATGTCCGTCTTTGCCCAGGGCCTGGATCCAAGGTCTTCGCCCAGGGAGCACGGTATCCCGTTTCTGGATGGTGTTTCTCTGCGCGTACGGGGGAACCCGAAGTGCCGACTGTCCCTTCCATAAACTCGAGCTGCGTGAGATTAGCGAGCTGCCTGCAACCAGGATGCTTGGGTCGTCTTCATGTAGGATGTTTCGAGGAACGGCGTCGGATCTACTCAGGGGTATAGGTGTAAGCTGGCGCGAAGTCCCGTAGCCGTCCCGAGCGGATCGGCTCAAGCAGCGGCGTGTCGAGTGTAATAATGATGGAGACCACCGACCTTTGGAATGGCTCTCACTTTGCCCATCGCCGGTGACTCTACCCGGCGAGGCTCAGGCGCGTCCTTCTCAAGCGACAAATGAGTCCGGCACGAATGATAGTAGTCGACGTATTTGCGTAGGATTCGCTTCAGGTGCCGCTCATCAAGGACGATCACGTGGTCGAGACACTCACGTCGAATGGAGCCGATCATCCTTTCGACGAATGGATTCTGCCACGGGGAGCGCGGGGCGGTAAGGACCTGCTCTATCCCGAGACCGTCGACGCGACTATCGAAGTACGCTCCGTAGGTCTGGTCTCGGTCCCGTACCAGGTACCGAGGCGCCGTGTCCCATGGAAAAGCATCGACCATTTGCTGCGCCGTCCACTCGGCGGAAGGATGCTCGGTGACATTGAAATGAACGATACGGCGACGGTCGTGGCGAAGGACGATGAAGACGAACAGAACTCTGAAGGTTGCGGTCGGCAAAGTGAAAAAGTCGAGCGACACCAAGTCCTTTGCATGATTATCGAGAAAGCTCCGCCAAGTATGGGACGGTGGGGTGCGATGACGAACCATATACTTGGAGACGGCTGCCTGGGAAATGGAGATGCCTAGCTTCGCTAGCTCGCCATGCACGCGGGGAGCTCCCCAGAGAGGGTTGGCCCTGCTCATGTTCCGAATCAGCTCACGTATTTCGGGAGCGACGCCTGGTCGTCCTGGCCTACGCCGTCGGCTCTTCCAAGTCCAATATCGTCTGAACCCACAACGGTGCCAGCGGATGACCGTCTCAGGTTTCACGATGACGAGGACGCTCTCCCAGTCAGTCCAGATTCTGCGCAATAGCACCCAAAACCCGCGGTCGACCTTCGAGAGCCGCGGCCGTTTCACGGAACGGCGGAGGACGGCGAGCTGCTGGCGAAGAGCGACATTCTCGAGAGCCAGCTCGCGACGAGCCTTGAAAGTAGAGATGAGAGCGCGAACCAACGACGAAATCATGCCGGCATGGTGCCGGCAGACCGGAGATTAATCAAGTTCGGGGCGCGCGGATGAATAAATAGAAGGCACAACGTGCCCGTGTTCGTGTGTCAGTGTCGTGCGCAAGCGGTTCTCGAGATACGCTTCCTGGAGCCGGGAGGCGATCTTGACCTTCGGCTTCTTCTTCGGGAAGAAGTGCGTGAGGCCATCGATGCCGTCCTCAAGGTCGCTATAGCTGTCGAGATCGTCGACGTGCTGCTCGATCAAGACGGTCAGGTCGGCGGTGCTGACCGGGAAAACGACCTTGCCGTGGCGCTTCCGAAGAAACCTGCAAATCGCGCCCTCGCAGATCTGCTCAAGTTCCGAATCTGTGTAATACGGGCGCTGCCGGAACCGGCCGGATGTGTCGCAGGTCCACCTCATGCTGATCAGCCCTTTCGTATCAGGACTTGTCTTTGAGCACCTTGCGGAAGGCCGTAAACGCCTCTTCGACCTTCTTGGGATCGGACCCGGCGAGCTTGTCGCGCAGATCCGGCGGCCACTGGCCCGCGGCTGCCGTGAGGTACTCCTTGGAGAGCTTCAGGGTCCTGGCCAGCTGATCGATGATGAACTCCGCGGGCGGGTCGCGCCGGTCATGCTCGATATCGTTGAGATATTGCGGCGAGATCGGCGTTCCGTCTTCCTTGAGCGTCTTGCCTGCTAGGTCCTTCTGGCTGATGCCGAGCGCCTTGCGAGCCTCGGCGATGATCTGACCGAACGTTTTCAAGTCGCAGCCTCCATCTATGATGATCCGCTGATTAGCGTATATTCTGGGCCAAATTCTGTCAAGTACCTCATAGTGTCCCATTAATCGGCCGAGCCTGGAACCCCGAGGTTTCGGTTATCCTCCCGGCATGGTCGATGTGATCGCCCTCTCCACTGATTCGACCTTGCCCTGAGGGCCTGCCTTCGGGAACGCGAGGCCGAGACCCTCGCGTACCTGCTCCAGGAGCACCGCACGCTTCGGTGTGCCTTCTATTTATTCATCCGCGTGCACCGAACTTGATTAGTCTCCGGTCTGCCAGCACCATGCCGGCATGATTTCGTC
>CBDCTW010000016.1:0-20977 GCA_965222425.1 Candidatus Marinacidobacterales bacterium
TACAGGCTCTCGGAACTCAAGGGCAAGAACGTGGTGGTGGAGTTCATACGTAGCGGGTCTTGGTGACCATTCTGCAAAGCGCAGCTCGGTGAGCTGCAAGAAGCCTACTCCGAAATCGAGAATCAGAACGCCGTCCTCCTCGTTATTTCCAAGTACGACGCCGAGGAAACCGCAAGCTGGCTAGAGACGAGCTCTTGGACTTTCCCCATCCTCTGCGACGGCAGGAAAGTGATCGAAGAATACGGTATATTGAACGAGAGAGCACTGAACAGACCGCAGGCGGTCGGAATCCCACACCCGGCAACTTTCATCATCGATGCCGAAGGGTTCCTACGGTTCAAGAATGTTTGGGAAGACCACAGGAAACGGACGCCTCCGGACATCATCCTACGGGAGTTAGACAAGCCCAATGATTAAACAGAGCGTCCCGCTGGCGCTTGTTCTGCTGTTAGCGGGTTCCTTCGTGTTTGCTCAGAACATAGAGATTCCGGACTGGGAGAGCTCGGTACGCTTCGATCTCGTGGCGTCACAGGAACCGGTTCGCCCAGGCGATGCTCTCGAGCTCGCGGTCGTCGTCGAGATCAAGCCCGGCTACCATCTTTATGGTCCCGAAGAGAAGAAGCCGAATCGAACGGAAGTCTCCGTCTCGGGAGAGCTGGTCAAGCCCGGGGAGCCAATCTTCCCTCCAGTCGTGACCCGGGACCTATCCGGGCTCGGAACGTACGGCCTCTACGAGAGCAAAATCGCAATTCGTATCCCGGTTGCGGTTGAAGACAGCGCTGCCGAGAGCAATTCGGTTCCGGTTGATGTTAGAATCGACTATCAGGTTTGCACGGACGTCGCCTGCAGTGCCCCGACCCACAAGACGTTGTCGCTGAGTCTTCCGGTGGCGGCGAAGGGTGCAGCCGTTGAGAAACGGAATCAGGGCATTTTCGATTCGAAAGAATAAAACACTTCGGATCGATAACTGACTGGAGCGTAGCCAAGCGGTAAGGCACCTGGCTGTTAACCAGGCTACCGGAGGTTCGAATCCTCCCGCTCCAGCCAATCTCTTCAGTTATTTACGAGGATTCAGTTTGCGGACGGAAGGATAAAGGTAACATAAAGGTAACGGCGGCACGCCCCCTGCATGAATGACTAGTGCCAAGCTGAAGGTTCTCAAGACCATGACCGCATAGGCTCCAAAAGGGGTGGACAACCTCGGTGCCGCCCTGGAAAAAAAGGGCCAGTTCGATGAAGCCATCGCCTCATGCCGCAAGGCGATCGAGCTGGAACCCGATTATTCCGCGAACGCTCACAGCAACCAGGGTAACGCCCTATACAGAAAAGGCCAGCTGGGCGAAGCGATCGCCGCCTAGCGCACGGCCATCGAGCTCAACCTGACTACACACTTGCGTACTACGATCTGTGTGTTGCGCTACGGGGACAAGGGCCAAGTGGAGTAGGCAGTAGCCGCGTACCGGGAAGCAAACGAGCTTCAACCGACTAGCTTCCCCCATGTGTTTGTCCACTCGGTCTGGCCCACTTTGCTCATCTAATTTGGCCCACCCTAAGTTATTGATTAATAAAGACGAGCTGTAAGAAAGCCCCTTTCCTTATTCCGCGGCCGGAACGAAGTGCAGGCCGCGGCTAGTGAAACCCAACGAACTCATGCCTTTATGGTCTTTTTCTCGCTCTTCAGGGTGCGCCGGAACCGATAGGATTCGGTGCCGGTTTCGAGTATGTGCGCCTGGTCCGTGACTCGGTCGAGCAGTGCCTTGCACAGGCGGACGTTCGTGAACACCTGGGTCCACTCCGAGAAGGGCAGGTTGGTGGTGATCACGAGCGCCGCCCTTTCGCATCGTTCCGAAACCACTTGGAACAGAAGCTCGGCGCCGACATCGGCGAGTGGGACGTAGCCGAGCTCGTCGATGCACAACAACTCGTAGCGGGCGTAGCGACGGATCACTCGCGAGAGTTCGTGCTCCTCCCTAGCTTCAACGAGTTCGTTGACGAGTCTCGAGGCCGTCGTGAAGCGAACGCGGCGACGTTGCTGGCACGCCGCTACACACAATGCCGTGGCCAGATGAGTCTTGCCTGTGCCGGCATCGCCGAGAAACAGAACCGGCCGTGCATGGTCGATGTAGTCGCCTTCGGCCAGTTCTCGTATCCGACGGGCGGAGACCTTCGGCGATTGCGAGAAGTCGAACTCCTCGAGCGTCTTCGCTCTCGGTAGTTGTGCTTCCTTCAGTCGTCTTTGAACCGCGCGGTGTTCACGCTCCTCGACTTCGGCGCTGAGCAGCACGTCGAGGTAGCGGACATAGCTGTGCTCGTCGCGCTGCGCTTGTTCGGCAATCTTCTGGAACTGCGTTGCCACGCTCGGCATGCGAAGCGTCTTGCAATGCTGACGGATGCTCTGGAGCTCGATGCTCTTCGCGTTCACGAGTTCACCTCGCCGATCAGCGCGTTGTAATGGCCAACACCTGGCAAGGAACGTTCGTACTTCGTGAGCTCTCCGAGCTCCACATCGCCAAGAGCCTGCGCCTGCTCACGTCGAAGAACTGATGATTCGACGAGGTGACGGATCGCCTCAGCATCCGTACAGCCGAGTTCGAGCGCTTGACTCACCGCCTCACGCAGCTTGTCGTAGCCGTGCTCGCGGCCGAGCTGCACGAGCTCGACCATCTGGCGGGTTCCTTCGAGCTTCCCGTGACGTCGATTCAGCTTGGACCACAACTCGTCGTAGCTCGTGGGCCACCGACCTTTCTCCCGCCATTGAGCGAGCGGCGTCGAGCCGGCCAACGCTCCAGGCTTCCTGACCAGAACATCCAAGTAGTGCTCGAGTTCATAAATCGACTGGCTGCGGCCGTAGCAGCGCTCGTGGCGTGCCACGACGTGGCCCTCGTGCCAGATCTCAACTTCCAACGGCAGTAGCTTGGCCACAACTCGCCGGTCCCGTTTCAACGGAGTCGAGTACCAGTTCGTGCCGACTCGAACGCAGCCTTTCTTGTTCACCTTTGCAAATCGTCGCTCCTCGATATCGAACCCCTCGACGGTCAATGGCAACAGATGCTCCCGTTCAAGCTCCATCGCTGTTCCGACAGCATGCTCCTTGCCGCTAATGTGGCGCGTCGCATCCTTGAGACAGCACGAGAGCAGATACTCGTTCAGCTCATCCCAGTTCGAAAACTCCGGTACCGGCGTCAGATAGTTGCGCTGGAAGTAGCCGACTTCGCTTTCCACCCCGCCCTTCTCGTTGCCTCGACTCGGATTACAAAACTCCGAGTCGAATCCCCAATGGGAGCGAAACGCCACGAATCGCTCCGTCTGCTCTCGTTGATAACCACGCAGAATCTTAGTGACCGCGAGTGACAGGTTGTCGTAGCGCATGCGGCGGAACACGCCACCAAAGAACTCGAACGCATGCTCCTGCGCTTCGAAAAATGCTTGTTGCGTCGGACGCGGATAGCCGCGATGCAACGCGCCTCCTCCCGCCATGCTTCGGACTACGAGCGTGTGGACCTTCTCGAGCTCACCTCCGATCCGCGCGTACGCCTCGTACCAGTCCACTTGCCCTTCATCGCCCCACGCGTAGCTCTGCGGAACAAAAATCTCTGTGTCCTTCAGGCCGAGCTCGCTCTTCCGACGAGCGACGTAGCGACGTACCGTTGATTCGCCAATCTCATGCTCCGGATGCTCGGCGCGCAACCGGGACCAGATACGACGAGCCGTATGGCGTTGCTTCCGAGGCGCTCGCTTGTCCTCCTTCAGGACCGCGTCGATGAACTCGCGTACTTCCTCAAGCTTCGGACTCGCACGCTCCGCGACTTTACGCTCCGGCGGTACCGCGCTCTCCAGCGCCTGACGCACCATCCGACGGTGTACTCCGAACTCCTTCGCCACTCCCTTTATCGTTCCTACTCCGTGCTCGTACTCGCCACGGATCTGCTCGAACAATCGTACTTTCGCACCCCTTTTCAACCGACCCTCCTCTCCGGGTTCTTCCCCGGCTCAGGGTATCGGTCTCGATGGGGTGGGCCAAATCAAATGAGCGAAATGGGCCAATTCAGACTAGCGAACACACCCCACGATCCAAACATTAGGTCACGACTATCGGGCAAAGGCTCGACCAGCTAGGGTGGGGGATGTCCCGCCGGATGTTGAATTTGGGGTAGCTGCGGCTCCTTGGCCGGCCTAAGAATAGGTCTGCCAATAAACCGTCTCCAGAGGGGGACAAGGAGCCACCAATGCCTAGGAAATCAAAGAAGCCAGTAAGAAAGCAAACGCACTCGCCTACGGGCAAGGTAGTTGGCCAAGTCGGTCAGATACTGCTACCGATGATAGCTGGGATCGCGGCCACGAAGGCGGATCTGACGGAATGGGTGTACGAGCAAGGACTGACAGCTCTGCACCTACTGCTCGGAGAGGACGCCGAGGAGATCGCGGGGCTCAAGGGCAAGCACGAGAAGGAGCGAACTCATAACCACTGGGGGAGCACGAACGGAGAGCTGAGCTTCGGTGGTCGTCGCATCCAAGTGTCGCGACCTCGAGTTCGCTCGAAGTCGGGCGCGGAGGCGTCGCTTCCACACTTCGAAGCCTTCCGCGAAGAAGACCCGCTTCCAGAGCGAGTGTTGAATCAGATCTTGGTGGGCGTATCGACCCGAAATTACGAATCGAGTCTGGACAAACCCGCGGCCAAGTTGAAGTCTCGTGGCACGAGTAAGAGTGCCGCCAGCCGTCACCTCGTGAGCCAGACGACTAAGAAGCTCGAGGAATACCTGTCTCGGCGGCTAGAGGAGTTCGAGCTTGCGGCACTGATGCTGGATGGCCTTGAGGTGGCCGGACAGACCGTCGTCGTAACTCTAGGTATTACAATAGATGGAACGAAGGTGCCCCTGGGTATATGGCTGGGCTCGACGGAGAACTCTCGGGTGTGCACCGCGATGTTGCAGGACCTTCTCGAGCGAGGCTTGCGCGTCGATGAGTCGATTCTCTGCGTAGTGGACGGAGGCAAAGGCATCCGCAAGGTACTCGTCGACGTTTTGGGGGACCTCGCGGTCATCCAAAGGTGCCAGATCCATAAACTCCGAAATCTTCGCTCGTACCTTCCCAAGTCTCGTCACGCCTACGTGCTCCAGACGATGAAGGAAGCCTACAAGTGCAAGAGTGCCGACAAGGCGCGCAAGCGACTTCAGGCATTGGTGTCGTGGCTCGAGCGAAACGGCTACGACGAAGCTGCCAGAAGCCTTCGTGAAGGGATGGAAGAAACACTCACGGTCGTGAAGCTCGCGCCGCCCGCCTTACTTCGCCAGTCTCTTGCCACGACGAACGCCATTGAGAATCTCAACGGAACCATTCGCAGAGTATCGAGAAACGTCAAGCGTTGGAAGAGTCCTTCCATGGTTCGCCGATGGACCGCTCTTGGCGTCGTCACCGCGCAGAAAAAGTTCCGGCGTATCAAAGGCTATCGCCATATGGGCGCTCTCGTTCACGCGCTTAGAAGCAAACAGAAATCTCTTGACAGCGATGAGTTTGCTGCCTAAGAGTATTCACAGGTGCCGCCGCTACCCGACCAAATTCAACAGCGGCCGGGACATCCCCAGTCGCGGAGAAACCGAGGCTAAGGCTGAGGAGGAGCGCGGTAGCACGTCGTTTCTTGTTAACGAGGCTGTCCTGCTCCATGAGCCAGGCGCGGTAGATCCACGAGCTGCAACTCCTGGGTGGAAGTGTTTTTTGGATCCGCGCAAATCGGTTGAACCCTCTTGGATTTAACATAATACATCTTATCGGACCTTGTAATGTAGGCCAATATGCAAATGTCGGGTTTTAGCAAGTTAGTTCCACGCTTGTGGCAATCTTCTCGAGCCGACCCTATACTCCGTCCATCCGCGGCATGTACACATATCGAGACCCACCGGACGAGGCATCACGCGGGGGCAACAGCAGCTCACGACAAAGACGAATGCGATAGCTACCTGAAATGGGGACCATGACATCAGGGTTCACTACACGCGGTTGCACGCAGCAAAAAAAGCTGTGGGTAGAACGCCAAGCCAACGAAGCACGGCCAGTGCTCGATTTGACTCTGTGAACCGCCCCGGGTTTCCCGGAGACTCCAACTCTTGAGAGGATGGAGTCATGACAAGACGAAGCAGGTATTCACCGGAGGTAAAAGAGCGCGCAGTGCGGATGGTTTTCGACCAGCAGGCTCAGCACGAATCTCAGTGATCAGCGATCTCATCGATTGCGTCGAAATTTGACTGTACGCGGGAAACGCTACGCACGTGGGTGCGTCGAGCAGAGCGTGATGCTGGGAAACGAGCGGGACTGACGACGGACGAGCGTCAGCGGCTGAAGGAGCTTGAGCGAGAGAACCGTGAGCTCAAGCGGGCGAACGAGATCCTTCGCAAGGCGTCGGCGTTTTTCGCCCAGGCGGAGCTCGACCGCCGACCGAGGTGAGTGTGTTGTTCGTGGACGCGAACCGTGAGAGTTACGGGGTCGAGCCGATCTGCCGGATGCTTCCGATCGCCCCGTCGACCTATTACGAGCAGAAAGCGCGAGAGAAGGACCCAAGCCGCCTGCCAATGCTTCCGCCGCCGCCTCGAAGGCAAAACTGTGAAGGAGCTTAACGCCGCGGAGAAAATGCTTCTGGGCCTCCGGCGAGCCAGAAGTGGGAAATTCGATGTTTCCCAGTACCTCGGTCTCTGTTTGCGACAGGGCGGTGAAGGCCACCACCATCACCACCGCTGACGCCAAGCACATCAGAACAGTTCGCCTCATCTTAAGCCCCTATCATAACTTGGGACACACTCCGTCGCGATGCTCCGCCTCATCGTCTTAGTGGCTTTCCAGCGGCGGGTGGCCGTGCTCAAGAAGGCGCCGCCTACGTGGGAGTCATGAGTCGATTGGCACCGACCGCCACCCGTCGCTCTCGGTGAATTCTCGAGCCGCGAAAACCCAGATCACTATCTTCTTGTTGGCCCAATATTCCGGCTTTGCCTGAGTACGCCGCAACAGATTGATCCGTGCAGCAGTGGCCCCTGAACCTCGTACACCTACGAGGTCGACGGCGAATCCAAATTCTAGGGCGAGCTGGTCGGCGAGGCCGGCTCCCCCGGCGTGCATGTCGCCTCCGGCATGGAAGACGAGTGTGTGGCTGTCGCCCACCAAGATCACCGGGCTTGAAGTATCGGGTTCCGATCCCACGAAACGCAGCGAGAGGCTTTCCTTGGCACGCGAGGGATCGTCTAAGGCTGTCCACAGGTCCCCGGTAATCTCCACATTTTGCCACTCACCCTGGAACGTTGTTTTGGGCATGACACCGAGCTCGGTCCGGACCGAGTTGGCAATCTCCTCCGCTGCCAGGACCGTCGCAATCCCCGACCAATGTGTGTCCTGTTGGCAGTACATGTGACCATTCGGGTGCTCTCGGTTAGACAGGAACAGGGGCGTAAGGTCCAGAACCTTAACGCCCTTCTCACGAAGCAAGTCGTAAAACGCCTGATAATGGATGTCGAGCCGGGATGCATTTTCGGTGATGGACGGAAGTTTGTCAGGATAGACGATGGCCTTAGGCGGTACCGGTACGACCACTAGCTCGACACCTATCTCGAGTAGCTGTTTGTGAAAATCGAGAACTACCGGGAGCGGATCCGCCCACTCGGCGCGTCTCGCCTTGCTCACCTCGGCGGCGCCTTCTCCCCAGAACTTTCCGGCGGCGAGATGGCTAAGCTCCGGGCCGAAGAACAGCCATCCCTCCGTGCCCTCGACGACAATATTTCCCTGCTCCTCGGCTGCCTGAGCTAGGGCCGCCCATTCGGCGAAGACTTCGGTCGGTTGGCGAAGCGCCGGGTCAGCGCCAATGCACGACGAGAGTAGCAAGGCGAGGCCTACCGGCATTCGCATTGACAAATGGATAGACATTCTGGGATGGTGAACCCGAGCGCATTCTAGCAACAATTCACGGAGACGGGGAGGAAGGCATGGTTATGAACTACAAACAGCTCGAAATGACTGGCCGCAAATCTACAAGAAGGTCAACGCTGCCCACGTACTCGTGATCACGTCTCCGATTTGGTTGGGGGAGAAATCGTCCGTCTGCACGCCGGACCGGGACCCTCGTATCTCGACCCTGGCTCTGGCGGTCCCGAGAATGACTTTACGAACCGCAACACGACCTTCATGACCTGGAATCTGCTTCACCTTGCGCGAATGATTAAGGATGCGGGGGGAATTCCTGGACACGGACACCAGCGCTCAAAGTGGGACGCCGGTTGCCGCTTCGATCATCCGAATCCTTTGTACCGCTAGATCGCGCGTCGATGTTTCATTGCGACTCCGCTTCTGTCTTCCCTCGAGCTGGCCGGTGGTTCTTGTAGACCCGTCCGCCCTTCATGACGAACATTACGTCCTTGACGTTCGTGATGTCCTCGATGGGGTTCCCCGCCGTGGCGATGATGTCGGCTTCCATTCCGGGCGTCAGGGTACCGAGCTGATTCTCTAGGCCGAGAGACTCCGCCGCGCGCGAGGTCGCACTGATGATCGCATCCATCGGATCCTGACCGCCATCGCGGACGCGATAGACGAACTCTTCGTGGTTCCTCCCGTGAAGCCCGCCCAGGGCGTCGCTTCCGAAGACGATTTTCACGCGCTTCGCAAGGGCGCGGCGGAACGTATCGAGGCCGATCGCCTTACCCTTGTCCATGAATTCAAAACCTTCTTTCGTGTAGTTATCGATGCCGATGAATTCCGGCTGATTCTCCAGGTAATAATCGAGAAGGAGAAACTGCGGGTCGTAGAACGTGCCGTGCTCGACCATGAGATCGAGGACGTCGTCGGTCAGGGCGTTTCCATGCTCGATCGTCCTGCAGCCCGCCAGCACCGCGGCCCGCGCGCCGTCCGCCCCCTGGGCGTGAACGACCGATCGTTTTCCTAGCGCCTTGGCCTCTTGGCAGGCCGCTTGGATCTGCTCGTCGGTCATCGTTTGCTTGCCACCGTCACGGATGCTCGCTGTCGCGAAGAGCTTCACGACGTCGGCGCCCTCGGCGACGGAATTGCGCACGAACTCACGGATCTCTTCGGGAGACCCGGTGCTCTTCCTTACCATGCCGATGTTCAGGAGAAGGCGCGCGCCAGGATTCCCGGCCGCGATCCAATCCCTGAGCTCGCGGTCCAAAAGGGCGCGATCGGGTAAAGCTCCCAAGCTCTGGACGGTCGTGAAACCCGCCATCAGATGGGCGTACGCGTTCGTCGCTCCGTAGAACGCGTAACGTGAGGGGGTTTCATCGATCTCCGACGTGAGCCCATGAAATCGATCGTCCGGCTCCATGTGGGTACCGATGTGAACGTGGGTGTCGATCCATCCCGGCATGACCGTCAGATCGCCGAGGTCGTAGGTGACACCCTCGACAGACTCCGAACCGACGCTCACTATCTTGGAGCCCTCGACCACGATGGTGACGTCATT
Source organism: Candidatus Marinacidobacterales bacterium (assembly GCA_965222425.1). Classification (GTDB taxonomy): domain Bacteria; phylum Acidobacteriota; class Vicinamibacteria; order Marinacidobacterales; family DATDRI01; genus CBDCNP01. The sequence goes on from CBDCTW010000016.1 coordinate 9,446, forward strand.
CAAGGCAGCGCCCTTCCCGTCCAGAAGCGTTCCCGCCCTGATGACGGTTCGCTGCGATTGGACCTCATGGACGGGTTGCAGCCATAGGAACAACATCAAGAGCGGCGCAAGTGTTAGTCGCATCACGTTTTCACTTTCTGCTTTGTCAAGGACAGCAACCGAAAGCTCGCGACGAACACAGTTAGAGTCAAGCCCATTCTTAGTTGAAACTCTCCACGGCTCACGATTACGCGACCTTCTTCTTCGATACGGTTAGGGAGGACGATACTGAAACCCAACGTGCCGATGAAGTTTACGAGGAGGATCGGGAAGAGTGAGACACGCTTCGTGCTGGCCATGAGCCCCTTTGAGAGGGAGCTAATTATAACGTCTGCACATGTCCGGGGTCAGATCCAATATTGTGCATGCACACTTTTGGATCCGACCCTTGTGATATTTCGAGATCTGCCCCCGGCATCATGCTGGTTCGGTGAAGCCTGTGCGCCAGGTCGGGAACGCGGGTGACCAGCCAAGCTCCCTCTTGGCTTTCGCGTTGGAGGCACCGCGCTGCTCGGTCAGGTAGTACACGCCATAACGGCCGACCACCAACCTCGCCAGGAAGACAGGCATTTTTCTGGGTGTTGGAGCGTTGAGCACCTTCGCGTAGACAGGAAGCCACTCTCGAAGCAGTGCCGGTTCGTCGTCCGCGACGTTATAGATCCCGGACTGGCCGTGCTCGAGTGCGAGTATGGTTGCGGACGCGGCGTCGTCCACGTGGACGAACGAGAAGACACCGGAGCCACGTCCGCCAACCGGGAGTTGACGTGCGCGAACGAGGTCCGCGACGGAACCGTCTTCGGCGTACGCCATGCCGGGCCCATAGAAATAGCCATACCGAAGGACCACGCCTTGCATGCCCTCGGCTGAGCGCACTTGTCGCTCCAACTCTGCGACGGCCTCCACGGACCGCCGCCAGGGCCACGGAGCCTCCAGCCACAGTGGCGCGTCTTCGTCCTTCACCGGTCCGCCCTCGGGCGTGTAGACGAACGAAACGCTCTGGGCAACGATCCGATGCGCGCCCGCTAATGCCGCGGCTCGAACGAGATTTCGCGTGCCCTCGGTGCGGATCCGGTCGTTCGGGGCGAGCTGTTTTTCCATCTTCCGCGGATCGATGGCCTTGGGTAGCGCGGTGAGCTGATGGATCACCACATCCGGCTTGGCTTTCCGCACCGCTTCCTCGAGTCCCTCGGCCCGTTTCAGGTTGCGGGTCATGGCGATCACGGTGTGACCCGCTTCGATTAGACGCGGGACGAGCCGCTGTCCGATGACTCCGGTGGCACCTGCCACGAATACCCTCATTTGTCTTCTCCTCTCATATCCGTCCCCATCTTACCTATTCAATCGGGTAATCTGTCCCCTTACCATTGAGCTCGGAGGGACGCCGTGACTAGCTTGAAGAAGAGACTCGAGGCCAACCAATCCGTCATGGGGGCACTTCTCGGTCTGAGGTCTCCGGACGCCGCGGAGCTGATGTCGGAGACTGGGTTCGACTTTCTCTTGGTCGATGCCGAGCATTCGAGCATCGGTCCCGATGGCATCTTGGAAATGATCCGGGCCATCGAGCGGGGGCGGGCAATTCCTTTGGTGCGGGTACCCGAAACCACGGCGGCACGCGTGCAGTGGGCCTTAGATGGAGGAGCCAAGGGAATTCTCTTTCCCCGTGCTCGCTCGGTTGACGATGTGAAACAGGCGGTATCGCTTTGCCGATACCCTCCGGATGGTATTCGTGGCCTTGGGCCGGGCCGAGCGAGCGGTTATGGAGCGAAACTGCTCGATTATGCCGGCACGGCGAATGAAAAAATCACGGTGATGATCCAGGTCGAGACCATCGAGGCGGTCGATCGGATCGAGGAAATCGCCGCGGTTCCGGGAGTGGACCTAATATTCATCGGTCCAGGAGACCTGTCTCAGGTTCTAGGCATCCCGGGGGAGCTTCACCATCCACGAATCCAGGAGATCGGGAGACGAGTCGTATCGGCTTGCCAAAACAACGCGGTACCCGTCGGAATCCTGGCATTGGAGGAAGAGACTCTGGCTTACTGGAAGGGACAAGGTGTTCAGCTCTTCGCCGTGGGCTCGGATGCACTCTTCCTCGCCAAGTCTTGCCGGGACTCGGTAGGCCTGTGGAATGAGCTTAGCGAGTGACAATGCAGGCAGTGATCACCGACGGCTTTCGCGAGGCAACCGTAGAAGAGCAAGTGCTCGCTCCGAAAGGTATCCGCGTGGTCACGACAGAAGGACGACCGGAGAACGAGGCCCTCGAGTTGATCCGAGAGGCCGACGCCCTTTTGGCTCTGGCGCGCCCGCTCCCGGCAGAGCTTATCTCCACACTTACGCGCTGCCGGGTCATCGTCCGTTACGGCACCGGGACAGACACGGTGGACTTGAAGGAAGCGCAGACTCGGGGCATCGTCGTGGCTTCGGTACCCGATGCCTCGGTACAAGAGGTGGCCGCTCACGCGCTAGCGTTGCTCATGCTATGCGCCCGCAAGCTTTGGGCGTTCCGCCACATAAAGAACTTTGCCTTGGGCGATCCCGCTCCCGTGCACCCTTTGCGGCGTTTAAGTGAAACCACGCTCGGCCTGATCGGTTTCGGGCGTATTGCACAGGCCTTGGCTCGAATGTCGGGTGAAATATTTGGGAAGAGCCGCGCGTACGATCCGCTGGTTACCTCATGGGATCAAACAACAGGTGTGGAACGTTCCCACTCTCTGGAAAAGTTGCTTGAGAACGCGGACTTCGTCTCCCTTCACGTACCTCTCAACGAAACCACAAGACATTTGCTGGGGCCGGCGCAATTATCTCTATTGAAGCCAGGTGCCTGCTTGGTGAACACGGCCCGAGGAGCTCTCATCGACGAGGCGGCTCTCGTCGAATCCCTGAAATCGGGTCACATTGCGGCCGCCGGCCTCGACGTCTTGGAGGAGGAACCACCACCGCCGGGCCACCCTCTTCTCTCCTTTCCTCAGGTGTACTACACCCCTCACCTGGCTTGGTACTCGGAGGCTTCCCGGGTAGAGCTCCGACGACGGGTTGCCGAAGAAGTGCTCCGGGTGTTAACCGGAAAACCGGCGCTCCACCCGGTCGTCATCTGAGGGATGAGCTCGCGCCCTTTCTGGCTCGCCCTTTGGATTTCGGTGATGGCGTGTGCACCGAATCCCCAAGGCGAGTGGCCCAGCTACGGCGGCGACAAAGCCAGCAGCAAGTACTCTCGTTTAGATCAGATCGATCCCCCGAACGTCGAGCGGCTCCAAGTTGCATGGCGCTGGGAGTTTCCGGACGCGCCGATCCTGGAGGCGGACTCAAGACTTCACACGTGGCTCTACGAAGCGACGCCCGTCTTCGTAGACGGCGTGCCTTACACGAGCACGTCTCTGAGCCAGGCGGCGGCGATCGTTCCCTCCACCGGAGAAATATGACCCGGAGACGTACCGAGAAGGCTGGCCTCCCAACAACGGTTTCGTGCACCGTGGGGTGACGTACTGGAGCAAAGGTGATGACCGCCGGATCCTTTACGGAACGGGCAACAGCTTTCTCATTGCGCTCGATGCGATGACAAGAGTACCGGTCTCCAAGTTCGGAAGCGACGGTCGGATCGATTTGACGAGGGGTCTCGGTGTCCAGGTCGACGGCTCTCACTACGGCGTCACGTCCTATTACGGTGCCCGTCGACCCGGCAACAATCTTTACGGCGAGAGTCTGGTGGCCCTCCGGGTATAAAAACGGGCGAAAAACTGTGGCACTTCCAGACGGTCCACCACGGGTTGTGGGACTACGATCTTCCCGCCGCACCCAACTTGGTCGATATCACCTTGGAAGGTCGGTGCGTGCGAGCGGTCGCGCAGGTTTCGAAGCAGGCCTTCTGCTACGTCTTTGACCGTGTCTCTGGAGAGCCGGTCTGGCCCATCGAAGAGCGTCCGGTGCCAGGCTCCAACGTCCCGGGCGAGAAGCCGTCACCCACACAGCCGTTCCCAACTAGACCCGCGCCTTTCGATCGGCAAAGCATCAGCGAGGATGACTTGACCGATTGGACACCGGAGCTACGTCGGTGGGCACGGGAGGCATCCCAGGCTTATCTTCAAGGTCCTCTCTTCACACCACCCAGTGAACAAGGAACGCTGACACTTCCCGGACCTCGGGGGTCCGAGCTGGGCGGGGGCCGCGGTCGATCCGGAAAGCGGCGTCCTCTACGTGTCTTCCATCACCGGGCCGGCCGTTTTGTCGGTGACCGACTCTCATCCCCTTCCAACACCGCTCCGGTTCGTGGGAACAAGCCCCTTCGATCTGGCAGGACGAGCTGCCTCGCCGATCGAGGATTCTCAGGCCCCCAGCTCATTGTTCGCAACCGGGTCACCGATAACCTACTCCCATGGTGGCGAGTAGTTCATCGTGATCCCCATCGGCGGGGCCTCACAGCCTGCCGCTTGTCGCTCTCAGCGTGCAATGAGGAACTCCTAGCAAAGGTCATTCGGTCTCCCCCCGGCGCAAGCTGTAGTAGACGCCGCGCACGAATCGCTCGATATTCCCTTCCCACGGGCCATCGAAGGAGGCCGTCGGCTTCGAAACCACGATTTCCTCTACGTTTTTGCCGTCGTTGACCATAGTCTGCACCTTATCTCGGACCGCGATGAGCATGTCGCGGTAGGCGCGCAGATCGTCCGAATCGGCGAGGGCCCCGTGCCCAGGGATGATCTTGGTGTCCGACAAGGCCAGTGACAGCACGCGCTCGGCCGCAGCGATCATGCCGTTGACATTACCACCGGAGTCGACGTCGATGAACGGATAGTACCGGTTAAAGAAGATGTCTCCCATATGAAAGACTCCCACGTTGACGAAGTAGATGAGGGAGTCGCCGTCGGTGTGAGCGTGATCGATATGGACAATGCGGATCTCTTCGCCGTTCCAGTGAAACGTGACCGTGTCGTTAAAAGTGATCCTGGGCAGCGCGGCGGGCGTGCGGTCGTTTCGCAGGATCTCCCGGAATTGATCCACACTCATGCGTCGCCGGACGTTCTCGTGCGCCACGATGAGGGTCCCCCGCTTTCCAAAGTTCTCGTTTCCCCCCGTGTGATCGCCGTGGAAGTGTGTATTGACGAGGAAACGCACGCCCTCTCCGGTGACGTTACGAATCGCGGCTTCGATCCTGTTGGTGAGGGGAGCGAATTGGTCATCCACAAGGAAGGTGCCGTCCGAGCCCGTGGAGAGGCCGATATTGCCTCCCCGTCCCACGAGCATGTACAAACCATCCTTGCTCGAGACAACCTCGATCTTGACGTCGACGAACTCTTCTTGTGCGGCGGAATCCACCGGCAGTGCCAGCGTGCCTAGAGCCAAGGTCACGAAAATCTATCGTTCAACTTTCATATGAACACCTCCGCGTGAATGTCGGTTCAAACTCGCCACCATAACCCGATGACCAGCCTCAGGCAAAGCCATTTGAGTTAGACTGTCGCGGATGATGACGCTACGACCGGTCGAGCTCGACGAAGCTCACCGCGCAGCGGAACGCCTGAAGCCGATGTTGGTTCGCACGCCTCTGGTTCGCCTCAACGTGGACGAGGCTCCTGCCGAGATCTACCTCAAGATGGAGAATCTTCAGCCCATAGGATCTTTCAAGATTCGGCCGGCCGGAAACGCGATTCTCAGTTTTCCGCCGGCCCAGAGGCGACAGGGCGTCTACACCGCGAGCTCGGGCAACATGGCCCAAGGGGTTGCCTTTGCGGCGGGAGAGCTCGGCATTCCCGCAACCGTATTGCTCCCTCGGGACGCCGCCTCGAATAAAGTCGACGCGTTGAAACGCCTCGGTGCCCGCATTCGTTTCCTACCCGACGACGAATGGTGGCCGGTCATCCACCATCACGGTCACCCCGATGAGAAGGGTGTATTCGTTCATCCCGTCGCGCACCCGGACGTTCTCGCGGGAGATAGCACGATAGGCCTGGAGATCGTGGAAGACCTGCCGGACGTGGACACGGTCTTGGTGCCTTTCGGCGGAGGTGGCCTAGCGTCGGGAGTTGCCTCGGTGTTGCGAGAACTGAAGCCCAATGTCCGTGTGCTGGGCTCCGAATCCAATCACTGCACTCCCCTGTCCGCCTCTCTCGAGGCCGGCCCGTCGAGCTCCCTGCCGAGAAGAGCTTCGTTTCCGGAATTGGAATCGGCAGAGTGCTGGCGGAGATGTGGCCCTTAGTACGAAAGCTGCTTCACGGCGCCGTTATTGCCAGCGCCCGGGAAATCGTCGACGCGGTATCTCTTCTTTGCGAGCGACACCGCATCGTCGTCGAGGGAGCCGGTGCAGCTCCGGTGGCGGCCGCGTTAGCCGGCCGAGCCGGAGGCGGAAAAGTCGTCTGCGTTTTGTCCGGCGGCAATCTCGATACGAAGTATTTGATCGATATCCTCGAGGGCCGGATCCCCGCCCCCTAGCGTCATTAGTATCAGGGGGGAAACTGTCTTACGTGGCGATCGTAGGTGAGCTGTACCCGGGACACGTACGCGACCACCTCCGAGCCCCGAACGTATCCAAACCTCGCCGCGCGGTGATAGCGCGGCTGCTCCAAGAGAAGCATCGGTTTTTTGTCTGACCGAACCATCGGTCGGCGTCCCAACTCATGCGCGTCGCTAGACGACGGGCGTCCTTCACGTGCCCCTCGCCCACATTATAAGCCGCCAATGCGAATCGAATCCGATGTTTTAGGGGAATTCTCGGGTCGGTCCTCGAAAGGAGCAGAGACATGTATCTAATGCCCGCGTGGATGTTGGTATCGAGTGGACCGATGTCTTCGAATCCCAGCTCCTGCGCCGTTCGCGGCATCAACTGAAAAAGGCCCTCCGCCCCGGCCCAACTACGGCTCCCGGGGTCGAAACGGCTTTCGCGGAATGCCTGGCCGCCATTAGCCGCCAGTCCAAGTTGTATTGCTTGGAGTACTTCTTGATGAGATCATCGTATGGCGTGAGTCTCCCGGTCTCGGAGGCGCGCTTCTCTTTGGCTCGCCGAATACCCGCGCTGTTCTGGAAGTACCGTTTGAAGATGACGTTGTAGGCGAGCCCCCGGTATGACTTGGAAATGAAGCCGTCCAGAAACGCCCGAAGCTCGGGGTTGTTTCTCCGGGTTCCTAAGGCGATCTCTTTAGGATGTGGCTCCTCGTCGGAGTCGGTCACCGAGGGCAAGAACAAGCCCGGCTGCACATCGTTCCGATAGGCGAGCTCCGCGTCCAGTAGATGGGAATCCGCCACCGTAAGAGGAATCGTCCCCTCTCCGACGGCGGCCACCAGATCCTCGATCTCCAGCTCCTCCGATGCCTCCACGATCGTAAACGGCCCGACCGAGTCCTGGAGCGCCAGCAGCGTGCGATAGTAGCTCGTGGATCTCTGCACGTGAATCTCCCGGGCGGTGAGATCCCTCGATGGAACGAATCGGCGCCTCGGCTTCGGCGGGCCCGACGACCTCATGGTCGAGTGAAGGCGATCTGTTCATGACGGGCAGGGGTAATGGTCATGCTGGCCGCGATCACATCCCCGCGGCCTTCGAGAAGCCAGGGGATGAGGTCCGCGAACCTCGGCGCCACCACCATCTCCAGATGCACGCCCAAGTCGCGAGCCGCCATCTCCGTAAGCTCGTAGTCGAAGCCCATCAGCCTGCCGCGGTAAAGAAAGTAGTTCACGCTATTGTTGCCGGTGTCGACGAATAGCTCCGACGACTCCCTCGGGGAGCTGTGAATGAGGATTTCGGCTGGACCCTCGGAAGGCCCGCGACGCTCGCAGGCAAGGAATGAGGTGGTCGCGGCTAGCAGGGTCGCGGCCGGCGCACGCCACGACACGGGCGCATTATCCGAGGCGCCCTCTGGACACGCAAGTGCGTGGGCGGATTACGTGGACTCAAAGTCGTCCCACCGCGGGAGAACGCCTGTCGGCGATCGCGGGAGGGCTCGAGCCTTGGGGCTTGCCGGTTTTCTGCGCCGGGGAGTTTGTTCGCGTCGTAACCCATCCCAAAATATTCACTCCGCCTTCGACGCTCGAGCAGGCGCTAGCAGCGCTGAAGGCCGTTCTCCAAAGCCCGTCCTTACTTCTACTCTCCCCGGGCGAGCGTTACCTCGATCTGTTCGAAGACTGTGTCCGGGAGGCAGACGGCAGAGGGAATCTCGCTTTCGACGCTCAGATCGCCGCGGTCTGCTTGGAGCACGGAGCGAAACACATTCTAACGGCGGATCCTGACTTCAGCCGCTTCTCCAAGCTTCAGACACTGTCGATTACAACGTGACGCGCCCTCCCAAGGACCCCCCGGCGCGCATGGCGTCTCGGCGATGAGGGTGAGCTCTGTATGTCGCCCTATTTGAGCACCTCACCCCACGTTGGTACTTCAAGCTGCACGTCTTCGTTCCCGAGCTCGGTGCGGCTGATGCCGTCATATTGATTGGCCACATCTGCCCAGGGGCGGAGGCGGACGGAGATTTTATCCCCTGCACGAAACTGCGCGGCATCCTGTAAGACGTGGTCCCGCATTCCCCAAATGTATACGAGGGCCTCTCCCCCCCTCACGCCGGTCTCATCGCTCGCGAGATTCACCAGATGCATTGCGGTGATGTGGTCCGCGTAAGGCACCGTACCCAGACGTGGAATTGGTGCGATTTCGCGGATGGTTCCGGATACCACGACCGCTTCCCCGGGTTCTGGAACGAAGAACAGCCCGGGCGCTGTCTCGCCCAGGCTAAGATCCACAAGCTTCCAGTCGCCCACCGCTAGCTCCCGTTCCGCGAACTGAAAAATCACGAGCCGCTTTCCCGCGAGGCGATCACTTCCGCTCGCAAGCTCCCGCCCCAGAAGCTCTCTAGTCGCAAACCCGCCGTCGGCGTTCTGAACGATCCGATCGATCGGACGCCGCATGAGAAAGCTGAGCTGCTCGGCAAAACCAGCCGACTCGCCCCAGCCCATCTCAGCCAGCGAATAGATGTTGCTGAAGCTGTCGCCGAGCAGCAAGACATCGGCAGAGCGACTCGGCTCCCACGACCGGTCATCCGCGGTACGGATTTGCCGCACACGTACCGACTCCTCTGGATATCGAAACTGCCCTTCGGGCAGATCCAACATACGCGCGAGGTCGCCCAGGTTCGTGACACTTATGCTCTCATTGACGTAGTCGGCTAGGACCGACGGTAGGTCCGCGTGTTGCGCGATGAAGTCCTGAAGACGGGCCGCCACCAACTCCATCGCCTCCGGTCGCCAATGAGTATCGGTCATCAAATATTGAAACATTCCAGTCCGGCGCTTGGCTTGGAGCAAGACCGGAGCAGGATCGAAGACGAGTACGCCGCGCTCCTCGAGCCCCCTAATAAGGGAGCCATAGGAAGGCCGCCGAAGCGGATCGTCCGTTCCTTCGAAACGACGCGTGAATCGTTCGGGATGAATCGACGGCTTCACGGGCGTGGGCATGACAATCAGTTGAATGCCCCTCTGTGCTAGTTGGGTCTTCAGCCGCAGAATCGCCGGGCGCGGATCGGAAGCGTCGAGAAAGCTGGGCCCGGTCAGATAGTCGAGACTGTCGCGAAAGAAGAGCCATGGCTTGCGACCGATGTAGGCCTGCTCGTTGCCGGCGCCGAGACCGGCGAGGAAGTATTGAGCTTGAGGCCGCAACACCTTTGCAAGGAGCGTCTGTTCACCCGCATCGTCGTCGAACTGCTCGAGTTCGCGGATGATGGTGCGGTTTTTCGAAACAATCCGCGATAGCAGTGACGCCTCTGAATCCTCTGTGCCCGCCAGCGACACGACTGTGCTCACAAGGCGCGACAGGCGGCTGCCGAGGTTGTCTGTCAACTCGGGGTTCCGAAGACCATGAATGATCTCGCTGAGCAACACTCCACCGACGATCAGAAAAAATTGTGCCACCAACAAGCAGGCGGTTCCCCGCCCCACGGTCGTGTGGCCGACTTCCCTTCTGGCGATTTCTTCTCGCGTCTGTTGTAGCGACGTGTCAGTCATTATTAGAAGATGAAATAGATGAACGGGTTGAATCTCTGCGTTGCCAATACGGCGATCGAGGCCAGCCAAAGCCCGATGATCCCCGCCGCCTTTAGTGGCGTGATCGTCCGCGTCCAATCCCAGGTCTGCGGAAACGTCCACGTCACCAGAGCCGCCAGGAGGACAGTGCCCAAATAGTACGGTTGATCCAGAATTCCGCCCAAAAGCCCGGCGGTTTCGTGCACGACCTCCAATCCGAACATGCTCCGAAGATAGAGGAGCGCGGCTGGAAGATCAGCGGCACGGAAGAACACCCAGGTGATTAGCACCAGCGTGAACGTAACCGCCCGTCGCCCGACCGCTGGAAGCCAGCGATAAGGAGGTGACTTTCCCCGCAGACGCTCACCGGCAAGCAAAAGACCATGGATGCCTCCCCATATGACGAAGTTCCACGCCGCCCCGTGCCACAGTCCTCCGAGCAACATGACGATCGCCAGGTTCAGATAAGTCCGTCCCCGTCCACGTTTGTTCCCGCCGAGCGGAACGTAGAGGTAGTCCCGGAGCCAGGTAGATAGCGAAATGTGCCAACGCCGCCAGAACTCGGTGATCGACTGAGCGAGATAGGGAGAATCGAAATTCTTCGAGAAGACGAACCCCAACATGAGGCCCAGTCCGATCGCCATGTCCGAGTACGCGCTGAAGTCGAAATAAATCTGGAATGCGTAGCCGACGACGCCGTACCAAGCATCCACGACGCCGATGGACCCGGCGTTGAATGCGACATCCGCCACCTTGCCACAGGGATTGGCCAAGAGGATTTTCTTCGCGAGCCCGACACTCACAAACGCGACTCCCCGCGTGAATTTGGTCACGGTGTGCGTTCGCTGCAAGAGTTGGTCGGCGACTTCCGAAAATCGGATGATCGGTCCCGCCACGAGCTGAGGGAACATAGAAACGTAGCAGGCGAAATCGATGAAATTACGAAGCGCGCGGGCATGCCCCCGGTAGACATCGATGGTGTAGCTCATCGACTGGAAGGTGTAGAAGCTGATCCCCAGCGGCAGGACGACCGTGATCACTCTCTTAATTTCGAGCTCGGGAAGGCCGAGCCAGCTCACGATGGCGTCGAAATTGTCGGCGGCAAAGTTGAAGTACTTGAAGAAACCCAGGAGTGACAGATTGGAGATGATGGACAAGGTGACTGCGATACGCTGGGCGCGAGTGCGCGGCGTCCCCGGCTCGAGCTGCCGGATAGGGTCTCCCCAATCGCCCAAACGGTGTTTGGCAATGGCGAGTCCGCAGAAGTAGTCCACCGTCGTCGATCCCAATAGGAGAAAAACGAACAGCGGGTTCGCCCATCCATAGAAGAGGTAACTCACCAGGGTGAGGATGAGGTGCTTGGCGCGTCGCGGGACCGCGTAGTAAAGCAGTAGTACAGCGGGGAGAAAATAGAAGAGGAAGAGATACGAGCTAAAGACCACTAGAGCGCCATTCTAGCATCCCAACGGGTTTGCGCAGCGTCCCGGCTTGTGATCAAATGATTGT
>CBDCTW010000017.1:0-337992 GCA_965222425.1 Candidatus Marinacidobacterales bacterium
GGTCGGGAGCTCAGATGATGCTTCAATATGCGTTGGAGCGCGAGGTGACGGAGGCGTTGGGTCGAAACTACTATGAGAACGCTCCGGCAACGACGAAGGAGAAGGGACGACGCAACGGGTATGAGTCGCATCGGGTCCTCACGGGCGAGGGAGCGGTAACGGTGCAAGTGCCGCAGGTACGAGAAACAGAGAAGGTGTTTCAGTCAAAGATTCTCGACGCCTACGTGAGCCGGACCGAGAAATTCGATGAACTGATCGCGCGGATGTACGTCCACGGGATGTCGACGCGTGACATTGAGGCGACGTTCGCGGACGTGCTGAGCGGCACGGGTGTCTCGAAGTCGGTGGTGAGCCGGGTCACACGGTGCCTGTCGGAGGATTTCGAGGCGTTTCGAAAACGGGATCTCTCGAACGAGAAGCTGTTGTATCTCGAGCTCGACGGCACGTACCTGCGCTACCACCAAGGAGCGGAGAGGAAAGAGCCCATCCTCGTTGCGACCGGCTATCGCGCTGATGGGACGCGAGTTCTTCTTCATATCGGTGTCGGCAACCGAGAATCCTACGAGAACTGGAAGGGGTTCTTGCAGGAGATGGTGGCCCGAGGAATGAGGGAGCCGTTGCTCATCGTGACGGACGGGAATCCTGGAGTGCTCAAAGCGATCGCAGAGGTCTTCCCTCGAAGCCTCAAGCAACGTTGCCAGAAGCACCGCCTCGAGAACATCCTGGGCAAGGCTCCGAAGGAAGTGCGCGACGAACTCAAGGCGGCCATCCTTGAGTCGTTCCATGCGAACAGCTACGAGCAAGGGCTGAAGAAGGGTCGGGAGGTGATCGCTCGGTACCGTCAACGATTCCCGAGCGCGATGAAGTGCATGGAAGAGACCCTCGAAGCGTGTCTTCAGGCGCTACGCCTTCCTGCGGCGCATCACAAAAGGCTTCGCACGTCGAATCTACTTGAGCGCACGTTCGGAGAGCACAAACGTCGCACAAAGGTCATTCCTCACTTCTTCACCGAGGAGGCCGCGATGAAACTCTCGTTCGCTGTGCTCTTGGCCGTCGCAAACAAATGGCGCGGCGTGAGGATGGATGTCTTCGCCGCTAGGAAAGTCGAGGAGCTTCGCAACGAGCTTCTCCCGCAAGGCACGTCGGAGGAATCAGCAGCTTAACCGAGCGCGGGGAACCGTACGGAGATTTGACAGGAAAATTAAGACTTGACCGAAAGCAAGGCTCGATCCCTTATCGGCGTCCAAGAATCGGTAGCCGGATCAACAGCAGTCTCCATCCGGCCCACAGTAGGGCGCGTCGGTCGTCTCGGTGACGTTGTACTCCATGCCCTTGGTCTCCTTCGCGTATCGCACCGTTTCTTTCCGGCAATTGAACGGAGCCGCTTCCGATAAGGGAGTGTCTTCGTACGGCTCCACCGGCTCGATCGCATCACGGTAGGGCTCGGAGCCATAGATGTGAAAGGTCTTGTCGCAAACCGCCATGCGCTGGCCTCGGAACAGAGTGTGGCCGTCGTCGTCGGTCACGCTGCGCCAGGGTCCCTTATAGATGACGGCCTGGTGGCGTTCGAGGCACGGACCTTCCTTCCCTTTGTAGGCCTCGGCGGTCACCGCACGGAACTCGATCCCCTCTATCGTCTGCCACGGCCTCTCGTCGCGTTTCAGTACTTGGATTCCGTAGAATCCAGCTTCTTCGAACGCGGTCAGGAAGAGATCTTCGCGAAAGGCACCGGATAGACAGCCGCTCCATAGCTCCGCATCGGCTTGAAGGTCAGCAGGCACATCCTCGTCGCTCACAATGTCTGAGATCACGGCGCGACCGCCTTTCCTGAGGACGCGATGCATCTCTCGAAAGAGCTCGGTCTTGTCCTGGGGCCGGACCAGGTTCAGCACACAGTTGCTGATCACGACGTCGACCGACGCCGTGGGGACCATGGGGTGGTTTCGTCGTTGGTCCTCCTTCCAGCCCTCCAATGCTTCGAGCTCGCTAGCTGTCGTAACCGGATGATCGGCCAGGTATTGCTCGAGCTTTCCATAGTCGAGGGCGAGGTCTTGAATCTTGCCTTTGTGAAAAGCGACGTTATGATAGCCCAGGCGATCGCCGATCTCCTGACGGTAGCGTCGAGCCAGGTCGAGCATCTCGTCATTCATGTCGACGCCGATGACCTTGCCCTCTGCTTCGACGACTTGGGCGGCGATGTAGCAACTCTTGCCCCCACCGCTTCCCAGGTCGAGGACCGTCTCGCCAGGCCGGAGGTGCTTGGAAGGGTCACCGCATCCATAGTCGCGCTCCAGGATCTCCTTCGGGAGGGCATCGAGGTAGCGTTGTTCGTATTCCACGGGGCAACAAAGGGCGTCTTCCTTTTCGGAAGCCGCTCGCGAATAGCGTTCCTTGACGGCGTGCTCGACGTTGGTATTCTCAGCCATTTGTTTCGACTCCTATAGAGGCAGTAATCAGTGATCAGTCATCAGTAACTGATCACTGATTACCGATCACTGATTACTCAACAGGGTGGTCAGAATTTGCCTCGTTTTCGTTCCTTTGAGGGAAGGATCTCCAGGCAGGTCGTCCACCATCCGGTGAGAACGGTATCGATGAATTCCTGCGGCAGTCCCTCGTGATTCATTTCCTGGGCGAGACTTCGGTAGTCGTATTCGAGGGGGACGAACTCGACGGTCAACCCCTTCTGGCCCTTCCGCGCATCCAGGATCGTGTACCAGACATGCGTGTTGCCGTCGTTCTCCGGCCGCCCGATGACCCCGACGTTGACGAAATGCCGATCTTCCGGAATCTCACGCTTCCAGTGAATGCCGGTATGGGTTGTGAGCACGACATCCGCCTCGTGCTCCTTCTGCAGACGGTCCAAGAAGTGCGTGGGCGTCGTCGACTCCCACAGAAACTCGTTCATCTTGCGGGGTGAGCCGTGGCTCATCAGCAGACGATAGCTCCCCAGTTGGATGCGAATGGACTTCGGTAGCCCACGCATCCATTCCTTCCAGCGGGCGGACGTGTTCGAGAACGTGTAGTTATAAGAGATCTGGGCGAAGTAGTTGTCGCGGGGATCGACGTAGCCGCATTGACAGTCGGCAAGCCCTTCTCCGATCGAATTGTCGTAATTGCCCTGCATCACCTGCACGCCCGCGTCCACCAGAATCGGAAAAACCTTGTCGGGGTTGGGGCCGAAGGCGCCGAGGTCGCCCTGACAGAAGATAGCGTCCACTCCTCGCCGCCGCGCGTCGTTCACCGCTGCCTCGAGCGCAAGGTGGTTGCTATAGACGCCACCGATGGCCGCGATCCTTTCGTAGCGCTCAAGAGACATCTCGGCCTCCGGAGCTCAGATTGCTGCAAATAGCGCCTCCCACATAACAGGTGTAGCAGGCACCGTGCTTGAGAGGATAAGGTTGGGCCGATTCGGCCAGCGTGGCTCCCATCCTTGCCTCCGGCGAATCGATGAGGATCGGACAGACATAGACCCCTCGGTCGGTGGCGATTCGACTGTGGGAGCAGATGAGTTGTGAGGCGTCGAAATCCAACATCATGTCCGCCGTCACCCGCTCCGTATCGGTGTAGGCGCGCGACCTTTTTTCTTCGGCGCCGATACGTAAGGTCGGGATGATCTTGATGCGGGGACGCGAATAGCCTTCCGTCTTCAGTACTTCGACGAAACGCCCGAAGACTTCGTCGTCACGCCCATCTTCCCAAGTCTGGGCTACAGTGATGATGGGGAGAAACCCGTGGTCGAGGAGAAGACTCACCCCGTCCATGGCCTTGCGAAACGTTCCTGCCCCTCGGACGGGGTCGTTCGTCTCCGGGGAGTACCCATCGATGCTGACGCGAAACTCGAGCGAATAGGGTGAGAGCGCCTCGGCCGCGGCGAGCCGCTCCGCCTGTTTGGGCTTCATCACCGTGGCGTTAGTGAGGACGGTAGCGGGGCCGACCTCCAGGGTGGCTTCGAGGACCTCGACCATGTGGGGATGAATGAACGGCTCTCCGCCTGTGAAGTAGTACTCCTTGACCCCCAACGATTTCGATTCCTCGAGGAGGTGCTTCATAGCCTCGAGGTCCATGAGCTCGAACGCGTGGTTGGTCGGACTGCAAGAGATGAAGCAATGGGCGCAGGTCAGATTGCAGAGTGTTCCAGATACCTGAAACCACAGGTCGTCAAGCGCGCTCAAGGCGACGCGCGGGGGAGCTTCGGCGGCACGGGTCGTCAAGATGCGTACCGATCCACGGTAAATGTTTTTTCGATCGAGCTGAAAACCTCTCGAACTTGCTCGAGCCCGATCCGAATCAAGAAGTTGGAGTTCTTGCCATAGCTTTTCGAGCCGAGGACAAAGAAATTCGGTTCTGGGCTCGTGAGGACATCGGCCCCGAGGGATTCATTGGCAAGGCAATCCGCGGAGCTCGACCCTAGAAGAGCTGCCGAAAGCTTCATCGGTCCCATCGACGCATAACACTCATGCATCTGGAGCTCGCGGTAGATTCGGTTATCCGGGTGGTAGCCCACGTAGGCCAAGATGCGATCGACCACGATCGTCTCTTGGCGTCGTTCCTCCATGGAGCGAAGCTCGACCCCGAACGATTCTCCTTTGCGCGTCAGACGCTCGACGAGGGTTGCGGGACGGTACGCGATCCGAGGATTCCCGCCTCTGGCAAGCTCGTTGGCCTTCCCGGAAAGCCGAGCCCTTTCGGGAAGTGGATCGTCCGGGAAGATGGGCAGGGGAGATTTCTCGGCGGTTTGCGCGATCCAGGTCACCGACGTGCCCGGCAATTGCGTGAGCGCATCGAGCGCCGTGGCGGCGGAGTGACCGCTGCCGACGAGAAGAACCCGTCGCCCCGAGTACTGCTCGCGATCCGTGCCCAAGAGGTCCTGTAAGGTGTAGGCGATCTGCCCACGGAGCTCCCTTTCGCCCAGAGCCGGGATGTTACCATTGCCCATCCAGTTATGGTTGCCGTAGGTTCCGGAACAATCGATCACGACATCCGCCTCGGCTATCTCTTCTGCCTGCTGTCGTGCGAGCAAGAGGCGAAACGGATGACGCTCCCGGGGACCGCCGATCAGATCTTTCTTGCCAATGCCGTCTCTCCCGACGTACAGCACTTCGACTCCCTCTCGAATGCACTCTCTCAGCGGCTCGCTTTCGGCCAGCGGTCGGAGATATCGCTCCACGTGCTCTCTTCCCGTCAGGTAGTCGCCCGCCGCGGGGAGATGTCGGCCGGCTTCCCGAAGCGTCTTCACTCCGAGATCGGAGTGGTTGAGCTCCCAGGATGAAAAGAGGGTGACGTGTCCCCAGCGATTCATGTTCTCGCCGATCGTTCCCCGTTCGTAAACCTGAACCCGATGGCCGAGAGACTGGCCGAGTCGGGCGGCTTCGAGGCCGACCGGACCTGCGCCGATGATCGCGATACGTTTTCCGGACATGAACTCCTCCCCGCACGAGGCGGGAGCTGTTAAAGATCGAAAAGCTAGGACTAGGGGTCCGCCTTCGCCAAGGCTTCGGCGAGACCGGTCCGACTAGGCTAGGGTCATGGTCGGACCAGGCGGAGCGCGGAGGGTGAGCCACCCGGCGAGGAAAATCGCCTGGCGTTCGGTTTCGGCCGATCTTTGGCCGGTCGATTCGGGGAGGAGCAGAATGGTGATCTGTCGGGCTAGCGCTGCGAGCCACCCCAATCGTGAGCGTGTGAGAAAACGAGTCAGCCCTCGTCGGTCGTCGATGTCTTCGAGCGAGGAAAGTGTCTCGACCACGAAACCACTTCCGACGAGGCGCGCTTCGGTGAGGCGCGCAACGCGCGAAGATCCCCACGGCATCGCTTCAAATGCTTCGGGGCAAGGTGTCGTGAGTCCGAGCAGGGCGTATCCGCCGTCTTTGGCCGGACCGAGCACCGCCGCCCGAGGTCCTGACGAGGCAAGGGCGTCGAACGCGTTTTCAAGATAACCTCGCGAGATCTCCGGAGAATCATTGCCAATTACGACAACGCGGCGGTATCCGAGCGAAAAAGCGTCATCGACTGCCAGTCGCAACGACTCTCCGAAGCTCCGGCCTCGCTGTGGAAGGTAATTCCGGTGCGAATTTCCAGCAAGCTTTGAAGACACCGGGGTGGTGATGAAGAGATCCACGTCCTGGAGTCCACTACAAACGTTCTCCAGGTAGTCGAGAAGGACGGCGAACACATCGGCGGCCTGCTCCGGCCTTCCTAGGCCGAGCGACTTCCTGCGGCCCTCCGCTTCGGGTGAGAGCGTAAACAGAACGAGGGCGGATTCCGATGCCATCGTTTGCAATCTATAAGGCCAGCATGCCCCGGCCTATGGAAAGCCTCACACCGGGCTCAGAAAGACCGAATCCCGCCATTCTTATCACTGCGGCGTAGGGAGGTCAAAGGACCTCAGGAGGAGCCTTTTGGAAAAAAAGGCGCCAGGGAATATACTTGAGAGTCCGCGACAGGGGGAGAGCATCATAAAATGCCACCAATAACCAATCGAGATCTCCTCGATTTCGCCATGGATGCGGCCTGGAAGGCCGGTCAGTTCACCCTCGCGCACTTCCAAACGGGGGTCGAGGTCGAGTGGAAACAGGATCAGTCTCCTGTGACGGCCGCCGATCAAGGGGCCGAGAGGCTAATACGAGAGCTTATTGCTCGCCGTTTCCCGGGTCACGCGGTTTTGGGCGAGGAGTTCGGTGAGGCGGATAAGGACTCGTCGCATCGCTGGATCATCGACCCCATCGACGGCACCCAATCGTTCATCCGAGGGGTTCCTCTCTATGGGGTGTTGATTGGGCTCGAGGTTGCCGGAGAGGTCATCGTCGGCGTAGCTCACTTCCCTGGGCTTCAGGAGACGGTCTCCGCTGCCAAAGGCGAGGGGTGCCGATGGGATGGCCGGATTGCAAGGGTCTCTCGCGTATCACGCCTGGAAGAGGCTTTGGTTGCCCATACTGCGGTGGCATCCCTCGAGGACCAGCGTACCCGCGCCTTCTGGGATCGCATCAAGGAGGTGTCACGCCTCCAGCGCGGCTGGAGTGACTGCTACGGCCATTGTTTGGTCGCGACCGGGAGAGCCGAGGTGATGCTCGACCCGCGCATGAAACCTTGGGACTGTGCCGCTCTCGTACCAATTCTCGAAGAAGCGGGCGGTACGTTTACCGACTGGGACGGAAAGACGACCATTTATGGCGGCGACGCCATCAGCACGAACGGCTTGCTCTTCGATCAGGTAAAGGAGTTGCTGGAGCAGTCTTCGGTGTAACCTTCTGTCGGCCGCACAGATCTCGATGCCAATCTCGAAATTTGTTGGGGCTCTACTTGCGTTAGGCCTGATCGCGACGTTACTCATTCTCTTTGTTCCCAGCGAGGAAGCGCTCAAAGCGCGCGCTCGCGCCCAATACCCTTTCATCGTTTTGGTTACGCTCGATACGCTTCACGTCCTAGAGACCGGAGTCTACAATCCCAAGAAGCAGTCGACGCCGAATCTCGTCGACTTCGCGCACGAGGGCGTCGTCTTCCAACAAGCCTACACGACGGTCGCGATTACCTTGCCTTCTCACACCAACCTCATGACCGGCATGTCACCTCTCAAACACGGCGTCATGGCTAACGGCGATGTAGTCCCTCCTGGACTCACCACCCTGGCAGAAATTTTTGGCGGTGCCGGTTATCGCACCGGCGCGTTTGTTTCGCTCGGTGTGTTGATGCATGCCTTCCGGCTCGATCAGGGCTTCGACTCGTACTTCGATCCTTTTGGTGATCGGCAGGGCAGGTGGTACCGGCGGGCCGACGAAGTGTTCGAGCCGGTCAGCGAGTGGGTCAATCAAAACTATCGAGATCCTTTTTTCATGTGGGTTCATTTTTCGGATCCACACGAGCCCTACCTTGTCAAAGGCGCGCCGCCTGATACCGAGCTGACGTTGGACGGCGAGTTGGTCGGCGAATGGACTCTCGCCAGCCGCGCCCACGTTTCAACGACAGTCGATCTTCCGCCTGGACGTCACGTCTTGACATGGACCTCGTTGCGAGAGCCGCGGCCCGATGATCTTCGCAAGACCGGTATCAAAATGAATCTCTTTGGACAAAATGTCTTGGCCGAGTTGACCGACCGGACGTTGCCGCAGTCGAGCGACGATATCGAGCTGGACCCTTCCTGGAGCCTCGAGATCGAGAATCGCGAAAGCGAAACGGTCGAGTTGGAGCTCGGTTTTCGCGGGAGACTGATGAGCCCGCCAGCGTCTGAAGTCATGGAGGCCTACCCGAAAGAGGTCGCGTGGGCGGACAAGTACTTGGGTAAGTTACGGGAGCTTCTGGAGTCCCTCGGAATCGGAGATCGTACACTGTGGGTGATCGTCTCCGATCATGGCGAGGGACTATACCGTCGCGGGTATCTCGGGCACTCGGCCTACGTGTTCGAGGATCAGCTCCGAATTCTCTGGCAGATGCACGGTCCGGGTGTCCCTCGGGGCAAAGTCGTAGACAACACCAGAGTCATGATGATGGATGTCGGACCTACCCTGCTCGATCTGATCGGACTTCCGATTCCTGAGGGAGTGGAGGGGCATTCCTTGGTCGAGTGCTGGGAAGGCGGGAGGTGCCCCGAGCGCCGGGAATGGTGGGCCTATGGCCTCAAACATGGAAGCAACCGGCTGGCGGCCGCGGCGGGCTACAAGTGGCCGTACAAGTGGATGTGGAAGCGTCGACGAGGCAAGGCCGCCTTCGACATCGGCAACGATCCTTGGGAGGAGAAGGATCTCCTCGGACCGCCTCCCCATCCGCGAGAGCTCGTCGATCTTTCTCGAGAGTTCAAGGCTTGGAGGCCAAAGTTCGCCTTCCGTGTTACCCACCGGCAGCGAGTGGCCGGGCATCCTGAGCAGCTCGAAATGCTCAAGGCGCTGGGCTACGTCGGCACGGGTGCGGACCAGTAACACCCGCTTAAAAGGTCAAAACAACCAAATTTGGCGGTCGCTGGGCGCTCCGCGGGAGCCAAGGGCTCCGCGGCTCGGCGTGCCACTCACCCTGCGCGGCCGCTGAGGGCTCTTTTACCCGCACGAAGAGGTTTTTTCCTACAGTCGAGGCATTGCCGTTTTTTTTGGGGGGGGTCTGTCTTGGAGGACAAGCCTATGGACAGAATGACTTATAGGTTTGGACTCGACGACTGTGCTCCTTCGACCCGGGGGGCATTCTCGGCATCATTTTTGTCTCCCCCACCCAGGGGGAGAAGCGTACTTTGTTGATGACATCGATCATCCTGATTGCAGTGGGCCTGAGCGGCGGTCTGTTCTACATCGTGACCCGCTACATGAGCCTGCGCACCGAGTTCGAACAAGTCAGCTCCGAGGTAGATGCCCTCACGCAGCAAAAAGCAGAGCTTCTCCAGGGATTGGAGCGACAGAAGTTCCTGAGCCGCTTCGTGCGCGAGCTCCCGCTGCTCACCGAGCAGCTTCACAGTCGGGTCAAAGCGCGCCGAATCCCCGCTATCCTGCTGCAGGTCGTGATCCGAACCTTGGAGCCCCGGCAAGCGGTGGTCTTGTTGCGCCGCCGGGCCGCGGCGTCCGAGCCCGTGAGAGCCGGACGCCTGACCGTGGCGGCGGTGCATCCCACGACCTCATCCATTAAGCCCGGGTTTCAGATTAACATCGGCGAGGGGGAGTTGGGTCTCGTCGGCGATGCCCCGTAGCAGGCTCATGGCGATGTGACCGTGCGTGTTGACCAGGCCCGGAATCACCAGATGCCCGGTGGCGTCTACGGTCTCGCGCGCCGGAGGAATTGGTTCCCTGGCCTCGAGCACCGCTTCAATCGTCTCGCCACGAATGACCACCGCGCCACCATCTAGGATTCGTCGCCCCGGGTCCATGGTGACTACGGTCCCCCCGCGGATGACGATGTCGGAGCCGCCCGCTTGCGAGTCCGCAGGTGGGGTTTGGCAAGTAGGCAGCAACAATAAGTACGAAATGACAACTAGGGGTTTTCTCATTCGCTTTCCTCACTTTGGCGCATGCGCATGGTCCGCAGTCGGTTGATGGCTGCCGCGATTTCATACTTCCGGGGTCGAGCGAAGTTGCCGGGATGATGCCCGGGATGGCGAAAGGGATCGAGGAGATCTAGTCCCTCTTCGTCGAAGAGGCGGTCCACCTGTTCCAAGACTTCACGGAGGGTACGGTTGGCGTCCATCAACTGCTCCGCCGCAAGGTGAAGGGCGTGTCCGATGGCTCGCGTCTGGCTCGAGTCCACGAGCTGCTCGGCGGCTCGCAGATCGATCCGCTCCCATCCGAACAGGACGAGGTTTAGCTCTTTGATGTCGATCTTGACGTCGTGCTTTCCCCGAGAGGGATCGAAGCTTCGCGCCACCGGGATGCGGCCCATGTCGCGGGGTAGGGGGCTCCCCGCCTCGATCAAGCGCTTGGTCGGTTGGGCTTTCGCGATTTGCTTTGCTTCCTCGGTCACCTCGTGCGGTAGAAAGTCCCTCATCAGCACGACGGTGTCCGCGGAGTCGAAGTAGTCTCCCGAGCCTCCCATGACGAGAACCGTGGAGATACCGAGCGTATCGTAGAGCTCGCGCACTCGATCCAGGAATGGCGTGATCGGTTCGTGCTCCTTGTGCACCAGCGCCTGCATCCGAGAATCCCGAACCATGAAGTTAGTGGCCGAAGTGTCTTCATCCAGAAGAAGTGTCGTGGCGCCGACTTCCAGCGCTTCCATGATGTTGGCCGCCTGAGAGGTGCTACCACTGGCATCTTCTGTGGAGAAAGCTTGGGTGCTCCGTCCGAGGGGGAGGTTATTAATGAAGGGGCTGATGTTGACCTGCTCCACACGTCTACCGTCCTCGGCGCGGATCTTGACCGCATCGCGGTTGGTAACAACGTGCTCCCGGCCGTCTCCGGGGATGTGCGGGTAGACACCTCGCTCGAGTGCTTTGAGCAGTGTGGACTTGCCATGGTACCCACCGCCCACGATGAGCGTGACACCGCGCGGGATCCCCATTCCGGAGATCGAGTGTGTGGAACCCTCGTTTCCGGCGACCGCGTGGGGTACGTCGATGGTGACTCTTAGGGAGTCAGGGGCGCGAAAGGCGACCGCTTCCTGCAAGCCGAGGGGTTGGTCGCTGGCACCGCTCTCGCGCGGGAGACTTGCTCCATCCCCTACGAACGCGATCAGGCCGAGCGTATCGAGCCGCCGGCGAATGTGCTCTTGGTTCTCGATACAATGGACGAATTCCCGTCCCTCCTCTTGTGGCACGCTCTTCCAGAGTAAGGACCGCTCGAGCACTTTGGGCAGCTCGCGGCACAGGATGGCTTCCGCCTGGCGTCCTAGAATGTTGCGTCCTGCCGCGGGAAGACCGACTTGGATGCGTGCCTCGACCCAGTCCGGCGTCACGCGGAGGGCGGCGCGCTCGAGAACCTCTTGTCCTCCTACGTCGATGGTAACGATGCCGCTCTTGCCGGTCCCACGCCTGCCCTTCACCTCGCGTCGGATGGCACTATGCACTTCTCGGCAGAGAAAATCCTGCAGGGCCAGTCGGCGGATAGGGTTTTCGAAGAGGGCCGGCGGGACCTGGGACAATCCTTGCGGTACTCGCAGCCTCACCTTGCTCGGGGCAGCGAAGGGGTCGCCCTGAACGTGGTCGATGTGGAGCGTCCATCCCTTAGCCTGGCCCTCGGTCTGGCCCTCAGCCTGGCCCTCGTATGTACCCGCGATCTCCTTATATGCCTTGTAGCCGCGCCCATCGATTCGATCGAGAAGCAAGTGAAGATCGTTCAGCGTCGGCATGTATGCCGGACAGTTTACTGGAATTCGACGGCGCCAGCCTCCTCCGCGTTCGTCAGGTATTGCTCGACCATCGCGAGCGACGCGTCTCCATAATAGAAGGAGCCAACCGATTGAGTCTGTGCGCTCAACGCCCGGAAGATGTCGACGACGCTTCGCTTCCCGTCCACGAAGTTCAAGACTTCCTCTCGCATGAAAGGATGAAGCCCCGGTACTGGCCTGGTCTGACTCGAGGACTTCAGGTACTCACCGATGGTTCCTATTTTGCGAGGAATCTTTTGGTTCAGTTCTTCCTCTTTGGGAGTCAGTTCCAAGGACGGCGGCGAGCCGCCCCCGGATGTGGCGCGATAAACTCCGTCGAGCAGCGCGATCCACTCGCTCTCCCTTTGCCCAAGCGAGTCGGCCATCGTCTCGATCATTCTGCTCGCTTCACTTCCCGCCGGTCCGGACCGCTAGAAACGCCGTGTTACCCTGAATCAAGGACTGGGCGATCGACTCCACCACGTCGCTCAGATAGCTCGGCATCGAGTTAGGAGTGCGCGTGATCATTTGGACACGGTTTCCGTACGATTGGTTCGCTCCGACCATGTCCTGATTGATGTTGACCAACATCTGTTCGCGCTCTTCGGGATGATCCACGAAGTAGCGATACTCGCTCGAAATTTCCGCCGCCCACCAAAAGCGAATATCGCGGCGCGGGCGAGGGAGGCGTCCTTCATCTATAACCTTCTTGATCACGCGAGCGATCTCAAGGAGGTTCACGCAACCACTACCGTCGTCGTTGGCCGAGGGTTTTTCCTCCTGCAAATGGGCGGTCAGAACGATGTCCTGGTCGTGGATCTCGCTTCCGGGAATGACGTACTCGACCATCTCCATCCAGGGCTCGGGATCGACTCTAGATTCCACCCGCGCTCTCAGGACGACTTTTCGCGGTTCGACAACGCCCATATTGAAGACGTCCTCGGTCAAACCGCCGTTGACTAGTTTTTGTAACCAAATCCCCGTGCGGGGCGAGATCATGAACGCGAACGTGGGTTCCTGTTCGCCGCCCCCGAAACCTTCCATGAGCCCGATGGAAACCCGGTCCGCTCCTTCGATGATTGGGTGGACGCGGCTCGACCATGATGAAATGACGCCCAAGGCGCCGC
Source organism: Candidatus Marinacidobacterales bacterium (assembly GCA_965222425.1). Taxonomy (GTDB): domain Bacteria; phylum Acidobacteriota; class Vicinamibacteria; order Marinacidobacterales; family DATDRI01; genus CBDCNP01. The sequence goes on from CBDCTW010000017.1 coordinate 12,897, forward strand.
GTTTCCAAACGGCCTCTGCCATGACCAGTGGTGTCACGCCCGATGCGAGGACGAGCTTGCCCTCGACTTCCTTCCCTTCATAGTCCGCGTCGGTCGTGCCGTCGCCCACGTCGACCAGCTCGGCGGTGACATCGGCCGGCCGCGAATGGTCGGCGAGTGCCGTCGCCACTTCCCAGTTATCGGCCAGCTTGATCTCCTCCGGCTCCACCATCCAGAGCTCGGAGTGTCCGGGGCTCCAGGCCGGCTGGTTGCTTTCCTGGCGGATGAGCCCGATGCCTTCGAGCCCGTACTCCTGGGCCTTCTCCACGATGAACTGTGCGGCGTTGTGGAACCCCTGGGAGCCTCCCGGCCGGTGGTATCGCGTCACAACCTTCAAGTTGTCCTTGGCGATGTCTCCCGAGAGGTCGTTGTTGAGTAGCCGGAACGTCTCTTCGTCGACGAACGTCGAGTCCTGAGCGGAAACACCGGCCCCATGCAAACAGCCGATAAAGACGAGAGCGGTAGACAGCATCAGTTTCTTCAATGTGCTCTCCTTGGAAAGGTTCCACAGGATAGGAGTACGCGATTCTTGGAGGAAAGGCTCGAAACGAGCGAGTCAGTCAGGAACGCTCCTCACCGCGCGCTGGCCCAGCTAGTTTTAACTCGGAATCCTCGGCCTTGGCAACGCGACGCCCCTCTTCGACGTCCACCCGGCTCAGGAAAAACATGCCGCTGGCAAAGAATAAGATGAGAGAGAGGATGCCGAGGCGGCTTCCCCCGGCGAGCTGGCTCACGACCGCGAACACGAGGGGCCCGATGATGTTGCCGAACTTTCCGCTGATGCTATAGAAGCCGAAGAACTCGGACGATTTTCCTCGCGGCACCATCGCCGCAAAGAGAGAGCGGCTCAAGGCCTGGCTTCCTCCCTGAACCATGGCCACGGCACAAGCGAGTACCCAGAAGTGCGTGGCGGTGGTCATGAAATAGCCCAAGATTGAAATGCCGGTGTAAACGAAGAGCGCGATATAGAGACCATTCTTGGCCCCGATGCGGGCTGCCAGAGCGCCGTAGGCAAACGTGAAAGGAATACCCATGAACTGAACGAGGAGCAGCGCCCCGATCAGATGAGTCCGGCCAATCCCGATCTCGGCACCGTAGATCGTTGCCATCTTGATGATGGTCATGATGCCGTCGTTGTAGAGCCAAAACGCGATGAGAAAGGTAAAGATCTGCCGATGCTTGCGAATTTCTTTGAAGGTTTCGATGACGCGGCTGAGACCTACCTGGAAGGGATTCATCTTGAGGAGCTCGTCTTGCTCCAGTCGACGCGGCGGCTCGGGGACGGTGCGGAAAAGCGGGATGGCGAAGATCGCCCACCACAGACCCACGCTGGCGAAGGCGAATTTGGAGGCTTGGTTGTAATCCGTCAAACCGAACTTTTCAGGCCAGGTGATCCACGCGAGCTGAAAGGCGAGCAGTAGTCCTCCGCCCATGTAACCGATGGCGTAGCCCGCCGTCGATACGCGATCGACTTCGTCGGATTTCGCCACGTGCGGAAGGAGAGACTCGTAAAATACGTTGCCGGCGGCGAAGCCGATGTTGCCGACGATGAAGACGGCGGAAGCGAACAGCCATTGTCCTTCGCCGGTGAAGGAAAGAAGGAAAGAGCCCAGCACTCCTATGCCGGCGAAACCGGCGAGGAACTTCTTTTTTGCGCCCAGGTAGTCGGCCGTCGCGCCCAGAACCGGCGAGATGAGGGCGATGATGACGAGCGCCACGGTCTGCGTATAACCCCAGTAGACCGTGCGAAGGTTCTCCGGCAACGAGCTGGCGGCGTACCCGTGGTAGAAGATGGGCAGCACGGCCGCCATGATGGTGGTTGCGAAGGCCGAGTTGGCCCAGTCGTACATCGCCCAGGCTCGCAGCTCGCGACGGTGGAGACCGAGGGTTTCGAGCCAGGAAAGACGATTGGCTGTGGGAGGCACGATGCGGCTCATGCTACCAGATCCCAGTGACGCGGGCCTCTGTTACAATCGCCGCGCATCCGGAGGCAATCGATGACGCGGGACGGGCGAAGAAAATTTTTCGGCGTACTCGGTTCGAGCACGTTGGGCATGTATTTCTGGGGTGTAAAGGGATTTCCGCCTGCAAATGTGGTCCTGGCTCAGGAGGCCGACCCCCCGACCATGGAGACCATCAAAGGTAAAGTCGGGCTCACCGTTCTGAGCGACCGCCCGCTCACCGCCGAGACGCCGGTGACCCTCCTCGACGATGAGGTGACCCCCAACTCACGCCATTTCGTACGCAACAACGGTCGTATTCCCGAGCGTGCCCGTACCGGCGATCTTTCTGACTGGACCCTCACGGTCGATGGCGAGGTCGAAACACCGCTCACGCTAGGGCTTGATGAGCTGAAGCAGCGTTTCGAGCATCGCGAGGCGTCGCTGGTTATCGAATGCGCGGGTAACGGCCGTGCCGGGCATCACCCGCCTGCCTCCGGCAATCAGTGGACGCTCGGTGCGGTCGGGTGTGCGAACTACACGGGGGCGCGCCTCAAAGATGTTCTCCAAGAGGTGCGTTTGAAGTCGACAGCGGTTTTCGTCGCTTACTACGGCGAAGACCTTCACTTGAGCGGTGACGCCGAAAGGGTGCCCATCTCGCGTGGCGTCCCGATCGAAAAAGCGCTCGACGAGAACACGCTGCTGGCGTGGGAAATGAACGGCGTGCCCTTGCCGCCCGAGCACGGGTTCCCTCTACGTCTGGTGGCACCGGGCTGGCCGGGCTCCACATCCGGTAAGTGGCTGCGCCGGCTTTGGGTCCGAGACCGGGAGCACGACGGTCCCAAGATGACCGGGCACTCCTACCGCGTGCCCAAGTATCCGGTCGCGCCTGGTACCGAAGTTCCAGAAGAAGACATGAAGATAATCGAGGCCATGCCGGTGAAGTCCATCATCACCCGGCCGGAGACGGGAGTGGAGCTTCGATTCGGCGAGTCGCTCGCATTAAGAGGGCACGCCTGGTGCGGCGATGGACCGGTCAAGGAAATGCACGTGAGTTTCGACTTCGCTACCACATGGACGCGAACCTCACTCGCCGAACCCAGTAATCCTTTCGCCTGGCAACGGTGGGAGGCGACCCTCGAGTTTCCCACGCCTGGCTATTACGAAGTCTGGGCCCGCGCGACCGACCACCGGGGCCGACAGCAGCCCATGGTGGTCCCTGGTTGGAATCCACGAGGCTATCTAAATAACGCCATGCAGCGGATCTCGGTGCGGGTGTCCTGACTAGATGATGCAAAAAGTCCTCGTCGTCGCGGTCGCGATAATTCTGCTCGTCGTCGGAATCGTCGCCTTACTCGAGCCTCTTTCTGCTCAGCCTGCCCAGCCAGCCCAGCCAGCCCAGCCAGCGCAGCTAGCCCAGGATGCAGACGAGGATCTCCTGCACGGTCTGAAGCCCGGCGAAGGTCGACAGCTGACTCTGACGTACTGCGCGCTCTGCCACTCGGCGACGCTCGTCGTCTCTTACCGCACGACTCGCGAAGGCTGGGACGAGGTCATTACTCGGATGCAGAAGGAAGAAGGCCTTTGGTTGTTTTCCATCGAAGATCGGACGGCGCTACTCGATTACCTCGAAGCGACACAAGGCCCGATGGACTCGGAAGAGCCGGTCAGGGTAACTCCCTGGGCCGAGCCTCTGTACAAGCCCAACCCTATCTGGTAAGGCAACGCTCCAGCCTTCTACTTCTCCTTTCAAAGACTCGATCGCTTTGGGAATGGGGCTGGATTTACGGCCGATCTAGTCCATGAGTTTCTATCCTCTCGAGTGCCCCAAAGTATCAATGTCCCCCAGTGCTTCAATGCTTGAGATTGACGTATAAATATATATATTTCATATGCTTATAATGATAATCCGCCCGCCGCTTCTCGGCGAGGTTGACGAATCGCCGAGTGGAGGCGATAATGACTCGTCCCCAATCAAGAAGTGACTCGTTCCTTATAATTCTGATTTTACGGAAGACGGCATCGTTCTTGCGAGAGTCGCTTTGGCTCTTGAAACGAGGCACGAGGCAAATTGGCTTCGACGTCGAATAGCAGCATGATAACGCCTCTATCTTGATACCGGAGGTTCTGGGTGGCAGCCCGGAGAAGAGCGGAGAGCAAAGTTTTCAGTCTTGCGGAAAGGAAGCTTCTGGAGCCGAAGAAGCGGACATCGGGTTCGAGAAAGCCGCAAAGAAAAGATGGTTGGCAGTCGATCGCGCTGGTGTGTCTTTTGCTTCTCCTCCTGACGACGAGTGTCGTGGCCTTGTACGCGTTCCACGTGGTGGCGACGCTGCGTGAAGACACCGACGAGATGATGGCGCAAGTAGAGTCGAGAATGCAGAAGCTCGCCTCCGCGGCCGATTCGATTCCAAACGGCAGCAGATGTTGCTGGGGATCCGCGACGCGATCATGGAAGCCAATCCGAAGATCGGCCTCAACCAGGCCTACCAGTATTCGGACTGGATCCTGACGGCGAGCGAAAAGTATCCGTCTTTGGACCCGGTCATGTTCCTCGCGATTGGCCTTGTGGAGAGCGGTTACAAGAGCAACGCCGTCAGCGGTGCCAACGCCCAGGGTCTCTACCAGATCTGGCCATCCACCGGGAGAATGCTGGCGAGGGTCAGGGGGTGGGACTACACCGAGGACATGCTGTTCGACCCCGAGAAGAACACGGAGTTGGCCGCCCTTTACTTGGACATTCTTTTTTTCTGCCTACAACGACGAACGACTGGTCCTCGCCGAATACAATGGCGGTCCTTTGAACGCCGGCTACTTTCGGGCTGGCACTGGTCGCGTCGTATCAGAAACTCGTCAGTACGTCGCCAAAGTTCTCGATGCTTACGAAGGACTGAAGAAACGGTTCGAGCGCGGCTCCTATGACCCAGGGAGCCCGATCGTCCCAATAAGAGATGAGAGAAAGAAGGCTCAGCTGATTAGCCAATAGGCCTAGTAGGGCACCCAAGGCGATGCCGACGCCGATTCCTGTGAATGTTGTCGCGCGCTCTTTTGTCATTCTTAGATTGCTGCCACTGTAGCCTCGACGCGGCTCAGCATCCGACGAATACCTTGTTCGAAGATCTCGGTCGGGGTCAGAAGGCTCACCACGATACGGGCGTCGGTAGGGAAGTCGAACAAATATCCGGGATGGACATGGGTATCGTCGGAAGCGAGAAACGCGAGCGCCCATTCCTCCGAGCTCTGCACCTCGGGACAGCGCAGGACCGAGTACCATCCTCCTTCTGTCGGTAGCGCCTCGAGTGGTGAGGAGGTGGGGATGGCACTCGTGAGGAATTGGCTATTCTCGACGAGGCGCTTCCGGATCGCCGTCTGCAGGGAAGGAGCAAGGTCTAGAAGCTTCGCCGCCGCATGCTGGACTTGAGCGCCCACGGAAAGAAACACATCACCCACTTGCTCCAACCGCGTCAAGGCATCGCGTTTCTGGTCGTCAGGACCGCCGGTCCAAATCCAAGCGAGCTTCATTTGCGGAAGGACGGCGATCTTGGAGAGTCCGCTCAGGACGAAAGTTAATACATCGTTCCGTCCGACGAATGTGGAAACCCGATCCAGATCTTCTCCAAACCCGTAGTCCGCGAAGACCTCGTCGACGACGAGTGCAACGTCATGCTCGCGGCACATTGCGGTGAGCTCGGTGAGCTCGCCCCGCTTCACATAGGAGCCGGTGGGATTGTTCGGATGAACGAGTAGAAGAGCCCGGGTGCGGGGGCCCAGCTTGCTCCGAATCGTCTCGAGGTCGATGCTCCAGGAACCATCGTAGACGAGAGAGTACGAATCCGTTTCGACGGATTCTAGACTCGCAAGGTAGTCGAAAAGGGGATAGCTGGGTCGGGGTAGGAGCACTCGATCGCCCGGATCGCAGAGCACTTTGAAGAGGAAACCGTAGGCCTCGCTGGTACTCGCGGTGAGCGCGAGGTGCTCTGAAGAGACGACTTGTCCTCGCCGCGCGCAGTATCCGGCCACCGCCTCCCGGGCCGAGGGGAGGCCGAGCGGGGCAGGTTCGTAGGCCAGCGATCGAGGATCGTTCAGGCTGGCCAGGATCTCATCAGACGGGTAGTCGAATCCCGCTCGTGTGGGGTTCGACTCTGTGAGGTCGAGGATCTCTTCGTCCGCGCGCCGCTTGTCCTCTAGCAGACGGGTCAGTCGGTTCGCGGAGAAGCTCCAACTCAATCGTCGGGAGAACATGGAACAGGATAGCACTCACAGCCCCATTTCCTTGCCGGCGTCAGTTGGCTCCGAAGCCAGTCTCCGGGTGGTCAGACGCCGGGGTCAGATCCGGCGTCTGGCTCGGCATAAAGCGGCAACCACCTTGAATGACACCCGAATGCCAAAAGGGTCGGATCCGATTTTGTGCACGGATCAACTGGGGCCGGGCGGAGCGTCTTGCGACTCCGGCTAATTGTTGTTGCACAAAATTAGATCTGACCCCGGGTTGTGCAGGGGGTGTCGCCTAGCTAGGCTGAGGGGGCGTCTGACGATGTTCAAGACAGCAACCACGTTGACTGACGCCCAACTAGGAGCTTGTAGCGAGGGCCCGTTCGACGTAGTCGCGCGCTTCCTGAAGCTCGGGAAGCCCGGGCTCGGCATCCTTCCAAAGGCTCAGGAATCGCTCGTATTCTGCGCGGGCGGCAGCCGCGTCGCCGGACTCCTCCAGCAAACGAGCTAGCTCGAGGACATAACGCGGCTCGAGCATGGCCGTCCACTTGGCACTGATATCCGGCCTCAAGAGACGTCGATAGATCTCGATCGCTCCCGCGAGGTCTCCCTGCGCCTTCTTGACCCGCGCCATCCCGTCACGGAGCGGCGGGTTGTTGGCCGCCAGGCTGACGAACACAGACGACTTGCTTGAAGACCGCACACCTACCATGGACACCTCGGGCTCATGGGAGCTCGAAGTGCTCCAGATTTAACCTCACCCGCTCGATGAACTGTTGGATCTGACGCAACAACAACACATTACATCCTAGCGATGCAAGTTGTCCGCCATGGGACGCTCATTAGCGACGAGAACCCGCGAGTCGGCGTCTGCGATTCTTGGCCGGTCTTCCCGGTCGGTACGAGGAAATTGTCACTGGAGCAACTCAAAACCTTCGAGCTGTGCGGCCCCCTTGTCGAACGTGATCGTGGCCTCGCAATCCAGATTTCGGTTCGTGCCGGCAAGCAAGGCGTAGGAGAAGTCGACCCGGGACGCTCGATACTTTTCGAAAGCACTCCAACATGCTTGGAGATCCTCGATCAGAAACTGGTTGGTTCTCAGGATCTTCTCTAAAACATCCGCAATGTCAGCCCGACGGTAACCGTACGCGCCCTCGAGGACCCACACCAATCCGCAGAGAACGATGCGGTTTATCAAGCAGGGTCGGTCCGAAAAGCACTCGCCCTTTATGCACTCCGAGGCTCGCTTCGCCTGAGCCGCTTCATCTTGGGTCAAATAGCGCACCAGGACATTGGTGTCGAGTCCCTGCACCTGTTCGCACCTCGTCGTCGTATGACTCTCTCCATTTCGGTCAGCGACACCGGCTTCTTCGGAGCGGGCAGTACGCCCTCCAGTTCACCGACGTCTAACGTGGCGGGGAGAAGCAAGACATGCCCATCTTCCTGGATGATGAACTCCATCCGGTCGCCCGGCCGCAGATTGAGGTGCTTTCTTATTTCCTTGGGGATGGTGGTCTGTCCCTTGCTCGTTAACGTCGACGTCGCCACGGCCTCTCCTTACATGAATCATGTTTCCTTACAACGGCATAAGGGATTTCGGTCGGCAACTTCCGGGGGGGGGACGGCGAGCAAGATCTATGGGAGCTCGAAGTGCTCCAGATTTAGCCTCACCCGCTCAATGAACTGAAATCCAGTGGCTCCATCGATGATACGGTGATCGAAGGTCAAGGCGAGGACCATGATGGGCCGGATGCCGATGGCGTCGTCGATGACCGCCGGCTTCTTCTGAATGGCTCCGAGTCCCAGGATTGCCACCTGAGGTTGCGCGATCATCGGGGTTCCGGTGAGCCCTCCGAACATGCCGGGATTGGTGATGGTGAAGGTCGCACCCTGAACTTCATCGACGGACAGCTCCTTGTTACGGGCTCGGGTGGCGACATCGTGCATGGCTCGGACGAGGCCGACAAAGTTCATCTCATCCGCGTTACGGACAACGGGGACGATGAGTCCTTCGTCGAGGGCGACCGCGATGCCGAGATGGACGTGCTTTTTCATCACGATCTGCTCGGGTAGGGCCGAGGCGTTGAAGATGGGGAACTCCTTGATGGCCTTGATGGTGGCTTCGGCGACAAAGGGGAGGAAGGTCATGGGAACTCCCTCGGCGGCTTCGAAATCGGCCTTGTGCTCGTCGCGATAGCTCACGATGCGGTGCATGTCGCATTCGTTGAAAGACGTCACCTGAGCCGAGATCCGCTGGCTCCACATCATGTGCTCGGCGATCTTCTTGCGCATCGTGCTCATGGGCACGACGGTGTCCTCGGGGCCGGGCTTATAGAGATACTCCTCCGGAGTCTCATTGACGTCGGGCACAGCGGGTAGCGCATCTGTGGGTGGCGCGGGGACCATGGCCTGAGGCGGATAAGGCGAGGGCACGGTCAAGGGATTCGGTGCCGGTGGATAGGGCGGCCAGGGATAGCCCGGCGGCTGGCCGCCTGCGGGTTGAGGCGGCGCGGGGGGTTGATATGGTGGAGCTTGATGTCGCTGCTCGAGGTAGCGTTTCACATCCTTCCTGCGGATACGGCCACCGATTCCCGTCCCGGGAATTTTCAGGAGCTCTTCCATCGGGATCTGGTTCTCGGCGGCTAGAGCCAGGATCGCTGGCGACAAGGTGCCTTTTTTCTCGCCTGCGCTTGGCCTACTCGGAGCAGCCGGAGTCGCCTTTTTTCTTTGAAAGATCGTGGGTTTTTGGGCTGCTTTGAAGTGCCCGCTGTCCGAACCACTACCGACGGACGGGAGCTCTTCTCCTGCTGCTTCGCCAGCCTCCTTTGCCGCGGGCTCGGGCGTGCCGGCGGGTGCCGGCGCCGTTTCTGACGTGGCATCTCCTCCACCGATGACGCCGACCACGGTCTCGACGGCCACGGTCTCGCCTTCTTGAACCAGGATTTTCTCGAGCACGCCCGAAGCTGGTGCAGGGATTTCGGTGTCGACTTTGTCGGTCGAGATCTCGAATAGGGGCTCGTCCCGCTCGACTTTTTCTCCTACTTTTTTGTACCACTTGGTGACGGTGCCTTCGGAAAGGCTTTCGCCCATCTGGGGCATGACCACGGGTGTCGGCATTCTTCGTTTTCTCCTCAGTACTCCAGAAGCTCGCGAGCGGCGGTTTCGATCTTTTCTGTGCTCGGCAAGACCGCATCTTCTAGGGGCGGACTGAAGGGGACGGGAACATCAAGAGACCCGATGCGCTTGACCGGTGCATCGAGTGACTCGAAGGCCTCTTCGGCGATGATCGCCGCGACTTCGCCTCCGAAGCCCGACGTCAGGTGTGCCTCGTGCACGATGAGAGCCTTCGATGTCTTGCGCACGCTTTCGAGGAAACATTCTTTGTCGAGCGGCACCAAGGTGCGGAGATCGATGACTTCGCACTCGGCGCCTTCCTCGGAAAGCTTTTCGGCGATTTCGAGGCATTCATGGACCATGGCGCCGTAAGTAATGATGGTGAGGTCGTCGCCCTCGCGCTTCACGTCCGCGACCCCGATGGGCACATCGAAGTCCTCTTCGGGAACCTCCTCGCGGACCCTTCGGTAGAGGTGTTTGTGCTCGAAGTAGATCACGGGGTTGTTGTCGCGAATGGCTGCCTTGAGAAGACCCTTGGCGTCATAGGGAGTCGAAGGTTGTACGACCTTGAGCCCTGGGACGTGAGTGAACCAGGCCTCAGGGTTTTGGGAATGAAAGGGACCGCCGCGGAATCCCCCGCCCGAGGGGCCGCGAAAGACCACCGGCATCGGGATGCCCCAACGGTAGTGGCACTTGGCGGAGAAATTGACAATCTGATCGAAGGCGCAGGCAATGAAGTCGGCGAACTGAAACTCGACGACGGGCCGGAAGCCCTCGATGGCGGCACCGCAGGCGGCGCCGACGAAGCCCGATTCCGAGATCGGAGTATCGATGACGCGCTCTTCTCCGAACTCATCCAGGAAACCTTTCGTGATACGGAAGGCTCCACCAAAGACTCCGATGTCTTCACCCATGAGGAAAACGGTTGGATCGCGGCGCATCTCCTCACGGAGGGCGTGGCTGATGGCATCTATGTACGTTATGACAGGCATTTAGATGTCTCTCAGGGGGCGAAGAGTCCTTGGGTTACGGTGCTCGGGTCGGGATAGGGAAGGGCTTCCGCGTATTCGACGGCTTCGTCCATGATCTTCTTGCAATCGGCATCGATCGCTTCGATTTCTTCTTTGCTGAAGCCACCCTTGCCGAGGAGGTAGTTGGTGTAGAGATCGACAGGATCCCGCGCCTCCCAATACTCCCGCATTTCATTGGGAACGTAGGACGCGTCGTCGTGCTCTCCGTGTCCGCGCTGGCGAAAGGTTTTGAACTCGACGAGGTATGGGCCTTTGCCGGCGCGTGCGTGATCGATCGCGCGGCGAGCCACCTCGATGACGGTGAAAATGCAGTTGCCAAAGGCGATCTCGAACGGAATGTTGAAAGCGGGTGCCCGATCGGCAACGTTTTCGACCGGCATCTGTCTTTCGTTCCCCGTTGAATAGCCGAAATAGTTGTTCTCGACGATGACGACGAGGGGTAACTGGTGAATGGCAGCGAAGTTCAGTCCTTCGTAGAAATCACCTGGGCTGGTGGCACCGTCTCCGGTGAAGGCGACGTAGACCCGGGGCTCCTTCCGCATCTTGAAGGCGAGGGCGAAGCCCGCTCCGGACGGAATCCACGAAGCCATTGAGCCGTTGTGATAGGGCGCGATGCCGAAATTATCGAGATCGGCGAGAAAGAGTCCGAGGTCCCGGCCGTGACAAGGCTGCTCGTCCTTTCCGAGCCAGCGGGCGAGGACGTGCTTGGGCTGGACGCCGCGGTAGAACCATGCGCCAAGGTTCCGGCCAACGGTACTGAAGTAGTCATCCTCATTCAGGAGGCTCGTGACCCCGGTGCAGATGGCTTCTTGGCCCATTCCCAGGTAGACAGCCCCCACCACACGGCCCTGGCGGTAGAGCGATGCGAGTCGGTGCTCGAACGTCCGGCTCATGCGCATCGCCCGGTAGAGCTTCAGGAGCTCTTCGCGGGAGAGGGTGAGGGAGCCGGGGTCGAGCTCGGTGCGATCCATCTCGGGATCGAGCGGCTTGAACTTCCAGCTCAGGGTCTTGGCTTTGGTGGTGGCCATGTCTGACTCCTCGAAATCGGCCGCGGGTAGCGGCTCTAAACCCAGGAGAGTATAGCACTTTCGGTGGGAAGCCCGGACAGCCGGGAGCCAAAGCGAACCTCGGGGGCGATTCAGTCACGGGGCCGCGAGTGGCCCGTCAAGTTATCGACAGCTAGCGAAGAAGCACTAAGAGCGTTTCGGAAATTGGTTCCCTAGAAATCCGGTTGGGTCACTGCGGGAACCGTCCAGTGGCCGAGTGCTACTCTGGCCACTGCAGTTCCCGTTGAAGCATGTCCTCGAATTCGAATTGGGGCATGTCCTCGGGGTTAGCTGCATGGGCATTAGCCTCAAAGAAATCTCTAACACTGTTCAAGATATCCACAGCGCCCTCTCCCCAGAATGCAAAACTAAAGCCCCTGCCCCTCTCGTCCATCGAGAATGTGATCGTGAAAACGTTGTGCGGGAAACGCGCAGCCAGGCCATCCAAGAACACGTTGTATGTTATAGCGACTGGAACAAGATCTAACGCGCCACTCAATATCGGCAAATTCGCCGTGAGAACCACTTGGTAGCGAACCGCGGACGTCCAAGACGGTAGGGATAAACCCTCAGGCAGGTTGAACTAGTTTGCTGGGTTGCCCCTACGAAAACACGGTTGTTTACAATTTACGATCTGAAGGTAAGCAAATGTCGTGCCGAAATAGCTGCCGAGCTCTCTTGCGGGTGACCGAGCACGACTTCACGGCCAGTCCCGCGGACGGTGCCGCTTTTCCGGCGGGTCAGGTTTGGAGTCTTTTTCGGGCTGTGGTAGAAGTGCTTTCTACCCTGTGGGTTTCGGGAGTCGACGACGGAGGAGCAGACAATCGAGGAGCAGGCCAATACGACGACTGGGCAGGAGAGCGCCCTTGGGTTTCTCTGTCGGGGGCCGGTTTTCGGCCGAAACCTGACGATTGCTCTGGTCGTCGGCTCGATACTTTCAGTCGCGAATCAATTGGACGTGATCTTGAGGGGCAATTTTTCAGGGGCGGTGCTGCTCAAGATCCTCTTCAACTTCCTGGTTCCTTTCACGGTCGCTTCAGTGAGCTGCGTCGTGAATCAGACCGGGAAATAGCGCGAGCATCAATAGGCGGCAACATGCGCTTTGGAATCTACGCCGAGATGCAATGTCCGGACGGGAAGTCGCACACCAAGAGCTCTATTGGGACATTTTTCGGCAGATGGTCCATGCCGATGAGGTCGGCTTCGATACCTACGCACTGATTGAGCACCATTTTTTCCGAACTTCGGCATTTCAACGAATCCGCTAGCGATGTTCACGGCGGTCGCTCAGAAGACGAAGCAGCATCCGTTTCCGGACGGCGTTGCACACGCTTCCGCTCCATAAGCCGCTGAAGCTGGCGGGGGAGATCGCGGCGGCCGACATCTTGACGAACGGGCGTTTGGAGCGTGGTGTGGGACGCGGCCATGCCTGGATTCGTGGCCCGGCCAACATCCCGCTCGAGGAGAGCCGCCCTCGCTACGATGAGGCGCTCGAGATCTTGGTGCGGCCTGGACGGAGGAGCGCTTTTCTCACGAGGGGAGGTTCTGGCAATTCCAGGACGTCACGGTGGTGCCGAAACCGATCCAAAAGCCCTATCCGAGATTCTTTACGGGGGGCACCAGCTCGATTACGTATCAGATGGCAGGGGAGAGGGGATGGGGGATCTTCGTGCCGCCGCTTCTTCCTTGGGGTGTGCTGGAGGAGCCACTCGGGCATCTATAAAGAGGCCTGCAAGAAGGCTGGCCATGAGCCGGACATCATCTATGCGTCCTGTGTATATCGACGAGGACGAGAAGAAGATCCGCGAAGAAGTCGAGGGCGCGCTCCATAACTTCTTGAAGTTCAACGCGAGCCCCCTCTCCCAAAAACCTTCGCTGCCCCCGAAGGAAGAGCTCGAGGCGAAGGCTATGGTTTTACGCGAGCGGCGCCTTGGAGAGCCTGACCAAGCTAACCTACGACCAGATCGTCGATCAGGAGATCGGTTTCATCGGCACGCCGGACAAAGTCATCCGACAGGTCGAGGAGCTGCAGAAAAAGGGCGGTATCGGCGAGCTCACCATCCTCACCGCCTACGGCGGCATCGAGCCCTGGAAGTCGATCAAGTCCCAGGAGCTCTTTGCGAAGCACGTAATGCCCGAGTTCCGCTAGACGGCCGGGCGTGTGTTTGTCCACTCGGTCTGGCCCACTTTGCTCATCTAATTTGGCCCACCCTAAGTTATTGATTAATAAAGACGAGCTGTAAGAAAGCCCCTTTCCTTATTCCGCGGCCGGAACGAAGTGCAGGCCGCGGCTAGTGAAACCCAACGAACTCATGCCTTTATGGTCTTTTTCTCGCTCTTCAGGGTGCGCCGGAACCGATAGGATTCGGTGCCGGTTTCGAGTATGTGCGCCTGGTCCGTGACTCGGTCGAGCAGTGCCTTGCACAGGCGGACGTTCGTGAACACCTGGGTCCACTCCGAGAAGGGCAGGTTGGTGGTGATCACGAGCGCCGCCCTTTCGCATCGTTCCGAAACCACTTGGAACAGAAGCTCGGCGCCGACATCGGCGAGTGGGACGTAGCCGAGCTCGTCGATGCACAACAACTCGTAGCGGGCGTAGCGACGGATCACTCGCGAGAGTTCGTGCTCCTCCCTAGCTTCAACGAGTTCGTTGACGAGTCTCGAGGCCGTCGTGAAGCGAACGCGGCGACGTTGCTGGCACGCCGCTACACACAATGCCGTGGCCAGATGAGTCTTGCCTGTGCCGGCATCGCCGAGAAACAGAACCGGCCGTGCATGGTCGATGTAGTCGCCTTCGGCCAGTTCTCGTATCCGACGGGCGGAGACCTTCGGCGATTGCGAGAAGTCGAACTCCTCGAGCGTCTTCGCTCTCGGTAGTTGTGCTTCCTTCAGTCGTCTTTGAACCGCGCGGTGTTCACGCTCCTCGACTTCGGCGCTGAGCAGCACGTCGAGGTAGCGGACATAGCTGTGCTCGTCGCGCTGCGCTTGTTCGGCAATCTTCTGGAACTGCGTTGCCACGCTCGGCATGCGAAGCGTCTTGCAATGCTGACGGATGCTCTGGAGCTCGATGCTCTTCGCGTTCACGAGTTCACCTCGCCGATCAGCGCGTTGTAATGGCCAACACCTGGCAAGGAACGTTCGTACTTCGTGAGCTCTCCGAGCTCCACATCGCCAAGAGCCTGCGCCTGCTCACGTCGAAGAACTGATGATTCGACGAGGTGACGGATCGCCTCAGCATCCGTACAGCCGAGTTCGAGCGCTTGACTCACCGCCTCACGCAGCTTGTCGTAGCCGTGCTCGCGGCCGAGCTGCACGAGCTCGACCATCTGGCGGGTTCCTTCGAGCTTCCCGTGACGTCGATTCAGCTTGGACCACAACTCGTCGTAGCTCGTGGGCCACCGACCTTTCTCCCGCCATTGAGCGAGCGGCGTCGAGCCGGCCAACGCTCCAGGCTTCCTGACCAGAACATCCAAGTAGTGCTCGAGTTCATAAATCGACTGGCTGCGGCCGTAGCAGCGCTCGTGGCGTGCCACGACGTGGCCCTCGTGCCAGATCTCAACTTCCAACGGCAGTAGCTTGGCCACAACTCGCCGGTCCCGTTTCAACGGAGTCGAGTACCAGTTCGTGCCGACTCGAACGCAGCCTTTCTTGTTCACCTTTGCAAATCGTCGCTCCTCGATATCGAACCCCTCGACGGTCAATGGCAACAGATGCTCCCGTTCAAGCTCCATCGCTGTTCCGACAGCATGCTCCTTGCCGCTAATGTGGCGCGTCGCATCCTTGAGACAGCACGAGAGCAGATACTCGTTCAGCTCATCCCAGTTCGAAAACTCCGGTACCGGCGTCAGATAGTTGCGCCGGAAGTAGCCGACTTCGCTTTCCACCCCGCCCTTCTCGTTGCCTCGACTCGGATTACAAAACTCCGAGTCGAATCCCCAATGGGAGCGAAACGCCACGAATCGCTCCGTCTGCTCTCGTTGATAACCACGCAGAATCTTAGTGACCGCGAGTGACAGGTTGTCGTAGCGCATGCGGCGGAACACGCCACCAAAGAACTCGAACGCATGCTCCTGCGCTTCGAAAAATGCTTGTTGCGTCGGACGCGGATAGCCGCGATGCAACGCGCCTCCTCCCGCCATGCTTCGGACTACGAGCGTGTGGACCTTCTCGAGCTCACCTCCGATCCGCGCGTACGCCTCGTACCAGTCCACTTGCCCTTCATCGCCCCACGCGTAGCTCTGCGGAACAAAAATCTCTGTGTCCTTCAGGCCGAGCTCGCTCTTCCGACGAGCGACGTAGCGACGTACCGTTGATTCGCCAATCTCATGCTCCGGATGCTCGGCGCGCAACCGGGACCAGATACGACGAGCCGTATGGCGTTGCTTCCGAGGCGCTCGCTTGTCCTCCTTCAGGACCGCGTCGATGAACTCGCGTACTTCCTCAAGCTTCGGACTCGCACGCTCCGCGACTTTACGCTCCGGCGGTACCGCGCTCTCCAGCGCCTGACGCACCATCCGACGGTGTACTCCGAACTCCTTCGCCACTCCCTTTATCGTTCCTACTCCGTGCTCGTACTCGCCACGGATCTGCTCGAACAATCGTACTTTCGCACCCCTTTTCAACCGACCCTCCTCTCCGGGTTCTTCCCCGGCTCAGGGTATCGGTCTCGATGGGGTGGGCCAAATCAAATGAGCGAAATGGGCCAATTCAGACTAGCGAACACACGGCGTCAGTCAACGTGGTTGCTAGTTTCGGCCGTGCCAGAGGCCGGGGTCAGATCTAAGAATGACACTTTGCTCTGATCCCAAAATGTGACAGCGGCCAAGCTAACCACCGGACCTCACTGACCCCTGTTTCGTTTCGCGTCAGATGCCCTTAGACGTTCGACGAAGTCGTGAAAGCGGTCGAGGGCATTCTCGCGTTTCGACCACGCCTTGATCTTCGCCATGTTCACGTCATGTCGCCGTGCCACGGCGACGGCTTGGTCTAAGCCTTGTGGATCGTTCCAGTGGTAGTAACCCGCAAGGCGATCCATCACGCAATCCGTTGGTGCAAGGAGGTGAAGCACTCCGAATTTGGTCGCCCGCCTCGCGAACTCCGTAACGGCCGCATCGCCGACGAAGACGGGGCCTGGTGGAAACTCTACCAACAAAGCGGTATCAGGGTGGCGCCAATGCCGTCCGTGCTTGTGGAAGCCAAGCTCCTTCATGGCAACGGCGGTGTTTTTCGCGAGGCCCCTAACAATGAAGTCCAGGTCGTAGGACTCGTACTCGTTGTCGGAGTAGATGGAGACGACAGACCCACCCGAAAGAACAACACGAATTCCATGACGCTCGAGTGTGGCGCAGACGAGCGCCGCCACTTCCTCCCGCGTCATCGACTTTAGGACCGGGCTCATAGAGGTTTGCCCATCCTTCTGGGACGTCGTCGGGCGGTGAAGTACCGCCGCCTTTCCTCTTCGGGTAGCATCCGGAGGGCCTTGCGCAGGAGAGCTCGGGTTTCTTCTAGGAACGCGTAACGCGGGTTCCACGAGAAGAGGCGTGTTCGTCCTTTCGGCAGGCTTACGAGAAGCCCCGCACGCTCGAAGCGCTCCAACTGGCGTTGGACCATGCTGAGCGAGACGCCGTCGAAGGTGTCAGCGATGGCTTTCGCATAGCCCTCTCCATACTGCTCCATGTAAAGCAGCACTTTCTCTGCCGTTGCGTTACCGAGCAAGCCTTCGAGCATTGAGTTCCTCTCCCCGACCTAACGAAACGTATAACCCTGTTTGAGGGTTATATTACCCTGATTAAAGGTACATTACAAGCTTGACGGCCCCTCCAGCGAGTTCCGGAGTCACTCAACAGGGCATTGGTGCACGCACTGGAAATCGTCTAGAGCGCGGGGCTTTCCCTCTCACACAACATCCCCTACATTTTTTCGGCGCCGCGAGGGACGTTTTGAAGGCGAAATTTCGTCTCTATTAACGGGGGGACTAGGCGAAATTCTAAGGAGCTATTTAGAACAGACGGGGATGGCTGGAAACTTGACCACCGACGCCCATCTCGCCTCGCTAGCGGTTTCCCTAAGGTGCGGCGCTAGTTTCGTGTGACAGCGACTTTTCGCGTTTTTCCGAGCTCAGAGCTGATAGGGGAGTCATTTGAAGAGGCCGAGCACGAGCACGCCCACACAAGCAATCACAAGTCCCGACCCAATCACCGCCATCGCCTGAGTCACGCCGCTGAACGCGAGAGTCTGGGACAACACTCCGAGCGTAAAGACCAGGCTCCCGATGATAAAGAGCCGGGCGATGAGCAGCTTCCTGCTGTCATTCCAGCCGATCCGGTGCGCAAAGAGGGGAATGATGAGTGCCAACGTGCCGAGCTCGATGATGTGGGCGTGGAAGCTCACCTCGCGTGTGTACTCGAAGGCGTTGGCGCGGAAGGTTTCGATGTTCTCGGAAACGCCGGTTTCGTTGCCGCCCGCCGCTTCGAAGAAGGACTGCGCGAAGGCCATTCCCATCGCCACGAGCGTTTGGTGCTCATCGAAGATCGCGTAGTAGACACCGAAGATGAGTCCGATGAGCACGAGCAGGAGGCCACCCACGATGTAGGTCTTATTGGCCGATGTCATGACGTTCCTCCCCGGGCGTCGACGGCACCCGTATGTCGGATGACACCCAGCAACATGCCCAAGAGAGCGGTGATCACGAGGAATCCCGCGAGGTCGGCCACGGCTCCGCCGTAGAGGCCCGACCAGAGCTCGGACTGGACCGCCACGGGTAGGAGAACGCCGCCTACCACTAGCCACCGGGCCCAACGAAGCTTCCACTTATCAGACAAGAAGACGAAACGCTGGGCGAACGCCAGGAGGATCGCCATCAGTCCGAACTCGATGAAGTGGCTGTGGGTCGCGATGTAGATGCCCTTTTCCGCCTGGAGCCAGTTGTAGTCGTGCACCGCTTGCTCGGCGGCAGGAACGTCGTTGGCCATGGCGTGGGTTAGTGAGGCTTGTAGCAGGCTCACGTCCTTCTCCGCGTTTTCGTATAAGCCGGTCGCCGCGTAGTAGGCGCCGTGAAGGAGGCCAATCAGAATCAGCACCGCTCCCCAGCGAAGGAGAAAACTCTTCGCCGGCTCCGCCTCATCGTCTTTGGCCACGGCCTCCACTTCGCCCCTGCTAGGAAAGTGACGGAAGTGACGGATAGCCCCCACGAACTGGGCGAACACGCCGACGATGAAGACCGCGCCGGCGGTGTCGGCCACGATGCTTCCCCAGCCGATGGTCTCGAACGGAGATTTCCAGACGCCCAGGTAATAGATGGTGAAGACGCCGACGGGAAGGATGAAGGAGGACGCCACCAAGATGATCGCCCATCTTCTCTTCCAGGTCTCCCTTAGGGCGATATAGGGCTGGACGAGCCCCAGAATCAGGCACAGATACGCAAGCTGGATCCAGTGGGCGTGCGCGTCCTTCTTGGTGCCCATGTTCTCGAGCATCTTGCCGATTCTCTCCATCGAGCCGCCGAGGGGCTCGATGTCGCCGGCGGCCACCGCCTTGACGGAGTTCAGCATCTCCGCTTCGATGGTCATGCCGCTCTGGTGCAGATGAAAGATCGCGAAGTACTCGCCGAAGAGCATGCCGACGATCGCGATCAGGATTCCACCGAAGATGAGGATGCGCGCAGGGGATAGCGGCTCGTTGAGAGTGAGCCTTCCGGATACGCCTCCTGACATGGGTAACCTCCTATGCTGAGGCCCTTTTATCATTTAGGTGGCAAATCTAGAAGGGGTGCTCAGCCGATTCCACGCCGCGGGCTAGGGAATTTCGAGGCCAGCCTTCCGGATCCCATCCAGGAGAGGTTCGAGCAGGCCGCCTGCGAAGTGCCAGCTTTCGATATTCTGGCGGACGTGCGCCACGAAATCGGGCTTGAGCTTGAGGAGATCCTGAACCGCGGCCTCGGCTTCGGCGCGTCGACCCAGGTGGCCGCAGATGGGAGGCGATGGCGAGGTACGGCCAGAACAGACCCGGCATGTTCACGCGGCTGACGCCCTCGAGGGCTTCCTCATACTCGCGTTTGTAGAAGTGCTCCCACAACGGACCGAAGTGGTACCAAGGTGCGTGATGCGGGTTGAGCTCCATCGCCCTCCGAGTAAGCTTTGCGCCGCTCTCGAACTCTCCGGTGTGTACGATCATGAGCCCGAGGATCCCGATGGTGTTGCTGTCACGCGGGTTGAGCGACATCGCCCGCTCGGCGACCGGCGCAAACGCTTTGAGGTCGCGTCGGAAAAAATGGATCTGAGCCAGGAGTTGGTGTCCGAGCTGGTTGGCGGGATCGATCTCGACGGCGTGCCGGGCCGCAGCGAGCGCTTGTTTCAGAGGATCGGGGCGCACGTTAAAACCAAAACGTTGCTCGTCCAAGTAAATCTGGGCGAGGCAAGCCCAGGCATCTGCGTGACGGGGTTCATTATCCTCCGCGCGCTCGAGACCATCTCGTAGCTCTCGATGCTCGTCTGGCGTAATTCGCTGTAGGAAGCCGAACAGCCGAATCATCCAATCTGAGGCGCTCAGCTCCTTGTCGGGCTTGCCGTGAAGATCGGTCGCCATCGCACGGACGAGGACTCCAAAGTTGTCGGCGACGGTTGCGACCACCTGGTCGGTGATGGCGTCCTGAACGTCGAAGATCCCGGCGGTATCCAGGTTTCGATCGAAGGTTTCCGCCCACACGTGCGCGCCGGTATGGGCATCGATGAGCTGGACGTTGATGCGGATTGTGGAGCCGGCCTTGCGGATACCTCCCTCCATCACGTAACGCGCTCCCAACTCCTTCCCGACTCGGCGCACATCGATCGCCTGGCCTCCGTACTGGACCGTCGAGTTGCGAGAAACGACGGACAGGTAGGAGAAACGGGAGAGACCGGTGATGATGTCCTCGGTAAGACCCTGGCCGAAAGACGTGAGCTCCGGGTCGTCACCGGTGCTGGAGAAGGGCAGGACGGCGATCCAGAGAGCTCCGGCATGAGAGTCCATCGCATCGTCGGCGGAGCGATCCTGGGGGGAAGCGGCCGTGGGGGAGGACGTAACCATTGCGGCGTTCTCTCTCGCCGCTTTCAGCTCGTCTCTCAGTTCGCGAGCGCTCTGGAAGCGCTCGGCGGTATCCTTCTCCAGGCAACGTTCGACGATCCCGGACAGACCCTTGGGCAGCCCTGCCCGCAGCTCGGTCAAGCTCGGAGGTTGGTCTCGCAGGATCGCGGAGATCAGCTCGGCCGAGGAGCTTGCCGGAAAGGGATGCCGACCGCTTGCGATTTCATGGAGGATGATCCCCAGCGAAAAAATGTCCGTACGATGGTCGATGCGTTTTCCTTGCACCTGTTCGGGGGACATGTAAGGTACGGTTCCCATCACCATCCCTTCCCGGGTTTGGGCCTGGGTGACGAGCTCGGAGTCATGAACGTCGGAACTTCCGGAGTCGAGAATCTTGGCCAATCCGAAGTCCAGTATCTTCAGCCGCCCTTCCTCGGTCACCATGATGTTGGCCGGCTTCAAATCACGGTGGGTGATGCCATTGTCGTGTGCGGCCGAAAGGGCATCGGCCAGAGGCAGGGCGATCTCGAAAAACTTTTCCAGATCGAGACCTTCCTTGGGAACGAGTTGGTCGAGCGATTGGCCTTCGATGGCCTCCATGGTGAGGAAGTGAATGCCATCCGCTTCCCCGACCGAATGGATGGTGACGATGTTCGGATGGTTGAGGGCGGCGACGACGCGCGCGGAATCGGCGGCCATCTCCGCGGGGAGGAGCTCGAGGGCGACGTCGCGGTCGAGCTTGGTGCCTCGCGCTCGATACACTTCGCCCATACCACCCGAGCCCAGCTGGCCGGTGATCCTGAAATGGGAGAGTGTCTTGCCGATCATCTTGCTCAATGGAGAAAACCGACTCGCGCCCAACGAAGCTCTTGCGACGCCAGGGGGATTCTATCCGGCTGTGACTTGCGGGCGCAAACGGTGCTTCTTATCGGTAGGCCATAGAACTTGTGGCATTCGAACCGGCGCGGCTGGCGGGGAGTTTAACATTTCCCCTTGACGCCTACGAGACCTCCAAAGTAGTGTAATGACCCGAAAGGAGAGGGTGATGAAAAAGACCCAATTCAACCCGTGGAAGTGGCAGGACCAATTCGGATTCTCTCAGTGTTGGAAAGTAGACGGTGCCAAGTCACTCATCGTCGTCTCCGGGCAGTCGAGCATGTCGGCGGACGGCGAGGTCTTACACCCGGAGGATTTCAAGGCACAAGCACGGCTGACGTTCGAGAACATGCGCACCGTTCTGGAACAATCCGGAGCGTCGCTCGATGATGTGGTGAAACTGGGAGCGTATTTTGTGGGCATCGACATGCAGAAGCTAACAGATTACGGCGCCGTGCAAGCGGAGTTCTTCAAGGGAAAGATGCCGGCTCAGACGTTGGTGGGCGTGGCGCAGCTCGCTCTACCCGACATGATGCTCGAGGTGGAGGCTTACGCCGTAGTCTAAGCTCGCTCGAGACGACTCGTGTATTCCTTGTCATCGGGGGAGGAAATTATCATTGCGAGGTCCGGGCGTCCCGTCGCTCGCCTACTGCGGTGAACAGCGATCGTCACCGACGTGCAACGCGGCGATCGCGGTCGATTTCGGCCGTCATTCAACGTGGTAGCTCATCTCAACCTAGTCAGACGGCGGTTCCAAGATCACTACAGTCTCGTTGTATGCGACGCCGCCTTCCGGAGTGAAGGTGTTTCGAAGCAGCGGGCTCATGAAGTGCCCGCTCTTCCACCATCCTCCCTTGCGGCAAACGACGACATCGTCTCTCTGTTTCGGGTCGAGCTCTAGCGCGACGTCGACGCTTCCATCGGCCGATCGGAGCCGAGCCTTGGTCGGGTCGACGCCGAAGCGGGCGGCGGTCCGCGGGTTCACCTTGACAACGGGAAGCCCGGTGGGCTCAATGTTCACCAGCATGGAGTTCGTTCCCTGGCGCGTGGCACGGGAGATCAGCCGCAGAGGGAAACCTGCCACCGGCTCCGGCCCGGCTGGTTGCGAAGTCGGGAAGATGAATCGCCCGGATTCCGTCTGAAACTTTCCTCCCTCGTAGGGAGGACGCTCCGCCTCGGGAAACGAGCGGTAGCCTTCCTTCAAGGTCTCGTAGCTCCACCCCTCGTCTTTCCACGGCGTGAGAGCACGATCGATCCAGTCTTTGGTGGATCCGGCCATACCCTCTCCGAAATCGAGGGCGTCGGCGAGCGAGACGGTGGCCCCCACGTCCGGGCTCTCCTCCATAAAACGTTGGAACTCGTTCAACCGGTGGAGCACTTCGGGGCGTTTGATGGTGTCGGGTGACTCGCCGTCCACGATCACGAAAAGCTGATCCGAGCCGGGGTAGGAACGATTGATGGCGGCGATTGCTTGGTTGTACTCGGAGTCCGGCCAGAGGATCGGTGTTCCGGGATGGGCGTCACCAATGGTGATGCCGCTCGTGAGAACGGCCGCCACGGAGGTGAGCGCCGCAGTGCCGAGCAGAACCACTGCCGGCCGCCTACCCTCACCGAGGTTCCCTAAAAATCGGAGCAGAGGGGCCTCGAACCCTTTTGTTGGATTGACGATGGCTTCCACACGCTCCGGATCCGGGTGAAGATCTCGTCGAATGTGACGGTCCGATCCCTTATCGCGCGTTCGATGAAGTTGGCGGTGACGAGAGTGGTCTTGCTGTCGAAGGAGACGAGTGGACCGAGAACGCCTTCGTTTCGATAAACCGCATTGCGGAGGATTTCCAGTTCCTCCTCGGTCGCCGACCGAGCCCTCGACGAGTCCGACCAGACTCCAGCTAGTCCCACCGTCCGACGTTTCGAGGAGCGTGGCGAAGAGTCCGACGGCAAAGCCGCGCATCGGGTCGAGGAATTGGACCGCCAGCAGATCCTCAATGACGCCACTTTCTTGGACGCTCCAGGAGCGGCCGCCGTCGGAACTATGGAGCATGAGTCCGAAGTCTCCGACCACCCAGATGTCGGTCTCGGACGCGAAGGTTACCGCGAAGAGCTTATCGCGGTACTGGACAGGAAGCTTTCCCTCACCGTCTGCGGCCAGGGCGGCGGTCGTAGCAAGCCACGCGAGGGATAAAAAGCCAATGACCAGCATCGCCCCACCGTCATATCTCTAGAAGTAACTCATACTCGGCCGCAAGTCGGGGGATTCTATAATGAGTGTTCCTAGGGTCAACGCGACAAGGGTTTTCTCGATGGGGGCTTCCGTCTTGGGGCTCCGGCGAAGCTTGAGCTCGACCGCTAGGGACGTGCCGACACGAATTTGTTTAGATCGCGGCCGTAGACTCCCTCTCAGGGTCCACACGTGATAAAAGGAGGGGCCGAGCCAGGGTCGGAGACACACAGATGGGCGAGGAAAAAGGGAAACTAACTTTCGAGGAGTCTGTGACCAGCCTCTACCATGGGGAGCGGGCGGACAATACCTTCAAGTTTCTCTACGGACAGCCGGAAGAAAAGGTTGACGCCTTTTTTCAAAAGCTCCTACGGCAGGTGGTCGCCGCCGTCGACACCGGTGAGAGCGGCGCCCTAGGGGACTTCCTGCAGCAGTCTCAGGTCGACGGCTACATGTTCCCACTCGACAAGCCACCCTTCTGGGCTCCCAAGGTGCCTCAAGCCCCGGTGACACTCGCCCGGCTACGGAAGCCGCTCTCCGAGGCGAGGATCGCCTTGTTCTCGAGCGCCGCGGCGCGTCTCCCCGAGCAACCGACGTTTCTGCCCGAGGGGCAGGATCTCCCGGCCGCGATCCGGGACCCGATGCCATCGTTCGAACGGTTTCCGAGCCTCCGGGAGATTCCGGCCAGTACCGATCCCGCGCGCTTGGTCTTCGAGCACGTCGCCTACGACTTGAACGCGGTCCAGCAAGACCCCAACGTCGTCTTTCCGTTGGATCGCTTCCGAACGCTCGCCGAGCAAGGGGTCATCAAGGTGGCCCCCAAGGCGTACTCCTTCAAGGGGCTCTCCAACGTGCAGCGCTTGGTCGAGACCACCGGCCCGGAATGGGCGAAGAAGGTGCGCGCGGACGGCGCGGATGCGGTGCTCTTGGTACCCGGCTGACCGGTTTGTCACCTGTCCGTGGGACAGCGCGCCCGCGCCATCGAGACCAGCGGCATACCTACCGTGACGTTGCACATCGAAGCCTGGGAACCGATGGCCCGCTTGGTCCGTCCGCCTCGTGTGGTCACGACGCAATTCCTTCAAGGTCGTATCGTCGGCCCGCCGAATCGGAAGAACACCCAGCTTCGCGTTCTCGGGGACGCCTTGGAGTTTCTCAAGAAGGCCACCCTAGACAACTGGTTGCTCCCGCTTCCTTTTACTTGGTCCGAAGCGCTACGGGAGGGGACACCAAACTAAGAGGGGGGAAGAACGATGGGAAGAGCGTCGGTCATTCTGGAGAGTCTGCCACTGTCTATGCTCACCGATTTCGCTCAGAAAGCGGATGAGCACGGCTACGACACGGTTTGGAAGCCGGAGATCATTTTCTCCGATACGTTTGTTCCTTCCACCGCGTTTGCGTTGAAGACGAAGCGTGTTCACATCGGCTCCTGCATCGCCGGTATCTGGGGGCGGAGTCCGGTGGTGACCGCTTTGTCGGCGAGCGCGCTCGCCGAGCTATCGGGTAACCGGCTGATCCTCGGGCTCGGAACGCAGGCGCGTTCGTACGTCGAAGGTTGGCACGGCTTGTCGTACGACAAGCCGCTCACTCGTGCCCGCGAGCTCATCACCGTCATCAGGAAGATTCTCTCCGGCGAGGTCGTAACGTTCGCAGGAAAGACGGTGAGTGTCCAGCATTTTCAGCTCGCGCTGACGGGACCGCCGCCCAAGGTACCGATCTACTTGGCGGCGATCGGACCCAAGATGACGCAGCTCGCCGGCGAGATCGCCGACGGAGTGATTGGCTACTTTCAGCCCATCAACTACTTCCGCGACACCTTCCTGAAGAATCTCGAGATAGGGGCCAACAAGGCCGGGAGGACGCTCGACGACATCGACATCGTCGTCGGACACCCAGCTTTGGTCTCGGACGATCCGCAGGCGGTGGAGTGGATCAAGCCGCACGTCGTCATGTTTGCCACCGCCGGCGGCTCCTCGCCGACCTACGCGGGGATGGTGAAGTCAGCCGGTTTCGAGAAAAACCTGGAGGGAATGCTCGCCGGCATCGCCAACGGGAGCATGGATGAAGCGGCGAGTCACGTGAGTGACGAGATGGTCGATGCGATGACGCTTTGTGGAACCGCGCAACACGTCGCCGATCGCATGAACGATTATTACAAGGCGGGCGTGAAGATGACGCTGATGAACCCCGTTCCACCGAAGGCGTACTTTCCGCTCTTCGCGGGGCATTTTCCGGAGACGATGGAATTTCCTCAGCCCGCCGTCGAGGCCTTCGTTCAGAACGTGGACAATATCGTGACCAAGGTGCCTCTATAGCGTAGATAGATGTCGCGTCACCGAACCTCGTAGTCTATTTTCTCGGACGCGATCTAGATCATCCACCCCGGCTCCTCGGCGCGGTTTCATTCATGTCCAAAATCCGCACGTCATGCACCAAAACCAGCTTGCCATGTCCAAAATCGGCTTCTCATTTGAGGGACTGGATTAGGAATCGAAGTCAGCCCGATATCGGATTGACGTGGCGGACACCGATGAAGCGCTTGAAGTCACTGTCAGCCGAGTAAATGGTTGCGCCCTGTTCTAAGGCGAGCGCTGCGATATGCGCATCCGAAGTCAGGTTTCCCGCCGTGCCGCTCGCGTGCAACAGGTTTCGCAGGATCGGCCAGTGCTTCTCTCCCGGACCGATCGTGGTCACGTAGGGCTGTTTCAACCAGGAGTCGACATAGGCCAAAGCGTCATCCGATGGCAAGGGATTGCGCATGATTCCTGAGCGCGTGGTGAGCCGAAGAAATGCAAGAACTCCTGAAACGTCTCGATGCCGTCCGGTGCGAACACCAGGACTACATCAAAAGGGCCGTTCTTGAGCTGGACGAAGTCCTTGGGGCGCTCGATTTCCTCAGCTTCCTGGGAGGTCAGTTCGAAACCGAGGTCTAGTAATGCCGCGGCCAATCGACGGCCGTTTTCCGGTGAGCGATCGATGAAGAGATCTGCGTCCTGGGTCGTGTCGGGGAAGCCCAAGATGATGGCGGCGGATTTTCCGATGAAAAGGTAGCGGACCTGCTGTTTGCCAAGGGCGTGTTTAAGCTCCTCCGCCTGTCGGTAGTCAAACGCGGCCATAGCCGAGCCAGTCGGGCAGATTAGCCTCGCACCATCGGCGATACTCTTCCATCGTGTCGAAGGAACGGTAGCTCACGTCGTCCAGAATCGGCTTGTAGGTGCGAACGAACGCGTAACGCATCCGTATCTCCAATGGGCGGCGACCGGCAGCCTCGAATTCTTTTTCCCAGCCTTCAATCGATCGAGCATCTGTTGCGTCCGCGTGGTCGAGCGACGGATCCCTCAGCCCTTTTCCCATGAACCGATTCTGGCACACGCCAGCTGGTACCAGGTGGAGGACGAAAGGTTGAACCGGCAAGAATAAATCCGAGTAGGCGACGTCGAAGGTGGAGAAGAGTGGAGTTCACGAAGGAGCAGCTTCAGGGCTTGCTCGAGTACCTGAACCGAACGGTGTTCGAACGAGATGGTGAAGGCACTGTTCGCTTGAAATGCGATAATGCTCTCCGAAAGACGGAGCAATTCCTCAGGCCTCTGGGAGTGTGGTCGGACGATGTGCGTGAGTGGCTGGGTGACTACGGTGGATTCTGTGACTGTGAGGTGGCATTGAACGTGGGCGGTTACTGGGAGGACAAGCTCTGAGCCGCTGCGCTCAGCGCGACGAGACATGCCATCGATAGTTGCAATATCGTGACCCAAGGGCCGCTATAGCGTAGATAGATGTCGCGTCACCGCACCTCGAAGTTAGGGGTATCGATATAGACGAAATCCCTCATGATCTCTTGTTCATCGAAGTAGATGAAGTAGATCATGTCCCCCGCTTCGAAGAGGCGGACGATCGGCCATGTCCGGCCCTTGGTCAGGATCTCGTCTCGTTTCTGGTCCCCCCATTTGGAGATCCATTGGGCGAGCTCCTCCTCTCCTTTGGGAAAAGCGATCAGAGGGGCCTTCTCTTTGAGGTCCTCGACGACTTGGTAGAGCGTCGGCTCCTGGTCCAAGACCCCTTGGAGTCGACCATCGTGGAGTGTCATGCGGCGGACGTGGTAGCCGGAAACACCCAAGATCAAAGCGATGACTAATCCGGCCGCGGCGAAGGCAAGGCCGATGGTGACCGCAAGGACAAGAAGCTTCTTGTTGCGCTCGCGCTCGTCGTCGGCTTTCGAAAGAGCCTCGAACATGGGGCTTGTAGCCAAAGGTAACGCGGGTCTCGTGCTGAGCGTCAGTCGACGTGGTTGCAGCTATCCGCCGCGCTAGGACGTTTGCGCGGTCTTCATCTCCCGGGCGACTCGTTCGACTTCGCGCCAAACGCGCAGCAGGTTTCCGCCCCAGAGTTTTTCGATCTCTTCTTCGGTGTAGCCGCGGCGCACCAGCTCGATGGTGACGTTCAAGGTCTCGCTGGCATCGTTCCATCCCGCGACGCCGCCGCCTCCGTCGAAGTCGGAGCTGATGCCGACATGGTCGATGCCGATGAGCTCGACGGCGTGATCGATGTGGTCGACGAAGTCCGATACGGTGGCCTTGGGCCATTTCTCATCGAGCTCCGCCGTCCTCTTTCGAATCTCCGCTCTTTGTGCGTCGGTGAGGTCTCTTCGCGTGTCGGAGTTCCTAATTTCTTCGAATAGTGCCTGCCGCGCTGCCGCTTTCTCGGGCTGGTTCTTGACGAAACTGTCGAGCGCGACCATTTGGATCACGCCGCCGTTCGTCTTGAGCGCGAGCAACTGCTCGTCGTCCATGTTGCGGGGGACGTCCGATAATGCTCTGGTGCTCGAGTGCGAGCCGATGATCGGCGCGCGGCTGAGCTTGGCCGCTTCGATCATCGCCTTCTTAGAAATGTGCGAAACGTCGACCATAATACCGAGCCGGTTCATTTCCGAGATGACTTGTTCGCCGAAATTGCTGATGCCGCCATGTTCCTCTTCGGCGTCGCCGAGTCGCTCTCGAGGCGTCGAGGAGTCGGCGATGTCGTTATGCCCCCCGTGTGCCAGGGTGATGTAGCGCGCTCCGAGCGCGTGGTACTTCTCGAGCAAGATCAAGTCCTTCCCGATGGCGTAGCCGTTCTCGATGCCGATACAGGCGACGAGCTTGCCGTCCGCGTGGATACGCTCGACATCGTCGGTCGTGTAGGCGAGCTCGATCTCGTCCGGATACATTTCTCCCGTCATACGATGGATGGCGTCGAACTTCACCATCGCCTCGGTTTTTGCTTTTTCGTAGTTTTCGGGAGTTCTTTCGGTCTGGCCGACGTAGACGATGAAGAAGCCCGCGTCGAGTCCGCCTTCCTTCATTTTGGGGAGGTCTACCTGCCGCTCCCCCCGGACGCCGGGGTCGACTTCGGCGGTTGCGAAGTTCGACGGAATATCGTCGTGAGTGTCGATGGTGATGACGCGCTCGTGAATCACCTAGGCCTTGGCGACGATCTCGCCCTCGGTCAGTGCTTCAACTGCCTCACCCGCAGTGGTGGTGGTATCTTGGGTACCACTTCCACAAGCGACAACGACTACTACGAAGATCAGAAGAAAAGTTTTTCCAAGCATGGCGGTCTCCCTTTCGAGGGCCCGCCGAATCTATGGCGCTCGCTGCCACACTGCAAGTCAGGCGACTTGAGAAAGGTCGCTAAAACCTCTAAGTTATAGAGCTTCAAAGGGAGCAGGGATGCCGAACAAAGTTGACAGCAAGCTTGTCGCGAAGGCGGTGGACAAGATCGATCGGAGCCGACTGGTCGATCTGGTGGTCGATCTCACCAACGTCCCGAGTCCGACCGGACACGAGACCGAAGTGGCCCGGGCCTTTCATGAGGTGTTGCTCGGCGCGGGATTTCGCCCGACTCTGCAACCCATCGGGGACGGCCGCTACAACGCCATTGGGATCCTGGAGGGAGCCGGCGGCGGCAAGTCTTTGATGTTCAACGGCCATCTCGACACGTCGTTCGGTTCCGAGCTGGCCGACCGCGGCATCGGCTACCGGACCGAGGCCACCATCATCGACGACGAGTGGATCTACGGCATGGGCTCGTTCAACATGAAGAGCGCTCTCGCCGCCTATGTGGTGGCATCCCAGGCGATCCAGGCGGCGGGCATTCGCCTTGCCGGCGACTTCGTGATCGCCGGCGTGGCCGGTGAGATCGAAAAAGCTCCGACCGGTGAGTACGACGACCCCAAGTACCAGGGTTACGGTGTGGGCACCAAGTTTGCCATCACGCATGGGGCGGTGGCCGACTATTGCATCCTGGGAGAGCCGACGAACATGATGGTCATTCCGCGACACTGCGGGACGACTTGGCTCAAGATTAAGATCCCGGGCGTTTTGATCCATACCGCGTGGAGCGAGCTCGAGAAGAACGCCATTCTCCACAGCGGCCTCGTGCTGGGCGCTCTCAACGAATGGATCGACAAGTATCGCGCGCGGCATGCTATCGGTGATTTCCGGCCGAAGGTCAATATCGCGGCCATCGAAGGCGGTTGGCCCTGGCGGGGAGCGCGTTCGCCGGACTCCTGCTCGATCTACATGGATGTGCGTACGGTGCCGGGCGTGATGCCGGTCGAGGTTTATCGCGAGGTGCGGGAGGTTATTCAGGCCTTGGTAAAGAAGCACCCACAGCTCGAAGGCACCATCGTGGACATCTATGTATCGGCTCCCGGAACCTCGATCCCCGATGACCACGAGCTGATCCAAACGGTGGTTCAGGCGCACACCGATCAGCTCGGCAAGGTGCCTGAGCTCGGAATCGAGAACTGGTATAGCGATGCCGCGCACATGAACCGCTACGGGATTCCGACCGTCAACTACGGCTCGGCGGGACGGATTCGAACCGGTGGCGGAGGGTTCTCGACCCACCAAGGGGAGCACGTCCATATCGGCGATCTTTACGATATCGTCAAGGTCTACATCCAAGCCGCGATGTCCCTCTGCGGCGTCGCAAGCTAACTTAACTGGGATTTCGCGAGGTGCTTTATGACACGCCATACAGCGGTATCCATTCTGTTCGCTTGTGTGCTCGCGGCCTGTGCGCCCGCCGCTGACGAACGACAGGAACGAACGGTTCCTACGTACGACGCGGCGACTTTTCATGAAACGACCACGATCTTTGGTGCATCGTTTTCCGCCGACGAATCGCGGCTTCTGATTAGCTCCGACGAGACAGGCATCTTCAACGTGCATGCGCAGCCGTTTGCGGGCGGCGATCCGAAACAGCTGACTCACTCCACCGCGGATGCGCATTTCGCAGTCAGTTGGTTTCCCGAAGACGACCGGTTTCTCTTTAGGGCCGACGAAGGTGGGGACGAGCTGGACCACCTCTTTGTCCAGGATGCGGACGGAAACGTCACCGATTTGACCCCGGGGGAGAGTTTGAAAGCGTCGTTCACCGGCTGGAGCAAGGACAAGCAGTCCTTCTGGGTTCAGACCAATGAGCGGGATCCCAAATTCTTTGATGTCTATCGCTACACGGCGAGCGACTATGAACGGAGTCTCGTTTTTCGGAATGAGGCAGGCTTTCAGCTCGGCGGAGTGAGCGACGATGGACGATGGTTGGCGCTCAACCAGTTGGTCAACAACGCCGACACGAATATTTTCGTGGCCGATCTCGAGGCATCGGAATCTCCACCCAAGCTCATCACCGAGCACGAGGGGATGATTCTTCATCGGCCGATGGGATTCGGCCCCGAGAACCGCAGGGGGATGTCCCGGCCGCTGTTGAATTTGGTCGGGTAGCGGCGGCACCTGTGAATACTCTTAGGCAGCAAACTCATCGCTGTCAAGAGATTTCTGTTTGCTTCTAAGCGCGTGAACGAGAGCGCCCATATGGCGATAGCCTTTGATACGCCGGAACTTTTTCTGCGCGGTGACGACGCCAAGAGCGGTCCATCGGCGAACCATGGAAGGACTCTTCCAACGCTTGACGTTTCTCGATACTCTGCGAATGGTTCCGTTGAGATTCTCAATGGCGTTCGTCGTGGCAAGAGACTGGCGAAGTAAGGCGGGCGGCGCGAGCTTCACGACCGTGAGTGTTTCTTCCATCCCTTCACGAAGGCTTCCGGCAGCTTCGTCGTAGCCGTTTCGCTCGAGCCACGACACCAATGCCTGAAGTCGCTTGCGCGCCTTGTCGGCACTCTTGCACTTGTAGGCTTCCTTCATCGTCTGGAGCACGTAGGCGTGACGAGACTTGGGAAGGTACGAGCGAAGATTTCGGAGTTTATGGATCTGGCACCTTTGGATGACCGCGAGGTCCCCCAAAACGTCGACGAGTGCCTTGCGGATGCCTTTGCCTCCGTCCACTACGCAGAGAATCGACTCATCGACGCGCAAGCCTCGCTCGAGAAGGTCCTGCAACATCGCGGTGCACATCCGAGAGTTCTCCGTCGAGCCCAGCCATATACCCAGGGGCACCTTCGTTCCATCTATTGTGATACCTAGAGTTACGACGACGGTCTGTCCGGCCACCTCAAGGCCATCCAGCATCAGTGCCGCAAGCTCGAACTCCTCTAGCCGCCGAGACAGGTATTCCTCGAGCTTCTTAGTCGTCTGGCTCACGAGGTGACGGCTGGCGGCACTCTTACTCGTGCCACGAGACTTCAACTTGGCCGCGGGTTTGTCCAGACTCGATTCGTAATTTCGGGTCGATACGCCCACCAAGATCTGATTCAACACTCGCTCTGGAAGCGGGTCTTCTTCGCGGAAGGCTTCGAAGTGTGGAAGCGACGCCTCCGCGCCCGACTTCGAGCGAACTCGAGGTCGCGACACTTGGATGCGACGACCACCGAAGCTCAGCTCTCCGTTCGTGCTCCCCCAGTGGTTATGAGTTCGCTCCTTCTCGTGCTTGCCCTTGAGCCCCGCGATCTCCTCGGCGTCCTCTCTGAGCAGTAGGTGCAGAGCTGTCAGTCCTTGCTCGTACACCCATTCCGTCAGATCCGCCTTCGTGGCCGCGATCCCAGCTATCATCGGTAGCAGTATCTGACCGACTTGGCCAACTACCTTGCCCGTAGGCGAGTGCGTTTGCTTTCTTACTGGCTTCTTTGATTTCCTAGGCATTGGTGGCTCCTTGTCCCCCTCTGGAGACGGTTTGTTGGCAGACCTATTCTTAGGCCGGCCAAGGAGCCGCAGCTACCCCAAATTCAACATCCGGCGGGACATCCCCAACCGCGGGTTTACTACCTTACCGACGGGTATGGCGAGTTCATGCAGGCGTGGTCCTACGATCTCGAAAGCGGTGAGCATCAGTCGGTGGTCGAGGCGGACTGGGACGTTATGTACGTGTACTTCTCGGAGGAAGGACGCTATCGCGTCACCGCCCTCAACGAAGACGCTCAAACCGTCTTATCGATTCTGGACACCGAGACCGGTGTGGATCTCGCGTTGCCCGAGTTGCCGGATGGGCCGGGTGGGGATGTCACCGGGGTTCGGATCTCGCGTAGCGAAGAGAGCGTTTTACGTCAACAGCGATACGTCTCCTTCAAACCTCTATGCGTTCGATATCGCCACCAACGAGTACCGAAGCCTGACCGATACCTTGAATCCCGCCATCGATCGGGCGGATCTGGTCGATGGGGAGGTCGTTCGCTACGAGAGCTACGACGGACTGAAGATTCCATCGGTGCTCTATCGTCCGCATCTAGCTTCTCCCGCAGCACCGGTGCCGGCCATGGTCTGGGTCCATGGCGGCCCTGGTGGGCAGAGTCGGAAGGGCTACCGTGCGACGATTCAGCATTTGGCGAATCACGGCTATGCGGTCCTTGCCGTCAACAACCGTGGCTCGTCCGGCTACGGGAAAACGTTCTACCACATGGACGACAAGAAGCATGGCGAGGTGGACCTGCAGGACGTCGTCTGGTCGCGGAAGTATCTCGAGACGCTCGACTGGGTGGACGGCACCAAAGTGGGCATCATCGGCGGTAGCTACGGCGGCTACATGGTTGCGGCGGCGCTTGCTTTCGAGCCCGAGGTCTTCGAGGTCGGTATCGACATCTCCGGCGTGACCAACTGGGTCCGAACGATCAAGAGCATTCCGCCCTGGTGGACGGCCCAAAAGGATCTTCTCTACTCGGAGCTTGGGAATCCGTATGAGGAGGAAGAGCGACTCCGTCGTATCTCTCCTTTGTTCCATGCCGGCAACGTTACGAAGCCGCTTCTCGTCGTCCAAGGAGCGAACGACCCTCGTGTCCTCCAGGTAGAGAGCGACGAGCTCGTCGCGGCGGTCGAGGCGAACGGCGTCCCGGTGGAGTACATCATCTTTCCGGACGAAGGCCATGGTTTCGACAACAAGGCCAACCGCATCACCGCCTCCGATCGTTACGTGGCGTTCTTGGATATGTACCTGAAAGGCGACGGCGAGGCGGGGGAGTCTTCCGGGCCCTCGACCGAGTAGCTTCCCAGGCCCCCGTGTTTGACATCAGGGCCGTCTTGACATATCCTGACATGTCAAGACAATGGCAGCGGTCAAAGTTAGCTCCAAAGTAGAGGAATCGGTCTGGAACGATCTGAAACAGTTAGCCTCGGAGTCTCACCAGAGCATCTCGGGCCTGCTCACCGATGCGATCCGGGAGTACGTTCGGCGCCGCAGAGTCCGGCCCAACGTCCTCCGGCACCTCGACGCTTCTATAGCAGAGAACGAGAAGCTGGGCCGGCTCCTTGCCGATTGAGCCGGTTGTCTTTCTTACCGTCGACGAAGCTCTTGCTATTCACGACCGGCTTATTGAAGAGTTCGGAGGGCCCCGTGGAGTTTGCGATTTAGGCCTTCTAGAAAGCGTCCTGTTCCGGCCGCAGACCGGCTACTATCGCGACATCGCCGAGATGGCCACGGCTCTTTTCGAATCAGTGCTCATGAATCATCCCTTCGTTGACGGGAACAAGCGGGTCGCCTTCTTTGCTACGGACGTGTTTCTCAGGCTGAACGGCTGGAAATTCCAAGTCGATCCAGACGAGGCCCACCGCCGTCTCATCGGTTTGCTCGAGCAGGGTAGCTGCGACTTCGAGCACTTGTTGCCATGGATCCGAGAATCGTTGGTGCGGGGGCGAGGTTGAATCGGACCGCGTAGATTCGCTAGTATTCCCCCGGTCGTGAAGGGCAACGTGACGGGGGGAGGATCGATGGCGCAGCAAGCACTCCATGAGCTCATAAGAAACGCGAAGGTCTACGATCTCGGTCAACCCTACTGGACCGGGATGCCGGTTCATCCGTTCGATCCGCCGTTTCAGTTCTACCTCTACCGGTACCATGAGTACGTCCAGAAGCTTTTCAAAGAGATCGAGCCGGGGTTCGCGGACGCCATCAGCCTGATCATTACTTCCATGCACTCCGGGACGCACTTCGACGTACCGGTACACATGTCGCAAGATCTGAAGGTGCTAGGCATCGATCCCACACCGTACCAGCGCGACACGGGTTTCGTCGATCTGCCGGAGCCGCTCCACAGCATGGAAAAAGTTCCCCCTCTTATTCTCAAGGCCGTACTGCTGGACGTGCCCGCCTACAAAGGCGTGGACATTTTGCCCGAGCGCTACGCCATCACCCCCGAGGACTTGGAGGGCGCGGCCAAAGCGGCGAACGTGCCGATCCAGGAGGGTGACTGTGTTCTGATTCGGACGGGGTATTCGCGGTTCTTCGAGACCGACGGGGAGAAGTATCTCTATAAATGGGCTGGTTTGAACGACGACGCGGCGCAATGGGTCGCCGACAAGAAGCCGCGATTGGTCGGTACGGACAATCTTTCGATTGGAGTTCCTGCGCCCTTTGCCGCGCACCGAATCCTGATGATCGAGAACGGTATCTACGTCATGAAGAGCCTGAAGCTCGAGGAGATGTCGAAAGACGCCCGTTTCGTGTCGACCGTCATCGTGCTTCCGTTGAAGTTCAAGGGTGGCGAGGCGTCGCTGGTGCGGCCGATCGCCCTCGCCTGAGCCGCGGCCGGCGTCGCTCCATCATTCACTAATATAATGGGGGGGGGTAGGGTGGGGCGTTTCGCTCCTCCTATGGCCAAGTAGCCGCCCCGTCAAGGATTTCAAACATTTCTGGGATTTACTGAAAGGCAGCCAACATGAGCACGGGAGTATCATCGGAACAAATCTGGATAAGTGATCTGAATAAGGACGAGAAGATTCAGTCGCAATTCGACCGCGCGACCCCCGTCCGCTTCTACGACACCACGCTGCGGGACGGCGAGCAAACGGTGGGTGTGGTCTTCACGCCGGATGAGAAGGTCGAGATCGCCCGTAAGCTCTCGGAGCTCAAGGTCGGTCGTATCGAAGCGGGGTTTCCGAGGGTCTCGGAGGCGGACTCGAAAGCGGTGAAGCGCATCGCGGAGGCGGGGCTGGAATCGGAGATCTGGGGTTTTTCCAGGGCCGTGATCCAAGACCTGGACGCCCTGATCGAGCTCGGCCTAAAGGCGACCGTCATCGAGATATCGACCAGCGACATCAAGATGGAGGCCTACGGTTTCACGCGCGAAAAGGTTATCCAACGCGCAACGGACGCCATCAAGCACGCCCGCGATCATGGCATGAAGGTCTGTTTCTTCCCGGTAGACAGCACGCGGAGCGATCTCGCATTCTTGCGCGATGTCTATGCGGCTGCGCTCGAGACGGGGGCGGAAGAGGTGGCCATCGTCGACACCATCGGGGCCTGCTCGCCGGAAGCGGTGGAAAGATTAGTGCGCGAAGTACGGAGTTGGGTCGGGCCCGACACTCCGATCCACTTTCATGGGCACGACGACTTCGGCCTGGCGACGGCATCTGCCATTGCCGCGGTGAGGGGTGGTGCTCGCTGGATACAAGGCACCATCAACGGAATGGGCGAGCGCGCCGGCAACGCCGATATCGTGGAAGTCGCATTGGCACTTCAATGTCTTTACAACGTTCCCGTCGAGCTGGACCTTAAGAAAGCCCGGCAAGTCTCGCAGGTCGTGCAGAAGGCCGGAGGCTATCGGGTTGATGCTTGGAAGCCGGTGGTCGGTGAGAATCTCTTCGTACGAGAAAGTGGGGCGGTTGCCAACCAGTTCCACATTCCCGAAGCCATCGAGCCCTACTCGTCCGACATCGTGTCCGCGGATCGAAAGATCGTGCTGGGCAAGAAGAGCGGTGTGGCCAGCGTTCAACTGAAGGCGAAGGAGTTGGGACTCGATGTTCCAGAGGACAAAATCGCCCCGATTCTGGCCGAGGTCAAGAGCCAGGGAACGCAAAAGGGTCGGCTGGTTACGGACGACGAGTTCAGAAAGGTAGTCCAGGAGCTGTCATAAACAAAGACCCCCCTCTCCCTCAGGGAGAGGGCTGGGGTGA
This sequence comes from Candidatus Marinacidobacterales bacterium, assembly GCA_965222425.1. GTDB lineage: Bacteria > Acidobacteriota > Vicinamibacteria > Marinacidobacterales > DATDRI01 > CBDCNP01. The sequence goes on from CBDCTW010000017.1 coordinate 49,749, forward strand.
GGGTGGTTTTAATGAGTGCGAAGGTAGGTGTCATTTTCAAGTCGTACGAGCCGATGTCGGCGATCCAGGCGTATGCCCAGCAAACTGAGGAGTCGAACCTGAGTGGAGGATTTTGGATCGCCGAGGCCTACCACTGGTTTCGCAAGTATGGTCACGAGTCTCGCGGGTGCATGGCCACCTTGGCGGCAGCGGTAATCGCGACCAAGAAGATTCCAATCGGCCTTGGCATTACTTCACCTTACATGCGGCATCCGACTGTACAGGCGTCCGAGGCTGTGGCTTTGGACGAGCTCTCGGGTGGACGTTTCATCATGGGTCTCGGCGCCGGCAAAGTCGGGATCGTCTACCTAGAGGTCGATCTCAAGAAGCAGTCGCCGGTCAAGGTCCACCGAGAGTCGATCGAAATCTTCCGCGGTATCGTCAAGGGCGAGAAATTCACCTACAAGGGTGAGCTGTACCAGGCCGATGTTCCCGCCATGGATCGGGCCGGCCGGGGGCTTCGGACGTACATACCGGTTTACATCGGAGCGACGGGACCGTATCTACAGCAGCTTGCTGGCAAGATAGCGGACGGCCTGCTTTTACCCGGTTTGACCAACCCGGGTTTCATCCGTTACGCCAAGGACAATCTGAGCAAGGGATTTGAAAAAGCGGGCCGCAAGCCGGATCCGGCCTATCCGGTCGGTGGCGTGATCCTGGCGGCTTGCTCACGGGATGGCGCCAAGGCACGCGATGCGGCGCGCAGCTACACCGGCACCTACATCATCAACAAGCTTCGAAACATTCAGAACAATGTGATCTTGAGCAGTTCCGGACTGCCGGATGAAACCTGGACGCCGTTCCGAGCCGCCATCGAAGCGGGCACCGAAGACAACGTGACCCACCTGGTGAGCGACGACGTGATGCGCAAGTTCACCGTGATCGCCGGGACACCCGACGACTGTCTGGAGCTTCTGCAGCAGCTCGTCGATGCGGGGCTCAATCTGCCGCTCATGGAAGTGGTTGGCTCCAACCAAGAGGACAACCTGGAGACCATCCGGCTCTTAGGTGAGCAAGTGGTTCCCAAGCTCAAATCGCCGGCCCAGTAGGGTCCAGTAAGGGCCTATTAAGTGAAGTTAGGGGAGTGGAGAATCAATGAAGCTAGCGACATTCAAGAAAAAGGGCGGCGATAAACCGACCACGGGTGCGTTCTTAGAAGACCTTTATATCGATCTGCCGGCGCTGACCCACGGTGAGCTGCCCTCATCGATGTTGGATTTTCTTCGGGCGGGAGACGACGCGATGCGTAAAGCACGCTCAGCGCTCGAAGGACTCCCGGCAGAGCTCAAGAAAGCAGAGCTCGAGAAGGGCGATCTGGATGCGCACAAGACCTCGAGCGGCCAGCGCTACGCGTACCGTCCCGAGGAGATCGAGCTCATGGCCCCGGTTCCGCGCCCCGGCAAGATCATCCATACCGCGTGCAATTTCCCCGCGCATCTCAAAGAGCTGGCGACTTGGAACGAGCCGGAATGGAAGTCTCACGACTGGAAGACCTTCAGTTTCGAGCACCCCACGGGTTTCCTCCAGGCACCGTCTTCGGTCTCGGCATCGGGAGCCAAAGTTCCGGTGCCACATTTCACGAAGCAGCTCGACTATGAAGTCGAAGTGGCCACCGTCATCGGTAAGGAAGCGTTTCGGGTGAGCGTCGAGGACGCCCTCGACTACGTTGCCGGCTTCACGGTTTTCAACGACCTTTCCGCGCGCGATATCCAGGCACGCGAGCACTCCAACCGCGTCATCTATCTCGGCAAGAGCTTCAACGGATCGTGCCCGCTGGGTCCGCACCTCGTGACCAAGGACGAGATCGCGGATCCCGTGAATCTCAGCATGAAATTAATGGTCAACGGTGAAGTTCGCCAGGATTCGAACACCTCGCAAATGCAATACAAGTTTGCGGAGATGGTCTCGTGGTGGTCGAACACGACGCTCGAGCCCGGAGACGTGATCACCAGCGGGAGCCCGCCGGGCGTAGCCGCGGGAATGAAGAATCCACGCTGGCTCCAGTCGGGAGACGTCGTCGAGGGTGTGGTCGAGGGACTCGGCACGCTGACAACTCACATCGTCGAGTAAATTGGTTTAGTATTTGGTACGCGCTTCCCGGAACTGGGCGCGCACCCTTTTCCTGGCAGCACCTCATTCGAATCTCAGCGCTTCCAGCGGATCGATGGAAGCCGCCCTACGTGCAGGAAAGAACATGGCCAGCAGGCTGACCGCCACCAGAATCAACGAGACGACCACGATGGTTCTCGGATCGAACGAGTCGACCTCGAATAGAAGCGGCGTCAGCATCGGGTTCGCGGCAACGGTGCAGCCGAGCCCGACGAGGAGACCGATTAACGTCAGACTCAAGCCGCGGAGGACGACCAGCCGCGCAACGTCCCCCTTTCCCGCACCGAGCGCCACGCGGATCCCAATCTCTCGCGTTCGCTGCGCCATCGTGTAGGCGACGACACCGTAGAGACCGGCGGCGGACAAGAGCACCGCGGCGGCGACGAGCGCGGTGAAGAGTCGGGCCAGCGCCCGCTCTTGTGCGACGTCCTCGGACAAGGCCTGCTCCACGGTCTCGATGGAGTAAAGGGCCTGACTGTTGTCCACGGCGGCCACCGCCGACCGAATTGCCGGCACGAGTCCGGCGGGACGGTTTTCCGTGCGCACGACCATACTGGTGGTTAGGGGTGGTCGCTGTCGGTATGAGTAGTAGATGGACGGTCGGATCGGCTCGCGGGGTCCCGCCTGCCTAACGTCTGCCACCACGGCGATGATCTGCGCCGAGCCTTCCCGACCACGGATGCTCAGGAACTTGCCCACCGGGTCTTCCGCCGAGAAATGCTGAGCGGCGAGCGTCTCGTTGATCACGATGACGTCGGGCTCATCGATTGTATCGTCGCTCGAAAAATCCCTTCCCGCGAGGAGCCCGATTCCGATCGTGCGGAAGTAGTCCGGGCCGATCGTCCGGACTTGGCAGATGTACTCTTGCCCGGTCGGCGGTGCTGGACGGCCGTCGACGGTGAACTGCGCCGCCCAATTGATGTATCCGGTCGCCGGTAGCTCATTGATCGCGGCGGCGGAACGAACGCCCGGTAGCGCACGGAGCTCCTCGAGAATTTGCCCCAGGTGTGTCACCAGCTCGGCCTCGCCCGGAAACTTCTTCTCGGGCACCGTCAAACGGACCGCGAGCACGTTCTCCGCTCGAATGCCGCGATCGAGGTTTTGCAGTTTGCCGAAGCTCTGGATCAACACTCCCGCGGCGACGAGCAGCGAGAAGGCGAACGCGACCTGTAAGACGACGAGTCCGGTACGCGCTGTGTTGGTCGCCCGACCCGGGCTCGTTCGCCCACCTTCGCTGAGCGCGAGCGCCAAGCTGCGGTGTGGGGTGAGGAGAATCGCGGGGAGCGATTAAGAAAGCATCGCGGTGAGGATGGTTAGCAATCCTGTGAATGCGATGACCGAGTGGTCGAGTCTCACCGCGTCGGCCCGAGGAAGCTCCGGCGGAATGAGAGCGGTTACCAGGGAGATTCCCCAGAAGTGGCTAATGGCGAGTGCAACGACGTATCCGAGCGTCGCCAGGCTCGTCGCCTCCGCCAAGAATTGGCGGAGTACTTGTAGCCGACTCGCACCGAGGGTCGACCGGATGACGAGCTCCCTCTGCCGCACGGTCGCCTGGGTTAGAAAGAGGCTAGCCACGTTGGCGCAGGAGATCATAAGCAGAACGAGGACCGACGCGAACGCGACCATCCAGGTACGAGCGAAGTGTTCACCGAAGAGGCTCTCGTGAAGAGGAACGACGTGCGCTTCGAAGTCGGTGTTCGAGTCCGGGTACTGGCCTTCGAGGCGCAGGGCTATCGCCGCCATTTCCGCGCGGGCCTCGGTGAGGGTCGTCTCGGGTTTTAGACGACCGACCGCCCGGAATCGTCGGATGCGTCGCGACTGCCCCGTGAGGTCGATCTCGATTGGCAGCTAGACCTCGACCTCCGAGGAGGGAAACGTGACACCGGGCGGCAAGACACCGATGATCGTGTGAGGAACCTCATCCAAGAGCATCGTCCCTCCGACGACGAGCGGGTCGGCACCAAACTCCCGCTTCCACAGCCGATCGCTGAGGATGAGAACCTTTGCGGAGCTAGGACCCTGCTCGTCGGGCGCAAAAGTACGACCGAGTGAGGGCTTGACGCCGAGGACATCGAAGAGGTTCGCCGTCACACGCCGGCCGGGGAGGCGGGCCGGTTCATCTTCCCGCCTCGAGTTGAACGTTTCGGTTGCGCCCCCGTAAGCGGCGATGTCCTCGAAGAGCTTGCTCTGTTCTCGATAATCCAAGTACTCGGCGGTCGAGATGGCGAAAGTAGGGATGCCGCGTTTCGGGATAGAAGACTGGAGATGAATCAGGCGATCGGGTTCTTCGTAGTTCAAGGGTTCGAGGACCAGGGTGTTGACGACGCTGAAGATGCAGGCGGTGGCCGCGATACCGAGGGCGAGGATCGAGACCATGGTCGACGAGAAGACGGGACGTCTTCGCATGCCGCGCCACGCGTATCGAAAATCTCTCAAGAAGGCTTCCAGGGGAGTTCCTTTGCTTAATCGTTGTTCTACGATGGTAGACCACAAAAAAAATTCTAGAACACTTCCTCCACTTTCTCCCGGAACCAGGAAATGCGATCCGGGTTCAGGCAGTAGTTGGTTGCCGGTCCGTCGATGGTGCCTTGGATCCACGCGGCATCCTTCAAGACCTTCAAGTGCTGGGATACCGTCGACTGGGCAAGACCGACCTCGTCGACGATGTCGCCGGTGATGCATCCGGGATGGGTTAGAAGGAACTTTATGATCTCGAACCGCACCGGATTGCCGAGCGCCTTGAACATCGCGACCAAGTCGTCCTGCTGCCTGCCGCGGATATCGAGCGAGCAGCACTGGCTCGGAACGGCGTGTTTTTTGCGTATTTTCTGCGCACGATTGATCATCGTAATAATACGATGAAGTAATCCGTTTCCGGAGTCAAGTCGTAAGTTCGGAGGATTCGAGGGAGCGGCGACTAGGCGCGGACGCGAATGCGGTCTTCCTTCTCGCTTAGATCCGCCTTTCCTAATTGCCCCTCGGACGCGGCCACAATGGTGGCCACCAAGCAATCCCCGGTGACGTTGGTGGCGGTGCGGAGCATATCTAGGATTCGATCGATTCCCAGGATCAACGCGATACCGGCGATCGGCACGCCGATCGCCTCGAGGATGATCACCAACATGATGATCCCCGCTCCCGGGACGGCAGCGGTTCCGATGGAGGCGAGCACTGCGGTCAGCACGATCGTCAATTGTTGGCCGAGGTCGAGTCCCATTCCCAGTGTTTGGGCGATGAACACCGCCGCCACTGCCTGGTAGAGTGCGGTCCCGTCCATATTGATCGTCGCCCCCAGCGGTATGACGAACGAAGAAACCTCTTCCGAGACTCCGAGCTTCTCTTTGCAACGTTCCATCGTGACCGGTATCGTCGCCCCGCTCGAGCTCGTGGAAAAAGCGACGAGCTGTGCGGGTGCGATGCCGGCGAAGAACGTCCGGATCTTCATGGGCGTGAAAAGCTTCAGGAGAACAACGTAAGTCACTCCTATTTGAATGCCGAGGCCGGCGATCACCGTAAACCCGTAGAAACCGAGGGCACCAAGGAGTTCGACGACGCCGCTCAAGTTGTCCCCCGCGACGCTCGTCATCGTGCTCGCGATCAAGGAAAAGACCCCGAGCGGAGCGATCAACATGATGATGTCGACGAGGCGTATGATGACCGCGCTCAAGCCTTCGAAAACGGCCAGCAACGGTCTCGCCGTTTTCGACGGGACTTGGATGAGGCCGACTCCGAGAAAAAGCGAGACGAAGACGACTTGGAGCATGTTGCGGTTGCTGGAGGCCGCGCCGAAGAAGTTCGCCGGTACTATGTCGACGAGGATCTGGAGAGGGCCTCTTTGCTTGGCTTCATCCGCTGCCGCCTCGCCAGCCGAAGCGTCGGCCGCAAACGCACCTTGAAGTCGAGATTGCACCTCCTCCGGCACGCGATCGCCCGGTCGGAGGGTGTTGACGATCAGAAGGCCGATGGTCACGGAGATTGCGGTCGTCGCCACGTAGATGAAGATGGTCTTGCCGCCGATTAGGGAGAGCTTTTTGAGATCACTCAGCGAGGCGACGCCGGTGACCAGGGATGTGATGACCAGCGGGACGGCGATGAGCTGGAGGCTATTGATGAAGATCGTGCCGAAGGGCGTGATCCAGTCCGTGGTGAAGTCGCCCCAACCGGCGGCGGCGGCGATGATACCGTAGACGACTCCCGAAAAAAGACCAATGATGATCTGCCAATGGAGCTTTCGGTACCAGCGCATGCCAGCCCAGTTTACTGGAGTTTCCGCCGCCTTTGTAAAATAACAATACAGGGGTCAGATCCAAAAACGTGCATGCACGTTTTTGGATCTGACCCCTGTTATATTTCTGGATCTGACCCCGGGGTTTGTGCACATAAGCTTTCCCTCGGTTGCTCGGGTGTGTTATTTTCGGCGGTCGGTTTTCGTATAGGGTGTAGAAGAAATGGAAGATATCAGACGCGTATGCATCTACGGGGCCGGGACCATCGGCAGTCTCTTCGCCGGCCATCTCGCCTCTATTGTCGAGGTGACGGTCCTCGCGCGCCGAAAGGCGCATGCCGACGCGCTCAACTCCGAAGGGCTCCGTGTCAGCGGGAAGAGTGAGCTCACGGCCAAGGTGAAGGCCTCGACCGATCCGGTGGAGCTCAGGGATCCGGACCTTGTCATCCTCGCCGCCAAAGCGAGCGGCGTGGAGGACTGCGCGAAACAAATGTCGGGGCATTTCCCCCGCGCCATCGTCATGACGGTGCAGAATGGCCTGGGATTCGAGGACCTTGTGGCCGCTAATGGCGATTGGCCCATCTTGTCCTCAGTGACTTTCATGAGCGGGACTCGTCACTCCGATACACATGTAGAGTACGAGCTCGATACGGCCACCTGGATGGGGCCATGGGCTCAGGGTAGCGCGACGTACGAGCAGGCGAAGACGGTTGCCGCACTCATCAACGAGTCCGGCCTGATTGCCGAAGCATTTCCGGATCTGCTTCCAGCCCAATGGTCCAAGCTGATCTTCAACTCGGTGGTCAACAGTATTTCGGCGTTGACGGATCTAGGGCATGTGAAACCGTTTGCGGTGCGTGACAAGCTTACCGACTTGGGACATCTCGTGTTTGCGATGATGAGCGAAGGCAAAGAGGTAGCCAGGGCGAGCGGCGTGACGCTATTCGAAGATCCCTGGGAGATGAACGTACAGGCGGTGGGCCAGGGGCAAACCGGGGGAGATGAGTACGCACATGTGCCCTCGATGCTCAGCGACGTACGCGCCCGTCGCAACACCGAGATCGACTGGATCACCGGGGCGATCGTCCGAGCAGGCAACAAGGCGGGAGTCCCGGTACCGATCCACGAGACTTTGTACCGACTCGTCAAGGCGCTGGAGATGGGCTGGGCCGCGCCGAAACTAACCGGTCGCCAAGAATAACGAGGGAGAGCAATGAAAGTATGTGTCGTTGGATGTGGCGCGGTGGGAAGTCTTTTCGCTGCTCATCTGGCACGGCTCGACGACGTCGAGGTTTGGGCTTATGACCTGGACGAACGCCATTGCAATGCGATCAATTCCGCAGGCTTACGCTTGTCCGGTCTCGCCGATTTCACGTCGAAGCTCCAAGCGAGTAGCGACCCCTCCAAGATACCCGCGTGTGATTACGGGATCGTCGCCACCAAGACGTACCATACGCTAGCCGCCATCGAGGCGACCGCTAACATCTTCAAGGACGGCGCGGTTTGTTCGGTGCAGAACGGCGTCGGCAGCGAAGAGATCATCGCCGAGTATGCACCTCGCGTGATACGCGGAACCACTTTCCCAGCCGGTCGGATCGTGGAGCCCGGACACATCCAGCAAGATGCGGTAGGCCAAACCTGGATCGGCCCTTTCGAGCCGAAACCGGCGACCATGGATGAGGTGGAGCTCCTCGCCGAAGCGCTCACTCGATCCGGCATGGAAACGCTGGCGATGAAGGATGCCCGGGGCGCTCAATGGACCAAGCTCGTCTTCAACGCGTCGACTAACCCTATCGGCGCCCTCACCCAACTGACCCACGGTCGAGTTTGCGACCAGAAAGAGGTGCGCGCCCTCGTGACCGGACTGGTCAATGAAGCGGTGGCGGTCGCTGATAAGCTCGGCATCACCTTGGACAGCGATCCAGAAAAACTCATTGATCACGCGCGTGAGGTTGCCTACGATCACAAGGCGAGCATGTTGCAGGACGTACTCGGACGGCGCAAGACCGAGGTCGAATCCTTGAACGGCGGGATCGTCAGGTTCGGACGCGAGACCGGCGTTCCCACGCCGCTCAACGAAGCCATATGGGCACTCATTCTGGGGCTCGAGGAATCATCGAAACGTGACAAAGGAGAGACTGAATGACCGACAGGAGTAACCCGTTTCGGCCGAGCCAGGCAGAGATCGATCGCCGCTACAAGAATGTCCGGGCGGCGATGAAGGCCGCCGACCTGGAAACCCTGATCGTGAGCGGAAGCGAGTACACCGGTTTCGAAGGCGCGGTTCAATACATGTGCGGTTTCCACATTCTGCATCGATATGCGTATGTGCTCGTGCCCATCGAAGACGAGCCCATTTGCGTCTTTCCACGAGAAGCCACCTGGGTGGGGGATCACTCCAAGACGTTTCTGGACAACCGGGAGTTTCCAGTACATTGCGGGCAGTGGATGGCGGACCATCTAAAGGGAAAAAGGATCAAGCGCGTCGGCGTCTTTGGCTACAACTTCGTCATGAACGTTCGCGATTACCGCGCGCTAGTCGACACCGGACTCGATGTCGTCGACTTCGACGAGCAGTTCGACCACGCGCGAGCCCAGAAGAGTGAAGAGGAGCTCAAATCAGTACGCAACTCGATGGATATCAATAAGGACGCAGTCTTGGCCGTCATCAAGGCCTACCAGCCTGGCAAGAGCGAGGCCGAGCTCATGGCCGTCGCGGAGCACGCCTTCGCGAGACGAGGGACGGCGCGATCCACCATGAACATGGTTCTCACCGGTCCCAACGGCTCGATCCATCCACAGATGGTCTTTGCCGACCCGCAGCGCAAAGTCCAGGATAGCGATGGCCTCCTCTATGGTCTGGAGGGGGCGGGACAAGGTGGTCACTGGGTCGAGTTTTCTCGTGTGATCGCGCCGAAGGGGCTCGACGACATGACGAAGCGTTTACTGGAAGCCTATCAAGAGTACGATGAGCTCTTGTTGACGCACCTCAAGGAGGGCGAATCGGCCGAGCGTGTTCACACCGCAACCGTGAAACCCTTCACAAGGCTCGGCCTGCGTTTTGGTCATGTCTCGGGACATTCGATCGGGATGACGATGATCGAAGCCCCACGCATCGGCGAGGGGTCGGAATTCCCGCTACCGGAGAACATGGTTGTTTCGATGCACCCCCACGTCATGACCGAGGATCGGAAACACTGTTTTTACATGCAGGACACCTACCGCGTCGGGAAGGATAAGGGAGAGCGGCTGTCGGGCGTGCCGATGCGCGTTTACGACGGCACGGAGACCGAGCTCTAGAAGCAAGAAGAAATCGTTTTGCGCTCCTCGGATCCAGCGCCCGAAAACTCAAGACCGCAAGCACGAATCTTCTCGCCGGGCGGGCATTCCGCAAGCTCATGTTCCCCTTGGTCCCGGAAGAGCTGGGGCAAGATTTCTCCTTGGAGCGTGTCCTGCGGTTTGGCAGCATCCCGCTAATCTGGTCAGCCGAAGACAAGAAGAAAGCGCTGGAAGCCTACGTCCAGATGTACTTGAAGGAGGAGATCCGCGCCGAGGCGTTAGTCCGAAACCTACCGGGTTTCCTGCGCTTCCTACCAATTGCGGGACTCTTCCATGGCCAAGTCGTGAACGTGTCGGCCGTCGCCCGGGATTCCGGAACGGCTCGCACCACTGTCAACGGTTATTTGGTCGCAATCTCGATACTCGACCGCAATGCTGGCGGGCTTGAGGGCAATCGGCGAGCTGCCAAAGATTGTGCGGCGAGTCCTTGTCTAGCGGGATTCCCGGAACCTGAAGACCAGCGACGGGATCGACGCGTGGTCGGTGCGAAGCTTCGTGGCGGCATTGGAGAACGATGGTCTCTCTGGCCCTGAGCACGCGAGCTCGATGTACTTCCGTGTTATCTTAGTCGTGGATTTTGTGCACGGGAGTTCGTGTCATGTGTAAATGGGGGTTGCAATGAGTAACGACGATGCTACAACGACGATTACCGATCAGGCGACCCTGAGGAATGCGGTGGGCACGCCAGTGCCCATCGCCGCGACGAAAGACATGCACCGTCTCGACCGGCACTGCGAGCACTTCATTTCGCTTTCGCCCTTTCTGTGTCTGGGCACGATGAGCGCGGACGGGAAGGCAGACGTGAGCCCGCGAGGCGATCCGTCGGGTTTCGTAAAAGTGCTCGATGATCGCACGATCTTGATCCTCGATCGGCCGGGCAATCGGCGCGTGGACTCGATGGAGAACATCGTCGAGAATCCTTCGGTTGGCATCATCTTCTTCGTTCCCGGGGTCGAGGAGACTTTGCGTCTCAACGGCCACGCCAGCATCGTCGACGAACAGGAGCTCCTATCGAGGATGACGGTCCGCGGCCACACACCCAAGCTCGGAATCAAGGTCGAGATCGAGGCGGTTTTTTTCCATTGTGCCAAGGCGCTGAAACGCTCGCACCTGTGGAACCCGAGCTCACAGATCGACCGCAAGGATTTCCCGACCTTGGGCCAGATCATTCACGATCAGCGTATGCCCGAAACGCCCGCCGAGGAGGTGGAACGGCGAGTGGAGGAAGACTACGAGAAGGACTTGTACTGATTCTGTGGGAAAGCTGGCGTGGGCGATCTTATTGGCGTTAGCGGTAGCCCTGATGGGGGCCGCCGTCTTCATCTGGGTTTTTGGTGCGATCGGCATCGAGCTGGATGATTGGGCTTTCTACTTAAGCAGTCCTCTAGAACTTCTCGCCGCCCTCGGCCTAGTGATCTTTACCTTCTTCACCGGTAGCAAGCGGTCCCGTGGCGGCGTTTGGATCGCTCTGACCATTTTCCTGGCCATCGTGATCTACCTCCTGAACTACCTTTATCCGACGAAGCCTGACTCGGTGGAGCTGGGCGAGCTCACGGCAGCCGTCGAGAACAACCGCAAGGTGTTGTTGATCGGCGTCGACGCGATGACTTGGAATCGTGTGCTGCCCCTCGTACGGCGCGGCATGCTTCCCAACATCGAGCGGCTCATGGATGAAGGAGCCTACGGGGTGCTTCAGTCCTACAAGTCTTTTAGGGCAGACGTGGAGCAATGGGGGTTCTGGTCGCCGGTAGTCTGGACCACGATCGCGACGGGCGTATACCCGGAGCGGCACGGCATCCTAGACTCTCACCTTCCGAGAGTCGTAGAAAAGGTCCCAATGACGAAACGCCCGCCAAGGAAAAAGAAGCTCGGAGTGTTGGCCAACTCGCAGCACCGACAGGCTCCCGCCTTTTGGAATATCTACAGCAACTATGGGAAGTCGGTGGGAGTGGTCGGTTGGTGGGCCTCATGGCCGGCCGAGGGGGTTCAGGGTGTTCTGGTGTCCTCGAACCTCGGCTTGCGCGGGCGTCGCCGCTCGGGGAGCTCCGGTCTCAACGACGCGGACTGGTTCACGAAACGCGAGCGGCTCGTCTATCCCGAAAGCTACGTTAACACGATCTTGGAAGAAATCGGCCTGCCGGAGGACACGGAGGCGAGCGTCAACAAAAACGTGTTCCCTCTGGAAGAGTACGCATTTCTCAAGGGGCGTGACAAGGATCAGTTCTACCGAGTCATGTGGCAGGACCGTCTCTATCAACAGATCACCGTGCACTTGCTGCGGAACGAGGACTTTTCGATCTACACCACATATTTCGAGGGCGTGGACGGGGCGAGCCACAAGTTTTGGCGATACATGGCCTACCCGAACCGGAAGGTTCCGGTATTGCTGCCTGAGGGGTTTGATCTACATCGACGCGTCGTCGACCGGTATTACGCCGTCGTGGACTCTTACATCGGTGAGCTTCTCGAAGCGGCCGGAGACGATACGACGATCGTGATTTGTTCCGACCATGGTTTCCGCAAGACGCCGGAGGGAAGAGCGCCAGCCAACCACAGTGGCTACGGTGTTCTCATCATCAAGGGTCCGGGCGTTCGAAAAGGCGGGAATCAACTATCGCTCCATGGGGCGGCGTACGATTTCGCTCACGGTGGGGTCGGCGTGGAGGATGTTCTTCCGACCCTCCTCTACATGCAGGGTCTACCGATCTCGGAGGAGCTGGATGGTACCGTCCAGTACCGTTTCTTCGAGCGAGCCTACTTGAAGAGTCATCCCGAGATTCGAACCGCTTCCTACGGAGATTTCTTCCATTCAGGGCCGGTCGAGTTCGAGGTCCCGCCGCGAGACCGGGACGAATACCGGGAGCGGTTGCGAAGCCTCGGCTACATCAATTGAAGTGCCCGCCTACGCGGTGGCAGATGGTGTTAAGGCCGGACGGGCGGAAAGTCGGCCGTTAGGGAACAACGGAAGCGGGACAATTACCGTCGGCGCGGTTATTGTCTTCGTCCGACTCTTCGACTTGGAATCGAGAATCGGCGAGGATTGTGAAATCACAATCCGGGTTGAAACACCGGCTGGGCACTGCGACCGGGGAGAGCTGAATCGAGCTGTCGCTTCCGATCTCGGGGGTCTGCACATCGACGGAGCCACCGGGAACGAAAACAAATGTAGTTAGGGACCCGCCGGCGTCTTGTTGACCCCGGTTCTCCACCGCCACGAGGACCGTCGGCCCGTCATTGCAAAATACGCCCGGCGCGTCGGTGTCCGACGATACCCGAGTGAGTCGAAGATCGGGTAGGTTGCTTTCGTTATCACCGGGGCTGATGATGGACTTGAGAATATCGAGACCGCACCCGGCCGAGGCCAATAGAACCAAGAAGCCAATGAGTGCAATCAGTGATCGATTGTTCCGCAAGTCGTCATATCTAATATCTAAAAGGGCAGTCATGTCAAAGTTTTGTAGGCGGGGCGCATAGAGACAAGGAGATGCGGTGATGCATCGACGTTCAAACGGTTCGTTCACGTTCGTGGCGGTTGCGCTCTCAGCGGCAGTCGCGGCAGCACAATCCAATCCCAGAGCCCGCGATCTGGGCATCCCATTCGATGGCCGACCGGGCCCACTGAATGCGATTACCGACGTCGATTGGAACCGAGGAGGGCGGGCTCTTCGACCTCCGCATGCTCGGGAACGCGAGCCTTAACCCACTGTTCGAGGCGACCGTCGAGGCAACGGAGGAAGCGGTGGTCAATGCGATGGTAGCGGCGGAGACGATGAGCGGCGTGAACGGAAATAGGGTCTACGCCATTCCTCACGAACGGCTTCGCGAGGTGCTGAGGAAGTACAACCGGTTGGTGGAGTAGGAAGCTAGCCTACTCAGGCTCGCATAATGCCGCCGTCGATCCCGATCACCGTGCCGGTCATGAAGTCGGAGCCCTCCCCCGCCATCAAAACCGCGAGTGGCCCAAGCTCGCTCGGCTGAGCCCAACGGCCGAGTGGACTAGCCGCCTTCAACCCCGCCGCCATCTCGGGCTGATCGAACGCCGGCTTCGTGAGGTCGGTGTAGAAGGGGCCGGGCGCGATGACGTTCACGGTGACGGTCGGTGCCCATTCCCAAGCTAGGCTCTTCGACAGGGCGATCAAGCCTCCCTTGCTGGCCGCGTAGGCGGCGGCGTTCGCGAACCCTCGGATTCCGAGGTCGGTCGACGTATTAATGATTTTTCCGTGACCCTGCTCGAGCATCCGCTTGCCGAACGAGCGACAACAGTAGAAGACGCCGCTCAGGTTGACTTCGATGACGCGGTGCCAGTCGTCGTCGCTCGTATCGAGCGTGGGGCTGAAGAAATTGGTGCCCGCGTTGTTGAAGGCGACGTCGACCGGACCGATTTCCGACCATACCTTGTCGGCCGCGTTCTCTACTGCGGCCGAGTCGGTGACCTCGAGCTCGACCGCCATGCACAAGCGTCCCAAGGAGCGAATGCGATCTGCAGTGGCATCGAGAGCCGTCTTGTCACGGCCAGTAATGACCAGATCGGCGCCCTCCTCGGCACAAGCGTTGGCGATGGCCCGGCCTAGGCCTCGACTTCCTCCGGTCACGAGTACGGTCTTACCATTGAGCTTCATTGGGCACCCCCGCTGCAATCTTATCCTGGCCAGACCGCTTGATGTAGCGCATCCAGGCGTCATTGCAGGTAGGCGGTAAACTGAAGCACGTCAGACGCCGGCGTCATTTGAACGGGGTCAGGCGCCCCTTGCCGGGGGGTTGGCCGCGCGGCTAGAATCGCGGAGTTTCCTTAAGGAGGTGTCCATGGGATCGCCGTTGTCGCGGCGCCACTTCTTGTTGGGTACCGGTACTCTCGCGGTAGGTCTGGGCAGCGGTGTTTCCGTCCAATCGAGCCCGGAAAGGACACGCGGAACTCGACTGATCCTGTTGGGAACCGGAGGGGGGCCGCGGCCGATGGCCGAAAGAGCGGGGCCCTCTCAGGTCATTGTCATTGACGGGGTCCCTTACGTGGTGGATTGTGGGGACGGAGTCGCACGCCAGCTCGTGCGAGCCCGCATCAACCCCGGGCTCCTCGCGAAGATCTTCATCACCCACCAACACTCGGCTCACAACGTCGACTATGGAGATTTGACTCTCCTGGCCTGGGCGAGCGGTCTCTCCACTCGCGTCGATGCCTATGGGCCTCCACCGATCGAGAAGATGACGGAGCTGTTCTTCGACATGAGCTCCTACGACATCGAGACGCGGGTCGCCGATGAAGGCCGAGCTCCCCAGGCGCCACTCATCCATGCGCACGAGTTGGACGCGGGAGGCGTGGTGATGGAAGACGCCCGGGTCAAGGTAACCGCCGCTCTCGTGCATCATCCTCCAGTCGAGCCTTCGTTCGCGTACCGGTTCGATACCGCCGACCGCTCGATCGTGATCTCGGGGGATGCGGCCTGGGGTGACGATCTCCTGAGGCTATCGCGAGGTGCGGACGTGCTGGTACACGAAGCACTCTACCCACCCGCCATCGAGCGTCTCGCGCGGAGGGCGGGGAATGCCGCGCGGTTGGTCGAGCACGTTCTGGCCGGCCACACCAAGGCAGAAGACGTCGGCCAGCTGGCATCGCAAGCGGGCGTTCGCACCTTAGTCTTGTCCCACCTCGTGCCTGGAGACGACCCTTCGATCACCGACGACATGTGGCGTGAGCGGGCGAGCCGACACTTTCGCGGTGAGGTGATCGTCGGCAAAGACCTTTTGGAGATCTGACCTGCGCTCGGCCAGAGGGTGGATTGCGGCCGGTTGCGTGGTTGGCACATCGTTGCTCGCCGCGTCCTCTTCATGCTCGCCTACTGGCTCGCCAACTTCCTCACCCGTGGGCGGCGGTGTCCTTTGGGAGTACTGGCTGGGCATCGAAGGAGTAGCGGTCTCCGATCTCACTGGCCATTCAGATTTTCCCGACAACCCCACTGGCCGGCGACTGCTCGACCAGTTAGAGTCGCCTGCGCAATTCGAGGATTCGTACGGAGCCAGAATCCGTGGTTTTCTCCATCCACCCGTGTCCGGAGAGTACCGGCTGCTTTTGGAGAGTCGCGGCTCGTCGGAACTGTGGTTGAGCTCGGACGACCGCCCCGAGAATAAGACCCGCCTCGCCTCGATCGCACGTCCATCGTCTTCACACTCGCGCGCGGATGGTTTATCCGAGCCCGTGGAGCTCGACGCGGGCAAACGGTACTACTTCGAAATCCTACACAAGGAAGGCGAGAGTAAGGACTTCCTGGAAGTGGAGTGGATGATCCCGGGCGGCAGATCACCGCGAGGCATCGCCCGGCGATGGTTGTCTCCGTGGTCCATCGAACAGGTGGAGAGAATTCGCTTCGGCAAAGAGGAGCCGTTTCCCGACGAGCCGTTCGAGCTGACCGTCCAGACTCCGGCCCGGCAAGCCTCTATCCGTTACACGACGGATGGTAGTTGGCCTTCCCCGACCCACGGGGAGCTTTATAAGGGGCCGATCGCGATCGACAAAACTACCGTGCTCCGAGCCCTCGCCTTCAAACCGGGCGCGGTGCCCACTGAGATCGAGACCCGGACTTACATCTTTATTGATGACGTCCGGAGTCAACAGAACCTCGCCCCGAAGAATGCTCACTGGAGCACGGCGATGGATCCCGGTGTCGTAGAAAGCCCCGTTTATCGGGACCGCATCGCCGGTGCGCTCCAAGCGATACCCAGTCTCTCCCTCGTTACATCTCACGAAGATATGTTCGGCCCCGACGGAATCTATCGCCACCCCACCGAGAAGGGTCGCGCGTGGGAGCGGCTCGCTTCGCTCGAGCTTCTTCGGCCTGGCAAAAGGGAGTTCCAAGTCAACTGTGGTGTGCGGATCACCGGCGGGAGGTCTCGTGAGCCTCGCGCCACGCCCAAACACAGCTTCCGGGTTGCCTTTCGAAGGAAGTACGGCCCCGGCAAGTTACGCCATCGCCTGTTCCCGGATTCACCTGTGGATCGGTACGACAGCCTCGTGCTCCGTGCCGGCTTCAACCACAGTTGGACGACGAGAACGGCAGAGAAAACCTACGCTCAGTACCTGCGGAACGCTTTCACGCGCGACGCTCAGAACTCGACGGGAAGCTTCAACGGGTCGGGACGCTTCGTTCATTTGTATGTGAACGGGGTCTATTGGGGTCTTTATTTCATGGAGGATCGTCAGGATGCCGACTTCGCGGCGGCGGTCTTCGGCGGGGATGAGGACGACTACGACGTCATTCAGGACCGGAGGGCCGAGCGGGGAGATTTGGCCGCCTTCGATGCGATGTTCGACATTGCGAATCGAGGTGTGTCGTCCGACGAGAATTTCCGGAAGCTTCTTGCCTATCTGGATCTTACCCACTTCATTGATTACCTCGTCGTCAACAACTTCCTCGCTAACTATGATTGGCCGATCCGCAATTGGAGGGCGATTCGGAAACGAGTCCCGGGAGCCCGTTTCCGGTTTCTTACCTGGGACGCCGAGTGGACGCTCCCGCACTACCGTCCGGTATGGACCAATGCGGGGGATTACCAAAAGGGCTTGACGATCGGCAATGGGGGCAAGACGCCGGGTCGCCTGTTTCAGAAGCTAAGAGAGAACGCCGAGTTCCGGCTCCGGTTCGGTGATCGACTGCACCGGCACTTCTATAATGAAGGCGCGTTCTACGTCGATTTCGAAAAACCCGATTGGGATCCGGCTCATCCAGAGCGCAACCGTCCCGCCGCCCGTTATCACCAATGGGCGGCGCGCATCGACCAAGCCATCATTGCGGAGTCGGCCCGGTGGGGAGCGACGCGACGAAGGCCTGCTTTCACCCGGGACGAGGAGTGGGCAAAAGAGCGCGACCGTATCGTGGAAGACTGGCTTCCGAGACGGGCCGCGCAATTCCTCACCCAGTGCCGTGAGGAAAAACTCTACCCGCGGCTCGAGGCGCCTCGCTTCAGCCGGCACGGTGGTCTCGTCGAGCCTGGTTTCGAAGTCACCCTTTCGATACCGGCCGGCACGATCTATTACACGACCGACGGGAGCGATCCCCGTCGCCCCTTCAAGGGCACCGTCGCGGCCGCTGCTCGCGAGTACCGCGGAGAGCCCGTTCGGGTGGAGCTGGCAACCGAGTTGAAAGCGCGTGTCCTTCGTGAAGGAAGCTGGAGTGCGTTGAATGAAGCGCAGTTCTATATGGACCAGGATTGGTCGGCACTTCTAATGACGGAGATCATGTATCACCCTGAAGACGATGAGCTCTTGGTGGACGAGTCGCTTCACGAGTTCGTGGAGCTCAAGAATACGGGGCGTACGCCACTCGACCTGGGCGGATTGTCCTTCACTACTGCCATCCGGTTTACCTTCCCCATGGGAACGGTCCTGCCGGGCGGCGGTTTGATGGTGTTGGCCGCGAACGAGAAAGCCTTCATGCGTCGTTATGGGTTCGAGCCCCTGGGAGTTTATGAAGGTGCGCTCAACAACGGCGGTGAAAGGATCCGATTGACTACACCGCAAGGCGAGGTCGTTCTCGAAGTGGCGTACGACGATAGCGAGCGCTGGCCGTTGGGAGCGGACGGCGGAGGCCCCTCACTCGTGCGCTACCACGCCGATCCGGCGCAGGATCCAAACGATCCCTCCAGCTGGAAGGAGAGCCGTGAGGTCGGTGGCTCGCCCGGCTCCGACGAGCCCCCCTAACCAGAATGACCAGGTTAGCCAGGCCAGAAGTTCCGCGAAACAGATTTCGCTGAAGAACTCGGCCTGTGTTAACCTACCCGCCGCGCTAGGCACTAGCTTAGGAACCGTCAAGGAGACAGCACGATGTACCCTGCACCCTTCCGCTATCACCGGGCGAGCTCCCTCACGGAAGCGGCCTCGATGCTCAAAGACTTGGGAGACGAGGCCAAGCTTCTGGCCGGAGGGCAGAGTCTGATTCCACTCATGAAGCTGCGTTTGGCGGCGCCATCCGATCTGGTCGATCTCAACTTCATTTCTGGCTTGGACGGGATCGAAGAGAGCGATGGTCAGGTCCGCTTCGGCGCGCTGGCCCGACACGGCGCCATTGCCGAATCTGCCGCCGCCAGTCACGTCCCCATCCTGGCCGATTGCGCCGGGGGTATCGCCGACGTCCAGGTGCGCAACCGGGGCACGATCGGTGGCTCGGTGGCTGAGGCCGATCCCAGTGGTGACTGGACTCCGGTCTTGCTGACTCTGGGCGCCCAAGTCGTTTGCCAGGGGCCAAAGGAATCGCGCACCGTTCCGTTGGCGGACTTCATCCAAGACGCTTACTCGAACGCCCTCAAACCGGGCGAGCTCATCCGCGAGATCCGGGCGGAGATTCCTCCCAAAGGCAGCGGCGGTGC
Organism: Candidatus Marinacidobacterales bacterium; assembly: GCA_965222425.1. Classification (GTDB taxonomy): domain Bacteria; phylum Acidobacteriota; class Vicinamibacteria; order Marinacidobacterales; family DATDRI01; genus CBDCNP01. The sequence goes on from CBDCTW010000017.1 coordinate 68,815, forward strand.
CTACCTGGCCTTCAAAAGGAGTGCTCAGGTTTACGCCACCGCCAGTGCCGCAGTGCAGCTCACCCTGAAGGGAGACACCTGCGAGGATGTGCAAATCGTCATGAGCTCCGTAGGGCTGACTGCGGTGCGGGCCAAAGTGGCCGAGGACTTTCTGAAAGGGAAGGCGGCGACCCCCGAGAACCTAGAGTCGGTGGCCGAGGCCGCCATGGCGGCCGTCGAACCGCTGTCCGATATCCGCGGTTCGTCCGATTACAAGAAGGTCTTGGTACGGGCTCTGGTGAAACGGGCCGCCCAACGAGCCGTCCGCCGGGCTGGCGGGGAAACGATCGAGGGGAGCCACGAATATGTCTGAGCAAATTCCAAGAGTCCCCGTGGAAGTAAACGTGAACGGCCGGTCTTACCGGCGCGAGGTCGAGCCTCGGATGCTCCTCGTGGAGTTCATCCGCGAGGAGCTGGCGCTGACCGGAACCCATGTCGGATGCGAGACCACGTACTGCGGCGCCTGCACCGTAATTCTCGATGGACTCGCGGTGAAGTCCTGCACGATGTTCGCCGTTCAGGCCGACGGGGGAGAGATCCTTACCGTGGAAGGACTCGAAAAGGACGGCAAGCTCGATCCGGTGCAGCAGGCCTTCTCCGACGAGCACGGTCTCCAGTGCGGATTCTGCACTCCGGGTTTCTTGATGTCGGTCACGCATCTGCTCGCCAAGAATTCTACGCCCAATGACAAGCAAATCCGCAAGGGCATTGCAGGGAACGTCTGCCGTTGCACCGGTTATCAGAACATCATGGCGGCCATCAAGGCCGCCGCCGACACGAAGTGAGGATGCGTCATGGCGATCAGCTTCGAAGGTGATTTCGAGGTCCCACGAAACAAGGAAGACGTCTACAAGTTCCTGGCGAACCCGGAAGAGTTCGTCCCCCTGCTGCCGGGTTTTCAAAGCATGGAGGTCGAGGATGACAAGACGTGTTCCGTGAAGCTCAAGGTCGGTGTCCCGCAGATTCCGGGATTGGCGACGATAAAGCTCCGGCTGGACGAGGCCAAGCCTTCTGATCACGCGCTCTACACCGGCAAGGGAAAGCTGCCCGGCGGATCGGTGAATCTGATCGCTGGCTTCGACCTCGCCGATGCCGGAGGCGGGAAGACCAAGGTCACATGGAAAGGTGAAGTCATCATTCTTGGAAGACTCGCGTCATTGGCGGGTGGGCTCCTGAAGCCGCTGGCCAAGAAGAACATCGGGACGCTGATCGGTGGCTTGCGAGACAAGTTGTCGTCATCAGGAGGAGCGGCATGAGTTGGATAGGCAAGACCGTTCACCGCAAGGAAGATGACCGATTGATCCGCGGCAAGGGCCTCTTCGTGGACGATTACAAGATGGGCGGCATGCTGCACATGAAGCTCGTCACGTCGTCTTACGCCCACGCCACGATCGGAAGCATCGACGTTTCCGCCGCCGAGGCGATGCCGGGCGTGGTCTGCACGCTGACCGGTGCCGAAGTGGCGGAGCAGACCCAGCCGTTCATCGAGCTTCCTCCCGATCCCGGCGCCAAGATCCAAGACTACTGTATGGCGGTGGGGAAGGTACGCTTCCAAGGTGAGCCCGTCGCCGCGGTCGTCGCCGAAACGGCCGCTATCGCCGCGGACGCCGCCGCTCTGATCGACGTCGACTACGACATGCTCGAGCCGGTCGTGGACCCCGAGGTTGCACTCGAAGACGAAACGATCCTCCACGAGACGGCCGGTACGAATCTGGTGTGGCACGGTGTCTTCGACTGGGGCGAGGTCGACAAGGCGTTCGACGAGGCGGCCCACATCGTCAAGATCGACAAAATGCACTTCCATCGGTTCACCAGCACACCCCTTGAGAACAATGCGCATGTTGCGCAGTGGGCACGAGAGGGCAGGATTCACTTCTGGACGAATTGTTCCTTCCCGGCGTTCGGTATTCAGTTCCTAGCGCCGGCGTTGGGAGTTCCCATCGATCAGCTCCGCGTCAAGACGCATGACATCGGAGGTAGTTTCGGGATCAAGATCACGAACTATCCGACGATGGCGATCTGCGCTTTGATCTCTCGCAAAGCCGGTGGCGTTCCGGTGAAGTGGGCGGAGACCCGCAGCGAGCACCTGACCGGTAGTGCCCATGGGAACGAACGAACCTATCGTAATACCGAGGTCGCCCTCGACGAGGACGGTGTCATCACCGCCATCCGTTCCAAGCACATCGACGACGCTGGCGCCTTTCCTCGTTACGAACCTCTGGGATGTGTGATCTGGTCACAGGTCGTGCCCGCCACCTACAAGATCCGGAATCTCCGTATCGACTTCAATCAGGCGGTGACGAACAAATGTCCGGTGGGACCCAACCGGGGATATTCCCGGCTCCAGCATCTGTGGTTCATGGAGCGGGTCATCGATATTTGTAGCCACCAGCTGGGCATCCCCGGAGACGAGATGCGCCTCCGCAACTATATCCGGGATTTCCCGTACGAAACGCCTAACGGTTGCGTCTACGATTCGGGTGATTTCCCGAAGATGATGGAGATTGCCAAGAAGCTCATCGGCTGGGACGACTGGAAGAAAAAGCAGGAGGCGGCCCGGAAGGGGGGAAGGTGGTTCGGGATCGGAATCGGAACGACCCTCGACTCCGGTACCAATAACTTCGGGCAAGCGCGCATCATCAATAGCTACTTGCCCTTTTCGGGTAACTCCGAGGTCGCGAACGTCAAGCTCGACATCGATGGCACGGTGGTCGTGACTCTTGGCACGGTTCCTCAGGGGCAGTCGCACGAGACGACGACGTCGCAGGTGGTGGCCAGCGAGCTCGGCATCAACCCGGAGATGGTGTCGGTGCGACCCGGTTTCGACACCGAATGGAACACCTATACCGGTCACTCCGGAACCTACGCCAGCCAGTTCGCGGTCACAGGACTCTCCGCCATCCACGGGGCGGTGGAGAAGCTCAAGGCGGAGATGAAGAAGGTGGCCGCCTTCAAGCTCGAGGCGGATGAAGGTGATCTGGAGTTTGGGCTCGGTGAGCAGGGTCCCGAAGTGCGGGTCAAGGGGACCGATCGTTCGGTCGCCTACTGGATGCTCTCCAACCTGGTCAACGCCAATAACCTCGAACTTAGTGAGGAGCTTCGCGAGACCGTCAGTCTCAATTGTCGCTACATATATCACCCTCCATTCGAGATTCCCGATGTCGAGAAGAAGTTCGGAAACCTGACGCTGACCTACGCGGCCCAGCTTCACATCGTGGTCATCGAAGTCGACAAGGAGACCTTCCATCCCAAGATCCTCGCCTATGCCGCGGTCGACGACTGCGGGAAGAAGATCAACCCTACCATCGTGCAAGGACAAGTCCACGGCGCTACGGCGCACGGCATCGGCGCTGCACTTTTGGAAAGGTGCGTTTACGACGAGGACGGCAACATGCTCACCAGCCAGTTCGCCGAGTACGTGCCGATCACCGCGATGAACATGCCGAACCTCGAGTGCGGAAGCCTGGAGAGCCCATCCCCTTTTTCCTACAATGGGGCGAAGGGTATGGGTGAGGGGGGCGGCGCTCCGCTGCATGCTATCTCCGCGGCGCTCCAGGACGCTTTGCAGGGCGAAGGCGTGATTATCAGCGATTCGTTCAACGGGCCGAGCGCGCTCTTCGACGCCATCCGTAATGCGGGGAAAGACAAGAACGTCACGGTCGTGAAGTGAGAGGGGTCGTGTCAATATACTCGTAGATATCCCTTGAGGGGATGTGGCGCGAGTTGGCGCTTCAAATCTCGTCCGGACGAGATTTTTTCCGGGGAGATTCGCCGCCCCTTTCCGCTTGTCGGCGCGGACCAGCAGCGGTCGAGCTCTTCCGCGGACACATCTTCGAGCCTCTCGCGGTGTATGTCACTCTGCCCTACGCAGCGTGCTCGGGCCTACGCCCTTCTTTGATTTGCTCCAGGTACCGGCCGATGTACCGCACTCCGTCCAAGATAAGGGGACAGTGATTCCGCATGAAGGCATCCTCTTCTTCCGGTGTGCGAGGGGACTTCTCCCGCCAGCTCTGGAGCACTTGCTGGCCATCATAGTCGACGTAGCTGCACCGGAAGGAGAAGTCGTCCTCCGGTAGCAAAAGCGCATCTCCCGGGAGGAGCGCGACGTGTTCCACGTGAAGTAGTTCTCCGGCGAGCTGCCCCGCGGTCTCGATGCCGAGCCGTTTGAAGCGTTCGCGTCTCGCATCCCGGACACAGTGGTACGGTCGGTCGCATCCACCCCGCCGACAGGCTTCACGGAAGGCTCGGATCTGATCGTTGATACGCAGGTTGGCAGGCGACGATATCCCGAGGAGGTGCCCTTCCAATGCGATCGGCATAGAGAAGTTTCCTTTGGTTTGGGTGGAGGCTATTGCCCTTTCCTGTATTGGGCGCGAAGCTCGCGTCGAATGATCTTGTTGGATGGGGTCCGCGGTAGGGCATCGATCACGAGGAGATCGTGCAGCTTGAACAAAGGGTTGAGCTTTGACGCGACTAGGGACCCGAGCTCCCGCATAAGCTCAGCCTGATCCATTCGATCACGAAGCACCGCATATACAACGAGCTTATCCGCGCCTTGCCCTTCCGGTTGAATGGCGATAGCCGCACTTTCGTAGACTGCGGGATGAAGATCGAGCACTTGCTCCAGCTCCGCCGAGCTGACCTTGATTCCGCCGAGGTTCATTGCGTCATCGGTGCGACCCGCTGCCTTGAAAAAACCCTTATGCAGTCGAGCGATGCGATCTCCGTGACGGCGGAGCACTTCGCCCTTCGGCCCACTCGGACAACCCACGTAATAGACCTCGTCGTGGTTCTTGTTGAGTAGCGTTTGAGAAAGTTCGATGGCGGGCGGGATCAGAAAGAGCTCGCCTTCACCGCCCTCGGGACCGCTGCACCCTCTTCGTCGAGGATAACGAAGTCCATCCCCAAAGTCGGAGTGGTGAAGGTAGCGGGAGAGGCGGGTTGGACGACGGTCCCGGTAAGGTGCCCCCCGCCGATCTCGGTGCCACCGAGGTACTCGATAATGGGAGCTCGATAACGGGCTCGACTCATCAACCAGAGGTAGTCCTCGGGATTCGACGTCTCTCCGGTCGAGCTGAAGACGCGGACGCCGCTCCAGTCCACGTCCTCTAGCGCTGACGATCGCCGCCAGGCGCGAACCAGAGATGGCACCACACCGAGGATCGAAACCCCCGCCTGGCCGACGAAGCGGGCGAAACCATCACCGGTGGGCGCTCCTTCATAAAGCGCCATGCTCGCCCTGTTCATGAGAGGCGCGTAGATCAGCTACGGGCCCATCACCCAACCGATATTCGTTGGCCAGGCAACGGTGTCTTGCGAACCGATATCATGGTGAAAGTGACCGTCCATCGCACACTTGATCGGTGTGAGGTGGGTGAAGGGTATTGCTTTGGGAACACCGGTAGTTCCTGAAGAGAAGAGAACATTGATGACGTCGTACGGATCGGCCGGCGTGCCGGTGAATTCGTTCTCGGTGGCTAGGACCTCTTCCCACCGCGTGTTTTGCTCACGAAGAGACGGTGGCTTTCCTACACCGCTTATCACGATGGCGCTTGGAATCTCCGCCTGGCGGACCTTATTGTAGGGTCGAACGATTTTGCCCGCCCACTGATAGCCGGCGGACGTTACGACGAGGCTCGCCTCTGCGATCTCCATTCGTTTCCGTAGCTCTTCGGGAGAGAAACTATCCGCAATTGACACCACCCGTCTGCCCGCTCTCACGATCCCGAGATAGGCGACAACGCACTCGACCGTCATCGGCATGTAAAGGCCGATCGCGGCTTCCGGTGCCGTGCGGTCCTGCACGAATTTCGCCATCCGACTAACGAGCTCCTCGAGATCTCGGTATGAAGTGCGTGTTAGCTCTTCCGAGCCTTCCCGGCCCGAAACGATCGCAGTGTTTTCGGGGGGAGCACCGAAGCAGCTATCGACGATGTTGAGGCGAGCGCCCGGTAACCATTGGGGAGAGCGTGGACCGGCCGATGAGTCGACAGTGGCATCGGGCCAGCGGGAGAAGACGATCGAGAGACGATCGATCACTTTCTCCCAGAAACCCGCGCGGTTCGCAACCGACCAGGCGTGGAGCTCCTGGTAGTCTTGGCAACCGAGATCGGTCATCACTTGTCCCAGGTTGGAGGCCTGGATCCGGGCGGGGTCTGGGCGCCAAGCAACCGGTGGACCGTCTTCGGGCTTTCGGTTGCGGAATATCTCCTGGAAGGTGGCCCATTGCTGCTCGAACGGTGGCGACCGATCCTTTTGGTATGCGGCGACCTGTCGGGCCCAGCGCTCATCCTGCGCGTTCGGATCTGCGGAGCTGGTTTGCCGGGTAGTGCTTTGTGACATTCGATTTCGGACCTCGAGCCACGAGGCGGTGCATCAGGCCACTCACCCACAATCTTAATCCGAAAGGGCGGACCGAAGTGTGGCGCAATCGACCATTTCGTAGATTCGACCCAGTTTTCGCAATGGCCGCGACGTGTTAATCTCCGTCTTCGTGAACAGATACTTTCTCCCTTTTCTGCTTTTCTTCGGCGCCTGCGGGCAGCCTAATCCCGAGCATCCCGATTGGATCCTTCACAACGGCGAGATCGTGACTGTGGATGAGGATTTCCGGATTGCCGAAGCGGTTTCGATCCCGGCAAACGAGTTCCTTCGCGTGGGCCACGATGCCGACGTTCTCGGTACTCGCGGACCTGCCACGAAAGTCGTGGATTTGAGGGGAAGGACCGTCGTGCCGGGGCTCATCGACGGGCACCATCATCTACTTGACAAAGCGGTGGATCAGTACCTCGGTGTGGAAGTGGCCCTGGTGGAATCTCTCGAAGCATGCTCGACGCGATCGGTGCGAAGGCCAAGGACACACCCCCGGGCGAGATGATCTACACCACGTCGGGCTGGTTGGTGGATCAGCTCGCGGAGAAGACGCCGCCGGATCGGCATTCGCTCGATCAGGTTGCGCCCGATCATCCGGTCCTCGTTCAGGGAGGCCACACTTACTATCTGAACTCGGCGGCGCTCGAGCTAGCCGGCATTAGCCGAGCCACGCCGTCTCCGAGCGGCGGTTTGGTTCACAAGGATCCGGCAACCGGTGAGCCAACGGGATTGCTGGTCGATAACGCCATGGCCCTAGCGCGGCATCTCATTCCGAAGCCTACCCACGAGGACCGGATGGAAGCGTTGAAAGTTGCTCAGCGCAAACAAAACGCGGTAGGCGTTACCGGAATACGCGAGCCGGGCCTAACGCCGGAAAAAATGCGCGCCTACAACGAGCTGCGTGCTCGCGAGGGGCTGACACTACGAGTGAGCATGAACCTCAGCCTCGACAACCGGCGCAGTGGAGATGAATTGATCCAGCAACTGGAAGAGTGGGGTGTGGGGACCGGCTTCGGGGATCCTTGGCTGCGTCTGGACGGCATCGGGGAGTTCGGGATCGATGGCGGGTTCGAGGCGGCGTTGATGAGCGAGCCCTATCACGATTTGGCGGGAGCTCCTGCACCGCCCGATTACTATGGCCTCCAGCGGATCGAGACGAAGAAATTCGAAGAGGTTATGGAGGGAATGGCTCGTCTCAACTGGCGGGGAAGTATTCACGTCGTCGGTGACAAGGGGCTCGACTTGGTACTGGCGGCCTATGAGAAGGCCAACGAGGCGAAGGATATCGGTCCTCTCCGATGGATCCTCGAGCACTGCCATTACACGCGCCCCGATCAGTTCGAGAAGATCAAAGAGCTCGGGCTCTCTATCTCTACCCAGTTCCATCCCTACATGTCGTCCAGAACGATGATCCGACACTGGGGGCCGGAGCGCGCCGCTCAGACAATGCGCCTTCGGGACTGGCTGGATGCCGGTATCCGAGTGGGAGGAGGAAGTGACTGGTCCCTGGTGCCGGCCAATCCCTTTTGGATGATCTACTTTTGGGTCACGCGGGAAACGCGTTTGTGGGACGTGATTGGGCCGGAGCAAAAAATCAGCCGGGAGGAAGCGCTCCGCGTGATGACCATCAATAATGCCTATCTGACCTTCGAAGAAGACATCAAAGGATCGATCGAGCCCGGCAAGCTAGCCGATTTCGTGATTCTCTCCGAAGACATTCTGACCGTTGCGGAGGAAGGGATACGGGATATCGAGGCTCTGGCGACCTTCGTCGATGGCAAGCTGGTTTACGAGGCTCCGGATGCAGAGTCTCTCGGCTTGAATTAAAACAGTAAGCGTACCAACGTCTCTTCGGTAGCAAACAACCTGGACCCTCGGGCACGACTCACCGTGCCCGAGGGGGTTGACCTTCCTCTTCATTAATTGAATAGGCGCCTAGACTAGGGCTCCGGTTCGATTTTCACCATGATGTGGGCGTACGGCGTCCCCTTCCACATGACGTAGACGGGCTCCTTTGGGTCGGTGGAAAGACCTTCCAGCGCGGCCTCATCTGGCACGACATCATCAGGTGCGGTCCTTCCTTGAGCCAGTCATTGTCGTCAGTGGGTTCGGTGGCATACGGATCCTTATTGCTGACCCCAAGGGCTTCTCCCTCGCCGGCCAGCATGTAGGAGACGCTGAACTCATTAACGTCGATCGGCTGCTTGTTCAACATGGCATGGAGCAGCTTGTCCCACTGGGGACGATTGCACATCGGTCCGATAATCGACTGTTGCGGGTAGCAGGTCCAGCCGTTCGACCCCTCCCTCAACACCTTGCCGTCCGGGGCCTTGATCGTAGCGTCCTTCGTGACGGCCGCAGGAGCGGCGCTCTCGGCTTCTGCGATGAGCTCCGCCCCGCTCTTTTCCGCCAGCGCGACGCTGGCCATCACAAGGCACAGAACCAAAGATGTTTCGTCGAAAGTGTGCCAATCTTAGTTGAAAATTGAAACGGCTCCGAACCCCGTGGTTTGACGACGTTGGACAAAACAACATCAAGCCGCGAAGAAAGGAGCCGAGATGGGAAGTCTGCTACGTTCGGTCAAGAAACGCAAGAAGTCACGTCGTTTGGGTGAGGTCGAGATCGTGAGTCGCGAGGAGTACGCGGAGTTCGAGCTGGATGCCAAAGTAGAGATGATTCGTTCGTTGGTCCCGCTGGGGCTAATGCGCGTTCACGAGTTGCTCGACGACGAAGTGAAAGCGTTGGGTGGGGAGCGATACGCTCGCAAGGAAGAGTGGGCGCGTGGCCGCCGCCACGGAAGCAACCCTGGCACGGTAGGGCTTGCCGGCCAGCGGGTACCGATCCGTGTGCCCCGGGTTCAGAGCATCGAGGGAGGAGAGATTCCGCTTCGCTCGTACGAGGCGTTGAGCCACGGCGGTGAGGTGAATGATCTTCTGCTGAAACGAGTTCTGTACGGAATCTCCTGTCGCAACTACGAGGCGGCAGCGGAAGGGATTCCGGGCGCCATCGGACTGTCGAGCTCGACGGTGTCCCGAGGGTTCGTGCAAGCGAGCGCGGCGAAGCTCCGGGAGATGCAGGAACGGGAGCTGTCCGGCGAGGATGTGGTGGCGCTGTTCCTGAACGGGCAGACGTTCGCCGACGCCACGATGGTGGTGGCTCTGGGCATCACGCTTTCCGGGGAAAAACGCTTCATGGGCTTCGTGGAGACAGACACGGAGAACGCGCAAGTGTTGACGCCGTTCCTGCGTTCACTTCTCGATCGGGGACTGGATATCTCCCAGGGTCTGCTGGTGATCATCGATGGCGGCAAGGGTCTCCATGTATAGATATGGATATGATATGGCAGAAATGACGAAAAAGATGACCATCCTATTCCTCCCAAAGCTTTACGAGGAGCTCGAACGCGTGTCCAAGGAGCAGGGGCGCTCCGTTGGCGAGCTGGTTCGGGATGCTACCGAAATCCAGTATGGAGTCGGCGTCGTCGCCGCTCGCCTTCGAGCGGTGGAGGTCATGTCGAAGCTCGAAACGCCAGTCGTTTCCCATGTATGTAGCCGGGGGATGCCCTTCGCTACAAGGAACCGTCCATTCGCTTCATGAAGGAGGTCGCCGCGGGAAAGGTCATCTGGTCATGCTCGAGGACTTGCTGATGGCCAAGCAGTTGCTGGCTCAATACACGGGGATCTCTCCACGAGACGCGATTCACGCCGCGGTCATGCGGCGCACCGGGCTCGAGACCATCGTGAGCTACGACCGACACCTCGATCAGATCGAAGGCATTCGCCGGCTCGAACCCTAGCGGACCAGCGGACCGCGGATTCGTTGACAGGCATAGAATCTGCGTGCTAGCATCCGCCGCTTGAAGCTGGCCGCCTTCCAGTGATGATGATCTCATGAGCCCTTCCTCCATCGGCCTCGTCGTTTTCGGTTTCTACCTGGTAACTGTTGTCGTTATCGGCCTCGTTTCGGCTCGATACCAAAAGACTTCCGAAGATTTTTGGGTGGCAAGCCGCCGGTTCGGCGTCGTGGTGTTGGTCATTGCCAATATGGCGGCCATCATGCACGGTGGCTCGATATTGAGCGGAATGGCTTTCGCCGGCCGGTTCGGCGGCGTGGCGATACTGCCCTACTTGTCCATGTCCGCCGGCTTCGCGGTCATCTTTTTCTTCTTCGCGAAGAAGCTCCGGGAGTCCAAGGGGTTCACGCTTCCCGACTACATGGGAGACCGTTTCGACAGCCGCTTCTTGCGCACCTGGAGCGCACTCATGGTCGCCGTCTCCAGTATCGTCTACGTGATCGCCCAGATCCGAGGCATGGGCTTCATCCTGGAGAAGCTCCTCGGAATACCGTTCTTCTGGGGGCTGGTCCTCGGAACCACCATCTTCGTCTTCTATGTTGCCCTCGGCGGTCTGCTCGCCGTCGTCTGGACCAACATCGCCCAGTTCTTTTTCATGTGGATCGGGCTCATGTTTCTCGCTCCCCACGTCTACGAGATGGCGGGGGGATGGTTCGAGGTGCTGGAGAAGGTGGAACAGGTGGCACCGGGCTGGACCACGGTACGTGGAACGACATGGACGACCAGCTTTTTGATCTCCTGGTACGTGGTATGGTTTGTCGCGTATTGCACCCGGATCGAGCTGATCACCAAGATGTTTGCGGCTCGCGATAGCAAGATCGCTCGTTTCTCGATACCCTGGACGGCGTTGCTGGTTGGGGTCTTCTTGCTCTACGGAAATTTCTACCTAGGCGCCGCAGCGCGCGTCCTAGTTTGGGATCAAATTTCGAGTCCTGATCAAGCCTTCCCGGCCTTGGTGGGAGCCACGCTAGGACCCTTCTTGTCTGCCATCGCTCTGACCGGTATCGCCAGCGCCGCGATGTCTACAACGGACTCGTTGCTTCTCATGTCGGGGGCGGCGATCTCTCACGACATATTGCGGAAGAGCATTCACGAGCCTCGCGGCGTGGTCAAAGACGAGCGTTATTATTTGCGCGTCTCTCGCATCACGATCGTCGCGGTGGGATTCATCGCCTTCCTCGGCTCGTTACCGGATATCGCCCTCATCCTCCAGATCGTCTCTTACGCGGTGGCCATCGTGGGGGCGACTTTTTTCTTTCCGCTCATCGTGGGGCTCACTTCTCGCCGGGCGAGCAAAGAGGCGGCGACCGCGTCCTCCGTCGGCGGGGCCGTCGCGACCGCCATCTGGACGTGGTGGACCCTGGCGGGAGCGAACTGGGTGCAAGGAGTGCACCCGGGAATCGTCGGGTTGGCCACCGGGGGCAGCCTGATGCTCGTCGTTAACTTCTTCACGCGACCGGTTAAAGAAGAGGCGACCAAGAAATTTTTTCCGGAGAAAGCCTGATGCTTGGACTGCCGCTCAGCAGCTTCATCTTGCTCTTGGTGTTGCCATCCCTGGTTTTGATCCCGATGTTCTACTATTGCTGGCTGATTAAGAAGGGACGCCGAGATTGAACGATAGTCTCGGAGGAGGAAAAGAAATGATGCTTATCTTGTCGCTTATCCTAGGAATTGCGTTGCTCGTCTCCTGCGCGCAGCCGCAGGTGGAGGCACCTCCCCCTTCGGTCGTGGAAGCGCTGGCGGCGGGGAATTATTCGCTGGTCGACCTTTCCCATCCCTATTACGAAGGCGCGCCGGAGTTTGTGGCGCCTCCGCATCTAGGACAGGGAGTTCTCTTCAAGAAAACCGAAATCGCCCGGTGGGACGAGCGGGGAGCAAACACTTGGTACTGGAACTGGTATCAGATGACGGAACACGCGGGAACCCACACCGACGCCCCGAACCATTGGTTTTCCGGCAAGGACAAAGAGTCGATCGACGAGATTCCCATCGACCGCCTGGTTGCCCCCGCCGTCGTCGTGGACGTGAAGGCCAAGGCCGCTGCGGATCCGGACTATTTGCTATCGGTCGATGATCTCAACGCGTGGGAGCAGGCGCACGGTGAGATCCCCCCTGGCGCCATCGTGATCATGAACAGTGGCTGGGGTGAAAAGTATTCCGATCTCAAAGCGTTTCTCGGTCTCGACGAGGCGGGAGGATTACACTTCCCAGGATTTTCTCCGGACGCCGCTAGATGGCTTTTGGAGAGCCGCGACATTAACGCCCTTGCCTCCGATTCTCTCGCCACCGACGCCCTCGGCGTATCGATGGGCACCGACCCGCCGCACCAAGTGCACATCGAGATGCACCGGGCAGGAAAGTACCAAATCGAGATGCTCGCAAACCTGGATGCGCTCCCCGCCGCCGGGGCGTGGTTGGTCGTGGCGCCCATGAAGTTTCAGGGGGGCGGCGGTGCCGGTAGTCGAATTTTCGGGATCCTGCCGTAAGCTGCTTGATGTTTCCGAGTTGGTTCGGCTGGCTCAGGAGGAATCGGCAAGGAGAGGCCAGCTATCACTGCAAGCTAGCCGCCGAAGCTCCAGGGCGGCGATCTCGCCGCTTCGCCTCTAGGCGCTCTTGGGCAGCCCCTTCTTCGCAACGTGCTCCATGACGTCACAGAAATAGTCCAGCTCTTCGAGCGTGGTGAAGAGGTTGGGCGTGACTCGAAGCCCCTGGAAGTCGTTCCTTATGATTGCGACTACGATGATGTGGTGCTTGTCCCAGAGATACTCACCCAGGGCTTTGGTGTCGACTCCGGTGATCTCGACGGTAGCGATCGCGCAGCTCATCTCGGGCTTCAACGAAGTATGGAGACGGACGTTGGGTAGCTGCTGCAGCCTTTCCGCCCAGTAGTGCTGGAGATACCGCAGCCGGGCCTCTTTCCGCTCCGAGCCGATCGTATTGTGGAAGGTGAGCGCTTCTCCGGTGGCCACTTCGTTGGCCGCGGGGTGCGTGCCGAGCTCTTCGAACTTCCGGATGTCGTCGCTCATTTCCTCCGGCGCTGCCATGAGCGGCCACACGTTCTTGATCTTGTCCCGCCGCACGTAGAGCATCCCCGTTCCTTTGGGAGCGAGAATCCACTTGTAGAGGCTGGTACCGAAATAGTCGCAACCCAGGTCGGATTGGGTGAAGGCGAACTGGGCAAAGGAGTGCGCTCCGTCCACGATGACCTCGATGCCGTGCGGCCGCGCGAGCTCGACGATCTGCTTGACGGGGAAGATTTGCCCCGTGATGTTGACTTGATGACTCACCAGAATGAGTTTGGTCCGCGGAGTGATGGCACGGGCGAACCCTTCCACCAAGACATCCGTATCCTCGGTTGGCGCGGCGGCGCCGTTGATTGAGCGTGGTCAGCATGCGAGGGTAGTCATGCTCCGAGGTCACGACCTCGTCCCCAAACTGCAGGTCGAACCCGTTGAGCAGGATTTCAAGTGCCTCGGAAGCGTTGCGCACCAGCGCAATCTCCTCGCGATCACACCCGAAGAGCTTGGCTAACCGGCTTCGAACAACTTCCCGGCGGGGCTCGAGGATTTGCCACATCGTGTAGACGGGTGCTTCTTCTTGCTCCCAGATGTAGCGCACCAGAGCCTCGGTGACGATGCGCGGCGCCGTACCTCATCGAAGGTCGTCTGCCCATCGAATTGTGTGATCAAGAAATGCTCGAGCGCCTTCACTCGGAAGAACCGTTGTTGCACCGGATCCTTGATGACGAAGTACGTCGTTCCCTCTTCCACAACCTCCAGGATCACCAAGTCGGACCTGAGGGCAAGCGCCTTACCGGAAGGCTCCTGGGTGGCGTCGATGACCGGTGCTTCGGATGGCGTTGGCGGAGTCGGTGACGGTCGCGTGAGCCGGAAGGGGAGGCCGCAGCCCGGGCAGTGGATCCCCGAGGGGAGCCGTCCCGCGTTAAAATGGATTTCACGGGAGCAGCGCTTGCAGCGGACCGTATCTTCTCAAGTCACGCTTCGCCAATGGGATGTGTCTGAGGGGACCTATTTCAGGTGAAATCCTGGCGGCGGGCAATGCCTCTAACCTATTGAAAAAGAGTGGGCTATATCGTATAGTCAACAGCAGCTCGGGTCATCTTAAAGTTGTTCATATGCCACAGAGTCGGTCTCGTCGTGCGTGGGAGCGATGGAAGGTCATCGCCAAGAGGATCGGGGCCTTTCAGAGTCGCGTGATTCTGACGCTCTTCTATGTCTTGATCGTTCCGGTGTTCGCTCTCATCGTGAAGCTCTTCAAAGATCCTCTTCATCTGCGGTCGCACAAGGGTGAGTCCTATTGGATCGAGCGGAAGACGCCTCACCCGGACGAGTCCACGGCCCGGCGGCAGTTCTAGCGTATGTACATCCTCGGCCTTTCCTGTTTCTTCCACGATTCGGCGGCCGCACTCCTAAGAGACGGAGTCCTGCTCGCCGCGGCGGAAGAGGAGCGATTTACCCGCAAGAAGCACGACTACGGCTTCCCGGCCAACGCCATCCGGTTCGTCATGGAATCCGAAGGTATCGGTGCCGAGGATCTGGACTACGTTGCCTTCTTCGAAAAGCCGTTCCAGAAGTTCGAGCGGATACTCATGACGTCGCTCCAGATGTTTCCAAGGGCGCTCCCCGTCTTCCGCGAATCGATGATCGCCTGGATGCTGGATAAGCTGTGGGTCAGTGCGCTCATCACCGAAAGGATCGGGGTACCGCGGGAGAAGATTCTGTTCTCCGAGCACCATTTGTCCCATGCTGCCAGCGCCTATCTTTGCTCACCGTTCGACGAAGCAGCCATTCTCACCGTCGACGGGGTAGGAGAGTGGGCCACCGCAAGCTACGGAGTCGGTCGCGGAAACGACATCCAACTCCACCGTCAGATCGAGTTTCCGCACTCACTAGGATTGCTCTATAGCGTCTTCACTGCGTTCCTCGGGTTTCAGGTCAACGAAGGGGAATACAAGGTGATGGGGATGGCGCCCTACGGGGAGCCCAGATACGTCGACAAGGTCTACAAACTGATTCAGAAGAGCGGCGATGGATCGTTTCATCTCAACATGAAGTACTTCTCCTTCCATTACTCCAACAAAAAGTCCTTCAGTCATCGTTTCGTCGATCTCTTTGGCGAGCCCCGTCCTTCCGACTTGCTTTTCTTTACCAAGGATTCAGGTTTCCCGAGTTATTTCGGAGAGCCTCCCGCAAACTACGACGAGCTCTGTCGTACCAACCAACACTATGCAAACATCGCGGCCAGCATCCAGCGGGTGACAGAAGAGATTCTCCTCGACATGGCGAATCATCTGCATCGAGAGACGGGACTGCGAAGACTTTGCATGGCGGGCGGAGTCGCGCTCAACAGCGTTGCCAATGGTCGCATCCTTCGAAAAACGCCCTTCGACGAGATCTTCATTCAGCCGTCCGCCGGGGACGGAGGTGGCGCTCTCGGCGCAGCGCTCTGGGTTTACAACACGCTTTTGGGCAAGCCGCGCCAATTCATTCTCGAGCACGCATTTTGGGGAAAGTCGTACTCCGACTCCGAAGTGAAGGCTTTCCTCGAGGAGGAGGGGATCCGGTACGAACGGCTCGAGGAGGATCGCCTCATCGACCGCACCGTCGACGCGCTCCAGGGCGGCGAGGTCATCGGTTGGTACCAGGGTCGGTTCGAGTGGGGGCCGCGCGCCCTAGGGCATCGATCGATCATTGCGGATCCCCGTCGGGCGGACATGAAGGACCTCGTCAATACCAAGATCAAATTTCGGGAGCCTTATCGTCCGTTTGCGCCCGCCGTGTTGAGCGGGCATGTCGACGAATACTTCGATGCGCCGGGGGTTGAGAACCTGGCTCAGCAGTATCCGGGGCGGTTCATGTTACTCGTCTTCGACATCAAACCATCGAAGCACGCCGTCATCCCCGCCGTCACGCACGTGGATGGAACCGGTCGCCTACAAACAGTGGTTCGGGAAGGGAATTCGCGATACCATGACCTCATCGCACGCTTCGGTGATGCCACCGGCGTGCCGATCATTATGAACACCTCGTTCAATCTTCGTGGTGAGCCGATCGTGGATACGCCGCAACAAGCCTATTCGACGTTCAGCCGGAGCGGCATGGACAGGCTGGTGTTGGGCAACTACGTTGTTGAAAAGGAGTGAGGTAGGTCGATGGGAAAGGCAATAGAGTCGGCGGGACGTAAGGTGGGGATCATGCAGGAGCTGATGGTGTTCCTTTGGGAGCGGAAGCTCTGGTGGATGATGCCCATGGTGTTGACCTTGCTTCTCTTCGGATTGCTGATTCTGTTTGCCGAGTCGTCGGCGGTCGCACCGTTCATATACACACTTTTCTAGTGTCCCGTGATCTCGATCGTCGTTCCCGTCTACAACGAGTCTGACTGCTTATCCATCCTTCGCGAGCGTCTCGTCGCCGCGGCGTCCTCCTGGAACGAGGAATTCGAATGCATCTTCATAGATGACGGGAGCTGGGACCGTTCTCTCGAATTGATGCGCGACATCGCCAGCAACGACAATCGGTTCAAGGTACTCAGCTTCACCCGAAACTTCGGGCACCAAGCCGCGGTCACCGCCGGTCTGTGCTACGCCTCGGGCAACGTCGTAGCGGTCATGGATGCTGATCTCCAGGATCCTCCGGAAGTGCTCGAGGCGTTCATCGACAAGTGCCGGGAAGGCTACGACGTCGTTTATGCGGTCCGCACACACCGTAAGGAAGGACCGCTCAAGCGCATGAGTTACTGGTTTTACTATCGTTTCTTGAGGTCTCTCGCCTCCGTCGACATCCCCCTCGACTCGGGCGACTTCTGCGTCATGAGCCGGCGCAGGGTCTCGGATGTTCCTAGCACATGAAGCGCTTCCGCCGCATCGCGCCGACCGTCATCGTCATCGGGCTCCGTCGTATCGGAGTCCGGGGCGAGCAGGCGCTCGAGCGCGGATTCCCAAGCGTCTTCCGTGGCAGGCTCGGACCCGCCAGACTCCTTTGTGGCAGGCAGTGCGATCGGTAGGGGAGCGTCGTTGGCCTCTTCCACGACATCGGCAAAAACGAACCGATAACCGTGGCGCGACACGGTACGGATGAAAACGGGCTCCCTCGAGTCGTCTCCCAGCGTTCGTCTAAGTGTTCTGATTGCTTGGGTGAGGGCGCCGTCCGAGACGATCACGTCTTTCCAGATTGTGTCCAGAATCTCCTGACGATGGACGGCCTCGTTGCGTTTCTCGATGAGAAGCACCAAGAGGCGAAATAGCGAGGAATGAGGGGCGCTTCTTTGCCTTTGCGGAGAAGGGTCCGTCGCGAAGGAGAGAGGATGAAGTTGGCGAAGCGGTAACGCAACGGGCTGCAGTTTAGTACGCTTGCGCAACGATGACAAAGTGTGGGGGATGTCCCGGCCGCTGTTGAATTTGGTCGGGTAGCGGCGGCACCTGTGAATACTCTTAGGCAGCAAACTCATCGCTGTCAAGAGATTCCTGTTTGCTTCTAAGCGCGTGAACGAGAGCGCCCATATGGCGATAGCCTTTGATACGCCGGAACTTTTTCTGCGCGGTGACGACGCCAAGAGCGGTCCATCGGCGAACCATGGAAGGACTCTTCCAACGCTTGACGTTTCTCGATACTCTGCGAATGGTTCCGTTGAGATTCTCAATGGCGTTCGTCGTGGCAAGAGACTGGCGAAGTAAGGCGGGCGGCGCGAGCTTCACGACCGTGAGTGTTTCTTCCATCCCTTCACGAAGGCTTCCGGCAGCTTCGTCGTAGCCGTTTCGCTCGAGCCACGACACCAATGCCTGAAGTCGCTTGCGCGCCTTGTCGGCACTCTTGCACTTGTAGGCTTCCTTCATCGTCTGGAGCACGTAGGCGTGACGAGACTTGGGAAGGTACGAGCGAAGATTTCGGAGTTTATGGATCTGGCACCTTTGGATGACCGCGAGGTCCCCCAAAACGTCGACGAGTGCCTTGCGGATGCCTTTGCCTCCGTCCACTACGCAGAGAATCGACTCATCGACGCGCAAGCCTCGCTCGAGAAGGTCCTGCAACATCGCGGTGCACACCCGAGAGTTCTCCGTCGAGCCCAGCCATATACCCAGGGGCACCTTCGTTCCATCTATTGTGATACCTAGAGTTACGACGACGGTCTGTCCGGCCACCTCAAGGCCATCCAGCATCAGTGCCGCAAGCTCGAACTCCTCTAGCCGCCGAGACAGGTATTCCTCGAGCTTCTTAGTCGTCTGGCTCACGAGGTGACGGCTGGCGGCACTCTTACTCGTGCCACGAGACTTCAACTTGGCCGCGGGTTTGTCCAGACTCGATTCGTAATTTCGGGTCGATACGCCCACCAAGATCTGATTCAACACTCGCTCTGGAAGCGGGTCTTCTTCGCGGAAGGCTTCGAAGTGTGGAAGCGACGCCTCCGCGCCCGACTTCGAGCGAACTCGAGGTCGCGACACTTGGATGCGACGACCACCGAAGCTCAGCTCTCCGTTCGTGCTCCCCCAGTGGTTATGAGTTCGCTCCTTCTCGTGCTTGCCCTTGAGCCCCGCGATCTCCTCGGCGTCCTCTCTGAGCAGTAGGTGCAGAGCTGTCAGTCCTTGCTCGTACACCCATTCCGTCAGATCCGCCTTCGTGGCCGCGATCCCAGCTATCATCGGTAGCAGTATCTGACCGACTTGGCCAACTACCTTGCCCGTAGGCGAGTGCGTTTGCTTTCTTACTGGCTTCTTTGATTTCCTAGGCATTGGTGGCTCCTTGTCCCCCTCTGGAGACGGTTTATTGGCAGACCTATTCTTAGGCCGGCCAAGGAGCCGCCGCTACCCCAAATTCAACATCCGGCGGGACATCCCCAAAGTGTGGTTGTCGAGGCCTCAGAGCCCGCATATAATCTCGTCAGGTTCTGCGCAGGAGATTCTTAAATGAGCGAGTCGGGGTCTGTTCTCCCGGGTAAGGGCAAGGCGGCAAAGTGATGAGCCTCAAAGGCCGGGCCATTGACTTTCTCAGCGAGAACCTCGAGCAGCGCTTCTACCTTGAGTTGTGGGAAGTAAGAAACCGGATCACTCGCCGTTCCGGTACCTCATACTGAGCCTTCGCGATGGACGAGCTCCTCATCTGGCGGCCGCAGTTTCCCATCCTCGAGAACACCGTGTACATGATCAGTAACTCGCTGGGTGCGATGCCCCGCGGCGTCTATGACCGCATGCAAGAGTATGCCGAGACCTGGGCGACGCGCGGTGTCCGCGCCTGGGCGGATGGCTGGTGGGAGATGCCGGTGGAGGTTGGGAACCTCATCGGCGAGATCATTGGCGCCGCCCCCGGCGACGTCACCATGCATCAAAACGTCACCATCGCCGAGGCCATTGTGACGTCGTGCTTCGACTTCGAGCCGCCGCGCAATCGGATCGTTTACACCGACATGAACTTTCCTTCGGTGATGTACTTCTACGAGGCACAGAAAAGCCGTGGAGCGGAAGTCGTCATGGTGGAATCCCAAGACGGCATCAGTGTCCCCACCGAGAAGGTTATCGCCGCCATCGACGAGAGGACGCTGCTGGTTCCGATCTCACACGTTCTTTTCCGTAGCGCCTACGTACAGGATGCCCGTGCCATCATCGAGCACGCACACCAGATGGGGGCGTACGTCATCTTGGACGTTTTCCAATCCGCCGGGATCGTCCCGTTCGACATCAAGGAGCTCGAGGCCGACTTCGCGGTGGGCGGCGTGCTCAAGTGGCTGTGCGGAGGACCGGGAGGAGCGTTCCTCTACGTGCGACCCGATGTGGCGCAGAAGTTGGAGCCGCGACTGACGGGCTGGATGGCGCATCCCCATCCATTCGATTTCGATACCGGGGCCATTCAGTACCGAGAAGATGGATTCCGGTTCTTGAACGGCACTCCGGGTGTCCCCGCACTATATGCCGTCGAGCCCGGCTGCCGTATCGTCTCCGAGATCGGCGTGGAAAAGATTCGGGAGAAGTCCACACGACAGACGTCCCGGCTGATGGCGCTCGCCGCGGAGAAAGGTTACGAAACGCGAACCCCTGCCGACCCCGCACGCCGCGGGGGGACGGTATCGATACGAGTACCTCATGCGTATGAGGTCTCACGGGAGCTCCTGAGGCGGGAATTTCTCGTGGACTACCGCCCACAGGCCGGGATCCGAGTTTCGCCGCATTTCTACACGAAAGACGAAGAGCTGGACATAACGATTGAAGAAATTGGAAAGATTCTGGAGACCAAGGCCTATGAGCGCCATGCGCTTTCACCCGGAGTCAAGGCCAAGGTCACCTGAAGTCGTGCACATAACCGGGGTCAGATCCAAAATGTGCATGGCGTGGAACCGATGCACAAAACTGGATCTGACCCCGAGATAACCAAGTTAAATACTTGATTTGGAAGGAGGGAGAACCATGCAGGAAATGATGCAACAGACTACCGCTCAGCTAACGGCGCTACTTGGTCCCCAAGTGGTCCGCATTCTTGGCGCGTTGGTCATATTGGTGGCGGGATGGTTAGTCGCCTTGTTGGCGGCGGCTATCACCAGGGGAGCGCTTAAACGCACTACTTTGGACAATCGACTTGCCGCGTGGATTCTGGATGAGAAAGTCGCCAAAGGCTTCGAAGTCGAGAGGTGGGTCGGCAAGGCCGTGTACTACGTAATCCTCATCTTCGCGGTGGTGGGATTTTTCAACGCCCTTCAGCTCACCGTCATTAGCCAGCCACTAACCGCATTCTTGAACCAAGTCTTCGAGTACATCCCCAAGCTCATTGGGGCCGGCGTTCTCGTGTTGGCCGCCTGGCTCTTGGCGACGCTCCTCAGAAAGATGGTGCGTGGCGCGCTGCAAATGGCGAAGCTCGATGAGCGCATCAACGGAGAGGCGGGGTTGAAGGAAGAGAAAGCTACCCAATTGAGCAAGACACTAGCGGACGCGGTTTATTGGCTCGTCTTTTTGCTCTTTCTCCCTGCGATCTTGGAGACACTTTCGCTGGAAGGCTTGTTGATGCCGGTTCAGAACTTGGTGGACCGGATTCTCAGCTTCTTGCCGAACATTCTGGCGGCTGGCGTCATCCTGGCTGTCGGCTGGTTCATCGCCCGGGTCGTTCAGCGAATCGTCACCAATTTACTCGCCGCGCTCGGTGCCGATCGATTAAGCGAAAGAGTCGGGATCAGCAAGGCACTGGGGACTCGCCAGCTTTCCGGCCTCCTCGGCTTGATCGTCTACATTTTGATCTTGATCCCGGTGTTGATCTCTTCCATGAAAGCGTTAGCCCTCGAGGCCATCACCCGCCCGGCGAGCAACATGCTGGCGAGTGTCATGGCTGCCATTCCCTCGATCTTCGCCGCCGCGCTCCTCTTGACCCTGGCGTATGTGGTCGGCCGCCTGATCTCGGGTCTCGTCGGCAATCTCTTGGCCGGGGCAGGTTTCGACAACGTACTGGACCGGATCGGACTCGCCAAGGTCAAGTCCGCCAAGGCAGACCGTACTCCATCCGCCATCGTGGGTTACCTCATCCTGGTCGGCATCATGCTTTTCGCCTCCATTGAAGCGGCAGGATTGCTCGGGTTCGCAAGTCTGGCGGCTTTGGTGTCGGGATTCGTGGTCTTTGCGGGACAGGTGATCCTCGGGCTAGTCGTTTTCGCCGTCGGTCTCTATTTTGCCAACCTGGCTGCCAGCACCATCGAGGCAAGCTCCTCGGCCCAGGCCGGCCTATTTGCGGTGGTGGCTCGCATTTCCATCATCGTCTTGTCCGGCGCGATCGCCTTACGACAGATGGGACTCGCCAACGAGATCATCGAGCTCGCGTTCGGAATCCTTCTGGGCTCCGTCGCGGTGGCCGCGGCCCTTGCCTTCGGGCTCGGCGGGCGAGATATTGCCGCCAAGCAGCTCTCCGGCTGGCTGGGCTCCATCAAGAAATAGGAGGAGCGTGGACCGGTTTTCCATCGAGCACCGCGTGCCGTGGCCCGACGTCGATCTCGTGGGCGTCGTCTATTTCGCCCGTTTCTTGAGCTATTTCGAGATGGCGGAAGTGGAATGGATGAGGACACAGGAGATCGACTACGAAGGTCTTCTGAGCAAAGAGAAGATCTGGTTGCCGAGGGTGTCGGCTCACTGTGACTACAAGTCGCCCGCACGGTTCGGCGATTTGCTTTCCATCGAGATGAAGCTCGGCCGCTTGGGGCGGTCGAGCTTCAAGTTGGTCTATGAGGCCTATCGTCTCCCCGAGCGCACGCAGCTCGCGGAAGGCTACATGGTGGTCGCGGCCGTCTCCCGCAGCACCTTTAAAGCGGTCCCGCTTCCGGATGAACTGCGACAGGTTCTCCAAACGCTGGAACCGCAATAGGATGAGCGGCCCATGTCGAATGTAGTGAATCAAGAAACGGTGGAGCTCACTCCCGCGGAGTTCCGTAAGCGATTCCCGATCTTCGAGTCCAAGATACTCGTCAATAGCTGTTCGAAAGGAGCGCTCTCACGAGAGGTGGAGGAGGCCTACGACCGCTACCTTCACTCCTGGCGGACCGGCGGTTCCCCCTGGGATGAGTGGGTCGGGGTCCTAGAAAGCACTCGCTTTGCCTACGCGGAGTTTCTCGGATGCGCCCCCGACCAGTTGGCGCTCACTTATTGCGCCTCTACAGCGATGAACGTGCTTGCAAGCGCGCTCGATTTCAGCGGGGAACGAAACAAGATCGTCCTCGGCGATTTCGAGTTTCCTGCTTCGGCGCAGATCTGGCTCGCGCAGCAACGGCACGGAGCACAGATCACTCGGATTCGTGCTGAGGGGAACAGGCTACCTCTTGAGGCCTATGCCCGCGGCATCGACGATGAAACGTTGCTCGTACCCACGACTCATGTTTGCTTTCGGAACGGGTTCCGCGTGGACATTCGCGGCGTGGTGCGGGCGGCCAGAGAAGCCGGTGCCTATTGTTTGGTCGACGACTACCAGTGCTGCGGAACTCGGCCCATTGACCTGAAGGATCTGGACTGCGATTTCCTAGTAAGTGGGTGTTACAAATATCTCCTCGGTTCCTCGGGACTCGCGTTCTTGTACGTGAGGGAGGAGCTCATCCAGAAGCTAGAACCGACGATGACCGGATGGTTCGCGCAAGAGAATCCATTTGCCTTCGACATCGAGCGGCAGACGTACCACCAGACGGCTCGCCGATTCGAGATGGGGACACCGCCTGTGCCCAACCTCTACGCCGGGGAAGCCGGGGTTCGATTGGTGATGGATGTCGGCCTCGAGCGTATCCGCGATCACGTCGAGAAGTTGGTTGCCCAGACCATCCGTAAGGCGCGTGCAAGAGGCATCGACGTATTGACTCCGGACGATCCGACCGAGCACGGGCCGATGGCGGTGTTGCGTGCAACGGACTCCGACAAAGCGGTCGCTTTCCTGGAAAAGGAAGGAGTCATCACTTCCAACCGCCACGATGGTCTGCGTCTGAGCTTTTACTATTACAACGTGCCGGAAGATGTCGATGCGGTCTTCGATGTCCTGGATCGACACCCCGAGCTCATGGTACGAACAAACTAGCGTGGCCTACGACTTAGGAACGAGAAGCCTCTCCAAAGTCGGCATCGTCGGCTCTGGCCAGATCGGCCCCGACATCGCTCTCCACTTTACCAAGGTGCTTCACGAGCACGGCGTTCCCGTGGTGGTGGACATCGCGCTCGATGCTCTTGCCGCCGGCCGCTCCAAGCTCGTCAGGAAAATAGACAAAGGTGTCGAGACCAAGGCCTTCAAACCGGGTCAGGCGGAAGCCATGAAGGCGAACGTCACCTTCACAGGGGATTATCAGGAGTTGGCCGGCGCCAGTTTGGTCGTTGAGGCGGCTTCGGAAGACGAGAGACTGAAGCAACGCATCTTCGCGCACGTCGAAGAGCTGGCTGCTCCCGATGCGATCCTCGCTTCCAACTCTTCCCATCTCGAGCCGGAGCGGATCTTTGCTCAATCCAAAGACCCATCTCGAGGTTTGGTCATCCATTAGTTCTTTTCAGCGGAGCGCAATCCATTGGTGGAAGTCGTTCCGAGCGAAAAGACGGACGAGAGTATCGTCGATTGGCTGCTTCAATTCTACGAAGCCATCGGCAAAGTTCCGATTCGCGTGGGGAGTCGTTACGGCTACGCGGTGGATCCGGTCTTCGAGGGAATCTTCCAGGCGGCCGCGCTCTGCGTCGAGGAAGGACTGGGCACGACTGAAGTGGTCGACTACGTCGCCGCCAAGGCCCTAGGGCTAGGAGTCGGCCCGTTCACCGCCATGAACCTGACGGGAGGTAATCCACTTACTGCCCACGGGCTCGACGAGATGCACGAAACGGTGCATCCGTGGTTCAAGACGCCCGAGCTCATGCGCCAGGTCATGAAGGAAGGACGTCCGTGGGATGCAGGCAAGCGGGGCCAAAAGCCAGAGGTTGCTCCAGAGGCTACCGCGACAATCACCGAACGCCTACAGGGAGCTTTCTTCGGCTTGGTGGGGGAAGTGCTCGACAGCGGCATCACCAACGTCGCCGATCTCAAGATGGCGATTCAAATTGGCTTGGTGATGCGGCCACCGTTTCAGTTCATGAACGAGCTGGGCGTGTCGAAGGCGCTGGAGCTTGTACGAAGCTATCGGAACGTGCAGGAGCATTTCCCGATTCCGGAACGCATCGTGCGTCAGGCGGAATCCGGAGAGCCCTGGAAGATTCCTTGCGTGTTGCGCCGGGACGAAGAAGGGATCGCCATCCTCACCATCCGGCGGCCGCAGGTGTTGAACGCTCTCAATCTCGACGTCTATGCACAGCTCGATCGTCACTTTGCTGCCATCGCCGAAGGCGACGCTGTCCAGGGCGTCGTGATCACCGGCTTCGGGCGGAAGGCCTTCGTGTCCGGCGCCGACATCGCCATGATTGCGGCGATCCGTTCCCCCGAGGAAGGGGAGAAGCTTTCGCAAAGCTCCCATGCCACGATGAATCACATCGAGAACTTTGCGAAGCCCGTGATCTGTGCCTACAACGGGCTCGCCTTCGGTGGGGGCAACGAGCTGGCCATGGCGTGTCATGGGCGAATCGCTCGGAAAGGGTTGAGAATCCTCGCCGCGCAACCGGAGCCCAACTTGGGCATCATCCCCGGCTCGTGGGTTTCGAAGTCGCCTGGCCGATGTTGCGCACCGGCCGCCCCGTCTCCGGTGCGGAGGCCGTCGAGATCGGCCTCATTGATGAAGATGTGGAAGGGGATCTGGTCGCTGCGGCAGTCGCCCTTGCGAAGGGGGCCGCGTCCGGGCAGAAGGAGCTGAAGCGCATCGCGCGCGACCCCATGGAACCTCCGGCCGAGCTACCGGATATCGAGATCGGTCACTTATCCCGCGCCGTCGACGCGGTACTTCAGAAGGCGGTCCTCTAGGGGGCGAAGATGTCCTTGGATGAAGGCTTACGTTTCGAGTCCCGGTGCTTTGGGGAAGCGTGCGGGCTCGAGGACATGCGCATCGGCGTCGACAACTTCATCGAGAACGGACCACGCTCCAAGGCCCCCTTCGTCCACCGCTAGTCCTGCTGCTTCCGAGTGGCCAAAAGTTGATCCCACGCGTCCCGTAGGTCCAGCCCTCGAGCAACACCTTCGAGGCGCAACGCGACCGGACCTGGTATCGGAATTCCGTTGGCGCGACGATCTTCTTCGGCCTGGTACGCCGGTTCATCTGGATAGGAGACGCTCGAGCCGGATGAGGCCTTCAGCTTCTTGAGCATCTCGTCGATTCGGTTGCGAAAGCGCAGCCAGGGACCAAAGGCTTCGATCTGAATCGCTAGGAAGAAGTGGCCGATGTGCGCGACCTCCGGGTGATCTCCTTCTGCACCAGCAAGCTCGGGGCCGAAGGAACCTTCCGAAAGAATGCCGCACAAGATCTCGACGGCTAGACCCATCTCGGCCCGTTGGCGGCTCGAATCGACTTCACGGCCTGTGAAATCGAGAACGAATGGGCTTGTGTCTTCCTTACCGGGAATCGCGATCGCCGCTGGGTTTACTCCGTGGAATGGGCTCGAACCGCCCGGCAGGACTACCGCGGGGACATCGTTTGTCATGGCGATGCCTGCCATCTTTTCCGGCAACGCCATACGCGCGTAATAACCGAGCAGGCCCAGCTGATTGCTCTTTCTGACGGCAACCGCAGTCACGCCATTTCTTGCCGCCTTCATAATGGTCAGCTCCATCGCCTTGGCCCCCACGACGGGTCCGGGACCGTTGTCACCATCGATGGTTGCCGCCGCCGCGGTTTCCTGAACGACTTTGATTTCGGGAGTCGGGTTCACCAAACGCGCCGATAGACGATCGGCGTAGAAGGGAACCCGGGCAACGCCCTGGCTTTCGACGCCGGCGAGATCGGCCGCCACCACTGCCTCTGCGATCGTCGAGGCATCCTTGGGCGGCACCCGAAGTCGCTTAAAGATCTCGCGAACGAGGTAGTGGAGCTTTCCGGGATGAACGAAGAGAGTTTCCGCCATGTCGGTGCCGAAATCCTAGCGGTGGATGCAGGAGAAGTCAACAAGATGAAGAGGGGCCTCCAAGACCGCCGGCACGTCCGCAGCTGTTACCAACGGTGACAATCAAGAGCGACGCGGATTCCGCGATTACACCGAAAGATGGGCGATAAGGGCCGTGTTTTCAGTCGATTGAGAGAAGCTTCCCATCTGTAGACCGGTTGGCTCGGCATTTGCGCTGAAGGCCAGCGTACCCCGGAAAACACCCAACCAGTAAGGGCCATGGAGCTCATGGCCGAGGCGGCGTATCGCCTGACGGTGGACTTTTCACCGGGCAATAGCCCGCCGACCATCGCCAAGGCGTTCGCCCCGAGCACGATTACGAGCGGCGGCACCAGCACCATTACCTTTACCCTGACCAACCCCAATGGGGTGCTACTGACCGGGGCGAACTTTACCGATACCTACCCCGCCACCATGGTCAATACCACCGGGTTGGTGGTCGGCGGGACGTGTGCCAACATCACCTATACTGCGGCGGCCGGCGGTAGCACCTTTGATCTCGACACCGCGGATATCCCGGCCAGTGACAGTTGTACCGTCACCGTCGATGTGACCGCCACCGCCACCGGGGTCAACACCACCAGTGTGCTCAGCACCAACGAGGCCCCCGATAGTGCGGCCGGCGGCAGTGATACCTTGACGGTGAACTCGTTGCCGAGCATCACCAAGGCGTTCGCCCCGGCGACAATCGTCGTGGGCGCGACCTCGACGCTGGCTATCACCATCGATAACACCCAAGCCGGCGCCATCCCCTTGACCGGGCTTGCCTTGACCGACCTGTTGCCGGCCGACGTGGAGGTGGCGGCGGTGCCGAGCGAGTCCACCACCTGTGCCGGGGGCACGGTCACCGCCCTGCCGGCGGCGTCGGGGATGTCCCGCCGGATGTTGAATTTGGGGTAGCGGCGGCTCCTTGGCCGGCCTAAGAATAGGTCTGCCAATAAACCGTCTCCAGAGGGGGACAAGGAGCCACCAATGCCTAGGAAATCAAAGAAGCCAGTAAGAAAGCAAACGCACTCGCCTACGGGCAAGGTAGTTGGCCAAGTCGGTCAGATACTGCTACCGATGATAGCTGGGATCGCGGCCACGAAGGCGGATCTGACGGAATGGGTGTACGAGCAAGGACTGACAGCTCTGCACTTACTGCTCGGAGAGGACGCCGAGGAGATCGCGGGGCTCAAGGGCAAGCACGAGAAGGAGCGAACTCATAACCACTGGGGGAGCACGAACGGAGAGCTGAGCTTCGGTGGTCGTCGCATCCAAGTGTCGCGACCTCGAGTTCGCTCGAAGTCGGGCGCGGAGGCGTCGCTTCCACACTTCGAAGCCTTCCGCGAAGAAGACCCGCTTCCAGAGCGAGTGTTGAATCAGATCTTGGTGGGCGTATCGACCCGAAATTACGAATCGAGTCTGGACAAACCCGCGGCCAAGTTGAAGTCTCGTGGCACGAGTAAGAGTGCCGCCAGCCGTTACCTCGTGAGCCAGACGACTAAGAAGCTCGAGGAATACCTGTCTCGGCGGCTAGAGGAGTTCGAGCTTGCGGCACTGATGCTGGATGGCCTTGAGGTGGCCGGACAGACCGTCGTCGTAACTCTAGGTATCACAATAGATGGAACGAAGGTGCCCCTGGGTATATGGCTGGGCTCGACGGAGAACTCTCGGGTGTGCACCGCGATGTTGCAGGACCTTCTCGAGCGAGGCTTGCGCGTCGATGAGTCGATTCTCTGCGTAGTGGACGGAGGCAAAGGCATCCGCAAGGCACTCGTCGACGTTTTGGGGGACCTCGCGGTCATCCAAAGGTGCCAGATCCATAAATTCCGAAATCTTCGCTCGTACCTTCCCAAGTCTCGTCACGCCTACGTGCTCCAGACGATGAAGGAAGCCTACAAGTGCAAGAGTGCCGACAAGGCGCGCAAGCGACTTCAGGCATTGGTGTCGTGGCTCGAGCGAAACGGCTACGACGAAGCTGCCGGAAGCCTTCGTGAAGGGATGGAAGAAACACTCACGGTCGTGAAGCTCGCGCCGCCCGCCTTACTTCGCCAGTCTCTTGCCACGACGAACGCCATTGAGAATCTCAACGGAACCATTCGCAGAGTATCGAGAAACGTCAAGCGTTGGAAGAGTCCTTCCATGGTTCGCCGATGGACCGCTCTTGGCGTCGTCACCGCGCAGAAAAAGTTCCGGCGTATCAAAGGCTATCGCCATATGGGCGCTCTCGTTCACGCGCTTAGAAGCAAACAGAAATCTCTTGACAGCGATGAGTTTGCTGCCTAAGAGTATTCACAGGTGCCGCCGCTACCTGACCAAATTCAACAGCGGCCGGGACATCCCCGCGGCGACCAGTATTGCCTTAACGGGGGCGAGCCTGGGGGCAGGCTTGAGCTGTAGCTTCCAGGCCGATGTCACCGCGCCGAGCGCCGGGGCCAAGGCCAATAACATCCCGGCCGCGGATCTCAATAACGACCAGGGCCGGGATGCCGCCGCCGATGCCAACGATACCTTAACCGTATTGGCAGCGGCCGATGTCACGCAGATCCACTATCGCTGGCGCAATGATGATGGGCCTGAGGTGGTGTTTGACATCGGCGATGGAGCCGACGGTGCGCTCACGCCCGCGGCCACGTTCAACCTGAATACCAATCTATCCGGTGCAAGGGTTTTTGCGGACGGCATCGCCTATCGCATCGATGCCGCTACGGCGACCGGAACTTCGGTCGACCGTGTTTCTGTCTCCGGTACGCTGAGCAACGGCATTGCTGCCGGCGATGAGGTGCTCCTCATTAATTTGCAAGGAGTCGCCGGCGATACGGTCGATGTGGGGAACCACGAGTTCTTGGAGGTTCTAAGTGTTACGGCCACGACGATAACCTTTGCCAGCAGCATCTCGAACTCCTATGACAGAACCGTTCCTGGCAATCTGTGTTTGTCCACTCGGTCTGGCCCACTTTGCTCATCTAATTTGGCCCACCCTAAGTTATTGATTAATAAAGACGAGCTGTAAGAAAGCCCCTTTCCTTATTCCGCGGCCGGAACGAAGTGCAGGCCGCGGCTAGTGAAACCCAACGAACTCATGCCTTTATGGTCTTTTTCTCGCTCTTCAGGGTGCGCCGGAACCGATAGGATTCGGTGCCGGTTTCGAGTATGTGCGCCTGGTCCGTGACTCGGTCGAGCAGTGCCTTGCACAGGCGGACGTTCGTGAACACCTGGGTCCACTCCGAGAAGGGCAGGTTGGTGGTGATCACGAGCGCCGCCCTTTCGCATCGTTCCGAAACCACTTGGAACAGAAGCTCGGCGCCGACATCGGCGAGTGGGACGTAGCCGAGCTCGTCGATGCACAACAACTCGTAGCGGGCGTAGCGACGGATCACTCGCGAGAGTTCGTGCTCCTCCCTAGCTTCAACGAGTTCGTTGACGAGTCTCGAGGCCGTCGTGAAGCGAACGCGGCGACGTTGCTGGCACGCCGCTACACACAATGCCGTGGCCAGATGAGTCTTGCCTGTGCCGGCATCGCCGAGAAACAGAACCGGCCGTGCATGGTCGATGTAGTCGCCTTCGGCCAGTTCTCGTATCCGACGGGCGGAGACCTTCGGCGATTGCGAGAAGTCGAACTCCTCGAGCGTCTTCGCTCTCGGTAGTTGTGCTTCCTTCAGTCGTCTTTGAACCGCGCGGTGTTCACGCTCCTCGACTTCGGCGCTGAGCAGCACGTCGAGGTAGCGGACATAGCTGTGCTCGTCGCGCTGCGCTTGTTCGGCAATCTTCTGGAACTGCGTTGCCACGCTCGGCATGCGAAGCGTCTTGCAATGCTGACGGATGCTCTGGAGCTCGATGCTCTTCGCGTTCACGAGTTCACCTCGCCGATCAGCGCGTTGTAATGGCCAACACCTGGCAAGGAACGTTCGTACTTCGTGAGCTCTCCGAGCTCCACATCGCCAAGAGCCTGCGCCTGCTCACGTCGAAGAACTGATGATTCGACGAGGTGACGGATCGCCTCAGCATCCGTACAGCCGAGTTCGAGCGCTTGACTCACCGCCTCACGCAGCTTGTCGTAGCCGTGCTCGCGGCCGAGCTGCACGAGCTCGACCATCTGGCGGGTTCCTTCGAGCTTCCCGTGACGTCGATTCAGCTTGGACCACAACTCGTCGTAGCTCGTGGGCCACCGACCTTTCTCCCGCCATTGAGCGAGCGGCGTCGAGCCGGCCAACGCTCCAGGCTTCCTGACCAGAACATCCAAGTAGTGCTCGAGTTCATAAATCGACTGGCTGCGGCCGTAGCAGCGCTCGTGGCGTGCCACGACGTGGCCCTCGTGCCAGATCTCAACTTCCAACGGCAGTAGCTTGGCCACAACTCGCCGGTCCCGTTTCAACGGAGTCGAGTACCAGTTCGTGCCGACTCGAACGCAGCCTTTCTTGTTCACCTTTGCAAATCGTCGCTCCTCGATATCGAACCCCTCGACGGTCAATGGCAACAGATGCTCCCGTTCAAGCTCCATCGCTGTTCCGACAGCATGCTCCTTGCCGCTAATGTGGCGCGTCGCATCCTTGAGACAGCACGAGAGCAGATACTCGTTCAGCTCATCCCAGTTCGAAAACTCCGGTACCGGCGTCAGATAGTTGCGCCGGAAGTAGCCGACTTCGCTTTCCACCCCGCCCTTCTCGTTGCCTCGACTCGGATTACAAAACTCCGAGTCGAATCCCCAATGGGAGCGAAACGCCACGAATCGCTCCGTCTGCTCTCGTTGATAACCACGCAGAATCTTAGTGACCGCGAGTGACAGGTTGTCGTAGCGCATGCGGCGGAACACGCCACCAAAGAACTCGAACGCATGCTCCTGCGCTTCGAAAAATGCTTGTTGCGTCGGACGCGGATAGCCGCGATGCAACGCGCCTCCTCCCGCCATGCTTCGGACTACGAGCGTGTGGACCTTCTCGAGCTCACCTCCGATCCGCGCGTACGCCTCGTACCAGTCCACTTGCCCTTCATCGCCCCACGCGTAGCTCTGCGGAACAAAAATCTCTGTGTCCTTCAGGCCGAGCTCGCTCTTCCGACGAGCGACGTAGCGACGTACCGTTGATTCGCCAATCTCATGCTCCGGATGCTCGGCGCGCAACCGGGACCAGATACGACGAGCCGTATGGCGTTGCTTCCGAGGCGCTCGCTTGTCCTCCTTCAGGACCGCGTCGATGAACTCGCGTACTTCCTCAAGCTTCGGACTCGCACGCTCCGCGACTTTACGCTCCGGCGGTACCGCGCTCTCCAGCGCCTGACGCACCATCCGACGGTGTACTCCGAACTCCTTCGCCACTCCCTTTATCGTTCCTACTCCGTGCTCGTACTCGCCACGGATCTGCTCGAACAATCGCACTTTCGCACCCCTTTTCAACCGACCCTCCTCTCCGGGTTCTTCCCCGGCTCAGGGTATCGGTCTCGATGGGGTGGGCCAAATCAAATGAGCGAAATGGGCCAATTCAGACTAGCGAACACACAATCAGATGGTGGTGGTGCAACGGGTTCCTAATTACACGACGGTGACCCTGGATGGAACCGATTTATTGACCGCTTCCGCCTGGGACGGTTTGACGACGACGCCAGTGGGCGCAGCGGGGTACTACACGGGCATCGTTCTTCCGGGCCACCGGAGCCGTCAGCGTGGGGGCGACGGCAGCGCACAGTGCCATCCTGAACGCTTTCGACGACGGATCCTCAATCATCAACTACATCGGTCACGGAGCGATCCACCTGTGGGCCAACGAGAACTTGCTCAACATCTGGGATGTGAATTCACTGTCACCACAATCGCAACAACCGCTCCTTCTGACGATGAACTGCCTCAACGGTTACTTCCACTTCCCGTACTTCAACTCGCTATCGGAAGAGCTCCTGAAGGCGGAAGGCAAGGGCATCATCGCCGCGTTCTCACCGACCGGACTGAGTCTGAACGACCCGGCCCATCGGTTCCACAAGGCTCTGCTGAATGAGGTGGTCCATCGGGGTCACGAGCGATTGGGCGACGCGATCCTGGCCGGCCAGGGTGCCTACGCCCAAACCGGAGCTTTCCCCGAGCTTCTGAGCATCTACCATTTGCTGGGTGATCCGGCGCTAAGGCTCAGGTAGCTGTCCCTCGTAGTCGTCGGGAGGCACCGCCTGGACATATCAAGACTCGTGGATCAGTCCCCGTAGTGGGTTCTCGCGCGCTCGATGAAAATAATCCGCCGTTTCTCGTCGACGTCAGGGTTATCCGCATGTGGACCCAGTACGATTAGGCGCTGTCCACGCCCGCTCTACCACATGGAGCGGACCGGGTACTGAGTGATCAGCTCATCCGGCGTCAGGATGACCATCCCCTCAACGATCGCCTGGCAAACGAGCATTCTGTCAAACGGGTCGCGATGTAAGCTGGGAAGGCGCCCTAGATACAGTGTCGCCTCTTCGTTCAGAGCTAGCGGTTCGATCCCGTGGCGTTGTCGAAGCCCCGGTACGTAGGTTTCGGGTGGACCGGGCAGCGGTAGCCGACCGAGTCCGTGCTTGACGGAAATCTCCCACGTCGAGACAGCGCTGAGATAGACATCGTTGTCCGGACTACGAAAAATCTCTCGAGCCCGGCTCGACAATTCGGGAGCGTCCGACGCTATCCAGATAAACGCGCAGGTGTCGAGAAGCAACCTCACTGGCTGTTCTTGCCGTCGAACCCGCGCAGGACGTCCTCGGGAAGCGGCTCAAAGAACGAATCGGGAACCTGCAGCTCTCCCTTGGCCAGGCCTACCGGGCGGTGCGCCGTCCGAGCGGACGGTACTGCACGAACCTCGGCAATCGGTACGTTCCTCTTACAGATGACAAGGACTTCACCTTCGCGGAGTTTGTTGAGGTACCGCGAGAGGTGCGCTTTGGCCTCGTGAATGTTGATCCGAAACATGATCATATTATGAAACAACTACATGACTAAGTCAATCCGCGAAGTGGATGGCGTGCATCAGAATCGTGATCATTTCAGGCCCGCCGTATCACTAACGGGAGGATGATAGCCATGGCTCGAGAAAGCTGGAGCCCCCGGTCCTTGTAGGGGGTTCCCCACGAACCTCTTCGACACGAGGCCCGCGGCCGTGTAACCCACTCATTTTGCGCTGGTTGCATTGGTCCTTTCCGTCATAACCGGCACACGGCTTGCTTTCAAAGAGGCCAAGGACACCCCCTGATGTCGTATCAAGAGCTTTTCGACTTCCTCCAGCACGTGGGGAAGGATCCGTCGCGTCTTGTCTTCGAGGACGAGCTCATTGGCATTCAGAATCGCCGCTTCCTTCTCAGCTATTTAGAGCACAAGGTCCGTTGGGATAAGGATGCAGACTTTCCTCTCGCACTCGCCATCATCCGATTTCCGCCTGAAGCTGGTAGCGGCCAAGGGTGCGAGGGATCATGGACTTACGGGTTGTTCCAGCCGAGCCAAAATTTGTAACCTAGTGGGGCCCGGGATGTAAAGTTTTGGTGAAGGGTTTATTTTATATGGGGTTAGGCCCTTCCAAAAGCTCGCGGGCGATGACCAATTGCTGGATTTCTGACGTCCCTTCGTAGATCCGAAGGGCGCGGACCTCGCGATACAACCGCTCGACGACCGAGCCCTTGGTGACGCCCCGGGCGCCGTGGATTTGAACTGCTTGGTCGATAATGCGTTGGGCCGCTTCGGTGGAATAGTACTTCGCCATTGCCGACTCCAGCGTCGTGCGGCCTTCTTGCGTGTCTCGGGCGTGCGCGGCACGGTAGACGAGAAGCCGTGAGGCATCGAGCTCGGTCGCCATCTCGGCCAATTTGAACTGAATCGCCTGAAACTCTGCGATAGGGCTTCCGAATTGCCGTCGCTCGCGAGCGTAGCGCAACGATTCTTTCAAGGCACGTCCCGCCAAACCGCAAGCGGAAGCTCCAACGGTTGGCCGGAATTTGTCGAGAGTCGTCAACGCGATCTTGATTCCCTGTCCCTCCTCGCCGAGTCGTTGTGATACCGGCACTTCGCAGTCTTTGAGCTCGATCGAGCCGTTGGGGTGGGGGGCGATGAGAGCAGTTTTTTCCTTCAGCTTCAGGCCTGGCGAGGACCCCTCGACAACGAATGCGGAGAGGCCCTTGGTTCCGGCCTCCGGCTCGGTCGAGGCGAAGACGACATAGGTTCCCGCGATCCCGGCGTTCGAGATGAAGCATTTTGTACCATTAAGAATGTAGCGGTCGCCCTTCTTCTGAGCTCGGGTCGTTATCGCGCCGACGTCACTTCCGGCTTCGGGCTCGGTGAGAGCGAAAGCCGCTACCGACTCGCCCGTTCTTACCGGAGGAAGATAACGCTTTCTTTGTTCGTCCGTTCCGGCCAGAGTGATCGGAAAGCTCCCGAGGCCTTGGAGTGCAAACATCGAATCGGCTAGAGACGAGCCACGAGAAAGCTCCTCGCGGATCACAGCCATGGACCGCGTTTGGACCGTTTTCTCCATCCCACCGAACTTCGCGGGAACGACGTATAATGTCCAACCTCCTTCGGTAACCTTCGCCAGCAGTCTCAGCCCCTCGTGGTCGATGTCTTGGTCTTCCTTTCCCGGATCGGAGTAGATATGCTGCTCGACCCAAGATCGGACCCGATGCGCAAGCTCACGCTGAGCATCGGTAAGGAAGACGTCGACACTCATGAGTCTAGTTTCTTGAAGTCCGGTGGGCGTTTTTCCATGAAGGCGTCGTAGCCCTCGCGGAACTCCGGCTTTTCCATGAGCGTGGCCTGAGCTCGTGCCTCGGCCACCAGAGCGTCCCCGAACGTTATCGAAGCCTCGCTGTTTAACAGCTCTTTCGTAAGACCGATGGCGTGTGCCGGTCCATTGGCAATCCGCTCCGCGAGCTTGTAGGTTTCCGGCATGAGCTCATCGGCCGGTACCACACGGTTGGCCAACCCGATGCGGAGAGCTTCGGCTGCATCTACGGAGCGGCCGGTGAAGAGAAGCTCCGATGCGATTCCGGTACCGACGAGGCGCGGCAGGAGCCAAGCCGCACCCATGTCCGCCCCAGCGAGGCCGACCTTCACGAAGAGGAAGGCGAACTTGGCATTCTCGGCGCACACGCGGATGTCACTCGCCAGGGCCAACGCCGCACCGGCTCCAGCGGCGATTCCGTTCACCGCCGCGATGATCGGTTTTTGTAGCCGTCTCATGTTGCGGACGACGTTGCACGTCAAAGTGGTGAACTCGTGCTTCCGGTCGATGTCTTCTTCAAGAAGCTTCTCGATGATCTCCGTGACGCTGCCGCCGGAGCAAAAGCCGCGTCCTTCGCCGGTCAGCACGACGGCGCGGACGGCGCTCTCGTTCTGGAGGTCGGTGAAGGCTTTCTCCAGCTCTTCATAGACCTTGAAGGTGAGGGAGTTCAGTGTGTCCGGGCGGTTTAGCCGTATCGTGGCAATCGAGTCGTCCACCGAGTAGACGAAGCTCTGGTATGGCATGCAGCGCCTCAGACCTTGCCTTCGAGAGACATCGGACGCTTACACCTTGCGTTTCTGGACCAAGTGGATGAGCACTCCGAAAGCGTCACGCGGATGGATGAAGGCCTCGTCCCAATGATAGCCCTCGAAACTCACATCGGGAGCGTATTGGTGGCGATAAGTGATCTCGACCCCTCTCTTTTTGAGCTCCGCGATGGCCTGTTCGAGGTCGTCGACCTCGAACGAAATGTGATGAATCCCTTCACCGCGTTTCTTCAGAAAATGAGCGATGGGGCTATCGTCGTCATACGGCGAAAGAAGCTCCAGCTTCTTTCCGCCAACGGTAAAAGGCGTGTAGCGGAACTTCATGTCTTTGACGTCTTCCGTGCCCTCGAACTCGGCGTCGAACGCCTTCTCGAAAAACTCCTGCGCCCGATCGAGATCCCGTACCGCGATCGCAACCCGCTCGATGTCTTTTACGAAGCTCACTCTCGGATATCCTTTCTCGCTAGCCGAAAATCTTGCTGATCAAGTTTTGTAACGGACCCCACCATCCGGAAATGAGAATGACGACGATGACGCTCGGGATCACGTAGCGGATCCAGAAGATCCAAAAATTTCCGATCTTGATCGAGCTACCTCGGTTCACCTCTTCGAGGGCCTTTCCGCGTGCCACGAACCAACCCAGCGCGATCAGGGTGAAGGCGCTCCCTACCGGCTGCATCGTGGAGCCCCAGATGAGGTCGCTATACATGAGGTATTGCGTACTCCACATGGGGATAAGTGACAGCAACACCTCCACCACAACCAGTCCCACCAGGGCGCGAGTCCGGCTGATCCCGAAGTACACCTTCAACCCGTCCACGAGGACTTCGATGGCAGCGATTCCGGATAGGAAGGCGGCGAAGAAGAGTGCAGAGAAGAAGATGGTGCCCACGATGGTACCGCCGGGGATCTGTGTGAAGACTCCGGGGAGGGTGATAAAGATGAGCGAGGGGCCGCTGCCGGGCTCGAGCCCAAGAGCGAAAACGGCAGGTAGGATGGCGAGGCCGCCGAGCATCGCCGCTGTCAGGTCTCCCATCGCAGTTGCCACCGCCATTCGGGGGATATCTTCGTTCGCGCGGAGGTAACTCCCGTAAAGAAGGAAGAACGTGCCGCCCAGCGACATGCTGAAGAAGACCTGGCCCAATGCGGCGAGCAGGGTCTGCGCCGTGATCTTCGAGAAGTCCGGAACCAGGAAGAAGCGTACACCCTCCCACGCGCCCGGCAGAGTGACTGATCGGATGATCACTACGAGTAGAGAGACGAAAACGATGGGCATGACGATGCGAGATACGGACTCAATGCCCCGACGAACCCCGAAGTACAGAACACCAGCGATCGCTACGAACACAGCGAGAGTGCTCAAGATGTTCTCGACGGTAATACCTTCGAGGTGACCGCTAAAGAACTCAGCGGGGTCTTGTCCCGAAAGGCTGCCCGCAAGAGTGGCGCCAATGTAGAAGAGCACCTGTCCGATGATGAGCATGTAGTAGGAGCTGGCCATGAAGACGGTGACAAAGAGCAGAATCCCGACCGCCTTTCCGCCCGGCATTCCGACGGCGGTGAAGGCGCCAGCCGGTCCTTGTCGCGTGTGTCGGCCCAATGTCCACTCCGCCATGATGGCGGGAATGCCAAGAAGGAACGCGAAGACCACGTAGACAGCCACAAATGCGGCACCGCCGTAGGTACCCGTCATGTAGGGGAAGCGCCAGATGTTGGCCAGGCCGACCGCGACTCCGATCAGTGCCATGGTCGAGCCGAAACGAGAGGTGAAGGTTTCGCGGGTCGCGTTGGTCGAAGGAGCGAGCTCAGGCATGAGAAGGTGGCGGGGCCATGAAGACAAGAAGAACCAGACGCTCCGCGTTTGGGTTACGGACACCGTGTGGCTCACCGGCGGGCGCGATCACCGCCTGGCCGGGTCCGATCTCTTGGTTTTCCTGTCCGACTTGAATGTTCCCTCGACCTTCGAGAGCGACATAAACTTTGTCGGAGCCCTCATGGGTGTGAATCTTCTGCGCTTGATTGGGTTCCAGGCAATAGAGATCGCAGAAGAGTCGAGGAGTCTCGAAGAGGCCGACCTTTTGCATTTTCTCGGACGAGAAACGGCACGCTTCTAGGAGAGTCTTGAGGTCCATCATTTCAGGGATTTCAGGGTTTTCACGCCGAAGCCGGCTTCAAGTAGTCTCGTGCCTCGAAGGCCTGTCCGGTGACCGAAGACGACTCATCCGAGGCAAGGTGGACGAAGACTTCGGCGATGTCCTCCGGAGTGGGGAGGGTCATGGGGTCCTCGTCGGGGTAGGCGGCGGCGCGCATCTCGGTACGTGTCGCGCCGGGGTTCACGCTGTTGACGCGAACGGCGTGTGGGCGGAGCTCTTCCGCCAATACCTGCGTGAAACCCTCCAAGCCGAACTTCGACACCGCGTAGGGACCCCAGTTCGGCTTCCCTTTTCGACCCACGCTGGAGCTGACATTGATCACCGAGCCGCTCCCTCGACGGATGAGCGCCGGCAAGAGGGGGCGGGTCACGTAGAAGAGGCTAGAGGTATTGATACGTAGGACCTCGTCCCAAGTGGAGATGTCGACATCGACTAAAAGAGCCCTCTTGCTTAGGATGCTCGCATTGTTGACCAGGATGCTGATGTCGGGAAAACGCGCGAGCGCGGATTCGACGAGTCTTTGGGCTTCTTCGGGGTTGCCCACGTCCGCTGCGGCGAAACCGATCTCGGGGCCAAGCTCTTGCAGTGCTGTCGCCGCGTCTTGAAGCCCCTCTTCCCCCCGCGCGCAGAGGAAGACTCGTGCGCCTTCTTTCAGGAAAGCAGATGCGACGGCGCGTCCGATCCCCCTGCTGGCGCCCGTAACTAACGCCGCCTTGCCGTTGAGTCTTGTACCCATGACCGGTGCATTCTATGAGCAGCGGGCCCACGCATCAAGAAAGAACTGGCCACGAGCGGACGGTCCAAGATATGCTTCTGGCGCATGGCGTCGGATCTCAACCTCAGTGTCGTGCTTCCCGTCTTCAACGAGGAGGCCAACATCGGTGAGCTGCACCAACGTCTGGTTGGTGTCTTGACCTCTCTCGACCTTGCGTTCGAGGTGATCTACATCGATGACGGAAGCTCCGATCGTTCTCGCGAGCTTGTTTCCGAATTGGCGAAGGGCAAGGACTAGCCCGGCCAAAGCGAGAGCAGGGTAACCGTAACCATAGAATACTAGGATCCGTCTGGCCACGGTCTTTATGCCATCGAGAATCGGGACCCTTCGGATGCCATGGGGGACGACATTAAAGAAGGCAAGATCTCACGCACGAAGGTGAGAGAGAAGGAGAGATAGAGGGTTACGATGGTGACAACCACCACTCCCACCCACATGGCGAGACTACGCAGTGCCAAGCGTCTTTCCACCAAAGAGAAAGAGGTCACGAACGCCGTCAAGTTGAAAAGGCTCGAGATGTAAACGAACGCCGAGAAAAAAGCGAGACCCGCAAAGCCAAGAAATCGCCTCAGGCTCTCTGGGCGAGAGGTCCAGAAAATGGCGGCGGTGATCGCTAGAGAGTCTAAAAAATGTCCGGCTACGGTCGGCCACATCGCCAGGAAAAGCCGGCTAGACATGGGAGGGAGAAAAGCGGCCAGTAAGGCGGCCGCGACACCAGCGCGGCCACCAAACAACAGCCCCGCCAACCAGTAAACGACGATCACTTCCGCCGCGCCCAGCGCGAGCGCGACGTGCTTCATCGCATTTTCTACGAGGTGTACGTCTTTCGGAAGCCATGTGAAGGGGATGAAAAACACCGGCGAGTAGGGAAGCGCATACGCCTTACCGGCGATCCGACGCGGGTAAGCCGTCCTCACTGTCATTTGAGCGGCTAGTCCTCGTTCGGAGAGATTCCCCTCGGCCTCCGCGAATGCGAAGACGTATCGGCGGTGGTTTCGGACGTCGGGATAGAAGTAGCTAGGATAGAAAATCCCGGCCCCCTTGAGCAGGTAGCCGAGAATGAAGATGAGTGGGATCCAGCGCCTTCCGGGTCGGCGTCCGATGAGCACGGTGGTAGCTCCAGTCAAGATCAAGGCGGCAAGAGTGGTCCTCATGCTGACGTGTACGAGGCCGAACGGATCGAGGCCGAACCAGAGAGCTTGACCGCAGGCCAATGCGAGCGACGCGATTAGTGAACCCGAAAGGCGGAAGCCAATAAACAAAGACAGGAAAAACAGACCACTCGCGAGCACCCTCGGGCTAGTCACCGTGTACGGTATGGACCATGAAGCTTCCACGATCCGGATCCAGTCCAAAGCAATACCGAGGCGGGATGGACCCGGGTCTTCGGTTAGGAAATCGATCCGCATGGGGCCAGCGGGGAAAGTGACAACAAAGCGTTGGGTGCGAAATCGCCCGGGACGGGCGGCAAACGAAGCCACCTGCTGGCCGGAAAGGTAGATCCGAACCCGGCTCGGCTGCTCGATGAATCGAGCGTAGCGAATTACGAGCGTGCCGGACCCTGCGGTGACTGCGAGCGGGAGATCAATGGTAGCCTGCCTGCGCCCGTCCATCGGAACGTTACCGGAGGTCGCTCTTCGCTTTCGGTGAAGCCTGAGAGGTAAGCGCCGGTGGAGGGGCCGACGTCGAAGCTCAGTGGACCGTGGGCGAAAGAAGCCACGTAGAGCAGTGCCTCTGTCGCCAGCAAGAGGGCGGGAAGCGCCGCGGCTATTCGCCAGAACCTACCGCTCGGGCTTGTCGAGGAGGACCTCCAGGATCCGCTTCATCTCCTCCCCGCTCATTGCCGAGAATTTCTTGTTGGTCACGGCACCGTCGCGGTCGATAAAAAAAGTGGCTGGGATTGCGCCGGTCCATTCGGGGTCGATGATGCGGATGAAATCGTCGACGTCGTCGGTCTGCTTGATGTAAACGGGAAAACTCGGTCGATGGCTATCGAGGAAGGGAAGAAGCTTCGAGTCGATCTGGCTTGGGAAATCAGCCGATACCGAGACCACCACCAGGCCGCGATCCCGGTAAGCTTTCTCGAGGGAGACGATCTCCGGGAACTCGACGATACACGGAGGACACCAGGTGGCCCAAAAGTTTAGGAGCACGACCCGGCCCCGATGCTGGCGAATGATTTCCAGGATGTCGGGAGCATCGACCGGACGCAAAGATTCGCGCGAAGGGGCTTGGGCCAATCCCAGGCCCGCGGAGAAAAACGCGGCTGCGAGCAAGAGGGAGCTCGCCCGGACTATTTCTTCTCCTCCAGAATCTTCTTGAGGATCTCGATCTCGCGGTCCAGTTGCTGCTGTTTCTTGGACAGGCTCACCAAATAAAAGAAGAGTGCCGTCCAAATGACCATGTAAGCGGCGAACAGGTAGCTCATAGGACCTCGATCCTTCGGTGAAGGTGCTCGATCTCCTGCTGCGCATGTTCGATCGAAAATCGCTTATCCAATAACCAGATATACAAGAATAAGAAAGCCACCAGGCTCATCATGAGTGCGCGGAACATCAGTGGATCGAGCCCTGAATCGGCGCCGCCCATGACGACTGGCTGAGGATGTTGGGTGCGCCACCAGCGGATCGAGAAGTAGACGATGGGAACATCGACGAAGCCGATGATTCCGGTCACCGCTGCTAGGTTGGCCCGTTTGGCTTCATCGGGGACATAGCGCCGGAGCATCAAGTAGGAGACGTAAATGAGCCACAGGACCAGCGCGGTCGTCAGTCGCGCGTCCCACGTCCAATAGATCCCCCAGGCGGGTTTCGCCCAGAGCGGGCCGGTGAAAAGGCCCATGCTCGTAAAGACGACCCCAATTTCCGCAGAGGCCAGTGCCAAGGTATCGTACTGGCGACGCCTGGTTGCCAGGTAGGCGACGCTTGCAACGAAGACGACCGCGAAGGCGAGAAATGCGATCCACCAGCTAGCGACATGAAAATAGAATATGCGTTGCAAGTCGCCCATCGTCTTTTCGCGCGGTGCGTAGAGGAACGCCCCATAGAGCGCTAAACTGACGGTAACGAAAGTTAGAACCGGAAACGCTTTGGATAGTGTTCGCCGCATGTTTTCGTGTCTACCCAAGGGAGCATCATACAATGGGTTGTGTTAAGTTGACAGCTCCGAGGCTAGTAGGAGAGGTGAGAAAGATGAGGATCTGGACGAATCTTGCTGTTGTCAGTGTATTGGTTGTGCTGCTGAGCGCCTTCGCCAGCGCCCAAGAGGATCTGCCCGCCGCTGAGGGTTTTATCGCCATCGCCCCCGACCTCTTGAGTGGCAAGGGCCCCGACGGTGGAGGCTCGGACTCGGTCGACAACGATGGGGCTCGACGCTTGGTTCGCGGGCTCGATGACTAGGAAGTGGTCGAACGCCTGAACAGCGTCGCCTACTACGCGATCGAGTTGCCCTCGGCCAGCGACGACTTCGCGGTCATCGGTTTTTGCTGGGGAGGACGAACCAGCTTCGCCTACTCCACCAAGCAGGAGAACTTGAGCGCCGCCGTCGTCTATTACGGAACCGCTCCGCCGATAGGGGCCCTTGACTTCATGCAAGCACCGGTCCTCGGTCTATACGGCGGTGAGGACAATCGAGTGAACGCCACCATCAAGGCCACCGCGACCGAGATGCAACGCCTCGGCCAGCAGTACGCGTTCGAGATCTACGAGGGCGCCGGCCATGGTTTCCTCCGGGCCCAAGACCGCCAGAACGGAGCTAACTTGAAGGCGACCGAGAAGGCCTGGCCCCGAACGGTGGCCTTCCTGAAGAAGTACCTGGAGTTTTGAGGGTGTAACCTGGGGTCAGATCCAGAAATATCGCAAGGGTCGGATCCAATTTTGTGCATGCACAAAATTGGATCCGACCCCTCTTATATTTTGGGGTCTGACCCCTGTGTAGATTCTACTCACTTTCGCGGAGTCTCACGAAGCTCGAAATCTTCCCAGCAGCACCAACACGGCCCCGGCGTGTGGGCGGTGATGTTGCAAACGTCACACCGATAATAGATGTCGTAGAGCTTGTCGTCATGGACCGAGTAGAGCTTGATAATCTCGAACTCGTTCTCCTCGCGCAACCAACCCTCGATCTCTAACTCCTGCGAACGCACTCGCGGGTCGGTCAGCATCTCGACACGTTTATCAATCGTTGAAAAGCGATAGAGCGTCTCGTCCTGCGCTCGAAAGGCAAAGCCGTTCGCCACGTCACAAGACGCTTCGTCCGAGGAAGGCTTGCCCGAGGAGTCGAGGCAAATGGTTCGCCCGCGAACTGTGATCTCTTTCGGCTCCGACTGCGGTGAGGGGAAAACTATGGCCGATAACGAGATCGCACCGGCGGC
The DNA here is from genome assembly GCA_965222425.1 of Candidatus Marinacidobacterales bacterium. Taxonomy (GTDB): domain Bacteria; phylum Acidobacteriota; class Vicinamibacteria; order Marinacidobacterales; family DATDRI01; genus CBDCNP01. The sequence continues at coordinate 112,364 of CBDCTW010000017.1, forward strand.
GAGATGTCCTAACATGGCCTATTCCTCCAGAACGTACTCGAAGGTTAGCCAGGATACCACGATGAAAACCACGGCGAAGACCGCCAGCAACCGGATCCAAACCCAGGGGCTGTTGAACAGATCTGGTTGGAAGATGAGACGCGTAGACTCGGCGGCGCCGAGCACCACCGGTACGGCGACGGGGAAGAGCAACACCGGGAGCAGGACCTCACGCATCGTAGTGTTCACCGCGATGGCGGCTAACGTGGTACCAACCGCCGCATAACCTAGCGTGCCGAGGCCTACCACGAGCAGAAAGGTCATGAACGCTGCTGGCTCGAGCTCGGCGAACAGATTCAGGTTGAAGAAGACCATGAAGAGCGGCAACAGAAAGACCTCCGCGACCAGCATGAAAATAACGTTGGACGCCAGTTTTCCGAAGTAGAGGGCGCTTCGATCCACCGGTGCCAGCATCAGCCCATGGATGGAACGATTTTCCCGCTCGGAAGCGAAACTGCGGTTGAGTCCGAGCGACCCGGCGAACACGAATGCCACCCAAAGAATTCCCGGCGCCAGCGCGAGCGTGGTCTCTCGATCTAGAGAGAGTGTGAAGTTGAAGATCAATAGGACCAGCACCGAGAAGACGAACATCGACGCCACCATCTCCTTGGTGCGAAGCTCGGAGCGGATGTCTTTCTTGATGATTGCGACGACGACCGATAGATAACTCACTGCCCGTACCGCGCTACGGCGTTGTGGCTTTTTTGGGTAACTTCGGTGAAGACCTTCCGAAATTCTTTTGGATCTTGCCTACCCGTTCCTTCATGAACCAGTCGTCCGGAGTCCAATATGGCGACGCGGTCGGCGGCTGCGAGCCCGCGCTCGAGATCGTGGGTCGTTAGAATGGTTGCGGTCCCTTGTTCTCGGAAGTCGGTGAGCAGACCCGACAGCCGGTCCGCCGACATCGGGTCGAGGCCGGTATAAGGCTCGTCGAGCAGTAGCAGAGAGGGTCGGTGCAGTACCGCGCGGGCGATGGTGAGTCGCTGATGCATTCCGCGCGATAGGCTCCGCACCGGAGAGTCGGCTCGCGCCGATAGGTCGGCGCGCCGAATCGCCTCACCAACCACGGAACCTGTATCTGAGAGTCCGTACAACTGGGCATAGAATGCGAGGTTCTCTCGCGCGGTGAGATCCGGATAAAGAAAGCTCGCGTGAGAAACGAGCCCGATCCGGCGGCGGATTTCTTCAGCTACCGAGGAACTCTCATCATCGCCGTAGATGAGCCGTCCCTCGGTCGGCTTCATCAGTGTCGCCGCCAAATGAAGGAAGGTTGTTTTTCCGGCGCCGTTTCTTCCGAAGAGGACCAGTACTTCTCCCGCCGCGACTCGCAGATTGAGATTGACTAACGCCCCGAAGCGTCCGAAGCGCTTGGTAACACCTCGAGCCTCGAGCACTGTGCTCAGTGCTTGCCCCCCTGTGCGAGACGAGCCTGCAGCTCTCGCTTTTCCTTCTTGTAGCGCTTGGCAGAGATCTTCCCGGTTGCATGCTGCGCTTCGAGCCTCGCCAGCGCCTCCCTGAAGGGTCTTAAAGAGTTGTTGGGGTCGGTCTTCGTAGCCTCGGAGTCACCGCTAGAAGGTGTCGAGACCAAAGCGGAGAGAAGGCCATACACCAAGGCGGCTGCCATCAGAGTGACGATGATCCATTTTTGGGTGCTGGTGGAGTCGGGAAGGACGGTGACGCGTGCCCCCGAAGACTCGCCGCCTCCCTTGCCTCCCTTGGAAGAAGAGGGAATCAGATCCGCCGCAAGCTCGCTTCCGCCCGAGAGGTCCACCTCGAGCGGTGTTCCCGCGGCAACGTTGGAGCGATACAGAACCACGAAGCGTCCATCCGGATCCGGTCCCTTGTTCTCCCACCCCTTGGCTTCGAGCTCGATGTCGGCAGGCGCAACGAGGATCATCGCCTCGGCCAACGGGAAGAACGCCGTATCCCGAAACTCGTAGCCCTCCGTATCGGAGTACGGGGCGTCGTACGAGACGGTGAAGTCGGTCGCGCCCGGCTTGAAAGCGGTTCGTGTGAAAAAGCCCCGGCCATCGGGATCGGGGGAGGCCGGCTGCGGCACCGGCATCCCGCTGCTCGAGGTTGCGGAGACCGAACGGAGCTCGACCACGTCCGGAGGAATGAAGAACCGAAACGTGCCGTCGGGATCGAAAAGGGTCTTCGGAGGAGAAGTCTTGTTCTCGACGACGAACAACTTATCTACACGAAGCCGTTCATGCTCGCGTCGCAGCAAGTAGCGCGCCGTCGTAATCTTGACGTCCTCCCAATTGTCGGTGGCATCGTAGACGGTGAACGAAGCCTCGGCCTCATAGCCTCTCCCGAAGCTCACTGGTTGGTTGTAATTCACGCCCTGGTAAGTGACCTGGAGCAGGTAGGGAGCTTCCCCCGCGATCTCGATATTCTCGAGCACGAACGTTCCGGACACGTTCTCCGCCGTTTTGATGGGCTCCATCCCGGAGCTCAGCTTGAAGAGCGTCACCTTCTCACCACTGCCGGGTTCTCCGGAGGTTCCGTTGACGATGGTCCCACGCAGGATACCGCCGCGAGGCTGAGCGGAGAGAAGCGATGGCGCACCCCAGTACACCGTAAAGCCCAACGCCATCGCGGCCACGCCACTGAGGCTGGTCAGGCCTGTCAAGGCTGTCAGACTGGTATGGTTACGCCGCACGCGGTGCAAAAGCGGGCCTCATTTTGGAGCTCGGCGCCACACTGAGGGCAGTTTGCGGGGCTTGTCATCTTGCACCTACAGCGCATGCAAAACTTTGCCGCCGCCGGGTTCGGTTGTTCGCAGGAAGGACAGGGCCGTCCGCTCGCGACACTGACGGCTATCGAGTCTTTTTCCTCGGTGGCCTTCGCTCCCGCCGCGTCGGATTCATCGATTTCTTCGAGACGGGCGATGACCTTGGCGGCCTGGGCGAGACAGTCCGTTCGAACCGACTTGTAGTCGGTGTCCGACAACTTCCCCGCTTGGTACTCGAAGTCGATGTCCTTGATCGCCTCGTAAAGACGATCCTTCTTCTCGCTGAGGCTCCTTTGCTCTTGGGCGATTGCCGTCGGACGCTGGCTGACTTCCGACGCGCGAGCGAAGACGGGGAAGAGCACGAACAACACGACGCCGCTCGCGAGGGCGGCCAGAAAGAGAAGCGTCAATCTAGAAATCCTGAAGCTCTCGCTCGATGCGAGCTCGTTGCTCGTCGGTGACCTTTGCGACTTTCTTACCTGGCTTACCCGGGCTTTCACCGTGGGTCTCGGCGGTTTGGCGTTTCCAAGAACCGAGGACCCTCTTGGCGACCCACGCCCCGGCGAGCAGGACCACGAAGGGCATGATCCAAGCGGAAAGGTGAAAACCGGACGTCGGCGGCGCCGATAGAACGACCAGCCCATAGCGATCGACGAAGCCGGCCAGAACCGCCTCCTTGCCCACTCCCTCGGCGAGCTTTTCCTTGACCTCCGCACGCATCGGGGTTGCCGAGTGACAGCCTTGCATCTCACAGATGCTGAGCATCTTGTTGCAACCGCACCGGCAAACGAGGGATTCGGAGACCTCTTTGAAGAGGGCCTCTTCAGCTGAGTATTGTTGTGTCGGGTTCGCCGGCGAGCCGAGTACCAACATCAGCATGACGCTCAAAAAGAGCGAGCCGATTAACGTCCGTAGTCGGGGCACTAGGCCACCTCGTGACGGAGATCCACCTCGTCACCAGGTGCGGTGTCGGCTTTGCCCTTGCGGGCCAGCTTCAACTCGCGCTTGTTGGGAATCATGATGACGATGGTGCCCCCGAACATGACGATGCCGCCGACCCAGACCCAGCGAACCAGAGGGTTCAGGTAGATTTGAACGGTGGCCTTGTCCTCTTCCGTTATCCCGCTGAACACCAAGTAGAGGTCTTCGCGAAAGGTCGAGTACCTGCGAACCTCCGAAGTGGGTTGTTCGCTCGGGCGGTAGAAGTGCTTCTGCGGGTCGTACTCTCCGAGAAGCTTCCCGTTCTTGCTGACCTCCAAGACGGTCGACATCCAATCGTAGTTGGGCGTCCTTCCGTCCTCGAGACGAAGGAGCTCGACCGTATAGTCTCCTATGCTTATGGAGTCGCCCGGCAAGAGGTCAGCCTGGCGATCGACGTTGAAGGCGGAGCCGGCGATGCCGATGAAGATTAGCACCATGCCGATGTGGACGATATACCCACCGTAGCGGCGTGTATTGATTAGGGTTAGATCCACCATACCCGAAAAATAGCTCCCGCCGCGGTGACGTTGCCGCGCAACCGTCCCCTTGTGAAACTCTTGCACGATGGTGCCGATGACGAAAACAGACAAAATGTAGCAGACGAGCGCGTAGAAGTGCCGCATTCCGAAGGCAAATAAGATCGCGCCCACAACAAGCCCTGTCACGGAGGGCAAAAGGAAGTTGCGTCTCAAGCTGTCGAGCGAGCTCTTGCGCCAGGCAAGCAGCGGACCGACGCCGGTCAAGAAAAGCAGAAGCAGTCCAATCGGCACGTTGATGGTGTTAAAGAACGGGGGCCCCACGCTCACCTTCTCGCCTTGTATAGCCTCGGAGAAGACCGGAAAGAGCGTGCCCCAGAGCACCGCGAAACAGGCCGCCAAGAAGAGGAGGTTGTTGAAGAGGAAGCTCGACTCGCGCGAAGCCAAAGAATCCAGCTCGTTCTCACTCTTGAGCAAAGGTAGTCGAGAAATGATGAGCCATGCGCAGAACGCCGTAGCCGCAATAATGAAAAACAGGAAGAACTTGGCAAAATCGGACTCCGCGAATGCGTGCACCGATGAAACGATGCCGCTGCGCGTCAAGTACGTGCCCAAGATGCACAGCAGGTACGTCGTGAGCACCAGAGAGACGTTCCAGATTTTGAGCATCCCTTTTTTTTCCTGGATCATCACCGAATGTAGATATGCGGTGGCGGTCAGCCACGGCATCAGGGATGCGTTCTCCACCGGATCCCACGCCCAGTATCCTCCCCAGCCGAGCTCGACGTACGCCCAGCGTCCACCGAGAATGATCCCCGTACCCAAGAAGAACCATGAGAAAAGCGTCCAACGTCGCGTGGAAGTCATCCATGCCGACCCGAGCTGCCGGGAAAAAAGCGCCCCCACACAGAACGCGAACGGTATGGCGAAGCTCACGTAGCCGATGTACAGAATCGGCGGGTGGATCACCATGATGGGATGTTGCAGCAACGGGTTCAGTCCACGTCCGTCCGGCGGGGCCCAGGCTTCGGTTGCGCCCGAAGCGGTCACCACGCCGAGTTGGTGGAAGGGGTTCGTCACCCAGTAGTTCATGAAGGTGAAGAAGAGGATGATGACCCCGAGGGTCGCCACGACATAGGGCATCAACTCGCGATTCTTGTTGCGGTTGAGCCACACAGCGGCCGCGCTGAAAACGATGAGCAACCAGCTCCAGAAGAGCAGCGAGCCGTCGTTGCCGGCCCAAAGCGAAGCGAATTTATAAAACGTCGGCAGGTCGCTGTTCGAGTAGTTGGCGACGTACTCGAATCGAAAATCACTTCTTAAGAGTAGGGTAAGGAGCGCGAAGACGGAAGCCGTCGACAGTCCGGCACAAGCGAGAAGGGAACGCTCGGCGCTTGCCACGAGTCCCGGGCGGCCGTTGCGGACGCCAAGTAGCGACGCCACTACGGCGTAGGCGGTCAGCACGAAGATGACCATGAGGGAAAAGTTGCCTAAATGCTGCACGGATTTCTCGGGGCGCCTCGGTTAATAGCTTTCCACCCCCGCCTGGGTGCTCTCGCCATAAGCTGCCTCGTACTTGGAGGCACACTTGGCTTGGATCATCGATGCTTCGAAGGAGCCGTCCCGGTAGTGGCCTTCGGCCAGCGCCTGGGCTCGATCGACGAGTGTGTCGGGAAGAGGATCCTTCCCGACGTAGCGGACGATGAGTACGTCCTCGTCCTGACTGATCCGGAACTCGACGACACCGGCCCGTCTCACGATGGAGCCGGGCACCACGTTGCCCCCGACCCGAATTCGGACGCCATCCGCGCTCGAGCCCATTGCTTTCAGCTCGGACACGGTCTGGTAGTAGGCCTTTCCTTCCTCGAAGCCGGAGATCGCCAGCCAAAGAATGGCTCCGAGAATCAAGGCGATGCCAGCCGCAAACTTGGTTTTCTTGGGTGCCATAGACCCGCTCCTCTAGATGCGCGCACGTTCAGTATCGACACACCGATTATATAGTAGACGAGCAGTTTCCGCAGGGGTGAGTTAACCCTTGTTAAATTAGTGGGTTAAGGGGCTATTCGCTCCGGTCACGAAACGCCAAAGCGGTCTGCTCCCTCGTAGACTGCGACCAGCCCTTCTCCATAAAGGGCCGCACTTCTCCTCGTTTGCAAAGCGCACCGACTAGAAAAAACTTGCGTCCGTTCCTTCCCACCCATTAACATGTGCGCCCGGATGACAAAGTCGTTGCTTGCAGGCTTATCGAACTCACTTAGCTTTGCCGCGCCTCTTTCCCTCGATTGAACGCCAACGGTGGAAGTCTTCTCGCATGACGTCCTGATCGTTGGCGGTGGCGGTGCCGGCCTGCGCGCCGCTATCGCGGTTGCCGAGACCGACCCCGCTCTCAGCTTGGCGGTGGTTTCTAAGGTCTATCCCATGCGCAGCCACACGGTTTCCGCGGAGGGCGGCGCGGCTGCGGTCATCAAGTCCGAGGACAGCCTCGACGCGCACGCCTACGACACCATTTCCGGAGCGGACTGGTTATGTGATCAGGACGCGGTGGAGCTCTTCGTCAAAGAGGCACCCAACGAGATGCTACAACTGGAGCACTGGGGCTGCCCGTGGAGCCGGCTGCCGGACGGACAAATTGCGGTCCGTCCCTTCGGTGGAATGAAGGTCGAGCGCACCTGGTTCGCCGCGGACAAGACTGGCTTTCACATGCTGCATAGCCTCTTCCAGACGACTCTGAAGTACGACCCCATCCAGCGTTACGACGAATTTTTCGTCACCACGCTCTTGGTCGACGATGGACGCTGTCAGGGGGTCGTCGCCATCGAGCTCGCCACCGGAAAGATCGTGACGATTCTCGCGAAGAGCGTCATCCTTTGCACCGGTGGCTGCGGGAAGGTATTTCCTTTCACCACCAACGCCAACATCAAGAACGGCGACGGCATGGCGTTGGCGTACCGCGCCGGTGTTCCGCTCAAGGACATGGAGTTCGTGCAATACCACCCGACCGGCCTGCCCTTCAGCGGGATCCTGATCACAGAAGCGTCTCGCTCCGAGGGCGGCTGGCTCCTCAACAAGGACGGCTACCGCTACCTCCAGGACTACGATTTGGGAACGCCTCAGCCGCAACCGGTATTGCGCTCGATGGAGCTGGGGCCCCGCGACCGCCTCTCGCAGGCCTTTGTCCAGGAACAGGAAAAAGGCCGTACGTTGAAAGGGCCCTATGGGGACTACGTACATCTCGACATTCGCCACCTTGGGCAAGAAAAAATCGACAAGAAGATTCCGTTCGTTCGGGAGCTTTGTCAAAAGTACGTGAACCTGGACCCCGTAAACGAGATGATTCCGGTTCGCCCGGTGATTCACTACATGATGGGAGGCGTCCACACGGACATTCACGGTGCCACACCTCTTTCCGGGCTCTTCTCGGCGGGGGAGGCGGCTTGCGTGAGTATCAACGGGGCCAATCGCTTGGGCTCGAACTCGCTCACCGAGCTTCTGGTATTCGGAGCGCGGGCCGGGAAATTGGCCGCCGATTTTGCTCTGGACAACCGTGCAAGGGAAGCGGGATCTGCCGTTCGCGCGCAGGCCCACGATGAAGAGAGACGACTCCACAAGGAGTATCTCAACAAGACGGGCGGCAAGGAGCGCATCGCCGAGCTGCGTGTCGAGATGCAGAAGACGACCGAAGAGAGCGCCGGGATCTACCGAAATGGCCCCGATCTCGAGAGAGCAGTGGAGAGCATCCGGCGTCTGCAAGAGAGGTTCAAAAACATTTTGCTCGAGGATCGAAGCCACACCTTCAACACCGAGCTGACCTCGGCCCTCGAGCTTTCCTATATGCTGGACGTGGCCGAAGCGATTCTCTATTCGGCGCAGGCTCGCACCGAGTCCCGCGGGTCCCACCAGCGGATAGACTATCCGGAGCGAAACGATGAGAAGTTCTTATCACATACGCTCGTTTACCAGACGCCGAACGAGCGTCCACGGATCGAGTACTTGCCGGTGACTATTACTCGCTGGCCCCCGGGAAAGCGGGTCTACGGAAAGTAGGTGCCATGGCCGACACCATCACTCTCAGCGTTTCACGCTATCGACCGGAGCAGGAATCGGAGCCGATCTTCCAGGACTACGAAGTTCCTTTTCACAAGGACTGGGCGATCCTCGATGCGTTGAACTACGTCAAGGACGAGCTCGACGGCTCTCTATCTTTCCGGTGGTCGTGCCGCATGGGGGTCTGCGGCAGCTGCGGCATGATGGTGAACGGGCAACCCACGCTGACCTGTGCGGCGTTTCTGTCGAGCTACCTCCCTGGTCCTATCCGGATAGAGGCCTTGCGGTTTTTTCCGATCGTTCGCGATCTGGTCGTGGACATCACCGATTTCATGACCAAGCTCAAAAAGGTCAAACCGTGGTTGGTTCGCGATGAAGAAAAGCCTCTTTCCAAAGGTGAATACTTGCAATCGCCGGAACAGCTCGACAACTACAAACAGTACAGCATGTGTATCAACTGTTTGCTTTGCTACTCCGCCTGCCCGGTGAACGGGCTCGAGCCTAGTTTCATCGGTCCCGCCGCCATCGCCTTGGCCCAGAGGTACAATATGGACTCTCGCGATCAGGGCGCGGCGGAGCGGCTGTCCATCCTTTCGCAGGACGACGGCATGTGGCAATGCACGTTCGTAGGGGAGTGCACCGAAGTTTGCCCGAAAGGGGTGGATCCGGCCGGCGCCATTCAACGTTACAAGCTCACCGGCGCGGCCGACTGGCTCAAATCTGTACTACTGCCATGGGGCTCGAAATGAGCGACCGAGTCCACTACACGCTCTATCATCCCAAGTGGTACCGGCAAAAGCTTTCTGTGTGGTGGTGGCTCGAGCAGTGGCGGTATACCAAATTCGTTCTTCGAGAGCTCACCAGTATCCCGGTGGTCTGGTTCGCCTTCCTGACGCTGTGGCAAGTCCGTGCTCTCGTTGAAGGTGAAGCGGCCTACCAGCGAACGCTTCCCTGGTTGGGCTCGCCCGCTCTCATCATTCTGAACATTTTCCTGTGCGGCGGTGTAGTGTTTCATGCTTTCACTTGGTTCAACCTCGCCCCCAAGGCGATGGTGGTTCGAGTGGCCGGCAAGCGTGTGCCGGATATCGTGATCGTCGCTCAGAATTATGCTGCCTGGTTAGCGGTCTCCGCGTTCGTAGTCTGGATTTGGATGAGAGTTAGCTAGATGTTGAAGCGATTGACGCCCTTGCTTTGGTTTTTGTTCTCCGCCGGAGGCACGGTGGCGGCTTTGGTTTTTCCCGCCCATATGTTCGTCATGACGATCGCGGTACCGATGGGATGGTTAGACGCTCCGAGCTACGGCTCGCTTCTCGATTTGGTCAGGCATCCTCTGACTCGACTGTATCTCTTCGTTATCATCTCCCTACCGCTCGTTCATGGAGCCCATCGCCTCCGCTACATGCTTTACGACGGTTTGAAGCTCAAGCACTTGACGGCAATCATCGTCTCCGTTTGCTACGGCACGGCCGTGGCTGGGAGCGTGGCCGCCGCCTACTTTCTTCTGAACCTTCCCTAACCAGGGGCTCGCGGGAGATGGCCATGCAGCTCAAACCGATCCACAAAGAGGCCATCGCCTCGGCCCTGGAAAAAGCGGTCCACTATCGAGTTCTGAACGAGTCGCTGGAGGCGGAGAGCATTTGTCGGGACGTGCTGGAGCTAGACGGCGACAATCAACCGGCGATTGCGACGCTGCTCCTGGCACTGACCGATCAATTCCCGCGGGGGCTCGGGCCTCGCGTCCGGCAAGCCAATGAGCTGGCGGCGCGCCTCGAGAGCGAGTACGGAAGGGCGTACTACGCGGGCATCGTTTCGGAGCGTCAGGCGAAGTGTCGATACCAGCAGAAATCCCCCGGTCGGGGCTACGCGGCCTACCAGGGTCTACGCACGGCGATGGAGCTCTACGAAAAGGCTGAAAAGATTCGACCGCCCGGAAACGACGACGCCTTGCTCCGATGGAATACGTGCGCGCGTATCATCGAGTCTAATGCCGATATCGTTCCTGAGCCCACGACGCCGGGGGAGCACCAGCTGGAGTAGCTTCGGATAATTCCGGAAACAGCCAACAATAGCGATGACTTGGTTCGCTGAGCTCTACAGATAGGCCGTGGCAAAAAAAGCGGTCATGGCAATTTCCGGCAACGTTCTTTTCGGCTTCGTGCTCGGCCACATGACGGGAAACCTGAAGGTCTTTCAGGGCCCGGAGAAGTTCAACGCCTACAGCGAGTGGTTGCGCGAGATCGGCCATCCACTGCTTCCTCACGGGGGAGCACTTTGGCTAGCCCGGGCGGTGCTCTTGTTAGCGGTGGGGCTTCACATTTGGTCCGCCGCGGAGCTCACACGCATGAGCCGGCGGGCACGACCCGAACGTTACGCCCGGCGCCGTGGACTTCAGTTGGACTACGCGGCGCGGACCATGCGATGGAGCGGCGTCCTCATCGGTTTCTACGTCGTGTACCACTTGATGCACCTCACTTCCGGCAACGTGCATCCTGATTTCGTTGCCGGGGACGTTTATCACAATCTGGTCTCCGGCTTCGCGTGGTGGCCGATCGCTACGCTCTACATCGTGAGCAACGTGTTCCTTGGCTTTGACCTCTACCATGGTCTCTGGAGCATGTTTCAGTCTCTCGGATGGAACGACTCCGGTTACGGCGGCTGGCCAGCGACCTCGAAATTGTGGGAAAGGCGAGTTACCAACCGGTTCCTCTTCCCACTTGCATATCGGTCATCCAGTGGGTCACGACAACCGCACTTCTCGTATGATGGATGCGGACCAGACGTGTCGTATCCTCGGGGCGGACGCGACTCGATCTGGATTTCGCATTCACGATCGGTCTCATGCAAGTTGTCTTTCCCGTATTTTGGATTCACTATTCCATTTTCGCGCTTGTCGCTGCCTTGCCTTTGTGGAGAATCGTACTAACGGAGTCCCTTCGCTGGAGCACGTTTGTCGGGATGGCGCTAGCTGGCTTTTACCTGTTGGCCGGCGTCTCGTCTCTTCACGGCGCACGCTGGTTCCTCGACAAAGAGAGCGTACTGTGGGTGGAACTGGTGTTGGGACGGTTTTTCTACAGCTCGGCCTTGCTGTTGGCGATCTGCTTTTTCATCTCCGCAAGCCTTGGAGGGACGCCTCAATTGGCGCGGCGAGAGGCGGAAAAGACCGCTTAAGGTTCCACCAATGGATGTTGGTTTTTCTGGTGCAGGCCGCCCCATCGAGTTTGCGACGTTACATGAAGGCGTAACGGTCGTAGAATCTCGCCGACATCTCGCCAAACGCGAAGAGTCCTGCGATGACAATGGCCAACAAGACGCCGACCGCTGTCAGCGTCCCGAGTCGACCTCGCTGTTTCAAACTGGCCGCCAGAATACCCGTCGTCACGGCAAGAAGTGCTCCGACCCAGTACAGCTCCTTTTGGAAATGAAAAAGCTCGAGAAAGTAGTAGCGAAGCGTAAAGGCGAGCGCTCCCGAGAGCGTCCAAGCGGACAGAAGCAGCCGGAGGGGAAGGGAGCCCGCCCGTTTGATAGAGAAAACCAAGCCCGCCGTACCGAGCACGATGACCGGGCCGCTCAAGAATTCGAGGGCTCTTGCGATCGCCGAAGTCAGTCGTGACCCCAGAGGGAGCTCGGTCGCGCTGGGGACATCCGTTCCGGCCGGCAGGGTCGCCGCGAAGACATTCGACACCGTTTCGGGATGGTAAGCCAGGAGCCCAAGGACCGCCCCGGCGAGGCCGGCCCCGGCCAACCGCAACGCTCCTGCTCGACCGAGCCCACCCAAAAGCGGCGCGAGGATCAGCAAGGAGCCGACGAGTAGGCCTTGATGGATGAATCCGGAAGTGTACACCGCAAGGCTTGTCGCGATGAGCAGGGCTACCGCGACGACGCGTCGAGCAGGGAACGGCTCGAGGGAGATTCGAGCCAGGTAGGCGATGACGACCAAATCCAACAGATGGCCCAGCAAGGCCGATAGCTCCAAAAGCAAGAGACTCCGCGTATAGGCAGGAGTGAAAAGGTAGATGACGCCAGCGAAAACGTCGGCCTGCGGTGATTGGCTGAACCGTCTGGCCAGATAACCGATCGGCAGAAGCGCGAGTGCACTGACCAAGGCGCCGCCGAGCTTCAGCCAAAGGTCGGGGGCGTGATAGAACGAGTTCCCGAGGTGAGCGAGTAGATAGAACGCTACCGGGTAAGGGAACGCTTGGTACACCCCTGCCACCGGAGCAACGCCTGGATTGTGATTCATCTGATACTCGGGGAGTCGGCTCCAAAAATCAAAAATCCCTCGGTGGTAAACGAGCTCGAGAAGAGTCTGGTGAATGGGAAGATCGGTGAAGTAGAAGCTCGGATGAAAGACCACGAAGCCCTTGAGGAGGAGTGCCACGTAAAACAAACACAAGAACCACGGGCTTAGCCGCGGCGCGAGCAGTCGCGTCAGTCCGACCACGGGAAGTCCGAACATCGCTAACGCGGCGCCGCGTCGGACGAGATGAACTGCGGCAAACGGATCGTGAAAGCTCACCGCAAAGAGGATCGCAGCGAGAACCAACGATGCGACGAGAGACGCGGAAACGGAGAGCCCCGCCAAGCCGAGAGCAAGGAAGGAGAGTACGAGGAGAAGTGCGCCTTGTTGTGCGAGTCGTGCTTGATGTCGCGCCCCCCGTCCCTTCCACTCGACCCTATCGATTCTGAGTGTGCCGGGCGAGCCGTCTTTGGCCTCCGACCGGAGGCGAACACTAGCCCTCGTGCGAGTCTCGGGAAGCTCGACGACGATCTCTCGAAAATCCGAGAAAGGTGGGATCGTCATCTGGCGAGTCGTCCCGTCGTCCAATTCGATCCTGAGAACGACCGATTCAGAAATGGGCTGTGCGACGGAGAGCACGACGCTTCCCGGTCCTGCGACCGTTACTGGAAGGTGGATGCGTGCCCGCCGGCCCATCTGGCGCCAGGTACGCGCGCCGTCGTAGCGCCAGTATTCGGAAAGTCCCTGCACGTAGTCGGCATCTCCCGGACCAATGTTCACGTTCAACCGCTCGTGTCGAAGACTGCCAAGAAGAAGTAGGTAGGAGGCGAAACAGACAACCAGCACCGCAGAAGCCCAGCGAAGGGTGGCACGGTACTTTCCCGCGGAGCTCATTTCATCGAGGGTCTGCCCGCCGTTCCTCGCGAACGAGACGGCGGAGCCGCGACACATGCGGGGGTCGTTATGAAGGCCCACCTGCACGGTATGAGGCGGGCGTGGGAGCGACCGCTCTTGCGGGGTTGGTAGTTGAAGGGAGTTTCGGAAATGCTACAGCCCTTCGCGTAGAGGAGAACCAGGATCTCGGGAAGTACATCGAATTTCTCGGATCGAAACTCGATACCTTCGAGCGCCGTCCGACGGTAGAGACGAAAGCCGGTCGAAAGGTCCCGATAGGGAAGGTCCAGGACCAGCCCGTAAACGGCATTGAGGACTCTGCTCAGCAGTAGGCGGAATTGCGACATGTCTGCGGTACCGCCCTCGACGTAGCGAGAGGCGATGAGCAGATCGGAAGTCTTTCTTTTCTCGAAAAGATCGGCCACGCAAGACGGCGGGTGAGAATAGTCAGCGTCCATGGTCAGGATGTGATCACCCTGGGCGGCCGAGAATCCGGCATGAAGTGCTCCGCCGTAACCGGGGCGTTCTTGTGTGATGACCGAAACGCCATGCTGTCTGGCAACGTCCTGGTTGCCGTCGGCAGAACCGCCGTCGACGACTAAGATCTCGTAAGTCGCTTGCAAAGTATCGGCGATCCGCTTGAGCTCGGGGAGCAGGAGGGACAGGTTTTTAGCCTCGTTCCAGACTGGTAAAACGATGGTGAGCTTCACGCGAGGGCTATCCTATCGTCGTTCGATCCACCCCCACGTTGGGGTGGCCGGCGGAGTTCTAGCTTTCCTTGGTAGGCTCTGGCGGCACGCGCAGGATGCGCAGGGTCGGGCCAACCAGCTTCCCCTCTTCCGGTTTGAACTCGGCAACCTGAGGACAGCTGTTGAAGAGTTTTTGGTAGTTCTGCGTTTGGCGGCGGTCGGGGCCGTATCTTCGGTAAACGATAGAAGACACGATCAGGTACTGGACGCCCTCAGCACGATAATCACGAATCGCGCGGTTGATGAGGCGAGACTCCATCGTGATCTGGTACCGCTCGCCGTCCAGTACCACGGTGTTCCTTTCCAGCGCGAAGTGGGTGCCGGGTGAGAAGTGTCCTTCGATCCACTGGGCGGCCACGGTTCCCGTGTCGAGTGTATTGTTGCTCCGATTGAGGGCGAGGGTCACACTCAGAGGAAACACCAGGGTTGCCACCAGAAGCCCGGTGAGGATCGCGCGCTCGGCGAAGAGCCGCTTCACCTTCTCGTGAAGTAGAGATGCCAGGACGGCAGTGAGCTCGTGGATGGCGTAGGCGGCCAGGATGGCCATGAATGGGTAAACGGGAATGAGGTTCCCAGCGTGGATGATCTTTTGGGACGAGAAAAAGGAGTAATAAAGGACCGGGAAGGCCAAGAAAACCGCGGTCGCCCGTTCGAGCCGATAAAGAGCCAGCCCGAGCCCGGTCAAGCCTGCCAGAAGAGAAAGGAGCCCCGTGCCGTACGCTACTGTGTAGCGCGCATGGGTGTACCAGTTGTCCACCCCCTCCGCTCCCTCCCGGCCCCCGTACCCGTAGTTCCACAGGCCATCCGCCACCTGATCTAGAAAACGAGGTAGCTCGGCGATGAAGTAGGGACAGCCGATGAGGAATCCCACCACCGATCCGGCCGCTCCCAGGTAGAGGTCCGACGTGGCGAGGGATCGAAGCCCTCGGCGAAGGAGGATGGCCAGAACGAAAGGCAGGAGGACGAGCACCCCGTTATACTTCGATGCTACGGTCAAGCTAATGGCCAGCCCACAGGCAAAGGCAAGAGCTCTTCCACCCTTGTCGAGATAATTCAAGGTGACCAGGACGCTCACCGCGGTCATCAGGGTCAGGAGCGCGTCCGGCTTGTTGTACTGTGAGATTTCCACCGCCCCGGGAAAAACCGCCAGCAAGGCCGCGGCTATCAATCCCACACCACTGCCAAAAAGCCTGCGGCCCATGAAGAAGCTGACCAGCACAACCGCCGTTCCCGGTAAGACCCCCGCACCGAACCGCCCCCAATACAACATGTCCTCGACGGTGAGCTCGTGGACGCTGGACCAGATTCCCGAAGGCACCTTCACAAAAAAAACGATGACGAAAGTGATCACGTTGACGTACGGCTTCAGGCTGGGATGGAACCACCAGTGCGGGTTGAGGTCGCCGCGTTTGATCATCTGGAGATAGGAATGGACGAAGTCGTACTCGTCGGGGATGTAGCTCTGCGGAAGCCCATAACCGATTCCGGCTAGTCGTAGTCCGAACGCGATCGCGACGATGAGCCCGAGAAGGATGGGGGTCGAGTACCGGCGGAGCAGGCCCAGAATTTGCTTTCCTGTGCGTGGCACACCGTAGCGGCGCGCCAGCATCCACAGCCCGGTAACCGCGACTGCGATGTATGCTAGGAGCTTTCTGGAGACAGCGTCTTCAGCGAATCGCAAGAAGTAGGCGTTGGTGAGAATCGTGAACGTTGAAAAGAGCAACAGGAGCCATTGAATCCGATGCCCAAGGGCTCGCGGGGAAACCAATAGCGATTTGGATTTTCGCTCGAAGTAGGATCGTTTTTCGTCAAACGGTCGGGCTCCCTGCACCCGTGGTGTGTGATTCTAACAATCGCGACATTGGCTAGTCAATTTTCTTGGCGTGTCTGCCACGGAGAAAGTGTCGCATCAAGAACTCGATCAAGAAAGATGGCGGGGAAGCTCGATCGACGGCGTCGTAATTCCCTCAACTTCCTTCAGGCAGCGCACGTAATCTTCGAACATTGCGTCAGGACTGTGCTCCGCCTCGATATACTCTCGCGCATCTCTCTCCAGCCGTCGTCGGCGATCCGGGTTTCTGATGAGATCGATCACATCGCAGAAGAGACCGTCTTCGTCTCCATCCAGGCTCGCGCGTGCGAGGACTGCTTCCGGAAAATCGAGTGCCTGTACCTGATCGGTCACCATGACCGCCCTACCCGCCGCAAGCAAGCGAAGAAGCGTTGCCGACGTCTCACCAGCGGTCGGGTAGCGCAGATTCAAACAGAGATCCGCGGCCGCCGCATAGAGCCAGAAGGTCTGCTCCTCGACCCTTCCTGTCAAGTCGACACGCTCGGCTATACCTAGCTGCTCGGCTTCCTCTCGAGCGTCGTAGTGCGGCACAGTGTCACCGACGAGGACGTATCGCGCGTCGACACCTTCGTCCAGCAAACGCCGCATCGACCGAAGGGCGACAGAAATACGCTTTTCCGGCGTGACCAATCCGAACGACGCCAAAATGGTCTCCTTTCCCAGCCCCAGGCGTCGTCGCGCTTCCTCGCGTGGGGGTAGCTCCGGCAAGGTGATCCCCATGCGCACGACTCGCACCTGACTTTCTGGGCAGCTCACGAGGAGTTTTTCCCGCGCGGCGTGGCTATGAACGAGAACCATTTTGTTCGCTTTGACCAGGAGCTCATGGAGTGGGTACTCATAAAGCAACCGGCCGCCTCCCATCCGTATGGCAATCTCGGCAACCTCGGTTCCCTCGAGAGGGTAGGATGCTTCTACTTCGGCGGTGTACTCGGACAACTTGTCCAGCGCACGGTCTCGTTTTCTGGTGTTGCCCATATCGGCGCGATACTCGGCGACCTCAGGGCTTTTCATGTACATGGCGAGGCGGGAATGATGGAGTACAAGGTCGTGGAGGACGACGACGCCAGGGTGGCGGAACGCGACCGAGTAGATGAAATCATGGTGGAGGCTGTTTCCCATTTGGTAAACGGGAGTAGCCTTAGGCTCGCTCGATTGCCTTTCTTCGAACTCTTTCCATGAATAGCAAGGGAACTCGACCGCGGTATCGATCGGCCCATTCGTATAGGCGTCGACCGGAAAACGTGCCGCCAGGCCGCCCAGCAACAGACGGCTGTAGTCTGCGACACCCGTAGGTGAAGGTGGCAGAGGCGAGAACAGGGCGACTCTCATCCTGCTAAGCTGAAAAGAAGTCCTTCACTTGGCCCGCCACCCGGTGCACGTCATCCTCGCTCAGCTCCGGATAGATCGGGAGGCACAGCACTTCGGCGGCCGCTTTCTCAGCAATCGGGAAACTCCCCTTCTTCAATCCCAAGTGTTCGTACGCGGGCTGGAGATGAAGCGGGTGGGGATAATGGATGGCCGATGCAATTCCTCTTGCCTCGAGATGAAGACGGAGTGCGTCCCGGCGCGCCGAGCGCACGGTGTACTGGTGATATACCGCTCGACAGCCGGGTGCTTCGTGTGGAAGGCGGAGCCCGGCGATCCCCTGTAGCTCCTGCGAGTAAATCGTCGCAAGGTGTCGCCGTTTCTCGTTCCAACCCTCCAAACGGCGTAGCTTCACCCGGAGGATGGCGGCCTGAAGATTGTCCAGCCGGCTGCTCAGACCCTCGTCGGTATGCTCGTATTTCCCGCGCTCCCCGTGGTTGGCGAGTAATCTCACCCGCTCGACGAGGTCGGTGTCGTTCGAAACGAGCATTCCCGCATCCCCGGCCGCGCCGAGATTCTTGGTGGGGTAGAAGCTGAAGCATCCGATGGCACCGATCGCGCCGGCTCGCTTGCCATCGAGCTCGGCTCCGTGAGCCTGCGCCGCATCTTCGACGATCGTCAGCTTGCGGGATACGCGTGCCACGCCGTTCATGTCGGCCGGATGCCCGTAAAGGTGAACGGGAATGACGGCTTTGGTTTTTTCGCTGAGATGCGACTCGACCGCCTTCGGGTCGAGATTCAAGGTTTCTTCTTCGATGTCGGCGAAGACCACACGAGCCCCGTTACGCGATATGGCCTCGGCGGTGGCGATGAAGCTGAAAGGAGTCGTGACCACTTCGTCACCGGGCCCGATCCCGAGAGCCTTGAGGGCGAGGAAAGGTGCGTCACTTCCGCTCGCCACACCGCAAGCAGAGGAAACTCCGCAAAAAGTTGCGAACTCCCTTTCGAAACAGCGGCAGGCCTCGCCATGGATGAAAGAGCCCTCCCGAAGAACTTCTTCGACGGCGTTGTCGATCTCTCTTTTCATGCTTTGGTATTGCGCCTTCAGATCAACGACCGGGATCATGATGCGTCCTCTGTCTGTTTCTCCGGCAGCAGCTCGTAGACGACGTCCTCACCAAATCGTGCGCGGATGGGCATACGATCGCGATAGCGGTCCATATCATGCCTCAACTTCTCCCTCCGGCGCTCGGGGAGCTCGTCGTAGTGGATGACGATCAACCGAACCGGGACGTCTCGCTCGATGAAGCGAAGGATTCCCGAGGTGGGGAAGTATCGCATGCGGCCCACCAGCACCCAATAGTCATTGGGCCACCAACCACTGAAGCCGTTGGCGAGTCGTTTCCAGTGGACCGTGGAGTAGTACATGTACATGGACTCCCGCGTGATGTCTTCGCCCTCGTGAATGGGAATCTCCAGGACGCCGAAATCCCCGGCCTGCGTAGCGAGCCACTGGTAGACCGGCGGGATTGGTGGCGCCGGTGGTAGGAAGCGTGCAAGGGAATAGCTCTGGTACTCGAATATCAGCACGAAGAGAAAGGCGGCACCTAGCCCATGCTGCCAACCCTGTTTCCATCGGCTCGTCTTCTTCAGCAACCAGGCGACTCCCCAGCCCGCCAAGACGGCGAGCCCCAGCAAGAACAGTACGGTGATACGCGCCGGAACTCTCAAACCCTGAAAGCCCGGGACGTTCCGGTAGAGAACACGGTAGGGGAGAAAGATCGTGGTTTCACCGACCTCGAGCCGGGGACCGAGCGACAGGATGAATCCCGAGATCATCAGGACCAGGAAGAAGGCCCTCATGACACGGTGCGGACGGTCTTCGTCTCCCTGATCTATTGTCTTCTTGCGACGGCTGCCAAAGTAGCCGACCCCTCCCAATAGAATCGCCAGCACTCCGGGGAAGAGCGCCTTCTCCGACCGAAGCTGGCGAGGAAAGTAAGCTACGTAGAAGACTTTGTTGAACGCACTGGGCCGCAGGTAATCCAATGGCTCGGCGGAAAATTGAAGCACGTCTTCGTATCGGCGGTAATAGTCCTGGTCCAAACGGTTGCGCTCATAGGGAAGGAAGAAAGGGAGTGCGAAGAGAGCAACTCCTGCCGCACCGGCGCCTATCAGGAGGAGTTTCCGTCGATTCAAGAGTGGGCGGCCTTTCAGAAGCAATACGATCGCGAAGAGCGCGAGTGCCAAGGCGAGATACATCGCATAGTAGTTGCAGGAGAGAATCTGGAGGAGAGCGAAAATGGCGGCGGCGACCATCTGACGCGGACGCCCATCGCGAAGGAAACGATAGAGATATAGGAACACGAAAGGAAACCACTGGTAGCTCAGAAGCTGCACGTGGAAGAGGTGGAGAAAGCGAAAGGGAGCCGCGGCGTAGATAACACCGGACGCGAGTGCAGCCCAGCGGTTCCCGGTCAACTCATAAGCCAGCAGATACATTCCGATTCCGGAAAGGAGAAACGAGAGGAGGATGGCAAAGTTGTAAGCGAAGATGACGTTGCCGGTTATTAGATATGCCGGTGCAGCAACGAGTGCCACGCCAAAGAGATGCTCCGAGTAAGCCAATGTGTCCTGTCGAGGGAGGAAAATGTTCGCGTTGAAATACGAGAGCGGATCGCTTGGCAAGATGTGATAGTTCCAGGCGAGCGCCCAGAGATTCAGAAGGGAGTCCGGATTCGTGCTGATGCCGTTTCCCATGCGAACCGGGAGCGGCCACGTGAGGTAGGCGGTTAGAAGCAAGAAGAAACCGAGGATCACGGCGCGTAACAGGAATCGTCGCACGCTTGCCTTCATTTCAATTGCACGCGAAGCTCATGAGCGGCCCAATCCGTGGCGAGTTCGACATACCGATCCTCACGGAACCTTTCTGTGAAGAAGGCATGTTCCTCTTCGTCGACCGACACCGAGCTTACCGTCTTGCCTCTCGGCAACAGAACGCTCAGATTTCCTTCGCCCGCGAGATTGGATTCGTAGAACAACCGGATCTGTAAGCTCTCTTCGTCGTAGAGGTAGCGGTAACGGACGAAGGTGTTGGTCGCAGGCTGGTTCAGCTGGATTTGCCCCGGCTGATCTCCTAAGCGCACCTTGAGCTCGAGCTCGTCGCCTCTCAAGTAGACTCCGAACAGCCCTCGAAAGGATGCGGCACCCAAGGCGCCGGCACTTCCAGCATAGTTTCGACTACCGCGGCCCTTGCCGTCTTTGGTCTGTCATTCATACAGACCGCCGCCTGAAGCCACCTTGCGAGCGATCTCTATGAGATGCCGTCGCGCTCGCTCCGAGCAACCACGCTCAAACTCCGCGAGAATGAATCTCCCGCCGAACCAATCCCACTGTCCTCCGTTTTGGTAGGCGTATTCCTCCTTCATCATAGGATGCGCGAAAAGACCTTGCGCGAATGCAGGCAGCAAAGATCCCGAAATCGTGGACACCCCAACTTCCACCCTACGCTTTCGGGCCTGATCGAAAATCTTTGCAGCCTGTGCGTCATCGGCTACTCCGTATAGGAGGGCGAGTGCGTTTCCACCCATGGCAAAGATATCAGAATCGTCCGGCCAACCGATCGTGAGAGCCGGGGTGAGGACGGCATGCATTCGATAAAAGCCCTTGTCTTCCTGCCACAGATGTTGGTTGATGCTCTCCTTGGTTCGTTCCGCGGTGCGAGCCCAGAAATCGGCTGGTGCGTTTTTTTCTAGAACCACGTACAGCTCGGCCAACTTTTCTGCGGCGAAGTAGAACTGGCAGTTGGTGTAGAGTCCAAGAACTCGCGGCGTTGCGTCGTCTAGGTAGATGGCTCTCGCGTCGGGGTAGATAGGGCTAAGGTCTCCCCAGTCGGCACTGAATCCACTAACGATCATCCCGGTCTCGGGATCGCTTCGTTCTCGGAGCAGGTATTGAAGGGCCGCGTCCAGACGCGCGATCAGCCGTTCACCCTCGATCTCTTGGCTAAGCCAGTCGCGGTCGCTGAGTACTTCGAAGATCTGATATGCGGCCAGGACCGAGCTACTTTCTTGATCTGCCTCTACTGTGTTCTTGTCGGCGGACATGGGTGCGGGCTCTGGATGGATGTCTTTCGCCCTCGGGGCATTTGGCGCGAAGTGTGAAGCCGGTCCGGCGGCGATCCAATCGAACAACCGGCCGTTGCTACCTTGGTGCGCTAGGTGCTCTTCGAGCCAGCTCGTGAGGTACTCGCTCGCAAAATAGAATCGGGAGGCAGGAATGAGAGTGGAGCTGTCTCTCAGCCAGATCTGGGGGTAGGCGTGACCGGCGCCGAAACCTTTAACTGTTCCCAACCGCCCAGAAAAATCCTTGCGATTTGCCTCGAGCGTCGGTCGAAACATGGCCTGCATTCGATAGAGGTGCTGGTTCTCGACACGAAATCCGCTCGTCGCGTTCGGTGCAGAGGAGAAAGACGTGTCGACCGTCGAGACGGATGGATCGTGAGACGCCACCCAAAGCGCGCCGGCAATGCAGACGGCGATCGCGGCCAAACGACCTAAGACCACGGTTCTCGACATGTCGATCCTCTTGAGGTGCCCAGTCTAGGATGAATCCGCGCGGCCGAGCAAAAACAAGGGACGGCTTGTATTGTTCTCGGTATTGAAGTAACCACATAGTCTCATGAAGCCACGCATCGACGCAGTTCTCGGTCTGCTCGCTCTCGATCTGACTCTCGTGGTGGTGAGCGGTGGCTTCTCCATCCTCGGCTCGGTGGAGACCCCCGGGTTCCTGTTTCGGGTCACGGTCTGTCTTCTGCTCCTCGCCGTGAGGTATCGCCTGACGGGGGGCCTCGAGAAGGCTCGCTGGTATGGCTACCTGGCCATCTTACTCGTGAGTCTGCCTCTCGTTCATCTCCGTGGCTATCGGCTACGGGGAGACGGGATGTGGTACTACGCGTACACGCGCTCACTGGCTTTCGATCGGGATCTCGACTTCACGAACGAGTACCGTCGCTTGGGAGTGGATCATTTTCGCGGTTCGCAGCCGGTTCCCGAGACCGGACTTCCTCGAAACACGTTTCCAATTGGCGCCGGACTCCTATGGATCCCCTTTCTCGCTCTTGGGCACGTCGGAGCCGGGCTCCGCAACGTTTACGGTCAGACCACCGCTTACGACGGCTTTGCCGACCCGTATCTTCATGCGGTCGCCTTGGGGGGGCTTCTTATCGGATGGTTGGGGCTCCTAGTCTTGGACCGTCTCTTGCGACGATGGTTCTCTCCCGGCGTGGCCTTCGCCGGGTCCGCTGGCACGGTGCTCGGGAGCTTCCTGTTCTGGTACGTCGCGTATCAACCCATATACACCCACGCCCCCAGCTTCCTTTTGGCCACCTTGATCCTCGAGAGGTGGGTGAACGGGCCCAAGAGCGTGAGGGACTTTGCCGTGCTGGGTCTTCTCGTTGGTGTCGGGGCCTCAGTGAGATGGCAGAACGCCATCTTGGGGTTTCTTCCTTTGTGGTCCGTCACCGGGATCTTGCTTGAAAGTCCACGCTTAGCACTGCGCAATCTGAGCGCGTTGGGTGGCACCTTTCTTGTCGGCTTGGCGCCACAGCTCCTAGCCTGGAAGGTGATCTTCGGCCGGTTCTACCTAGGCATCCCCATCGGCGAGGACTACATGCGGTGGTCACAACCTTTTTTGAGCGAGATGCTTTTCTCCTCGCGTCACGGGCTGTTCTCTTGGAGTCCGCTCTTGATCTTCGCGGCGCTCGGATTCTTGTTTTTCGTGCGTCGCGAGCCTCGCGTGGGCGTCCCTCTCGCACTACTTCTCGCTGGTCTGGTGTACGTGAATAGTAGCGTCGCCGACTGGTGGGCGGGTGGATCCTTCGGCGCCCGGCGTTTCGACTCCGCGATTCCCATTTTCGCGCTGGGCTTAGCCACCGCTACGAACGGTCTCGTCGCCTTGGTTCGACGTCGTCCCGCGATCATTGCAGGGTTTGTTCTTCTGAGTTTCATTCTTGCGAATGTGCTCTTCATGGAGCAATACCGCAAGGGGCGAGTCGCTGTCGATGACACGATTTCGTGGGAGTTCGCGTCTCGAGGGATGCTCGAGGACTTCTTCGATGGCGTCGGCTATCCGTTCTCTTTTCCTGCCAACTGGGCATTCGCACTTCGTTACGGGCGACCCAAGACCCAATACGACGTTCTGGTGGGGAAGTATCTCTTCCATTGGCACAATAACCTCGGAGGGGTCATCGATCTCGGGGAGAAGGACCCCCCATTTCTGGGCAACGGCTGGAGCTCAGTGACGGATTGGGAGGGAAGGCCACGCGAAGTGCGCCTGGCGATGTCCGACCCCGCTGGAGTTTTTGTCCCCACCGATCGCGCCGAGACGCTCCGCGTTTTCGTCGAGTGTGCGACGCCCCGTGGCACCGAGCCTCGGTGGATCGAGGTCTGGTTGAACGGCAGTCAGCTGGGAGGATTTCACCCCGAGGCCGAGATGAGCGAGCACGAGTTGCTCGCGCCCGAGCGCTGGTGGCGGCGGATCAATTTACTAGAATTCCGACCCGGAGAGGGAGTTTCCGGCGAGCCGTTCCTCGCCGTAGACCGCATTCGGTTCGAACGCGTCGGGAATTAGACTTGCACGGGCTCGAAGACGGCTTCTTTTGGTCTCGGCGCCCGAGCGTCGGTGAGCTCGACCTTGCAGCATCGTCGGCAGACTGGGAAGATCCCGTGCTCCAGAAGCTTCTTCCTCAGTCCGACGAATTTCGGGCCGTTCCAAATCTCTTCCAGGCTTTGTTTTCTCACATCACCCATCTCGACCCGGATGAACGGGCAGAAGTGGACCTTACCGTCGTAGGCGACGCGTCCTCCGAAGTAAGGATAGAAGCATTGGCCGTTGAGGGGCTCGTCAGGAGTATAGTATTTTTCCAGGTGCTCGTACGACTGCGCTGGGCGCCAATTGATCGTAATTCCCTTGCTTTCTGCGTAGGCGACGGCTTCCTTCAACACTGGCGCAACCACTTTGGGGTCGATCCCGGGATCGTCAGTCACGTGCGTGCTGATTACCTCTGAATCGCTCTCGCCAATGATCTGAAGGGTTTGCTCGACCTCTTTGTGGGTAGCGAACATGAGCTGGTTCAAGCCTATGAGCTCTACTTCCAGCTCCGCGGCGGCGTCTACGATCTCGGGGAGCAAGTGTAGGTTACCCGAAGTGAGCGTGGTGTTGATGGAAAGGGGCAAGCTGAGCCCGCGCGCCGCGAACACCTTACGAAGGAGCCGAATGTTGTTGGCCGACTTGTCGAAGGCTCCCTTCTGGCCGCGGATCTCGTCGTGGAAACTCTTCGGTCCATCGATGGACACGCTGATGTGACGCAAGAATCCCGTCGCGGTTAGCTCCGCCAGGGCGTCGGCCTTTTCATCGCCGATCACCGTTCCGTTGGTAGTGATGTATTTGCAATGCATGCCCTTGCTCTGCAGATGGTGGAACACGTCGATGAGATTCTTGCGAACGAACGGCTCTCCGCCGGTAATGTTGACGGATTTGACACCTCCCTTGACGAAGATTCAATCCAACTCGTCGAGGCTGAGCTCCTTGGAACGCCAATCGCCTGGGTTCAGGATATCGGCGACATAGCAGAAGCTGCAGTGGAGGTTGCAGAGGAGAGTGGGCTCATAGACCACGAAGTGGGGCACGCTCGGGGCGACCCCATCCCCGCGCTTCGTGAACTGCTGGGTGTGGAGGCGGCGAACGGTCCCCGATACGCGGTTCTTGAGCTTCTTTAGGTTCTGTTTGAGCAAGAGCGCTCCTCGACACGGCCAGGTACCAGAGATTATAGCCTAACGGACTTCGGGCCGCCATGGATGCGCCTGCCATGCTTCCCACCCGGCGAGCTTTCAATTGGGCGAAACGAAATGCTAACCTGAGCGGGTCCAAGAGTAAGTCTCGTCTGGGAAAGCGACTCCGGAGGCCACACAATGATAGAGGGGGTGCGGACCAAGAGCCTCAAGCTGGTCCCCGATGAGCGGGGCTGGCTCATGGAGATGCTCCGCAATGACGATCAGCTGTTCACCAAGTTCGGACAGATCTATGCCACTGCTACCTACCCGGGCGTGGTCAAGGGCTGGCACCTTCATCGAGAGCAGGTGGATAATTTTGTGTGTGTCGCCGGAATGGTCAAGCTCGTCATGTTCGACTCCCGCGAAGACTCTCCCACCCGCAACGAGGTCAACGAGTTCTTCATCGGCGATCGAAATCCGTTGCTGGTCCAGGTGCCGGCGGGCGTCCATCACGGCTGGAAATGCATCTCCCCGGAGACTGCGGTGGTCATCAACTGCCCTACCGAGCTTTACGACTACGAAAAACCCGACGAAGTGCGCCTAGACGCCCATAGCGACGAAATCCCGTACGACTGGACGAGGAAGGATTGCTAGTCACTAGGCGCCGTCGACCGTTCCGATGAAGCTTTTGGTAACCGGTGCCGGTGGTTTGCTGGGCCGGGCCGCGGTGAACCTTGCTTCCCGAGGGCACGATTGTATCGGACTCCTTCGGCAGGACCTTGATGTGACGGACCGGCCCGCGGTCAGGGAAGCCGTCCATCGTGCCGAACCAGATGCGGTGATTCACTGTGCGGCCTATACCAACGTGGATGAATCGGAGCGGAACGCGGATCTGGCCTTCGCCGTCAATGCTCAAGGCACCGAGTGGGTCGCGAGGGCGGCACGCGAAGTCGATGCGCAGATGGTCTACGTCAGCACGGACTACGTCTTCGATGGTAAGAAGAAGACTCCTTATGTCGAGGAGGACGATCCCAATCCACTCTCGCAATACGGCCGTTCCAAGCTCGATGGAGAGGCCAAGGTGCGGCAGGTCTGCACCGATAGTCACACCATAGTGCGAAGCGCGTGGCTCTACGGTCCCGGCACGGGTTTCGTTGACTGGGTGCTCGAACGGCTCGAGATATCTGAAAGGTCCGCCCCGTTGCACATAGTGGACGACCAGGTCGGCAGCCCAACATGTGTTTCGGATCTTGCCAGGGCGATCCTGTTGCTGACCGAGGAGCGATTCACCGGCACAGTCCATTTCGCGAACAAGGGTGAGACCAGTTGGCTGGGAGCGGCCCGGGTCATCGCGGATTTCATCGGTATCGAGGGGGCACGGCTCTCAGGCACGGCGATGACCGACCTGGGCCGGGCGGCCCCAAGACCCCGTTACTCTGCTCTCGACGTCGGCAAGTTCGAAAAGGCAACCGGCAGTCGCGTTTCCCCATGGGATGAAGCTCTCAAAAACTATCTAGTCACGGTTCGACGCCCGCAGCGGAAACCGAAGTTGAGCTCGGAGGGTCTAGCCTAACCGACCACGCTTGTCAGGAGCTCGCTGAGCTTGCGGCCTCTTTCCTCCCAGGAATAGCGTTTGACGTCCTCGATGGCCCGCGCGGCTAGCCGGGTCGCCATTTCCGGATCCTTGGCGAGTCTTTGTATGGCAGCGGCGAGTGCTTGCGGTTCTCCGGGTGGAACGAGAAGCGCGTTCTCGTCGTTCTTGAGGACCTCGCGCAGCGATGGAAGGTCCGAGGCCACGACGGCTCGACCCGAAGCCATCGCTTCAAGGAGCTTGAGTGGTGAGGTGAAGACGCGCGCGGTCGTCGAATCCAGCAAGGGGATGACGAACACGTCGGCTTTCGACCTCTCTTTCGCCACGTCGGGAGGCGGGAGGAAACCACGAAATTGCACACGGTCGGAGAGGCCGAGTCGTTCCGCGAGGCGACGGACTCGATCGAGATCCGGCTCGGGCGGGAGTCCTCCGATCACCACCAGCTCGGCTCCGGTCAGGTGCTTCATCGATTCGACCAGCACGTCCACTCCCTTCCATGGGTAGAGCTGTCCGACGTAGTACACCTGAAGTGGCTGGTCGGCGGATCGCTCGCGTAGCGACGGCGGTCGCGCCGGGACCCCGGTGCCGTCTGGGATGACTCGCGCCTGGGCAAGCGGTGCATGGAGCTCAGAAAGAGAGGCTAGAAGGCCATGGGTAATCGCGACCACAGCAGTCGCTCCTTGGCAGACACGGCGCTCACGTCGGGTGAGTCTTCTTGACTTGCGAGAACTCGGGGGTCGAGAGCCCTGATCTTGATAGAGACGACGGGTCTCCTCTGCGAAAAGCGCGGCTGCGGTGTGAGCTTCGTAAATGATCGGATGCCGGTGGTACCACTGTGCTCGCAAAGCGAGATCGGCGAGGATGAGATCGCGCGTATAGACGACGTCGTACCGGCGGTCCGCAACAAGGGGAAGGGATTTTCCGGCAAAGGCGAGTCGTCCCCAAGCCGAACCCGGAGCTGGGACCGAAAGACGCCGCAAGATGAGATTGGGATGAGGGGCCAGCCCGAAGAATTCCAAACACGAGGTATCGGATCGCGCATCGCTTCGGCGAACCACCAGATCGACCTGCACCCCTTGCCTAGCCAACGCGTGGCAGGTCTGAGCGGTCTGAATGCCGTTGGCCCGCTCCATGGGAAAACGAATGTCGGCGAGGTAGAGTAGTCTCACTGAATGTAGCCTAGCGCTCGCAGCGTGTCTTGCATCTCTTGATCCAGATCTACTTGGTGGCGAGCCGACCCCGGTGCGAGGTACCAGACCCGAACGAGCTCATCATCCCGGTGGAGGAGGTCGTCCACCTCCGAGAGCGACACCGCGAGGTTCTTCGGGTTGGCCTCAAAGGGCATGGGGAGATTCTCCACTTGATCGGAGCCCAATCCGATCCGCAATGATTCGACCCCTTGCCCGTCGCGCGAAACCGAGAATCGAGCGGGCGCTTCTCCGGTCCTCGTCCTGGATGACCAGGTGTCGGCGTCTCTTGTCGGCGGTGAAGGTAAGCGTCAACTTCTTGCGCTCCGGATCCAAATCGAAGAGATCCCCGGTGACGATGGGAAACCGAAACGCGTTCACGATCTCGACTTCCGACTCTGCATCCACGACGAAGCGGGTGCCGGCTTTCTCCCCGCGAATGGAGAAATGGAGGCCGTGTTGCCCGAGCTGGACGGAACGCTCGAGCTCTGCGGACGAGCTCGAGCGCCTCGGGCGGAATCGAAGGCAGTAGATTTTTCTGCTCGGCGTGATCTTTCTTGACGTCGAACAGATACTCTTTCGGTGTCGGGACGAGCTCCCGGATGTATTTATAGTCGTCGTTGAAAACGGCGTAGCTCACGAACTTCGGCGCCACCAGCTCCGCAAGGAGCCGGCGTTGGCCCGCTTCGCTCCCGTCGAGTAAGGGTGCGATGCTCCGGCCTTGAAATAGGGTCGGGACTGGCAATCCGGCTAGCTCCAACAGGGTCGGTGCGAGATCGATGTTTCCGACCAGCGAAGTAATGCGCCCGCCTTGATGGATTGCGGAAGCTTCAAAATACCTGGAATGTGAAGCGCCTCGCGGAACAACGTTTTGCCGTGCCGCGTGAAGTCATGTTCGCCAAATTCTTCGCCGTGATCGGCGGTCACCGAGCAGTAAGGTGTCATCGTACAAGTCGAGAGTTTTCAAGGCCTCGACCAACTTACCGATCTCGCGGTCATTGTAGGCGAGCTCGTTGTCGTAGAGCTCGCGGTCTCGCGTGAGCCCATCCTCAGCAGTTTTCACGAAGATCTCATCGAAGGGAGGTCGAGGTCGATAGCCGAAGTGGAGATCGAGGGAGTGCAGATACAAGTAGAAGCTCCGGGCACGGTTCTCCTCGAGCCAAGGGAGAACGCCGCTGGTAATGTCGGCGGCGTCACTCTCGAGGGCATTGATGTGTTGCCCCGCGGAGCGTGCTTTGAAAGTCCGAAGATCCACCCAACGATCGAACCCCTGGTTGAAGAAGAAAACGCGGGGGCTTGATGACTGGATTGGCAACCCAGGCCGCGGTCGCATAGCCGGACTCCCGGAATGCTTCGGCGAGCGTCAGGCGTTCGTAAGGCAGCGCATCGTCGATGGTGCGCGCCTGGTGGTACATCGTAAGTAGCGAAGTGAACAAACAACCGGTGGACGGCTTGGTCCAAGGGGCGCACGACATGAGCTCTTCGAGGACGACACCGTCCTCCGCGAGCGCATCGAGTGTCGGAGTCGTGGGAAGCGGGTATCCGTAGGCTCCGACGTGGTCGGCTCTTAGACAGTCGACCCACGTAAACCAGTACGTTGGGCCTTTTCGCCTCCGCACGCGACGCCACTCCCACCACCTCTGGGTTGCCTAGAATCACCATCGCGTGTGGACCGTCGACGGAGAGCTCGAGCTCGAGACTCCGCCCAGCGAAGCGGCTGAGGTCGATGCGACGCTCGACCCAATCTCTTTCTTCTTGCCAAACCTCTTGATGAATGACTTCGCCATCCACGACCGCGAGCCGGATCTCGACCGAGACCTCCGGCTGTCGCACCGCGAGCCCGAAGCGAAGCTCGCCGCCACGGGGAATTTCTGTACGAAAGGAGACCTTGGCCGGAGTCCTCGAGCACCAACGACGGTCGGCGATCGCCGTGGATGGCCGCGTCGCGCACCTCGAAAGGTGAGTTGCTGTGCACGACGGCGTTTTGGAGCGAGCCGAGGCGATGCTGGTCCACGTCGCTCATATCCAGCAGCTGCTGGTGTGTCACGAGTCTCTCCGGGGCTCGCGCGCAACTCGAGAGTAGACTGACAGCAAAGAGCACAGCGAGTCGACTGCCGGTCATGAGCCGTTCTCGTGTCGCTCGCACGTCTCGACGACGACGTGGTCTTCTAAATCCAGTCGCCTCAGCTCCCGCTTCAGCAGATTTTGTTGACGCCGGGTAAAGTCGCTCTCAGTTGGCTCGAGGCTGGGTAGGCTCTTTATCTCGAATCTCTTCCTTACGGGGGATGTCCCGCCGGATGTTGAATTTGGGGTAGCGGCGGCTCCTTGGCCGGCCTAAGAATAGGTCTGCCAATAAACCGTCTCCAGAGGGGGACAAGGAGCCACCAATGCCTAGGAAATCAAAGAAGTGAACCGCCCCGGGTTTTCCGGAGACTGTTTTAGTTGAGTCGCGCCATCTCTAGCGAGCCTTCCTGCGACCGATAGTAGTTCATCTCGTACTCGACGGGGGCGACATTTCCGATCGGCTCCAAGAGTCGTTGCGTGTTGTACCAATGGACCCACTCGAGGGTGGCGAACTCGACGTCCTCAGGACCACGCCAGGGCCCACGTCGACGGATCACCTCGGTCTTGTAGAGGCCGATGATGGATTCAGCCAAAGCGTTATCGTAAGAGTCGCCTCGGCCACCGACGGACGGCTCAATGCCCGCCTCGGCGAGCCGCTCGGTGTAACGGATCGAGACGTACTGCACGCCGCGGTCGCTGTGATGCACCAATGGGTGTTCTGGGTTTAGTCGGCGCTCGTGCAGCGCCTGCTCCAACGCATCGAGAGCGATGCCGGCAGTCAACGATGTCGTCGCTCGCCAACCGACGATGAGTCGAGCGAAGACGTCGATGACGAAGGCGACATACACGAAGCCGCGCCACGTGGCGATGTAGGTCAGGTCCGAAACCCAGAGCTCGTTCGGGCGTGTGGCGTTGAAGTCGCGCTCCACGAGGTCCATCGGGCGAGCGCCGCTCGAATCCGGCTTCGTCGTCTTGAATCGACGTCCACGGACCGCCCCCTGTAGACCCATTTCACGCATCAGACGGGCCACCGTGCATCGAGCCACGTCGCGGCCCTCACGGCACAGCTGACGCCAGACCTTGCGCACGCCACACACGTCAAAGTTCTCTTGCCGTACACGACGAATCTCGCCGCGGAGTTGGACGTCGCGCTTCGCTCTCGCTGGCAGGCGGCTTGGGTCCTTCTCTCGCGCTTTCTGCTCGTAATAGGTCGACGGGGCGATCGGAAGCATCCGGCAGATCGGCTCGACCCCGTAACTCTCACGGTTCGCGTCCACGAACAACACATTCACCTCGGTCGGCGGTCGAGCTCCGCCTGGGCGAAAAACGCCGACGCCTTGCGAAGGATCTCGTTCGCCCGCTTTAGCTCACGGTTCTCTCGCTCAAGCTCCTTCAGCCGCTGACGCTCGTCCGTCGTCAGTCCCGCTCGTTTCCCAGCATCACGCTCTGCTCGACGCACCCACGTGCGTAGCGTTTCCCGCGTACAGTCAATCTTCGACGCAATCGATGAGATCGCTGACCACTGAGATTCGTGCTGAGCCTGCTGGTCGAAAACCATCCGCACTGCGCGCTCTTTTACCTCCGGTGAATACCTGCTTCGTCTTGTCATGACTCCATCCTCTCAAGAGTTGGAGTCTCCGGGAAACCCGGGGCGGTTCAAACTCTTTTCTATGCATGGTCCTGTGTCTCTGGTTGGCATGTGGTTCCTCGCTTGGGCCGTTTACTGGTCGCTCGGTGCTTTCCGAGAACAGGATGATTCGATGGGCGTCGCGATGGCGCTCGGCGTCTTCTTCGTGCTTTTCTTGAGCGCCAGCCGTTTGAGCTTTCTCGGGATGCCTGGAGCGTTCTGGCCCCAGGTATTCGGGCTGGAACCTCGCCTGGCATTCGCGTTGGGTTTGTTGGCCATTTGGGTTCGGCTTCTCGGACAAGCACGAAGCGTCAAGTCGTTTCTGGTGGCCGGCATCACATGGGGTCTACTGGCATGGCTGGATCCCAGAATCGCCGCCTACGCCGCGCTGAGCGCTGTGGTCTGGGTGGGAGTTGCCTGGAAGCTTTCTCGTGCGACCTGGAAAATGTTTCTCCCTTTGGCCGTCGGGCTCTTTTTGTTTCTTCCCTGGACCGGCGGTTTCGAGCCGGTGCACGTCTCTTCGGAGACTGGGACTTGGTATTTCGCTTTCGATCGATTGCTTTCTCTCACTCTCGACAAGGGGCTTGTGTTCTACTTGGCCCTTTTTTCAATAATGCGAATGGTGCGTGGCAAGAGACTCCCGGAGCTTCATTTTGCGGTTGTCGTGATCACGGGTTTCGGACTGTGGATAGCATCCTGTCTTTTCTGTGTCGGTGAGCTTGCTGGTCGACCCCCGGCTTCTCGGTTTGTCGCTCAACTTGCTGGTAGCGATGGCGGCGGGTCAGGTTATCTATGGCCTGCTAATGTGGTTGGAAGGAAAAGCCCGGGAGATCCCGGACAGCGTTCCTCGGCTCCCGCGTTCCCTCGAAAAACTGTCTCTAACCGTAGTCGGCACCGCCGCACTGGTCGGGGCGTCGCTTCCCTGGTGTTTCCCCTTTTGGTGGCATCCGGTTTTGATGGACTCCGTTTACCGCGAAAGCCTCGAGCCCATCGCACCGCAGTTCCGACCTCTTTCCGCGTGGATCCTGGCGGAAACGGAACCGGACGCGGTGTTCGTGGCCGGCCCAAGCTACTCTCCTTGGATTCCGGCTCTGACCGGGAGGCGGGTGCTACTTGTCGAAGGTACCGGCGAGCTTCCTCAAGATGTTGTCGCCCGTCGGCGGGCCGAGTCGTGGTTCGCCGAATCAGGCGATCCGAACAAGATTCGACAGGCCGCTGCTCAATGGGACCTGACCCATCTGGCATGGGGACGCCCTAGATGCCGACGGGCCGCTCGATGTCCGCTACCCGTTCTTCGAGAGGCGTCCGGAGTTTTCTCTGGAGTGGCACCAAGGTCGGTGGATTCGCGTCTATGCCTTCCGGCCCTAGCGTCCGAGACCGGCGAGCGAGCAAAAGGTTTGGAGATCCCCTCGATACCTCGCAGCCCAGAAGATCAGAAGCCCGGCAACGATGAAGACCGCGGCCACCTTGCCGGCGCGATTCCGGCCCGCGATCTCCAGGACACTCGCGCTCGCCGTGATCCGTTTCTGATTTCATTCCCCAACCGGATCCGAGCTTCGCGATCGCTGCCACGGGGTTATCGACCCTAGTGGTCTAAATGCTTCTCTAGAATGTATGCCACGCAAGCGGTGAGCTTCTTGGCGTAACCCACATGCAGAAATTCATTGGGGCCGTGGGCGTTGCTCTTCGGTCCCAGCACTCCGGTGACTACGAACTGCGCCTGCGGAAACTTCTCGCCCAGCATCCCCATGAAGGGAATCGAGCCACCCTCGCCCATGTGTAAGGCCGGCTTGCCGTAGAACGCCTCGGATGCCCCGTTGATCGCCTCGTCGAGCCATGGTGCCAGCTCCGGCGCGTCCCAGCCCCGGGCCGGTTCGTGAAAGTCGACCGTTACCTTGGCTCCGTACGGCGGATCCTTTTCGAGTAGCTCCTTTACCATCGCTTGAGCCTTCTCGGTAGACAGCGTCGGTGGCAGTCGAAGCGATAGATTGAGGGTCGTGTATGGCCGAAGGACGTTTCCGGCGTTCTCGACAGAGGGAATCCCCTCCTGTCCGGTGATCTCGAGCTGCGGACGCCATGTACGATTCAGGATCAGCTCCATAGGGTCCTCCTCGACCGGCCGCATGGTTTCCGTCCACGGGAACTTGCTGTACACCTCGTCCTTCAGAACAGCGGCGACCCGCTGCGCTTGCTCGAGTCGCTGCTCGGGAATCGGCGCTCGAAGACCCTCGGGCCGGATCTCACCCGACGTGGCGTCCTCCAAACGATCCAACAAAGGTCGCAGTATGCGGAAAGAGGAGGGCACGATGCCGCTGGCATCGCCGGAATGGACACCTTCGTGGAGGACCTGGACCTTGAGCGTTCCACCTACCAGGCCGCGCAGCGAAGTCGTCGACCAGAACTGATCGTAATTGCCGGCTCCCGAGTCCAGACAAACCACGAGCTCGGGTTGGCCCAGCAGCTTCTCGAAATGATCGACATAGGGCGGCAGATCCGGCGACCCGCTCTCCTCGGAAAACTCGAGGAGGAGTACCACCCGTGCGTGATCCACACTCTGTTCCCGCAGCGCTCCTAAGGCACAGAGCGATGCAAACACCGCGTAACCGTCGTCGGCGCCTCCTCGACCGTAGAGCCTTTCGCCGTCCATCACAGGGTTCCAAGGCCCGAGGCCGTTCCGCCAGCCGGTCATTTCTGGCTGTTTATCCAGATGACCGTACATCAGGACCGTCCGCTCGGTTTTCCCCGGAACCTCGAGAAGCAGCAGGGGCGTCCGATTGGGCAATCGACCGACATGCAGCGTCGAGCCTTCGGGCCGGTGCGCCTCGACCCACTCCTTCACGAACTCGAGCGCTTTCTCCATGTGCCCGTGCTTCTCCCACTCGGCATCGAACATCGGAGATACGTTGGGGATGCGAATGTAGTTTTGGATAGTGGGAAGAATCTCCTTGTCCCAAAACCCGTCGACGAAGCTTTGGGTTATCTCTTGGCTTGCCATATCTGCTTCTCCTGAAATCAATGCCTGGTGCGATCTCGTGCCGGGCAACCTCGGCTCCCCGAAGGGCGATGACCTCGAGGCAGGGCCATCTTATCGCGATCACGCCTATCCTGGTCCAGCCCTGACCTCCGATATAATCGTGGGGGATGTCCCGGCCGCTGTTGAATTTGGTCGGGTAGCGGCGGCACCTGTGAATACTCTTAGGCAGCAAACTCATCGCTGTCAAGAGATTTCTGTTTGCTTCTAAGCGCTGAACGAGAGCGCCCATATGGCGATAGCCTTTGATACGCCGGAACTTTTTCTGCGCGGTGACGACGCCAAGAGCGGTCCATCGGCGAACCATGGAAGGACTCTTCCAACGCTTGACGTTTCTCGATACTCTGCGAATGGTTCCGTTGAGATTTTCAATGGCGTTCGTCGTGGCAAGAGATTGGCGAAGTAAGGCGGGCGGCGCGAGCTTCACGACCGTGAGTGTTTCTTCCATCCCTTCACGAAGGCTTCCGGCAGCTTCGTCGTAGCCGTTTCGCTCGAGCCACGACACCAATGCCTGAAGTCGCTTGCGCGCCTTGTCGGCACTCTTGCACTTGTAGGCTTCCTTCATCGTCTGGAGCACGTAGGCGTGACGAGACTTGGGAAGGTACGAGCGAAGATTTCGGAGTTTATGGATCTGGCACCTTTGGATGACCGCGAGGTCCCCCAAAACGTCGACGAGTGCCTTGCGGATGCCTTTGCCTCCGTCCACTACGCAGAGAATCGACTCATCGACGCGCAAGCCTCGCTCGAGAAGGTCCTGCAACATCGCGGTGCACACCCGGGAGTTCTCCGTCGAGCCCAGCCATATACCCAGGGGCACCTTCGTTCCATCTATTGTGATACCTAGAGTTACGACGACGGTCTGTCCGGCCACCTCAAGGCCATCCAGCATCAGTGCCGCAAGCTCGAACTCCTCTAGCCGCCGAGACAGGTATTCCTCGAGCTTCTTAGTCGTCTGGCTCACGAGGTGACGGCTGGCGGCACTCTTACTCGTGCCACGAGACTTCAACTTGGCCGCGGGTTTGTCCAGACTCGATTCGTAATTTCGGGTCGATACGCCCACCAAGATCTGATTCAACACTCGCTCTGGAAGCGGGTCTTCTTCGCGGAAGGCTTCGAAGTGTGGAAGCGACGCCTCCGCGCCCGACTTCGAGCGAACTCGAGGTCGCGACACTTGGATGCGACGACCACCGAAGCTCAGCTCTCCGTTCGTGCTCCCCCAGTGGTTATGAGTTCGCTCCTTCTCGTGCTTGCCCTTGAGCCCCGCGATCTCCTCGGCGTCCTCTCTGAGCAGTAGGTGCAGAGCTGTCAGTCCTTGCTCGTACACCCATTCCGTCAGATCCGCCTTCGTGGCCGCGATCCCAGCTATCATCGGTAGCAGTATCTGACCGACTTGGCCAACTACCTTGCCCGTAGGCGAGTGCGTTTGCTTTCTTACTGGCTTCTTTGATTTCCTAGGCATTGGTGGCTCCTTGTCCCTCTCTGGAGACGGTTTATTGGCAGACCTATTCTTAGGCCGGCCAAGGAGCCGCCGCTACCCCAAATTCAACATCCGGCGGGACATCCCCTTCACGAAGACCATTACGACGTGGCAACTCTCGAAAGGTTGGATCGCAGAGTCACGATGCTGGTGCCCGACGTGTATCCGAATCACCTGATCGCGTCACGGCTCAAGGGAATGGGCTTTGGCGACGTCCGGATGCTCGCGCTCGAAAGACCGGTAGAAGTGTCTCGCGATTTGACGATGGAAGTCATCCCTCGCATGAACGCATTCGGCCAAGAGCTCGAGCACTACGAGAAACACGACATGGAATCGCTGGTCATCGACACCGGAGTCATCCTTTCCTCCGGCGGTCTCAAAGTCGTGCTCCTTGCTGATAATGTTCCATACTGCCCAGAAGATGCCGGGACGTCCCTAGAGCGAATGAAACACTGCGACCTTCTTGCTTTTTCCTACAACGGTGCCGCTTCTGACTATCCCCTTTGCTATAAGAATCTCAGTCCAGAGGAAAGACGCTCTATCGCGAACGAGCGAGAGGACAAGCGCGAGGCGGTCAATCGAGACTTCATCGACCTCATACAACCTCGGGCGTTGATGCCATATTCCTCCGAGTTCGCCTTGGCGGGGCCGATGGCAAAACAATTCGCCGACTGGTGCGGCGACGCCTGGTGGGCTCAAAAAAGGAAGGTGGTCGAGAGGTATACCGCCAGTACCGGACTGCCTACGTTCGGACCCTATGAAGGTGATGTGTTGATCATCACCCCCGACGCTGGGTATGAGTTCGTGAGTCGGAGCCCCGAGCCTCCGACCCTCCACGAACTTGCATCGAGGCTGTTTTCTGAGACTCCGAACACCCGCCATGGATACGCTCCGCTCCGCGAGCTGGGTGAAATCGATGCGCTAGTCGAGCGTGCGGCTTCACACATGTTCGAAAAGGTGAAGCAGTATCGGCTCGAGTCCGATTGGGTTCTTGGCCTTGCCCTGGACGACCCGGGGTGGCAAGCTCTGTACGTGGATTTTCGGGAGAAAAGCGTCGGCCGGCAGGAACCGAAGGGGCGCCCACTTCTCACCTGCATGTGCGAGGGGAACTATCTCGCGGGTCTATTACGTGGGGAATGTCATTGGAACAACGCGATGATCTCGTTCAACCTGCGATGGACTAGGGTTCCTAACGTCTTCGATCGTCCACTCTACGACGCGTTGAACTATTTCCATGTGCCGCGCGCCGTTCAGTTATCCGCGGCTCCTACCCAGAAGGCCCAGGCTTGAACTGCTCTCCTTGATAGGGATTTCGACATGACGATGGTATCTCACAGCCATAGGTTCATTTTCTTCCACAACGTCAAGGTGGCGGGAAACAGCATCAAGAAGGGGCTCAAAGAATGTAACGATACTCTTTACGTTGCCTTTGTCATTCGCTCTCTCGGACGGTGGATGGATGTCGACGATCTGTATCGAAAGAAGTTCTTCCCGGATAGGTTGAAGGCCTTACCGAAGCACCTCAAGGCCCGTGATGTAAGGGGGATGGCGTCTCCGAAGCTGTTCGACAATTTTTAAAGTTTATCTTCGTGCGGAACCCATGGGATCGGCAAGTGTCACTCTACCACTACATACTGAGACGACCAATACATCCCAAACACAAAATCGTGAAGTCACTGAAAAATTTCGAAGAGTACGTGCGGTGGAGAGTCGATGGAAATGTCAAGCTGCAGAAAGATCAACTCACGGATGAATATGGGAACCAAATCGTTGATTTTATCGGGAGGTATGAACGACTGAGCGAAGACCTTTAACATGTGTGCAAAGTTGTTGGCGTGGAGGCGACCTTGCCGCATTTGAACAAGTCGGCGCACGGCGATTACAGGTCGTACTATGACAGTCGTATGATCGAGTCGATGTCGGTGGCCTATGATGTCGGTGGCCTATAAGGAAGATATCGACTTCTTTGGCCACACGATCGACAATGCATAGAGCTCAACGATCGCTGCCAGCGAGGCGAACGCTTAACCATCCGAATGACACCAAGGCTCGGAATTCGAACGGGGGTGAGGCGGTAAAGATACAGGATGTTGTCACCTCGATGGAGGAGCGACCGCTCGATTCTAAATTTCAGCATCGCTCCGTCGGGACGCCCAAGCGTTACAACATTGATGCCGAATTTCAACTCGATAGGCGCCGGTTCTTGACCCTCCGGCTGTAGGGAGGCCAGCTGCATCTGGAACTTATTCTCTTTCATCGCAGCGGATTTTTGGTGATGCGGCGCCGGACGTTCCATGGGCACGGCAAGCTGTTCCTCGAGCTAAGGAACGGCGAGCTCGTGGTCAAGAATGTGCCCGTACCCCGCGGGGCTTTCTACGCCCCGTGGGTTGCTCGGAACCTACGAATTCTAGATAGATTGAGGACGGTCCAGATCCTACGCTCGGTGCTACCGGGTGCGGCCAGACGCGAGCGACCTGATGCTGCGGAGAGCCGTGCGGTGCTGCTGAACCTAATCGAGGAGTTGTTCGAGCTCAATCGCTCCAAGGACAGCCTCTTGATAGTTGTGTTCGTACCGACGCGCGCCGACTGCGCTTCAGATTGCGTTTTTCGATCTTGTCCGCGGGATCCGAAAAATCCCGCCCCACGAATTGGGGTCGTTGTTTATCACTAACGAATCCGGGATTTACGAGTCGGCGGGAGGGCACTATTCAGTCAAAGGGAACGAGTACATCGCCGATCTGCTCCTCGAAGCGCTAGCCGAAAATCCGGAATTCTCAACTCGCCTGGCCGAGCTCGAGCTCCAGTATTGACCTAGTCGGGTTCGTCCTCTGCAGCGTCCGGTCCGGCCTTCGGGGCCTTGACTCTCAACAGCGCCATGGCTTGAGTCAGCTCCTTGACCTGATTGGTCAAGCCCGAGATCTTCACCGAGAAGTGGAGACTCACAAGAACCAGGAAGATCAGCGCGAAGAAAAACAGTGTCGATGTGGGTAGAGCGGCCCCGATGAGGTGAGTGATTTTCCGAAGCAGACCGTACCAAAGGGAGAGGATGAGGATAACGCCGCCGGTCAGAATCCACAAGATGGCGTACTCTTCTCGCAGCCGCCTCTTGCGTACCAGCTCGACGAGGGGATGTCCCGCCGGATGTTGAATTTGGGGTAGCGGCGGCTCCTTGGCCGGCCTAAGAATAGGTCTGCCAATAAACCGTCTCCAGAGGGGGACAAGGAGGCACCAATGCCTAGGAAATCAAAGAAGCCAGTAAGAAAGCAAACGCACTCGCCTACGGGCAAGGTAGTTGGCCAAGTCGGTCAGATACTGCTACCGATGATAGCTGGGATCGCGGCCACGAAGGCGGATCTGACGGAATGGGTGTACGAGCAAGGACTGACAGCTCTGCACCTACTGCTCAGAGAGGACGCCGAGGAGATCGCGGGGCTCAAGGGCAAGCACGAGAAGGAGCGAACTCATAACCACTGGGGGAGCACGAACGGAGAGCTGAGCTTCGGTGGTCGTCGCATCCAAGTGTCGCGACCTCGAGTTCGCTCGAAGTCGGGCGCGGAGGCGTCGCTTCCACACTTCGAAGCCTTCCGCGAAGAAGACCTGAACCGCCCCGGGTTTTCCGGAGACTGTTTTAGTTGAGTCTCGCCATCTCTAGCGAGCCTTCCTGCGACCGATAGTAGTTCATCTCGTACTCGACGGGGGCGACATTTCCGATCGGCTCCAAGAGTCGTTGCGTGTTGTACCAATGGACCCACTCGAGGGTGGCGAACTCGACGTCCTCAGGACCACGCCAGGGCCCACGTCGACGGATCACCTCGGTCTTGTAGAGGCCGATGATGGATTCAGCCAAAGCGTTATCGTAAGAGTCGCCTCGGCTGCCGACGGACGGCTCAATACCCGCCTCGGCGAGCCGCTCGGTGTAACGGATCGAGACGTACTGCACGCCGCGGTCGCTGTGATGCACCAATGGGTGTTCTGGGTTTAGTCGGCGCTCGTGCAGCGCCTGCTCCAACGCATCGAGAGCGATGCCGGCAGTCAACGATGTCGTCGCTCGCCAACCGACGATGAGTCGAGCGAAGACGTCGATGACGAAGGCGACATACACGAAGCCGCGCCACGTGGCGATGTAGGTCAGGTCCGAAACCCAGAGCTCGTTCGGGCGTGTGGCGTTGAAGTCGCGCTCCACGAGGTCCATCGGGCGAGCGCCGCTCGAATCCGGCTTCGTCGTCTTGAATCGACGTCCACGGACCGCCCCCTGTAGACCCATTTCACGCATCAGACGGGCCACCGTGCATCGAGCCACGTCGCGGCCCTCACGGCACAGCTGACGCCAAACCTTGCGCACGCCATACACGTCAAAGTTCTCTTGCCGTACACGACGAATCTCGCCGCGGAGTTGGACGTCGCGCTTCGCTCTCGCTGGCAGGCGGCTTGGGTCCTTCTCTCGCGCTTTCTGCTCGTAATAGGTCGACGGGGCGATCGGAAGCATCCGGCAGATCGGCTCGACCCCGTAACTCTCACGGTTCGCGTCCACGAACAACACATTCACCTCGGTCGGCGGTCGAGCTCCGCCTGGGCGAAAAACGCCGACGCCTTGCGAAGGATCTCGTTCGCCCGCTTTAGCTCACGGTTCTCTCGCTCAGGCTCCTTCAGCCGCTGACGCTCGTCCGTCGTCAGTCCCGCTCGTTTCCCAGCATCACGCTCTGCTCGACGCACCCACGTGCGTAGCGTTTCCCGCGTACAGTCAATCTTCGACGCAATCGATGAGATCGCTGACCACTGAGATTCGTGCTGAGCCTGCTGGTCGAAAACCATCCGCACTGCGCGCTCTTTTACGAGTCAAGCCCATTCTTAGTTGAAATTTTCCACGGCTCCCGGTTCGTTTAAGCAAAGTTCTTCCTCGACGTATTTTTTTTCGCGGTCTCGATCTTCAGTTCACGCTTGAGCGCTTCACGCAGCTTTGGAAGGTGTCGGTAGCCCATCACCTTCCGGAGGCGCGGCTCGATGTCGGTGAGCGCGGTCGCGAGCCAGCGTTGGCGTTGGTTCGAAGTCTTCCAGTGATCGACCTTCGCGCAACGTTCCTCGATAAGCGCATTGACGGACTCGATGCAGTTCGTCGTCTTTAGTGAGTGACCGAGCACCCCGTACACGCCAAGACGATGCAAGGTCAGGGTCTCCTCCAGCCCCTCTTCGAGGCTAGAGGCCGCAGACTGATTCCTCTCTTCCAGCTCGCGGTGGAGTTGCTCGAGGGCCTCAAGCGCCTCCTTGTGCGTCGGCCGGCCGTACGCGCGCTGCAGCCGCTTGCGCCACAACGACTGCTCGCTCTTGGACAAATAGCTCACGACATTCTCTCGTTTGTGCCACTGGCAACGGCCCACGACGACCCGTCTGCGAAAGGCCTTGGTCACGGCTCCTCGCAGCCCCTTGCTGCCGTCGATGACCACCAGCAGCCCTTCAGAGATATCGAGACCCCGCTCGACCAATGAACGCAGGAACGGCCTAAGAACACGCTCGTTCTCAGTGTCTGTCTCCACGAAGCCGAGGAAGCGTTTGTCCCCGGATAACGTGATGCCGAGAGCCACCACCATCGTCGCGTCGGCGAACGTCTTGCCGTCCAGGACCATCGCCACCACGTCCTCACCCGAGAGATCACGCTCCTGCATCTCACGCAGATTCGCTGCGCTTGCTTCGACGAAGCCGCGCGACACCGACGAACTCGACAGACCGATCGCGCCCGGGACCAATTCCGCCGCCGACTCATAGTTCCGGCACGAGATCCCGTACAGCACTCTTCGTAGAAGCAACTCGTCCACCTCTCCGCGGTGACTCAGACTCTCGTACGAGCTCAACGGGATCTCTCCGTCGCGGCCGCGAACACGGGGAACGCGGATCGGAACTCGCTGACCCGCGAGTTTCACCGTGCCCGGATTCGTCCCGTGACGTCGTCCCTGCACCGTCTCCGATTTCCGAACGTATCGCTCTCCCGCAAGCTCACTGACCTCGGCGTCCAGCAACTCGTGAACATGCATCAGGCCGAGAGGCACCAGTGCGCGGATCATCTCGACCTTCGAGTCCACCTCGAGCTCCCCGTATCCCTCTTGCTCCATGACCTCTACTTCACCTAGACGACGCGTCTTCTTGCGTTCCTTGACCCTTCGTAGCAGACTTCCCATATCGGCTCCTTTCTTGAGCGGCTTGATTTCGCTTTTGACAACGTCATCAAACCACCCGAGAGGGAGCCGTTTCAAATTTCAACTAAGAGTGGCACACATTCCTCTTTTACCTCCGGTGAATACCTGCTTCGTCTTGTCATGACTCCATCCTCTCAAGAGTTGGAGTCTCCGGGAAACCCGGGGCGGTTCACCTCAGCGATAACGTGTATATCTGGTTGCTGGGCGATCCACCTATAGACTTGCGGAATGTCAGGTCCCGAAGGTCTCGGCTCCAGATTCAACGGAACCGAGAGGTGCTCGATAAACAGAAAGGCTCCCAAGAGTAGCGTCGCTCCACGACCAGCGATTGCACGGACGCGGGTGAGGCCAAAAGTGACGAGTGGGGCCAAGCCTAGAACCAACACAAGGGAGAACCGCTCTGGATATCTGACGCTCTTGAAGCCCGGTACCCAGTGGTAGAAGAGAGCGTAGGGGCCCGGGAAAATTCGCCGGCTACCAAGATAGAGCTCCGGACCGAGACTCAGCAAGAAGCCCGCAACGCAGAAAAACGTTAGGAGTGCTCGGTATGAAGCCTCGCGATCTTTGGGCCCGACACGGTTCGTCAAGAGCCCCAGCGCTCCGAGAGCCATCACAGTAAAGCCGAGAAAATGGGCCGCATTCTCGTTAGGCTTGGCCGTGCCCAGTGCTTCGGCGTACAGAAGGTTACCTGGGAGTACGTCCAAATAACGATCCACCGGAACTGCGGCTGGTAGGACACGCTGGAGGGCAAAGGCCTGGGAATTGCGGACATAGGGGACGGCAAAGACTGCTGTTAGTAGCAGGGCTCCGCCCAGACTCGCACCAAGCGGAAGGAGCTTGTGCCAACCAATGGAGTGACGCCACTTCATAAACAGGACAGCGGGGAGCGTCACGAAGGGAAGATACAGAGCCCAGTACATGCAGCTAAGGCTTTGAAGTGTGTAGGCTAGGCCAGCTGCGAGGGCGCTCTTCACCCCCGGCTGGCGAAAAAACCGCATCAAGGCGAGTATCACGAACGGAAACCACTGGTTTGAGAGGATCTGAAGGCGGATCAACTCGTTGATGTTCCATGTGTGGAAGGCGTAGAACAGCCCGGCAGCGAAGGACGAAATGGGATCCGCCCCAAGCTCGCGGCAAAGGAGGTACATGCCTAGTCCCGCCAGGGCCAGAGAGAGCAGGGCAACGGCGTTGTAAGCGAGCACCGGGTTCCCAGTGGCTGCGATCAGGGGGGCCGCGAGCAGCGACGGCACGAAGAGGTGCTCCGAGAACGCAAGGCTTCGGGAGTACGGGTGGAAGGCGTTTCCGTCGAAGAGCGCCCACGGGTCTTGCTTGAGCTGATGATTGACCCAGGCGATCGCCCAGATATTGAGTGGTGGCGTTCCCAGGCCAAAGACATGATCGGCGGCATGAAATGCCAGGGGGTAGGTGGCGACCACCGCCAGAAAAAGGTAAAGAGCGCCAAGCCCCACCGTCCGCAGCAGCGTTCTCCTCAAGCTCACCTTTCTTCGTCGGCCTCGCTAACGAAAATAGCATCTTAGCGGTGACGGCTAGGAAGCACTATTCCACCGCAGTCAGGGAGAGTGCAGCAGAGCCTCAGGAAGACGCCAGAGGATCACCAAGTCCGGTTTCACGACTTGCCTCGGAGGCGTTTCTCAAATTATCCTGCGGCCGGGGAAAATGCTACGAACCGAGCGCCTTGTGGACCGCTTGGCGCGGCCTAGGGTGCTTCTGCGTAGAATGACTAAGAAGCTCGGTGACCTTGCCGCATCCATCTTACCGTGCCGTTACGGCAAAGCGAAGTCGGGCGTTCGGGGTCTTGCGTTATACTCGCTCGTCGAATGATGAGAGATCTAGTCTCCATCCGGTGGGTTGTTTGTGCCGCGGCCATAGCGCTCGTGTATGGGAGCGGCTGCGAGGAGCGCGCTCCGGCGAGACCATCGCGCTATTTTCTCGTGGACCACGCGGAAGACGTGGGGCGGGAGCTGCCACGGCGTAAAGGCACGCAGCTGTCCACGTCGATCACCATGGCCGACGAGACGCGCCGGAGCCTAGTACCACCGATACCTTCCCGCCTCGCATTCGATGTCGAGGTGCCGGTCGATCCAGTGCTGCGATTTGCCATCGGCGTCTTCCCGTTCGACGAGCCGGATCTGGCGGCGGCCGTGGAATTCAATCTGTACCTCGACGCGGGTAACGGGGAGGAGGAAGTTTTCGCAGGAGCAGTGCGAGCTAGGCCCAATCTTTGGTTCGATCGCGAAGTGGATCTATCGCGATGGCAGGGTGCGCAGGTACGTTTGATCTTCGAAACGAAGCAAAAGGGGGAAACCGTCGAGGCTTCGGGAGACCGTCGAGTTCTTGCTCTTTGGGGCAATCCGGTTCTATCCAGTCGGAGCGTCCGAACGTCATC
This sequence comes from Candidatus Marinacidobacterales bacterium, assembly GCA_965222425.1. Lineage (GTDB taxonomy): Bacteria > Acidobacteriota > Vicinamibacteria > Marinacidobacterales > DATDRI01 > CBDCNP01. Next base: position 157,022 of record CBDCTW010000017.1, read on the forward strand.
CTGATATCCATCGATTGCCTGCGCTCCGATCATCTCGGGACCTACGGCTACTCCCGGAATACGACGCCAAGCATCGATGTGTTTGCCGAGGACGGCGTGGTTTTCGAGACCGCGGTAAGCACCTCGTCGTGGACGCTCCCCACCCACATGTCGATGCTTACCGGTCTCCCTCCCTCGATCCACGGGGCCACCAAGACGCGCATGCTCCATGAATCGGTTCCTTACCTGCCTGTTTTGTTGGCGGAGTCCGGCTACCGGGTGGACGCGTTGGTTTCGGTACCGACGCTCTCTCAAGAGTATGGGTTCGATCGGGGATTCCACAGTTACCGGTTCTATTTCAATCCCGGGGCATCGCATACCGTGGATGCGGCGATCGATCTCTTGGGAAAGGGAGACTGGCAAAGCCACTTTCTCTTCTTGCATCTCATCGACGTCCACTGGCCCTACGCTCTCCCGAAAGAGTTTCGAGAACGATTCGGCGAACGGCCTCCCGACATCTCGGACTTGTTGAAACAGATCCGGAAATGCGTACCGCCGAGCGGTCAAGCGGAAATCGATCATGCGGTGAACCTCTACGATGGTGCGATTGCGTACGTGGATCGTGAATTGGGGCGCTTCCTCGACCACGTCAAGGCGGAGGGATTGTACGACTCCGCCCTGATCATCCTCACCGCCGACCACGGAGAGGCCTTCTACGAACATGGTTATTGGAAACATACCCAGACCCTCTACGAGGAGATGGTTCGCGTGCCGCTCATCGTCAAATGGCCGGTGGAATCGCCCACCGGCAGAGTGCACAATCTGGTCAACCAGGTGGATATTTTCCCGACCGTGCTGGGGGCGGTCGGACTGGAGTCAGAGACGACGTGGGCGAGGGATCTGAGGCGATACGTGGACGGGCTCGATACGAAGCGTTCGGTCGTGAGTGAAGTCTCGTGGAAGGCACTTGAAACCAGGCCGGCCTTGTTCAAGGTGGCGTTCCGAAACGAGCAATTCAAATACGTTGCGACCCTTGAAGGACCGGCGCTCGAAGAACTGGACGTCGACGGAATACGCGACGAGGAGCTCTACGATCTACGGAGCGATCCCGGGGAAACGGTCAACCTCGTGCCCGGTTCGGTTGGGGAGCCCTCAACCCGCCCGCAGGCGCGAAGTAGCCGGAGGGCGACCCGCGGGGGTGGGGTCCCCGCGGCACTGATGGAAGACCTCCGCTCGTTTCGAAAAGATCTTCAGGCGTATTTGGCGGAAGCGAGGCTACTGCGATCCACGAGGCGCGGGCAGGAGGTCGTCGTGGACAAGCTTCTGCGGGAAAGGTTGGAGACACTCGGGTACGTCGACAACTAGACTAGAGGGTCGAGCGGTTTGACTCCAGACGAACCTAAAGTCAAGACGCGCTGCAGCTCGGCCGCGGTCTCAGCGTCCGGGCATTCTGGAGAGCGGCTTAATTAATGTAGCCCAGGCTCCGGAGGCGCTCCTTAGTCGTCTCGTCTTCGACGATATCCTCGGTCCGGCGACTGGCGCGTCTTTTGCGCGCTTGGCCGAGGTAGTGGGCCAGCTCACGGCGAAAGGCCTCGATGTCCGAGCTCGACTCCGCGGCGAGGTTGTTCCGTTCCATTGGATCCTCGGTCAAGTTGTAAAGCTCCTCCCTTCGAACGTTGCTTTCCTCGGGTTCTCTTCCTGGAGGGCCGGCTATGGTGACGAGGTATTTCAATTTCTCGGTGCGGATCGCGACCTTCCTCGACCACTCCGATGGGGCCCCTCCAGGCGCTCTCGCTGACGACGCTGCGCCTTTTTCTGGACGCTTTCGTCTCGTTCACGAACTCGATGAGGTCGATTCCATCGGAGGGAGGTGGCTCGATCCCGGCGGCATTCAAAACCGTGGGGAAGATGTCGACCTGGCTGACTTGAGCGCCGACTCGACCCTTGGGAGACGGTCCCGGCCACTTTACGATCAGAGGAATACGTACGAGCTCTTCGTAAAGTGTTCTGCTGTGCTGCCAATGCCCGTGGTCGAAGAAAGCTTCACCGTGATCCGCGGTCAAGATAATGAGGGAACGGTCGTAGGTCCCGCTCGCTTTCAGGGCCTCCATGAGTCGACCCACCGCCTCGTCGGCAGATGCGATCTCCGCATCGTAGAGAGCGACCACGCGTTCCGTCTCCTCGGCGGTGCTCGGAGGCTCGTTGTCGACGACCTTGCGGAGTAGAGTCTCGAGATCGGACGGGCGCGGACCGAGGCGATCGATGAGCTCCTCGGAAGGCTCGTAGGGCCAGTGCGCGTCGATGAAGTGAACGAATAGGAATTGGTTTCGTTCCGCACTGCGATGCAGAAGCTCGATGGCCTGTTCCACAGTCTTCTCGGCGTCAGCACGGTGATCCAACCGATAAAGATCAAATCCTCTTTCGAAGCCGTACGTTTGTGAAAGATAAGCGCCGGTAACCACCGCGTCGGTTTGATAACCTGCCTTCGAGAGCATCTGTGGGGTGTAAGGGATGGACGAAGGGAGCTTCGCCCACTTGCTGCCGTCGTGACGGGAAGGAAAAAGTCCGGAGAAGATTGATAAGTGTGCGGGAAGGGTCATTGGAGCGGTCGCTACCGCAGTCTCGAACAACACCGCGTCCTCGGCGAACGCGTCGATGTGAGGCGTCGTATCACGGTCGTAGCCGTAGGCCCCCACATGATCGGCACGGAGACAATCGATGGAGATTAGCAGGACGCTCGGCCTCTCTTCGCAACAACCGGCGCCGCTCAAGATCGGGCTGCCCCAGAGCGGAACGAGGGTGTCGGTAACAGCACCCGCGGAGTCCGCGGACCGAACCCGGGTCTGGAACATGAGGTATAGCTTTTGTCCCACCCATCGGCTCAGGTCGACTTCTCGAGCGAGCCAACGGTTTCGCTCCGGTCGTTTGACGGTTTCGGAAAAAACGACTGCGGGACCGGAGCCGGTATCGGTGAGGATTCGGAATTGAACGGGAGACCAATGCTCGTTATCGAGGGTCGCCACTGCGATGGACAACTGCATTTTGGGCTCGGCTGGAACCTCGACTGCAAAACCGAGCTCGGAGGGCAAAGTCGTAGCGAAGGCGCGCCGCGTCTCATCTCCAAGGGTGACCGACGCCGCGCTGTTGGGGTCCGCCTTCAGCGTTCCGAGCTGCGGCCGAGTGAACGTGGTCTCTAGGCTCGGGAGCTCGGCGGCAAAGAACTGGGGTCGGCTCGTGCTGGGTGCGGGACCGCAGGGCGCAGTAAAGAATGCCTAGGATCGAGATCCCCGCGAGCCCCGAGACAAGCCGCACGATATGCATGGAACACCTCACCGTTGGGAGTTGATCGGCTTGGCGTCTCGATACTCGTAGACGCCTCTGCCAACCTTACGGCCGAGGCGACCGGCCTTGACGTACTGAACCAAAAGGGGGGCGGGGCGATATTTTTCTCCCAGCCGTTCGTGAAGGTAGCTTAGGACGCCGAGTCGGACATCGAGGCCGACCAGGTCCACCATCTCGAATGGACCCATCGGATGGTTGAGTCCGAGCTTGAGTGCTTTATCGATGTCCTCCGCACTGGCCACGCCCTCTTCCAACATATAGAACGCTTCGTTGCCGATCAGGGCGTTGATGCGGCTGGTCACAAAACCCGGTGACTCACGGATGTCGACCGTTTCCTTTCCCATCTTGTGAGCGACGTCCTCGACGACCCGAAAGGCCCTCTCTCCCGTTTCGAGGCCGCGGATGATTTCCACGAGCTTCATTTTGGGCACCGGGTTGAAGAAGTGCATTCCGACGACCCGCGAGGGATCGTTTGTTGCGGCGGCGATCTCGGTAATGCTGAGCGAGGAGCTATTCGTCGCCAGGACGGTTTCCGCCGAAGTGCTCTGGTCGAGTCGTCCGAATATCTTGCACTTGAGTGCGATGTCTTCCGGAACCGCCTCGATCACCAATCCCGCGCCCTCCACTGCAGCGGTCAAGTCTTGCTCCAGCTTGAGCCGCCCTAGGGCAGCCTTCTTGCCTTCGGCTTGGATCTTGCCTCGCTCGACCCCGGCGTCCAGGAATCCGGTGATGGTACGGAGCGCCCGATCGAGAAATTCATTCGAGATATCGTTGATGACGGTGTCGAAGCCGGCGATCGCGGAGGCGTAGGCGATGCCGCTTCCCATGGCTCCCGTACCCACAATGGTGACAATCATGGCCCCTGTTTCTCTTTTCTGTCAGGCCTGTCAGGCTCCTCCGGTGGACGGTCATTATATCTCTCCAGGTTATCCTGCTGATCGGCGAGCTCTTGGGGTGAGCCGCGGGGAAAGGCAAGGGAGATGAAGAAGGCGAGGGAGGCAATCGCGACACCGGTGACGAAGACTCCTTGCAACGAATCACCCAGCGCGCCGCGCAGCCAGAGAGTTGCTTCCGGAGACAACGCTTGGCGGGTCGCTTCGTTGACGATGGAGTCGGGGTGGGCCGCAAGGTCGACTAGCGTGGGGTCGTTGGTGCCTTCGAGGTTGGCGTTCATCCGATAACTCATGACCGATCCCATGATGGCCACGCCGATCGCGCCACCGATGGTGCGAAAGAAGAGCTGGGCGGATGTCGCGATCCCGAGAAGGGATCGTGGAACGGTATTTTGGACTGCGAGCATTATCGTTACCATCGAGAGCCCCATGCCGACTCCAAGCACCGCCATCGACGGCAAGAGTTCCACGTAGGTGCTGTCGGTTCCGAGCTGTGCCAGCCAGAGAAAACCAGCGACGAACGAAGCCATTCCGGTGATGATGAGGGGACGGTAACCGAGTCGAAGGATGAGGGGGCCGGCAATGGTGGACAGGACGACCCAGGCGAGCATGAGAGGGGACAGAGCCAAGCCCGCGCGCGTTGCCGAACCGAACATGACTCCTTGCACGAACAGGGGAATGAACGAGACGACGGCGAAGAACCCCATGCCGGCGAGAAGCCCGACCCCGGAGCTGACGCGAAAAACTTTGTTCCGGAACAAGGAGATCGGTAGCACCGGTTCTTTCGCTTGCCGCTCGCACCTCAAGAAGACAAAGAACAACCCTACCGAGACGGTGAGGAGTACCAGCAGGTCGGTCTCGAACATAGAGCCGCGCTTTCCCGCCTGGATGAGCGCGAGCAGTAATGAAGTTACCGATGCGGAGAGCAGGCCCACTCCTCGGTAGTCGATAGAGTGGGTGGAACGGAGATGAGGCGGCTCGGTCAGGTTGGCTCCGATGAGAGCTGAGGCGGCGATTCCGAACGGAATGTTGAGATAGAAAACCCAGCGCCACGACAGCAGGTCGGTGATGATCCCGCCCCCCAGCGGGCCGGCGATACTCGCGACCCCCCAAACTCCACTGAAAAGCCCCTGCATCTTCGCGCGCTGCTGCAACGAGTAGATCTCACCGACGATGGTGAATCCGATCGGGAAGACACCTCCGCCCCCCAGCCCCTGAACCGCCCTGGCGAAGATGAGAAACGTCATCGACCGAGCTTGCCCGCAGAGAGCGGAACCCAAGATGAACAGTCCGATACTGACGAGATACGTGTTTCTGCGGCCATGCACGTCCGAAAGTTTTCCCCAGATCGGTACGCTAACCGTGAACGTGAGAAGGTAGACCGAGAAGACCCAGCTATAGATGTCCAAACCGCCCAAACTCGATACCACCGTGGGCATGGCGGTAGCGACCACCGTCTGCTCGATGGCGGCGAGAAAGAGCCCCAGGATAATGCCGATTGTGACGGCCGTGCGCTGGCGAACGGGCAGGGGATTGCCGGCTTCGAGTCTCGACGAGACCGGGCCTCTTGGATTTTTTCGGTTCCCATTACTCGTCTTCGAGGGCCACGGTTAGGGGTTTGCTATCGGACGGACGTATGAACTGAACGCGAAGACCGCGGCGAGTGTCGTCGATGCCCCCGGAAGGGATGAACGATGGGCATCCCCTTACTGGATTCGAAGCACGATCTTGCCGAACTGGGCCCGGCTCTCCATGTGCCGATGCGCGTCGGCCGCTTCCTCCAGCGGAAAGATCCGATCCACCACCGGCCTGAGTCGTCCGTCGTCGAAGAAGGGAAGTAGCTCGGCCAGCTCCGGCTTGCCGCCCATGTAAGACCCCATGATCGAAAGGTGGCGGGCGAAGATGTAACGGAGATCGATCTCAATAGTCGGGCCTGCCGTGGCACCGCACGTCACGAGTCGTCCGCCGCGCGCGAGGCTGTGCAAGCTCTTCTCGAACGTGTCCCGCCCCACGTGCTCGATGACGACGTCGACTCCATGCTTGTCGGTCAGTCGCCGTACTTCCTGTGCGAAATCCTTTTCCTGATAGTTGATGACCTCGTCGGCTCCGAGCGCGCGCGCCTTTTCGAGCTTGGCGTCAGTGGACGCGGTAGCAATGACTCGAGCCCCCCAAAGCTTTGCGATCTGCACCGCAGCGATCCCCACACCGCTCCCGGCCGCCAAGACGAGTACACTCTCCCCGGGACGTAGTTGGGCACGCTCCACTAACATGTGCCAGGCGGTCAAGAAGACCAAGGGAACGGAGGCCGCCTCTTCGAAGCTGAGATTCTTCGGTTTGGGGAGAAGGTTCCCGGCCGGGATCCTTAGACGCTCCGTATAGCCACCGTCCACCTGATGGCCGAGAATGTTGTATTCCTTGCACTCGTTGTCTCGACCCTGGAGACACCGGAGGCAACGGTCACGGCAGGAGAGTCCGGGCTGCAACACCACTTCTTGACCAACCCATTCCTCTAAGACACCGTCTCCCGCTTCGGCGACGACGCCGGAGACGTCTGAGCCCAATATGTGAGGAAGCGGGATGGCCACTCGTAACCCTTCCCGATTCCAGATATCGAGCCGGTTCAAGGCGCAGGCCTTGACGTCGACTGTGACTTCTCCGCCGCGCGGTTGAGGGGGATCGATCTCGTCGAGCCGAAGGACTTCGGGTCCGCCATGTTCATGAAATCGCACCGCCTTGATAAGCATGGGTGTATGTTATCCTCAAGAGCCGCCTCGATGCCAGATGCTGCCCCGAAACACAACTCCTGGCTCTATTTGTGGGCCGCCGCCGTTTTCTTCGTCAGCCTGTTCGTCGCGAGGCAGCTGGGGATCCGTTTCGCCGACAGCGGAACCGAGTTTTTGTATCAGTATCTCGATCCGCGGATCCTCCGTGAGGATCTTTTGCGGGGGTTGTACTACCTCCACGCGCAGCCCCCGCTCTTCAATCTTTTTCTCGGTGTCGTTATGAAGTTGTTTCCCGAAGCGACTACCGAGGCGTTCACCGTCATCTACATGGCGATGTCGCTCGGTCTGCTGCTGGCTATGGTCTGGCTCATGCGGGGCTTGGGCATCTCGGATCTGGTGATCGCGGTCGTGATTCCCTTGTTCGCATGGACACCGAACTTCATGGTCTATAGCCACTGGGTGTTCTATACCCTTCCGGTTTCTCTACTCGTGCTCGGGATGGCGGCTTTCTTGGCCGCGTACATCGATTCCGGGAAGTGGTGGCTAGTTCATCTCTTCTCTTGGACCGCGGCTTTGCTCATGCTGACCCGCGCGCTCTATCACCCGTTATGGTTCCTCGGCATCGTGGTCGGAGTTGCCCTTCTACTGAAGCGTGATAAACGGAAGGCGATTCTGGTATCGGCGATCGCTCCGCTGTTGGTCGTGAATCTTGTCTACGTCAAGAACTTCGTCCAGATCGGAAGCTACAGCGGCAGCTCCTGGTTAGGGATGAACCTGGCGAAGAGGTGGCCGCTCTCGCAAGCCGAGATGGCCGCACTCAGAGAGCAAGGAAAGCTTCCGGCGGTTTGGCACCGGCGTCCGTTCAGGGAACCCAACCAGCTTCAGCACTTTGGGTACTTCGTGCCCGGAAACGCGGTCCACCCCTCGGTCGACGAGCCTTACAAAACGAACGGCGAGCCCAACTTCAATCATCGAGACTACGCCGAAATTTCCCAAGAGATGCGGCGCGCCGATGCCTTTCTCATGCTTCATTATCCGGGACGTTATTTGCAGCGGAGCGTCACTGCGTTCCTTCTTTATCTCCAACCCGGACCCAACGCCGTGGATTTCTTGGTCGACTATGATTTCTCCCGGGTCCATCGTCTGCGAGATGTTCTGACTCGAACGTTATTTCTAGGTGGGCCGATCCAGAGGCCCATTCGAATGCTCGAGCCTCCAGTCAACCTCTGGCTATTGCTCTTCCCTGCACTCGTTGGCTTCGGTGTTTACCGTGTCTTCAGGGGCGAAGCGTCGCAACGTCCAGTCTTCGTCTACACCGTAGTGACGATATTGTGGGTCACATTGACTTCGAATCTCATCGAGATAGGGGAGAACGATCGAATGCGTTGGGAAGTGGAGCCTCTTCTCACGGTGGTCCTCGCGAGCGCGGTGATGTCCGTTTACTCGAGGCTCACTTCTTCCGGGGCGGTTGGAAGGGTCTGAGCTCGACACGGCTCGGGAGGGAACGCTTTTCGTGGGCAAGTAGATCCATTACGACTCGAGCCACGTCGCCCGCGGTGAGCTTCCAGCTGTCTCGGGCGGAAGGTTCTCGCCCCGCGAACTCGGTGGCTACGCTACCGGGCATGATATAGCTCACCTTGATGTCCTCGTGGCGAAGGTCGAGCATCAAGGCTTCGCTGAAGCCTTCGAGCCCGAACTTCGAAGCGTTGTAGGCGGTGCCCTCGTTGAAGGCGTTCTTCCCGGCGAGACTACTAATATTGATGATGTATCCCCCGCCCCGTCTACCCTGCTTACGAAGATGCGGAATGGCGGCGTGACAGCAATAGAAGACCCCGGTCAAGTTGGTGTCGATGACTTGATCCCATTGCTCTGGCGACAGGTCAGCGACATGCGCAAAGATTCCGACGCCAGCGTTATTGATCAGGATGTCCAGTCCTCCCCAACTCTCCACGGCAAAACGCATCAGGGACTCCGCATCGGCGTACTTCCGCACATCGCACGCCGTGCCCCGAGCTTCGAGACCGGCGCCTGTCATTTCCCCGACCGCCCTCTCGACATCCTTGGCGTTCCGTCCCGAGACGACTACCCGAGCACCCTCACGAGCCAGAGATTCGGCGATCGCTCTTCCAATGCCCCGGCTCGAGCCGGTGACGACGGCAATTTTGTCTCTGACGAAGCTCATATCTAATTGGCTCCCTTCCGCTACATCCCGTAGTCGGCGACTGCAGAGGGGGCGGGATGTTTCGCGCGCAGTCCATCCGCTCTCTCGCCGCCCAGCACCGTCAAGTAGTCCCTGCGGTCCTTGACCGAAAGCACCCACTTCTCGAGCCAAGACAGAAATTCTTCCCGCGTCCGGCTCTCCTCGTGGTACTCCGCGTAGTAGGCGTGGTCTCGGCCGTAATAGCCTTGACAGGGAGACGGATGAGAGCCCATGGGCTCGTGTACGACCGCGGCGACTAGGAAACCGGGGATCACAGTTCGGTTCGGGTCACTGGCGATAACGTCCGAAGAGACGATCTTCTCGGCGACCACAACGACCCTCTTTGCCGCGCGTGCCGCATCCGAAACGACGCCGAGATTGCCCCAGAGATGAGCGTTGCCGTCTTGGTCCGCCCGCTGCACGGGTAGAATCGCGACGTCCAGCGCCAGCGCTTGGACCGCCACCATGCGGTCTCCGCCGAAGGGGCTGACCATTGGTTCCAGGCCGGCGTTCGCTTTCACGATGTCCGTACCCAATGTCGAATAGGTCGGGAGGAACGGTACGCCGAGAGCGGCCGCGTGTAGCGCGAGAGCCAACGTGAAGTTTGAGTGATCCACTATTTCGATGGCAGCGGGTACCGATTTTTCCGCCGCCCGGCGAAGGTTGTACCCGGAGCCCGAGGAGACATTGCCGATCCAGGCGGCGATCAACCTTCGCGCAACACCTGCGCCGACGAGCTGATCGAAGAGCACGTCGGAAATCGGCGCCACCAACGTGAGGTCGCGTCGCTTCTGCCGGATGATCTCGTGTCCTGCTGAGAAAGGGATTTGCGCCTCGAGAGCCGCACCCATGAGCACTGTGGAGCCATTCGGAACGAAGTGTTCCACCGCCTCGCGCATCGTGACCAGCTTGGATTCGGTGGCTTCGTTGGCTTCCTTTTCAGGCACCGGGCTCATCTCTCTTTCTTCCGTAACCAAAAGCCACCGGCGTCGAGCTTTCTCAATAGCGAAAGCTCTTCCTCGCTCGGCAGCGGTGTCTCGTGGAGATCGTCCGCGAATCGAAGCGGCCAACCTGTCAGGGACGCGATCTCGTCGGGTGAGAATCCAGGATGATAAGACTGAAGCTCCGCCTCCTTGCTTTCCGGATGGAACCTGAAAACCGCGCGGTCGGTGATGACGGCGGCGGGCCCTCCCCGGGGGAGGCCGACGTTCTCCCTCCACCGCCCACCCGTGCCATAGCCCGGCGAGGTGAGATGATCCACTCGCTCGGGGAATCGTCGCCCCTGGTGAGCCATTAGCACGACCAGCCGCTCGGCGAGCGACGCGATATCCGAGGCGCCGCCGCTCCCCGGTAGGCGCGTCCACTTGCCACTGACGTCATGCACCCGCGTGGAATTGAGATTCCCGAAGCGGTCGACCTGAGCCGCGCCGATGAACCCCAGTCCTACTCGACCCGTCTGGAGCAGACCCATGACCTCCAGCATGTCCGTCGCCCGCGTTGCCCCCAAAACGTTGGGAGGATCGCCCATGGTGTAGAGCATCTCGGCGGCGGCCCTAGCCCGGATGAGCCCGTTCTCGTAGAGGCCCACGGCTCGGGGCGCGTGAGTGGCTTGAGCTAGCAGGAAAGATAGTAGGGGCAGCCGCATGCCCACGAAGACGAGCTCTTGATCGTGGATCTCGCGGGCTGCGATCGTGACCATCAGCTCCATCGGGCTAGGAGTCATTCCCGGCGATGCTAGATCCGATTTCGTCAGGATCCAAGCGACGCAAAGAGCACCATCCGAATCCTCGACGAACTTTGGGCTGGAAAGGAGTAGAATAAGGCTCAGGCTAGTACGAAGACGTGGAGGAGATGCGGGGATGAGCAGTGACACTCTCACGATTACCGATAATCGGACCGGCAAAACCTACGAAATCCCCATCGCGGACGGCACGGTACGCGCCCTAGACCTCCGAAATATCAAGGTCGCGGACGGCGACTTTGGAATGATGAGCTATGACCCGGCGTTCCAGAACACCGCGTCTTGCAAGAGCCGTATCACTTTCATCGACGGTGACAAGGGCATTCTCCGTTACCGCGGATATCCCATCGAGCAGCTCGCGGAAAAGTCGAACTACATGGAAGTCGCCTATCTCATCATTAACGGCGAGCTTCCCACCAAAGAGCAATATAAAAATTGGGTCTTCAACATCACTCACCACACCATCATTCACGAGAACATGAAGAAGGTGCTGGATGGGTTCCATCATGATGCCCACCCAATGGGGATGCTGGTGAGCACGGTGGCGGCGCTGTCCACCTTCTATCCGAATGCCCGCCGGGTCCTGGATGCCGAAAACCGTCGCAAGCAGACTTATCGTCTCATCGCCAAGACACCCACGCTGGCGGCCTACGCCTACCGCCACAGTGTGGGCATGCCGTACACACCGCCCGACAACGAACTCTCGTATTGCGGAAATTTGTTGAACATGATGTTCCGCATGACGGAGCCGAAGTACAAGCCGAACCCGATTCTGGAAAGGGCGTTGGACGTTTTGTTCATTCTTCATGCCGACCATGAGCAAAACTGCAGCACCAGCGCCATGCGAAGCGTGGGAAGCTCGCAGGTCGATGCCTATTCAGCCACTGCCGCTGCGGCCGCGGCTCTTTACGGTCCGCTTCATGGCGGAGCCAACGAAGCGGTGCTGCGCATGCTGGCGGAAATTGGGAGCGTCGAGAAAATCTCGGCCTACATCAAGAAAGTCAAGGACGGTGACGTCCGTTTGATGGGTTTCGGCCACCGGGTCTACAAGAGTTACGACCCGCGAGCCACAATCATTAAAGAAATCGCCCATCAAGTCTTCGAGGTGACCGGACGCAATCCGCAACTCGACATTGCCATCGAGCTCGAGCGGATCGCTCTCCAGGACGACTACTTCGTCAAGAGAAGGCTGTACCCGAATGTCGACTTCTACTCGGGCATCATCTATCAGGCGATGAGTTTTCCGGTGGACATGTTCTCGGTGCTCTTCGCGATTCCCCGCACCTCTGGATGGCTCGCGCAATGGGAGGAGATGCTCACCGATCCAGAGCAGAAGATCGCCCGACCCCGCCAGGTCTACCTGGGCTCCGGAGAGAGAGATTTCGTTCCTATCGACAAAAGGGGCTAGAATGCCTGGAGTTCCACGAACTCTAGGGCAACGACGGTGTTCGGACCACGATAGTTCGGTCTTGGCAGCCGCTTGCTTCAGACCGGATACCAGCCCCCGCACCCGGGATGCAGCATTCTCATCGCGCTCAAGTATAGCCTCCCATGTCCTGCCCCAGTTGGGACAGATCTTAGTTCGACCGCTCCACTCGGAGCGAAACCTCCTAACCCGGGTGCGCCGAGTGGCTCTTGGGAACCGCTTTGTTCAACTGCCAGACCTTGATGAGTGGTCCGCCTCGTTCGAAAGATTGAAAACCGGTAAACGGAAGATAAAAAGCGTCGGACGCGTAAAAAAAAGCGTTCCTCTCCCGCCCGCGACGAGGGTCGAACGTTGCACGGAGATCTGCGTTCACGTCCAGCCAACCGCTCAGAGAAGCGGGAACTTGGGAGAACGTCGGCAACTGAGAATGCTCATGGGTAACGAGGTAATCTGACGAAGCGCGCTCGACCGCCTCTGTGGTGCAGGGGATCATCTGTGGCCGGAATGCAGGGGGACGACGTCGATCCTCGTTGATTTGCAGCGCTCCGTAGCCGCGGCAAACCGAGATCTCTGACTGCGCTGGGAGGTGCCGTGCCACCCACTCGGCGGCAAGGACTCGGGTATCTTTTTTTGCCGCTAGGAGATCGAATTGGATCGAGTTCCAGAGGCCCGGCGAGACCAAGACAAAGACGCATACGACTTTCAGCAGCGGTCGCGCTCGACTTCCGGCAGGACCGACTCGTGCCAGCCCAGCGAGAACAGCGTCGGCGGTCAGCACCGCCGCCAGCGGAATCAACGGTAGCACGTACCGAGGGTAGACCACTTGGACGCTCGCGATGTGGACGAAAAAAGGGACGGAAAATGCAAACAGCACGACATCCGCGGGACGGCGAAGCCAGGCGGCCCGACACCACCCCACCAGTGCCGCGACGAAGAAAGGCCATCCCAGCCCGGCAGGCAAGGTTACTTTGAGGTGCTGCCAAAGCGCGATTTCCGACCCGGGGATGTAGAGTGTTTCCTTGACGCGTTTCAGATCGGCCAGTACCGCCGGGTACTCAAGAATCGCATACGGCGAAGTCAGGGCAAAGGTGGTGAACATGGCCGCTCCTCCGAAAAGCACTCGGGCGACCAGAGATTTCGCGTGGGAGCCATTCCTCGAAGCGCCGCGGCGAAGGACTATCCAGGCAGCCGCGACCAGGCTAAGGATAACCAGCCCCGCGTTGTATTTCGTCGAGCTCGCAAGGCCGGCAAGAACGCCGGCCAAGGCGAAGTTACGCGCGGACGGATCTTCAGCAGCTCTCACCGCGAAGAGCAAGGACGCGGTGACAAAGAACGTCATCACGATGTCCACCGTACCGAAATGAGAATCACGCACGTGGAGATGGCAAGTGGCCAGAATTACCGCGGCCAGCAATCCCACTGCACGGCTTCCGTAAGCGCGGAGGCCGAGTCGATATGTTACCCCTACGGTGAGGACTCCGCCGATTACCGTGACGGCTCGACAGATTCGGTAGTGAAGCCCAGGCCGTGTAACCGCAATCTCGAATAGAAAATCCCAGGTGCGGTCGTAATACCCAAAGAGTTTTCCGATGCAGAAATAGATACCAAGCGCGATTGTATCGAGATAAATCAAAAGGCTTGGGTAGTCGAAATTACCCGGGTGAAAATCGCCGGTGGCGAAAATATGCTGAGCTCGGCCGACGATGTGCTCTTCGTCCGGCCGGGTAAGGGGGTGGGGAAGGCCGTAGTCGAGCCCCCAGGCTCGAAGAGCCGTCGACGCCAACAGTATGATCAAAAGCGCAATGTAAACCCAGTGCTGGGCGTGTTTGCTCTCCACTCTCATGACGGTTCAGTTTCGTGAAGATGATACCGCGGATCGCATCACCGGGGGGGCGCCGCGGCCACTTTGGAGGGAGATCTTTTGTCCGGCGGAACCTAATGGTCATGCGCCCACGCTCCCGATGGCGTGAGGGAACGAGCCTGTGTCCAGCCGGTCGGCGTTCCGCAAGAAGCGCAGAACTTCGCACCTGCGGTCAGCGCTGCCTGGCACTTGCTGCAACTCGCGCCTTGGAGTGCGCCGCAGTCGGAGCAGAACTTGGCATCCGTCGCGACCGGGCTTCCGCACTTGCCGCAGGTTTGACCCTGTGGTGCGCCGCAGTGGCTACAAAAACCCGATCCCGCCACGATCGCGTTCGCGCACTTGACACAAGTCGAAGTCGCTGCCGGCGTGGCAGACGTCTGGGCGCCCCCCATCGCTCCCATCATGGATTGCCCCATCGCGACACCAGCGCCGATCCCGACACCCGCTCCGGCCGCGCCTCCGGGGTTGTCGGCCGCCGACTCGATCGCATTAGCGGTTTGGAACTGAGTGAAGCGGCCCATGTCTCCCACGACGCCCATGCTAGCGCGCTTGTCGAGCATTTTCTCGACTTCCGCGGGGAAGGAGATGTTTTCCACGTAGAACTTGGCGAGCTCCAGCCCGTGGCTCCTGAACTCATGCGTAAGCTTGGCCTTGGCTTCTTTCGAGAGCTCGTCGTACTTCGAAGCCAGGTCGAACGCAGGGATCTTGGACTCCGCCAAAAGGTCGCTGAACCCGGAGATCGTCAAGCGCTTCAGCTGGCCGGTGATCTCCTCGGTCGTGAAGTGTCCGTCGGTTCCCACGATCTCCCTCATGAACAGCGCGGGATCGTTCACCTTGAACGAAAAGATTCCGAAGGCGCGCAACCGAATGGCACCGAGCTCGGGGTCACGAAGCATGACCGGATTCGAAGTGCCCCACTTCTGATCGGTGCACGGTCTCGTTGACACGAAATAGACTTCTGCCTTGAACGGGGAATTAAAGCCGTGCTTCCACGCCATGAGCTTGGTGAGAATCGGCAGGTTGCGAGTCGATAGTTTGTGACGCCCCGGCGCGAAGACGTCGGCGATCTTTCCCTCGTTGACGAAGATCACAGATCGTCCTTCCCGAACGGTCAGTTGGGCCCCCATCTTGATCTCTTGACCCTGGACAGGGAAGCGGTGGACCATCGTGTCGCTCGAATCGTCGAGCCATTCGATGACCTCGAGGAATTGCGACTTCATGAAGTCCTTGAGCGCCACGGGGACCTCCTTTCGGGACTATCTGTGTGAAGCGGGATTACTAAAGGGATATCACATCGAGCACGAGCGTCGCTAACGATGGTCTCTTCTTCCGTTAAGCCCTCTCCCTTTGGGAGAGGGCCTGGGTGGTGTGCCGGGCATGCTCAACAGCTTGGAGGTGAAAGTCCTCTGCCAACCTGATGGAGGTGAAGGGGATGTCCCGCCGGATGTTGAATTTGGGGTAGCTGCGGCTCCTTGGCCGGCCTAAGAATAGGTCTGCCAATAAACCGTCTCCAGAGGGGGACAAGGAGCCACCAATGCCTAGGAAATCAAAGAAGCCAGTAAGAAAGCAAACGCACTCGCCTACGGGCAAGGTAGTTGGCCAAGTCGGTCAGATACTGCTACCGATGATAGCTGGGATCGCGGCCACGAAGGCGGATCTGACGGAATGGGTGTACGAGCAAGGACTGACAGCTCTGCACCTACTGCTCAGAGAGGACGCCGAGGAGATCGCGGGGCTCAAGGGCAAGCACGAGAAGGAGCGAACTCATAACCACTGGGGGAGCACGAACGGAGAGCTGAGCTTCGGTGGTCGTCGCATCCAAGTGTCGCGACCTCGAGTTCGCTCGAAGTCGGGCGCGGAGGCGTCGCTTCCACACTTCGAAGCCTTCCGCGAAGAAGACCCGCTTCCAGAGCGAGTGTTGAATCAGATCTTGGTGGGCGTATCGACCCGAAATTACGAATCGAGTCTGGACAAACCCGCGGCCAAGTTGAAGTCTCGTGGCACGAGTAAGAGTGCCGCCAGCCGTCACCTCGTGAGCCAGACGACTAAGAAGCTCGAGGAATACCTGTCTCGGCGGCTAGAGGAGTTCGAGCTTGCGGCACTGATGCTGGATGGCCTTGAGGTGGCCGGACAGACCGTCGTCGTAACTCTAGGTATCACAATAGATGGAACGAAGGTGCCCCTGGGTATATGGCTGGGCTCGACGGAGAACTCCCGGGTGTGCACCGCGATGTTGCAGGACCTTCTTGAGCGAGGCTTGCGCGTCGATGAGTCGATTCTCTGCGTAGTGGACGGAGGCAAAGGCATCCGCAAGGCACTCGTCGACGTTTTGGGGGACCTCGCGGTCATCCAAAGGTGCCAGATCCATAAACTCCGAAATCTTCGCTCGTACCTTCCCAAGTCTCGTCACGCCTACGTGCTCCAGACGATGAAGGAAGCCTACAAGTGCAAGAGTGCCGACAAGGCGCGCAAGCGACTTCAGGCATTGGTGTCGTGGCTCGAGCGAAACGGCTACGACGAAGCTGCCGGAAGCCTTCGTGAAGGGATGGAAGAAACACTCACGGTCGTGAAGCTCGCGCCGCCCGCCTTACTTCGCCAGTCTCTTGCCACGACGAACGCCATTGAGAATCTCAACGGAACCATTCGCAGAGTATCGAGAAACGTCAAGCGTTGGAAGAGTCCTTCCATGGTTCGCCGATGGACCGCTCTTGGCGTCGTCACCGCGCAGAAAAAGTTCCGGCGTATCAAAGGCTATCGCCATATGGGCGCTCTCGTTCACGCGCTTAGAAGCAAACAGAAATCTCTTGACAGCGATGAGTTTGCTGCCTAAGAGTATTCACAGGTGCCGCAGCTACCCCAAATTCAACAGCGGCCGGGACATCCCCGAGGTGAAGGCTAGCGAGGCGCAAGTTCGCGAGGGCTTGTGTGAAGGAAGAGGAGAGGGTAAACGATAGGCAAGTAGGGGGTCTTGTCTCGTGAACGATAAGCGGCAGAACGACCAGTTGGAACTGGCCTTCGACCCGATCGGTAAGGGTGAAGCCCGAACCGAGGGATCGGAAGGGACCGAATCGTCCACGGCGAGAGATGGCAACGAAAGCCTGGCGGAAGACCAACTGATGGAGGAGGTACTGAGCCGAGAGAACTTGAAGAAGGCACTGGAGCGAGTCCAAGCGAACAAAGGCGGCCCGGGCGTCGATGGAATGACGGCTACGACTGGGTAGTGGACATCAACCTGGAAAAGTTCTTTGACCGGGTCAACCACGACCCCTTGATGAGCCGGGTAGCGGAAAGGGTTCAAGATAAGCGAGTGCTGAAACTCATCCGGGCGTTGTTGAACGCAGGGGTGATGGACGCTGGGCTAGTGAGTCCGACGAACGAAGGTACACCGCAAGGTGGACTTTTGTCGCCGCTTCTGTCGAACCTTGTGCTCGACGAGTTGGACCAAGAGCCGGAGCGTCGAGGTCACCGCTTGTGTCGATACGCGGACGATTGCAACATCTACGTTCGCAGCGAAAGAGCGGGACAGCGAGTGATGGAGGGCATCAGCCGATTCATCACCAGAAAGCTTCGTCTCCAGGTCAACTAACAAAAGAGCACGGTGGACCGACGGCAGCGACGGAAGTTTCTGGGCTTTCGCCCGACGAGTGGCATGTTGAGCAAACGGTGTATTGCACCACTGTCTCAACAGCGATTCCGGGTACGGGTTCGAAGCTTGACCAGTCGGAGCACGGGGAGAAGCGTGGACGACGTGGTGAAACGACTCAACGGGTATCTAGTCGGATGGAAAGGCTACTACCAGTTCTGTCAGACACCATCCGTCCTGCGCCGTCTAGACTCTTGGATTCGGCGGCGGCTTCTGCAACTTGTGTGGGTTCAGTGGAAAACTCGGCGGCGGCGCTATCGGCAATTACGTCACCGGGGTGTTTCCGCGACTCTCGCAGGTTCCACCGTCGCCTCCGCGCACGGTCCATGGCGCATTAGCCACAGCCCTGCTCTGGACACTGCCCTCCCAGATGCCTACTTCCGCTCTTTAGGCCTTGTCTCCCTCACTGGTGGTTCTCATGCCTAGTCGGCCGAACCGCCGTGTACGGACCCGTACGCACGGTGGTGTGGGAGGGGCGGAGCTGCGAGGCTCCCCCCTATCCCGATAGGGCCGAACGCGGTGGGTTGGAGAGACTTAGGCGAGCTTGGCACGAAGTTTTTGACCGTATACCTGCCGATCATCATTGGAGAAAGAACGTTTCCAAAGCATGTTGAGTCGGAGGACCCGATCGTTTATCTGATCCACGACTCGCGTCCGGGTTTTCGTCGTCGATGGTGCGCAGCATCTCCTTGAGTGTCCGGATCTCCTTTCGAATCTCCATCTCTCGGGGGATAAGCCCGGCATCCTTGAGTAGCTTGTACGCTAGGCGGAGCTCTTCCGGAACGTAGGGGTTCACCTTGAAGACCAGCTTCGTGCCTTTGAGAGGCGAGTCGTTGAAGCGACCTCGTTCCATCGCTTCACGGATTCTCCGCTCCCCGATCTGGGTGGGCCAATCCATGTGTTCACCCTACCAACGAGACGGGCCGGTGGCAATGGCGAGCAAGTCGGAGAGCAGCGCGTAAGCAGTTTGCTCGACGCCGGGGTCTTTCTCCACCAACGTCAGCTCCTTCATGGTGTCCGTTTGGATCGCGAGGACGTTGGTGGTTCCTACCGCAGTGGACATGGGATCGCTTCGCTCGAGCAGCTCCGGTGCGACTCTGGTCGTCACTTTTCGACCCTTACGACGTCCGCGACCGATGAGTCGCAAGGATTTCCCTTGGCGGAGGGCTCGCTGAACGTCCTGGGGTCGAACCGCATCGATGCCCATCCGACTTACCTCCACCGGTCGGATGTTGGCACCCAATAGAACGTTGGCCAGGACCGCCGTTTTGGTGGCCGTATCCCATCCTTCGATATCGTGGCTCGCATCGGCCTCCGCTACTCCTATCGCACGCGCCTTTTCGAGCGCACCGTCTCGGTTTTTGCCTTTCTCCATCTCTGAGAGAACGAGGTTGCAAGTACTGTTGAGAATTCCGTGAAAACCGAGAATCCGTGCGCCAAGGAGAGTCTTCTCTACTAGGTTGAAGACGGGGGCCCCATCGAGCACCGTTCCCTCGAAACGAAAGGCGAGCTTCTTTTCGCGAGCGAGCTTGCTCAGCTCTCGGTAGGCGAGAGCCACCGGTCCCTTGTTCGCCGTCACGACGTGCATTCCCTTCCGCAAGGCGCTCCTGACATGCTCGATGGCGGGCAGACCGCTCCAAGGATTGAGGGTCGTGATTTCGAAGAGGATCTGCGATGGTCGCCGGCGGATGAAGTCCATCGCATCGCGAACAGGAATCCCAACGTGGAGCTCTTCGATGGATTTGCGGCCCTCCACACGCCGCAAGGCTTTGCGACAGTCGATGCCCTTCGGGTCGATCGCTGATCCGTGGGACTTAGTGGTAATGCCCGTTACCCGGAAGGTGAGAGCGTATTTGGAGAGGAGCTCCCGGCGTTTTTCGAGGAGAAGTTGAACGAAGGCGCGACCTGCGTTACCGAAGCCAACCAGACCAAGAGTGAGTTCCATTAGGAAGAAAAAGATCAGACAGGATTACAGGATAACGGGATAAGAGAAAAAAGGCTTGTGTCGTTGTTCTTAATCCTGTTCATCCTGTCAATCCTGTCTAGTCTTTTTGTTTTGTCTTTATATCTTGGTGGCAGCTTCAGAGCGGACGGTTTCCAAGAGCTCGGAGAAAAGCTCCAACCCCTTCTCTAGTATCTCGACGTCATAGCCGAAACCCACACGGATGTAGCGGTCCATGTTGAGCTGGTCCCCCGGCACCAGCAGGACGCTCTTCTCCTCCCGCGCGCGGGTAATGAGCTCGCCCGAACCAATTTCCAAGTCGTACCGTAAATACGCGATGGCAGCGGCTTGAGGAGGTATCATCGTGAACAGCCCGTTCTGTTTGGAAACCCACTTCTCCACAACGGGAAACTGCTTCTTAATGATGGAGCGGGTCCGCTCCAGGATTTGGTGGCGGCGAGTCGGCTCTAACGCGACCCGGGCGAGCGTGTCGGAGAGTGCCCCCGGGCCGATGGACGTGTAGTCTTTGTAGGACCAAAGCTCTTCCACCTTGTCCGGTGGACCGACCACCCATCCGATGCGAAGCCCTGGCAGGCCATAGGCTTTGGACAGTCCGCAGGTAACCAGCAGTCGGTCGTACCAGCCCCAAAGCGTAGGTGAGGGTTCTTCGCCATGTTCCGCGCCTTGGTAGACCTCATCGGAGAGTATCCAGGCACCGACCTTCCCGCCGATCTTGCAGATTTCTCGTATATCGTCTTCGCTGAGCACCGCACCGGTGGGGTTGTTCGGGTTGCAGATGGCGATGAGCTTGGTTTTGTCGGTGACGACGCGAGCCAGCTCATCCAGATCAGGAGCCCACTTCGTCTCTTCCCGAAGCCATAGGGGCTCGACGTTGGCTCCCAACGAACGAGCCAGCCCCCAGATCTGCATGTAGTTGGGGAGCATGACCACCACGTGGTCACCAGGCTCGACCAAGCTCAAGACGCTCACGAAGTTGGCCTCCGCGGTCCCGTTGGTTACCACGACGTTCTCGGCGTCGGAGCCAGGATAGAGATCGCTGATCACCTCCCGGAGCTCGATCGAGCCGTTGGTCTGCGAGTAGCCCAGCGCCGTGTCTTTCAGGGTTAATGGATCGACGAGCTCACCCAGATTGATCGGCTTCACACCGCTTTCGGAAAGGTTGTAACGTACCCGGTTCTCCCAGGTGGACTGCATCCTTTCCATCTCGAAGGTTTCGAATCTCATGGCTTGGCCTCGGTTAGCCCAGGCATTACATCAGCGGCCGGTCGGCCTGGAGCGGAAGCGGGAGGTGGCCCCAGGACGGCGGCGTTTACTGGGGCTGTTGCTCCATCAAGATTCTGATGGTTTCGTCGAGTCTTCGCTGCGTGACCTCGTCCACGGTTCGAAAAACCAATCCGTAATGATCGGTCTGATCCTGCGGGGAAACTGCATGCCATCGAATCGCGGCGTCGAGGGTGATGGATTCGCCGCTTCCCTCGCAGTCCAAGATGAGCTTGATCTTATTGATACCGAAATCGGTCTTGGATTCCAGGAGAGCGCCTTGGGGGGAGATGTTGTGGACCCGGCCGTCCCCCCGTCCCTTCTCCCACTCGACCGTACACTTCAGGGAACCTTCCGGGCCGATCCGTGCCTGCGACCGCTTCTCCATAATCCTTCCCGACATGCTATCCGGAGACACCGTGTTTGTACAACCGTAATCTGAAGGGCCGACGCTCACTTGCGGTGAGGTCCAGGAGCGCGCGACACTAGACCCTTATCTATTGACCAAGCTCCAGGAGGGTTCCATGAAGAATTGGGTCTTGCTCGTTCTTGCGGCCGGGCTTGCCGCCTGCAGCCAGGCTCCGTCCGAGCCTAGCGAGGTTGAAACGCGCGTCCACCAGAAGGTGGAAGAAATGATGAAGGAGGAAGACGGTAGCGTCGTTTTCTCCGACCTCCACAACAGCAAGGAGCTCTCCGCGGAGGAGCGGGATTACCTGGATCGTCTCTATGAGGTCTTCTTCGCACTGCCCGCGTTCTTTCAGAGCGAATCGCGAGCCGCCGGCAGAATTCCGAGGGTGGCCGACATCGCGCGCGACTACCGGATTCATCCATCGGCGGTGCGACTTCTCCTCACCGTCATGACCTCGGACTCACGGATGCCGACCCTCATCATGCTGGACGAAGCATCCGGTGAGATTGCGTCGACGGATATGGAAGAGATCGACAAGTTCATCGAAACGAAGGGCTCCGAGGTCAAGGTCAGTGGCTGGATAGGGAAGCCGGTTCCCGCATTCGAAGTGACCACTTTGGAAGGTGAGACGATCACCGAAAAAGACCTGGCGGGAAAGAACACCTTGATATTCTTCTGGCTGACGCGCCGCCCGGTTTGTCAAAGGATCACGCCGAACATGGTCGAGCTCTATGAGAAATATGCCAGGAGCGACTTCGAGATCTTGGGATTGAACGTCGATGTGGCGCTAGGCCTCGACGTATCCGACGAGGAGCGGGCGGAGTTCATCACCGAGCGAGGGATCGAGTACCCGGTCGCTATTTTGGACCCGAATACACGCGCCGCCTTCGGAAACGTCAACATCTTCCCGGCGATGTTCTGGGTGAAGTCGGACGGGACAATAGGGGAATTACTCCTCAACTATCAAGATCTCGACACCCTGGTGCGCCTCGTCGAAGGAGAGGGAGAGTCGAAAGCGGCGCGGGGAGAGGATAGAATACCAAGCGATGGACAGAATGGAGAGGCGGAAACCGACTCGTAGCGTTCGCATCGGTTCGATCAGCATCGGTGGCGGCGAGCCCATCGCTGTCCAAAGCATGTGCGCCACCAAGACCCAGGATGTCGAGGCGACCACCGCTCAGGCAGAGGCCCTTCGCCAAGCCGGTGCCGCGGTCGTACGAGTCGCGGTGGACAGCGCCAAGGATGCCGAAGCCCTCGAGGCAATCCGCGAACGGACCGAGGCCAATCTCTCTGTAGACCTTCAAGAAAGTTACCGATTGGCGGCGAAGGTGGCTCCATTCGTTGACAAGATCCGCTACAACCCAGGTCACCTCTATCATCACGAGAAATCGAGACCGGTTCGAGACAAAGTCCACTATCTCGCGGATGTCGCGGCGGAGAACGATTGCGCGATGCGGGTCGGCGTCAATTGCGGCTCGGTCGATCCGGCAATTGCCGAGAAGTTCGGCGAGGATTCGGTAGGTGCGATGGTGGCCTCGGCCATCGAGCACGTGGACCTACTGGAAGAGCTCGGGTTCACTCGTTACTGCGTGTCCCTAAAGGACTCGGACCCTGCCAAAGTTGTGGACGCAAACATGCGCTTCGCCGAGGAACGTCCCGAGATACCGCTCCACCTCGGCGTCACCGAGGCCGGGTTACCACCAGACGGAATCATCAAGACCCGTATTGCCTTCGAGCAGCTCTTGAGTCGAGGCATCGGAGACACCATTCGTGTCTCCTTGACGCTCCCCAACCCGCGCAAGCCCGAGGAAGTCGAAGTTGGGCATCAAATCTTGGACGACATCGAGGCGGGGCGTTTTCGCTCGGTGCCGGACTTCGGCAACGAGCGCCTCAATATCATCTCTTGCCCGTCTTGCTCACGCGTAGAGAACGAGCAGTTCGTCGAGCTCGCGGAAAAAGTCCGCGACCTAACGGTGTACGCGCAAGCGCATGCGCTCACGATCGCGGTCATGGGTTGTCGGGTGAACGGACCGGGCGAGACCGATGACGCCGATCTGGGTCTGTGGTGCGGTCCGCGACTCGTGAACCTGAAGCGCCGCACCGAGCTGGTCGGCGCTTTTTCTTACGAAGAGATCCTTCCTCGGCTTCGGGATGAGCTCGATCGACTCATCGAGAAGCGAGCCTCCTCCCGCCCCGAAGTCTAATCGGTGCTTCCTTCCTTAGGAGCGGGCCGGTCGTTCCAGATGTCCCAGTGGAGCTTCCAGGCGCCGTCCTCTTTCTTCCAAACGACGACGTACTTGGAGAACTGAGTCGCGGACTCTCCGCCCTCGGGCTCTAGCGTCAGGATCGCCTCTCCGACCTCGAACGCTGTGTCGCCTGAAATTTCGAGCTCTACCGTCTGGAGGTCCACGGCCTTGAGCCCCATCCCGCTCATCACCGCTCCCCAGAGCTCTTCGGCATCGGTCCGTCCGCGCACGATCTCGCCGCCGGGAGGAAGCAAAACGGCGTTCGCCATGTAGAGAGCCGCTAGAGCCGCGGCGTCTTGGTTCTGAACGGCTTCTTCGAATTTCGCGTTCCCTTCATCGATCGCCGCTCGCACCTCGGCGGGGTCGACTTCCGGTGGCACACTTTCAGGCTGGCTCGGAGGTGGTGCACATGAAAAAACGACCGAAAAAGCCAGTAGAGAAAAGAAAACAGACTGACCTGTGATCATGATACCCTCCCTAGTTTCTTTCCAGGGCCAGCTAGTCTTTTCTGTGGATGGCCGTCTTCGTGCCCTCCTTGTCGACGGCGACGAAGACGAACGTGGTGCGGACGATCTCTCGAGCTGTTCCGGCGACTGGATCCTCGGCGAGTACGCGCATTTCGACCGAAATAGAAGTCCTGCCCGTTTTGGACACCCGCCCGTAGATGCCCAGCACGTCGCCCAATCGACCCGGCGCCAGGAAGTCCATCGCCTCGATGTGTCGGGTCACCATGCCGGAGGAGCGCGCCTTTAGTATCGCGTAGCTTGCGCCGGCTTCGTCCAGCCAGGCGAGCATCGTGCCGCCGAACAGCCGGTCCGCTCCTCCGAGATTCTTGACCGCCACGATGTGGTGAGCAATCAAATCGAAACCTTCTAGGCCCTTCATGGAAAGAGTTCGCGTGAAGTTCGCGGGCAGGTTATTCGTTTCCGGGAGGTGATGCAAACTGCCGTCTGGCGAGCCGGGTTGTGGCACCTGCGCCAGCTGACGGCCGAAAGGCGAAGTGCTGCCAAATTGCTGCCTGTTATAGAATGCGGACAACCATGCAGATCGATCTGAATTGCGATATCGGCGAGAGCTTCGGCATCTACCAGATAGGAGCCGATGAGGCGCTTATGCCGCTCATCAGCTCGGCCAACATCGCCTGCGGTTTTCACGCCGGCGACCCCGAGACCGTGGACCGCACCATCGCCCTCGCTTCTAAGCACGGCGTCGCGGTGGGTGCCCATCCGGGATATCTCGATCTCCGAGGGTTCGGACGTCGGCCCATCCAGGCTAGCCCGAAGGAAGTCGAAGCGGACGTTTTGTACCAGGTCGGTGCGGTGGCGGGCTTCGCGCGCTCTCACGGCGTTGACCTCGTTCACGTCAAGCCCCACGGCGCGCTCTACAATCAAGCCGTCAACGACGCCGAGCTCGCCCGGGCCATCGCTCACGGCGTCGCCCGCTTCAGTCGGGACCTCATCTTCATTGGGCTGGCGACGTCGACAACGATGCGCGAGGCGGCGGAGGCGGAGGGGCTCCGCTACGGCGGCGAGGCATTCGCCGATCGCGTTTACAATGCCGACGGTACGCTACAATCGCGACGCATCGAAGGATCGGTCATCACCGACTCGACCAAGGCTGCCGCCCAGGCGGTTGCGATCGCCCGCGACCGGAAGGTCACGTCGCACGACGGCGGTGAGGTCGCACTTCAGGCGGAGACTCTGTGTGTCCACGGAGACAATCCCAGTGCAGTTCAGAACGTACAGGCAGTTCGCCAAGCTCTCGCAGACGCGGGAGTCGAAGTGCGTTCCCTCGCGAGCCGCTAAAAAAATACGGCTCGAGGCTTGTCTCGTATCGATATGACTTCTCCCCGAATCCTGAACGCCGGTGAAGCCGCTATGTCAGTGGAGTTCGGTGACGCGATCGATCTCGAGCTGAATGCGAAGGTGAGAGCCCTCGACGAAGCACTCCTGAACAAGCCTTTTTCGGGATTCGTCGAGGCGGTACCCACTTATCGTTCCCTGCTCGTCCATTTCGATCCCTTGCGGGCGGAGTTCGACGAAGTCGCTGCCTATCTCACGCGGCTCGCCGGGAAGCCCTCGCGCGCGCAACCAGGCCGGACACCCGTCAAAGAGGTTCCCACGGTCTACGATGGTGAGGATCTGGACGCGGTTGCACGTGACTCGGGACTGAGCCGCTCCGAAGTCGTCGCGCTTCACACTGGAACGGAATACCGGGTCTACATGCTCGGCTTTTCGCCGGGTTTCGCCTACATGGGGCTCCTCCCGGAAGCGATCGCGCGACCGCGCAAGGCGACGCCACGCATTCGAGTGCCGGTGGGCTCGGTTGCCATCGCCGGTAGGCAGACCGGTGTCTATCCTTCCGCGACTCCCGGTGGTTGGAATCTCATCGGACGTGCTTCGCTCCCTTTGTTCGATCCGGAGTCGCGTCCGCCGACTTTTTTCGTTGCCGGTGATCGGGTGCGCTTCGTATCCGTTCCTGACTTGCCTGACAGGCCCGACATACATGTCAGGCTGCAGGAGGCTTCGACGAAAAACCTGGATCTGAGCGAGCCGACGATCGAAGTGTTGGCTGGAGGACTGCTCACAACGGTTCAGGACCTGGGACGCGTCGGCTACCAACGATATGGAGTTCCCGTTGCGGGAGCCGCGGACACCGCATCGCTACGGGCGGCGAATCTTCTGGTAGGGAACGAACCTGGAGCCGCGGCGCTCGAGTGCACTGCCATGGGACCCTCCCTGCGATTCTTGCGAACGACCATCGTCTCGATCTGCGGAGCGAATCTCGGTCCGGTTCTGGAACGCGGCGACCGTGGGCCCTGGGAGATTCCCCCTGAGAGATCCTTTCTGGCCCGGGCGGGAAACGTTTTGCGATTCGCTGGCCGGCAAGCCGGGTACCGTTGCTACCTGTCGGTGGCGGGGGGATTGGGAGTACCAGAAGTGCTCGGTTCGCGGTCGACCTATCTGACGTCCGCCCTGGGAGGTCTTCGGGGTCGTGCGCTTGAGCGCGGCGACATCCTTGAAGCGCTTCCTTCCGAGAGCCACCCGAGTCCTGGTCGCCGGAGGGGTGGTGACGGAATGACCGCTAGCTCCGAGACGGTGGTGCGTGTGGTTTTCGGACTGCAGGGGGATTACTTCCATAAGAAAGCGAAGGAAACGTTGACCTCGTCGGAATACACCGTGGCCGCGTCTTCGGACCGAATGGGTTGTCGTCTGGACGGTCCGAGCCTTCGCCACAAGAAAGCGCGCGAGATCGTGACCGACGGGATGGTACTGGGGGCGGTGCAGGTCCCGCCGGATGGAAAACCGATCGTCATGCTCGCCGACCGTGCCACCGCGGGGGGCTATCCCAAGATCGGGACCGTCATCGGCACGGATATACCCCGCCTCGCGCAGCTCATGCCTGGTGAACGACTGCGCTTCGAGGCGGTCGACCTGGCGCAGGCGGCGGAGGTTTTGCGGGCGGTCCGGCGAGCAGAGGAAAAGGCGCGGAAGGTCTAGTAATCTAGCACGATGGTGCATCGACTGGGGCCATGGCTTTTCCTGTTGAGTGTCCTCGCGTGCGGCGCCAGCGGATCGCCGCCCGATCGGGTCGAGCTGACCATCTCAGCGGCGGCCAGCCTACTCGAAGTGATTACCGAAGCTGCTAGGGTTTTCGAACGAGAGCACCCCGACACCACGTTGCGGCTCAATTTTGCTGGCTCGGGTGCCTTGCGCCAACAGATCAAGATGGGGGCACCGGTCGAGGTTTTTATCTCTGCGGCTTCCGAGCACATTGATCGGCTCGCGGATTTGGGATTGGTGGATATAAACAGACGCCAGATCTTCGCGCGTAACCGCCTCGTCCTGATCGGAGACCGAGACGTCGTCAAATCTCTCGACGACCTGACTTCGAAGAGGGTTGAGCGCTTGGCGATCGGAGATCCCCGCTCGGTGCCCGCCGGGAAGTATGCCCGCGAGTGGCTCGAAGCGGCGGGCTTGTGGTCCGAGGTCCAAACGAAGGCCGTGCTCGCGGGGGATGTGCGACAGGTCTTGAGTTACGTGGCGAGAGGAGAGGTCGATGCGGGAATCGTCTACGCGACGGACGCCAAGCTCTTGGAGCTCCCGCCGATCTTGATCGCCGCGAGCCCACCGGCACCGAAAGTCGTATACGAAGTAGCGATCGTAAACCGCGAGCGCCGCGAGGAAGACCGGCGAGCGCAAGCGCAACGATTCTTCGATTTCCTCGGCTCGGAAACCGTCATTCGCGAGCTGGAGGCGGCGGGGTTCAGCGCGCCGTGAGCATTGGCTTCCCCCTTTTCCTGTCGGTTCGAGTGGCTTTCGCCGCCTTGGCGGTGATCGTACCCATCGGGCTCGTGCTCGGATACCTTCAGGCACGTCGTGATTACCCGGGTCGTGCGCTGGTGGACGTCTTGATCGTGCTCCCCATCGTCCTGCCTCCATCGGTGACCGGTTACTATTTGATCCTTCTTCTGGGCAGGAACGGGGTCATCGGTGGACCGCTCCATGAGATCTTGGGCGTCTCGCTCATTTTCACATTCTGGGCTGCCGTCATTGCTGCGGTAGTCGTTGCTTTGCCACTCTTCATCAAGTTTGCGCAAGCTGCATTCCACGGAGTGGATCCGGAGTTGGAGGCGGTGGCGAGAACTCTCGGCGCCGGACCGATCGCAACTTTTTTTCGGGTGACGGTCCCCGTGGCCTGGCGCGGATTGGTAGCGGGGGCGGTGCTTTGCTTCGCCCGGGCCCTTGGTGAGTTCGGTGCGACGCTCATGTTTGCCGGCAACATACCCGGGGAGACCAACACCATGCCGCTCGAGATCTGGAGCTCGTACCAGGCTGGAGACGACGCGCGGGCGGTGGCGCTGGTCGTGACGCTAACTGTCGTCTCCGTCGCAGTGGTACTGGCGTTCTCGCGTCTAGAAAGAGGGCGATGGTGACCCAAACGCCGAAGGCTCTCGAAGTGAATGTGACGATCCCTCTGGGCTCAGGGCGTGAACGCGCCACGGTCGTGACCCGTTTCGCACTAGCGAAGGGAATCCTCGTCATCTTCGGTCCTTCCGCGACCGGCAAGACCCTGACTGTCCGCGCGATGGCTGGCCTCAGGCCCGCCACCGGCACGATTCGCGTGGGTGGCGAGACTCTTCTCGACAGCGAAGCGCAACGAAACGTTGCCCCGGAACATCGCCGCGTCGGTTATGTGCCGCAGCACGTTGCGCTCTTTCCCCATCTGAATGTTCGCGACAACGTGGCGTTTGGCTTGCGAGCCCGTGGAAGCGGAAACGGCTCCCGACGACTCGCCGAGGAATGGCTGGAGCGACTCGGGGTGGAGCATTTGGCGGATCGTATGCCGCGTCGTCTCTCGGGAGGGGAGTCACAACGCATCTCGCTCGCCCGAGCTCTGGCACCCGAGCCGCGTTTACTTCTGCTCGACGAGCCCTTTGCCAGTCTCGACCTCGCGACTCGGCGCGAGATGCGCCGCGTGGTGCGGGAAGTTCAAGAAAGCAGCGGCATCTCAATGGTTTTCGTCACCCATAGCCCACGCGAGGCGATCGAGATGGGCCATCACTTGGTTCGCTACGGGCTGGGTGGAAGCCAAGAAGAAGGCCGACCCGAAGACCTCATCGAAAGCGAATCCGAGTAGGCCGGCTAAGGAGCCGAGCCGACGCTATAGATCTCACCGAGCCCGCAACCATCCGAAAAATATTGGACCACCGCAATCACAACCTTTCTGGCAAGGGGGGCAACCTAGCCCCACTCGTGATGTAAGCCGCGCAACACTGGTGGGGGAGAAATCCCTCATTAGTAGCGAATATCGCGCAACCTATGTCACTGCGCGTTTTCGCGTCTTCGACTATGCTGTAATCGTAGGCGACGGGCCGCTCCCCTCCCGGAACGAAGCTACCGAAGAAGAAGGAGCCCATGAAACGATTGCCGACAGAAGTCATCCGTTGCGGCCTTGCCGCTTTCTTAGTGTTAGCTGTTGTCAGCTCCGCCGGATCGCAACCACCCGAACGCGTTCGCGTTCTCATCGGGTTCAAGAATACTCCCGGGCCCTCCGACGAACGCGAGATTCGGGGCCACGGCGCCGACATCTCACACGTTTTTCGTATCGTCCCGGCGATGGCGGTGGCAATACCGGTGACGGCCCTCGATGGGGTCAGGAGAAACCCGAACGTAACGGTGGTCGAGCCCGATGGGACTGTTACTGCCGTTGACGCGGAGCTCGATGCCGCCTGGGGAGTGAGTCGCATCAGCTCAGGGATCGTACACGCCGGGGGCAACACGGGCGCGGGCGTCTACGTTGCCATCATCGACACCGGCATCGACTGCACCCATCCTGACCTGGACGGCAATTGTGTAGGCGGATTCGACTTCGTGAATAACGACAACGACGCTTCCGACGACCACGGGCACGGCACGCATGTGGCGGGGACGGTTGCGGCGGAAGATAACGGCGCCGGCGTCGTGGGCGTGGCACCCAACGTATCGCTCTACGGCCTCAAAGTACTTAACGCGAATGGTGGTGGCTATTGGAGCGACATCGTAGCCGCCATGGAGTGGGCTGCTGACAACGGGATTCAAGTTACGAACAACAGCTACGGCAGCGGCGGCCATCCCGGTTCCATCGTGGAGGCGGCTTTCGCGAACGCGGCCGCGCAAGGGCGTATTGCACATCGCCGCGGCCGGAAACTCCGGTAGTTGCGCCGGCACCGAGAACACGGTCGGCTACCTTGCACGGTTCGCGTCCGTTGTCGCCGTGGCCGCCACGAATGCGCTCGACGAGCGCACGTGCTTTTCGAGCACAGGGCCCGAGGTCGAAATCGCGGTGCCCGGAATGAGCATCAATTCGACGCGGGTCGGCGGTGGCTACATGCGCCTCAGTGGAACCTCCATGGCAAGCCCTCACGTCGCCGGCGTGGCCGCCCTTGTGATCGGCAGCGGTGTGACTTCTAGGGATGAGGTGCGCGCCCGGCTCACCCAGACGGCTGGCGATTTGGGGCCGGCGGGACGAGACGCTCATTTCGGTTGCGGACTCGTTGATGCGGACGATGCGATTATGGCACTGCCTCCCAATGCTGCGCCCGTCGTCACGATCACCGGTCCGTCTAGCGGCGTGCGATTCGACACCGACGAGACGATCGCTTTCACCGGAACGGCTGTGGATGCGGAGGACGGAGACCTGGGTCTAGATCTCGAATGGACGTCAGATCTCGATGGTTCGCTCGGAACAGGCGGCAGCCTCTCTATCACATTGAGTGAAGGGGTGCATACGATTCAGAGCTCAGCGTCGGATACCGCGGGAGAGAGTGGCTCCGATTCGATTCTGGTCACCGTTACGAACCCGGCTCTACCTGACGACGTCCGCGTGGCGTCGGTCGCTTACTCGACGCGCGATCTGGGTCGTCGCAGGAATCCTCTGGATGTGACAGTGCAGGTCATCGACGCTTCCGATCTCCCCGTTGTCGGTGCCAAAGTGGTCATCCGGATTCGCAGACGGGGCCGGGTGTGGAGACGGAAAGGGTTTACCGGCGCCGACGGGTCCGTGACTCTTACGATTGGGAGATCGCCACGGGGCTGCTACGACACTCGAGTGCGAAGAGTGCGCGCGAGTGGGTTGACGTGGGACCGCGTGACTCCGGCAAATCAGTTCTGCCAGTGAGCTGCCTGGAGCGACTGGGGGCGGAGCATTTGGCGGATCGTATGCCGCGTCGTCTCTCGGGAGGGGAGTCGCAACGCGTCTCGCTCACCCGAGCTTAAAGGGAATCGTTCCTGAAAAAATCCTCGATCTTGGTCCGGATCTGATCTCGGATGCGCCGGAACTCCTGCCGAACCTCCTCGTCGGAGCCCTTGGCCGCGACAGGATCTTCGAAGGGCCAGTGAAGCATTCCTACGTTACCCGGAAATACCGGGCACACTTCCTCGCCGCAGAGCGTGATCACCGTCTCGATCCGATCCGGGGGATCTCGTCGATGGCTTTCGATCTGTGGGAGGAAATATCGATGCCCAGTTCCTGCATCACTTCTTGGGCAAATGGATTGACGCGGGTGGGTGCCGAGCCGGCGCTATAGATCTCACGACCCTTGGCCGCCACCGCCCGAGCGAGTCCCTCCGCCATCTGGCTGCGCGCGGAATTGGCCACACAAAGAAAGAGGACACCCGTCTGCGATTCCACCATGGCCGTATCTTATCGTCATAGATAACATCGCGCGATGCGACTGCATCGCCCACGTACGCCAATGTCCATTCCGTGTGCGTGTGGTTCACTGTTTGTGGACTGGCCGTCTGACATTTATGCGTCTAGTTCGATGTATTTCGTGACGTCAATTGCATGAGTGCCTGCAAAGCCATCACTTTACTCGGTAGGCTCTTGAAGCGTCCGAAGCATGAGCTTGGCGGTCCACGCATTGACCTCACTCGGTACCGGCTGGGGTCCGGGACGGAGCGTCGGGTCCCGGCGCGCCACGAGCTCGAGCGAGCGGGCCTGAAGGCTCAACCCCATATCCATCGTCTCCGCCGGATTTCCACCCCCGCCCGCCAGATTGACCATCTCACCGCTGGTCAGGAGAGAAAGTCGTTTGCCGTCGGGAAGCTCGAACTCCTCGATCGCCTCTCCCAGGCGTTTCGCTTTCTTCGCCGACTTCCTCAAACCTTCAACGTCGATCTCCCAACTGAAGTGACCGGCGTTGGCCAGAATGGCGCCGTCCGCCATTTTCCCGAAATGCGCGACCTTCAGCACACCGGCCCTGCCAGTAGCGGTGATGAAGACGCTCCCCCACCCAAGAAGCCCTTCGGCCTCTCGCACGATCATTCCGTCGAGTGCCGCTTCGAGCGCCTTGATCGCATCGGGCTCCACCACCGCGACCTGCCCGCCCAGCCGCCTCAAGGTTCGGGCGATGCCGCGGCCGCACCAGCCGTACCCAAACACGACGAAACGCTTCGCCGGCACCATGAGGTTCGTGACCCGCATGAGCGCCTCGACCACGGCCTGACCCACGCCGTGCTCGTTCTCGACGATCCGTTTCAATGGACTATCGTTGATCACGATGACGGGAAAGCCGACGCGACCAGCGAGTTCCTCTCGCAGCCGATTCGCGCCGGTGGTCGTTTCCTCCGTCCCACCCAGGAGCTGCGCCTCGGCCGCCGCCTCAATCCACGCCACCACCAGATCGGCGCCGTTGTCGAGTTCGGTTGATGAGATAGGACGCGGCGGATGTTGTCGTCGTGGCTTCGGCGCCCGCCGGTTTCGTCATGGTAGACGTGATGCCCGGCCTCGGCGAGGGCGGCGGCGACGTCGGCCTGGGTTGTCCCCGGGCTTCCTGTGATGGCGACGGTCGCGCCACTCGCCGCCAGCACGGAGCACAGCACAGCGGTCTTGGGCTCGATATGGAGACAGATGCCGATCGTCAGGCCCTCGAACGGACGTGTCGTCGCAAACTCGTCCCGGATGTCTCGCAGCATCGGCATGTGCGAGCCCGTCCAGGCGATCTTTTCTCTTCCTGAGTCGGCGGACGTCATCACTCTGGCTTCGTGGGAAACACGGGCTGAGTCCACGCCCGAGTGCCGTCGGACGCCTCGACTCGAACCCTAACGTAGCGCTCGCTCCCATCAAAGAGATAGGTGGGCTGGGCGGTGTCGTCCCGTTTCAACACCTCACCGTCCTTTCCGATGAAAAACGTGCGGTAGCGGAGTTCACCGGGGACCCGCACTTTGTACCGATAGCTCTCCGGCAAACGGAGACGAATTCCCTCGGGGTCGCTCTGGTACATCAGAAACTCGACGCCCGTGCTCGCGTAGAAATCGCCGGCGTCGAGCGACGCGACAATCGCGTCGGCGCTGAGCTCGCGGGCGCGCACCATGATCCAAGCGCGGCCAGGGTTCGCGCTGGCGCTGGGGCCCCGATCGGTTGGCGTCGGAGCGAAGGACTCATAGTCGTGCGCATCGTCGGAGGCGATCCCGTAGAACAGCCTCCCTTCCGAGAGCAGTCGATCCCAAAGCTCCTCGGCCGAAGGCGCACCCCCTCCTCCCCAGGAGTTGTTGACTGGGTGAGCGTTCAAGATCTCCAAATGATGGATCGCCTGAGTGGCCAACAGCGTCTCGAAGGTCATGAACCAACCCAGGTTGGGATGATTGAGCTGCGGGACACCGTCCCGTCGACGAATGGCACGCGCATTGGCGTCGATGACCTCGGGCACCGACTTTCCCGCAAGCGGCGCCACGGCGCTCGACATCGCGAGCCCGTTCAGATGTACGGGTCGCCCCTCGTGAGATGCCGAGACCCCCTCACCGGCGATTACCAGAAACTCGCCAGGTTTTTGGAGGCGCGCGTTCAATGCCGCCACGGGTGTCACTTGGTCATGATCGGTGATCACGATGAAGTGGAAGCCGAGCCGCCGGTACCATTCGGCGACGATTTGCGGCGACGCGTTGCCATCGCTTCGATCGGTGTGGACGTGCGTATTGCCGCGATACCATCGCTCCGTCGGTTCCTCGGTGCCCGGTGCTCCGAGGAGGACAAGGGCCGCCGCCAAAGTTTTCACGAGGATTCCTCGCCCGCGTCAGGATCCTGCCAATCCGTTTTGTTTGTAACCCTTTTTCTCACACCGAAAGTAGCACATGCGAGCTACCAGGAAAAAGTGCATGGTGTGTCTAGGCGGTGGTTCTCGAGCTCACTAGGTCCTAGCTTGTTCGCACAGCGTGCGGTTCTGTGGAATGGGCTGCGGCTGTGGAGGGCTGAGCTGCGGTTCTAGGCCATGAGCCGCGACTCTTTCGCCGATGTCAAAAGAAGACTTCTTGTCGTCTAATCCATAGCACGGAACGTTACGAGAACAATCGTGTGAGAGTTTGCGGTATGAGAGGAGGGGGTGAGAAAAAGGGCATCCCAACATCTCTCAAAATGGGCCCACAAGCGGTATTTTTTGGTACCCTAGAGGGGCATTATTCTTCCGGATGCTGCCTTTTAACAGTCTATCGATACAGCAGCCACACAAACATATGTCCGAAATTCAAACGAGCGAGCCCCGGCATTTTGGCCCGGGCGCGAGGGTATCGAAGGCGCCTGGGCCGACGGCGTCGAGCGGTGGGAGAAACGAGCGCAGCTAACCCGCCTCGGGATGCCGGGAGACGTGGCCGACGCTTGTCTCTTCCTGGTGTGGACGGAGGTGTAATGACTTGCCAGATCTTTTAACCTACTAGGACGCGCGACGCCCAACCTTGCCGGAGGCCAGAGGGCCCTCTATCAAATCCGCGATGGAGGCCACGTCGCCAAAATGGTAGGTGAAGTTGCTCAGGAAAACGCGTTGAAGGGTATCGAAGTCGATCTCGCCCCACCCCTGATCGGGCACATCAGTCGCGGAGGTTCCGTCACTGAGCATGATGGTACGGAAGTCGCGGGCCACCGCGTCTCGGGCCGTGCATTCCACGCACGCGCCCACCGAAACGCCACTCACGATGACGTTGCGAACGCCGAGCTCACGCAATGTTGCTTCGAGACCGGTGTAGACGAAACCCGATTGGCGGATCTTTTCCACGATGATGTCGCCCTCCTTGGGGGCGATCTTCTCCCACATTTCGACGCCGCGAGTACCGGCCCGTACCGCCTTACCCTGACCGATGTTCGGGAAACGCTCTGCCAACGTACCCATGTTTCGGGCTTCGGGATGGAAGACGTGATTGACATAAATGATCGGCAACCCGACTTCACGACATCGATCCAGCAACACCGCCAAGTGGTCTGCCATTTCGCGGCCGGAAGGGGTCTCCATCGGAGCGCCGGGCGCGATGAAGTCCCGACTCATGTCGATGACGAGAAGAGCGCTGTTTTCGGGTTTAACGTTTTCCAGGGAAGTTTCCTTAAGAGCCATGTCTAATCTCCTTGTGACCTGAGTGTATTACATGTCTTGGTGTTTTTCGAGCGGGATCCCGAGCACCACGCCTTCCGGTGTGAACTCACGGGCGACGGTCGCATGATGCTACTGGTTTCCTTGCGTGTTCTCGTACTCCTGACTTCCCTCCACCGGAAGCGGAGAAGTATGCCGGTGCTTGCGCTGTTCGCTGTTGATCAAGCAGCCGTTCTTCGATCGGGCTGCCACGAGGACCGCAGCTCGGCTGCGCGAGGTTCCGTGAGGTGGACGGTAACAGAGACGAGCACGACCAGCACAAAAAGACGTAGCGAGACACCGCGTGCGGTGAAGATATCGCTCAAGGTCAATCGCTTGCTCACCAAGCCGGCCTGCATCGCGGGCGTCCTGGTCTCTCGCCCGAACTTCAAAGCTCTGTGCGGCCGGACGAAGTTGTAATGACAACGCAGAAGCTCAACGTACTCGCGGAGCTGGTCTTCGCATCGGGCGTGGCATGGCGAGCGACGGCGCAAGTACGCCGACCCTTGACGCATTGTAAGGTTGAGGCGCTCGACGAACGACGTGTTCAGGTTCTCGGAATCCTCTGACTCCAACAGCGCGTCCTTCAACCGCCTCGCGGTACTGATCTTCACGCGCCGCTCGACTCGGACGACACGATTGTTCCGCCGAGTCTTGATCACTTGACCATAGACGCACGCGGGACCAATAAGGCGCACGATCACCGCGAAGTAGTACTCGAAGCCATCCGTGGCGATCCGTGGGGATCCAACAAGGCGTCCGCGGAGGATGACGTCGTTGAGTACGGCCTTGGTGTTTCGATCGGAGCGGCGGCCGACGAGGCTACTCGCCCACAGACGGGAGCACACCTCGATGATCGCAAAAAGCCACGTTGGCCTGCTCTTGCTGCCGATGAACGTGTAGAGTTCATCGGCCTGAAGCTCAACGATTTTGAAGTCCCGCAGCATTTGCCGGTTGAAGCGCTCTGCCGCTCTCGAGGCCCGCTTGAGCCAGCGGGCGATCGTGTTGCGGGAATGACCCGTGACCCGTGCCGTCGCAGAAATGCTCACGCCCTCGACTCGCAGGCTCGCTACTTGGTCGAACTCCCTCCGAGTGCAGCGGAGACCGCTGTACGCCGTGCCCGTATTCATGCTGGCCGTTCCCCCGCATATTTTGCACCGGTAACGCCGACGTCGGCCCGACTTGGTCGTAAACCAGCCGTGCCCAACGATGTTGACGCCCCGCTGGCCAAAGTTGTGGCACCCCGGCTTGGAGCATGGCTTGTCCTGGATGGCCCTCATCACTCAAGTGTAGCGGGTTGATAAATCTGCTGTTTTTCTCATGATCTCCTGTGCTTGAGGAAGACCGATCAACAGCGAACGTGGCTAGCACCCCACGAGCAGCCGTTTGCCATCTTTCGCAGCCACGATGAGCGATTTCTTCGCTTTTTATGCCCGGGCCACAACCGATTGGGGGCCGAACATGTCTACGGGGCGGAATTCATCCAGCGGAAGATCGATGAAAGGTGGGGCCGTCGGGAAGTGCCGGAGCACAGGTCACCGCTGCCTCAAGCTCCATAGCGGTTTACGAAGGGCAGCCAATGCTCTCGGCTATACGCTCACTCCCGATACTTCCGTGGCGCAGTTTCGGGTCAGATTTTTCCTGGGAGTCTCGCTGCTCCACTTCCGGGCGGCATGAGACTCCTCTCTGCTTCCATTTGAACACCCTACGGCCACCGTGTAGATTGACAGCGTGTACCGGATAGGTCGACGACGACTCTTCGGACTGGGCCGCGGCGTTTGGCGTCTTTCTGCTCGCCATTGCGTGCGCGACATCTGATGACCCTCGGGATAGAACCGTCACGCTTGCTCGTACGCCGAACGTCGTCATTTTCTTGATCGACACGCTGCGGGCGGATCGCCTCGGTGCTTACGGCTACAGGAAGCCCACCTCTCCGCATATCGACTCGCTCGTTGCGGACGGCGTCCTCTTCGAGGATGCCAGTGCCCCTGCGCCATGGACGCTTCCCTCCGTTGTGTCTCTCCTGCTTTCCGCCTTGCCTTGTGAGCACAACGTACTGATCGACGGAGACAAAGTAGCGGCGACTGCCCGCACCCTACCGATGAGACTCAAGCGGGCGGGTTACAACACCGCGTCGTTCCTTGCCAATCCCTACGCCGGGGCGTTGAGCGGGCTCGAGCGAGGCTTTACCGTCGCTCGAGCCATGGATACGCAGGTGGACGACGAGGTTGTGAATGAGTGGCTAGGCACATTCGATCCCGAACCGGTCGAGCCCTTCTTTCTCTACGTTCACAACACCGAGCCTCACAATCCTTATCGGGCCGAGCAAGCTTTCGTCGAACGATTCGGGGAAGCTTCGCGGGAAACTCGTCAAGAGGTGGAGAAGGCGTATCGACTCTACCGTCGCCTGACGCGCATCGACTACGACGAGAGGCAGGCACGCGGCACGGTCGATAACACCGCCAAGCAGGACGAGCTCGTGCGGCGCTTGTCGGCGCTCGGATCGCGAATCGACGTGCTCTACGACGCCACGGTAGCCGAGGCGGACGATCGACTGGGGGGCATCGTCCGAGCTCTAGAGGAAGCTGGTGTCTGGGACAACACGCTGTTCGTTCTGCTCGCCGACCACGGTGAAGAACTGGGCGAGCGCGGAAGTTGGCAGCACGATCAATCCGTCTATCAAGAGCTCATTCGCGTGCCCCTCGTCATTCGTTTTCCTGGAAACGAGTTCGCCGGGGCGCGGGTGTCGGAGCCGGTCACGCTATTGGACGTCGCGCCCACTATCGTCGACTTCCTGGGTGCTACCGAGCTGGCAGATGGCTTTCGAGGACGGAGTTTGCTCCCTTTGATCGAAGGCAGGACAGACGAGAACTTGATGCGCGTGACCGCGATGCGTTACAACAAAAAGAAGTACTACCGGCCCCACAAGGAGAATCGTGGGGATCTCAACCTAGCGGTTCGGCAGGGAGAATGGAAGGGCATCTGGAATGCGGAGACAGAATCGCTCGAGCTCTACGATCTGGGACGCGATCCCGGAGAGAGCGAAGACGTGAGCGCTGCCGAGCCTGAGCTCGTCGAAGAGATGATATCCTTCGCCCAATCCCAGCTGGCCCGATGCGAGGCGTCGGCGCCGGAAAGGTACAGGGAGAACGAGTTGCGGCTCGACGAAAAGACCCGACGGCGATTGGAAGCGCTCGGCTACATCGGTCAGGGTGCCTCAGGCGAGCAAGAGGAAAGGCCGCCAGAACAGTGACGACGAGTGACTCGATGGATAAGGGTTCGAAGAGAGTACGCACGGTTTGCCGCTCCTGCGGCCACGGGGGGTGCGGGGTCTATGTGAAGGTCCACGACGGGAAGGCGGTCGGGCTCGAGCCCGATTGGGAGCATCCCATCAGCAAGGGCTATACGTGTAGCAAGGCGTACGCGTCCTTCGAGCTCCAGGAGCACCCGGACCGACTGCTTTACCCGATGAAGCGAGCCGGTGCGAGAGGAGAAGGGAAGTGGGAGCGTATCTCCTGGGACGAAGCTCTCACGGGTATCGCCGAGAAACTCGACCAGGTCAAATCAGAATCCGGAGCCGAGGCCGCCGTCTTCGGGCATGGAACGGGGCGGGACTTCCACCGTTTTCTCTATCGCTTGGCCAATCTCTACGGGACTCCGAACATCATGTCTCCCGGCCACATGTGCTACATCCCGAGAGTCGCGATATCGCGACTCATGGGAACGGAGCTCCCGCTTTGTGACTATGGCGGCGATCCCCAGTGCGTGCTGGCGTGGGGAAGCAACCACTTGATCTCGAACCCCGACGAGAACAAGGCGATCAACATGGCCAAAACGTTGGCCAAGGGCGCCAAGCTCATCGTCGTCGATCCCCGAAGGAACAGTTTGGCCGAGCGCGCGGATCTCTGGCTTCAAATTCGTCCCGCCACCGATTCGGCATTGGCGCTCGGTATGCTCTACGTCATCATCAAGGAGGGTTTATACGACCGGGAGTTCGTCGAAAAATACACCACCGGTTTCGAACAACTTTCCAAGAGGGTCGAGAAATTTCCGCCCGAGGAGGTGGAGAAGATCACCTGGGTCCCTTCATCGGAGATCATCGAGGCCGCACGCCTCTACGCCACGACCAAGCCGGCAGCCCTCCAATGGGGCGTCGGGATCGAGCAGAACATCAATTGCGTCGACGCCGACCGGGCGCTGCTCTATATGGTCGCGCTCACCGGTAACCTGGACGTTCCCGGCGGCAATGCCATCTTTGGTCTGCCTCCAGTGCTCCCCCGCGCCACGTTTTCCTTTTTCGACAAACTTCCTGAGACGCAAAGAGCCAAGATGTTGGGCGGCGATCGCTACAAGCTCGGCGCCTACATCAGCCGGATTACGCCTCATGTGGTCTGGGATGCGATCCTCGAAGAGCAACCCTACAAAGTCCGCGCGCTGGTGATGTTCGCCAGCAATCTACTGACCGCGAGGGAAAACGCGTACCGTGTCTACGAGGCCCTAAAGAAGGTGGAGTTTTTCGTCGCCACCGACATCTTTAGGACACCCACCACCGAGCTCGCAGACATCGTGCTCCCCGCTGCGACTTGGTTAGAGCACGACAATATCGCTGACTATTGGAAGATACACGGCCATGTCTTCCCACGCATAAAGGCCGTCGAGCCCCGGGGTGAGGCTTGGTCCGATCACAAGATTCTGAATGAGTTGGGAAAGAAGCTGGGCTTCGAAGAGTTCTTTTGGGATGACGTCGAAGGGTCGTTCGACTACATCCTCGAGCCCGCCGGCCTTACGTGGAAGCAGTTCAAAAAGATGCCGTATCTCGAGGCGCCGATGACGTACAGGAAGCATGAGCGAGACGGTTTCCGGACCACCTCCGGGAAACTGGAGCTCTATCTCAAGCAGTACGAGGAGTGGGGGTACGACCCGTTACCGGACTACGTCGAGCCTCCCGAAAGCCCACACGCCGAGGCGAAAATTGTTGCGCAGTACCCGCTGGTTCTTACCACCGGGCACCGCATCTTCGAGTTCTTCGGGTCGGAGCATAGACAGTCCGCGTACTTGAGGAGGAAACATCGAGACCCGCTGGTGGAGATCCACCCCAATGCGGCCGGCGAAAGGAACATCGACGATGGAGACTGGGTGTACATCGAAACGCCGAGAGGCAAGGTCAAGTTCCGGGCGAAGCTTTTCGACGGCATTCATCCGAGCGTCGTCAGCGCCGAGTACGGGTGGTGGTATCCGGAGGCGGGACCTCCCGACTATGGCTGGAAGGAATCCAATATTAATATCCTGACGGTGGATGGGCCGCCCCTCGACCCGGGGATGGGAGCCACCAACCTCAAGGGGCTCATGTGCAACATCCACAAGGCTTAGGCTCCGGCCAATTATTTGACGGGGTTTAGAGGCCCGTGCTAGCATCCTTTTTAGAAGATGATTCAGCTTAATCGGGCTCTTTGTTGCCCCGTCCAGGCCCTTTTCTTCCACGTGTTCCCGGCCCTTGAATTTTCCCAACGCCTAACTTAGGAAGAATCGTGGAGTCTAGACGGGAGGTAGCCCCGTCCCCCAAGGAGTTTTCCCAGAGGAGGTAATGCCGCTGACTCGATGAAGAAAATCACCATCCCAGAGGAGGAAACCCTTGCACTATTCGGTACTCGCGATGAGAACCTGAAATCCATCGAGAACGCTCTGAACGTCAAGATCGTGACTCGGGGACAGGAGCTCATGGTGGATGGCGAGCCCGACCAAGTCGAACTCGTGAACAATATCTTCAAACAGTTCTCCGGCTTGATCGAGGAGGGGCACAAGGTATCCTCGGGTGATCTCCGAATTGCCCTCAAATTGATACAGGAAGATCCGCAGGTTTCTCTTCGCGAGTTCTTCGGTAGCAGAATCGCTCACCCCTCGACGAAGAAAACCGTCGTCCCGCGAAGTGCCAACCAGCTTCGATACTTGCAGGCCATTGAATCGAACGACATCGTCATGGGTATTGGCCCGGCCGGAACCGGCAAGACGTATCTCGCCGTCGCGATGGCCGTGGCGGCCTTCAACGAGAAGCGGGTCAACCGAATCATTCTCGCGCGTCCGGCCGTGGAAGCGGGAGAGAGGCTGGGTTTCCTCCCTGGCGATATTCAGGAGAAGATCAATCCGTACCTACGCCCCCTCTACGATGCTCTCTACGATCTCATGGATGCCGAGCGCGTACTCCGCCTCATCGAGCGGGGGTCCATCGAGATTGCGCCCATTGCCTTCATGCGAGGTCGCACGCTCAACGACTCTTTCATTATTCTGGACGAGGCACAAAACACGACTTCGGAACAGATGAAGATGTTCCTGACTCGCATCGGATTCGGCTCCCAAGCGGTCGTGACCGGTGATATCACTCAAATCGATCTCCCGCCGGGAAAGATCAGCGGGCTAGTGGAGTCCATCGATATCATCTCCGACATCACCGGTATCGTCTTCAGTTACTTCGACGAGACCGACGTCATCCGTCACCGTTTGGTTCAATCGATCATCCGCGCCTATGAGCGTCACACCAACGGTAGGACCAAACGGTTGGCGAACGGCCCCACTCCAGTGCCGGTCGAAGATCCAAGGTCGCGAGAAGGGGACCGATAGAGTGCCTGCTCCCAATGGCAAAAACGGCGGGAACGGTACCAAGAAAGAGACTCGCCGCCCGCGGGGTCGGTTCCGCCGCCGCGAGTTGCTAGAGCTGGCTTTCGCCTCACCCTTGCCGTGGGGCCTGCTGTTTAGCATTCTCCTCGCTCTCCTCATCGCTCCCGGCCTCAGTTTTCGGCCGCCCCGCTATGAGCAGGGGACGATTGCGACCGTCGATCTGAAGGCACCGAACGATTTCAGCTACGAAGACGAGGACACGACCCGCGCCCGCCGCGACGAGGCTGAGGCCGCAGTGCCCGAGGTCTACGATTTCAATAACCGGGCCGCCCTTTCCGCGAGGGCGAGAATTGCAGCCGGTTTCGAGCTAGGTCGTGGGCTCGAGGAGGAACAATCCTCTGACGAGGCGGTGCTTTCTGCATTATTCAACGATGTCCTGGCGGCCTTCGAAGTCCCGTTAACCGAAGCAGAGTACGCCTTCTTGCTGGAGCAAAAGTTCAGCCCCGCGATCGAGCAAGCGCTCGGCGACGTGGTTGCCAACATGCTTGAAAGGCCGATCGTCGAGAGCAAAGACAGGTTGCTTGCGGCCGGTCGGCCAATCACGCGTCGGGACGAGTTTTCGACTACCGGGACCCTGGTGCGTGACTTCTCTCGAGTTTTCTCGGTTGACCAGGCCAAGGGGGAGTTGGAGGAACGGGCGGCTCTTCTCACGGATCCCGAGCCGACGCTCCGGAAGAGAGTCGCGCGAATGGGTGCTCAATTCATCGAGCCCACGCTGACCTTGAATTTTGCGGAGACGCAAGAGCTTCGGCGGGTGGCGAAAGACGAAGTATCGGCGGTCTTTTTCCACGTTAGAAAGGGCAAGATCATCGTTCGGGCGGGTGATGAGATTGATGAAGGCGTGTTGCGACAGCTGGAAGTTCTTTCCGATGCCGCAGGCGAACGGTGGCAGTTAGCGGGAGTCGTCGGGGCCTTCATCCTCTCCGCGATCCTTCTCTATTGCCTGTGGCAACTCATGAGGCCGGCCCGTCCCTCGCTCTCCTGGAGGCGGCGCAGTTTCGCGTTAGTCGGTTTGGTCGTCGTCTTTCAGCTCGCCTCGGCGAGAGTCCTTTTCTTCATTTTCAGCACGGTGGGAGGGCAGAACGTTACCCCGCCGTTCAATAATGTCGCTTCCTACCAATACCTGGTTCCGCTGGCCGCGGTAGCGGTCTTGATTGCACTCTTGGAAAACGCCTCCACCGCGCTGGTCGCTTCCGTAGTCTTTTCCGTGGCCCACGGACTGATGACAGGAAATCTGCAGCTCGGTGTCTTCAGCCTTCTGTCTTGCCTCGGTGCGATCCTGGGGATGGTTCAATACAAGCAGCGGACGGCGCTCATCAAGACCGGTGCCTTTGTCGGCAGCCTCAACTTGGTGATCGTGCTCGCCATCGATCTTCTCACCGAACGCTACGCGCCGTTCGCCACCTTCGCTTTCGATCTGCTTTGCGCGCTTCTCGGTGGCGCCGGAGTCGCCATTGTTGTCTCGTTCATGCTGCCGGCACTCGAATCGCTTTTCGACCGCACGACGGACATCAAGCTCCTCGAGCTTTCGAACAACAATAATCCGGTGCTGCGAAAGCTGGCTCTCGAGGCGCCGGGCACCTACCACCACAGCGTGGTGGTAGGATCGCTAGCCGAGTCTGCGGCGGAGTCGATTGGGGCAAACGCCGTCTTCTGCCGCACCGCGGCTCTCTATCATGACATCGGCAAGCTTCGTAAGGTGGACTACTTCGTTGAGAACCAGTACGGAGGAGCCAATCGACACGATCGACTCTCCCCCCAGATGAGCGCGCTCATCATTGCAAGCCACGTGAAAGAAGGCATCGAGATGGGGAAGGAGATCAATCTCCCCCCGGAGCTCGTCGATATCATCCCGCAACATCACGGCACCAAGCTCATCACGTACTTCTATGAGAGGGCGAAGGAAAGCCACGATCCGGCGCTTGGCGAAGTAACGGAGGCGGAGTTTCGCTATCCAGGGCCCAAGCCGCAGACGAAGGAAGCCGGCATCATCATGATCGCGGACGCGGTAGAGGCGGCATCGCGAACGCTCCAAGATCCAAGCCCCGCCCGCCTCAAAGGCGTCATCCGTCAGATCATCGACTACATCTTCCTCGACGGACAGCTCGATGAATGCGATCTGACGCTGCGTGACTTGGAGGGGATCTCGCAAAGCTTCCTGCGTGTGCTCATGGGAATCTACCACCATCGCGTGAACTACCCAGGCTTCGACTTCGAGAAAACAGTCGAGCCGGTAGTGGTTCAAGATAACCGATGAGTGCCAGCGAAGAGCCGGACCTAGGAGCCCACAAGGCCCACAGGGTTTCACGCAACCGGACGCCCAGACTGCTCCTCAAGAATCTTCAGCGTCGAATAAGAGTCGACGCCCGTCCGCTCCGCAATTTTCTCCGCCAAGTAGCAGGGGAGGTAGCTCCCCCGGGAGCCTCCGCGAGTCTCGTCTTCGTAGGAGACGAGCGCATGCGGTATCTGAACCGCACGTTCCGTGGCTACGATCGACCGACGGATGTTTTGTCCTTTCCCGCAGGCGCCGGGGATTTCCCCGACGAGGCGGACTACCTCGGTGACATCGTGATCTCTGTAGAGACCGCCCGTCGGCAGGCCCGCCGACGAGGATCCACGCTACCGCGTGAGCTACGGGTTCTCGCACTGCATGGGCTCC
The DNA here is from genome assembly GCA_965222425.1 of Candidatus Marinacidobacterales bacterium. GTDB lineage: Bacteria > Acidobacteriota > Vicinamibacteria > Marinacidobacterales > DATDRI01 > CBDCNP01. Next base: position 201,914 of record CBDCTW010000017.1, read on the forward strand.
TCCATTTGCTCGGGTACGATCACGAGACCGACCAGGGAGAGATGAGGCGGATCGAGTACCGCATGAGACGGAAGTACGGCATTACACGCCGTCGAGCGACACGTTAGGATGCTTGAGGGAGCGATGGACCTGACGCTGATCGGGATCTCTTGCCTTCTGGTGTTGGCTCTCTTCTTGTCTACCATCGATGTTGCTTTTCACTACTTCAGCAAGATCACCATCCGACAATACAGCGAGGAAGGTTGGAAGACTGAGTTTCTGGACCGCTGCCTCGAAGACCCCATGCGGCTCCTGCTGCCGCTTCGCATCGGTATTCAAGGCGGCCTCATCGCAGTAACCGTCTTGCTCACGCAGTTCTACATCGACCGTAACCCCGCACAAGCACTCGTTCTGGCGTTCCTAACGATGGTGCCGGTTTACTTGACTTTCCGCGAGGTACTGCCGAATTTCATCGCCCGGATCAGCCCGGAGCGTGTCCTCCTGGCCTTGCTCCCCGCGTTTCGCATCTATGATGTGCTGATCTGGCCTATCAGTCGTCCTTTGTCCCACTTGGTTCGGGCGTTCGTTCCGGACGAGGAGAAAACGGAAGACGAGGGCGTGAGCGAGGAGGAAGTTCAGGCCTTCATCGAGACCGGAGAGGAAGAAGGGATCCTCGAAGGGGACGAAGGGCGTATGGTGCGGTCGATCGTGGATCTAGGCGACAAGGTCGTCCGTGAGATCATGACGCCCCGCCCGGAAATGGTGGGTGTGCGTTGTGAGGCCAATCTCGCCGAGCTGCGCCAGCTGTTCATGGATGAGAAGTATTCGCGGGTTCCCGTTTTCGAGGAGAACCTGGACCACATTGTGGGCCTCGTTCATGCCATTGACGTCGTGTCTTACGCGGACCGAAGTGCGGAAGAACCCATCGATTCCCTCATTCGACCCGTCAAATTCGTGCCTGAGGCTAAGAAAGTCTCCAGCTTGCTGCGAGAGTTCCAGCGCAGCCGTTCTACCATCGCCTTGGTGGTCGACGAGTACGGCGGGACCTCGGGGCTCCTGACTGTCGAGGACATTATCGAGGAGATCGTGGGTGAGATTCACGATGAGTTCGACGAAGTCGTCGGGGAAGAGTTCGTACGCGAGAGTGAGGGGGTTTTCTTGGTGAGCGGTCGGGCGGATGTCGATTTGCTCAAGGAAAAGCTCGGTCTCGACGTCAACGGAAAGGGTTTCGATACGGTATCGGGCCTCGTGCTTGCCGCTCTAGGCCGAGTGCCGCAGTCGGGGGAGGCGATCGATTACCAGGGGCTGACCATCGAAGTAGTCGACGCCGAGGGTCAGAGAATCAACAAGGTGCGCATCCGGTTTCGTCAGAAGGGGACCGCGTGAGAACTTTCGTTGGCTCATAGCGGGTTCGTCAGCGTCGTCGGCCGCCCCAACGTCGGCAAGTCCACGCTCATCAATCGAGTGGTGGGTCAAAAGGTCGCCATCGTTACTCCCAGGCCCCAAACCACTCGCAATCGGATTCTAGCCGTCGCCAATACATCTCGCGGACAGATCGTGTTCTTCGACACCCCCGGCATCCACAAGCCCCAGCATCAGATGAACCGACTGATGCTAGAAAGCGCGCTCTTGAGCCTCAGACGCGTGGATCTCGTCGCCTTGATGGTGGACATCACGCAGTCTTTCGGCGGTGGCGATCGATATGTACTAGAGCTAATGAAGAAGGTGCGGGTGCCACGGTTCTTGGTCATCAACAAAGTGGATCAGGTCCCGAAGACCAATGTGCTCCCGGTCATCGAGGAATATCGGAAGCTTCATGACTTCACCGAGATCGTTCCCATCTCCGCTCTGACCGGAGACAATGTGCGCCTTCTGGTCGAGCTCTTCGAACAGCACCTGCCGGAGGGGCCGCCCCTTTTTCCCGAAGATACGCTGACCGATCTCCCCGAGAGGTTCTTCGCCGCGGAAATCGTCCGCGAGAAGATCCTTCTCTTCATACGGGAGGAGGTGCCCTATGCGACCGCGGTACGTGTGGATTCTTGGGAAGACGGGGAAGAGCTCATCCGCATCGAGGCCTCCATTCTGGTCGAACGGGACTCGCAGAAAGGCATACTGGTGGGAAAAAAGGGAAGCATGCTGAAGAAGATCGGCTCCTCCGCCCGCAAGGATCTAGAGCAGTTTCTCAATACTCATGTTTATCTCGGACTCCACGTCAAGGTTCGCGAGCATTGGCGGGAGAATCGCCGGATACTCTCGGAGCTGGGAATGGACCCTCCCCGCGACTAAGTCCTAAGAACAACCGTTTTTCACAGTCACTTTCAGCAAGCGCTCCACTGCTCCCGAGGCGTCGAGGACGATCACCGCCGATCTCGTTCGGTACGGACCAACTTCGCGGGCGAGGGACGGAGCCTAGGCTCTGGCTACTCCGCGAGCCGGTCCAGCAGTTCCTCGCGAGTTGGCCGCTCCAGTGATTTCTTGAGCTCCTGAAGGATGTACTCCGACATCGACATCCCCGCCGGTGCCGCCGTCTTCCCATCCTTCGATGTTTCTTACCACTTCATTCCGGAATCCCGTCGCGTCGTCCCCTTCGTTATGGTCGGCGTGGGAGCCATGGGCGTCGAAGGCGGTTCTAGCCCGACCCTCAACGTCGGGGGTGGCGTGAATATCTGGTCCAAAGCGGGTATGGCTTTCCGAATCCTGGTGCGAGGTCGGTACGACACCGAGTACGACGAACACACCGTCGCCCTTCAGCTTGGAGTTACATTCTAGAGATGCAGGGAAAAAAGATCGACAAAACACTTGACAAGTTTTGTGAGGCCATTTCGCAAGACGATGGGTCATTAACACAGAGACCTTCCTGAAGCGCACAGACGCTCTCTCAATTCTTTCTCCAGGATTTGAACACTTTCTTCATTCCAATCCGTTTGCTCCCCTCTGACGGCCGTCGAGGCCAAGAAAAAACACGTTGCTATACTTCGAGAATCAAGAGTCGAAAGAGGGAGCAACGGTCATGAAGGAAAGATTCGAAAGGTACTTCGAAACGCTCGAAGGTCTATCCACCGAAGAGCTCGATCAAATCCTTTCGGGATGACGATACTGAAAAAATATGGCTTGGGGAGTTTTCGAAGCGCCTGCCACGGGATATCCAGACGGTGGCGAGACGAAAACTCAGGATGCTGAACAATGCCCGCGACCTGATAGACTTGCGGGTGCCGCCGGCGAATCGCTTGGAGCGTCTGAAAGGCAAACGCTCTGGTCAGTACAGCATTCGCATCAACGAACAATGGCGGGTCTGTTTTTCTTGGTCCAGAGGCGATGCCTACGACGTTGAGATCGTCGACTATCATCGATAACGGGGGTTGAATAATGGTGAAGAAGTTACCGAATGTTCATCCTGGCGAGGTGCTCCTGGAGGAGTTTCTCGAGCCTCTGGAGACTAGTCAGAACCGTTTAGCGAGGGAGATTGGTGTCCCACCACGGCGGATCAACGAAATCGTTTTGGGCAAGCGCTCGGTGACGCCTGATACGGCCCTGCGGTTGTCGCGCTACTTTGGGACGTCGAGCCGCTTCTGGCTTGGGCTCCAAATGGACTACGACCTGGAGGAAACCGAGAGGGAAAAATCCGCGACGATCCGACGTGAGGTCCGCCCGCGAGGGCAGGTAGGCGCCTAGTGGACTGTAACGGGCGAATCGGTACTGAATCGCTTGACGTCGCGGAAGTATCGGGAGTGAACATATAGCCGAGCGCTTGGGCTGCCCTTCGTTGACCGCGATGGAGCTCGAGGCAGCGGTGGCTCTTGTTCCGGCACCTCCCGACGCCCGCCTTTCATCGATCTTCCGCTGGATGAATTCCGCCCCGTAGAGAGGTTGGGCTTTGGTGGCCTTTTGCCTCACCTTCCGCCGCTCGAGCTTCCTCTTTGCGTCTTTTTTCTTGAGGGCGATGTCGAGAGCAAGTTCCGGTCGGCCGAGAACCTGAAGTTGAACACGGTGGGCCGGGCTGGCTGGAGCATGTTGGGCGAGCTCCGCGACAGCTGGCGCTGGCTCGTCGTCAACTCGCGCGCAGGAGCCGCCGGCGCCGGCTCCACGGGCACCGGCCGGGAGGGGCGTCTTCGGATCGACGGCTCGAACACCGGTTTGGGTTCGATGCGCACGAGATACTCTAGCGAGCTGCCTGTTTATCCTGACAATCCTGTCCAAACTTCTTGCTCTTGATCCTCACACCGCTCCTTGAGAATCACCAGAATGTAGTTCTGGATATCCCCCATTATTAGATCGCTCCACCAGCTGGAGTAGAAGTTGAAGCGCGTAGATAGCCGGTGGGTACTCTCCAAGTGGAGCACGACCCCGCTTTCCTCTAAAGGCTTGATGCGGTAGTGGCCGTTCAGGGTCTCGAAGAAGGGCCCTCCCACCACGACGTGCTCATCTAAGGTCGTCGCCGGAACCAACTCCGGATCGACCTCAATTCCGAAGGCCAGCTCCCTGTCGGGTTCCCAAACGGTGATCGTCTCGACGAAGACCAGCCCACCTTCGAAGCTCGCGTGTCGGATGCCTCCGACCCCCTCGTGGCTGAGAGTGGCCTCCGCGGGTTTTGGAAAGCCCAACACATGAAACGAAATCGTGCGTTGCTCGCTATCCCGAATGGTGGGAACCCGGATGATGTTCTGCCAAACCGTCGATGGGGAGGCGTCGATGGGAATCTCGGTCTTTACCTGGCGGTGGGTAGTTGGAAGCTCGAAGTTAGATAGACCAACGCGCCGAGAGCCATCGGGAGCCAGAAGATGAAGCCCAGCGTCATGATGCCCCAGACGCCCATGATGGCAGTCACCGAGAAGGCGAACCGGGCAACGAGCCCGTAGGTGAGAGCGGCCAACACGCCCAATACCGGGCCGAGCCACGGGGAGTCGAGCTGTGCGCGCCAGGAATCGATCGCAGTTACTCCGTTGCCAGGGAGAAGATTGTCAGAGTGATGACTCGATCATATATGACGCGGGCATCGTGTGCCACCAAGGCTGGCCAACCCCCAGCCCTTGTGGTAGGCTGGACCGCTTATGTCTGAAAGCTTGCCATCGGGTTGTATCGATGCCTCTGACAAAGACCCCTCTACTCGCCGAAACGGTCCGGAAGCTCGTCGGGCGTGGGGCTACGCCCAACGCCTACAACATCCTGAGCAAGCTCCATCCCTCGGACATCGCTGAGCTTCTCGGCGAGCTTCACGAAAACTTCCGTAAGCCCACATTCGAGCTCCTCGTCCAGAGGGATCTCAGTCTAGCCAGCGAAGCCCTTTCCGAGCTGGGCGTCGACCGGGGTACCGAGCTGCTGCTCGACATGTCGTCGGAGGAGATCTCGAAGCTTCTCCAGGAGTTGGATCCGGACGACGCTGCGGAGTTCGTGGGGCATCTGCCGACGGAGCTTCAGGAGGAGATCCTCGGGGCTATGCGGCAGAAAGACGCCGCCGAAGTTCAGGACCTACTCCAGCATCCAGAGCAGACCGCCGGCCGCATCATGAACCCGAACGTGTTCTCGTTGCACGAGGACATCACGGTAGGCGAGACCATCACCCGGCTCCAGACCATGGGTGAAGTGGAGATGGCCTTCTATATATATGTTGTGGACGATCGGAATCACCTGGTGGGTGTCCTCTCTCTGCGCCAGCTACTTCTCAAGCGGCCTGAGAGGCGGCTCAAGGACATCATGGTCCCAACCGTCACCAGCGTTCGGACCGACACCGACCAGGAGGATGTCGCCCGGCTCGTCGATTCCTACAACATCCTGGCCATGCCCGTGGTGGACGAGGAAAACAAGCTGGTCGGGATAATCACCGTCGATGACGTCATCGACGTCATCAAAGAAGAGGCCACCGAGGACATTTATCGCTTAGCTGGCTTGGACGTCCATGAAAGCGTGTTCAGTTCCCCCCGGACCTCGGTCCGGATGCGGATTCCCTGGCTTGCCCTCAACCTTGCTACGGCTTTCCTGGCTGCGTTCGTGGTGAGTCTCTTCGAAGGAACGATACAAAAATTCGCTGTCCTCGCCGTCTTCATGCCCATCGTGCCTCTATTGGGAGGCAACGCCGGCACCCAAACGTTGACGGTCATGGTTCGCGGGATGGCTCTCGGGGAGTTGACAGGGTCGAACAGCCGGAAGGTGCTGCTCAAGGAGATGCTGGTCGGGCTCGTCAACGGGATTGTGATAGGTGTCCTGGTCGCCTTGGTCGCCCTCGCATGGAAAGGCAGTCCCGTGCTCGGTTTGATCATCGGCCTGGCCATGGTGGGAAATCTTCTGGTGGCGGCCATAGTGGGAACGCTCGTGCCATTAGCCCTACGAGTCCTCAAGGTGGATCCCGCCCTCGCATCCTCGGTCTTCGTCACCACCGCCACGGATGTTTTCGGGCTCCTATTCTTCCTTGGGCTTGGAGCGTACTTTCTGGAACGCTTCGTCTGAGTTAGTGATGCCCGTTCGTCACAGCGAAGCGATCGTCCTTCGCACCTACCGAGTCGGCGAGGCGGACAAGATGGTCGTCTTCCTGACTCTCCAGCATGGGAAGATCCGGGGCCGTGCCAAAGGGGCGCGGCGACCTCGCTCGAAATTCGGTGGAAGCCTGGAGATTGGAACCGAGATCGAGCTCACGTTCTTCGAAAAAGAGAGTCGTGAGATGGTGAGTATCGACCGCTGTGATATAATCCGCTCCGGTTTCTCCCACGCAGGAGATCCACTCCTCGCGTGCACACTGGCCTATTTCGCAGACTTGGTCGATTCGTTCGCTCCTGATCGGGAACCGAACGTCAAGTTGTACCGTCTGATGAACGCGGCCGCTGCCTCGCTCACCAGCGACGCTGACCCGACGCGCCTCGCGCGTTACTTCGAGGCTTGGGTGCTGAGACTGGGAGGGTTTTACCCGACGGGGGAGACCTGCTCGGCCTGCGGGGCGAAGCTCATCCAAGACGGTGCACACTACGTGCTCGATGAGCACCAGCTCCAATGTGCTCGTTGTGGCCGTCGAGCGCGGAACGGCGTCTCGCTGTCGCCCGCCTCGCGTCGCTATCTCGAGCAGATCTGGCATCGACCGCCCGGAGAGCTGCCCGCTCCGCCCGCACAGGAAGCAGAGCAAGTCTTGGATGAGCTAGCGAAGCTGAATCGTAGGCTGATCTGCCAGCAGCTCGACCGAGAGCCGAACTCCCTGCCGATACTCGAGGATATGCTGCGACTGGAGAAGAGAAGTTGATATTTCAAGATCTCATTTTCTCCCTCTCGCGCTTTTGGGCGGAGCGTGGGGTTGTGGTTCACCAACCCTACGATCAAGAGATGGGTGCGGGAACGATGCACCCGGAGACTTTCTTTCGGGTTCTGGGCCCCGACCCCTGGCGTGTGGTCTACGTTCAGCCCTCTCGCCGGCCTGCCGACGGGCGCTACGGAGAGAATCCCAATCGTCTCTACAAACACTATCAACTGCAGCTCATCTTGAAGCCGGCACCCGCCGACATTCAAGACCTCTACTTGGATAGCCTCAAGGTCTGCGGCATCGATCCCCGCCTCCACGACATTCGTTTCGAGGAGGACAACTGGGAGTCGCCGACGCTGGGAGCCTGGGGCATCGGCTGGCAAGTCCTGCTCGACGGTCTGGAGATCACTCAGTTCACATACTTCCAACAGTCGGGCGGCATCGAGCTGGCGCCTATCTCGGTGGAGATCACCTACGGTCTGGAACGGCTCGACATGTACTTGCAGGGGGTCGACGACGTCTACGATCTGGTATGGGCGCCGGGCGTGACGTACCGCCAGGTCCGATATCGAGACGAGTTCGAGGGCTCGCGCTACAGCTTCGAAGCAGCGAACGTCGATCTCTGCCGTCGGCACTTCGAAGAATATCGTCAGGAAGGAGAGCGCCTGCTGGGTGAGGGGCTCTACTTGGTGGCCTACGAGGCGGTTCTCAAGTGCTCTCACATCTTTAATATCCTCGACGCTCGGGGTGCCCTCTCGGTCAGCGAGAGAATCGCCCACATCCTCAGGGTGCGTGACCTGGCCTGCCAGGTCGCCCGAGCCTGCGTCGATGCCACTTCGCCTCCGGAAAGCGTGTCGACTCCCACTCAGGCAGCTTCATGAGGAAGGTCCCATTCTTGTGGGAGATCGGCTGCGAGGAGTTTCCTGCCACTTGGCTGCCGGACACTCTGGAGCAGCTCGGTAGCCAATTCAAGAAACAGCTCCAACAGCACGGGTTGGATGAGGCCGAGGTCGAGGTCTATGGAACCCTGAGGCGTCTCGTGGTCCACGTACCGAAGCTCTCCGACAAGCAGCCCGACCGCCGCGAGGAAGTCACCGGCCCGCCCGTGGCCATCGCCAAGACCGAGAGCGGCGAATGGAGCAAAGCCGCCCTCGGTTTCGCCCGGAAGAACAAGCTGACGCCGGACGGGCTCAAGCTCCTGAAGACGAAGAAGGGGGAATACGTCGGTTTCGTCCGAGAGGTGAAAGGAGAGCAGACGGTCAAGCTTCTTCCGCCCATCATGGCGAAGACGCTCCGGAGCCTCAGTTTTCCCAAGTTTATGAATTGGGACGCGGAGATCGCTGACGGCGGAGGTGCTTTCCCTTTCGGGAGACCCGTTCGTTGGATGGTGTGTCTCCTTGGACAGAAGGTGGTTCCGTTCCACATCCAAACGCTGGGCAACGGTAGCGTACGAGCGGGGAAGAAAACGCGCGGGCATCGCTTCTTGGCACCTAGCGGCGAGAAGCCCAATGTGCCCTTCGCGGTGAGCTCCTTTCGCGATCTCAAGCAGCGACTCAAGAAATTTTCTGTTCTGCTCGATCCCGCCGAGCGGGAGGACCGGCTCGAGAAAGAGATCGGCAAGCTCGAGAAGAAGGCGGGCGCCAAAAGGATTTCGGACTTGGGGGCGCTGACGACGAGAGTACTCGCCGATCTCGTCGAGTGGCCAGGCGCGGTGCTTGGAAAGTATCCCAAGGAGTTCACCGCCCTCCCGGAGGCCGTCAGGTACACCGTCCTCATTCACCATCAGAAGTACATTCCACTGAAGAAGAAACCAGCCTTCATCGCCATCACCAACGTGCCATCGGATCGGAAAGGCTACATCCGCAAAGGCAGCGAGCGAGTAGTGGTGGCGCGGCTTCGGGACGCTCAGTTCTTTTGGAACGAGGACCTCAAGAGACCCCTCGAAAGCCGGCTCGATAACCTGAGCGGGGTCTTGTTCCACGAGAAGTTGGGAAGCTACCGAGACAAGGTGAAACGCATCGAGCACTTGGCGAGCCAGCTCGCCAAGGAGACCGGTCAATCAGCGGATCTCGCGGAGCGAGCCGCGCGCCTGGCCAAGTGCGATCTGACCACCGACATGGTGGGGGAGTTTCCGGAGCTTCAAGGAGTTATGGGCGGACTCTACGCCCGTGAGCAAGGAGAGACCGAGGAAGTCTCCGAAGCGATCGGCTCTCATTATCGACCGCTGACTCTCGAAGGCCGCTCCGATTTTCCGGCCAACGCCACCGGCGTCGTCTTGTCACTCGCGGACAAGATCGACACACTGGCCGGAATGTTCGCGGTGGGCGAACAGCCCACCGGGTCCCGGGATCCGTTCGCCCTCCGTCGGCAAGCCATGGCTGTCATTCGCCTATTGTTGGAGGGCGAACGCCGCACCGGGATCAACGTAGATATGCCGTTGCGCAAGCTCTTCGACCCAGCAGTGAGAGGGATGATCGGGCCGTTGGGCGTCCCGCCGGACCCGGAGGCAGTGGACGCCCTTCATCATTTTCTCACCGAACGACTCCGTTACGTGTTCAGCCGAGACTTTCGTTTCGACGAGATCAACGCGGTGTTCGCGGTGGGTGCTCTCGATCTTCCGGTGGGAGACCTCGAGCGCCGTCTGGCCGCCGTAGCGGGACTCCGCGGCTCAGAAGATTTCGAGGCTCTTTCCGTCGCCTTCAAGAGAGTGCGCAACATCCTGCAGGCAGAGAGCGTGTCCGTCGTGGATGCGGCCAATCTGACTCTCGAGTCGTTGACTGAGGATGCGGAGCAGGTGCTCTGGACGCACTTCCAATCCATCAAGCCTCGGGCGTCCGAGCTCATCGCCGAGGCTCAGTACGAGGAGGCGCTCCGGTTGCTCTCCCGCTTGCGGCCGCAGGTCGACACTTTTTTTGATAAGGTTCTGGTCATGGCACCGGACCGGCAGCTCAAGGAAAACCGCCTGGCACTGCTTCACTCGCTCCAGACTCTATTCACCCGCGTGGCGGACCTTTCCGAGATCATGACCGGGCCCGGACCGGGCTCGTCTTGAAGTCGATGCCGCAATACGTCTATTACTTTGGCGACGGTAAGGCCGAAGGCCACCGGGACATGAAGGATGTCCTGGGGGGCAAGGGGGCCGGCCTGGCCGAGATGACGAACGCCGGCTTGCCCGTCCCGCCGGGATTCACCATATCGACCGATGCCTGCCGACTATTTTCCAAGCAAGAAAGGTTGCCGGACGAGATCGAGCGCGAGTTTCTCAAGGCCCTGACTCGTCTCGAGAACGCGGTCGGACAAAGACTCGGTGACCCGGATAAGCCACTTCTCCTCTCCGTCCGCAGCGGTTCCAAATTCTCCATGCCTGGAATGATGGACACCATCCTTAACCTTGGCATGAACGACACGACGGTGGAGGGTCTGCGGAGAGCCTCGGGCAATGATCGGTTCGCGTTCGACAGCTACCGTCGCTTCCTCCAGATGTTTGGAGGTGTGGTCTTTGGCATCAAGTCTTCCTTCTTCGAGACCTTGCTGGAGGTGGTCAAGCGATCGGCCGGCGTCGCGACCGATTCCGAGTTAGACGAGGCGCATCTCAAAGAAGTCGTCGAGCGCTTCAAGGCTTTGGTGAAGAAGGAGACCGGTAGTGAGTTTCCGCAGGATACTCGCCAGCAACTGATCTTGGCGAGAGATGCCGTCTTCAAGAGTTGGAACAATCCGCGGGCAAAAGAGTACCGGAGGATTTACCACATTCCCGAAAACCTCGGAACGGGCGTGAACGTCCAGAAGATGGTTTTCGGGAATCTGGGGCCGCGTTCTGCGACCGGCGTGGGTTTCACTCGAGATCCGGCAACCGGCGAGAAGGAGTTCTTCGGTGAGTTCCTGGTGAATGCTCAGGGAGAGGACGTGGTCGCGGGAATTCGCACTCCTCTGCCGATCCGGGAGCTCGAGAACGTCCTGCCGGAAGCGTACCAAGAGCTGAAGGGCATCGGCGAGAGACTCGAGCGGCATTACCGAGACGTTCAGGATTTCGAGTTTACCATCGAGGAAGGCAAGCTCTACATGCTCCAGACCCGGAGTGGCAAGCGCACCGGGCCGGCGGCGGTTCGCATCGCGGTGGACATGGTGGAGGAAGGGATCATTACGCGGAAGGAGGCGCTCCTTCGAGTCGAGCCCAAGTCCTTGAATCAGCTTCTTCATCCGCTGTTCGATCCACAAGCGCGCCGGGACATCCAGCCGGCGACTAAAGGAATTCCCGCCTCACCGGGCGCCGCATCGGGCCAGGTCGTTTTCGATGCCGACGACGCCGTGCACTGGGCCATTTCCGGGAAGCGGGTGCTCCTGGTTCGCACGGAGACATCTCCCGACGACGTTCACGGAATGAGCGCTGCCCAGGGGATCCTTACCGTGACCGGGGGCCGTACGTCCCATGCCGCGGTGGTGGGTCGGCAGATGGGAAAGCCCGCGGTGGTGGGTTGCGGCGACCTCCGCATCGATCAGGCCGCCAAACAGCTCGAGATCAACGGCACTATCATCAATGAGGGCGATGTCGTATCGATCGACGGCTCGACCGGCGAGGTGATGCTTGCCGAGGTGGCGACCGTGCCTCCCGAGATCATCCAGGTCGTGCAGGGAAAGCTCGCTCCGGAGAAATCCAAGATGTACCGAGATTTCGCTACCCTCCTCGACTGGGCCGACGCGGAGCGGCGCTTGGGCATCCGCGCCAACGCCGACGTGCCAACGGATGCTGCGATCGCCTTGGCATTCGGCGCCCGCGGCATCGGGTTGTGTCGCACCGAGCACATGTTCTTCGCCGAGGCTCGGCTTCCGATCGTAGAAAAAATGATCCTGGCCACCACGACCCAGGAGAGGAAACAACATCTCGATCAACTAGAGCCTCTCCAGCGTGACGATTTCGTCGGCCTCTTCCGCACCATGAAGGGCTTGCCGGTCACTATCCGCTTGCTCGATCCGCCACTCCATGAGTTCCTTCCCAAGCGTGAGAACCTCATGCGCCAGATCGCCGAGCTCACTTTGGGAAAGGTCCGGGACCGCGCGAAGGCGGAGCGGCTCGAAAAGCTACTAGTGCGAGTGGAGCAACTCCACGAGTTCAACCCCATGCTTGGCCACCGCGGATGTCGCCTCGGGATCACCTATCCTGAGATCACTCGCATGCAAACACGTGCTATTTTCGAGGCGGCCTGTCTCGTCACTGAAGAAGGCGGCGACCCCAAGCCGGAGGTCATGATTCCGCTGGTAGGGATGGTGAAGGAGTTCGAGGAGCAGAAGAAAATCGTTGACGAGGTGGCGCGAGAGGTGATGGCGGCGGAGAAAATCGAGATCGGCTACCACGTAGGAACGATGATCGAGCTGCCGCGGGCGACTTTGACTGCCGATGAAATCGCTGGGCAGGCGGAGTTTTTCTCTTTCGGCACCAACGACCTGACGCAGATGACGTTCGGTTTTTCCCGCGACGATGTCGGTAAGTTCCTCCCTATCTATTTGAAGATGGGTATTCTGGAGAGGGACCCTTTCGAGAGTATTGATGTGAAAGCGGTGGGGACCTTGGTGCGCGCTGCTACCGAAAAGGGTCGTCGAGCGCGGCCCAACCTGAAGGTCGGTATTTGCGGAGAGCATGGTGGCGAGCCAGACTCCATCCGCTTCTTCCATGGTATCGGACTCGACTACGTGAGCTGCTCGCCGTACCGCGTGCCGATAGCACGGTTGGCTGCCGCCCAAGCCGCTCTGGAAGAGGCCGCGGAAGCTGAGAGGGAAGCGAAGAGCGAAGAAACGGCCCGGCCGGTTGAAAAAGACAAAGTCGAGAAAGCCGCGAAGTAGGCGTGTCCAAGGTCAAAGTACTACCCGAGGCACTGGCGAGCCAGATCGCAGCTGGCGAGGTCGTAGAACGGCCATCCTCGGTCGTTAAAGAGCTGGTCGAGAACTCTCTCGACGCCTCGGCCCGCTCTATCTCCGTCCTCATCGAAAAAAGCGGTAAGGATAGGATCCGGGTCGTCGACGATGGCGTCGGCATGGATCCGGAAGACGCCCGTCTCGCGCTTCAGAGACACGCCACGAGCAAGATACAAACCGCGGAACAGCTTTCACAAATCAATACTTTGGGCTTCCGCGGAGAGGCCCTTCCCGCCATCGCATCGGTTTCTCACTTCTCCCTCCGCACGCGCGACGAGGGAAGCGCCGCCGGCCGTGAGATCGTAGTGGAGGGGGGCAACATCGTTCGAGAGGGTGAGATCGGCATGCCGCGCGGAACCATCGTGGATGTCCGCCGTCTTTTCTTCAATGTGCCCGCCCGACGGAAGTTTCTTCGCACCGATGTCACCGAGTCGTCTCACATCGCTGCCCTGGTGTCGAACTTGGCCGCCGCTCACCCCGAGGTCCATTTCCGCCTCGAGCATCGCGGCCGGAAGGTGCTCGACACTTCACCCGTAGCAGCGAGGAGGGAAAGAATCTTCCAGCTCGAAGGAGGCTGGGTGGAAGGTGCGGTGTCTCTCGATGAGTCCGTGGGGGGACTCCACCTAACGGCTTGGCTTTCTCCACCCGCTGAAGCACGGGGGATGGCGAGCCGTCTTCACCTCTTCGTCAACGGGCGACCGGTCAGGGATCGAATCCTCACCCATGCGGTACTCGAGGCCTATCGGCAAGTGTCGACTAAACAGGGCACGCCGTTGCTCTACCTTTTTCTGGAGCTCTCGCCCGACAAACTGGACGTCAACGTGCATCCGGCGAAGACCGAAGTGCGCTTCGTCGATCAGCAGTTCGTGCACGATTCGGTGTTCTCTGTCGTGCGAAATGCGCTCCACGGGGAGGGGAGGGCACCAGAGCTGGCGGTCGGCGGGGATTGGGCGCCGACGACCGCACCCACGGCGCTTAGTGAAATCGGTAGATGGCCGGAGCGGACGACCGAGGTCGCGGACAGGGGCACACCTTATGCGGGTGGAATGGCCCTAGCGGACGCCGTTCTCGGGGCGGGTCAGGCTCGGCTTTCTCAGCAGGCTGCGCCGCAGAAGTTCGCGGAGTTTGCGGAATTCCCTCCGACGCCACTCGGTCAGTTCCGAGAAAGCTTTATCCTGGCGACCGATGACGAAAGCGTATGGCTCGTCGACCAGCACGCGGCCCATGAGCGCATTCTCTACGAGGAGCTTTTGGCACGACCAGGCCAGGAGCAGCCGCAACGCCAGCTCCTTCTCACCCCACTGCAGCTCGAGTTCTCCGCAGCCGAGCAGATTACGCTCGATGAAGAAATGATTCGGTTTCAATCGTATGGTTTCGACATCGAGCACTTCGGCGGTAGAAGCTATGTGGTTCGAGCGGTTCCGGCGGCCCTTTCCGGCTTGGATCCCGGCCAGCTCATACGGTCCGCTCTCGCGGAAAGGGAGCAGGATTGCCGAGGATCCTCGATCGCCGAGGCGGAAGGGAGAATCGCTGCGCGAATCGCTTGTCATGCCGCGATCAAAGTCAACAACTCGCTGGCGCCGGAGAAAATTCGTTTCATCCTGGATCGCTTGTGGAAGGCGAGGCAGCCAACGGTTTGTCCTCACGGCCGACCGACGACTCTCAGGCTCGGTCGCGAGCAAATCGAGAAGAACTTTGGAAGGTAGGTTGGTGGCTCGCAAGCAAGTGAACTATCTGGGTTGGTCTCGCTACTACATTGGTCGGGGCTTCGAGCTCTTCGGGCTCTTCTTGGTGACGGGTTCGGCGTTCCTCTTCTTTGGAAGCGCTGAGATGAGGGCGATGCTCGGCATATCCGGGGCGGGGGCCTTCGTGTTTTTCATCGGCTGGCTCATTGCCCGCAAGAAACCGGCGTAAGGAGCTCCCCGTGCGGTTTCGCGCATTTTTTTTGACGGCGCTTGCAGTTTCGACCTCGTCCACGTTTGCGCAGGCACCTCCTCCCGAGCTCACTCTGGACTGGAAGTCGATCGCCGAACGGATCGTCGAACGGCTGGACCTGCAACCGGGCGAGAAGGTGATTGCGTTAGCCCACCCCGGTACGTTTCGCGAGGTCATCCCTCACTTCCGCTATGCGGTCATGAAGTCCGGGGCGGTCGATCTCGGCATCGTCGATGTCCTGAAGCAGCCGGTGCCCGCGAGCTGGGATCGGGGCGTTTTGAGCCCCGCGTTACGGTCGGCGAGGGAATCTTACCGAGACATGTTTCGTGATGTCGATGCGTCGGTCATGCTACCGGGCCCGTTCCCGCTCAACCCGCTTACGCCGCCATTCAGGATCTGCTTCGGGAACGGCGAGGCCGAACTATCCACTTCCATTGGCTCGAGAATCGCAGTGCCGTCGCACTACCCGGCCAGCCGCTCCCCCGACGGCACGTGATTGAGGCGACCTATCAGAAAGCACTCCTGGATGTGGACTATCAGAAGCTGGGCGCAAAGCAGGAGCGGTTCGAGACTGCCATGCGCGCGGGTGAAGTGCGAGTGACATCGCCCCTCGGAACGGACTTAAGGTTTCGCATTGGCCAACGTCCGGTCTGTGTTCAGAACGGCGACGCTTCTCCGGAGCGTGCGAGCCAGGCGGTCATTCTCATCGATCGCGAGGTCGAGCTTCCTTCGGGGGCGATTCGCGTGGCACCTCTCGAGGAGACGGTGGAAGGCATCGTAGCTTTTCCGCCCTCGCAGTGGGATGGCAGGCCAGTGACGGGGCTGAAGCTAGGTTTCGAGAAGGGCAGAGTTGTCAGCATCGATGCGGATACCGGGCGCGAGGCCGTGGAAGCGGAGATGAACCGGGCTGGAAACGCCGGGCGGGCCTTTCGTGAGTTCGTGCTCGGGTTCAATCCCGAGTTGGCGGTGCCGGAACGCTCCTCATGGATCCCCTACTACGGCTACGGAGCGGGAGTCGTGCGGTTGTCTCTGGGCGATAACAGCGAGCTCGGCGGTAACGTCGGGGGCGGCTACGTGCGTTGGAATTTTTTCACGGATACTACGGTCAGCATTGACGGTGACGTCTGGGTAGAACGCGGACGTCTCGTGAAGTGATCAGTAGTCATACTATTGGATGCTCATCGGAATCCTTACTGCCGCTACGCTGATCGCTTTCGCCGCGAACTCCCTGCTGTGCCGTCCGGCGCTTGGCGGCGAGCTCATCGACCCCGTGTCCTTTACCACTCTTCGCCTTGTGAGCGGGGCCATCATCCTCATTCCCATATCACGGCTCGCGGGCGAGTCACCCTCAGCTCTGGGGAGGCGAGGCCAGGAGCGGCATGGATCCTGGGGCTCGAGCTTGGCGTTGTTCGTGTATGCGATCGCGTTCTCTTTGGCCTACCTCTCTTTGGACGCAGGAATGGGTGCGCTCATTCTCTTCGGGTGCGTGCAGGCGACGATGATCGGCGCAGGGCTGAAGTCGGGAGAGCGGCCGCATCCCCTCCAATGGCTCGGGCTCATCACGGCGTTTAGTGGGCTCGTTTATCTTGTCTCCCCAGGGACCGCGGCACCCGATCCACTTGGTGCGTTCTTGATGTCGATCTCCGGGATCGCCTGGGGCGTCTACTCCGTTCGAGGTAAGGTCGTGGCGGCGCCCATCTTATCCACGGCCGCGAACTTTGCGCGAGCCGCACCGTTGGCAGCCATCGCCAGTGCCATGGCATTCTCGTTGGCTCACGCCGAAACAAAGGGAGTCATCCTCGCTCTTGTGTCCGGGACTCTCACTTCAGGGCTTGGCTACGTCCTTTGGTTCAAGGCACTTCGAGGCTTAACAATCACTCGAGCGTCGATCGTGCAACTCCTGGTGCCGGTCCTCGCCGCGTTCGGCGGCGTCGTGTTTTTGGCTGAGCAAGTGTCCGCGAGGCTAGCCATCGCCAGCGCCCTGATACTTGGAGGCGTCGCCATGGCGATCCTGACCCGTGCGAGGTCGTAGAGACCTCGTTTCTTGGCAACCTACTGTTGGATGGCCCAGATTGTACCGAAATTTTCAGTTTTGGCGAGAGTTTTTTTTGAAAGTTTACCGGTGTGCTCCCGGCACTACGGGCAACCGGGGATCCTCAATTGCTGTCCTATTCTAATGAGGTAGCGGGGGGCGCGTACGTTGTTGACCTCGGCGAGCTCCCGCGTAGTGACACACCGGTAGCGGGAGGCGATGCGCCCCAGGGTGTCGCCCTTTCGGACGACGTAGACGTCCATTTTGCCGTAAGGGTAGTTGGCCTCGTGGAGCTCGAAGGCGGCTTCGATAAGACTGCCGTCGAGACATCGCTCCTCGTAGTAAGGCGTGAGTAGTTTCGGGATGGTGATGGTATCGCCGGCCTTGGCCCGTTCCCCCGGGCTGAGGCGAGGGTTTAGGTTTCGAAGGGTCCGAAACCACCCGTTGTGGCTTTCGACTTGACCCAGGCAAATCGTGAGCTCCCCGAGTGAGGCATCTCTTTTCAGGACGAGCACGGTAAGCTCGTTTTCGAAGACCGGGAACTTGAGGTTGTAGTCCTCGGGGTGAAGAAAGAGCCACGCCGCCGCGAGGATGCGAGGGACATACTCGCGCGTTTCCCTCGGCACGCGATAAAACACGCGTTGATCCCAAAAACCCGTCTTGTACCGCCGATGCAGGCGCTTCATGCGGTTCTCGCCGCCGTTGTAAGCGGCCAGAGTCAACTCGAGATTGTCATTCAGGATTTCGAACTGATCGTTCAGGTAGGCGATGTTGGCCCGCGTGGCGGCTTCGGGATCGAGCCGCATGTCGAAACCGTCTACTTCTCGGAGCCCATAACGCCTCCCGGTCGATCGGATGAATTGGAGAAGACCGGCGGCCCCGGCGTGCGAATAAGAGTGCACTCTTCCACCAGTTTCGGTGGCGATCATCGCGAAGAGCAGTGCCTCGGGAAGGTCGGCCTCTTCGTAGATGGGGGCGATCTTGTTGTGTAGGTATTGGTAGTACTCGTAGGAGCTCATGAGCATCGGACGGTTCCAAGTCAGCCAGTCGTCGAGGGCCGCTTTGACCGGTCCGTTTAGACTGATCATCTCGCGAAGGTCGTTGCCGCGTAGTAGGGACACGGTGTCACCGAGCTCCGGCATCGCACTCACCATGGGAGACGTTCCAGACTCTAGCGCGAGATCTTCGTCGATCGTGTCGGCCTCGTTGCTCAGAGCCTCCAATTGCAAAGCCTGGTCGGCGAGGGCCACGTTTTGTTGCTCAACGAGGCTACTCATGACATCGAGGAATCGGAGAGTTTCGCAGCCGTCCGTCTCGGCGCACTGGCGTGCCCCGCCTTGAAGACGCTCCCCTAGTACTACGAGCTCCTCGTCCCCGACCGTCTCGCCTGCAGAAAGCCGCTCGAGGATCGCTCCGAACTCATCTTCCACTTTGGCGAGTGCTCGATAGAGCACTTTGACCTCTTTCGAAGGGGGGGGCGCTGGCGTCTCCGGGGCAGGGCCTCGTGTCGAGGCAGCCTCCGATGGTGGGGTCGGCGAGGGAGCTTCGACCTCTTTCTTTCCTCCGCAGGCGGCCAACGCTACCCCGAGGAACAGTGTGAAAACTAAGTTGGTTCCAGATCGACGACGTGGATCGAGAAGCTCACGGACCCTCATTTCGGTGCACACCTCTTTACGCCTCACTCGCCGATGATCTTGATGAGGAGCCGCTTGGGCCGGCGGCCGTCGAACTCGCCGTAGAAGATCTGTTCCCACGGGCCGAAATCGAGCTTTCCTTGGGTGATGGCCACTACGACTTCTCGGCCCATGACTTGACGTTTGTGGTGTGCATCGCCGTTATCTTCGCCGGTGCGGTTGTGATGGTACTTCTCCGGACTGGCGTCGAAAGGAGCGAGCCACTCGAGCCAACGCTTGTAATCTTCGTGCAGACCGGGCTCGTCGTCGTTGATGAACACGGACGCGGTGATGTGCATTGCGTTGACCAGGCAGAGTCCTTCTTGAACGCCGCTCTCAACTACGGCCTTCTCTACGTCTCCGGTGATGTTGAGGAAGTCCATTCGGGCCGGAACATTCATAGTGAGATGGATAGTGTGACTTTTCAAGAAAAACCTCCAAGTTGTGGAGCGGGCGGGACACAGATCCGGGGAGGAGTCGGGTGAAACTGCTTTGGGAACTAACCTCCGGGACCGTCGGCGCTAAAGTACTTCACCATCGAATCGAGCTGTGTACTCAGATCGTCGAAGGCGTGCTGGAGCAGATCCCGAACGGATAGCATCCCGCGGACGTGGTTGTCGGAATCGATGACCGGCAGATGCCGGAAATGTCGCTCCACCATGACGCGCAAACAGTCGCCATAGGGCATGTCTGCCAACGCGGTCTCGACTTCCGGTGTCATGACGTCTGACATGGTGGTCGTCTTCGGGTCTTTGCCACCGAGGACGACGCGAATCATGACGTCCCGTTCGGTGAATATTCCCACGAGCGCGTCGTTATCGATCACGGCCACCGCGCCAACCCTTTTGTCGTTCATCCGTTGGACAGCCTCGGTGACCGCCGATTGGGGGGACACCGTAGCTGCGGGTACACTCGCGATTTTCAGTAAACTCATGGAACCCTCCGCTTGATCTGGGGGCATTGTGTATCAGCAGGGCCCCGGTCTGCAAACGGACCCGGCCGAATAGGGTCAGGCGTATTTTCGGGAGTGACCTGCTATATTGATCGAACGTCACTGTCGCCGAGGGCCCACATGGATAAACTCGTAGAGCTGGAACGAAAGATAACCGGCTGCCGACTCTGCCCTAGAATCGTGGAGCACCGGGAGCACATTGCGTGCGTCAAGACCCGCCGTTTCGCCAACCAGGAGTACTGGGGCAAATCGGTGCCCAGCTTTGGAGATGCGCGATCCCGGCTTCTCATCGTCGGACTGGCTCCGGCGGCGCACGGAGCAAATCGAACCGGAAGGATGTTCACCGGCGATAGAAGCGGCGACTGGCTCTATGAGGCCTTGCACCGATTCGGTTTTGCGAATCAAGCGAGCTCGGTCGACCGGAACGATGGACTCAAGCTACATGACACCTTCATTAGCGTGGCCGCCCGGTGTGCTCCTCCGGCCAACAAGCCCACGCGAGAAGAGTTCATGCGTTGCCGACCCTATCTGGTCGCGGAGCTCGCTTTGCTCACGCGAGTACGGGTCGTCATCGCGCTCGGCCGTATCGCTTTCGATGCGTTTCTTGCTACCTGGCAAGAGGCGGGGCATCCGGCGAGGAAGCCGCGGCCGCAGTTCGGTCACGCCGGCGCAACCACGTTGGAAGGCGGCCTCTTGCTCCTCGGCAGTTATCATCCGAGCCAGCAAAACACTTTCACCGGGAAGCTCACGCGAGCCATGTTTCACCGCGTCTTTCGAAAGGCGCGCAAGACTTTGGGCTAGAAGCGACCCTTATGGGCGGTCTGGCCATTGGTTGGGAGTGCGCCCTGGGCGGTGCGGCCTTCGCAAGAGAGTACGCCATTGGGGGCTACGCCATCGCCGAGCACGCGAACGACGCCGAAGCTCAGGAATACTTGAAGACGAGCGTCGTGCGCTACGGCAAGGACCTTCATGCAGCATTCCCGGTGGCTCCTGATCCTCGCCCTTCTGCCAGTGATCATCGCATGGTGGAACCGCCGGAAAGACAAAGAGCCGCCTAACTATCCGCCGCCGGCATAGCCTGTAAACGGAAATCCGGTAGACGTTGGTCGCCCGCTAATGGGTGCCCGTCAAGGCGTCGGCAAGAATTTCGACGGCGAGCCGACGATCGTTGACCTCCGCCAAGCGCGCACGTTACAATGGGTTATCCTGTTTCTTTTCTGTGCGCGCGAGCTCTATCCATAGTACAGGTGTACTAGTCTTCTGCTGCGAACGTGTGAGTCGAGAGGAGCCGAGGTTGGAGGTCGAACCGGCAATGAAAGAGAGCCCGCCTCGCTGGGTCGAGGCCGATAGGGACGACGAGGCGAGACTCGCCCTCGATTTCGTCCCTGCGGCCAGCAAGTCTTCCAGGCTTTGGTTCTTTCTCCATGGGCTCAACTTGCATCGAAGAGGTGAGAAGGCTTTGTATTTCGCTCGCCAAGTGGCACGGCGGGGGGAGGCATTCGCCAGCCTGGATCTCACGGGACACGGCGACTCGGAAGGCGGGCTCCTTGGGTTGTCCCTGAGCCGAAACTTGCACGACGTCGAGCGGGGACTTCGTTTCGTTGGGAAGGAGGCCGGTCCGTTCGCTTCGGTGTGCCTCGTAGGATCCTCGATGGGCGGACTCACCGCGCTCTGGTACTCGGCGCTCAATCCAGGAAAGATCGCCGCCAATCTCGTCGTGGCCCCCGCCTTCGAAATGGCAGGTCGACTCCTTTTGTCTTTGGGGCGGGGCAAGGCGCAGCAATGGCGGGAAGAGCGTAAAACCCACTTGGTCACCGAGTACGCCGAGTTCGATTTGGGTTATGGATTCGTCGAAGCCGAAGCGCACTATCCCATCGCGACGCTAGTGAGGAAACTCAAGACCGCAACGCTTATTCTGCACGGCACTCAAGACGAAACGGTCCCCTATCAACTTTCCAAGAACTTCACCCAGAAGGTCGAGGTATCGAAACTCACACTCATCGCCGATGGAGATCACCGGCTCGTCGCTCACAAAAAAAGGCTGTTTGAAGAGATGTGGGATTTCGTGAGTGGTTTGAGCGGCGCTTAGGCCCGGACCCTTAGTCGGCGCGCTGCTGCCAAAGCCAGGTCAGCGTAGCCAGGTAGTCCTGGAGGCTTCGAGTAATAAGGAAGTTCCTGCGGACGTGCGCCTTCCCTTCCCGGCCCATCTGCTCCGCGAGCGCGGGGTTCTCGAGCAAGTTACGAAGCCGGAAGGCGGCTCCCTCGATCGATTTCACCAAGTAGCCGGTCAACCCAAAGAGAACTTGGGTGGCGATGCCGCCGACCTGGCCGCCTACCACTGGTTTTCCCTTCCACATCGCTTCGGTAACGGTAAGGCCAAATCCTTCGCGGGTCGATTTTTGAATGACCACCGTGGCGGATCTTTGAAGCGCATTGATGTCGCGATGCGCGGTGGGAGGCAGGACCAACACATAGATATCCGGATCGCCAGCGGTGACTTCGCGAACCTCTTCGAGCACTGTTGCCGATTCTGGATCATCGGTGGCGGTGCCGCCGGCAAGGACCAGGATGCACGATACGTCGCGCCGCATGAGTCGAAAGGCCTTGATCACTCCAACCGGATCTTTGAAATGATCGAACCGAGAGACCTGGAGCACGATGGGGCGATCGCGAGGGATTCCCAGCTTTTCGACTCGCTCTCGGACATCCTTCTCCGAGAGCTCGACGTTCTTGTCGGAAAGGGGATCGATAGAAGGCCAGAGGAGCAACTGAGGCATCGGCAAGCGGCGCGCGAATTGTGGCAGCGAGAAGAAGGCGGCATCGTACTGGACCACGTAAGTGCGCAGGAACTTCCAGAATTCACGGTCCGGGCGAGACAGATCAATATGGCAACGCCAGATCCATGGCACGTCGTGGTCTCTTGCCTCGACCAAGGCGGCTGGCTGAGGATCGTGGATCACAACCGCGTCGGAGACGAGATCCAGTCTAGCAAGGTTGGCACGAACGGTGCTCTGATATGTCTCGCGCATCTCTGGGGTGAGTACCTGACTTCGTCCTTGCAGCGCGTTGTGAAAGGATTTGGTCACGGCAAAGAATTTGTCATCGGCCTCGATCACTTCCCAGCGAGGCTCGAGACCGACGTCGGCGAACAATCCTATAAGCTGCTGCAGGATCTCCGCCACTGCACCACCGACCCGCGTCGTGTTCACGTGGAGAACGCTCCGCCCGCTCAACGGCTCGGCGAGCCGTTCGATGGTCTCGACCGTTCCCGGGGTTGCCACCTCCCGGTAGGCATCCAGAACCTTACCCATGCTTGCCCCTGGTTCCCTCTTTTGGTCCGGAAATGAGGGACAGTAAGTCAGTGCGGAGCCGGTCCATGTGGAGGCGGTAAGGGTTGAAGTTGCTCAGGTCTTCCGCCAGTGCTTGGTCGCGGAGATCCTCTGCCACCCATTGAATCAGCGATCCGTTCCGCGTTCCTTTTCGAAAGGCGTCTTCGAAGAAGTGATAGAAAAGAGTTTGTGGGGTCGCGTCACGAATAGCACTCCCGAGCTCCTTGCGAGAGCTCACCGTCACGCCGGTTGGAAAGGAGATGATACGGGCGCGAGAGAAATGAAAGGGCTCGCCGCTAAGCGCTCGAGGTGAAAAACCGAGGCGATCCAAGTGATCGTCGATGGTGGTCAGAAGTTCTTCGCGTAGGGCTTCCAGATTCTCGAAGTGAAAGGGGTCTAGGACCGCGAGGCGCTCACTCAAGAGCCGGTCCCGCACGTCATCAGCTACCCACGTCGCGAAATCGTTAGGGAATAGGTTGTACTCGTATTTCCCGTGCATGTAATAGCTGTGGGTGTGGTAGTAGATCGAGTCTTCGTCGACTTCCTCGATTTCTTCGAGAAGCTCCTGCTCACCATGGGCGCGGCGGTTTAGAATTTCTCGGATGTCGGCGCAGGCGTAAAGCGGGAACGGCTTTACGCTCATGCAGCGCTCACCGCTGGAAGGGGTAGGTCGCTACGGGGAGTAGCGACTGCAACGGGAGGAATGGGTCGCCGCAAGCGTCGGTGCGTCTATACCGCTTGGAGTGCGTAGGTGGCCAAGCCGATCGCCACGACGCGATCGTTTCCTTCCACGACTTCCAGTCGGCAGGTGGCCAACGTTCTTCCCTTGCGGACGACTTCCCCGATGGCCAGGAGATCGCCCTGGACGCTGGCCAAGAGGCTCATTTTGAACTCGACCGTCTTGACGGTGGAGCCTGGGGACACCGAGCCGACCGCGAACTTGCCGGCCGTGTCGGCCAGGAGACCGATCATGCCCCCGTGTATGACACCATGGCCCTCTTCGAACTCCTTGCGGAACGGTAAGCGGACGCGGGCGACGCCGTTTTCGCAGTACCCGAGCGCCATACCCAGCGAATGGCTGATCGGGGCCGCCTCGAAAAGCTGCTTGAGCTTCTCCTGGTGGGCCGATCTCTCGTTCGACTCCGGTGCCCTCTGGGGGCGGAGCCCCTCCGGGAAGGGGACGGGCACGAGCTTCGGGGGCGGAGGCGGGACGTTCTTCGGCGCGCTCTTCACCGCCTGGACGGCCTTCAAATGCTTGGGGCGTACCCCCTTGGTGCGGGTTCGCCGTAGCGCCGTCGCGGACTTGGTTTTCGACTTAGATCTCGTTCGACTCGATGCGCTGGTTCTCGTTCGACTCGACGCGACCCGCGATTTCGGTTTCTTCAGTTCTCTCCTGCTTCCCAATCCAACCTCAGTACAAATGGCCGGCACGCTTGCTACCGGTATAGTCAACGTAAACCACCTTGACCTCGGTGTAGAAATCAAGTGTGGTGGAACCTTGCTCTCGATCGCCGATCCCAGTGGCCTTGATACCGCCGAACGGCACCTGGGCCTCCCCACCAGTGGTGGGAGAATTGATGTGGGTGATACCCGTTTCGATAGCATCCACGAAACGGAGACTCTTCGACGTGTCGTTGGTGAAGATCGAAGAGGCCAAACCGAAGGGAACCGAGTTCGCCACCTCAATGGCTTCATCGAAGTGTCTTACTCGCTGGATCGAGAGCACCGGTCCGAAGATCTCTTCCTGGATGATTCTCATCTCGGGTGCGGTCTTGTCGAAGATGGTCGGCTCAACGAAGAAGCCGTTCTCGAGACCCGGTCCGGTGAGCTTGCCACCCCCGTAGACGAGCTCGGCGCCCTCTTCACGGCCGATACGAATGTAGCCGAGAACGGATTCGTATTGATGCTTGTCCACCAAGGGGCCGACGCCGGTCGTGGGATCATCGCCACGGCCGACACGAAGGGCCTTGGTTTTTTCTACTAGCTTTTCGACGAAGGCGTCGGCAACCTTCTCGACGACGACGGCGCGACTCGTCGCGGTGCAGCGCTGACCGGAGGAGCCGAAAGCCCCGCTAGCAGCGGAGGCAACGGCTAGGTCCAGGTCGGCGTCCTCGAGCACGACGATCGGGTTCTTCCCGCCCATCTCGCACTGGACGCGCAGTCCGCGCCGGCTGCCTTGCTCATAAAGCTTCACACCCACCGGATTCGATCCCGTGAACGAGACAGCGCGCACGGCCGGGTTCATTACGATTTCGTCACCGACCTCGCTCCCTGAGCCGATGACCATGTTCAGGACGCCGGGAGGGATTCCCGCCTCGGTGAAAATCTCCACCAATCGGGTCGCGGTCTCCACCGTCAAGCTGGCGGGCTTGAAAACCACCGTGTCGCCCGCGACCAAGGCTGGCGCTAACTTCCAAGCCGGAATCGCGATCGGAAAGTTCCAGGGTGTGATCGTCCCCACGACCCCGAGTGGCTGACGAATGGTGTAAATGAGATTGTTTGGAAGATCCGAGGGAATGGTCTCACCGTTCATCCTGGCGGCCTGACTGCCGTTGAACTCCAACACGTTGATGGAGCGCAGGACCTCTCCCCCCGCCTCCGCCACCGTCTTGCCCTCTTCGCGGCAAATGAGCTCCGCCATGGAGTCTTTGTTGTCTCGGAGAATCTGGCCGGCACGGGACACCATCCTGCCGCGTACCGGAGCCGGGGTCGCCCGCCATTCTGGATAGGCCTCGGCCGCCACTTCGATGGCTCGACGCCCCTCCTCACGGGTAGAGAGGACTACCTCTCCGAGCACGTCGGTCCTGTCGGAAGGGTTTTCATTGGGAATTTTTTTCGTGCTCTCGGAGGGCACAAACTTTCCCCCAACGAAGTTCTTATAGGTCCTCATGAATTCACTTTTTTCGGGTCCGTCGACCGTTCGTGCTCGGGCAACTTCGAAGGATGGAAGAGCAGGTATCACTTCGAGGTCTATTCCCATCCGGCTCTGGTCGTGGAAGCGAGTGAGCCGTATAAGCCCAGCAAAACGACGTAGATGCCACGGACAGACTGATTGGTAGTTTATCACAGGGGCTGGCCGGTGCAATGGATTTCTTGAATACCGGGCAAGCACCTTCCAAATGGTCGTTTTCTTATTGCCTGGAGCGCCCAGCCGGGGGTAAACTGCCGGCCGGATGCCAAAAGATCAACCCTGTCAAGTCCTTGGAGGGATTCGGGGTATCGAGTGGCTCTAGGCGAAAAAAGCTCCACTCTAAAGAGAACAACAACAGAAAGTACGGAGAGCTAAGGTGTGTGAAGAGCCCTTCAGCCCGCGAACGAGATGCGGCCCGTGAGGGCCCGGCCGGAGGAATTGGGCAAACCAAGTGCGCGGCCCAAGGGAGTTATCCTGGGAGTGAGTAGCTTCGAAGTGATACCGGGACATCTGATTCAAAACAAGGACTTGACAAACATTAGGAACTCTTCGAAGCAGCCCGAATGCGGACGATCGGGCCGTGGTGTTAGGCCCGAGCGAAGAACGAGCGCTAAGAAAAGGACCCGCAGGTGATCAGTGATGGCGCAAGAAACGGTATTTGACGTGGTTGTGATCGGAAGCGGCCCCGGTGGCTACGTGGCTGCGATTCGTGCCGGCCAGCTGGGGCTCAAAACGATGCTGGTGGAGAAGGAAGGGGTTTTCGGAGGCACCTGCCTCCACGTAGGTTGCATACCCACGAAGGCGCTCCTTCATACGGCGGATCTTCTAGACCAGCTCAAGCGCGCACGCGATTTCGGTGTCATCGTGGAGAATGTCCGACTCGATTGGGCGACGCTCCAGAAACGCAAAGAGAGAGTCGTCAAGAGGCTCTCCGGGGGAGTCGGTTTCCTTCTAAAGAAGAACAAGGTCGAGACGGTCAAGGGTTTTGGCGTAATCGCTGGCGCGGGCAAGGTCGAGATCAAAGGAGACGAGGGCGTCCAGACCGTGTATGCGCGCAACATTATTATTGCGACCGGTTCCGTACCCCGGAGTCTCCCAGCAATCGAGATCGATGGCCAGACCATTCTTACCAATAACGAGATTCTGTCCTTGCCCGCACAGCCGAAGTCGCTCGCGGTTATCGGCGCAGGTGCGGTGGGGGTCGAGTTCGCTTCGATGTTCGCCAGCTTCGGCACCGAGGTTACGCTGATCGAGATGTTGCCCCGCATCTTGCCGGTAGAGGACGAGGAGATCTCCGACGCTTTGGCAGAGTCCTTCCAGAAACGGCGCATCGAGACGCTTGTCGGAACAAGGGTCGAATCCGTCAAGAACGAAGGAAACGCGGTGACCGTCACCCTCGCCGAACCGGACGGGAAGACCGGGGTCCGCACCGTGGAGAAGCTTCTCGTTGCCGTCGGTCGGAAGCCGCGAACCGAAGGGATCGGATTGGAGCGGGTCGGTATCGAGACTGAAAGAGACTTTATTCCAGTCAACGGCTTCATGGAGACGTCTGCGAGTAACGTGTTCGCCGTCGGTGACATCGTTCCGTCGCAACAACTGGCCCACGTGGGTTCGGCGGAAGGGATTCTCGCGGTCGAGAAGATCGCCGGGCGTGAGGTTCGACCAATGAACTATGAGCACATGCCGAGCGCCACCTACTGTTCGCCGGAAGTAGCGAGCGTCGGGATCACCGAGGCCACCGCCAAAAAAAGGGCATACGACGTCCAAGTGGGTCGTTTTCCTTTCGCCGCCAACAGCAAGGCCAGCATCTTGGAAGAACGTGAAGGGTTCGTGAAGATCGTCAGCGAAGCGAAGTACGATGAGCTGCTCGGAGTTCACATCATTGGACCCCATGCGACCGATCTGATCGCGGAGGCGGTGGTGGCCCTCGAGCACGAAGCTACCGTGGAGTCGCTGATGCGTGCGGTTCACGCACACCCCACGCTTTCGGAATCCATCATGGAAGCGGCGCACGCTGCGGAGGACCTACCAATTCATGCCTAAGATCTGCTGGCGGATCGACCTAGGACGACGGAGCTATCATGAGGCCTGGGAGCTTCAGCGTCAGCTGGTGAGGCGCCGCCAGAGTGGCGACATACCGGATGTTCTTCTGCTCGTCGAGCATCCGCCCACGTACACGTTGGGCCGGTGCGGAAAGAGAGAGCATTTGCTCGCAGACGAGCGTGAATTGGAACGACTGGGCGCCACGTTCGTTCTCACCGACCGGGGAGGCGATATCACTTTCCACGGTCATGGCCAGCTCGTGGGCTATCCGATTATGGATCTCAAGGAGTCCCAGCCTGACGTCCATGTTTATCTGAGGCGGCTCGAGGACGTTCTCATCCGCACGGTGGCTCGGTTCGGGATCGAGGGCCGGCGTCTAGAGGGTCTAACCGGCGTTTGGCATCAGCAGGGAAAGCTCGCCGCCATTGGCGTGCGTGTGTCGCGGTGGGTGACATCCCATGGTTTCGCGCTCAACGTCACCACCGACCTCAGCTACTTCAATCGCATAGTCCCCTGTGGTATCGTCGGCCGCGAAGTCGCTTCGATGCAAAGTGTGCTGGGCGGTGCGGTGCCTGCCGGTGAGGTGGCCGACGCATTGTCCTTGGAGTTCGGGCGGGTCTTCGACAGAACGGTGCTCGCCGGCACGCCCGAGAACTTTCTCCAGGAATCCCATGTCGAAGTTTGGGAAGCAACAACTTCATGAGCTTTACTATTACCTGAAGCTCAATCGCAGTCTCGAGGAGGATCTGGTTCGACTCTTCCGCGCCGGGAAGCTGGTGGGCACACTTCCCATTAGCGCCGGACAGGAGGCGCTCGGTTTAGGGGCCGCCTACCCTTTGGAGGCTGGTGATTTTTCTCCTCCGCGATTCCCTGTAACGCCGCTTTGCTAGCGCGTGGAGTTCGTCCCTACGAAATCCTCTCGCACTTCATGGCGAGGGAGACCAGTGCGACGCGCGGTCGCGATGGCTCGCTACAGTTGGGGGACTTGGAGCGCGGACTGGTGGGGCCGAGCGGACATCTGGCCACACACTTGGGAGTCATGGCGGGCGTAGGCTACGCCGCAAAGGTGCAGAAGACGGATTCGGTAGCGCTAGCGATGGTGAGTGACCGGGCGGTGGCCACCGGTGATTTTCATGAGGGTCTCAACTTCGCCGCGGTTCATAATGTTCCGCTGGTGGTCGTGGTCGAAAAAACGCCGGTCGGTTCAGGTGCGCCAGCCACTCATACACCTGCTGGTCAACACCATTACGAGCGGCTCAAGGCTTACGGCCTACCGACGGTCATGGTAGACGGAAACGACGTGCTGCAGGTGTTACAGGTTGTAGATGCGGCGGTGATACGTGCACGATCGGGCAAGGGGCCGGCGGTAATCGAGGCCAGCGTCGCCGGACGGTCTCGATTCAGTATGCGTGAGGACGTCTTCTCGCTGCGGAACGATGCTGGCGACGACGCGGACCGCCAAGAGTCAGCGCTAGAAGATGAGGAGTTGAGCGATCCGGTGGAGCAGTTCGAAGCCTTTCTCATCGAGCATGCCCAAATCCAACCCGGAGAGCAGGAGGTGATTCTCGCGCGGGTCGCGAGTACCATTGCCGAGGACGTCGCCCGAGCCGAGCAGGAGCCCGCGTCAATGGTTAACGGGGTTAAGGGGGTTACGCCGGCAAGCGATGAGGTCTTTCATCAAACGCCGACTCCGGTAGAAGGCGGTTCGAACTAGATCATGGCCGAAATCACGTACCTCGAGGCGATCCGTCAGGCCATGTGGGAGGAGATGGAGCGCGACGAGCGCGTTCTCATCTTGGGTGAAGATATCGGCGTTTACGGTGGTGCCTTCAAGGTGACCCAAGGTTTTCTCGAGAAGTTCGGTGGCGATCGGGTGATCGACACACCGATTAGCGAAGAAGGGTACACCGGCGTCGCGATCGGCACTGCCTATATGGGCTTGCGGCCGATCGTGGAGTTTCAGTTCATCGATTTCATCGCCAATGCCTTTAACATGATCACTAATTTCGCCGCCAAGAGTCGATACCGCTGGGGAGCGGGTGTTCCCATCGTATTAGGTGGTCCGGCGGGTGGCGGCGTGCGCGCGCGGCCTTTTCACTCTCAGAATCCAGAGATGCATTTTGTTCACACGCCGGGGCTGAAGGTGGTGGCGCCGGCCACCGCGCACGATGCGAAGGGGTTGATGAAGGCTGCCGTGCGGGACGAAGACCCGGTACTGTACCTGGAGCATAAGTATCTTTATCGGAGGTTAAAAGAAGAGCTCCCGAGCGATGACTTCACGGTACCCATAGGACAGGCGGCGGTGCGGCGGACCGGCAGGGACATCGTCCTCATAACCTACGGAGCGATGTTGCACGTCGCTCTGGGGGCAGCGGAGGCTTTAGAGGAAGAGGGGATCGAGCTCGAGGTAATCGACTTGAGGAGCTTAGTACCCCTCGATCGGGAAACAATTCTGGACTCTGTGCGGCGGGTCAACAAAGTAATGATCCTCCATGAGGACACCCGCACCGGCGGGATGGCGCGCGAGATCTCCGCGGTCATTACCGAGGAAGCGTTCGAGAATCTGGATGGTCCGATCCTTAGGATCACCGCGCCGGATACGCCGGTACCCTTTAGCGCCGAGCTCGAGGATGCGTTTATCCCGCAAGTGACCGACGTGGTCGTGGCGGCCCGCAAACTAGCGGCTTACTAGAAGTGAGCGCGCACTAAGGCATTGGAGGAACAGGACTGATGGCGACAGAGATCATCATGCCCCAAATGGGCGAAAGCATCGCCGAGGGAACGATCATCAAGTGGTACAAGAAGGCAGGCGATCAAGTGGAGCGGGATGAACCGCTCTTCGAGATCTCGACCGACAAAATCGACACCGAGATCCCTTCTCCGGCGGCCGGAGTGCTGACCGAGATCAAGGTCGGAGAAGGCGAGACGGTGCCCATCAATACCGTGGTGGGCGTCATCGGCGGTGAGGCAGGGGGGGGAGCCTCTACATCCGTACCCGCCGAGCCCTCTTCGGACACTGCGCAGCCATCCGTCGAGGTTCCGGAGGACGTGACCGTTCCATCTAAAGAAGCGGCTCCGGCACCCGCGCCTGCCAAAGCTGCTCCCGGCGAGGGCCAACGCTCGTCTCCCCTGGTCCGGCGGATGGCGCGGGAGCACAACGTCGATCTGTCCGAGATTCAAGGAACCGGTGCGGGAGGACGAATCACCAAGCAGGACTTCACGAGTTTCTTGGAGGAAGGCACGCCGCCTGCTGCTGTTGCTGCCGCGCCAGTTCCTTCTCCCACCGCCGGTTATACGGGTCGGGTGCACTCGGAGCCGATGAGCGTGATGCGCAAGTCCATTGCCGAGCACATGGTCATGTCGCGGCGGACATCGGCGCATGTCTCGACCGTCTGGGAAGCAAACATGACTCGGGTGGTGAAACTGCGCCAGGAGAATCGAGGTCGCTTCGAGCGGGAGGAAGACGTCAAGCTTACCTACATGCCGTTTTTCATTCAGGCCGTGCTCCACGGGCTGAAGGCTTTTCCGATCGTGAACTCCTCCCTGGATGGAAGCAACATTCTTTATAAGAAGGATCTCAATATCGGGATCGCCGTCGCGCTCGATTGGGGACTCATCGTGCCCGTCCTCCATCGCGCCGATGAGAAGAGCTTCCTCGGTTTGCAGCGAGCGGTGAACGATTTGGCGACGCGGGCCAGAGAAAAAAAGCTCAAGCCGGAAGATGTTCAGGGTGGGACTTTCACCATCACCAACCCCGGCCCCTTCGGAGCCCTTTACGGCACGCCGATCATCAATCAGCCCGAGGTTGCGATTCTCGGCCTCGGAGCGATCCACAAACGCCCCGTCGTCGTGAACGACGCTATCGCAGTGCGTTCGATGATTTACTTGTCGCTGACCTTCGACCATCGAGTCATCGACGGGGCGGTCGGGGACCAGTTCATGGCTGAAGTGAAGAAGAAGCTCGAGACCTGGGATGAGAAGATCTTGTAGGGGCCGTCAACTCTCGGGGACGGCCTCCATCAGCTTCGCTAATGCGTTCTTCAGACCTTCGTCGCCGGGCCTCCCGCCCTTGTAGTGGCCCAATCGGACGACGACGAGGTCGTGCGACGGGATGATGAATGTCATCTGGTTGCCAGCGCCGGCCATGAAGTAGGCCTCCTTCGGGATGGGATAAGCCTCGTCCCCGTTGATCCAGAAGAAGCCGCCGTAGATGGGACGGACGGCGGCTTCCCAGGCCGGGGCCACCGTGCTGACGAATTCGGCGAAGCCTTCCGGCAAGACGCGCTCGTCATTCCAAACGCCGTCCTGCAGGTATAGATTCCCGAGCCGCGCCCAGTCGCGGCCGGTGCCGAACTCATAGCCTTGCGTGAGGAAGTTTCCGTAGGGATCGGTCTCCATCACCATGTCGCGGATGCCGATTTTGTCGAAAAGCGCACGCTGGGGGAAGGAGAGATATTCTTCCCCGAGCCCCTCGACTCCGAGCCGGGTCAGGTAGTTCGTCAGCACGGGGTCACAGTTGCGGTATCTGCCCACGGTGTTGGGTGGCCACTGTTGGGGTCGGGTCGCGGCCCACTCGAACGAATTCATGCCGCCCGTGTAGAGGTAGAGGTGATCCGGGTATCCAAGCGAGGGATCGTACTCTGGGTCGGTAGTGGTCTAGTTTGAGGGACCAGCGGCGAGCGCCTGGTTCGTGGGTCGGGTTTCAGGTCTTGTAGGCGTGGAAAACGGCGCGGTCCTGCCGGAAGGCTTGTCGCAGGCTGTTTCGCCCCTTGAGCCGGTGCCATCCCGCCCGTGCCGCTCGATAGGCGGCTGACCGAGCCGGTGTGATGACGTCGACGCGTCCGAATCCCACGCTGAGCAGCATGTCGCGCACGGCGGCGTGGTTTGGCCCCCACCAGTTCGTCGGATCGTCGCCCAGCTCCCGTCCTGAATAGAACGCGGCGGCCGGTCGAGTAATCCCGACCATATCCACGACGGTTTCCAGGATGAGGAGGCCACTCGTCACCGCCGCGACCCGTTCCAGGGCGAGCAGCGGGTTGGGCAGATGGTACAGGACACCAAGAAAGAGGACCACGTCGAACCTCCCGACCCGCTCAGCGGACAGGTCCGTGACGTCCGCGTCCACGTCCTCAACGTGGGAATGTAGCGCCTCTCGCGCCAATTGAAACCCGGCCTTGCCCTGTCCCGTTCCCCAGCCGACACCGTGCCATGCGTAGTAATCGCACGCGACAACCCTAGCTGCGTGGCGACGTTCGGCCTCGAATGAGAAGAACCCGTCCCATGCGCCGATGTCGAGCACGGAGCGGCCAGATAGATCCTGGGGCAAACCCACGTGTGCGAGCCGTTCCGGCGAGTTGTCGATGCCCTTGGTGATGACGCCCTGGCCTAGATCGATTGTGTGGTACCACCGAAGCGAGTCCGCCTGAACCGCCCCGGGTTTCCCGGAGACTCCAACTCTTGAGAGGATGGAGTCATGACAAGACGAAGCAGGTATTCACCGGAGGTAAAAGAGCGCGCAGTGCGGATGGTTTTCGACCAGCAGGCTCAGCACGAATCTCAGTGGTCAGCGATCTCATCGATTGCGTCGAAGATTGACTGTACGCGGGAAACGCTACGCACGTGGGTGCGGCGAGCAGAGTGTGATGCTGGGAAACGAGCGGGACTGACGACGGACGAGCGTCAGCGGCTGAAGGAACTTGAGCGAGAGAACCGTGAGCTCAAGCGGGCGAACGAGATCCTTCGCAAGGCGTCGGCGTTTTTCGCCCAGGCGGAGCTCGACCGCCGACCGAGGTGAATGTGTTGTTCGTGGACGCGAACCGTGAAAATTACGGGGTCGAGCCGATCTGCCGGATGCTTCCGATCGCCCCGTCGACCTATTACGAGCAGAAAGCGCGAGAGAAGGACCCAAGCCGCCTGCCAGCGAGAGCGAAGCGCGACGTCCAACTCCGCGGCGAGATTCGTCGTGTACGGCAAGAGAACTTTGACGTGTATGGCGTGCGCAAGGTCTGGCGTCAGCTGTGCCGTGAGGGCCGCGACGTGGCTCGATGCACGGTGGCCCGTCTGATGCGTGAAATGGGTCTCCAGGGCGCGGTCCGTGGACGTCGATTCAAGACGACGAAGCCGGATTCGAGCGGCGCTCGCCCGATGGACCTCGTGGAGCGCAACTTCAACGCCACACGCCCGAACGAGCTCTGGGTCTCGGACCTGACCTACATTGCCACGTGGCGCGGCTTCGTGTATGTCGCCTTCGTCATCGACGTCTTCGCTCGACTCATCGTCGGTTGGCGAGCGACGACATCGTTGACTGCCGGCATCGCTCTCGATGCGTTGGAGCAGGCGCTGCACGAGCGCCGACTAAACCCAGAAGATCCATTGGTGCATCACAGCGATCGCGGCGTGCAGTACGTCTCGATCCGTTACACCGAGCGGCTCGCCGAGGCGGGCATTGAGCCGTCCGTCGGCAGCCGAGGCGATTCCTACGATAACGCTTTGGCTGAATCCATCATCGGCCTCTACAAGACCGAGGTGACCCGTCGACGCGGGCCCCTGGCGTGGTCTCGAGGACGTCGAGTTCGCCACCCTCGAGTGGGTGCATTGGTACAACACGCAACGACTCTTGGAGCCGATCGGAAATGTCGCCCCCGTCGAGTACGAGATGAACTACTATCGGTCGCAGGAAGGCTCGCTAGAGATGGCGAGACTCAACTAAAACAGTCTCCGGAAAACCCGGGGCGGTTCAGCCTTCAACTGGAGGTCGTTCCTGTTCATCTGGTCCCGCCAACTGTGCCATACTAGGGCATGCCTTCCCGAGCAAGCAAGCCCAAACGGCCACGCGACACGAACCAGCTCCCCTGGCAGATCGTGCAGGAGGCCACCGGGCAGATCGAACCTGTACCGGAGGAGCCGGATAGTAGAAATCCCGCTGCCGCGGCCCTCAGCAAGCTTGGTGCGTCCAAGGGGGGCAAAGCTAGGGCAGCGAAGCTGAGCACCGCGAAGCGCAAGGCTATTGCACGAAAAGCTGCGAAGGCACGTTGGGCTAAACCCTCCTCTTGAACGTCAGCAGATCGGCTGATTTTGCTTGGTCTCGTGGCGTGGGCCGAGGGGCCGGCGCGTCCTTTGACGCATGAGCCTCTAGTAGTTCGCGTACGAATGCCTCTGGGTATTGAACGTCCTCGGCAATTTTAGCGAAGTCCAGCCGGCTTGACCCGTAGACCATCTCAGCAATTTGCCGAAAAGCTCTTGGTCGCTCAAGCGGTACCTGTCGGCTTAGAGGTTCGTGGAGTCGCCATCCGCGTGCGGACAACAGCCGAAAGAGCGTGCGGTACTTTCTGGATGTAATCAGTTCTAGTTCGTGTGCCCTGACGATCGCCGCCTGAACTGAGACGCCCCACTTCACTTTCAGGTTGAGGAACGTTTCCAGGGTCGTCGCCTGCGAAATCTCCTGCTGCATGGCGTCCTTTGGAAGTAACAAAGCGCCAGCAAACCGGTTAGCCTCGTCGTGGATGTTTGGAGAAGCCGGAAGCGGTTGATGTATTACCAAATGGCCCAGTTCGTGAGCAGCACTCAGCCGAACTCGATCAGCGGGACGATCGGAGGACATCACAACGATGGGTCGACGCTGGCCAGTGCCAGAAAAAGCCCACGCGCTAAACGCGTCTCCCTTCGCGAACGCTCACGGCAATCCAATCACCAGCACGCCAGCAGACTCCATGCTGTGGATGACGTGCTTGATCGGCTGATCCGGGGAGAGCCCAAGCTCGCTTCTCGTCAGGATGGCAGCCCGTTCTGGGTCTCCTGGAATGGTGGGCACGCTGACGGGCACTTCTTGCACGTTCCGCCCGACAACCATTCGGCGCAGGACCTCATGGGCCATCTGCGCGTGTCGATGCACAACTTTCTGTTCTCGCTCCGTCATCGCGGCTTTCGCGCGGAACAGTAGCGACCCGAGCGGAAAATCCGTCTCGGTGGGTGTCTCGAAAAACCGAACCGGGAAGCCAGCGCGGAATACAAACGACTGCACGTACTCGTCTGGAGCTTTCGCCCAGCCGTTTTCCACCTGGGCAACAAACGACTGCGTTACACCAAGATGCTTGGCAACGTCTGTCTGGGTCCATCCGTGCAGTTCTCGCACCTGCCTTAATCGTTCGCCGTATATCATCCTTCGCTGCCAGTTGTGTCTAGACGTTTTCCCCGGCTCCTCGTTGCCTTGGCCGAGAACCGAGTGAGCCTCACCGTGGCTGGCTTGCTTGCACCGCATCTTCGGGAGGAGAACGTCGAGAGACTTCTAAGCGACTGCGCCGGGATGACCAGGCGCAAGCTCGATGAATATCTCGTCGCCCTACAGCCGAAGCCCGTCTTTGCGCCCACGATTCGAAAGACCTCTTCTCGGGCGGCTCGGACCCCACCTGTGAGTGTGGAAGCCCCGGTGGTGCCCGGGACGCCGCGCCCCGCTCCTCGAGTGTCACCGAGCATCCTCGAGCCGGCGAGGCCGGAGGTGTTCAACTTTCGGTTCGCCGCCGACCGAGAGTTCAAAGAGAAGTTCGAGCGCCTGGCGGAGGTCCTGGGCGTCGAGAACCCTCTCCTGCACATGTCCGAGGTCATAGAGCAAGCTTTGGATATCGCCCTCGACAAGAAGGACCTGAAGAGAAAGCGCGCACGGCGGCTCGAGCGCAAATCGAGGACCGGCGAGAAACCTTGCCCGGGCAAGGTTTCCGCGAAGTCCCGCTACATCCCGTCAGCAGTTCGGGAGCGAGTCCACGAAAGGGCGGGCTATTAGTGCGAATACCGTGGGCGGGACGGGACGCGTTGTCGTTCGCGAACAGGGCTCCAGATCGAGCATCTGCGGCCCTTTGCGCGACAGGGCAGCCACGACGAGCGGAATCTACGCCTTCACTGCGGGTCTCACAATCGTTTGACCGCGGAGCGGACGTTCGGCGTGGCGTTCATCCAAGGGAGGATCGATCCCTCACGACGGAAGCGCTCGCCCTAGCGCAGGGCTGACCCGTCGTAGCCGGCGACGTACCCGCATTTCAATTTTGTCTAGATCTTTATAGAATGGTGGCGATGGTAGCTACAAGATCACCACGGCCGGATTGGCT
This sequence comes from Candidatus Marinacidobacterales bacterium, assembly GCA_965222425.1. GTDB lineage: Bacteria > Acidobacteriota > Vicinamibacteria > Marinacidobacterales > DATDRI01 > CBDCNP01. Next base: position 238,992 of record CBDCTW010000017.1, read on the forward strand.
CCGGGTAAGGCTCCCCGGCGGAGAAAACTACACTCGCCTCAAGTCGGTGATGCGGGAGCACAATCTCCACACCGTGTGCGAGGAGGCCCGATGTCCCAATGTGGCGGAATGTTGGGGGCAGGGGACCGCTACCTTTATGATCTTGGGAGACATCTGCACTCGGGCCTGCGGCTTCTGCGCCGTGACGACGGGTTTGCCCACTAAGCTCGATCTGACGGAGCCGTCCCGCGTCGCCGCCGCAGTGAAGGCGATGGGTTTGCGACATGCGGTGATCACCTCGGTCAATCGCGATGAGTTAGCCGACGGCGGGGCTACCATCTTCGCCCGCACCATCGAAGCCGTGCGACGGGACAATCCGGATACCACGATCGAGGTCTTGATACCGGACTTCAAAGGTTCGCAGCCGGCACTGGAAACGGTGTTGGCGGCTCGACCCGAGATTCTCAACCACAACATAGAGACCGTGCCCCGTCTCTATAAGCGAGTCCGACCGGGTGCTAAGTACTCCCAGTCGGTAGAACTGCTTGAGCGTGCCAAGACCTTCGCTCCGGGGGTCGTTAGCAAGACGGGAGTCATGGTCGGGCTGGGAGAGGATTTCGGCGAGATTACGGATGTTATGAAGCAGTTAGCAAAAGTTGGAGTCGAGGTGTTCACGATTGGGCAGTATCTCCAACCGACCAAGGATCACCTGCCGGTGGAGCGCTTCTATCATCAGGATGAGTTTCAGGAGCTTAAACGCGTCGGGCTGGCGACAGGCTTCCGGCACGTCGAGTCTGGGCCTTTGGTTCGAAGCTCCTATCACGCCGCGGGCCAAGTTCCCGGCACCGCAGTCACTCAATCGCTCAGTCAGGGATGACCGCGAAGCCTTCTCGAATGGCTGCCTCACGCAACCGCTGATCCAGGCTGACGAGTTTTTCGCCCATCGGCTCTTCCTCGCAGGCGACTAGGGCTGCTGCCAGTTGCAGCGCGTCCGCTGCTCTCAGCGGGTGTACCGCGAGGAGGCGTCCCGCTCGTGAACGCACTTCCTCCGATGCAGGAACGGTATCGGCGTGCTGGAAGAATGACTGCAACCGCTCGAGAGCGGTATCCAGGATAGAGCGTGGCATGGGAGCTTCTCGATGACGTCGATGAATAGCCGACCGGCATTCGACCGGACTGGCCCACCAAACAACGGGGATCTCGCCCAGACCAGCGAGCGAGATCATTTCGGCAGATCTTGGTTCTGGCAAAAGGATCGGAACGAGGGCCGAGCTGTCCCAGAACACTAACGGCCCTCTTCCCTCTCGGAAAGAAGAGCCGCGAGTACCGCCTCGCCGATCTCGGGCGGGCCAGCTGGCGCTGACAAACAGGACTTCGGTACTTTGCCTCGGCCCAACTGCAACAGCCCCGCCTTGGCAAGTCGCTCCCGCCGCGTGCCACGCTTTTCCGCGCCATCAAGCGGCACGAGCTTGGCTATGGGCTGCCCGCGTTCCGTGATGAGAACCTCATCTCCCGATTTCACCCTCTTAAGGTACATCGTCAGGCGAGCTTTCAGTTCGGCCACTCCTGCTTGCTTCATATGTCCATTATGGTCAGTTTTAAATGACCTGTCAAGTCCCTAGGCGGGAATGGTTTTAGAACTCGCAAGAGCGGTACAAACCGCCCTCGGGTGTAATAATGGGTCTTGCGCAATGGGATATAGTAAAGCCGATGAATAAACCTAAGACCATCGACATCGAAGGAGTGACCCTTCACCTCACTTCGCCCGAAAAGAAAGTGCCGACTTGGGTAGGGCAGCGCGAAGTCTTGCTGCAACTTCTGGCCGCTTGGACCTGCGTCGAAGAGAAGGATCTACCTCTTCATCCGCGTCTCCTCGGAAAGCCGGGCGTTGGCAAGACGACTCTGGCGTGCGCCGCCGCCCAGGAGCTAGGCCTCGGCGTCTACATCATGCAGGCGACGATGGATACGCGCCCGGAGGATCTCTTGGTTTCACCGGTCCTCGACCCCACCGGCGGGGTGCGCTACATGGCATCGCCTCTGGTAAGCGCCATGGTTCGCGGCGGGGCCTGCGTGCTCGACGAGGCCAACCGCATGAGCGAGAGGTCTTGGGCCTCCTTGGCACCACTTCTCGATCATCGTCGTTACGCGAAGAGTCTTGTCGCGGGCGTCAAGATCTCGGCTCATGACGAGTTTCGCTTCGTCACCACTATGAATGAAGATGCGTCGACCTACGAGGTTCCTGAGTACATCCACTCGCGCCTGATGCCGCAAATCTATGTGGACTTCCCCGAAGAAGACGAGGAGCGCGCGATTCTGAAGGAGCAGATTCCCTTCGCCGCCGACGATGTGCTGAACTACGTCCTTGCCTACCTGCAGGCCGCCCACCAAGCCGATCTTCGCTACACCGTTAGAGACGGGATGAACGTCGTGCGCTACGCCATGAAATGTTGCACACCAAGCGCGCACCGGACGCCAAGTCCGCCGTAGACAAAGCCCTCGGGCTGGCAATGGGAGCCGAGGAGGCCAAGCAGTTCGATATCTTCTGACGTTTTAGACATGGACCGGAAGCGCCGGAAGGGCCAGAAGAATAAGACCAGCTTAAGGGCTCTGACACCAGAGGTTGTTCCGGGCGTTCATTTGCTTCCGGTTGTGCACGACCGTCTCGATGTCGCTTCGGTTGTACGGGCCGCTTTAGACGAACTCAATCCGTCCGGGATCGCAGTCGAGCTCCCAACCAGCCTGACCGAGATCGTTCTGAAAGCGATCCGGCGTCTGCACAAGGTCTCGCTCGTCATCTCCGAGCGAAGTGGCGAAGACGCTCTTGTCTGGGTCTCCATTCTCGGCGATCCGTTTGCCGAAGCGCTCCGATGGGCGAACGAGCGTGAAAAATCAATCTTCTTCGTGGATCCCGATATCCCGTACGAGGAGCGTCGAAGGGATCCGGTGCCCGATCCCTACGCGCTCTGGCACCTCGGGCCGCAGAGGTACCTCGAGCTGCTGGTCGAGCAGAGTGACGCGGCGCCGTCGAGCGATGCAGATAGACAACGCGAATCGGGCATGGCTCACCGCATCAAACAAGCGAGAGAGGCGTGCCCCCCTGGTCCACTGCTTTCGTTGCTCGGGGCGGCGCACGTGCGGGCGGTAGGTCGTCTGGTGAAGAAGCCCACTGCCGAGCCTTTTGTCCGTATCAAGCGTAGCCACGCCGAGATTCGTCACCTCCATCCGGACAGTCTCACCGCAATCCTGCCCGATCCGCCGCTGGCACATTCCGTCTTCGAGCTTTTGCGGGATGGAAAAGCTCCCGAGGAGGTCGAGCTGCAATCGGCGCTTTCTCGTCAAGTCTCCTGGGTTCAATACGGACTTAGGGTCATCACCGGAGAGAAGGACGAGCAAGCGAAGGAACGCCCGATGAATGTGGCCCGGTACGCAGCGTACCATGGGCACCAGACCACATTCACGGGGAAGCGGTTCCCCGATCGTCGAGCACTTGCAGAATGTTGTTTGGCGCATCGGGGCTTCATCCTACGAGGCTCAAACCCACGAGAACGTTCAACCGTGGCAGCGGAAGATGTTTTTCGACTTTGGATGCCGCTACGCTCGGATTCAAGGCGTCTTGGTCCCAGGACTCTACGAATGGGCGGTCGCGGCCCGGGGAGTGGGCGACGACAACTTCGCATGGGAGGTTTTTGACGTGGCGCGCACCTACCCGTGGCAAAAAGCGACCGCCGAGCTGGCCACAGCACGCATCGATGGGGACGAGCTCGATCTTGGCACGAGGAAGATCACATTTCGCAAACGGTTCTTTCGCGTCAAGCAACGTCCGACCCGTGTCCCGGTGCGGGAGCGGCCGACGACTGACGACCCGCAAAAGTGGCTCGACGCCTTCGATCTGATGGGACTTTGCTCTCATCGCCCCGAGGACATCGTGATCGAAGACTACGCGCGATACCTTCAGAGCAAAGGGGCCGCCATCGTCTCCGCAGAGCGCAAACGTACCGAGCCCTTTACCAGCACGATGCTCGACGGCATCGACATGCGGGAAACTCTCCGCAACCTGCACGACGGTCGAGTCTACGTTCAGGAACTGGGTCGCTCACTGGGGGATGCTGGATCGGTTGTGGTGATCTTCGATCGAGACCGTGAGGGAGGGCGATTTCCTTACTGCATGACGTGGCTCGGTGAACACGAACAAGAGTCGGACATGGCGTTTTACTCCACCGATCCTGGGGGGCAGGTTGTGGGACCCGGTATCATGCGCGCGACGTACGGCGGATTCATGATGACGTACCCACCGCGCCGAGTTTTCGATGTTTGGCAGGATCGGGAGTACCGTCTAGCGAAGGAGAAAGCTGAAGTTCTCCTTATGGCGGCCTTGGATTACAGTGAGGAAAAGCTCGTCGTCCATCTGGCCAAAGATGCACCATCGCCTGAGATGCACCGGTACGCCGCTTTGCAGAAGAAGCGGATTATTCACAGCCCTCTCGGCTCTATGTCGCCGGTCACTCTGAAAAAGATCCGCGTTGTGCATCTTCTGGCAGGTCGAGACAAGCGAGACATCGCTCGAGACTATATCTGGTGATCATCACTTTCGGGATTCTTGCTGCCGCGCTTGTTCTCTTTATCTGGGGGCGCTGGCGCTATGATGTCGTCGCTTTCGTCTGCCTTATGGTTGGGGTATTGGCTGGTGTCGTGCCGTTTGAAGACGCTTACTCCGGTCTAGGCCACCCGGCCGTCATCACAGTCGCCGCGGCATTGGTACTTAGCCGCGGTTTGCAGAGCTCGGGCCTCATCGATCGAATGGCGCGAGGCCTCACCGTGTTCAATCAGCGTCCACTTCTGATGATTGGGGCGCTCACCGTCTTGGCTGCCGTCCTCTCCGCCTTCATGAATAATGTCGCGGCGCTCGCGCTTCTGATGCCGTTGGCACTCCAATCGGGTCTACCTCCCGCACAGATCTTGATGCCGCTTTCCTTCGGCTCGATCCTCGGTGGCCTCACCACGCTCATCGGAACACCTCCTAACATCATCATTGCTTCTTATCGTGCGGATGCCGCGGGCGAGCCGTTCGGGCTGTTCGACTTTTCGCCGGTCGGCGTGCCGCTCGCGATCGTCGGCGTTGTCTACATCACGTTTCTTGGATGGAGGTTCATACCGAAAGAACGTCGCGGCCAGAGGCCGCCACAGGATCTCTTCGAGATCGCGAATTATGTCGTCGAGGTGAAAGTGCCCAAGGGGTCGAAGTCGGTAGGGAAGGAGGTGGAGGAGCTAGAGAAGACGTCCGAGGGTGAGGTCACGGCCGTTTCTCTGATTCGCCGGCGAAAGCGTCTACCGGGAACACCGAGACATGAAATCATAGAAGAAGGCGACATCTTGTTGTTGGAGGCGGATCCAGACGACCTCGACAAGTTGATGAAAGCCGCCGGGCTCGAGTTAGCGAGCAGGAAGGAAAAGAAGGATGAAGTGGCGCCGAGCCCCGACGATCTGGCTCTGATAGAAGCGGTCATCCCTCCCGGCGCCCGAATCGAAGGTCGAACGTCCGGTGACCTGAGATTACGATCCCGCTATAACGCAAACCTACTCGCCATATCCCGAGAGGGGAGACCCATCAACACCAGGCTCCGAAAGGTCAAGCTGCGCGCGGGGGACGTATTGCTACTACAAGGGGAGTCCGAGACTCTCGCCGACACGGTAGCGTCGCTCGACTGTCTCCCGCTCGCCGAACGCGGACTCCAACTCGGAAAGCGCCGAGAGGCCTTCTTGCCAGTAGCCATATTCCTCGGGGCCATTGGCGTCACCGCGGCGGGGATTTTGCCGGTTCAGGTCGCGTTCGGTGCCGCCGTCGCCGCCCTCGTCGTCTTCAACGTTCTCACCCCGCGCCAGGTCTACGAGACCATCGATTGGCCGATCATCATCCTGCTGGCATCCATGATTCCCATCGGGCAGGCTCTCCAGGCGACGGGAGGGACGGACTGGATCGCGGGTAACATCGCTCGGCTCGGTTCGGCGGTTCATCCGATCGCTGTCCTTGCGGCCATCATGATCATTACGATGACGCTTTCCGATCTCATGAACAACGCGGCGACCGCCGTCGTCATGGCCCCGATTGCAACCAGCCTGGCCGCCGCACTCAACGTTAACCCCGACCCCTTTCTGATGGCGATCGCAATCGGGGCTTCGTGTGCGTTCCTAACTCCCATCGGTCATCAGAACAACGTTCTGGTCATGGGGCCGGGCGGCTATCAATTCGGCGACTACTGGCGAATGGGCCTTCCGCTCGAGATCCTGATCGTTGTCGTCTCGCTCCCGCTTCTCGTGACGGTTTGGCCGCTAGGACTTTAGCGAGGTCGCTCTCGCCAGACCCGTTTCCGGTTTGACATCTGATGCGCCAACTTCGGGCGAGTCTTGAGCTACTCGGTCGACGTAAACGTCCTTCTCTACGCCTCCGACCAATCAAGCCCGTTCCACCGGACGGCGTCGGACTTCCTTAGGCAGTGCTCCTCCGCTGGGGATCTCTTCTGCCTTGCCTACATGACGTTGATGTCCTATCTCCGTATCGCAACTCATCCCAGGATCTTCACGAATCCACTGTCTCCCGAGGAAGCTTTGGAGAACCTGCAGATGCTCGTCAGCCTGCCGCAGGTTCGCCTTATTTCGGAAGACGACGGATTCCTAGAAATCTATCGGGAGATCACCGAACACTTCCCCGTGCGAGGTAACCTGGTTCCCGACGCGCACCTCGCGGGTCTCCTCCGAAAGCATGAGGTCCGCACGATCTATACGAACGATCCAGATTTCAAGAAGTTCGACTTCATTCGAGTCGAGAATCCGTTTTCCTGACGAATGGTCTTCGAGTGTATCTCGAGGCCATCAGCGGATGCCGCTTCTGGTTCCCGGTCCCGCCGTTCGACGGTGGTTCTAAGAGTCGACATTGAAGTAGAAGACCCGTTCCATGTCGGCACGCATGCGAGTAACTGACGGCTACAGCCTCATCGAGGCATTAGTTGGTCTTTCGATCACGCTAGTCGTTGTGGGTTTCCTCCTACACAGCGACCGTATGGTCGAGTTTCTAAACGCGATAGATGTTCGTAACGACGCCGAGGCGGCAATGGCGACCTGGGCCTTCGATGAAATCGCGCATGAAATCGCGAGGACCGGTTATGGCATTGACGGGGCGATCGAGGTCTTACCTTTTCTCGCCGAGGATCCCATCCCCGCGTCCAACGTAATTACACTCCGATCTAATCCGAGGGGCTCGTCGGCGTGTTGCTGGCAGACCTCGCCTCGAGCGGCGTTGAAGTACGTGTTGCCGGGGCCGAGCTCTTCAAGGTCGGCGACTGGGTGCTTCTTTTCGACCTGGGTGGCAACTCGGAGAGCGCGGAAGTCGTGCTCGCCACTCGCGAGACTTTGGCTTTTCGTTCCATCGACTCCACCGACGGCGAGTTGCTCGAGACTTACTCGCCTTATCGACGGGCGAGGGTTGCAAAACTTCGCGAGGTCCGGTTTCGCCTCGAGCGCGGACTCGAGGAAGAGGAGAACGTTCTAACAAAGGAAGTCTCCGGCGGTACGCCGCAAGTGTTGGCTCGCGGGGTCCGCGATTTGAAATTCGATTACCTCGATGGCGCGGTGACAACGTTGAACCGGCTCACGTGGATTTCGGCGAGCGCGTGGCTCTCGTTCGCGTCCATCTTGCGCTGCCTTCGGCCGAGGCTAAATCGTCGACCTCGTCCCTCACGACGGCCATCGCGCTCGGCCGTCACTCGGTGGTTTTGGGCTTGGAAACACGGCGCCTGCCTCGATTACGACTCACCCATATCCTCCATTCGATCGCCAAGCCCGCGGACTTCGTTGGCGCGGTCGGACCGGCGAGCGCGTTATCTTGTCTCATGACCAAGACGCGGCGTCGCTTCAGGTATTTCCCATGGAGGGGCAAGGCGGTGGCGACGCGAGGGGGAGCGTCGTTCTTCTTCCCGGCGTTCGCGAGCCGATCGCGATGTGTTTCGGCCCGGAAAAGGGTCCTCTCGCGGGCTCGCTCTTCGTTGCCGCGTTCGGGTCCCAGCGGGGCCACTTGGTGCGCGTGCTGCCCGAAGATGGCATTGGACTTTCGCCGCGGTCTCGCCAGCTGACATTCACGAACACCGGGATACTCGATCCGATCGGCGGCATGACGTTTGGGCCAGACGGTGCTCTGTACATTTCTCGTCGGGAACATGGCGCTATCTTTCAGTACCGCTTCGATTCGAACGGCGACCCGAAGGGTGTTCCCGAAGAAGTGGCCGCCCTCCCTGGCAGTCCGGGGCGCATGGTCCTTGGGCGAGACCAAACCATCTACTTCCTGGTGGATGAGCATGGCAGAGGGAGTCTGTGGAAGCTGCCCTTCGACGAAACCCTCTCAGCCGGACAGCCGGCTCGTGTCGGTCCGCTAACGGGGCAAGGTCTATCTCTGGCGTGGGATCCTGAAGGAAATTCTCTTTACGCTTTAGTTCAAAGCGGATTGGGGGATGCGGTCATCGTCGAGATTTCGCCCCGGTGGTCTGGCGAGCCGTCGCAGATGCCGCTCGAGATATTTCGCCTTTCCGATTGGCGACGGAAGCTTGATGAGGCGCCGCTATCACGCTCGGTGAGCCTTCCCGGGGAGCTGATGCTTGAGCGTTTGGACTTTCTGTCTTTCGATTCCCGAGGCTCGCTCTATCTCGGGATCACCGAAATGGATCTGGTGCTTCGTATCCACGTCAACCGCCCGGGTACCCCGGGTAGTGTTGTCCCCGCGATGGAAGTTGGCTCCGTCGTGGACAGCCAGTTCGCCGGACACCAGTAGGGCCTCATCGGTCGTTCGGGACCGGCAGTGGCTTCACGAGGTTTTTCGAGTCGCCACCGCAACCAAAGACAGTCCGAAAGGAAGCCGCGCGGCGCGGATGATGGAGGCTTCCAGCTTGAGGACAGCCGTGAGCAATCGATTGAGTGCGGGAGGTACGTCCCTCAGCTGCGAGGCATCCTGGTCTCCTGGCAGGACCTTGTCCACGAGTCTCGAAGCGACCGCGACAGGGAAGAGAAAGCAGTTCACATAGGACACGTAGACCGGCGCCAGGCCCGCGCGCTCGAGCTTCTCCTTCAGCTCACGCTTCGCGTATCGGTGGCGGGTGTGGACGACGATATCGTGGCGGCTCCTCAGGCGGTCGTGAGCCGGCACCCTTATTAACAATGTACCCCCCGGCCGGAGAACCCTTGCCATTTCTCTAAGTGCGACCCGGTCGTCCGCAACCGCTTGGTGATAGATGACGTCGAAGGACGTGACGAGATCGAAGGCGTCCGAGGCGAAGGGAAGGCTTGGCAGGGAGCTCCGAACCAGATGCCCCTTTTGCCGGCGCCGGGCGAACGCGAGGGCTTCGTCGGAGAGATCGATCCCCACGACCGAGCCGTACGACTGAAGATGCGGGATCATGCCTCCCGTTCCGCAGCCGGCATCGAGGATCGAAAGGGGTGGGGACGCACGCACGAATCGTTCGATGAGTGCGAAACTGAGTTTCCTCATGCCGAGGAACCACCACAAGCGGTCCTCCAGCTCGAAGAGTCGCTGATACTGGTCTTTGTCCACCGCGGCGCATTTTACCGCGATCCCACTCGAGTCTCCCCGATTAAGATTTACGTGACGAATCACTGATACAGGACGCTAGCCAAGCGTGTTATAAGATGTCACGCTACGAGGCCGAACTGGTATCGCGGATGGGTGAACGCCGGCGTAGCTCTGGCGGTCTTGGTCAGCTGCTTCGCCTTCTACGTCTTTGCTGGTCCTCCGGATATCGCTTGGGGCGAGGGCGCAGACTACCAGCGTCGCGTCGGCGTTGGCAGAGATCGGAGAAGGTCCTTGGGATCGGCCACTCTACGTGTTGGCCTCGCGCCTTTCTTGATGATTCCGAGGGACTCACTTCCTCGACGGACGAACGTCGCATCCGCCGCCTTTGCCGCCGGTGCTTGTTTCTACGTCTATCTTCTTTTGAAATTCCTGCTGCAGATCGCCCCGCAATTCGTTGCGCGCCGAGTGGGTATCGTCGGTGCAATGGTTCTCGTCGTCGCGCACACGTTTTGGCTACGCGCCGTGACGCCGGGTCCAGAAGCGCTGGATGCTCTTCTGCTCGCCGCCCCCCTTTATTACCTATTGCGTTTTGCTAACGAAGGCCGGGTTCCCTTTTTCTATCTGGCGATGGGGATCCTCGGTCTGTCGCTCTCCAATAACCTGATGATGGTCTTCCTGCTCCCGGTCTTTGCGCTCTGGGTGCGGGTCGTGCGCCCGCCTTTGGTACGCGACATAGGAAGGGTGAGGGTCCGCGGTTTAGGAGTGTTGCTCGTGAGCTCCGGGGTTGCCTTGGCGGTTGCGGCTTCTCATTGGGCGAGGGCAGGTTTCGAGATTCCACCGGAACAGTGGGCCTGGCTCACTTTCTGGCGCAACAACATGATGCTTTCGTGGGACGAGCCCCTGAAGGCATCGGCCATTCGGTTCGGTGTGACCCTGCTATATAGCTTTCCACCGTGGACGCTTTTCATCGGGCTCCTCGGAATGGCCGAGCTCTTCCGCAGGCAGAAACATGTTTTTGGTCTTCTGTTCCCATTGTTCGTCGTGGATTCCGCATTGGCGATCAGCCTGAAGTTGCCAGACCCAATGAACGTCTATATACCGGCTTGGGTCGTCATCTCGATCGCGGTTGGCTACGGCTGGTGGAAGCTACTCGCCGATGGAGGATGGCGAGACTACGTCTTCGCCCTGGTGTTGAGTCTTTCTCCTATGTTTGTCTATCGCGCCGCCCCATGGGCGCTCGACCGCCTACAACAAAAGCCGCGGGCGGGGTCTTTTCTCGCCTTGGAGTTCGAAGTGCCGTTCGATCCTTTGACTCATCTGCTCAATCCCGATCGCCGCGAGAGCCCAGACGCCCGAGCCTTTGCGCAGGCAGCGCTCCGGGAGCTTCCGGACCGCGCGCGGGTGGTGGCGGTTTCACGCCATGGTGAGCTGTTTCTTGCCCCCTTGCGCTACATGTCTGAGGTGGAGCTGGCCGGGCCCGAGGTGATGTATGAAAGCGTGACCCCGAGAGATGAAAGTCAGCTCCTAGAGTGGGCCGCGAGTGACGACGTACCTCTTTTCGTGGTTGGTCTCCATCCACCCAATCCGATTGTGGAAAGGCTTTTAGAAACTCATCACTTCGTCCCGGTGGGTCTTTTTTTTCGCGTGTTACGCAAGGAATCGGTGCCCGGTCGAGTCCTCATCGACGCTGAAGAAGCCGCCGATGTCGACGAGCCTATATCTCTAGTCGGAGATTGGCACGGCTACGTGCTACCGCAAGGCTATCCGGTGAGTTTTTCCATGGTGAAACAGCCCGACGGCTCTCTCGCCGGGAACGTCGTTCTGAACGAGGGCGGAGCCCAATCGTTGGAGGGGCTTTTCACTCGCGTGAGCCCTATCGGTGAATCTCTGGTTGCCCGCGTCACTTATGACGAGAAGATCAATATTCATATCGACGCCGAGCTGGTGGGAAATCGGCTCGAGGGAACCTGGCTGGTTCACGAGGCCCAATACCTCAACGGCCGCTTCCGGGCATGGAAGCAGACGGCGCCGGCCCCGCCTGACCTCCAGTAAGTTCGTCGCGGAAGATTTCCAGTATTTTGTCCATGTAGAAGCGGCCTGCCTGCGGGTACAGATCGAATCGGTACACACCGCGGCCCTGGTCGCCCTTGAAGACGAGCTCCTCGAGGGGATACTTCCGCCCGACGAGGGATTTCAACATGCCAAGCTTGGTCGAGTAGGGGACCAGTCGGTAATCCTCCCCGTGGAACGTAAGTAATGGCGTTTTCATTTTATCGACCAGGCGGACCGGCGACAGCTCGCGATAAAGGTCTTGGTGACCGCGCAGCGGACCGAGCTCTCTTTCCAAGTAAGTCAAGCCGTCAGTGGTCGTCTCTCGGTATAGCATCTCGAGATCGGGCATGCCTACCGCTTCCACCGCGCAGGCGAACATGTCCGGATGTCGTCCGATCGCGGCGAGGGTGAGAAAACCTCCGTAGCTCACACCCCAGATGCCGATACGGTCATCGCGGATCTCTGGGCGTCGGACGAGGTCTTGGACCCCCGCGACGAGATCCTTGAGATCCCCGCGGCCCCAATCTCCATTGTTGAGTTCTTCGAACTCCACGCCGAAACCCGAGCTGCCGCGCACGTTGGGCGCGAAGATGGCGTAGCCCTGTTGCACAAGAAGCTGGACGAATGGATGCCAGCCGTTCAGCCACTGCGAGGTAGGCCCTCCGTGAGGGTGTGCGACGAGTGGAACCGGTTGTTCCGCGCTGGCGGTGGTCGGTAAATAAAGATAACCGGTGATAGTCCGGCCATCGAAGCTCGGATAACGCACCAGCTCCGGACGAACCATCTTCCGGACATCGAGCTTCCGGGGCAAGCTGTCGCTTAGTCTGCGCCGACCGGCATTCTTCTCGAAAAGCCACACGTTTGCGGAATAGGCCGGTCCCGAGAACAAGCTCGCTAAAGCCTCTCCGTCGGAGGTCCATTGAGGGCTTTTATAGACGCCGGTACCGACCGTGAAGGCCCTGCTCTTGCGATCGGTGACCGAGGTCACCATGAGGCGTTGCGTCCCCTCGCGATTCGAAACGTGCGCGATGGCTTCACCATCGGGACTCCAAGCGGGGTCGGTTTGCTCGTGCTTGGAATCGGTGACTCGCTCTGGCTCGCCTCCCTCGACGGAAACGATGAAGATGGATTTCAAACCGCCTTCATCGGAGACGAAGGCTAGGCGCTTTCCATCTGGCGACCATCTGGCGGAGTGACTGTCGCCGTTCCATTTCTGAGGGAGGAGCTCGCGCAATTCGCCGCCCGCAGCGGGAACGATCGCGATGCGCCGGTTCACGTGCCGGCCGCCCCGAGACGTAAACGCGACCCACTTTCCGTCTGGAGACCATCGCGGATCCTGTTCGTCCAGGGGGTCTCGCGTTAATCGAAGCGGCTCACCGCCCGAGATCGGTTTCACCCAGACGTCCCAGCCCGTGCTGCCACTCGAGGCGCGCGACAGGAATGCGATTCGCTGTCCGTCGGGGGACCAGCGTGGCCTGCGATCATCGCCGTCACGCCGACTCGTGATCTGACGCGCTCGGTCGTCCCCGGGAGTGGCCACGAAGACATGCCAGCTTCCGGTGCGGTTGGAGGCGAAGGCGACTTCCTTTCCGTCCGGGGACCAATCGGGCTCGCGGTCGCCGCCCTCCCCGTGCGCGACCGGCACGCTGTCCTTTTCGGGATCGGAGATCACCCAGATCTTCTCCAAGCCCAGGACCGAAATGGCTGCTGCCACTCGTTGGCCGTCGAGCGCCAGATCGTATTCATGCACCCGGGGAACGCGAAGAATTGTTTCGATGGTGAGAGGGTTGGTAGGCTTGACTCTCTGCTGTGACGCGGCCACGAAGACGACCGCCGAGAGCGAACCGAGCGCGATTAGTAACCAGCGCATGCCCGCATCCTAACACGCGCGCCGGTAAGCCTGGCGTCTACGTCGCGGTTTTTTCCACGATCGTCCGCGTCACTTCTTCCGGACTTTGCACGGAGGTGTCGATTGTGAGTTGGGCTTCGGAGTAGAGTGCTCCCCGGTCCCGGAGCAACGCACGAAGCTCTGCCAAAGGGTCCGCGGTGTCGGCCATCGGCCGCCGGTCTCCTTGCGCGACGACGCGATCAAGATGATCCTCCGGGCTAGCCTTCAGCCACACCGCAAACGCTCCCCGTTTCAAGGTCTCATAGGTGGTCCGATCCGTGACCAATCCTCCACCCGTCGCGAGAACCGCCGGCTTGCTCGAAGACAGGAATCGCGACAAGACTTCTCTTTCGAGGCGTCGGTAGTAAGTCTCTCCGTGCAAAGCGAAGATCTCGCCCAAGCGGAGGCCCGCCTCTTGTTCGATCAAACCGTCGAGCTCGTAGAAAGGTCTCTTGAGAGCCCGGGCCAGTTTCTTGCCAATCGTCGTTTTCCCGGCGCCTCGGAGGCCGATGAGGGCAATAATTCTCTCGCCGCCATCGCGACGCACCAGCTCGTCGACCGTTACGCCTAGGACCCGTGCTAACTCCAACAGGCGAAGGATGGAGATGTTTCCTCGTCCTGACTCGAGCTGCGAGACGTAGCGGGGAGATAGCCCAGCCAACTCACCGAGTCGGTTCTGACTGAGCCCTCGGCTCGTCCGGTGCTCGCGAAGCCGGCGCCCTAAAACGAGGAGGAAATCCGAAGAATTCGAGGAATTCATCTGTGGAATTATAGTGCTAGTACGATGCATTGACAAGTAGTATAATGCTTGAAGTCTCTTGCAGCCACGCAGGCTGGCAAGTATGCTTGATGGCCGATGAAAACAATTGATTTCGAAACCAGCCCTAGTGTCTATCACCATCTAAAACTCCGGCTGGACGGAGGGGTGGCCACTTTGACCATCGACGTCCAAGAAGACGGCGGGCTGAGGCCGGGCTACCAGTTGAAGCTCAATAGTTACGATCTCGGTGTCGACATCGAGCTGGCCGACACGATCGAGCGCCTGCGCTTTGAGCATCCCGAGATCAAAGCGGTCGTCGTGCAGAGCGGTAAGGATCGGATCTTCTCGGCGGGCGCGAACATCTATATGCTGGCGAGCTCCTCCCATCCTTTTAAGGTCAACTTCTGCAAGTTCACGAATGAGACGCGCTTGGCCATGGAGGAAGCGAGCCGGGAAAGTGGCCAGCACTACATCGTCGCCGTCAACGGCATCTGCTCGGGAGGCGGTTACGAGTTGGCCCTCGCCGCGGACGAAATCGTTTTAGTCGATGACGGTAACGCCGCGGTCGCGTTGCCGGAAGCACCCCTACTAGCCGTGTTGCCGGGAACGGGAGGACTGACGCGACTCGTCGACAAGCGAAAGGTTCGTCGGGATCGGGCCGACGTTTTCTCCACCTTAGTAGAAGGAATCAAAGGCAAGCGTGCCGTGGAATGGGGTTTGGTCGATCGCATCGCACCCCGCAGCCAGTTCGACACCGTTGTTCAAGAACAGG
Organism: Candidatus Marinacidobacterales bacterium; assembly: GCA_965222425.1. Classification (GTDB taxonomy): domain Bacteria; phylum Acidobacteriota; class Vicinamibacteria; order Marinacidobacterales; family DATDRI01; genus CBDCNP01. The sequence goes on from CBDCTW010000017.1 coordinate 254,014, forward strand.
CTCGAGCGATGGTAGAGGCGGCGACCCCAGCCTCGCGTCGTGGTGACTCGGGAGAGAAAGGCATCGAGCTCAAACCGCTGAATGTCGAGCGCACCGAGAACCGTTTGGCGTACCGGCATGTCACCGTGACGATCGATCCGGAGCGGCGCACCGCAGAGCTGATGGTTCGGGGACCCGGAGGAGAACCTCCCGAGTCGGTGGAGGCATTGCACGAGGCGGGCTGTAACTTTTGGACACTGGCCATGGCGCGCGAGCTAGACGATGCGCTTTGCCAATTACGATTCAACTACGAGACGGTGGGGCTCCTCATCTTGAAGACGGCCGGCGACCCCGAGCGAGTCCTGGCGTTCGATCGTGCCTTGGCCCGCCTCGCCGACAATTGGCTGGCGCGCGAGATCATTCTGAAGCTCCGGCGAACGCTCAAGCGGCTCGACCTAACGGCGAGAAGCCTCTTCGCCCTCCTCGAGCCGGGCTCGTGTTTTGCGGGGAGTCTCCTGGAGCTCGCGCTCGCCGCCGACCGAAGCTACATGCTCGACGGAGCCGAGCTCCCGGTCATGATCGGTCTCGGACCTTTGAACGGCGGACTCCTGCCAATGAATAATGGACTCTCTCGCTTGGAAACCCGATTCTTGGGAGAACCCACCGGAGTCGAGCGAACCCTGGAGCACAAAGAACTCTTCGACGCCGAGGAGGCGGAGGAATACGGTCTCGTCACGTTCACGCCCGATGAGCTCGATTGGGATGACGAGATTCGTATCGCGATCGAGGAAAGAGCGGGTTTCTCGCCGGACGCCATGACGGGGATGGAGGCCTCGCTTCGTTTCCCTGGCCCCGAGACCATGGAAACCAAGATATTCGGTCGCTTGACGGCCTGGCAGAACTGGATATTCCAGCGTCCCAACGCGGTGGGAGAAAAAGGGGCGCTCACCTTATACGGCAAGCCAAGCTTACCCGAGTTTGACTGGAGGAGAACTTAAAGTGTCGGAGCTCGACGAGAAGATTCCAAACAACGTCAACCTTGCCCAAGACGCGAAACTGAAGCGGGCGCTCGAGAAGTGGCAACCTAACTTCATCGAATGGTGGAAGGATATGGGCCCCGATGGCTTCCAGGCGGACGAGGTCTATCTCCGCACCGCCATTTCGGTAGAGGCGAGCGGATGGGCGCACTTCGATTTCACGCGGATGCCGGAGTATCGCTGGGGTATCTTTCTGACTCCGGCCGAAGCCGATCGCAAGATCGGGTTCGGTGATTTCGAGGGCCAACCGGCTTGGCAGAGTGTGCCTGGCGAGTTCCGGACGCAGCTTCGTCGCCTGATCGTCACTCAGGGGGATACCGAGCCGGCAAGTGTCGAGCAACAGCGTGAGCTCGGGAAGACCGCTCCGAGCATCTACGACATGCGGAATCTCTTCCAGGTGAACGTCGAGGAAGGACGTCACCTGTGGGCGATGGTCTACCTGCTGCAGTCCTATTTCGGCCGCGACGGGCGTGAAGAGGCGGAGGGTTTGTTGGAGCGACGTAGCGGGAATCCAGATAAGCCCCGTTTGCTCGGGGCCTTTAACGCCCCCTGTGAGGATTGGCTCAACTTCTTTATGTTCACGATGTTCACCGACCGCGATGGGAAGTTCCAGTTGCTGGCGCTCTCCGAAAGTGGATTCGATCCACTTTCCCGGACTTGTCGGTTCATGCTGACCGAGGAGGCCTTCCACATGTCGGTCGGAGAGACTGGAGTGGGACGAATGGTCGAGCGCGCCGCGCAGTTGATGCGCGATGGAAAAGATGATGTCCGACGCGAGGGGGCGTTCGACCTGCAGACGATTCAAAAGTATCTCAACTTCTGGTTCAGCATCTCTCTCGATCTTTTCGGCGGGGAAGTCTCGACCAACGCAGCCCAGTTCTTCGCGGCGGGCCTAAAGGGACGCCACAAGGAAGAACGCTACTCCGACCACAAAGCCCTCGAGGGTGTGTACGAGATGGACGTGGTCGAGAACGGGAAGCTCACGCGTTCCGAAGTGCCGCTCCGTAACGCGATGAACGAGATCCTCCGTGACGCCTACGTCGAGGACTCTCAGAGGGGCGTGGATCGCTGGAACCGAATCTTGGAGCAGCACGGGATCTCCGATCGCCTGGCACTTCCACACCGACGCTTCCATCGACAGATCGGGGCGTTTGCGCGCTATGACTTCGACCCGCAAGGAGAGATGCTATCCGAGAACCAGTGGGACGCCCGAAAGGACGAATGGTTGCCATCGAAAGAAGATGAAGCCTTTGTGGCAAGCCTGATGCAGCCGGTCCACGAACCAGGTAAGATCGCTAACTGGATCGCTTCGCCGCAATTTGGAGTCAAAGGGAAACCGTTCGACTTCGAGTACGTAAGAAGAGCCTGACAGGCTGACCTCGCGGTTCGTCGGTCAGCTTTCACGAGAGGGGAATTATGTCTTCCGATGCACGTCTGGTTGACTACCGAACCGACAACGGGGTTGCTATTCTCGATCTGAACGATCCGCCGGCCAACACCTACAGCTACGAGATGATGCGGCAATTGGATGATGCCGTCCTCGAGGCGCGCATGGACCAGAACGTCCACGTGTTCGTCATCACCGCTAAGGGGGACAAGTTTTTTTGTGCGGGAGCCAACATCAAAATGCTCACCCAGGCCGATCCGGAGTTCAAGTACTACTTCTGCCTTCATGCCAACGAGACCTTGAATCGCTTGGAGCAAACTCCGAAGCTGGTTATTGCGGCGTTGAATGGACACACCGTCGGCGGTGGGTTGGAGGTCGCCCTTGCGGCAGATATACGCCTGGCCAAGAAAGACGGCGGCAAGATCGGTCTGCCCGAGGTTTCTCTGGGCGTTCTGCCCGGAACGGGCGGCACCCAGCGCTTGGCGCGTTTGCTCGGAAAGTCCAAATCCATCGAGATGATGGCAACTGGGAGTCTTCTTTCCTTCGACGATGCGGAGAAGCTCGGCCTGGTGAACCATGTCTGGCCCGCAGAGGGCTTCCGCGAGCGGGTGATGGAGTACGCGTCGCAGTTCGTCCCTCCGGCCAAAGCCTCGAAGGCAGTGGGGCGCATCAAGCGCGCTGTTTGCTCAGGTCTCGAAGTTCCGTTCTCCGAGGGGCTTGCTTTGGAACGAGAGCTTCAGCAACAGCTCTTCATCTCCGAAGACGCGAAGGAAGGCCTAGACGCGCATCTCGAGAAGAGAAAGCCTACGTTCAAAGGCAAGTGAGCATGGCGAAGAATATCTTCCTAGCCGGGGCGGTGCGCACGCCCATCGGAAAGTTCGGTGGCGTCCTGACTCCGCTCCAAGCTGCCGACCTGGGCAGCGCCGTGGCGAAAGCCGCCCTCGAGCGTAGCGGTACGCCCGCCAATGCGGTCGATGAGGCCATTTTCGGAAACAGCCGGCAGGCCGGTGTGCGGCCCAACGTCGCTCGCCAGATCGCCCACCGAGCCGGCGTGCCAGAGACGACTCCCGCCTACACCATCAATAAGGCGTGTGGATCCAGTCTGAAGGCCATCATGAATGCCTATGGGGCCATCGCGCTAGGAGATGCTGACGTAGTGCTTGCGGGCGGGACCGAGAGCATGAGCAACACACCCTACCTCATGCTCGGGGCAAGGTGGGGTTACCGCTTGGGGGATTCCGAGCTCGTGGACGGCATGTACCGAGATGGGTTTCTCTGTCCGTTGTGCGATCAGCTGATGGGAGACACCGCCGAGAACCTCGTGGATAAGTACGGAATCTCTCGAGAAGAGAGCGATCGGTACGCCTCCCGTAGCCAGCAGCGCAGCGAGGCGGCTCGGAGGTCGGGCCGGTTCAAAGATGAGATCGTCCCAGTGGAAGTGCCTGGGCGGAAGGGACAGGTGTTGACGATCGCACAAGACGAGCATCCGCGGGACGGAGTGACACCGGAGAGCCTCGCCAAGCTTCCGCCCGTTTTTCGGAAGGATGGAACGGTTCACGCCGGGAACTCATCCGGGATCACAGACGGCGCAGCCGCGGTGGTTGTCTTGAGTGAAGAAAAAGCTCAGGAGCTCGGTGTAGAACCGATGGCCCGCATCGTGGGCTATGCCTGGGCGGGCGTGGACCCTGCGATCATGGGCATCGGCCCGGTACCGGCGGTCAAGAAGCTTCTCGACAAAACGGGCCTTTCCCTGACCGACATCGACCTCATCGAGCTGAACGAAGCATTTGCAAGCCAAGTATTGGCCTGCCACAAAGAACTGGACTTCGATCTGGAGCGAGTGAACGTAAACGGCGGGGCGATCTCCCTTGGACACCCGATTGGGGCCACCGGAACGAGGATCGTCGTTACACTGCTCCATGAAATGAAGAAGCGCGACGTACGGCGAGGCTTGGCGACGCTCTGCATCAGTGGCGGCTTGGGCCTGGCCTTGCTGGTAGAGAAGGTATGAAATAGCGATGAGCTGGGAGCACGTCACGTTCGAGGTCTCGGACGATATCGCCACCGTCACCCTCGATCGTCCCGAGCAGCGGAACGCCCTCTCCGGAACCATGCGGGACGATCTTCATCAGGCCATCGCCATGGCACTCGGCCGGGCCCGTGTCATGGTCATCACCGGTGCCGGAAAAGCGTTTTGTAGCGGAGGCGATGTGAAGTACATGGCGGACCTTCGGCGCGAGGGCGACACCGAGAAGCTGAGGCAACTCATGGAGTCCGGACGCCGCGTCGTCGAGCTTCTGCGTGAGTTACCGCTCCCGACCGTCGCCGCAATCAACGGGGTTGCAGCGGGTGCAGGTTTGAGTCTCGCCCTTGCCTGCGATCTCCGTATCGCGTCGAGCGAAGCACGGCTCGGCTCAACCTTTTCCCGCGTAGGACTGCATCCGGATTGGGGCGGGAGTTTTTTCCTCCCTCGTTTGGTCGGGACCGCCGTAGCCTGTGAGATGATCTTTACCGGACGAATGCTGAGCGCGGAGGAGGCCTTGCGAGTAGGATTGGTCAATCGGGTGGTCGAGACCGACGAGTTTCCCGATCGAGTGTTGGACCTGGTGCGCGAGCTGGCCGCCGCACCGCCTCAGGCGGTCCGGTTCGCCAAGGAGGCTATCTACGATGCGGTAGGGGCCTCCCTCGATCAGATGCTAGATTCTGAGGAGGAGGTCCAAAAGGCCTGCTTCGAGTCCGAGGACTTGCCACCGACGCCGTCCAGGTGTTCGGCGGCTACGGTTTTAGCAAAGAGTACCCCGTCGAAAAACTCTACCGCGACGCCAAGATTTATCAGATCTACGAAGGAACCAGCCAGATCCAACGCGTCATCATCACCCGAGAAATCTTCAGCAAATAGAGAAGCAAGACAGCGTTACTTTTCTACGCCGGGGTCAGATCCAATGTTGTGCATGTGCACAACATTGGATCTGACCCCTGCTACTTTTCTACTCAAAGCGGATGGTGGACACTCTCGCGGCCAATCTCCTCGGGTCGGTGTCGGACGCCTGTCTGAGCACCGCCCACCGAAGCACGAGCCTTTCTACCCGTCGCGTATGAGCAGGGAGCGTCCATCGAATTTCGTTCCAACCTGGATGGAGAGCAGCTTCCCCTAGGAGTGTTCCATCGAGTCGCGCGGTCACGCTCTGGCCGTCGCTTGCGAGCGAGCAGATCTCGATAACCACGACGGTTACTTCGTCGTCGGGGCGCTTTAGCAAAAGGGTCGAGCGACTCTCGTTGGCCCACCTAAAACTCCTCCCTTCCGCTTCCTCCGGCCTCGACCAGCCAGTCGCGAAATACATGCGTGAGTCCGGGGCCCCAGGATCGATCTCCCGAGGCGGGAGGGGAAGCTCGTCTTTACGCACTCGCAACCCAATCCTCTCTTCGTCCTCGTAGGTTCGGTCCACCGGCAACGTTTGCTCCAGGAACTGAAGGACGCCTCGTTTGGCATAGGCCTTGTCTACGATGAAATAGCGAAGGCCGAGGAAGGCCGCCACGCCGGGCGCCAGCTCTCTCTGCTCGGATATGAGCTCAGTGCTCAAAGCGATCTTCCCCTTGCGAAGGTCGACGAGAGGGCGGACGAGCGGTAGGCCGAAATAGTACGCTGTTTTTTCGGGAGGGACGCGCGCCGCGGTTCCAATGAAGATGCTCTTGCCGTGCACGGTCTGGTGATACATCAGACGTCCCGGCATCTGCTCGATGCCGGGGATTTCCATCACCGTGAAACGCTCCTGTTCCTCAGCGAGCTCCCGATGGATGGGAGCGACCTCAGCGGTGAAGACGGGGATCGGGATGGCCAAGTATTCGGCGATCAGACCGCCAGCCACCAAACCGGAGAGGAACACCCGTGACGCTGGCCTTCGAAGGCGCTCCATCCAAAAACTCCAGCTCACACCGAGCAGCACCGCTGCACAAAGCATGAACAAGATGGAAAGCCGGGAGGGCGCGCGCAAATGCTCGAGCAAAGGGAGCTCTTGAAACAGGGCGAAGGGGAGAGAGATTCCTGATTCCCAGCCTGCGATCTTAAGCGTACTTCCTAGACTCAATAGAAAAAACACCACCGCTGCGACGCCCCAGAACGCGTAGCGGCGACGCACATAGGGGGTTGCCACAGCTCCGACGAGCACCATCAGTAGCACGTAGCCAGGGAAGATGGCCGCCTCGGTCAAGTTCGAACCGAAGCTGCGTCCCAGCGAATCGCCCAACAAGTTTTGCTGCGGTCCTGGCACGGCGTAGGAGGCAAGGTCTGCGCCATAGCGATCGGAGCCGGGATATGCGGGGTAACGCCACGACGACAAATCCCGGTTCACTTGGAGCAAGAGAGGAAGAAGCAAACCCGCCGCCACCAGCCCGATGATCGCCGCACGGCCGATCGGCGATAAGTCGTGCCGGTCACGCCAGTCAAAGACGATTCGCCACAGCACATAGAGTCCGCTCAACAGGGCGAGAAAGACGAGATAGGTGAGCGTCGTATACCCGCAGAGTGCGGCTAGAACTCCGGCAGCTAGCAGAAGCTTGGCATGGAGCCTTTTTTCTTGGAGGGCCTTGAGGAAAAAAAGCGTGTAGAAAGGGATCCATTCTGTTCCAAGCAAATCGTAATGTCCGGCGAGTCGAGCCAGCCGATACGGGCAAAAGGCGAAGGCGAGTCCGGCAAGGAAGGCGCCCAAACTCGACGCTCCTAGGTATCGAGCGAGCGCGTACATTCCGAGGGCCGAGGCAACAAAGGTAAGCAGCAGGATGGAGTTGGCTGCCGCAACGTCACCGAGCAAGGCCTTCAAGGGAATGAAGAGCAGGCCTTGTGAGAAGCCGAGCGTATGAAGCGAAAGACCGATGCCGAGAGGATAAAAGATGAAATCGGTTTCGAAGGGGTTGGTGTGGAGATCGGTCAGAGCTTTGTCGACCCACCACATGTTCCACAGGTAGACGCGCGCGTCACCGCCCGCTTCCCCGGCATGATGGCTGGTAAAGAACCAAGCTAGGGGATAAGTAAACAGGATGGTGAGGCCGACGTAGACAAGAACGAGGGTGAGGCCGAGGCCCGCCCTTTTCCCGTTCACGAAACGCCTGCCTTCTTCTTTTGCCTTTCGCGACGCTTCTGACGGAAATACTCGATCTGATACTTCCGCACCGCGTTCGTGTGTTCTCTCAGAGTGGGTGAGAAATGATGGGAGCCATCGTTCTTGGATACGAAGTAGAGATATTTTGTCTCCGGCGGCGAGAGCACCGCGTCGATGGCTGCCAGGCCGGGAGACGCGATCGGACCGGGAGGAAGCCCGGGAAAACGATACGTATTGTAAGGAGCGTCCAATTTGAGATCGTCCTGGCGGAGATTTCCATCGTAGCGACCCTGCCGCTTCAGTTCGTAGATGATCGTGGGATCCGACTGCAATGCCATGCGGCGATTTAGCCGGTTCCAGAACACCGAGGCGATGAGAGGTCTCTCTTCGGCCTGGCCCGTTTCTTTCTCCACGATCGAGGCCAGGGTCACGACTTCGCGTACATCCAGGTCCAGAATGGCCGCCTTCGCCAGGCGGTCTTCATCGAAGAACTGGATGAAGCGAGCGGTCAGTGCGCGGGCCACCTCCTCCGGTGCAGGCTGGCGTGGAAATTGATAGGTCTCGGGGAAAAGGTAGCCCTCGAGGTCGGGGGCCTCGGGATCGAGCGACGCGACGAGCTCACCCCGGCCGAAGGCGGCGCGAAACGCGGCGAGGTCGCCGATGCCCTTTGCCGCTAGGTGCTCGGCGGTCTCGGAAACGGTCAATCCCTCCGGTATCGTTACCGACTGCGAATAAATGTCGCCGTCGACGAGCCGGTCGATGACTTTCGTCATGGAGGCCGGTTTCGTGAACCGATATTCACCGGCTTGTAGGCGGCCGGTCGCCTTCTTAAACCAGAGTGCGGCGACGAACAATCGGCGATCGCGGGTAATCCCCTCAGCTTCGAGCTCCCGAGCAATGGATGCGCCCGCTTGCCCCGGTGTTACCATGAAAAAGATCTCGTCTCCAGGGTATCCTTTGTAGGGTTCGGCTGCCTTTTGGTAGGCGGTATACACTCCGATCCCTGCGGCCACGCAAACGAGAAGTGCAAGGATTACAAGGGGTCCCAGGATGCGCTTCATCGATTCATCAATGTCAGGACTCTTCGCCCTGCTCGGATTGACGGGCCCGCGACTCTGCCGAGGACTGCTTGAAACTTCGGTAGTCCAAATGGCCTTGCAGCATGATGGCGGCCGCCACCTTGTCTACGACTTTCTTGCGGCGGGCGCGAGACACGTCTGCTTCGATCAACGCTCGCTGCGCCGCAACCGTCGTGAACCGCTCGTCCCACGGCGTGACGTGCATTCCCGACATTTGCTCGAGCTTATTGATGAATTCCATCACTTTCTGCGCCTGCGGTCCTTCGCTTCCGTCCAGGGAGAGCGGCATGCCGACCACAATCTCTGAGACGGCTTCCTCCCGAGCTAGTGAAGTGAGGTGTCCGATGTCCTTTTCGAGGTTGGTGCGGCGTAGTGACTCGCGCGGCGAGGCGATGAGGCCCGCTTCGTCGGAGACAGCAACCCCGATGTATTTGCTGCCGAAATCGAGCCCCATGAATCGCATCTGTATGAAAAAAGCAGTATAGCTACGGGTGAAAACGGCAGTCAAACAACACAGATGGTTGACTTGGTTCAGATCGATGGAAGTCGCGGAGAAGGTGGTGGCCAAGTGTTTCGTAGCGCGCTGGCCCTCTCTGTCATCACGGGCTGTCCTTTTCATATCCGTGGGATCCGTGCGCGGCGAAGCCCACCCGGGCTGGCACCTCAACACTTGCACACGCTCAGGGCGTTTCGCGAGCTGAGCGGAGCTTCCTGCCGCGGCGACGAACAGGGTTCCCGCGAAGTGGACTTCACACCTGACCGGGTGCGGCCAGGGTCCTATCGGGTGGACATCCGCACCGCCGGGTCGGTGACCTTGGTGCTCCAGGCTCTCGCCCTTCCATTGGCCCTCGCCGAGGGACCCTCAGAGCTCGTTCTGCGTGGAGGCACTCACGTGCCCGGGAGCCCACCCTTCAATTACATCGAGTCGTGCTGGCTTCCCTTCATGCGCCGTCTCGGTCTCGAAATGAGCCTTCAGCTCGATAAGGCCGGCTTCTACCCAAGAGGTGGCGGACAGATCACGGCGCGCATCGAGGGGGGAGCCAAGCTTCTACCTTTTCAACTGCTGGACCCGGGGCCGCTACGGTCTCTCGAGATCGTCTCGGCGGCGGCCGGTCTCCCGGCCCATGTTCGCCAGAGACAGGCGGCTCGGGCGCGTGCCGGTGTCCAGGCGGCCGGGAACGAAGCCTCGGTGCAACTCCTGAAGCTCGAGGCCGCGTCACCGGGAAGCGTGGTGGCGATCTCCGGTCGCTTCGCTGAAACGTGGATCACGACGTCTGCGCTAGGGGCACGGGGCAAGTCGGCGGAGGCAGTCGGTGAAGAGGCCGCGGCGCAGTTCCGCTTTTACTTGGAGCGACCTGGCGCGGTGGATGAGCGGCTGGCCGATCAGATCGTACTACCCCTCGCCTTGGCGTCTGGCCCCTCGGAGTTCACGACCGTCCGGGTAACCGAGCACCTCCGAACCCACATCGACGTGATCCAGGCCTTTCTCGAGCGTACCGTCGAGCTCGACGGAAAGCTGGGGCAGCCCGGACGATTCGTGGTCCGCTGAGCCCCCGCTCCAAAATTACGTTGTCACTCCGCGCAGAAACGCATACAATAACGCTATCTCATCCTCCATTCTCTGAGAAATATCTTGAGCGTTTCCCGGATTCGCAACCGGTTCCTCGCAGAGTGGACCCTCGTCTCGGGCGCCATAACTCTGTGTCTGATGGCGGCGAGTGTGCTCGTTGGTGAGGGCCCTGACCAAGACCGTCTTGCCGAGGAAGAAGCCAAGCTCGGGCTTCTTTCCGAAAAGCTCGCCGCCCTGAACAAGGAGCTAGGCTCCTTGGACGAGCGGCAGTCGACGGTCATGGGGGAGCTCCATCGTCTGGAAGTGCAGATCGAAGTCGCCCACCAGAAGCTCCAGCTCCTCAAGCTTCAACTCGAGCGAGGCTATCGGGAGATCGACCGCAACCTGAAGCAAGTCCAGGCTCTCGAGGCTTCGATCCGCGAGCTGCGGCCTTACCTTGCGAGTCGCGCGGTGAGTCTCTACAAGCTGGGCAAGCTGAGCTACATGCGTCTGCTTCTCTCAGTCGAGCAGCCGAGTGAGCTGACCCGTGCGTATCGCTACATTGCTCGATTGGCTCGCGTAGATGCGGAAAAGATCGGTCAGTTCCTGGCCGATCAAGAAGCCCTCGAGGAGACGAAAGCGCAGCTTCTCGAGGAGACGCGGCAGACGCTCGGGACTCGGAAAGACCTCGAGCAGACGAGACGATCCCTAGAGCGACGGCGGGCCACCAAGGCGGCGCTCTTGCAAGAAATCTACGAACGCCGAGAGATGGCTGAGACCCTGCAATTCGAATTGGAAGACGCCCGGGTGCGGCTGACGACTTTGATCGCTGACCTGGAGGTAGGTGGGGAGATCGAGCTTGACACGTTGTTTCTTCCCATCCGTCTTTTTCGCGGAGAGCTCGGCTGGCCCGTCGAAGGTCGGATCGGTGCCCGCTTCGGCACGCACCGGCACCCTCGCTTCCGCACCGTGACCGTGCAAAACGGCCTCGAGATCGAAGCCCCCATCGGCACCTCGGTTCGTGCGGTCTACGATGGGGAGGCGGTTTTCGCCTCCTGGTTCCAAGGCTACGGTACGCTCCTTATTGTGAGCCACCCCCACAAAGTACACAGCCTCTACGGGCATCTGTACGAGGTCAAAGTTCGAGAGGGTGACACCGTGCGACGCGGTGATGAGATCGCCCTGGTGGGCGATACGGGGTCTCTTACCGGGCCCAGCCTTTATTTCGAGATCCGCGAGTACGGACAGCCGGTGAACCCTGAGGAGTGGCTGGTTGAGCCACCGAAGCGCACCACCGACCTGAGAACGCCTTCGCCTTGACGATTGGTGTGCGCGAAGGCAAAATGGAGAATGATAGTTCTCATCATCCTTTCCCAGGAGGCTCCCATAACATGAAGTTCGTTCGTGTCAGGCACTTGCTCCTGCTGCTCTCCGCTCCCTTCGTTATCTACGCGGTTTTGGGAGGTTTCCTTGGTCGGGTCCTGGCCCGAGACTCCGCCTATCGATATTTGTCCGTCTTTCAAGACGTCGTCACTCTGATCATGAACAACTACGTGGACGCAGTGGAGATGGACGGAGTAGTCGAAGGCGGGATCCGCGGGATGATGGAAGCCCTCGACCCGGACAGCGCGTACCTGTCGCCGGAAGAGTTCGCCAAGTTTCAGAATCCGGGAGAGCAGAATGCGGCGGGGATTGGAGTCGAAGTAACGAAGCGTTACTATCTGTCGGTGGTAGGTGTGCTCCCAGATTCCACTGCTGAGAAGGCCGGCCTTCGACCGGGCGATCTCCTGAAATCGGTCGGGGGCAGAAACACGCGTGAGTTCAGCGTTGCGATTGGCGAGTCGTTGTTGCGAGGTCCCGCCGGTTCCACTGTTGATTTGCAGGTGATCCGGGGGCGTCAGCCGGACCCGATCGAGTTCAGCGTCAGGCGGGAGGTTTATTCGGCAAACGTGGTGACTTACAAGATGTTGACCGACTCCATCGGGTACATTCGGATCGCGGCGTTTCGAGCCGGTGCGGACGACGAAGTGGCGCTCGCCGTTCAAAGCATGACCGTCGCCGCTGCCACCGCTCTAGTCGTGGACGTGCGAAATAGTTTTGGACACGTAGCTGCCGAGGGTGCGCAGGTCGCCGAGCTCTTCATATCCGGTGGTGTGGCCGTCATTCTCGAGAATCGCGATGGAGACAAGACCGACCTTGCGATCGAGTCGGGGCGTGTCGTCTTTAGCGGTCCCATCACGGTCCTGGTGAACCGAGGTACATCCACCGCCGCAGAGATCTTCGGAAGCGCTGTCCAGCATGCGGAAAGAGGCGAGTTGGTCGGGGAGCGTACTGCCGGACGGGGTGGTGTCCAGAAGGCGATCCCCCTCGACGATGGTTCCGGCCTCGTGCTTTCGGTGTCTCAGTACTCGACACCGAAAGGAGAAACCCTCCTGGGCAAGGGCCTCGAGCCTACCGTCGCAGTCGGGGACTCGTTTCAGGAAGACAACGGCGATGGCGACCCCATTCTCGAGAAAGCCATCGAAATCCTGTCCAAGTCGAAGGCAAGCAAGGCGGCGTAATAGAGGACTCTTCTTCCTTTATTCCGAAGCACCCTCCAAGACAAACTCGATCTCCTCGGTAGCGATTTTCTTCGTTACCTTGTCAATCACTTTGATTCGGAGCTTGTAGTCCCCCGGCTCGAAGGTAGCGAGTGGAATCTGGTCCACGCTCCCCGCCAGGTTCGCCTGACTTTCGAGTGGCCTAGGCGCGGTCTGCCCTTTTCTCTTCCCATCCTTGAAGAAAATGTATTGGGCGGATAGATCGCCTTTACCGGTTTCTTCATCCACCCCAAAACCGTAAACGAAGAAGAAAAGCCCGATGTAGCCGGCCGTTGAGTATGTCCTGGAGGGGACGAAATGAGTTTGCCCAAATTGGAAACCGTGGCCCGGGGTGCCGGCCACACTCTCGACCGCGAGCTCGTCCGAGAACGCCAACACCGATGACAGCGTCACCTCGTCGCGATAGAGGTCGGGGACCTCCACCGGAAGTACTCTGGTGCCGACGGTATTGGATTCGTTGTCCAGCACACCGAAGAGAAAAGTGTACGAGCCTGGAGCAATCTGAAGGGGCATCTCGTACTTAGCGACGCCGTCCGTGTTCTCGAGCTCGACCGGTTGCTCGAAGGGGGCGAGCGCCTGACCCTCGGCGTTTTGGACCGCCCCAAAAATCGTCGCCGACGCTTTGTCTTTCTTCCAGGTCAGTGCCTCGGCGTTGATTTCGATGAGGACCGGAACATAGATCGCACCTTCCTCGGCTCTGAAGAAAGAGCTCTTCGCTTCGAAAGGAATAGCGGGATTCTCGGTTTGCGTCTCGATCATTTCTTGGAGCAGCTTCTTCGCTGGGCTATTGGGGTCGAATTGCGCGGACGGCTTGAGCAGGCGTCCGTCGTCGTCGGTAGTGTAGGTGACGCCTCGGTTCATCAGGTAGAACGTCTTGACGCGCTCTAGCGTTGCCCGGACGTCTTTGGAATCCACGATGCGCAGTCCCATACCTAAGTCACGGAACTGGACCGTGAAACCGTCAGGGATACCTATCGAAGGGTCGGGGTCGTACCTCCAGGTTACCGTCTGGTCATCGCGACTATTTTCCTTTGGACCCCCCAATAATATTGCGATATGACCCATGTCCGAGCGGGAGCCCTTCCGGCCGACGTTCTTGATGTTCTTGTCCGCGGTCTTGACTCTCTCTTTGTAGTCGTCGATGAACTCGTTCTTCGGCGTCATGGGGTCGGGGTCCCGGCGGGCCCAGAAGATTTCCTTGAAAAGTTTGCGATCTTTCGACTTGAGGTCTTTGAAGATCTCGATCTCGCCGGCGGTGATGAGGGCCGCGACCTCCTCCTCGAGCCATTTTTTGTCGCCCTTGCTCAGCTTGTCGCCTTTCGCGTAGGCCGACGACCCCACGAGCAAAGTGAGAGCCATCGCCATCGCCAGGCTGCCGAGTTTAGCTTGAAGCGTCAAAATAGTTTCCTCCTAAGGGTCTAGAATGTCGATCGGTGACTGCACGATCGAACTAGGATACGTGCTCGGGTCGGAAAGTGTCAAGTTTTGCCAGTCGCCCCCCGCTTAGGGGGCGAGTCTAATATTCAGCGGCGTCGTCTGTCCGAGCTGTATTTCTACTTCGGTGGAGAAGGCAGGTTGGCCGTCCCGGAGAAGCTCGATCCAGTGCGTGCCCGCGGGTAGGTGAATCGAGAGCTCTTCCATTCCACCGAGGTGTCCCCACACCTCGCCGTCGATCCGGACTTGGGCCTCCGCCGGCTGCACGCGGAGCGTGAGAACGCCAAAACGGACCAGCGAGGTGGAGCGAGGAACGGAAGAGGTTGGCGGTGCCGGCGCAGTGCTCGGGGGAGGCGGGGGAGGTTGCCGTGGCTCAGGCGGAGAAGCCGGTCGAGCTCCACGATCTTGCGGTTCCGGACTTTCCGCAGCACCAGACTCCACTGGCGGTTCGGTCTCCCGTGGCCCAAGAGGGACCATCTCATGACGGATCTTCTGAGTGTGGCTCGGAGTTGCCAGGATGCGCCGCCGAAACGTTCGGTGGCCCTCGAGTCGTAGCTCGACGGCGTGCTCGCCGGGGCAAGGTAAAGCTTTTGGAACGCTCCATCGAAGTCGTCGACGATGCCAGCGTAGTAGCCGTCGACGTAGACCTCCGCTCGCTTCGGTTTCACGAGGGTTCGAATAGCGGCCGAACCGTAGTAGTAGCCCTGATAGGAAGCGTAGGTCGGCCGAGGGTACCGACGCGCGTAGACGGGTCGGTAGTAATGGGGATAGGACGAGCCGAGCCTGACGTATGGCCGGTAGGGGGATGTCCCGCCGGATGTTGAATTTGGGGTAGCTGCGGCTCCTTGGCCGGCCTAAGAATAGGTCTGCCAATAAACCGTCTCCAGAGGGGGACAAGGAGCCACCAATGCCTAGGAAATCAAAGAAGCCAGTAAGAAAGCAAACGCACTCGCCTACGGGCAAGGTAGTTGGCCAAGTCGGTCAGATACTGCTACCGATGATAGCTGGGATCGCGGCCACGAAGGCGGATCTGACGGAATGGGTGTACGAGCAAGGACTGACAGCTCTGCACCTACTGCTCAGAGAGGACGCCGAGGAGATCGCGGGGCTCAAGGGCAAGCACGAGAAGGAGCGAACTCATAACCACTGGGGGAGCACGAACGGAGAGCTGAGCTTCGGTGGTCGTCGCATCCAAGTGTCGCGACCTCGAGTTCGCTCGAAGTCGGGCGCGGAGGCGTCGCTTCCACACTTCGAAGCCTTCCGCGAAGAAGACCCGCTTCCAGAGCGAGTGTTGAATCAGATCTTGGTGGGCGTATCGACCCGAAATTACGAATCGAGTCTGGACAAACCCGCGGCCAAGTTGAAGTCTCGTGGCACGAGTAAGAGTGCCGCCAGCCGTCACCTCGTGAGCCAGACGACTAAGAAGCTCGAGGAATACCTGTCTCGGCGGCTAGAGGAGTTCGAGCTTGCGGCACTGATGCTGGATGGCCTTGAGGTGGCCGGACAGACCGTCGTCGTAACTCTAGGTATCACAATAGATGGAACGAAGGTGCCCCTGGGTATATGGCTGGGCTCGACGGAGAACTCTCGGGTGTGCACCGCGATGTTGCAGGACCTTCTCGAGCGAGGCTTGCGCGTCGATGAGTCGATTCTCTGCGTAGTGGACGGGGGCAAAGGCATCCGCAAGGCACTCGTCGACGTTTTGGGGGACCTCGCGGTCATCCAAAGGTGCTAGATCCATAAACTCCGGAATCTTCGCTCGTACCTTCCCAAGTCTCGTCACGCCTACGTGCTCCAGACGATGAAGGAAGCCTACAAGTGCAAGAGTGCCGACAAGGCGCGCAAGCGACTTCAGGCATTGGTGTCGTGGCTCGAGCGAAACGGCTACGACGAAGCTGCCGGAAGCCTTCGTGAAGGGATGGAAGAAACACTCACGGTCGTGAAGCTCGCGCCGCCCGCCTTACTTCGCCAGTCTCTTGCCACGACGAACGCCATTGAGAATCTCAACGGAACCATTCGCAGAGTATCGAGAAACGTCAAGCGTTGGAAGAGTCCTTCCATGGTTCGCCGATGGACCGCTCTTGGCGTCGTCACCGCGCAGAAAAAGTTCCGGCGTATCAAAGGCTATCGCCATATGGGCGCTCTCGTTCACGCGCTTAGAAGCAAACAGAAATCTCTTGACAGCGATGAGTTTGCTGCCTAAGAGTATTCACAGGTGCCGCCGCTACCCGACCAAATTCAACAGCGGCCGGGACATCCCCGTGAACCTCGCCATCTTCGGTTGGCTGTCGCAGGTCTATTACGCCGGCATCCTCTTCGTTCTCCCTAGGCTCCTTCGCACCCAGCTCTACAGCGAGCGCCTTGCCCACGTGAACTGGTGGCTCTAGAATTTGATGGTCGTAGCGACCCTCATCACCCTTCCTATGGGACACACGCAAGGCCGTGAGTACGCGGAGATGATATGGCCGCTCGATCTGCTGTTCGTTCTCAACATCGTTCTGCTGGCGATCAACATATGGGGAACCGTTGCACGTCGTCGCGAGCCCAAGATCTACGTGAGCGTCTGGAACTTCATGGCGGCAACGATGGTCATGGTTCCAATCTACGCGGTCGGCAACAAGATTTGGGATCCCTCCGGTGCCTACTACGGGAGCAGATTGGCAAACAAAGTGCTCACACGCTAGTGTACGAGACCGCGATGAAGGCACATGAGGCAGATCGCCCGCTAAAGGATGCTCTTCTGGAAAGTCATGCCATCCGCAAGCACTTGTCCGCGGAGGCAATCGAGGCTCTCTTCGACTACCGCCGACATGCGGGTTTCTGTAGCGAGCAAGTCGATCGGGTGCTGGAGAGGGCGAATCAAGAGAGGAAGAGCGATTCGGAGTGAAACCTTGCTTCTACATCTTGTCTGCGCTGATACTGCTCACCTTCGGAGCGTGTGGCGGCGGCGCCGCTGGCGAGATCAAACCCCTCCCTACCGGCAACGCGACAGACGGAGAAAGCGTCTTCATGGGTACGTGTATCAAATGCCACGGCAAAGATGCGACCGGGATCGAGGGCTCGGGAACAAACCTGACCATCAGCGAGTTCGTCAGAGACCATGCTGACGCCGAGCTCGTCGATTACATCAAGACCGGTCGACCCATGAACGATCCACTCAACACAACGGGAATCGCGATGCCACCCTATGGTGCCAATCCTATGCTGACCGATCAGGATCTCGCCGACGTCGTGGCGTACCTCAGGACCGTCTTGCGGGACACCCACAGTCTGAATGAACGTCCGACTGGATAACCTTCTATGTCAACACCCTCTCGTTTCAAGCTAGGCATTCTTCCCACACCGCTCGTCGAGGCCTCGCGCTTAACGCGTGCTCTCGAGGGTCCCCGGATCCTTATCAAGCGCGATGACCTGACGGGTTTCGGCTTCGGCGGCAACAAAATACGCGGGCTCGAGTATTCCATCGCCGACGCCATCGCGCAGAAAGCCGATGTCGTCGTCACCGGAGCGGGCCCCCAATCGAACTACATCCGCGCCACGGCAGCCGCGGCACGAGCCGCCGGGCTCGATGCGGTCGCCGTCATGCACGGCAACCGCCCCGCCGAAACGCAGGGGAATCTTCTCCTCGATCAATGGCTAGAAGTGGATATCCGTTTCACGAACGACCCCAATCGCGAACTGGTGGACAACAAGATCGAGGAGGTCGCGGAGGAGCTCCGACAAGCGGGACGGCGACCTTATGCCATTCCGCGTGGTGGTGCTTCCGCACTCGGCGCCTACGGTTACTTGCAGTGTGCCCGCGAAATGGGAGAACAGCTGGTAGACATGGGCGCCCGACCCCACTGGCTGGTCGTTGCAACCGGCGCCTGTGCCACCCAGGCGGGTCTCCTCGCGGGTTCGAAGATTTACGATGCGCCGTATCGCATCCTCGGTGTCACCGTTAGCCGCCCGGTCGAGGAGTGCGAGGAACGGATCGCACGCCTGGCGCGAGAGGCGGCGAAGCTGGTTCAACCTCAAGATGAAGCCATCCATATCGCTCCCGACGACATCTCGGTCCGCGACGGTTTTATCGGTGACGGGTATGGGGTCCCCTCACCTGAGGGCATCGAAGCGATCCGCCTGCTGAGCCGGACAGAAGGGTTGTTCTTGGATCCGACTTACACCGGTAAGGCCATGGCGGGACTCATCGGCGAGATCCGATCGGGACGCATTCGAAAAGGCGAGACAGTCATCTTCATTCACACCGGCGGAGAGCCTGCTCTCTTTGCCCACCCGGAGATCGCAGCGCGTTCATGAAAAGCAGCCTGCCCGCTGCGACGTGCTGGATTACGATCCTCTTGCTGGTCACACCTAGCCGGGGCGCGCCGCAGGAAGAGCTTCGCGCCACTTGGGAAGCCGACAATCCGATCCAACCAATCCCCGCGAGTCCTCCATCGCCGACTACGAACGGACCCGGCTGAGCGGAAACTCGCCTTGGGACCGATGGACCGCCGGCGCATCAAATACGCTATCTGATGTCGCGCAGCTTGGTCGGCAAATCTTCTTCGGAAAGGGACGCTGTACACGTTGCCATAGCGCACGCGATTTCACCGACGACGAGTTCCATAACGAAGGCATCGGATGGGTTACCGAGGCACAATCCTTCGTCGACGAGGGTCGCTTCGCGGTGAGCAAACTGGGCATCGACCGCGGTGCACTTAAGACTCCCACCCTCCGTGACGTCGGCCTCCACCCTCCCTTCATGCACGACGGCTCCATCGCCACACTCCGCGGAGTCGTCGAGCACTACAACAGGGGCGGCAACCCCAATCCCTACCTGGATCCCGATATCGAGCCGCTCGACCTGAAAGACTCGGAGCTCGATGGCCTCGTCGCCTTCCTCGAAGCGCTCGCCAGGGAAGGCTACCAAGACGAGGCTCCAGCGACGTTCCCTCACTGAGAATGGCGCCGCGGCAGCAGCTCACTGTCGTGGACTTGGTACTCCACCAATCGATATTCGAGCTGACCTTCTCCGGCGAACATCTTCAAGCGCAGCGGTACTAACCCTTCATCAGTCCAAAACTCGAACGTCGAGTCCTCCCAACCGCCTGGGTAGCGAAGCTGGAAGCGGTGCCCCGGCACCGGGCCCGACGGTCCGTCCACGGTGACCGGCCCAAAGGAGCGCAACTTCGCTTCCTGATGATCTGCGAGACCATATTCGTACCTCCTCACCAGCCATCGAAGAACCGGCCGGTCCACCATACTGTATGCATCACGTTTGACCGGTGGAAGTGCGGCAAATAGAATACGCCGTCTCGGGCGGCTGCGGCGACGGTTCATGCCTCGCCCAACGCCAGCAGCAAGTTGCAGCAAACGCGTAACAAGGAAAAGGAGCCGAAGGTGAACCACTCTTGCACTCACGGAACCATTCCCATCGTCGCACTGCTGCTGGCCGCGTTGGCGCCTAATGTCGTTGCCGAGTCCTACGACCCCGACGTCTACCAAGCGATGAAGTGGCGTCTCATCGGCCCCCACCGCGGGGGTCGCGTAACGACCGCGGTCGGAGTCCCTGGACAACCGAACGTCTACTACCAAGGGGCCACCGGCGGAGGCGTTTGGAAAACCACCGACGGCGGGCTTGCCTGGAAGAACGTCTCGGACGGGTTCTTCAAGACCGGCTCGGTAGGTGTCGTTGCGGTGGCGCCCTCCGACCCCAACGTTCTCTACGTGGGGATGGGTGAGGTATGCATCCGCAGCAACTTCTCCCACGGTGACGGCGTCTATAAATCGACCGATGCCGGCAAGACCTGGACGCATATTGGGCTTTCTGACACTCGACAGATCGGTCAAATACGCATCCATCCCGAGAACCCTGACCTGGTCTACGTGGCGGCGCTCGGGCACGTTTTCGGACCCAACGAGGAACGTGGCGTGTTCCGCTCCAAGGACGGAGGAAAGAATTGGGAGAAAGTCCTTTATATAGATGACAAGACCGGCGCCGTGGATCTCAGCCTAGACGTCACGAACCCTGATGTGATCTACGCGGGCACGTGGCAGGTGATCCGACAATCGTGGGGCATCTTGCCGACCGGGCCGGGAAGCGGAATCTACAAAACGACCGACGGTGGCGATTCCTGGAACGAGCTGGCCAAGGGCCTGCCGGAATCGGATCTCGGAAGGATCGGAGTATCGGTCTCTCCCGTGAATCCCAACCGGGTCTGGGCGCTCGTCGAGGCCGAGGGCGGAGACCTTCTCCTCTCCGACGACGACGGCGCCAGTTGGACGATGGTCAACGACGACTTCCACCTGCAGCGCCGACCGTACTATTACGGCCACATCTATGCCGACACTCAGGAGGTCGACACCGTCTACGTCCTCACCTCCCCTTTCATGAAATCGGTGGACGCCGGAAAGAACTTCGAGCAAGTCAGCGTCCCCCACGGGGACAACCACGACCTCTGGATCGCACCCGAGGACAATAAGAGAATGATCAACGCCAACGACGGTGGCGCTAACGTGTCCTTCGACGGTGGTAAGAGCTGGAGCCGCATCGACAACCAACCCACCGCTCAGTTTTATTGGGTGCTCACAGACGATCAGTTCCCTTACCGCGTATACGGAGCGCAGCAGGACAACACGACCGTTTCCATCACTAGCCGCAGCGACACCTTCGGCATCACGCCCCAACACTGGTTTGCGGTGGCGGGGGGCGAGAGCGGCTATATCGCACCCAAGCCGGGCGATCCCGACATCACTTACGGCGGAAGCTACTGGGGTTTCATGACCCGCCACGATAGACGCACCGGCGAGACCCGCTCGATTTCTCCCTGGCCCGATCGGCCCTTGGGTCGGACTGGAGCCGGTCTCAAGTACCGCTTCAATTGGACCTACCCCATCGTCATCTCACCGCATGATCCCGAAACGATTTACGCGGCGGCGAACGTCGTCTTCAAATCGACGAACGAGGGACAGAGCTGGGACGTGATCGGTGCAGATCTGACCCACGACGACAAGCGCAAGCAACAGCTCGGACGGCTCACCGACTTCTACGGCACCATCACAACGCTCGCCGAGTCGAAACTCCAAAAAGGTCTGATCTGGGTCGGCTCCGACGATGGCCGCGTTCACGTAACAACCGACGGTGGGAAAAACTGGCAGGACGTCACCCCTCCCCAAATGGAGGCATGGAGCTGGATCAAGATCGTCGAGCCTTCGCCCCATGACGCGGGATCGGCGTACCTAGCGGTTCATCGTTATCACCTCGACGATTACCGACGGGGATGTCCCGGCCGCTGTTGAATTTGGTCGGGTAGCGGCGGCACCTGTGAATACTCTTAGGCAGCAAACTCATCGCTGTCAAGAGATTTTTGTTTGCTTCTAAGCGCGTGAACGAGAGCGCCCATATGGCGATAGCCTTTGATACGCCGGAACTTTTTCTGCGCGGTGACGACGCCAAGAGCGGTCCATCGGCGAACCATGGAAGGACTCTTCCAACGCTTGACGTTTCTCGATACTCTGCGAATGGTTACGTTGAGATTCTCAATGGCGTTCGTCGTGGCAAGAGACTGGCGAAGTAAGGCGGGCGGCGCGAGCTTCACGACCGTGAGTGTTTCTTCCATCCCTTCACGAAGGCTTCCGGCAGCTTCGTCGTAGCCGTTTCGCTCGAGCCACGACACCAATGCCTGAAGTCGCTTGCGCGCCTTGTCGGCACTCTTGCACTTGTAGGCTTCCTTCATCGTCTGGAGCACGTAGGCGTGACGAGACTTGGGAAGGTACGAGCGAAGATTTCGGAGTTTATGGATCTGGCACCTTTGGATGACCGCGAGGTCCCCCAAAACGTCGACGAGTGCCTTGCGGATGCCTTTGCCTCCGTCCACTACGCAGAGAATCGACTCATCGACGCGCAAGCCTCGCTCGAGAAGGTCCTGCAACATCGCGGTGCACACCCGAGAGTTCTCCGTCGAGCCCAGCCATATACCCAGGGGCACCTTCGTTCCATCTATTGTGATACCTAAAGTTACGACGACGGTCTGTCCGGCCACCTCAAGGCCATCCAGCATCAGTGCCGCAAGCTCGAACTCCTCTAGCCGCCGAGACAGGTATTCCTCGAGCTTCTTAGTCGTCTGGCTCACGAGGTGACGGCTGGCGGCACTCTTACTCGTGCCACGAGACTTCAACTTGGCCGCGGGTTTGTCCAGACTCGATTCGTAATTTCGGGTCGATACGCCCACCAAGATCTGATTCAACACTCGCTCTGGAAGCGGGTCTTCTTCGCGGAAGGCTTCGAAGTGTGGAAGCGACGCCTCCGCGCCCGACTTCGAGCGAACTCGAGGTCGCGACACTTGGATGCGACGACCACCGAAGCTCAGCTCTCCGTTCGTGCTCCCCCAGTGGTTATGAGTTCGCTCCTTCTCGTGCTTGCCCTTGAGCCCCGCGATCTCCTCGGCGTCCTCTCTGAGCAGTAGGTGCAGAGCTGTCAGTCCTTGCTCGTACACCCATTCCGTCAGATCCGCCTTCGTGGCCGCGATCCCAGCTATCATCGGTAGCAGTATCTGACCGACTTGGCCAACTACCTTGCCCGTAGGCGAGTGCGTTTGCTTTCTTACTGGCTTCTTTGATTTCCTAGGCATTGGTGGCTCCTTGTCCCCCTCTGGAGACGGTTTATTGGCAGACCTATTCTTAGGCCGGCCAAGGAGCCGCCGCTACCCCAAATTCAACATCCGGCGGGACATCCCCAGGTTCACGTGAGTCGGTCTCAGGCGACCGAAGCTCAGATACGGTTTGATGGAAAGCGGGAGCTCATCGGCCACTGCCGGGACGTACAGGAAAGTGGCTAGGATCAAACCGAAAACGCCCGGCACGATGAGCCAGAAGACGGACGCGTAGCAGAAGCGAAGGCTTGCGCTTCTCGGCTCGTTGCTGGTCATTCTGAACATTCTCGAGAGGGACAAAGCGGCGAGGATTGTAACCCGGCCGTGGAGGTGAGGCAAGGTACTAGGCGCGAGTGTTGGGAGGGGTTTTTTCCTTGATGTCTTGGACGAACGCCTCGTTGTTCACCCGCTTCTTGTATTTCTGGGCTAGCCGCTCGACCTTCGGGACCGCCCAGGTCCATAGGCGCCCCAGATGTTTCTCGGCAGCTTCCAAGTCGGTGCGGAGAGGGCCATGACCTTCCCGATACTTCTCTTCGATCTCTGCGACGACCTCGGGTGGAGCCAACCGCGTGAACATTTCCATGGCGGCGAGCAGAACGAGCAGATCGTCGACTCGCCCGAGAACCGGGATGAAGTCTGGGATGAGGTCGAGCGGGCTTGCGACATAGGCGAGCACTCCCAATAAGACCGCCTTGAGGGACAACGGGACCCTGGGATCTCGGAAGAGACCCCAAGCGAGGTTTACCAGAAGCGGAATCCGTGGCAGGTTCTGCTTTGCCCAGGCGAGCCCTTGTCCTCCCCAGAAAGGCGACATGGCGAGGAGTTTAGCAGGTAAGGACTCGAGGTCCAGCAGGAAGTTCTTACAGGATGATCTGCTCCCGGCGAAGGAACTCCGGGTCCAACGCGTCACGGCTGAGCGAGAGCAGCTTGTTCTCGAGACTGTCCACGACGAAGCGGTCCAGGCTGTTACGTTCGGTGTATCGGAGATCGAGGAAACGCGCCCCCAGCTGGTAACGGAACGTCATGTCGGAGCTCCCTTGATCGGCGAGCCAGACGACCTCGCTCTCGGCGGGTAGAATTCCCGCGCCCCTCGCAACGCTGGCGAGATGGATGGTCAGACCGTTGCCTTTTTCGAACGGTGTGTTGCAGAGTAGAAGCACACCTCCGCAACTTAGGTTTCCCACTTGTGCGCGATCGACGGTCCCGTTCTTGTTTACAACGACTTCCATATCGGTGTTTACGCGAAGCCGATCCCGCTAGAAAGGGCGTGTGGCTTGCCTAGCCAACCTTCGGGAAGGGGAGGGCAGAATACCGGCACGAGTCGCGCGTCGCTGGCTCGGCGTTCGATCTCTGCCGCCGTGCCGTCGGTCGAGCCGTCATCCACCACGATGACCTCAAAGCTCGGATAGTCTTGCGCCAAAGCCGCATCCAGCGTCGGGCCGATGTCTCTCTCCTCGTTGCGCGCAGTATGACGATGGAGACCATCGGCCAGCTCTGGCGTGGGCCGGGTGGGTCGGTGGGTCTTAGCTCGTGAAACACCAGCAGGTTAACGACCGTCTGCGCCAAGAGAAGGCCCCAGAAGACAAAAAGCGCGAGAGCGAAGTAGGTCATCTGGAAGCGAGACGGCGGTCCATCATCGTCCCATCATCCGGAGCAAGTCTTCTAGACTTGACGCACGAAGCGCATAGTTCGTCTGGCGCTGTTCGCCGAGCGTTGAGGTGGGCCGTTCCGCGTAGTCGTGTCCGGGGTAGAGGAGCACGTCATCGGGAAGCTTTGCCAGGCGCTGGGTAAGGGTCCGGTACATCTCGGCGGGGTCGCCTCCCGGAAGGTCGACTCGACCGCATCCCTGAACGAAGAGCGTGTCGCCCGCGACCAATCGTCCGCGCACCAGGAAGCATTGGCTCCCCGGCGTATGTCCAGGAGTGTGTACGAACTCGATTTCGACTTCGCCGAGGCTCAGCCGATCGCCGCCGTCGTGGAGAGTCAAGTCGGTATCGGATAGCCCGGTCATCAAGCGGACGCCCTCGGCCTCCGGTTTCTGAACGTGCACCTTCATGCCCTTCAGCTCGAGGAGCCGTGCCAGTCCCTCGATATCGTGACCGAAGAGGTCACCGCCAATGTGGTCGGGATGGTAGTGGGTGGCGAGGGCGCCGACCAGTTCCATGCCGTCCTTTTCGGCGGCGTCGACCAGATCCTTGACGTCCCAAGCCGGATCCACGACGATCGTCTTCCGCGTCGAGCGATCCCCGATCAGATAGCAGAAGTTGGCCATCTGCTCGGCAATCAGATTGTTGCGGGCGAAGTCCCGCCCGGCAAGGAGTTGACGAAAATAGAGGTTGTCGTTGCTCATCGGCGATACGCGAGAAACATGTTAGCCCATAAAAACGACTGCAGGAAAGTGGTTTCAGTGGCTGACACCGTCATGGCGCCGAGGTATCTTCGGCCGCTCAAATTCAGTCCGAAATCTTTGTCCGGAGAGGGATCGATCATGAAAACATTTACTTTTGCTTTTTGTCTCGTCTTGGTCGTGCCGGTCGGGGGCGTCGGGCCGGTGCTGGGGCGCAGGAAATGAGCGCCGAAGATAAGGCCATGATGGAAGCGATGGAGAAGGCAGCCACGCCCGGTGATCCGCACAAGAAACTCGAGGCCTTAGCCGGCACGTGGGATGCCCAGAGTAAGTTTTGGATGGACCCTTCCGCGCCGCCACAAGAGTCCAAGGGGGCGAGCACGAACAAGATGCTCTACAACGGGCGTTACCTATACCAAAAGTACCAGGGACAGATGATGGGGCAGACGTTCCGGGGAATGGGTGTTTGGGGATACGACAACGTAAAAAAGAAATTCGTCTCCAGCTGGCTCGATAACTCCAGCACCGGGATCTCTTATAGCGAAGGCGAGTGGGATGCCGACAAGAACACCATCGTGTTTCACTCTGAGCGGATCGACCCGGTGACCAGCAAACCCGTCAAGGAAAAGATGGTCATCGGCATCGTAAGCGAGGATAAGCACGTCTTCGAGGTGTTTATGATAGACGAGGGCGGAAACGAACAGAAGAGTATGGAGATCGTCTACACCAAGAAGAAGTCGGAGACCGATTAGGCGTTGGCGGTTCGAATCAGCTGCCAATGCTGAGGAAATGACGCTCCATTCGAAAGTACCAATGGCCGTCCACCAAAGCGGGCGAAGCCAGCGTTCGCTGCTTGAGCCGGTTGACGTGTAGCAATTCGAACTCCGGTCCAGCTTTCAAAACAAAAGTATCACCCAGGTCGTTGGTGAAGAAGACCTTGCCTTGAACTCCGATCGGGGATGCGGAAAATCCCTCACGTTGCGCCTCGCCGAGCCGTCCCTGCCACAGGGGATGTCCCGGCCGCTGTTGAATTTGGTCGGGTAGCGGCGGCACCTGT
Organism: Candidatus Marinacidobacterales bacterium; assembly: GCA_965222425.1. GTDB lineage: Bacteria > Acidobacteriota > Vicinamibacteria > Marinacidobacterales > DATDRI01 > CBDCNP01. Next base: position 280,209 of record CBDCTW010000017.1, read on the forward strand.
GAATACTCTTAGGCAGCAAACTCATCGCTGTCAAGAGATTTCTGTTTGCTTCTAAGCGCGTGAACGAGAGCGCCCATATGGCGATAGCCTTTGATACGCCGGAACTTTTTTTGCGCGGTGACGACGCCAAGAGCGGTCCATCGGCGAACCATGGAAGGACTCTTCCAACGCTTGACGTTTCTCGATACTCTGCGAATGGTTCCGTTGAGATTTTCAATGGCGTTCGTCGTGGCAAGAGACTGGCGAAGTAAGGCGGGCGGCGCGAGCTTCCCGACCGTGAGTGTTTCTTCCATCCCTTCACGAAGGCTTCCGGCAGCTTCGTCGTAGCCGTTTCGCTCGAGCCACGACACCAATGCCTGAAGTCGCTTGCGCGCCTTGTCGGCACTCTTGCACTTGTAGGCTTCCTTCATCGTCTGGAGCACGTAGGCGTGACGAGACTTGGGAAGGTACGAGCGAAGATTTCGGAGTTTATGGATCTGGCACCTTTGGATGACCGCGAGGTCCCCCAAAACGTCGACGAGTGCCTTGCGGATGCCTTTGCCTCCGTCCACTACGCAGAGAATCGACTCATCGACGCGCAAGCCTCGCTCGAGAAGGTCCTGCAACATCGCGGTGCACACTCGAAAGTTTTCCGTCGAGCCCAGCCATATACCCAGGGGCACCTTCGTTCCATCTATTGTGATACCTAGAGTTACGACGACGGTCTGTCCGGCCACCTCAAGGCCATCCAGCATCAGTGCCGCAAGCTCGAACTCCTCTAGCCGCCGAGACAGGTATTCCTCGAGCTTCTTAGTCGTCTGGCTCACGAGGTAACGGCTGGCGGCACTCTTACTCGTGCCACGAGACTTCAACTTGGCCGCGGGTTTGTCCAGACTCGATTCGTAATTTCGGGTCGATACCCCCACCAAGATCTGATTCAACACTCGCTCTGGAAGCGGGTCTTCTTCGCGGAAGGCTTCGAAGTGTGGAAGCGACGCCTCCGCGCCCGACTTCGAGCGAACTCGAGGTCGCGACACTTGGATGCGACGACCACCGAAGCTCAGCTCTCCGTTCGTGCTCCCCCAGTGGTTATGAGTTCGCTCCTTCTCGTGCTTGCCCTTGAGCCCCGCGATCTCCTCGGCGTCCTCTCTGAGCAGTAGGTGCAGAGCTGTCAGTCCTTGCTCGTACACCCATTCCGTCAGATCCGCCTTCGTGGCCGCGATCCCAGCTATCATCGGTAGCAGTATCTGACCGACTTGGCCAACTACCTTGCCCGTAGGCGAGTGCGTTTGCTTTCTTACTGGCTTCTTTGATTTCCTAGGCATTGGTGGCTCCTTGTCCCCCTCTGGAGACGGTTTATTGGCAGACCTATTCTTAGGCCGGCCAAGGAGCCGCAGCTACCCCAAATTCAACATCCGGCGGGACATCCCCCTGCCACATAACCCCACCGCTTTTCGCGTCGTAGCAGGTCGCGACGCTTTGTATATCGTTCACCATGTAGAGGTAGTCGCCGCACAGGAGTGGTGAGGGGACGAAAGGAGAGCCCTTGGGGCTCTTCCACACCACGTGAGTGTCGGTCACGTTGCCGCTGCCGCCGGGTCGAATGGCGAGTGTCGGGCCGGCACGTCCTGAAGAGCAATACACGAGACCGTGGCCGACCACCGGGGTGGGGATGACTTCGTACAGGTTGCCACCACAGGTCCAGAGCTCTTTGCCGGTGTCGGGATTGTACGCATAGACACGCTTCTGACTGCTCACGATGAGCTCGTCACGATCACCGGTAGCGATCACAATGGGCGTTCCCCAACCAACTGTTTTGTCGCGGTGGGTCGACCATTTCACTTTGCCAGTGCTCTTGTCGAATGCGGCCACGAAAGAAGTACCACCCTCGTGGTCTTGGTAGAGAATGACGCTGTTCTTATAGAGCAGGGGAGAGCCCGCGGCGCCGTGGAAGGCCGGTATCGCGGCGAAGGGCCGATGCCATGCCATCTTGCCGCTTAGGTCCACCGCCACAAGGCCATGATTTCCTAGATACGCGTAGACGCGCACACCGTCGGTTGTCGGTGTTCCCGAGGCGTGTCCATTTCTCCGGTGCGGACTCTCCGGCGTGGCCTTGGGTGCAAAGACTTCCCACAACAGCTCCCCGTCGGAGCGGCGGAAACAGAGGACGGAGATCCGTTTGCCGCCATCGTAAGCGGTGGTCAAGAAGATCTTCCAGTGCTCTACGACTCGAAAGTTAGCGTTCAAGTCGAGCGAGGTGTAGGACTCGACGTCGCCCTGAAAGACCCCGACCGACCACCGAAAATCGTCCACCCACCGCACCGCGAAGTCGGCGTCCCACCGATCGGTGATGTAACCGAGCCCGGCCCGGAACGTGTTCTCAAGTGTGTTCGGAGCAAGTAGTGGCTCGAAACCCGGAGGAATGTCTGCCTGAGGCTGAAAGTCGAACCATGAGTACGAGAACGGATGAGGGTGGCCACCCGCCGGTTTGAGCGAGCTGTTGAAACCACGAGTGTTCACGTTGTAATCGTAGAGTCCGCTCTGCGTGACGTTGACGCCGGGCGTGAACTCCACGAGCTTGGGAATCTGACCGTATGCGGCTTTGCGAGCGATCTGTTCTTTGGAGATGACGGTTATCGCGGCCGGGGCCTCGACGATGCGCTCCGTATGCAAGGAAGCTGAGGTCACGGTCATGGTCTCGACAAAACCCATCTCCCAGTCGACCGTTTTTTCAACGGTTGCCGTCATGCCAACCGTGACCTCGATGCCCGACTCCGAGTCGGAGTTTTCTCCTAAGATGAACGTGATCGAGTACGTTCCCACCGGCACGTTGTCGAAGGCGAAGGACCCTCCCTGGTCCGTGATGTCGGCCATCGAGATCTCATTGATGACCACGGTGACGCTTCCGACGCCCGTTCCATCCTCACGAGCGACGCGACCGGCGATGCGACCGGTTTCTTGCGCAAACGTCGTCATTGCGAAAAGTGGAATGAAGACAAGTACGAAGAGAAAAGGCCGCTTTGTCATGGGTTCCTCCTTCGTAGCAGGCTGGGTGGCTTATGGCACGCTGCCGACCGACTCGTCTAGTTCGTGGCCGGTCGTTTTCTGGGTGACCAACGGTATCGAGAAAGGTCAAGGGTGTTGTCTCGGCGGAAGCGCACGCCTTCTGCTTCTAGTAGAGCGCGTTGAAGGCCCGGCGGATTATCCGGTAGGTGATCGGTGGAGCAACCGCCCGACGCGTTCACGACACGATGCCACGGCAGGCCGTCGGGACATTGTCGCATCGCCCAGCCGACCGCCCGCGCGGAGAGCGGCCGCTTGAGAAGTTGAGCGATCTGGCCGTAGTTCATCACTCTTCCCCGGGGGATGCGTCGAACGATTCGATACACCTCATTCCAGGCACTTTGCTTACGTGCGGCTTGGGGCATCTCGCGCATAGAAGGGAAACGATTTCGGCCATTCTTGTCAAGCGGCTGTGTGGCCGTCGAAACAAGTAATTGCTGCTGATCAACCTCGCCAGACGGCAGTTCTCTTGCATGGGGCCCGGCTGTATAATTGGCGCCGTCGCGCTCCGACAGTATTCGGGTCGTCGTCATCCGCTCGGGAGGCGCTCGTGGTTGGCAAAACGCTCGGCCGCTACAAGATCCTGGAAAAGCTCGGCAGCGGAGGGATGGGAGAAGTCTTCGTTGCCCAAGACACCAAGCTCGCTTGCAAAGTAGCCCTCAAAATACTCCCCCCGGACGTCGCCGATTCACCCGCTCGCCGCGAGCGTTTCGAGCGTGAAGCACGAGCCGTAGCGGCTCTCTCTCATCCCAATGTCCTTGCCATTCATGATTTTGGTGAGGATCAAGGCGTCATCTTCGCGGTGACGGAGCTCTTGGAAGGTAAGACGCTGCGTGAGCGACTCGCCGAGGGCACGATGTCACCGGTCGAAGCGGTCGGGTATGCACGGCAAATCGCGGATGGGCTGGCTGCGGCTCACGCGCGCGGCATCGTGCATCGTGACCTGAAGCCAGAAAGTCTCTTCATCACCAAGAACGGCAAGATAAAGGTTCTCGACTTCGGGCTCGCCAAACAAGCCGGAGAAGGAGGAGGGGAAGAAGCGGCGACGAAGACTCGCGCCACCGAGCCGGGGACGATCATGGGCACCGTGGGGTACATGTCTCCGGAGCAAGTGCGAGGCCAATCGGCCGACCAGCGATCCGATGTGTTCTCCTTCGGCGCGATCCTCTATGAGATGCTGACCGGCGAAAGGGCCTTCGATGGTGAGTCCGCCGGCGTCGTCATGTCTGCGATCCTCAAGGAGGATCCGTCCCCGCTCTTGAAGAAGAAGCCCAACCTCCCCTCGAGCCTCGAACAGATTGTCGATTGGTGCCTGAAGAAGAATCCCGACGAACGCCTTCAGACCGCGGTCGACGTCGGTAACGCGATCGACGCGCTGTCGGAGGAAACAACGACCGAGCACCCCGCGGTCAAGGACGATGAGCCTCCGAAGAAGAAAGGGCGCTGGAAGATCTTCTTGGCGTTCTTGATTGTTTTCGTCCCGGCGGTGGGAGCGATTTGGTTTCTCCAGGCCACGAGCAAGTTGCGATGGGCAAGAGAGCAGATACCACGAATCATGGAGCTTGCCGAGCAAGACAGGTTGTTCCCCGCCTTTAAACTTGCCCGGCAAGCAGAAGAGCACTTACCTGAAGATCTATCCCTCGCAAGATTCTTCCAGGATTTCACGCGTGCCATTTCCGTCGAGACCACTCCTCCCGACGCAGATGTGTACATCGGAGAGTATCGGACTCCCGAGAGCGATTGGATGTACGTTGGCAAGACCCCAATCGATCGAGTCAGAGTGCCGCGAGGTGTCTTGGAATACAAGTTGCTCAAAGAAGGATTTGCTACGGCGCGTGGTGCCGTGCACCACTGGTTTGGAAACAAACTAAGCGTTTCCTTGGACGAGAAATCGACTCTTCCTGCTGGAATGGTTCGAGCCGGGGGTGACGGTGAGCTTTTAATTAATGGTCTAGAGCACCTCGATCCCGGCCCACTGGATGACTATTTCATCGACAAGTACGAGGTCACAAACAGAGAGTTCAAGAAATTTGTCGATGCCGGCGGATACAAGAAGCGTGAATATTGGAAGCACGAATTCACCAAGGATGGGGCCGGGTTGTCATGGGACAAAGCGATGGCCCAGTTCGTGGACGCAACCGGACGGCCTGGGCCGGCCACCTGGGAGGCTGGGGACTACCCAGAGGGTGAGGATGATTATCCGGTGGGCGGTGTGAGCTGGTACGAGGCCGTGGCCTATGCGGAGTACGCCGGAAAGAGTCTGCCAACCATCTTTCATTGGAACAAGGCCGCGTCGACATGGGTGAGCGGAAAGCTCGTTCCCCTTAGCAATTTCGGCTCCGGACCCACCGCGGCTGGCAGTCATCAGGGAATGAGTGCTTACGGCACGTACGATATGGCAGGGAACGTTCGGGAATGGTGCCTGAATGAAGATAATCGAGGCGGGAGATTCATACTAGGGGGTGGCTGGAACGACGCCTTTTATGCTTTTACCGATGCGTACGCCCAGGATCCAATGGATCGCTCTCCCGTGAATGGATTTCGGTGCGTGAAGACCATTGGCGCTCCACAAGATCTACCGACCCTTTCGGCGCGTGTAGAAGTTCCCTATCGTGACTACCGCCAGGAAAAGCCGGTTTCCGATGAGATCTTCACCGTCTACAAGCGTCTCTACGCCTACGATAGCACGGACCTCAATGCTGAGATCGAATTCGAGGACGAGAGCGCCGAAGATTGGGTGAAGCAGAAGGTAGTGTTCGATGCAGCGTACGGTGGTGAGCGGATGTTTGCCTATCTCTTCCTTCCGAAGACTGCACCCTCGCCCTATCAGGTAGTCGTCTTCTTTCCAGGCTCGGGAGCTATTCACAGCAGATCTAGCAAAGATCTTACCCTAGGTCGGTGGCAGAACTTCATTATCAAGAGCGGCCGGGCGGTAATGTGGCCGATTTACAAGAGCACGTTTGAGCGAGGGGACGGTTTAGATTTCGATTATCCAGACGAAAGTAATTTGTTCAAAGATCACGTGATCATGTGGGCGAAGGACCTGGGTCGATCGATTGACTATCTCGAAACCCGTGACGATATCGATGCCGACAAACTAGCTTTTTTCGGGGATAGTTGGGGGGGCTACTTAGGGGCAGTCATGCTTGCCGTGGAAGAACGCTTCGATGCCGGTGTGCTATTCGTAGGGGGATTCGTCTTTCAGAGGGCCCAGCCCGAGGTCGACCAAATAAACTTCGTTCCGCGCATTACCCTGCCAGTGTTAATGCTTAACGGACGTTATGACTTTTTCTTTCCCGTGGAGACCGCTCAGAAGCCATTCTTCGACCTACTCGGTACCCCACCTGAGCACAAGCGGCTCTACATCTCTGAAGGGGGACACGATGTGCCCCGCACCGAGCTCATCAAAGAAACCCTCAACTGGCTCGACCGCTACTTGGGCCCGGTGAGCTAGGTGACGAGACAGAGGGAAAAAAGATCGAAAAAAGACTTGACAGGTTTCGCGCAACAATTTAGGGAAGCGATGGACCATTAACGTAAATACCTTCGGGGTCTACGCGGATTCGTGTGGGTTGAAGACGGCATTTCTGGGTAATAGCGGAAGGAATGCCGCCACGATCTTCAGCTTGAGATATTCCTCGTCGCGATAGCCGTAGGCGCGTCGTTGCAGCACACGGATTTTGTTGTTGACCCCTTCAACTAGGAGGCGCAGACGTTCCATCTCGGCCACCGCCTTGTCCGGCATATCCCGGCACAGCTTGCCCACATGCGTCGCAAAACGCTAGGTGTAGCGCGAGTTGTTCGCCAGCCAGTCCAGGTGTTCTACATGCAAACCGCCGCACCCAGGACAGTTGACGCGCCAACGCTCGTATTCCAGAGAGATCCGCCAGCCTGCCAACGACAGGTCGCGGACCCGGCACATTTGCTTGTCATAGCGCCCCCGGCACCGTTGCCCACAGTAAGAGCAAACAGCTGTTTTTTTCGCCTCTTGAGCTGGATGACGCGGGCGTATCGGTCATCGAATACACCCTTCAATCCGGCACCAGCCACGAAACCTGGCAGCGCAAACAGCGAGCGGATCGACTGGGAATTTTTCACTCGGTTAGCCTATCCGAAAAATGGACCACTTTTCAGCACCTGATGAAGTCTGGATATTTTTTCCACACAATGAGTTACACTGTTTTCCGTCAGGACTTACCCACACGAATCCGCGTAGACCCTACCTTCGTAAAGCGCATAGACGCCCTCTCACATCCTCTCACATCCTCTCACATCCTCTCACATCCTCTCACATCCTCTCTCATCCTCTCTCAACGATTTCAGCATTTTCTTCATTTCAGTCCATTTACTTTCGTCTGGCGGCGGCTAAGGACCAAGAAAAACACGTTGCTATGATTGAAGAAGCAAGACTAGAAGTGAGGGAGCGACAATCATGATTGAAAAACTGAAGACGTACTTCGAGAGGCTGGAAGGTCTTACGACTGAAGAGCTCGATCATTCTGTGGAGAAGCTGGTACGCGCCGAGAAGCGAAACGTGGCACTCGTTATCGCTCATATCGCAGAAATGTCGAGGAGAAAGGGCCATCTCGAGCGCGGCTACAAGAATCTCTTCGATTACTGCGTAAGACGACTTGGCCTGAACGAAGGCTCGGTCGCCCGGCGGCTTCAGGTGGCCAATGTGTCGAGACGTTTTCCCCAGATCCTCATTGCGTTGGTCGAAAACCGGATAAGCCTCACCGTTGCCGGACTGCTCGCACCCCATCTTCACGAGGAAAACGTCGAGAGGCTTCTCTCGGATTGTGCCGGAATGACGAAGCGCGAGGCCGAGGAGTACCTCGTCGCGCTCCGTCCAAAGCCCGTCTATGCTCCCTCGATTCGGAAGGCACCTTCTTTGACGGCGTCACCCCAACCGTCTCTCCCTCAAGCGGCGACGCCACGACTCGTTCCGCGGGTCTCACCAAGTATCCTCGAGCCGGCAAGGCCAGAGGTGTTCAATTTTCGCTTTGCGGCCGACCGGGAGTTTAAGGAGAAGTTCGAGCGTCTGGCGGAGGTTCTCGGGGTCGAGAACCCTCTCCAACAGATGGCCGAGATCATGGACCGGGCTATCGACATCGCGCTCGACAAGAAAGACCTGAAGCGAAAGCGTGCACGGCGTCTACTGCGGAAGTCGAGAGGCATCTACAAATCTTGCCCGGGCAAGATTCCTGCAGAGTCGCGTTACATTCCTTCACACGTCCGCGAATTAGTGCACGAGAGGGCGGGTTATCAATGTGAATTCCGGGGGCGGGACGGGACTCGTTGCCGCGCGCGGACGGGGCTTCAGATCGAGCACCTGCGGGCCTTTGCGTTGCGGGGAAGCCACGATGAGAAGAACTTATGCCTTCACTGCAGGCCGCACAATCGTTTAACGGAGTAGCGGACGTTCGGCGTAGCGTTCGTGCAACAGAAGATCGATGCTTCTCGACGACCGCCCTCGGCGCCGACTCATCGTAGCCAGGGCCCGGTGAGCTGAACCGCTTTAAGCGGAACCCGAACTTCAAGCTATGTGTAGGATGAAGCTGTTCGGTGGTCTTTTCGCAGTCGACGGCAGACGGGTGTCCGAGCCGGCGCACGATCAACCGGTTGTCGAGCGTAAATAACTTGAGCCGGACGATGCACGATGTGTTCAGACTCGCTTCATCGAGCCTAACAATCGGCGTATCGCCCGGCCACGGCTGGTGAGCCCTTGTTGTAACCATTGCGAGAACGGAGTTTCCGCCCTCATTGAAGCTCGTCTTGCTGACAGCCAAGGCCGGCCTTCGGTTGGTCCCCGCTCCCCCCGACAAATGGGAAGGGGACGGCGACCACGTCCCAAGGTTCACAAATCACGGAAAGCCTCGTCGTCCTCGGGTGTGTTCCATTCGTCCAATGTCTCGGAGAGTGCAGAGTGAAACGGTGCATCGAACGAGTCCAATCGGCGAATAGAAACGACCCTGTTGTCCAGCTCATACGCGATCAGGTCTCCGGGCTTCAGCCCCAAGCTCTCCCGGATCTTCTTGGGAAGAGTGACCTGCCCCTTTGATGACACTCTGCTGAGCTCCATTGCCAAGGCCTCCGTTTTTTCCGTAATAGGTTTGTTACCCCGGGATGGGTCACGTGATCTACGACCCCGTTTTCTTTGCCGGCGGTCAGCTACTCTTCCGCGATGGCGTACAGATTCCGATGTCCCCGAAAATAAATCGTGTCGCCGACAACCGCCGGTGACGCATCGAACCGGTCATCCAAATCGTTGGTGGCTAACACCTCGAACTTGGGGCCGTGTCGGATGATCAAGGTCGTGCCCCCTCGGCCGGTGATGTAGACGCGGTCCTGGGCTCCGACCGGCGAGGCGTAGACGTTCATCACGTCCCCCAAACGTTGTGGACCGTAGTACGGCTTTCCAGACTTGGCGTTGAAGCAGGAAAGAATTCCCGAGTTGCTCTTGAAGAAATAGATCGCGTCTTTATAGAGGAGGGGTGACGGCACATAGGGCGTGTCCCTATCGTAAGTCCACACGATGGCCTTCGACCCATCGATGTCGCCCTTGGCATCGGCAAGGCGTATGGCCAACAAGGCGCTGCCGCGGAAGCCACTCGTCGCGTACACCATGCCGTCCGCTGCGACCGGCGTCGGGATGGTGTTGACGGTCATCCCACTCGCCTCCCAGATGGCCTTGCCGGTGTCGAGGTCATAGCTTCGGATGTGGTTGGTCGCGCTGGTAATGACCTGGGCCTTGCCGTCGTGCCCGACGATCAGGGGTGAAGACCAAGATGTAGTCTCGTCGCGGTTCGTTCTCCAGACTTCTTTCCCGGTCATCTTGTCCAGGGCAACGGTGAACGATTGTCCTTCGTGATCCCAGTTCACCACCAGCTTGTCGCCGTGGAGCGCCGGCGAGCTGCCTTCACCGAAGCCTTGTAGTGTCTTCATTTCTCCGAGGTCGACTTCCCAAACGGGATTACCTTTCACATCGAAGCAGTAAAGTCCGTGCGAGCCGAAGTAGGCATAAACGTGCTCGCCGTCGGTGATCGCAGACGCAGAGGCCCAGCTTCCGTCGGGATGGGTGCCTTCGTGAGGAATCTCTTCGCGGGCCGTTTTCTCCCAAAGGATGGAACCGTCCCGGCGGTCGATCGCCATGACGACAAACTTTTGCATCGATGGAGTGATTTTTGGTCTTCTCCGGCTCCGGCCACCCTCTTGGGGCTCCAGCGCTGGTGCTGCAGCTTGCTCTTCGACGGCTACGGCGGTCAGAACGAAGAGCCGATCTCCCCAAACGACGGGCGTTCCGTATCCCTTGCCGGGGATCTCGATCTTCCAGCGTACGTTCTTGGTTTCGCTCCACTCGATGGGTGGGTTGCCGTGCGGCGCGACGCCGGTAGCCTCGGGACCTCGCCACTGTCCCCAGTACTTTTCGGCGTCGGCTGGAGGCTCGGCCGCCCAGGCAACGAAAGAAGCGACACAGAGAACAACGAGTCCAACGCTGGCTAGTGCAAGTTTTTGCATCGAGGTTAGCCCTCTCGAGTTTGTTTGATAGTTTTCCACACAGCACCGAACTCGTCGTCAGCCCCCTCCGGCGGTTCGCTGAGCAGACTGACGACAATCGTTGCCAAGAATCTCGCCGCGAACCCGGGGATCATCTCATAAAGATCGTAAAAGTATAGCTTCAAGGCTATCACCCAGATCACAGCAGTGAGAAATCCAGCCAACATCCCGGCGATGGCGCCGGCCCTGGTGGTCCTTTTCCAAAAGAGAGAGCAGAGGACGACGGGCGAGAAAGCGGAGCCGAGGCCAGACCACGCGAAGAGAGGACCACCCAGACCGCATGGATCCCGACCATGTAGCCTATCCCCGTGAGCCCAAGGAGTAGCCACGCACTTTCACCGGTGGAGTTGGTGCTGAAGGCGATGACCGAGGAGGGAAGTTTCTTTTCCGCGAGGTAGTAGCCGGCGACGCTGCCTCCCAACCAGGTGAGGGAAAGCTCCTGCCGGGAAGGTGTGAGAAGCTCACCCGTTTCCTCGCCACGAATCCAGCGAGGCACTTTTACCGGTTGTAACGAGACGCGAAGGCCGTCGGCTCGCATTCTCGCCGCGGTCCATTCGACGGCCGCTTCGGCGCCGGCCGAGCCGCTGAGGCGCGGGCCGATACGGTCCGTAAGGTGCCGGAGAATGCCAATGCCCCGGGAATTGCTTCGGGCGGCTTTTAGGATCTGAGATGCCGCCTTCTCGAAGGATTCGTCGCTCTCGGCCTGACCGGAACAGGGCAACATCAAGAGGAGCGCAAGCGACAACGTTCTCAAGGCCATACGAGGAGTCCTCCGTTCGGCGCAATATATACGCTCGCCCCGATTTCTCCCAGCGCGGTGTAGAATTCCTCCGTGCCCGTACTCAAGACGGCGTCGCTTCTCGCTGTTTTCCTTTTGGCGACATCGCTAGCCTTCAATTGGAGCTCACCTCCTCGAGTTATCCTCTTCATCTGGGACGGTGCGGCCCAGTGGATTGCGTCGCGAATCCTGGCGGAGGGCAAGCTGCCTCATCTGCAACGGATGGTGCGCGAGGGGGCATGGTCGGATGGAATGGTCACGAGTTATCCGACCAAGACCGCAGCCGCACTTGCCGTCTTCTGGACCGGGGTCTATGGACACACCAACGGAATCACCGGGAACTCTGTGCTCCTCGAACCGGCCGCCGAGCACACTCGGTTGGAAAAGGAATCGGCGTTTTTCTCCCATCCGCTGCGGGCCGATCCGGTCTGGGTGATGACGGCGCGCGCCGGTCTGATGACCTACGTCTTCCACGCGACGCAGTCCTATCCTTTCGCCGATAGCCGCGATCGATTGCGTCCCGAAGAAACCGAGAACTTGAGGCTGCTCTACGGCTACTCGGGCCAACGCATCAACGCGGACATACTCACCGAACGGCGCATCACCGTCGCGCCCGCGTGGGGCTGGACGATCGCGGAAGCGGAGGGGAACGAGGCACGAGAGTTCAGCCTGAGGGTCGGCGATCGATCTTTTTTGGGGCTTTTCTTCGACGACTCGTTCGATCCCGCTACCGGCTGTGACACGCTGGGGATCATTGCCAACAAGCAAGCCCGTGAATTCCTAGCACGAGTCAAGCCCGGCAAGGGTGGATCCTTCTCAGTACCTATCGCGACGACACTTCAAGGAGAGGAACTTTGGTTCTCGCTACGAGTCTTCGAGCTCGATGAGACGGCGTCTCGGTTCCTGATCTATCGGAGCAGCGCGGAAGCGATCTTCGCTTCTTCGAAGGCTTTTCCAGGACTGGGTGAGACAGCGATCGAGGCCTTCGCCGGAAATGCGGGCGACCGACTGTACAAGACGGGACGATTCGGCAGGACGCTGATGGACGGCGGTGACGGTTCGGCGGAAGAGCGGCTCCTCGCGACCGAGGCCCATCTCAACGAACAGATTCGAAGGCAGACGGTCCGCGTTCTGGATGAAGGGGACTACCGGCTCCTCATCATGTACTCGCCGGTCACGGATGAGCTGACGCATGCGTTCGTCGGTTACGTGGATCCTTCTATGCCAGGGTTCGACCCTGTCGTGGCCGAGAAAGTGTGGCCGACGCTCGTTTCGGCCTTCGAGATCCAAGACGATCTGTTGGGCGCGATCATGGACTACGCCTCCCGCGACCGAGCACACGTTGTGCTGCTGGCAGATCATGGCATGGCGGGGACGAATCGGTACTTCAACGTCAATGTGGCCCTCGCCAAAGCCGGTCTTCTCGCTCTCAACTCCGATCGATCCATCGATCTCGAGCGAACCCAGGCCCTCCTCTTACCGACCGCCGACACTTCCATCGCGGTGAATACCGTCGACCGAAAGGGCGGAAGCGTACCCCTCGAAGAAAAACCTAGAGTGCTTGCTCGAGCTCGCAAGGTTCTCGAGGCGATTGAGGACCCGGTGACCGACGAGCGAATCGTGACCGCTTTTTTCGAGCCGGCCACCCAAGGTCTCCTTCAACCCGGTGGCAGCAATACCGGTGATCTTTTTCTAGACCTGGCACGCGGGTATTACTTCTCCGATCGAACCGATAAGGACGAAGTCGTGTCACCCATGACTCCGGCAGGAAATCACATCTTCGTGCCGACGCGGCGGGACATGCTCGCGATCTGCGCGGCCTGGGGGCCGAAGGTTCCGTGGGGTAGCAAATGGTCGCGCGTTCGCGCCATCGACATCGTTCCCACGGTCCTCGACATACTGGAGTTGGTGATACCGGCCCACCTGCCCGGCAGAAGTCTGCTTCCCGAAGATTCGCTCGTTCAATGATTCACAAGTCGCCGGGGTCAGATCTAGTTTTATGTCGTCCCTACCGTCAGGGCAAGCAGCTTCTTTCGGCCGAAACGGTCCCCGTAGGGGGATAGAAACACACCGCCAAAGGGGCGAGCGACAAATCCGATTGCGAACGTGAGAAATGTAAGGAGGAGTGCGGTCCGCGCGTCATGCTCGGGGAAAAACTGGGACGCGAACACCGGCGCCATGAGCCCGTAGATGGTCCAGTCGTACCATTCAATGAGGTTGCCCAACGCTCCGGCGGTGACGTCACGCCATCGTCTAGTCTGACCGGCACTCGATTTGTCGGGCATGCAGCCTGTCCTTTAGCCGGATTGTTTCACCGCCGCGACGAGGTCGTACAGGATCTCGTCGCCTTGGCTCCAGTCGAACCAACGCAGGACGAAAACGAGGTCATTCTCCGGATCCACCCAAACGATCCCTGAGCCGGCGCCCCGCGCCGCGAAGCTCGTTCGGGGAGCGCGAGGCCAATTCTTTCCCTCGGTGTTGACCCACCACATGTAGCCATACTCGTAGTCCGGATAGACCTCGCAAGGGATCAACGCGGCATCGATCCACTGCTCGGACAAGAGCTGCTGGTCTTTCCACTTACCCCGTCGGAGGTGCAGATAGCCGAAACGTGCCAGGTCGCGCGTGCTCATCCACACCCCACCGCCCCAATGGCCTCCCCCACTCACGGAGAGCATCTTTTCTCCGTCCACGTCGACCTCGGAGTTCCGGTACCCGTGCCACTGCCACGTGTCGGATGCGTCGATGGGATCCATGATGTATTCCTTCAGGACATCGGGTAGCGGCCGCTGCAACAACCGAAGCAATGACAGGGAGAGACGATTGATGCGCACGTCGTTATGCCCCAAGACGGCTCCCGGTTTTTGACGCACGTGCCCCGGCTTCTCCTCCGCCCAGTGCGGCTTGTCGAAGAGCGTCCCCTCCCACTCGCTCGTCTGCTGAAGGAAGTGGTGCCAGGTGATCTTGGCATTGTGCGGAGAATCAAAACCGCCGTCGTCGACCGACTTCTTCACCGGATCGTGGAAGTTCTCGATGAGCCCCTGGTCGAAAGCCAGGCCCGCGATGGTGGCGAGAAAGCTTTTCGTGATGCTGAAGGCCATGTCGACCCGCCTGGTGTCGCCAAACTCGGCCACGAGGTAACCATGCCGGAGAACGATTCCGTTGATCTCGGCCCGTTCCTTGGTGGGACCGATGAGTTCGTTGTGCGGCTCGTCGGCGATGCGCACGCGCATCATCTCCGCGGGATCCATCGGAATGTCGGCCGGGTACTTTTTCGCGGTGGCGATTGCCTTGTCGACTCCTCCACGGCTCATCCCTACCTGCTCGGGTGTCTTCGCAATCCAGGCATCGCCGGGGCCTGGGAAGTAAACTTCAGGCTCGGGGTCGGATTGGGGTTGGGAAGCGCAACCGCTGCCGAAGATGCTGAACGTGAGGGCCAATGCCGAATAGGGGGCGCCCTGTTTCATGGCGCGGCAAGTCTGCCACTCAGGACCGATGGACGCAAGGTCTTCTTCTTGGGTATTGTCTGGTTTTCTATATCTAGCGGAGTAGAGTATCGGATGCCGCGTCCTGTAAGCGTCTTTGTCAGTTTTGCTATCGTTCTTGGGGCAACCTCTCTTGTTGGCCAGACTGCGGGTCCCTCGCAAGACCCTTTGATTCTGATCCCTTCCTGGCCGTAAAATCCTGACCTAAGGAGACGATTTCCATGGGCGAGCAGCAAGTCCAGCCCGATATCTCTGGTGTGAACAGCTGCGGCTCTTCATGAGGAGCCTACTGAACGATCTACGGACGTTCGAGACGATGCTCGAAGAGGGCATGATCGAGTCGGACGTGCGGCGCATCGGAGCCGAACAGGAGTTTTTCTTGGTGGACGAGGGCTGGCGTCCGGCCAGTTTGGCGCTCGAGGTGCTCGACAAGATCAACGATTCCCATTTCACCACCGAGCTCGACAAGTTCAATCTCGAGGTGAATCTGGATCCGCCGGATTTCTGATTTCTGCGGCGATTGCCTCTCCCGACTCGAATCGCGGCTCACCGAGATGCTGACCAAGGCCAGGGAGGCGGCCCAACGCTGCGGCGGGGAAATCGTGTTGACCGGCATTCTCCCAACTCTCCGTAAATCAGATTTGGGGCTCGAGAACATGACGCCGCTCCCGCGTTATTTTGCGCTGAATCGGGCACTCAGTCGGCTACGAGGCGGGGCCTACGAGTTCCGAATCAAGGGTGTCGATGAAGTTTTGATCAAGCATGACTCCGTCATGCTCGAGGCTTGCAACACGAGCTTCCAAATACACTTTCAAGTGGGAGCGGAGGAGTTTTCGAACCTCTACAACGTCGCGCAAACGGTTACCGCTCCCGTGATTGCGGTGGCCACCAACTCGCCGCTTCTTTTTGGTCGCCGTCTATGGCGCGAGACGAGAATCGCTCTTTTTCAACAGGCCGTAGATACGCGAAGCTCCAGCCACCACCTGCGCGACCGCAGCCCTCGTGTCAGCTTCGGCCGGAGCTGGGTTAAGAGCTCGGCCGCCGAGCTTTTCAAGGAAGACATCGCCCGGTTCAAGATCATTCTGGGAACGGAGTTGGACGAGGATCCCTTCGCCAAGCTCGAGAAGGGTGAGGCTCCTAAGCTCAAGGCGATATCTCTGCACAACGGGACCGTCTATCGATGGAACCGCGCCTGTTATGGGATAACCGACGGCAAACCGCACCTCCGAATCGAGAACCGTGTCCTGCCATCGGGGCCGACGCCGCTCGACGAAATCGCCAATGCCGCGTTCTGGTTCGGTCTGATCAGCGCACTCTCCCACGAGTACGAGGACATCACGCAAGTCATGGAGTTCGAGGATGCAGCTGCCAACTTCATGGCCGCCAGTCAGCAGGGGCTGAGTGCCGAGCTTACTTGGTTAGAGGGAAAGACCATCCCGGCGGGGGAGCTTGTTCTGGAGAGCCTGCTACCCTTGGCGCGGAAGGGGCTCGCTCGGCGCAACATCGTTGTTGCCGACATCGATCGATACCTCGGCGTGGTCGAAGAGAGAGTCGCATCCAAGATGACGGGCTCACAGTGGATTCTGACTTCGCTCGCCGGAATGAAAGATCACGGCACGCCTGGAGAGCGGTTGAGCGCCTTGACCGCGGCAACCGTCCATCGTCAGAAGGAAGGGAAACCGATCGCGACTTGGGAGCCGGCAAGGCTCGAAGAGGCGGGTGGTTGGAAACAGCACTACCTGAAGGTCGAGCAGTTCATGACCACCGACCTTTTTACGGTTCACGAGGACGAGCCCGTCGACCTGGTAGCCAGCTTGATGGACTGGGAGAGAATCCGCCACGTGCCGGTGGAAGACCATGACAGTCGTTTGGTGGGGCTGATCTCCTATCGTGCGCCCATCCATCTATTGGCCCAAGGGCACCCCGAGACGGACGGGCCGCCTATCCCGGTGGGGGACATCATGAAGAAAGACCCCTTGACGTGGGGTAGCCGGCCGCCCAAATGGCTTCCCACGACGCCGCGGACACACCCATGGCGGGATGGCTGTCCGAGAGGGCGACCCATGCTGTTACAGATTCTTCGCTATGGAAATGCTCGTTGTAGTTGTCCTGATGCCAGGAAACGTAGGATGTCGCGTCGGCCGACCTGTAGAGCACTTGTTCTTTCAAACCAGGATATTCGGGCCTATGGTGTCTTCCACCGCGTCCAGGACCGCTGGGTGACGGATGAGTTCGTCGGCCCACAGCTGGACCAAGTGCATTTGCAGGAGATGGTTCTTGAGATCGTCGCCACACGACGCGAGCAAGTCTTCGGCACAGGCACGGTAGTGGGTGACCTCTTGTCGGGAAAGGACCGGAAAGGAAGCCGTCCCGCCGGTACGCTTCCAGCCGTTCGCTGGTGAGACTTTTGCCCATCTCAACCTCCAGTCTTCGCAGTCCTGCTGGCATCTTCTGGCAGAACGCAGCGGTAGCCGTGACATCCGTCGGCGATCTGCCATCCGACATCGTCGTCTTTACATTCCGGGAGTGCAACCGCACACCGGGGCTCGAATCGACAGCCCCTCGTGCCGGGCGAGATAGTTGGGGGGCTTCCCTTGATGGGGACGAGCGGTGCGCGCCCCTTCCAGGACGGCACCGCTTCCAGAAGCGCGGCGGTGTAGGGATGCCGGGGCGTTTTCAGAATCGCCGATACGCTCCCGTCCTCGACGATCTGGCCCCCGTAGATCACGACGATGCGATCACAAAGCTCCGCCGCCAACAGAATGTTGTGCGTGAGGAACAGCAACGCCTTCCTTTGACGGACGGTGAGCTCCCGGAGGGGTGTAACGACCTCGGCCTGCGTGCTCGCATCCAGCGCGGACGTGCACTCGTCGGTAACGATCAGGTCCGGCTCGGCGAGTACCGCGATGGCGATGGAGACCCTCTGGCTCATCCCGCCCGAAAGCTGGTGCGGGTAGGCTTTCAGAACACGCTTCGTATCTTGGAAGCCCATCGCGCGGAGCGCGCTTTCGATACGCGCGTCCGTTTCCGCATGTCCGAGCGACAGGTGTTGCTGCAGGACTTCCCTCATCTGGGTGGACACTTTGAGCACCGGGTTGAGCGACGCTGCGGCGTTTTGAAAGACCATCCCGATGCGACGTCCTCTCACGCTCACCCGGTCGTCCGTCCCTTCCCCAAAAATGTCCTTCCCCCCGAAACGGATCGACCCTTCGACCACGCGACAGTTGCGGTGAAGGAGTCCGACCAGAGACCGGACGAACGTGCTCTTGCCGCTTCCCGACTCGCCGATGAGTGCTACCCGCTCGCCCGGACGGATCGACAGGCTCGAGCCGGCCACCGCAAGCACTTGCCCCGCGGCAGTCTCACATTGGACGCGTAAGTCCCGGACCTCTAGTAACGGCGCGCTACTTGCCATAACCGTATCGCTGCAACCGCGGATCGTAGGCGGATCGGAGCTTGTCCCCCAACAGGTTGACCGCTAGGACGACGAACGACATTGCGAGTCCAGGAAACGCCGCCACCCACCAGGCGTTCACCATATGACTCCTTCCCTCGGCCAACATGAGCCCCCAACTGATCTGAGGCGCTACTACGCCCAACCCCAGAAAGCTCAGGGCACCTTCGCCGAGGATCATCGCCCGCATTTCCAACGTCGCGACGACGAAGAACGTCGCGCCGATATTGGGAAGGATATGGCGGAACGCGATCCGCCACGAAGAGGCCCCGGCTCCTCGAAGGCCGAGAACGAACGGGCGTTCACGGAGCGCGAGCGTCTCTCCCCGAAGGATCCGCGCGTACTGCGCCCATCCGTGGGTCGCGAGCACGAAGATTACAATGAAGATGGAGCGACCGCTGCTGGCAATAATGGAGATCGCGAGCAGCATGAACGGCAAAGCGAGCTGCGCATCGATCAGGCGCGAGATCACCGCATCCAACCACCCTCGGTGGTAGCCGGCCAGAATGCCGAGCAGTCCCCCGACCGCGGCCGAAAAGACGACGCCGGCGAGCGTAATGAAGAACGTGAGCCGCGCGCCATAGAGAAGGCGCGCCGCCATGTCGCGGCCGAGATGATCGGTACCCAATAGATGCTTCACATTCCCACCCGCCTGCCAGCTAGGCGGCCTCAGTCGTTCCCCGAGATTCTGCTCGCCCGGATCCGGTAGAGGCAGCCAGGGAACGATCGCGACGAGAACGAAGACGATCGCAAGAACGATCGTGAGCGGCAGCCACCTAGCCTTCCCGTTGCGTCGATTCATCGCGTTCGCTCAGCTTCCGCTCCACCGGATGCGGGGGTCGATGGCGCCATATAAAAGATCCACGGCAAGGTTGATGGCCACGAAAAGACTCGCGCCGACGACGACGATGGCCTGCACGAGAAAAAAGTCTCGGAACCGTAGCGCGCCCACCGCCAGGGCACCGAGGCCGGGCCACGAGAACACGACTTCGAGCGTCACCACTCCCGAGAGCATTTGCCCCAGGTGGAGCCCGATGATCGTCACCACCGGTAAAGCCGCGTTTCTCAAGATGTGAACCGTGGCCACCCGCCAGTGCGACAAGCCGCGAGCCCGCGCCGCCGTCACGTAGTCTTCTTCCATGACGTCGATGGCACTCGAGCGGGTCAACCGTGCGACACGCGCCATCGGATAGGCGGAGAGCGATACCGCCGGCAAGATGATGTGCTTCCAGCTTCCGCTCTGGCCCGCCGGCAACCACCCCAGCTCCACTGCAAAGAGAAGGATGAGCATCATACCCAACCAGAAGAGCGGGAGCGACTGACCGATGAGAGCCAAGAGCATCATGACCCGATCGACGACAGTCCCCTCCCGGAGCGCCGCGAAGAGCCCGATCGGAACCCCGATCACAATGGCCAAGAGGATCGCGACACCGGCCAGCTGCAGCGAAGCCACGAGCCGACTGGCGATGAGTCGTCCGTTCGACTGCTGGTATCTCAGAGACTCACCGAGATCGCCTGTGAGCAAGCTCCCCATGTAGGAGACGTATTGGGCGATGAGCGGACGGTCGAGGCCGAGCTCTTGACGCTTCGCTTCTATCTGCTCGGGCGGCGCCAGGCCACCGAGCATATGAACGACGGGATCTCCCGCCAAGCGAACGAGGAAAAACGCGAGGGTGACCGCGAGAAGCAACGTGATGACACCTCCCACGAGCCTTCGGAGCAGCATGCCTTCGCTCTCGCCGTCTCAGAACTCGGATTTCAACGAGACGGTGTGGAGATCCCACATTTGGTCGCCTCGAGGCACGAACCCTTGGACCCGGCTGGCGACACCGAAGCTACGGATCTGGATGTAGAGCGGGATGGGGCAGACTTCTTCGATGATCAAGAGTCGCTCGATCTGGTTGTACACGCGGTCTTGCTCGTCACCTTCCGCCGATGCCGCTTCCTCGACAAGACGATCAACCCGGGGGTCGGCGCAGTACGTCACGACGCTCTTAGTCGTCCAATAGGAACGGATGGGCCCGTCTTCATGCGCGAATGTCGGGATGGTGCTGATGAGATGCAAACCGCTCATGTCGTCGGTCAGGAGTAGATCGAGGAACGCTCCTTCTTCCATCGGATCGCGATTGACTGTGAAACCGGCGGCTTCCAGCATGCCCGCGATCGCTTCCCCTACTTCGTTATCCAACATGTAGCGACCGACGGTGTAGTGGAAGTCGATCGGCGGCAGATCGCCGACCTCCTCGAGAATGGCTCGTGTCGCAGAAACGTCATGGGTTACGTAGTCGTCGTGTCCTCCGGCACTCAGGAACATCGGATGGAACAAGTTGGGATCGGAGATCGCACCATCGGTTCCGAAGATCGCTTCGACGAGAAGCTCGGTGTCGATTGCGTGGGCGACCGCCTTCCTCACCCGGAGATCGTCGAACGGGGGTGCCCTCCGATTCATCTGCAACATCATCTTGGTGAGCTCCGGGACGCGGAGCACGTTGGCGTCCGGTGCCGTTTCGACCATCTCGGTGAGTTGTGGAGGCAAGTCAGCGACGATGTCCGCCGCACCGGACACCAGAAGGGCGGCCCGCGAGCTAGCCTCAGCGCTCCAGCTCAAGCGGACTCCCCCCAGAGTCGGCGTCCCGCGATAGAACGCCTCGTTCCGAGCCAAGACGATCTCCCGTCCCTTGTTCCACGCCTCCAGCTCGAACGGCCCGGTTCCCACTGGCGCGAGCCCGATACCAGTGGCTCCCACGGCGAGGTAGTGCTCCTTCGGAAACACCGGCACCATCATCATCATCATGGGCAGGAACGACAGCGGCTGCGACGTCATCACGCGCAGGGTGTCCTCGTCGATCGTCTCGATCGATTCGAGCGCCGCGAAGTACCGGGAGGAGACCCCCGTCACTTCGTCTCGTGCCCTCAGGATATTGAACGCCGCCACCTCGGCATCGAAGACCTCGCCGTTATGGAATCGGACGCTGGTCCGCACGTCGAATTCCCACGTCAACCTATCGACACGGCGCCAGTCCACCGTCAGGCCGTCCTTCGTTGCCTGGTAGGTTCTAGAGTCGGGAGCCACCAGTGCTTCGATGACCAAGCGACCGATGCCGACGCTCGCCCGGCTGTTGTCGATGAACGGATGGAAAGAGCGGGGTTCCGAGCCGAGAACGATCCGTAATCGTCGGTCCGCCGCAGCCACGCGGTCCGCCCGCGGCCCACTCACGCACGCCACGGCGAGCAAGCAAAGCCCGATCATCATCCCGGTCGATATCGGTGACAGGAAACCTCCCATGCACCACTACCTGGAAAGGATTACGTCCCGGCCCGGCACGGTCCGGATCAGCTTCTGCGTATAAGGATGTTCCGGCGCATCGAGAACCTCGTCGGTCGATCCCTGCTCGACGATCGCTCCCCGGAGCATGACGTAGACGTAGTCACAGATATGCCGCACGATCGCCAGATCATGACTCACGAACAAGATCGCGATGCCCTCCTGATCTCTCAATCCCGACAGAAGGTTGAGGATCTGCGCCTGCACCGAAACATCGAGTGCCGACGTCGGCTCGTCCGCGAGGAGGAGCTTCGGCCGGAAGAGGAGAGCCCGCGCGATGACCACCCGCTGCGCTTGGCCTCCGCTCAACTGCCTCGGGATCCGATCCAAAACATCGGCCGGGAGACCCACCGTCCCTAACAGATCTTCGAACGCGCTCGAGCCGGCGCGTTCTGGATTCAATCCGCGGAGCTCTTCGAGACCAGAGCGAACGGTCTGCAGTGGATCCAAGGCCGCATGTGGATCTTGAAACACGAGCTGTATGTCAGATCTTTGCCGACGCAGGGTGCGGCCCCGCATCCTTCCGAAGTCTCGGCCCAGCAGACGAAGCTCACTCGATGAAGCCTCGAGAAGCCGACTGGCCGCCAAAACGAGCGACGATTTTCCCGATCCCGATTGACCGACCAGGCCGACGATCTCGCTCGCGTGGACGGAGAGAGACACGTCGTCGACGGCGTTCACGTCAGGATAGACGACGTTCAGATGATCGATGGCGAGAACCGGCTCGCTCGTTCTGCGGGCCGCTTCGAGTCGAGCGAGATCGAGCATTGAGACTATTTAGGAAGAGTAAAAGGCGGACATCACGGGCTCTTTTCGCTCACCCATCGGGGTCTGCGCTTCGCGATGACGGTTTTTCTTCATCGCATCGCCGTTCCCGCGTCAGGAGTCCGGGGCGTCGTTCCGCACAACCTCCCCCCCCTTCATGACGAAACGCAGCTTCCGGTAGGCCGAGATGTCCTCCAGCGGATTCCCGTCGACACCGACGAGATCCGCGTACTTCCCCGACTCTATCGTGGCGAGCTGGTCCACGACACCCAACCACTCCGCTGGCTTCAGCGTCGCCGCTCGCAACGCCTGCCGCGGCGTCATGCCCGCTTCCACCAAATACTCGAGCTCCCGCACTGTGGCGGTCGTGCCCTCGAACGGCTCGGCGGGAAGCATGTCCGTCCCGAGAGCGACGTCCACTCCGGACTCGATGGCGAGCTTGAGCCCAGCCATATGTGCCGGTCCTTTCCCGAGCGCTCGCTCCACCATCCACGCTGGCGCCTTGATCCGTTCGTAGAATTCCTTGCAACGCGTCACCAGAATCGTCGGCACGAGCCACGTTCCGCGCTCCACCATGAGCTGCACGACCTCCTCATTCAGCTCGTAGCCGTGCTCGATACAGTCGAGGCCGCACTCGATCCCCATCTTGATGACATGCGCCGGCCCGGCATGTGCGGTCACTTTCTTGTCCCACCCATGCGCGACTTCCGTCACCGCGCGGAGCTCGTCCGGCGCCACCTGAGAGTCCATCCTGCCTTCGAACTCTCCCGAAATACCGCCCGAGATCATGACCTTGATGAGATCGGCACCCGCCTTGAGCTGCGCCCGCGCCACTTTGCGAAACTCCGCCGGCCCATCGGCCTCCACCGAGCCAGCTCCCCGGCCATGTCCTCCGGTGCAGGAAATCGCGCTTCCTGCCGTAAAGAGGCGAGGACCTTGGGCTTCGCCGCGAGCGATCGCTTTCCTCAGCGCGAAATCCGCGTGGCGCTTCTCCGAGACGAGCCGCAGCGACGTGGCTCCGGCGTGAAGCGCCTTCCGCGCGTTGGAAGCGATCCGGAGTGCGAGCTCGGCATCGTTCTCGCTCGCGAGCCGCGTCGCCTCCGCGCCCGGCAGTGCGAGGCAGAGGTGTACGTGCATATTGATGAGACCGGGCGTGACGTACGCGCCCCGGAGATCGAGGGTCTCCGTCACCCCCGCTTTCTTGGCGCGATTGACGACCTGCTCCGCGTTTCCCACCTCCTCGATGTGCTCACGCTTCACCCAGATGGCCGCGTCCTTGAGCGGCGCTTCGAGCGTCGCATCGACCGCGTGACAGTTTGTCAGTACTAGCTCTCGCTCTTTCAAGTTCTTGCTCCTATGTCATGACTCTCACTAGAACCTAGAGAAACTCGGGCAGGCGGTCACTGTATGCAAGGACCCGATCCGGTGTCAATCTCGTGTATAAGGGGACTTATGACTCGAGAATTATATCAGCTCGGCGTTCGCGCGTTGACGACTCGTTACCGAGAGCGGAAGATCTCACCCACCGAAGCCGTGGCGGCGATCGCCCGGCGGATCGAGCGCATCGACCCTACCATTGACTCCTTCGCGGCGCTCACCCTCGAGAAAGCTCGAGAAGAGGCGAAGGTCCTCACCGAAGAGCTGGCTCGAGGTGAGAGCCGGGGCGCCTTGCACGGGATTCCCGTCGCACTCAAGGAGCTCTTCCACGTCGAGGGCGTCCCGACCTCCTACGGGTCGGCGTTAATAAAGGTGGTGCCGGATCAGGACGCGGCGTCCGTGCACCGTCTTCGTGAGGCCGGTGCGATCGTCGTCGGTCTTACCCGCTCCCACGAATGGGGTTGGGGCATCACCACCCAGCACCCAGATGGTGGTGGCACGCGGAATCCCTGGAATCTCGGTCGGGTGCCCGGCGGCTCCAGCGGGGGCTCCGCAGCGGCGGTCGCGGCGGGGCTCGTCCCTCTAGCACTGGGAACCGATACCGGAGGATCCGTCCGCCAACCCGCGAGCTACTGCGGCGTCGTCGGCCTCAAACCCACGTACGGTCGCATCAGCCGGAACGGCGTCTTACCCCTTGCGCCGTCCTTCGACCATGTTGGCATCATGGCTCGCGACGCCGGAGACACTGCGATCGCGCTTTCCGTTCTCGCCGGCGGCGATCCTGAATTGCCTGAACTGATGGTGCGCGGTCTCCGCGTCGGCCTCGCTCCAGACTTGAACGTTCTCGAGCTCAAACCCGAGTACGCGGCCACGTTGGATCACGTGATCCAGCTCCTCACCAAAGAAGGTGCCATTCTGACCGAGCGGCGCGGACCCGATCCGGAGGAGATCCTCGCCACTTACCTCACCATCCAAATGACCGAAGCGTACGACGTGCACCACGACCGGCTCGAGACCTACCCGAAGAGAGCCGCCGACTACTCCCCGCGCATTCGTGCACGCCTCCAAGAGGCTGAAAAGATCGATCCGTCTCGTGTCTCGGAAGCTCGCGCGAACGTCCCACGGATCCAGAAACAGTTCGAGACGTTCTTCGAAGGTATCGACGTCCTTTTGACGCCCGTTGCCGCCGCAGGACCTTCCCTCGTCGCAAGACCAGATACCGTTTCACACCGAGGCGTCGAGTTGCCGTTCCGGGATGCGGCGATGCACTACGTGATCCACCAGAACCTCACCGGTTTTCCGGCTATCACGACCCGAGCCGGCTTCGATGAAGAAGGTGTTCCGGTCGGTGTTCAGCTTACCGCCCCTCCGGAAAAGGAGAACCTGCTCCTCCGACTGGCGGGGAAGCTCGAAGGAATGCTCGCGAGTGAGGAGCGCAATTGGCCGCCGCTCGCAGATGATTGAGACTTCAGGAGGATCTAATAATCGTGACGGCCGACACTCCGATTGTAGAAACCTCCGGTGCAAACACCAGGTAATGAGCGGTTAGCCACACCAAAGTCCGGCTACTTCTGTTTCACGAGTTGCCCTCGAATTTCAGGCCTGTCTTACGGGTAGGCGGATTCTGAAGGTCGTCCCCTTGCCGAGCTCGCTCTCCACTTCGATGTCCCCGTGGTGTCGTTGCACGATCGCATGGCTGTTGGCGAGGCCGGCGTGCATGCGTAGATGCGAACCCTTTTGACTGATTCCTATATCGAAGATCTTCCCGAGCTCGTCGGGTGGTATGCCTTTGCCGGTGTCCGCAGTCGTCACCGAAACCTCCCCGTTATGGGTCGAGGTCTGCACGGTGATCGTTCCTTCGCCTTCGATCGCCTCCGAAGCATTGAGGAGCAAGGTCACGAAGACCTGATTCAGCGCGTTGGGATAGCATTCGGTATTCGGTAACACCCCGAATTCTGTGACGATCCGGATGCGGTCCTTCAGTTGCGGCGCGATGAGACTAAGAGTACTCTCCAAGCCCTCATGAACATCGACCAGCTGGAACTCTGCTTCGTCCAGCCGGGCAAAGTTCTTCAGGCGGTTCACGAGCTCGGAAATCCGCCGTCCCGCCGTCTCGGTGGTTTCGTTGTTCGCCTTCAGCGTGTCTAGCAATCGCTGAAGGTCGCGATTGCTGTTGAGCTCGTCGATCGAATGACTCGAGTCGAGCGCGCGAGCGATCTTCTCGACTACGCGCTGTGAGACATTAGCATTGCTCTGGATGGCGCCGAGCGGTGTGTTCACCTCGTGGGCGACTCCGGCGACCAGTCGACCCACCGCCGCCATCCTCTCCGATTGGATGAGCTGTGCCTGGGCTGCCTTCAGCTTTTGTAGCGCGTCGGCAAGCTCCACGTTTCGCAGCCGGTGGATCTTCGCCTCCTTCTCTGCTTTTTCGACCTCGAAGCTAACTTGGCGGTTCTTCAATCGGGTGGTGGTCTCGTCGCTGAAGACTGCCTCCTTGATACGGTGGAAGGCGCGCTCATGCTCGAGTGCGGTGGCATGGTCGCCCAGGGTGGCATAGGTCTCGGAGAGCGCTTGGTGAGACTGGTACATCTTTGGCTTGGCACCAAGCTCAGTAGAGAGGGCCAGGGCCGGTTCCAGGAACCCAAGTGCCGTCTCGGGCTCTTTTTCTTGCTTGTAGAGCTTTCCTAGGTTGATGAGGCTCGTCGTCTCGGCGTGCCTCGTGCCAAGCTTGCGCCGGATCTCGAGGGCTTCGGTGTGGAATTGAAGAGCCTCGTCGAACTTGTGCTGAGCTTGATGGATGGTGCCGATATCGTTCAACGCTCGCGCAAGACCCATTTTGTGGTCGGTTTGTCTGAAGAGCTTGAGTGCCTTACGGTGGTATTCGAGGGCGCGAGCGTGTTTATTCTGCCGTTGGTAGACAGTGCCGATACCGGTCAGGGACCGTCCTTCACCGTTTCGGTCTCCGAGGGAGCAGAAAAGCTCGAGGCTACGGTTGTGGAACTCCAGCGCCTTGTCCAGGTTGCCTAGATTCTCGTAGATTCCGCCGATCGAGGTGACGACCCAAGCTTCTCTAGTCGGGTGCGCCAGCTCGCGGAATAAATCCAGGCTCTCGTGCATGTACTGAAGCGCCTTTTCGAAGTCGCCCAGGGACCAGTGGACCATACCGAGCCCGAAGAGGGCGTTGGCCTCTCCGCCCCGCTCGCCGATCTCGCGGAATAGATCGAGGGCCTCGCGACGACCGGCGAGCGCCCTTTGGTGTTGCGCGAAGTAATAGTCGCCGAAGGCTTCGTTCAGCCCGCTGAAGGCGATGCCCTTCTGATAGGAGCGCTCGGTTGCCAATGCCTTGGCTTCCAGCGTCAGCTCGGCGGCTCGATCGACGTTTTGAAAGCCAATCTCCCATGCCAGCTGATTGAGCAGATCGATACGTTCCTCGACAACCGAGTCGTCCTTGGGGAGTGCGGCAAGCCTTCCCTCGAACTCTTCGATAGAGGCCATGAGACTGGTCAGATGTTAGTCCGGGGGCAAGATGTGGGCAAATGGTCGCGGCTTCCAGGCGCCGTGTACGCCAAACGGTGGTCGTCTCGATCCCGAGTGCAGCCCGTGATCCGCGGCCGCGCCGGATCGGCTGGGATCACAACCGTCGCTGCGATACCCCGGCTTGCTGCACGGGAGGTTGAGCCCTCGCGCTTTTGGGGTGACCGCGACAAGTGTTGCAATTAAATGGCTTGTAGAAGTCACTCGTTACTAAGTGTAAGCTATGCAGTTTTTCTGACAAGGGGCGGAGCGAAAAACCGCCTGAGTCGAAGATGGGTGTGCGTCATAAATGTGGGGTGAGACTACCCGCAGCGGGCCTCCCAGAACTGCTCCCAGCGACGGCTGAGTTCGCAGCATCTGAGGGCGATGATGGCATTGGCACCGCGGACGGTCCAGCGCATTCCGGATTGCTTGAGCCGACGGCCGACGATGGTTTTGCATGCCGCCTCGACGACGCCGGAGCCGACGAACAAACCTTGTTCACGGAAGCGCTGGTAGCGCATCCGCTCCGTGTTGGTCTGGAAGTAAGCCGTTGCCTTTCTGAGCTCGTCCTTGACGAATTCGCTTTTGGGGCGCAAGCGAGCAAAGGTCGAGAGAAGCCCTTCAAGGTTGGCTTCATCAAGCAGTTGGATGGATGCCTCTGTCCACGCCTTGGCCTGGAGTGGTTCGTACAGCACCTTGGCAAGGTCTGAAACATGCTCGCGGGCATGGTAGAGGTCGAGGATCTCGGTGGCATCCGCAAAGTGCTCAGCCGCAAGATTCCAGATCCAGGGCGCACCATCTCCGATGACAATGACCTGTTCGGCAAAGCGCAGGCCCCGCCGGATGGCCTCGGTAAAGATTCGTTGGCCGAACTCTTCGGCGGTTTCGATGGCGCCGACGTAAGTGGTGGAGTCCGGATCACGAAGAGCAAAGCCCTCGTCGTCCAAGCTTGTCTGCGTGAACACGCAACCGAGCTTGGCCTCCCTGCTCTTCGCCATGCCCGAGTCGTCTTTGCCTTGCCGTCCTTGTGTCTCATGTGGGACCATGGGCACTCCGGTGCCGTCGATGGCGATGTACATCTTGGGCACCGGTTTGATCCGAACTATTTTTCCGGACAACACCAGCTTACGCTCCTTGCCAGCGATAGCCTCGACCTGTTGCCCAAGTCTTTCTGAGACCCGTTCCACCTCTTTCGTATTGACCACGATTCCAGCTAGTAGTTCTAGATGGTGATGTCTTAAGATTCCTGTCAAAGAAAAACGATGTATGGTTCCCCAAGCTCAAACCCGTCCCCGCCATGGGGACAGAAAAGGAGAACCATACATCATGGGAAAGGTACTACCGAGTCAGCGATTGCTCAAGCAGTTCGAGGAACAACTGGTATTTGGGGAGATGAATCTCTCGGAGATCGTCCGGTCGGGAGCTCAGATGATGCTTCAATATGCGTTGGAGCGCGAGGTGACGGAGGCGTTGGGTCGAAACTACTATGAGAACGCTCCGGCAACGACGAAGGAGAAGGGACGACGCAACGGGTATGAGTCGCATCGGGTCCTCACGGGCGAGGGAGCGGTAACGGTGCAAGTGCCGCAGGTACGAGAAACAGAGAAGGTGTTTCAGTCAAAAATTCTCGACGCCTACGTGAGCCGGACCGAGAAATTCGATGAACTGATCGCGCGGATGTACGTCCACGGGATGTCGACGCGTGACATTGAGGCGACGTTCGCGGACGTGCTGAGCGGCACGGGTGTCTCGAAGTCGGTGGTGAGCCGGGTCACACGGTGTCTGTCGGAGGATTTCGAGGCGTTTCGAAAACGGGATCTCTCGAACGAGAAGCTGTTGTATCTCGAGCTCGACGGCACGTACCTGCGCTACCACCAAGGAGCGGAGAGGAAAGAGCCCATCCTCGTTGCGACCGGCTATCGCGCTGATGGGACGCGAGTTCTTCTTCATATCGGTGTCGGCAACCGAGAATCCTACGAGAACTGGAAGGGGTTCTTGCAGGAGATGGTGGCCCGAGGAATGAGGGAGCCGTTGCTCATCGTGACGGACGGGAATCCTGGAGTGCTCAAAGCGATCGCAGAGGTCTTCCCTCGAAGCCTCAAGCAACGTTGCCAGAAGCACCGCCTCGAGAACATCCTGGGCAAGGCTCCGAAGGAAGTGCGCGACGAACTCAAGGCGGCCATCCTTGAGTCGTTCCATGCGAACAGCTACGAGCAAGGGCTGAAGAAGGGTCGGGAGGTGATCGCTCGGTACCGCCAACGATTCCCGAGCGCGATGAAGTGCATGGAAGAGACCCTCGAAGCGTGTCTTCAGGCGCTACGCCTTCCTGCGGCGGATCACAAAAGGCTTCGCACGTCGAATCTACTTGAGCGCACGTTCGGAGAGCACAAACGTCGCACAAAGGTCATTCCTCACTTCTTCACCGAGGAGGCCGCGATGAAACTCTCGTTCGCTGTGCTCTTGGCCGTCGCAAACAAATGGCGCGGCGTGAGGATGGATGTCTTCGCCGCTAGGAAAGTCGAGGAGCTTCGCAACGAGCTTCTCCCGCAAGGCACGTCGGAGGAATCAGCAGCTTAACCGAGCGCGGGGAACCGTACGGAGATTTGACAGGAAAATTAAGACTTGACCTTCTAGATCTTGGCGCCCCTCGTCGAAGGGTTCCCTGCTGCCGACGCGTCCCATGAGGCGCCGCACGCCGGGAGAGAAGGAGGTTGCCACGATGTCCAGCTCACGGTCCCTGGGAATACTGCCCTGCTGGCAGTCTGGACAGTGGTAATAGGCCCTTCGAAGCTCGACCTTCGAGAGGACGGTCCGGAGCGTCTTGCTTCGGTGGTCCACGAACGTGGCCAGGTGACCCTTGCCGCAGTCGATCCGGTGACCTCGATACCCATCGTCCGCAGCGAGCAGCTTTTCCAGCAGGACACCACCCATCTCGTGCATCGAGTTCCGCACGGCCATCTCGGTTGCCTCGAGATCGACGCGGGCGGCTCGAGCGCTCCCGGGCACAACGCGTAAGAGCAAACGCTCTACTTCCCGTGCGAACTCCTCTTGGACGAGTTGCGTGAGGTTTTTTTTAACGCGGTCTTTTCCGAATCGGCTGCGGGCTCCTCGGGGCGCGCGTTGCAAATCCCCTCGTTGACTTGCAGCAGCTGCTGGGTGAGGAACCGGAAGCGCTTATAGGTCTCGACCTCCCGCTCGATCTTGGCGAGCCGCGGCCCGGGGCGGAGTTGCAAGGTTTTGGTCTTGCCCTCGACCTTGGTGGTGAAAGCGTAATAGGGACCGTGGCCAGGATGCTTGCGCTCGGAGCAACAACAGCCGGACTTTCCACAGGAGCGGAAGACCTCTGTGATAGTGCCTCGACGCATGTCACCGAGCTCAGCGATCTGGCAAAGGATGGCTTCGCGCTGGGTCAGGAGTGGGGGAAGCAGGTCTGGCATGGGCGGTCCTCCCTCTGATAGTTACAATACTATCAGAACATCGCGCCTCACATGCACCCTTCCAAATCTACCTACTTTCATGACGCACACCCGTCGAAGATTTCACGCTTGACAGATCACCCCCGGATCCCATATGATGACCGTGCCCGGCCTAGCTTAGTGAAATATGCATTGGTGTTCCTCTGTTGGGTTAATTCGACCGAGGGTCCACTTGAGGCCCGTAAAGCATAGTATGCGGTGCCAATCCCGTCCAACGATCGAAGCCGCAATATCTGTCCGCTACATCTTTATCCACGTCCCTAACAACTCCACATAGTCTCTCGGTTCTTGACAGGGGGTTCGGGGGGCGCCTCGCGCGCCCCCTTTTTTTTGATCGGAAACCGCTCTCGCCGGTTATAAAGGAGACCATGAAGCTCGAAATAACAGTCCTTCCAGGAGACGGCATCGGTCCCGAAGTCACGACAGAGGCCATCCGTGTGCTCGAAGCTGTGGCGAGTCGTTTCGGCCATCAGATCGTAGCGCAGGAATACCCATTTGGAACCCGCGCCTACGCCCAGTTCGGCAAAGCCTTCCCCGACGAGACGCGAAAGGCTTGTCTCGACAGCCAGGCGGTGTTCCTGGGCGCGGTGGGAGATCCCGCCTATGGCAAGTTCCCCCCCGGTGAGCGCCCGGAGGCGGCCCTGCTGGAGCTGCGGCGCCAACTCGGTAATTTCGCCAACCTTCGCCCCATCGTGTCGCAATTCAATCCCGAGGGCTCGCCGTTTCGCGATGAAGCGCTGAAGGGCTTGGACGTTCTCATCGTCAGAGAGCTTATCGGCGGTTTGTACTTCGGCGAGCCGCGGGGAAGGGAAGGGGATGGAGCGGGGGCCCGCGCTTGGAACACCCTAGTTTACACGGCCGAAGAGGTCGAGAGGATCACTCGGGTCGCTTTCGAGGCCGCCACGGGGCGGAAGGGGCACGTCACTTCGGTGGACAAAGCCAACGTGCTCGAGACGTACAAGATGTGGCGGGAGGTCGTCGAATCCGTCGGTAAAGACTATCTGGAAGTCCGGCTCGATCATATGTACGTCGATCGGGCAGCGATGGAGCTCATCTCGAACCCCCGGCAGTTCGACGTCATGGTGACGGGCAATCTATTCGGCGACATCTTGAGCGACGAGGCGTCGGTGTTGGCCGGCTCTTTGGGGCTTCTGCCTTCGGCAAGTATCGGGGGCAAGGTCGGGATCTACGAGCCCGTGCACGGCTCCGCTCCCGACATCGCCGGAAGAGGAATCGCGAATCCCATCGGTGCCATCGGTTCGATGGCGATGATGCTCCGCTACTCTTTTGATTTGAATGAGGAGGCCGCCGCCATAGACGGAGCGATCACGGCTGCCATGGACAAGGGCTTCTTGACCGCCGACCTGGTGGGCTCGGATGCGGCCAAGTCCACGAAGGTGGTAGGTGGTTTCATCGCGGATGCCGTCTCCGGGGATTAGCCCCAGATTCTAAAGACACTAAGTCTCAGACCGCGGCTTATTCTCGGCCGCTTCCCGTTTCAGAGAGTCCTGCGCCCTGAGCTTGGCGTCGATGAAATCCGAGTGGCGGACGTGAATGAGCTTGGCGACCTTTCGGATGAGATGCTCTTCGTGCTTTTCGAGCTCGGCGTCGCTGAGCGCCACGCGCCAAAGCAGCTCCACGACGTGTTTTTTCTGTTCCAAGGCAAAGCCACGATCGATGAGCCGTGTGAAGTCGTAGATCGATACCGACTGCCGCGACTCCTCATCGGCGAGACCAATGAGCTCCGCGGTCTCCTCCGGTGATAGATCGAAAGTGCGCCGGATCGCTTCTCCCACCATGCGTCGCTCGCTCTCTTCGACCTTGAAGTCGGCGCGCGTCATCTCGATCAGCAGCGCGGCGGTTGCAAGTTGCAGAGAGTGCTCCGAGCCGGTCGAGTCCGGAGAACCTGTTCGCCCACTACTCGTGGCGGGTTGAATTCTGGTATCGAAAAACTGCTGTATCGCCTTTAGTACCATCTCTTATTTGGACTCTGGGCCATCATCTAGATCTGGGTCGGCGCGTTCTGCGTTGCTCGAGGCTCGAAGAAGTACAGGGTGAGCGCGCCCAGGCCCCACAAGCATACCGCTAGATCCGCCAGCCACCCAACGAACGGAACCAACCACACGACGTGGATCAGGGCCAGCCCCAGGGCGAGCCTTCCGATGGCGTCGCCTTGCCCTACCGGCGGCCCCAGGAGCTCTCGTCCCAGCCACGCTCCAACGAAGACCTGCGCCGAATAGACGGCTGCGACGTAAGCCACGAAGGCGAGGATTCCAACCGGGAGTCCGACCAGCGTCAGGCAGATCATCGTCGCGATCACTGGAACGGCGACGAGGGCGGCGGCACCGATTCCGATCGATAGGCCGTACCTCGGTATTCGGCGAGCACGCCGGCGACCAGTCTTGCCAAAGCCTTCCAGTCCGGATCAGCAGATGCTTGTTCGATCAGATCGCGTGAAGTGTTTTTTTGAACCTTCAGGGCATCGAGCCTCGACTCGATGGCGCCTCGCGCCTCGTCGGATCCCGACCACTCACGCCAGGCGGCGGCTGGGACCCGCATGGTGTGCTCGTAGAGCTCCTGCAAGAACCGTGTCTCGGAGATCCATCTTCGTCCGAACGCAGGATCCATGATTTGCACGAGTCGACCGTGGCGACTCCACACGATGACAAAATGCGCCGCACCGTTCGGCAGCTCGGCTACCGCCAAAGCGAGTAGGGCATGCGCCGCCGGCAAGAGAACGTGATCGGCCGGCACCAAGATCTGTTCCGCTTCAAGCCCGAGCTCGACGGCTACGTTTTCCAAGGTGTCGATGGAGGTGCCGTCGACATCGGTTTGGCAGGCTTCTCGCAGACGGCCGTAGCTAACGGGAAGCGCGAAGCCGTCCAACAAGCTCTTGAGGGCGGCCGGTCCGCAGTCCATCGCGGACGACTGGACGACCTCCGGCGCGAAGAAACGATGCCGTGTGCGCAAAGTCCGGAGCCTCAGTCGCGCCCGATGGAACGAAGTAGGAGCGACGAGGGTGTGACGCGTTCGACTTCGATCTCGACCCTCCCTCGAAAGTGGTTTTGGTTCGATGGAAGTGGACCGGCATCTTCGTCAACGGTGAGCTCGACTCGCGTTTTTCCGTCACCGCCGGAAACCGGCTCGCTATCGACTCGAGTTACCGTCGCGGGCAGCGCACGTGCGCCCGTCAACCGAACCCACGCTCTCTACTTGGGTCTGACGTCTGCCGCTTCACAGGCATCGAGCTCCGCGATAATTTTTGTCGAAGGGCCGTTTGCATTCAGAGAGAAGGTGTCGGTAACCGCATACAACGGGACCGTCGCCAGAAAGAACCAAGCACCCCACGCTCCAAGCAGCGGCGCAGCAATGAGCAAGGCGGCTAGAGTGAAACGAAACCCGTCGCGTTCGAGCGAGCGCATCGAGCGGCAAAGTTGGCGGACATGAAGCGAAACGCTAATGTAGCACAGTCTCGCTGCTTTGCTCTGTGGTCGCCCTATGACTATGATGCCCTGTGATCTTGTCAGCCTGTAAGGAGGAAGGTTCTTGAGCCGCAAACGCCGTTGGGTCTGGAAATTGCTCGCCGTTTTGCTCGTCGGTCTCTTTGGATTCGGTGCCTACACCCTAGATCGGATGGCGCTCTCGTATCTCACGGGACAGCGCCGTGTTCCGGGTCGAGACTTCTTTGGAGCCACGGTTCGGGATGGTGGTCCGGTGCCGGGCTTCGCCTTTCTGGGTTGGACCCAACGTTCAGAGAATCCCGAAGGAGTCAAGATCCTCCGACCTTGGGAGTCGGGACGGGAGATCGGGCTGCGCTCCGGCGACGTGATCACTCGTGTCGATGGCACTCTGCTTCTGGACGGCAGGGACCTTCACAGTGTGTTCCTCACCGAGTACGAGGCGGGCGATGCCGTGTCGCTGACCGTGGAGAGAGAAGCGGAGCCCTCTCGGGACGTTCAGTTAGTGCTCAAACCGTTTCTCCGAAACCCGGGAGACCTGGGGCTCCCCTACGAGGACGTCGAGGTTGCCTCGTCGAGCGGTTTCAATCTCCAAGGTTGGTTCATTCCGCCTCCGGAAGGAAGCGATGGACGAGTCGGAGTCTTCGTGCATGGCGCGAAATCATCGCGGTTCCAAGGATTAGAAGGCGCCAAGCACTGGTATCGTCGCGGGTATGGTCTTCTTACTATGGATTTGAGCGGCCGCGGAACGAGTGAAGGTGATTTCGTGACGTATACCGTGAACGAGCGTCTCGACGTCGCCAGCATGACCAAGTGGATCCGCCAGCAGGAGTTGGTCCGGCCGGACGCGGTGGTGATCTTTGGAACCTCGAACGGTGCGGCATCTGCCATCTTTGCCGCGGCAGAGGATCCCGCGCTCGCCGCTTTGGCTCTCGACGCGCCTTACTCGGACCTTTGGGCCGCCGCCGGTGAAATGCTGGGGTCGCGAGGGGTGAGCATGTGGTTCCGCTATCCGCTCAGCTTGGCGGTCCGTTGGCGTGCCGGCATCGATCTAAAGAGCATACGTCCGGCCGACGTCATTACCCAGATTCAGGCCCCGGTGTTGTTCCTTCACGGCGACGCCGACGATCAGGTGCCGCCGTACCACTCCGAGCTTCTCGACGATCTTCGCCGCGAAGCGAGCCTTCCAAGTGAGCGATGGGTGTTGCCGGGCGGCGAGCATGGTTTCGACAAGTACCCGCCCCCGGGCATCTTCTGGAATCGAGTCCTGGACTTTTTCGACGCCGCCCTGGGGGGCGCGCCGGCTGATTTGACGCTTTAGGTTCTGTGATTCGTTTTTCCGGTCCAATGTAGGGGCGCAATGGGAGTTGGAGCGGCGAACTAGTTTTTCCCGTCCAAACCCGTGGAAGGCAGCCCGGATCCTTCGTCTCTAGAGAAGTCGACGCCCCGTGTGAAGGTTCATAACACACGACGACCGTCGATTCGCCGAGGCTAAGCCGAGAAGCTAGGCGGCTTTGCGGGTCAGAACCGGCAGCAGCCTGTCCGCGTCGAGATAGGCGATCTCAAAAGGCGAATCGACGGGTCCTTCGCGAGGTCGTGCTCGAGGAGGAGGGACGGCGGTCCAGTGAGCTGGAGTGTGACCGAAGTGGATTTCGGCCGGTGTCGCCCCTCCCAAACCCTGGTGCGGTCTCAGGTAGGTGTAGTAGTAAAGCCCGAGATGGAGCCGTTGTTGGAGATCGGCCTTGACCAAGGGTTTTAAAGAGCGAAGTTTCAACGCGTCTTTGAGTGTTCTCCAGAGTCTTTCGATGATCGCAATGGAGCCGTACTTACCGATGGCACCGAAGCGCTGCCGCGCGCCGAGCCGGCGAAGGGATTTGCGAAATCGCTTCGCCGTGAACTGCTTTCCCTTATCGGAGGCGAAGTGTTGGGGAGGACCGAACCGGTGGACCGTGGTTCGGAGCAACCGGGTCATGTCTCGTGCGGAGGGCGTTTGGTGCAAAAACTCGGCCGGGCACCCGATGCAGCCGCAAGTGGCTTCCGCTACGATGCTTTGCAATGAGCACATTCGTCTCGCCTCAACTCTTCCTGGTCTCCCTCTTGGCGCGCTGGCTGAACCAAGAGCAGCAGAAAATCCTTGAATTCCTCCAAGAGGAAAACCGCGTTTTGAAAGAGCAGCCCGGTGCGCGGCTCTACTTCAGTGATGACCAACGCCGCCGGCTCGCGGCGAAGGGCAAGGAGCTTGGCCGGAAACTGCTTGAGGAAGTGGCAACTCTGGTCACTCCGGACACGATCCTTCGATGGCACCGGCAGCTCATCGCGCGGAAATGGACATACCCTCGCCGTTAAACGGGACGTCCGCCGGTCTCGCGGAAAATAGAAGAGCTGGTCGTTCGCATGGCGACGGCAAATCCGCGCTGGGGTTACGACCGAATCCAAGGAGCTTTGGCCAACCTCGGGCACACGATCGCTCCGAATACGGTGAAGCGCATCCTGAAAGACCACGCCGTCGAGCCCGCGCCTGTGCGACGGGGGAAAACGACGTGGAGCCAGTTCTTGAGTACCCATTGGGACACGCTAGCCGGTGCCGACTTCTTCACCACCGAAATCTGGACTCCCATGGGTCTGGTCACCTTCTACGTCTTCTTCGTTATTCAACTGAGGACTCGTCGCGTTCATATCTCGTCGCCGACACCCAACCCGGATCGATTCTTTATGAAGCAAGTGGGGCTCGATATCACCGCATTCGACGATAGCTTTATCCAAGGCTACTCGCACCTCATCATCGACCGAGATTCGAAATATACAACGGAGTTCCGGGAGATCCTGCAGGAAAACGACGTCGGCGTCGTCCTGATTCCTCCAAAATCTCCGAACTGCAATCCTCACGCGGAGCGATTCGTGCGGTCGATCAAAGAGGAGTGCCTCGACCGCATGATCTTGTTTAGCCGGAATGCGCTGGAACGCGCTCTCCGCGAATACGGTCGCCATTATCTTCGAGAGCGGAATCACCAAGGCCTCGGAAACAGCCTAATCGAATCGATTCCACACGCTTCGGATGGGCCCACCGTCGCATGTAGCGAACGACTCGGTGGGCTCCTGCGATACTACTACCGTTGCGCTGCCTGAAACGACCCAACCGATCACCTGCTCGGCCCGTCTTTGTTGTCGTGTCCCTCGTCGCGATCGCGTGTCGACTCGATGAGCGGTGGTCAGCCTTGATTGGTAACGTCGTCGCGATTTTCGCCAGCTTCACGTCCCAGTCGATCGTCGACGCGCCGACGCAATTCTTGCACTTTACGGGTTACCACCAACGAAGTCTGGAAAGACTGAGATGAGCCATATCGATCTTGAATTAACCTATCGGGACGGTCGTCCTCCGCTTGGTTACTTGTACCTTTCTGAAGATCCGAACGAGAAGAGCGAGCACTCCCGCCGGGTTGAACCTGTGATGGTCATCGACTCAATAAAGACGGCAAGCTCATCGGCATCGAGCTCCTGGCTCCGAGCATGGTGACTCTCGAGGTCATCAGCGGCATCCTCAAAGCGTACGGAATGGAGCCTCTTAAAAAATCTGACCTGGCCCCGTTTCTCGCTGCCTAGACTAGTCGACCTACCGAATATCGGTGTCCGTCAAGCGAACCCAGGCGTTCGCCTCCTTCGCCACTGAGTGGAAAAATAGGATATAAAAGGTCATGTCCTTATTGGATCAAGCCTTGTCTGTGCTCAAAGACCTGACGAGCACAGAGGGAAGGCTCAAGCTACGAATCGACCATAACACCAAGAAGCTCCTCGAGCGGTACGCGCAAAGTGAAGCGCGTATGGACGCAGCGAGGAAGTTGAAAGCCATCGGCACCCCTCAGGCGATCTATTGTTTGGCACGCCGTTTTTCGGTGACGACCGAGAACCTGGGAGTCGATCAGGACGAAAAGCGATACGTCCGCGACGAGCTCGTCGGTTTCGGTCAAGAAGTGGTCGAACCACTGAAACTCTATCTTCGTCGCCATAACCAGGTGACGTGGGCGGTAGACGCCCTCAGTACGCTCCGTCCCGACGAAGACGTCGCTCCTTTTCTCCTCGAGATCTTGTTTCAGGGCGATCCGGTCCACATTCGAGGAGAAAAGGCCACCCAGATCCTCAAGGCGCTCGAGTTGATGCACATTGAGGGGGTCGTGGAAGGCGTGATCCCGTGCCTCAAGAGTGCCGATGACACCGTGCGAATTGCAGCTGTCGAGTGCCTCGAGGTACACGCCGACGAGCGTGCGCGCGAGCCACTACTAGAGGCCCTCGTGAGCGACGAAGAGGACTCCGTCCGCGTCCAGACCCGCATCACCGAGACCTTGGAGCGACTCGGTTGGGAAGTGACAGGATTCCGAA
The DNA here is from genome assembly GCA_965222425.1 of Candidatus Marinacidobacterales bacterium. Taxonomy (GTDB): domain Bacteria; phylum Acidobacteriota; class Vicinamibacteria; order Marinacidobacterales; family DATDRI01; genus CBDCNP01. The sequence goes on from CBDCTW010000017.1 coordinate 318,816, forward strand.
AAAAAATCGAGGCCGTGTTGCCCGAGCCGTACCGTGTGAGCTCCAAGGGCAAAGTGATCCGCTAGTGTTCGATAGGGGTCGCCGTGGTGACCGCTCCGTCCGAAGCCGACGAGACCAGTCGCGCGTATTTGGCCATCACGCCCTTAAGTTTTTCGGTCGAAGGGGGCTTCCAGCCGGCACGGCGGTCGTCCAAATTCGCCTCGACGTCGAGACGCCGGGCCTCGATGTCGAACCGAATCGTATCGCCCTCCTGTACGAAGGCAATGGGGCCTCCGGCCGCGGCTTCCGGCGCGACGTGCCCGACCATGAGGCCGTGCGTAGCACCACTGAAGCGGCCGTCGGTGACGAGCGCTACCGAGTCTCCTAGCCCTTGGCCAACCAGCGCCGCGGTCACGGCGAGCATCTCCCGCATGCCCGGACCGCCTTTGGGACCTTCGTAGCGAATCACGATGACATCGCCGAGCCGGATCTCGCCACTTTGTACAGCTCGGAAGGCGTCTTCCTCGCGTTCGAAGACGCGGGCCGGTCCTTCGTGCAGCACTCTTTCATGCCCCGCGAGCTTGACGACGCACCCTTCGGGGGCGAGTGACCCGTGTAGGATCGCGAAACCGCCCGAGGCCTTCAGTGGCTTATCCACGGAGCGTATGACGGTTTGCCCGGCAGTTTCTTTTGCAAGCTTCGCCTCCTCGAAAAGAGTGCGGCCACTGACCGTGGGTTGGTCGTTCAAGAAACCTCCATCCATCAGGCGCTCGGCCAGAAGTCGCATGCCGCCCGCTCGCTCGAGATCGGGGGCGGTGAAGCGTCCGGCGGGTTTGAGGTCGGCGATGATCGGTGTCTTGGCGGCGATGGCATCGAAGTCCGAAAGCGCTAGAGGCACGCCTGCCTCCCGGGCGATCGCCAGAAGATGAAGTACCGCGTTGGTCGAACCGCCGGTGGCGGCAACCGACGTGATGGCGTTCTCGAGCGCGGGGCGGGTGATGATTTTGCTGGGCCGGATGTCTTTTTCCAGGAGCGCCATGACCAGCTCGCCGCACCGGAAGGCCGCCGCGTCCTTTTCCTTCGCCACTGCCGGGATGTCGTTCACCCCCATCGGGGAGATACCGAGCATCGTCATGGCGGTGGACATCGTATTGGCCGTGAACTGACCGCCACATGCGCCGGCGCCAGGGCAAGCGTGGTCCTCGAGCTCGTGGAGCTCGGCTTCCGTCATGCGGCCCGCGGCACATGCCCCAACGGCTTCGAAGACATCTTGGATCGTGACGTCTCGTCCTTGAAAACTCCCCGGAAGGATGGATCCCCCGTAAAGCATTAGGGAGGGAAGATCCAGCCGAACCAAGGCCATCACCGTCCCGGGGATGGTTTTGTCGCATCCGGAGATGGCGACGACGCCGTCGAAGAGGTGTCCGTCTACCACGAGCTCGATAGAATCGGCGATGATTTCTCTCGACACCAACGACGCCTTCATTCCTTCCGAGCCCATCGCGATCCCATCGGAAACGGTGATCGTATTGAACTCGATCGGAGTGCCCCCTGAGGAGCGAACACCCTCTTTCATTTTTTCGGCGAGCCGACGCAGATGAAAGTTGCAAGGCGTTACTTCGGTCCAAGTATTGGCGACGGCGACGAGCGGCCGTGCCAAGTCCTCGTCGGTGAGGCCAGTGGCTTTGAGCATCGCGCGGGCAGGCGCACGGGAAAGTCCTTTTTTTACAGCATCGCTACGCATGTTCTCTCCATTCTCGCCGGAGTATACATCACGCGGTCGTTGCTTCCGGGGCACTAAGCGCTTTCGAACGTTTGATTACGTTGGAGCGAGCCGATAGTCTGCGGCTCCACCAAGATCGGGAGGGGTATGGAGGACGAGAGTACCCAACAGGCTCAACAGGCCAAACAGGCCCAACATGGACGACGCCAGGGATCCCACCTTCCACCTCTAGCGTCCGCCGAACTACCTTCTTATCCGGGCAATTTCTGGCGACTGGTTGGGCCGGGAGCGGTCCTGGTTGGCCTATCTATTGGAGCGGGCGAACTGATCATTTGGCCGACCGCGGTCGGGCGCTACGGCGCGGGCATGATATGGGCCGCCGGTATCGGGATTCTTCTGCAAATGGTCATCAACCTCGAGGTGGCGCGCTACGCGCTGGCCACTGGCGAGACCGCCTACACCGGTTACGCTCGATTGTGGCGGGGCTTCGCTATCGTATTTGTGCTCCTCAACCTCACCTCATGGCTCTTACCGGGTTGGGCCAGAAGCTGTGGGGTAGCGCTTCGTGCGCTGGTGCTCGGCCCTCGCGTCACGCCCCTCGAGGGGGGCCCGGATTGGGTGTGGACCGCTCTTGCCTTCTTCGTTGTGGCGCTCATGCTGTTCGGTCCCAAGGTGATCTATCGATCGGTGGAGCGATGGACTTCGTTGATGGTCGTCGTTGCGATAGTCGGTTTGGTGAGCCTCGCGGTGCTGCTCGGTAGAAGTGATCTTTGGCTCGCCGTCGCGAAGGGAGCCGTCAACCTGGGACACAAAGAACCGGCCGTGAGCTACCCCCAGTTCTTTAGCTGGATCGTTTTCGCGGGCGCCGGAGGGACGGCGAATCTTTTTTTCTGTTTCTACTTACGCGACAAGAACATGGGGATGGGGGGCCGCATTCCGGTCTTGACCAACGTTCTTCGCGACCGCGAACCGAGAGAGTCCCTCACCGGCTATCGTTTTCCCGACGATGCGGAGAACGGGAGTCGGTGGCGGCGCTGGTGGCTTCATGCGGTTCGAGAGCAGGTCCTTTTCTTCTGGTTTCTGAACACCTTAACCATCCTGCTCTTCATCTTTGCTTCGCTGGCCGTGGTCTACCCATTGACACAATCGGGCGTCGTCCAGTGGGAAGGGTTGCGGGCTTTCTATGAAGGAAAGGAGATCAGCTTTCTCGCGTTGGAGGCGGTGGCTTTGGGAAATGTATTTGCGCCACTCACAACGTTATTCCTACTCGTTGCGGTCGCGACGCTCCTGTCCACTCAACTGACTCTGGTGGACGGGGTCGCGCGCAGCTTGTCCGACATCGTCCACACGAATTTCGCCGCGGCTCGAAAGCGACCCCTCGGTTTCTGGTATGTGGTGGTGGCCGCTGCCTGGATTCTCCTCGGTTGTTTTCTCACTTACGTATTGGAATCCAGTACCCGGGCTCAGAGCTTCCTGTTCTTGACCGGCTTCTCCGGAGGGATCGCGATGGCGATCTACTGTCCATTGACCCTGGTGATGAACCGGCGTTTCCTTCCGGCGGCCGCGACGCCCGGACGGTTGATGACGACGCTGATGGCCTTGACCAGCCTTTTCTACATCGGCTGCGCGGTCTACTCTGTGCTGACCCTTCTTCAGGGTTGGCTAGGCCCTGTCTACTAACTTGACCCCGGGCCCCACATGCGCTACACTAGGAGCTACCGACCGGTCGGTCGGGATATTATTCTGGGAGAAATCTCGAGAGCCAAAATGAAACAAACCGGCGCACAGATCATCTGGGAAGTGTTGACACGAGAGGGGATAGAGGTCGTCTTCGGCTATCCAGGGGGTGCGATCCTTCCGGCCTACGATGCGCTCGTGGATTATCCCGTCCGACACGTTTTGGTTCGTCACGAGCAGGGCGCCGCGCATATGGCCGACGGCTATGCCCGAGCCTCGGGACGGGTCGGCGTCGCCATAGCGACGTCTGGTCCGGGTGCCACGAACCTCGTCACCGGCATCGCCACCGCGAGGCTGGATTCATCACCCATCCTTTGCATAACTGGACAAGTTCCGAGCGGAGTGATCGGCACCGACGCCTTTCAAGAGGTCGACTTCACAGGCATCACGCTTCCCATCACAAAACACAGTTACTTGGTCACGCGCCCCGAGGATATTGCGGGAGCATTGAAAGAGGCGCTGTACATCGCCAACTCCGGACGACCCGGGCCGGTGCTGGTCGACATCTCCAAAGATGCTCAACAGGGTAGCTGCGATTTCGAGTGGGACGACTCGCCGGTTCGACTGCCAGGTTATCGGCCCGACCTCCGTGCTCTCCCCAAAGACTTCGAACAATCGATCGAGCTCATCAACGAGGCGAAGCGTCCCATTATCCTCGCAGGACACGGAGTCCTCATGTCCGGTGCCACCCAGGTGCTCTTGGATTTCGTCGAGAAGACACGTATTCCGGTTGCCTCGACGCTTCTCGGCCTGGGCGGATTTCCAGCCAGCCATCCACTCAGTCTCGGTATGATGGGTATGCACGGAGAAGCCTGGGTCAACAACGCGATTCAGGAAGCGGATCTGTTATTGGCGTTCGGTATGCGTTTCGATGACCGGGTCATCGGCAGGCCGGAGACCTATGCGGTCAACGCGCGGAAGATCCACGTCGAGATCGACGCGACCGAAATCAATAAGAACATCAAGGTCGACGTTGGAATCGTCGGTGATCTACGAGAGACGTTGGAAGTTTTTCTCGAAGGCACTGATTCGCGCGATCGCACGGAGTGGCACGAGCGGATGCGGGAGCTCAAGGGGGACTCGGCGGTCCGGGACGTGCTCCAACTTGCCGACAGTGGGCACCTCTATGCCGCACACGTCATCAACGACCTTTGGGTTTACACCGAAGGAAAAGCTCTCGTGGTCACCGACGTCGGGCAGCATCAGATGTGGGAAGCCCAATACTACAAGCATGATTATCCGCGAAAGCTCATCACATCGGGTGGGCTTGGCACCATGGGCTTCGCGCTTCCCGCTGCCATCGGGGCGAAGATGGCCAAACCCGACGAGGAAGTATGGGTAATCGTGGGTGACGGCGGGATTCAGATGACGGCAGCGGAACTCTCGACCTGCGCGCAAGAAGAAATCAAGGTCAACGTCGCGATCATCAACAACGGCTACCTCGGTATGGTGCGGCAATGGCAAGAGTTCTTCTACGGCGGAAGGTACAGCGCGACACCCATGCGTAACCCTGACTTCGTCAAGCTTGCTGAAGCTCATGGTTTGGCGGGGCTGCGCGTGGATCGACGCGAGGAGATCAAGGACGCCGTCGAGCAAGCCCGCGCGGAGCCCGGCTCGGTGGTCATCGATTTCAAAGTGGAGAAGGAAGACACCGTCTTCCCCATGGTCGCGGCCGGAGCCGATCTAAACGAGATGATTCGCCGGCCATTACCGGTCGCCAACAAAGAAAAGTAGGGATACGTGCCAAATAAAGCGGGTCAAGCCAAGCCGAAGTCACTCCGGACATTCGTCGTGTATGTCGAAGACAAGCCCGGTGTTCTCAACCGGGCGGTGTCTTTGTTTCGTCGACGAAATTTCAACATCGACTCGCTGGCCGTCGGTCACTCGGATCAGCCCGGTGTTTCCCGAATGACGATCGTGATAGAAGCCGATGCCAGAACCGCCCGACTGGTTGAGGCAAACCTCTACAAGTTGGTCAATGTCTTGCGGGTCGAGGATGTGAGCCAGAGCCCGGCGGTGATGCGGGACCTCGCGCTCATCAAGGTGCGCGCCACCGCGGAGGAGCGTCCCCAGGTTCTTCAGATCGTCGAAGTATTCCGGGCCCGCGTCGTGGACGTCACGACCGATGCGCTAATGGTGGAGATCACCGGCACCGAGGACAAGATCGAAGGGCTTCTGGATGTGCTGCGGCCGTTCGGCATCATCGAAATGGCGCGCACCGGCACGGTTGCGATGCGGCGCGGATCCGAGGCCGCGACCGTCGACCCTGGGTTCGTCCATGCACGAGTGCCAAATGGTTTGCGCGAAGAACCTGCCCATCCCGCGATCGGCTAAAGGATTCGAAAAGGAGCAACGTTTATGGCAAAGATCTACTACGACAAGGATGCGGATCTCTCGCTCATCCTAGAGAAAAAAATCGCTATCATCGGCTATGGATCGCAGGGCCACGCTCACGCCTTGAACCTGCAGGACAGCGGCGTATCGGTTCGAGTGGCCTTGAGACCGGACAGCAAGCGTCGGGCCATCGCGAAGGAGCAGGGCGTCGAAGTCACCGACGTCTCGGAAGCTTCTAAGTGGGCCGACGTCATCATGGTGCTCGCTCCCGACACCAAGCAGCCGAAAATCTACGAGGACGAGATTGCGCCTCACTTGGAGTCGGGCAATACGCTGATGTTTAGCCACGGATTCAACATTAGGTACGGGACGATCACGCCTCCGAAGAATATCGACGTCAGCATGATCGCGCCCAAAGCGCCGGGACACCGTGTGCGAGAGACCTACGTGGCTCAGCAGGGGACACCGGCACTCTTGGCCGTGGAGCAAGACGTTAGTGGGCAGGCGGAAGAGCAGGCGCTTTCCTACGCCAAGGCCCTAGGTGCCACGCGGGCCGGCGTCTTGGTCACGACTTTTGCGGAGGAGACCGAGACCGACCTTTTCGGCGAGCAAGCCGTGCTTTGCGGCGGCGTGTCGGCTCTGGTCAAGGCCGGTTTCAACACGCTGGTCAAGGCTGGCTACCAGCCCGAGGTGGCCTATTTCGAGTGCCTTCACGAGCTGAAGCTCATCGTCGATCTGATGTACCGGGGCGGCTTGAACTACATGCGCTATTCAATCAGCGACACCGCCGAGCATGGCGACTACACGGGAGGTCCACGCATCGTGAATGAGGAGACCATCAAGGAGATGGAGAAGATGCTCTGTGACATCAAGGACGGGACCTACGCTCGAGGATGGATCGAAGAGAACAAGGCGGGACGGCCCGAGTTCAACAAGATACGCGCCAATGAGCAGGAGCAGCTTCTCGAGCGTGTCGGCGCGGAACTTCGGGAGATGATTCCGTTCCTGGATCCGGTGAGGGTTCGCCCCGGTGATTAGCGCCGACGTTGGCGCTTTCCGAGTCCACGAAGAGTCGGATCTTCACCGTCTTCTGGGGGGTGGCCCAAGCGATCGTCGCGTTGTTGGCGCAAAGGGCCTCTTCCGCACTCGAGGCCGGGCTCGCGGCTTTGTCGTACGCGTCGGGTCCCACGGTGGGTGCTTTCTTGCTCGGTGTATCGAGCCCTCGAGTCACATCGACGGGGACTCTGATCGGGATGTTGGCGGGCCTGACCGCGCCCACGCTGGTCGGCCTTTTGACCCCTTTGGCCTGGACCTGGAATGTCGCGGTCGGGGCAATTACCACATATTCCGTGGGCTACCTATGCTCCCGAATTCTGACGAAGCGCTCACTTTGAGCGTAGGACCACTGTCAATTGAATTATGATGTGGGGCCGAACTAGAGAGGTTCTTTAAGGAGGAGATGCAATGAGTGAATCCGGAAACGGGCTACGAGTTGGACATCCGGTGCCTAATTTCGAGCTCGCGACATACGATCCAGTAAAGGAAGACTTCGGGACGATCAGCCTCGATGGTCTGAAGTCACAGAATAAATGGACTATCCTGTTCTTCTATCCCGCCGACTTCACATTCGTCTGAGCGACTGAATTTGCTGCTCTGGCAGAGCAGTACGATCGTTTCAAGAAAATGGGTGCGGAGATCGTCACCGTTAGCTGTGACACGCAGTTCGTGCACCTCGCGTGGAGACGGCACGAGAAAGAATTGGCGAACGTCAAGTATCCGATGGGCGCCGACCCGACCGGCAACGTGGGCAGGATGTTCGGCGTTTACGAAGAAGGAGCGGGGCTGGCTCTGCGAGGGACATTCATCATCAACCCTGAGGGAACGCTTCTGAACTCAGAGGTGAATTTTTTCAACATGGGGCGAAACATCGACGAGCTGATGAGGAAGTTCAAGGCCAATCTCTATCTGGCGAAGAAACAGGCAGAGGCCTGCCCTGCCAAGTGGAAGGACGAAGGAGATCAAACCTTGACTCCGGGTCCCGAGCTGGTAGGCCGGGTCCACGAGGCCCTGCAGAAATAAGCACTTGGGGGCAGGTGATTTTTCTTAATTACCTGTCCCTACTTTTTCCTAAGCAGGTTGAGGCGTCTTGGAGCGCAGGGAAAGAAGCTTTTCCGAGAGATCCCAGCCGCGGCTCGACTCCGAGAACGGACAAACCTCGAGACATATCGCACACCCGTAATTGTCGCTGAAGTACGGCACGCAGCGATCGAAGTCCACGTACCATTTCTGTGTGCCGCGCACCCATTGCTTTTCGTCCGCGATGGCGTCCGGTGGGCATTCGACCGTGCAGACGCGACACCGGGTGCAAAGATCCTCGACTCCGATGTCGACGGGTTGATCCACCGCCATCGGTAGGTCGGTGACGACCGACGTCAGTCGAAAATTAGAGCCGTACTCTTTCGATATCAGTGAGCCGTGTTTGCCCAGCTCGCCCAGGCCCGCGGCGATGGCAATGGGGATGTGGAGGTACTCGCCGCTGCTGTTGATGGGCAGTCCCTCGGCCGGCCATCCCATCGAGCGAATGTGGCGGGTCAGGTCCACGGTGAGCTTGGAGCAACGATGGTAGACCCGCAAGACCTCGCGCCCCGACTTGAGGCGCGGTGCTTGTAACATGATCTCGCGATCCATCGGGAAGCCCAGCGCGATGGCGTAGCGATAGGGGGAGCTGGCTCCCTCGATCAGGAACTGATCGCGCATCTTGCAGATCCCGACGATACCCGCGCCCAACTCTTTCGCCTTCGCCTTGATCTCGGCGGCCATGGCCGCGGGATCGGTGACCACTCGGCGCTGGCTGGCTATCTTGCCTTGTGGACGAAAGGCCAACCACATGCTCTTGAGCAGACGCGGCAACATCCATCCCGGATACGTGTAACGAAAGTGGGTTTGCATCTCGTCCCACGGCAGCGGGCCGGTTTTGAAATTTGAGTGGAAGACGTAGCTCGCTCGGCGTGATGAGGTTTCCCCCAGGCCGTTGATCTTGTTCCCCGAAGGCGGCGCATCACGATACACGAAAACGGACTCGGCGGGAGGCCGTGACTTCAGTTTCACTGTATTGACCTCATATGTAGTACTTCTCTCCTCTCCATTTGAGGTAGCGGCGACGCATTCGAATCGCGGTGCCGATGGTGAGGTGCCGCACCGAGTACGCGAGAGCAGGGGGGAGAAAGTGCCAGAGTCGGATCCAGAAGGAGTCACTCTCTATCTGGGGAAGGACTGGTCGATGCGCGGACTTCATCGCGGTCAGCCCGAGATCTCTTGTCGCACCGCGGTGGCCTTCTCCATTTCGCCGAGCTTGTCGTACAAGGACGCGAGAGCCCGAAGGAGTTTTTCGTCCGCTTGCTCTGCGTCGCGGGCCCGCTCGTAGTACTTAACGGCTTCGTCGAGGCGGCCGAGCTTCTCGGATGCGTAGCCGGCGAGGACGAGCATGTCGTAGTGGAACGGATCGCTCATCAAGCTTGGCACGATACCGTTCAGTGCCCGTTCGGGTTGACCTAGACCCAAGGCTAGGACGCCCAATTGGAGGCGGGCCGAGTCCAAGTCGGGCGTCCGCTCGACGGCCTTCTCGAGAGATTCGAGCGCGGCGAGGTTCTGCCCCAGAGCGATGTGCTGCTTGGCCCGTTCCACGTTCCAGAGACCACTCGTATTCGGCATCTCGGCGGGGCTGTTGACCAAAGGCGGTACCAGCTTCGGGCCAAGCTCGATTGTAAACGGTAGGCTGCGCTTTTGCCCCGAGCTCAGCTCGAGCTCCAGACGATGGTCGCCAGGCATGAGGGAGCTTCGGAGGCCAATCTCAAGGGCCATGAGAGCCGGCAGGCCGGGCGTGCCTCCGGAGAACTCCTGGTTCACGACGTGGATGAGCTCATCACCGTACATGATTTCACCTTTCACTCTGAGCGGTTCCTTCGATTCGGAAGGCGTTAGCACGAGGAAAGCGCGGAGAGCACCGCCCGGACGGTAGATTGCGGTTGGATGCGGCACGGGTAGCGCATCTCGGAAATGGAATGCGAGCTGCTTACCGAATCGGTCACGCCGTTGAAAGAAACTCGCCGGAACCATGTGGGAGACATCGATTTTTTCGGGTACGCGAATCCGTGTCTCGTAGGAATCGAAGACGCGCGCGGTGCGGCTGCGTACCAGGAAACGGAGCACGAACTCGCCCGGCACGATGGGTAAGCGTCCTTGGAGGCTTATCGGCCGCATCCTTGCGTCCTCCCAGGCACTCTCCCCCACTTCGATCTCTCGCTTATCTCGGACTTGATAAACAGTCTTGCCGTCCGGCGTCTCGACGAGGACCTCGACGTCGAAAACGGTGTAATACGTCGTTTCGTATCGATTGTATTTGGCACCCTCGGCGGGCAACTCGAGTGTGTAATGAACGAAAGTTCCGTTCGCGGAAGGCAGGAGAGCGACGAGGGCAGCCAAATTCGTCTTACGGAACATGTAGTCCACGTCGACGATGGCGCGGCCCGGCTCGTAGCGGCCCCGGAATTCGGGGTTCATGCTTTGGTTAGGGTAGTCCTCAATGACGGCGAGGATCTCGTGATGCGCAAAGGCTTGGGAGGAGCGCGGCTCCCCTGGAACCGGTGCGGTCACCGCCTGGTAGAGATCGCCGTCGACCTGGTAGAAGTAGCGATCCAACTGTCCTTGCCGCGCGCCCGGCATGAAGGCCGACGCGATTAAGGCTTGGGGGCCGTCACCGATCATGTTCCAGAGGCGATAGCGACCCGCCCCCCCCTTGCGGTAGAAGAGGAGATAGAAGAAGTCTGGCAGAGCGGGATCTGACGTTTGATAAAACCACAGTTCCATCGGATAAAGATCTCGCGCCTGATCGTAGCTCCTTCGTTCCCGGGGGCGGCCCAGCAGGATGTACGTACGACCCCGCTCGGTTCTCCAGCCTTCTCGCCCGTAGCCGCGAAAGAGCTTGTTGGCCTCCTTGGTCCGCTCAACGAATTCGTCGTGGAACTCGTTGCGGGTCGTGCCTGGCGTGGGATCCCGCACCTCCCAAAACGAAGCGATGAATCGATCGCGTTCCTCATCGGTCCTGAGCATCTTGTAGACTTCTTCCTCTTGCTCGGTAATGAGGTAGACCGCTTCTTGCTCGAGAAACCGTTGGTACTTGCCGGAGAGGGGAGTCGCTGACCCTTGCGCATTCGCCGGGACGGCACCCCCGAAGAGGAGGCCAACGCTAACGACGAGCGAGCTGATGAATCGCGACATCAGTCCCCTCGCGACATTTGTTTGAGGCCCCTTTTCACCAGAACTTCTACCATCTGCCGCCGGTAATTGCCGCTGGCACGGAAATCGTCGATGGGACGGGCTTCTTTAGCAGCGACAGAAGCGGCTTCCGCGATGGTCGACTCGGTCAAAGCTTCTCCCTGGAGGATTTCCTCGGCCTTAGGGGCGCGCATGGCGACCGGCGCCACCGCACCCAGGGCGATGCGGACCCGGTCCACTTTACCTCGTTCGAGCTTCACCGTCATGGCGACACTGACGATCGAGATCGCATCGGCCTTGCGCTTCCCGAGCTTGTAGTAAAACCAGCGCTCATCGTCATCGGGTTTGGCGAACTCGACGCTCGTAACCAGCTCATCCGCGCGTCGAGCGGTCTTGCGAACGCCCTGGAAGAATTCCGGGAGCGGCAAGGTGCGTGAGCCTCCCGAAGCGCTTTCCAGCTTAACGATGGCGTCGAGCACGAGCAAGGGAGGAGAGACATCGGCGGCAGGAGAAGCGTCGCAGATATTCCCGCCAACGGTTGCAAGGTTGCGGATGAGCGGGCCGGCGAAGGCGGCGCACATCGGTCGCATCAGCCCTTCTACCGCGCCACCTGGGCTCCATTCGAGGAGGCGAGTGAACGTGACACCTGCTCCCAGGCTGATGGTTCCGTTGTCGCTCGAGATCGGTTGCAAGGCTTCGAGTCGCGTTAAATCGACGACCAGGTCGGCCTCCAAGGGCGCGCGTTTCATGTTGACCAACACATTGGTACCGCCCGCTACTGGTACGACCTGACCTTTTTCGGTGAGCGCCTGGAGCGCTTCTGAAACATCACGAGGCTGCGTGAACTCGAAGTCGTTGATCATGATTTTCGTGACCCGATGAGTGCGGTGACCTCTTCAGGAGTCAGCGGAAGGCGATCGACGTCGACGTTGAGCACTTCGGTCAGCGCGTTGGCAACCGCGCCAGTGGGCGGTGCGATGGGTGGCTCCCCGACTCCCTTGGCCCCGACCGGTCCCTCGGTCGCCGCTTTCTCGACCAAAATCGTTTTCATCGGAGGCATGTCCTCGGCGGTCAAGAGCAGGTAGTCGGCAAAGGTTGGATTCAGGACCTTCCCCTTTACCTCGCGCAGTTCCTCCATCATTGCGAGGCCGAGTCCCATTGCGACGCCGCCCTCGATCTGCCCTTCACAGGCCGTGGGGTTGATGGCTTTACCGACATCGTGAGCGGCCGCGTAGCGCGTCACGGAAACCTCACCGGTTTCGTCGTCCACGGCGAGCTCCACCGCATGGGCGCAGAAGCTCGGGGCCGGCATCGCGGGGTAGGGATGGAAGCGGTGTCGTCCCTTGGGCGTCGGAGGGGGCTCGTCGAGGATCGACGAGCGGCCGATCAACGGCCCACCGTGCTTCTTGTGACGGTAGTAGCAAGCCTTCGACAAAGGCACCGAGCGAGAGGGATCCTCGCGGACGAAAATGCGATCCCCCTCGAGTGCGAGCGCCTCCACCGGAGCCTCGAGATGGTAGGCACCCTCTTCGAGCAACTGATGCTTGAGATCTTCGGCAGCTTCGTAGGCCGAACGTGCGACGGTGAACGCCATACGGCTGCCGCCGTGCCCATGATCCCAGGGGAGCGTGTCGGTATCACCCCGAACGAGCTGGATCACCTCGGGAGGCACGCCGAGACCGGCCGCCGCCATTTGCAGCACACTCGTGGTCATGGCACCGGTGCCCATGTCGACACCACCCGAGAGGAGTCGAAACGTTCCGTCCTCGTTCGTTTCTACTAATGTGGAGGTACCCCATGTCCCGCTAACCCACCAATTGCAAGCCAGTCCTTTGCCGACGCCGGGGGCACGCGGCTTGTCCCACTCCACGCCATCGGCCGCTTTTTGTAAGCATTCCTTGATGCTGACGGAGTCGAGCGCCTGTCCGGTGCAGGTATGGTCACCGTCTTCCCAGGCGTTCTTGAGGCGGAACTGCAGGCTGTCCATGCCGACGGCGCGCGCCACCTTCTCGAGATGTGTCTCGACCGCGAACGCCATCTGCGGTCCCGCCGGGCACCGGCAGGAACCGCAGGGAACGTTGTTGGTATAGGCCACGATACCGGTGATGTCCAAGTTCGGGAATCGATAGGGGCCAGTCGCCATCAAGGTTGCAAGCGCCGTCGCGGTGGGACCGTCTCCGGCGTAAGCGCCGGTATTGAAGAGAAGGCGCGCGCGATGTGAGACCAACGTCCCGTCTTTCTTGACGCCGGTCTTGAGCTCGACCTTGGCGGAGTGGCGAAGGGTCGTGGTCGCCATCTCCTCCTCGCGGGTCAAGGTCATCTGGACTGGAAGGCCCGACCGCTCGGCGAGCATGACCGCGTAGGGCTCGAGACAAAGAACCAGTTTCCCGCCGAAGCCCCCACCAATGTGGGTGGGAACGATCTTGAAAGCGTTCACCGGGCGTTTGAATGCACGGGCCAGATAACTTCGGACGGCGAAGGGCTTTTGGTTGGTGGTCCACACCGTGATGCGTCCCGAGGGATCCACCATGGCCGTAGAGCTATGCGGTTCGATAGAGCCCGGGTGCGCTACCGGTGCGTAGTAGGTACCTTCGATCACCTGATCCGACTCGGCGAAGCCCTTCTCGATGTCCCCCTCTCCGACCCAGGCCTGGAAACAAAGGTTGCCCTTCCGATCCGACTCCCAATTATGCTCATAGGCGTTGACGTCGTCGTGCACGAGTGGCGTGTCCGAGGAGATCGCCTCCTCGGCGTCGAAAACACCCGGTAGCTCCTCGTAGTGCACGTTCACCTTCGAAGCCGCCTCTCGTGCAATGTCGGGCGTCGTCGCTGCAACCGCGGCAACGGGCTCACCGAGGAACCGCGCCTTCTCCAACGCGAACATTTGTTGATCTTGAAGATCGATACCGTAGTAACCCATCTCGAGGTCGCGTCCGGTCACCACCCCCTTGACCCCCGGCAACTTCTCGGCGGCGGAGGTGTCGATGGAAAGGATCTTCGCGTGCGCATAAGGGCTCCGAACCACCGCACCGTAGATCATGCGTGGGATCTGGATGTCTTCGGCATAAATGGCGCGTCCGGTCACTTTCTCGACCGCATCGACACGCACCATGCGCGATCCCACCGGACCATCCTTAGCTGCGGCATCGCCGTCAGCGGATGAAGCTTCTGATCTCGCGACTCCGTCGATCACCGATTTGGCAGCATCGAGGATCTTGCTGTAGCCCGTGCACCGACAAAGGTTGCTGGATATGGCGACCCGGATCTCTTCTTCGCCCGGACTGGGACTCCGATCGAGGAGCACTTTCAGAGAAAGAACCATCCCCGGGGTGCAAAACCCACACTGGATGCCGCCGCACTGGACCATGGCTTGCTGGATCGGATGAAGAGCGCCCGGTTTTCCCAAACCCTCGATGGTGGTGACGTTTCTTCCCTCGGCTTGAAGAGCCAGAACCATGCACGAGTTCACGGCCTGTCCATCCAACAGCACCGTACAGCTGCCGCAATCGCCGGTGCCGCATCCTTCCTTCGTGCCGGTCAGGCCCACGCCGACGCGCAAGGCATCGAGCAGCCGAGTCCGCGGAGAGACTTCTATCGTTTCCGGTTGATCGTTGACGGTGAAGCTCAGAGTCTCTTGTTTCATGGTTTGAATTATTCTACCATGCTAGACACCCGGCAACCCGGCATCACGAACAGCGTCCCTAATCGTTTAAGGTGTAATCATATTCGATTTTTGCTCTTGTCTACTGTGTACCGCTGGCGTTGGCTGGGATGTTCAAAACGTGATCATCAATAAATGTTAGGCGAGACGGGCGTCCAGCTTGGAATGACCTCTTCATAGCAACCCCTCTCTTTCTGACTCTACGTGTTCAGAGGGTCAAGCCGGGGATGTCCCGCCGGATGTTGAATTTGGGGTAGCTGCGGCTCCTTGGCCGGCCTAAGAATAGGTCTGCCAATAAACCGTCTCCAGAGGGGGACAAGGAGCCACCAATGCCTAGGAAATCAAAGAAGCCAGTAAGAAAGCAAACGCACTCGCCTACGGGCAAGGTAGTTGGCCAAGTCGGTCAGATACTGCTACCGATGATAGCTGGGATCGCGGCCACGAAGGCGGATCTGACGGAATGGGTGTACGAGCAAGGACTGACAGCTCTGCACCTACTGCTCAGAGAGGACGCCGAGGAGATCGCGGGGCTCAAGGGCAAGCACGAGAAGGAGCGAACTCATAACCACTGGGGGAGCACGAACGGAGAGCTGAGCTTCGGTGGTCGTCGCATCCAAGTGTCGCGACCTCGAGTTCGCTCGAAGTCGGGCGCGGAGGCGTCGCTTCCACACTTCGAAGCCTTCCGCGAAGAAGACCCGCTTCCAGAGCGAGTGTTGAATCAGATCTTGGTGGGCGTATCGACCCGAAATTACGAATCGAGTCTGGACAAACCCGCGGCCAAGTTGAAGTCTCGTGGCACGAGTAAGAGTGCCGCCAGCCGTCACCTCGTGAGCCAGACGACTAAGAAGCTCGAGGAATACCTGTCTCGGCGGCTAGAGGAGTTCGAGCTTGCGGCACTGATGCTGGATGGCCTTGAGGTGGCCGGACAGACCGTCGTCGTAACTCTAGGTATCACAATAGATGGAACGAAGGTGCCCCTGGGTATATGGCTGGGCTCGACGGAGAACTCCCGGGTGTGCACCGCGATGTTGCAGGACCTTCTTGAGCGAGGCTTGCGCGTCGATGAGTCGATTCTCTGCGTAGTGGACGGAGGCAAAGGCATCCGCAAGGCACTCGTCGACGTTTTGGGGGACCTCGCGGTCATCCAAAGGTGCCAGATCCATAAACTCCGAAATCTTCGCTCGTACCTTCCCAAGTCTCGTCACGCCTACGTGCTCCAGACGATGAAGGAAGCCTACAAGTGCAAGAGTGCCGACAAGGCGCGCAAGCGACTTCAGGCATTGGTGTCGTGGCTCGAGCGAAACGGCTACGACGAAGCTGCCGGAAGCCTTCGTGAAGGGATGGAAGAAACACTCACGGTCGTGAAGCTCGCGCCGCCCGCCTTACTTCGCCAGTCTCTTGCCACGACGAACGCCATTGAAAATCTCAACGGAACCATTCGCAGAGTATCGAGAAACGTCAAGCGTTGGAAGAGTCCTTCCATGGTTCGCCGATGGACCGCTCTTGGCGTCGTCACCGCGCAAAAAAAGTTCCGGCGTATCAAAGGCTATCGCCATATGGGCGCTCTCGTTCACGCGCTTAGAAGCAAACAGAAATCTCTTGACAGCGATGAGTTTGCTGCCTAAGAGTATTCACAGGTGCCGCCGCTACCCGACCAAATTCAACAGCGGCCGGGACATCCCCGTCAAGCCCCCGAGACTCACACCGTCACAGACGTACAACGTCTGGCCGGTGATAAAGCTACTTTCCCGATCGACGAGGAAGTCGACGACCCTTCCGATGTCGGCCGGCGTTCCTAGACGGCCCACCGGGACGCTCGCTGCGACCTGAGCCTTCTTCGGACTGTCGGGGGGTATGAGCTCATGGAACTGATCGGTCTCGATAGGCCCCGGTGCGATCGCGTTCACGGTGACGGCGTCCTTCGCGAGCTCCAGAGCCCAGGTACGGGTCAACCCGATCATGCCGGCCTTGGTGGCAGAGTAAGCGGTGCGGGTGGGTAAACCGAGCGCGGCGCGAGAGGAAATGAGCACGATACGGCCGAACTTCTTGGCTCGCATGGACGCATCGTCGGGCGCAGCGCGACCCCTTGTCCGGTAGGTGGAGCGAACGCGATTGGCGCAGTCGATGATCGGGGCGTGGATGGGCCCGACTTAATTTATCAACCCGTCAGACGCCGCTGCGATAGGCGAAATCGCTCCGTGAATGCACCTGACCGTCTCTGATGATCAAATCGATCTCTCGAATGTTGCGGATGTCCTTCAACGGATCGGCGTTCAGAATGAGCAGATCGGCCCACTTCCCCGCCTCCACGGTTCCGAGCTTGTCCTCCACACCGATGGCCTTGGCTCCGATACGGGTTGCGGCGACCAGAGCGGGGATGTCCCGCCGGATGTTGAATTTGGGGTAGCGGCGGCTCCTTGGCCGGCCTAAGAATAGATCTGCCAATAAACCGTCTCCAGAGGGGGACAAGGAGCCACCAATGCCTAGGAAATCAAAGAAGCCAGTAAGAAAGCAAACGCACTCGCCTACGGGCAAGGTAGTTGGCCAAGTCGGTCAGATACTGCTACCGATGATAGCTGGGATCGCGGCCACGAAGGCGGATCTGACGGAATGGGTGTACGAGCAGGGACTGACAGCTCTGCACCTACTGCTCAGAGAGGACGCCGAGGAGATCGCGGGGCTCAAGGGCAAGCACGAGAAGGAGCGAACTCATAACCACTGGGGGAGCACGAACGGAGAGCTGAGCTTCGGTGGTCGTCGCATCCAAGTGTCGCGACCTCGAGTTCGCTCGAAGTCGGGCGCGGAGGCGTCGCTTCCACACTTCGAAGCCTTCCGCGAAGAAGACCCGCTTCCAGAGCGAGTGTTGAATCAGATCTTGGTGGGCGTATCGACCCGAAATTACGAATCGAGTCTGGACAAACCCGCGGCCAAGTTGAAGTCTCGTGGCACGAGTAAGAGTGCCGCCAGCCGTCACCTCGTGAGCCAGACGACTAAGAAGCTCGAGGAATACCTGTCTCGGCGGCTAGAGGAGTTCGAGCTTGCGGCACTGATGCTGGATGGCCTTGAGGTGGCCGGACAGACCGTCGTCGTAACTCTAGGTATCACAATAGATGGAACGAAGGTGCCCCTGGGTATATGGCTGGGCTCGACGGAGAACTCTCGAGTGTGCACCGCGATGTTGCAGGACCTTCTCGAGCGAGGCTTGCGCGTCGATGAGTCGATTCTCTGCGTAGTGGACGGAGGCAAAGGCATCCGCAAGGCACTCGTCGACGTTTTGGGGGACCTCGCGGTCATCCAAAGGTGCCAGATCCATAAACTCCGAAATCTTCGCTCGTACCTTCCCAAGTCTCGTCACGCCTACGTGCTCTAGACGATGAAGGAAGCCTACAAGTGCAAGAGTGCCGACAAGGCGCGCAAGCGACTTCAGGCATTGGTGTCGTGGCTCGAGCGAAACGGCTACGACGAAGCTGCCGGAAGCCTTCGTGAAGGGATGGAAGAAACACTCACGGTCGTGAAGCTCGCGCCGCCCGCCTTACTTCGCCAGTCTCTTGCCACGACGAACGCCATTGAGAATCTCAACGGAACCATTCGCAGAGTATCGAGAAACGTCAAGCGTTGGAAGAGTCCTTCCATGGTTCGCCGATGAACCGCTCTTGGCGTCGTCACCGCGCAGAAAAAGTTCCGGCGTATCAAAGGCTATCGCCATATGGGCGCTCTCGTTCACGCGCTTAGAAGCAAACAGAAATCTCTTGACAGCGATGAGTTTGCTGCCTAAGAGTATTCACAGGTGCCGCCGCTACCCGACCAAATTCAACAGCGGCCGGGACATCCCCCCGTGAGGACCCGATGCGACTCATACCCGTTGCGTCGTCCCTTCTCCTTCGTCGTTGCCGGAGCGTTCTCATAGTAGTTTCGACCCAACGCCTCCGTCACCTCGCGCTCCAACGCATATTGAAGCATCATCTGAGCTCCCGACCGGACGATCTCCGAGAGATTCATCTCCCCAAATACCAGTTGTTCCTCGAACTGCTTGAGCAATCGCTGACTCGGTAGTACCTTTCCCATGATGTATGGTTCTCCTTTTCTGTCCCCATGGCGGGGACGGGTTTGAGCTTGGAGAACCATACATCGTTTTTCTTTGACAGGAATCTTAAGACATCACCGTATCAAGAGGAGTAGCGCTTGCAAATGCCCAGCTTGGTGAAGGATTTGGTCTGGCTGAAGCCGGAAAACATATGCCACCGGCCCTCGCAGTGATCTCTGGCTATGATCCAAGGGAAGGTCGTGGACGTTTTCAAAACTTTTTGTGCCTGTTGTTGTGTAATGGACCCGGTGCGCCATCTGCGGATGGTTGGTTGACAACAATCGGATTGGGAGTAGCAGGACTCCAATATCACGATTCTATTGAAATCGATGAAATGAAATATCCAATTCTTGTCACTGCACAATATTTACTTCCAGATACCGAA
>CBDCTW010000018.1:0-680491 GCA_965222425.1 Candidatus Marinacidobacterales bacterium
CATGAAGCCTTGCTTGGAAAGCGACTCCGCGAGCTCGCGGAGCTTGCCCTCCTCCATGTGCTGCCGTGGCTGGAAGGGGTTCGGATCGATCCGCTCGATATCGATCTCCGCCCAATTCTCCGATGCGCCGGTGGGGGCTTCCGGGAGCAGGGCGGATAATCCCTTACCGAGCGCTTTGCGTTTCATGCTTCAGAATCTCCTTGGTGAGCGACAAATACGCCTCCGCCCCCTTGGACCGGATGTCGTAGAGCAGAATCGGCTGGCCATGGGAAGGTGCCTCAGCGAGCCGGACGTTGCGAGGCACGACGCTCTCGAAGACAGCTCCTCGAAAGTGCTTCCGGACGTCGTCGATGACTTGAGTGGAGAGGTTGGTCCGCTCGTCATACATCGTCAAGAGGATGCCCTCGATGGTGAGCCCAGGGTTGAAACTCTGCTGGATTCTCTCGACCGTGGACATGAGCTCACTCACTCCCTCGAGCGCGAAGAACTCGCACTGCAGCGGGATGAGAACCGAGTCGGCAGCTACCAGGGCGTTCACCGTGAGCAACCCCAGCGATGGGGGACAGTCGATGAGCACATAGTCGTAGTTCGAGACGACTGGCGCCAGCACGTCCTTGAGCCGAAACTCGCGGCGCGACTCGCCCACCAATTCGATCTCCGCGCCGGTCAAATTGCGCTCGGACGTTATCGCCTTCAGGTGCTCAAGCGACGTGTCCACGATCGTGACCGGTTTCTCCTCGATGAGCGCGTCGTAGATGCTCCCGTTTTGAGACTTCGACCTAAGCCCCAACCCACTCGTCAAATTCGCCTGGGGGTCCACATCCACGACGAGCGTGCTGACCTCGGCCGCGGCGAGGGACGACCCCAGGTTGATCGCGGTGGTGGTCTTCCCGACACCGCCCTTTTGGTTAGCTATCGCGACGACTTTGCCCATGAATCGGAAAAGGCCAGCATAGCATGACGACTATCCCTGCACGAAACCCATGAAGCGTCCAAAAGTCCCACCCACTTGGTGCCTGAGCCCGGTTGTTGCACGTGAAACAGTTCTGATATAAACAGTTTCAGGCAACCCGAGTTCTAGCAGGCTGCTGAAAAATGCACCCTGCGGCCTGCTGCGAGCGGAGCGAGCCCGGCCCGCATGGGCCGCCAGAGGGTGCGCCGAGCGAGGAGTAAGCGCGCACTGATGCACTAGAGAGATGCTGGCCCCTGACTACGTCACCGGACTCGCCGACGCAAGCGGCTCATTCACCTTCAGTCGCAGCGCTGGCAACATCTCGGTCTACTTCTCGCTTCGTTTGCCCGAGCGGGACCGAGTCATTTTGGAAGAGCTTCAGAGCTACTGGGCTGGAGGCCGTATTTATCCAGCCACCCCGGGCGGCCTCTACTTCCGCGTCAGCCGCCATGATGAGCTCCTTCCCGTCGTAGACCATTTCGACCGCTACCCTTTGCAAGGGCACAAACGCGAGGCCTTCGGCGTCTGGCGAGAAATGGTGGAGATCAAATCGCGGTTCCGTCAGCCCGACCGCGAGCGGCTCGACGAGTTGGCCCGAAGACTATCATCGCTATCGTCACTCACGTCGTGAGATATTGTCAATAGTTGTGGATCACTTTTCTGAATCAAGCGGTGTTCCTTGCTTCTTCGTTTAGTCCGTCGACGAACTTTTCTCCCAGAATAAGACGAGCTACGAGTCCCGGTGCGTTGACGCGGCGCCAGCGGTGGCTCGCCATGTCGAGTAGCTCGTACGCCATGAGAAGAGCCTTCGCTCGGGACCCGGCGCCTTTGGTCACTCGCTGCCGGAGTCGAACGGTAGCGAACGCCGACTCGATGGGGTTCGCGGTTCGAATGTGCTCCCAGTGCTGGGCGGGGAAATCATAGAATGTGAGCAGCTCGTCCTGATGGCTGGTCAAGGACGCCACGGCCTTAGGATACTTGACTCCGAAGTCGGAGTCGCACCGTTCGATCGCTTCTTCGGCTTGCTTCTTGTTCTCAGCCTTCACGATTTCGTTCAGAGCGCGCTTCGCGCGGCCATGAAGACGCTTCGGCAACTTGTCGAGGACATTCTTCGGCTTGTGCACCCAACACAACTGGTGGCGCGTTTCCGGCCATACGTTTCGAACAGCGGCCCAGAAGCCCAAGGCCCCATCTCCGATCGCGAGAAGAGGGGCCTTCAT
The DNA here is from genome assembly GCA_965222425.1 of Candidatus Marinacidobacterales bacterium. GTDB lineage: Bacteria > Acidobacteriota > Vicinamibacteria > Marinacidobacterales > DATDRI01 > CBDCNP01. The sequence goes on from CBDCTW010000018.1 coordinate 2,173, forward strand.
CCCGCGGCGGGCGAGGTCTCTGAGTACGTACGCCCAGCTTTCCTCGCTCTCGCGGTAGCCATCCTCAACCGCGAGCAACTCTTTCGTCCCATCCGCTCGAACGCCAAGAACGACAAGGGTGCACAGCCGATCGTCTTCTAGACGGACATTGAAATGGATGCCGTCGACCCAGATGTAGGCGCAGTCCTCTTTGATCAGGTCTCGCTTGCGGAAATCGTCGTACTCCGATTGCCATTTCGCTGTCAGCCTCGTGATTGCCGTCGGCGACAGTCCCGACGCGTCTTCGCCTAGGAGGTCTTTCAGTGCAGGCCTGAAATCGTTCGTCGACAGACCACGAAGGTACAGCACCGGCAGCACCTCACTCACCCTCGGAGACCGACGCATGTAGGGAGGCAAGATCCCGCTCGTGAATCGTTGCCGTTCTCCATCCTCCACACGCTTGTCATTCACTCGCGGAGCTTCCACTTCCACCGTTCCGCAGCCCATCGTTACCTTGCGGGCTCGAGCTCGCCCGTTGCGGACCACCAGGGCGTGACCGTCCTCATCTCGTTCCTCGACATGACGCTCGACATAATCCGAGACTTCCTCCTCGAGCGCCGACATCAGCATCCGACGGGCTCCCTCTCGTGCAAGACCATCCAGAGTCTTTCCAACTTCTTCCTGTTTCGATTCCTTCGGTGGATCTTGTATCCTCAGCATCGGTGGCGTTTCCTTCCTCCGGTTCGCTAAAACCGGTTTCTTGTTTTCACTACTTGGAAGGATACGCCGCCTTTCTCAGCTACGCGATCCACAACTTCTGGTTATACCTCTCACGTCGTCCCGCGCCTCTCGAAGACGACCAGCCAAGCCCTGAGCTCGGGGGCAAGGGCGATCTGTGCTTCAAGGTGAAGCCGCGGGATGTGGGCGCCCCATTGCACCAGCTCCTCGCCACGCTTCTGACCCGTGAACAAGAGGAGCCGCCCTGCCGGCTCCAGCCAGTCGGCCATCGTCTGAAGCAGCCGCGCTGGGAGGGCGACGCCACGACTCGTGATCGTCAGGAAACGGACGTCGGCAACGAAGTCTTCCCATCGCAACCGCACGACGCGCGACCCTTCGAGCCCCAGGCTCGACAGGGCTTCCTCCAGAAAAACCGCTCGTCGACGGTTGGGCTCGAGCAGAGTCCAGTGATCACCCGGACGCGCCACGGCCAAGGGAAGGGCAGGGCTGCCCCCACCGGAGCCGATGTCGAGGGCTGCGCCGGTGCGGTCGGGGAGCCATCGATGGGCGTCGAGAGGCTCTGCGAGGTAGCGATGGAACCGCTCCTCGTCATCCCGAAATCCAGAGAGATCGACCCCTTTGCTCCACTCGGCGAGCAGGTGATCGAGCTTGACCAGCTGCCCGACTTGGGCGTTGCCTAGGGGGATGTCCAGTCCGCGCAAGCGGTCTTCGAGACGGTCTTCCACGCCACTCTCCTCTGCCAACAGCGGGGGCGCCTGCTTGGGAAGGGACTGGAACGTCAGCCTTGGGGAAGGATGGTAATGCGCTTCATGAAGCCCTCTCCGTCGCTCTCGGTGGTGACTCCCTCTTCCTCGGCTACCGCCATGTGCACGATGCGCCTTTCGTGGGGGTTCATCAGGCCGAGGACTTCTTGGGTTCCGGTGAGCTTGACTTTTTGAGAGACCCTTTGCGCGATCTGCCGGAGCTCCTCTTCCTTCCGCATGCGGAAGCCGTCGCAGTCGGTGACGATGCGTTGACCGGAAAGGCGCGTTGCGAAGACACGGTTGAGCAGGTACTGGAAGGTCTCCAAGAGCTCCGCTTTCTCCTGTAGGAGGTCGTCCCGATCCGGACCGCTCATCTCCACCAGAATGTTCTCGTCCGTCGACTCGACCTTGATGCGGAGGTCGAATCCCATGTGCTCCAGCACCTCCGCTTGGAAGGCTCGAACTTCTTCTTCGACGCTCATCCTCTCACCCCAATTCCCGCGTCCGTTCCTGCCGACAATGTTACGCACCTGCCACGATTCACGGAGTCAGACGGCCTTCGATGCTCATGTCCCCACTCACGCTACGCCTCGACCTTCTTTCTTCTTCTTCTTTTTCTTGCCACCCGCCGTGGCTGCCGCCTCCTGCTCGCTCCCGCTCAGCTTGCGGTTGGTCACGGTCTGCTGTCCGAGGGAGACCAAATTGTTCACAAACCAATACAGCACCAAACCGGCCGGGGCCCAAGCCAAGATGAACACGAACACCACCGGCATGAAGGCCATGATCTTGGCCTGCACCGGATCGGCGGTAGTCTGGGGGCTCAGTCTCTGAATGGCGACCTGGCTGACGCCCATCAAGATGGGTAGCACGAAGAAGGGATCGAACGTGGAGAGATCTTGGATCCAGAGAATCCACGGCGCATGCCGCAGCTCGATCGAAACCATCAGCAGCCGGTAGAAGGCGAAGAAGAAGGGGATCATGAGGACCATCGGCAAGCACCCCGAGAGCGGGGAAACGTTGTGCTCCTTGTACAAACCGTAGACCTCCTTGTTCATATCCTGCCGGCGCGGGTCGGTGGGCTTGAGCTTCTTGTACCGCTCCTGGATACGCTTGATCTGCGGTCCGAGCTTCTGCATCTTCCGCATCGACACGTAACTGTGGTGCTTGAGGGGAACCAGAAGCACATTGATGCCGATGGTCAGCAAGACGATCGACCATCCGAAGTTGCCGACGTAGCCGTGGATCCACAAAAGAGCCTGGCGAAGGGGCAAGGCCAGATAGCGCATCCAGCTTCCGTAGTCGACGACGCTCTCCATTCCGGGTGCGAGCGCCGCGAGGCGGTCCGTCTCTTTGGGCCCAATGAAAACCGTGGCGGCTAGAGGCGTGTTCGCCGCTTCGAGCCCAGCCGTGATGAAGACGCGCTTCTGGGGGTGCTCCCCTCCCAGCTCGAGCGTCTCGGTAGCGAGGGTCGCCGCGACGAGGCTGTCCTTCTCCGACACCATGAGCCCGACAAAGTAATGGGCAGAAACGCCTACCATTTGCACTCCCACTGCAGCCCCCGTGAAGTCCTCGACGTCGCCGGCCGAGAAGAACTTCAACTCGCCGTTCGCCTGGATCATACCCTGATCGGGTTGCACGTATCTGCCTTCGCGCGCCTCATTCCCGACACCGGGCCCGTAGCGCATCGTCTTGCTGAGCTCGGTGCCGTCTTGCTGGACCGAAACCTCGACCGTGAGCCGGTAGGTGTCCGCGGAAAAGCCGATTTTCTTGCTGACGGTGAGTCCTCGCCCGTTCGCCCAATCGAACGAGAGCTCTCCTGTTTCTCCCGGACGCAAGTCCACGCGCAGCCGCGAAGCCTCGAAAAGTGCGTTGGCGACTTCTGAGGTGATCGCGGGATCTTGAAGGTCGAGAGCGAGGGGATGAATCCCCAGGATGTCGCTGGCCTCGAGGGGAACCATCTCGAAAGGATTCCCTTGGCCATCCGCATACTCCTTGAGGATGAAGCTCTGGATGCGAGGGCCGCGATTCGAAAGCCGTGCCCGATAAAGCGGGGTGTTGACTTCAATCGTCCGCTCGAGGGTGTCCGAGCGAACCTCACCGGCGGGCGGCTCGGCTTCGGCTAATCCACGCGAAACCCCGGCGGAAGGCGGCGCGGGCGCCGATGGTGGTGGCGACGTCTCGACGGGCCGAGGCGTGTCCTCGACAGTATCCCCGAACTGCCGGCCGGGATCGAGGTCTGGTTGTGACGGCGGGGAAAAAAACCTCAGATAAAGCGTGAAGACCAGAAACGACAGCGCGAACGCCATCAAGATTCGTTTTTCCATGAAGGTCCTTAAGGAACGGGGTCAAAGCCTCCGGGGCTAAAGGGGTGGCATCTTCCGAGGCGACGGATCGTCATCCAGATCCCCCGTACGGCCCCATGGCGCGCCACCGACTCGGCCGAATAGGCGGAGCAGGAAGGGACGAAACGACACGTACCACGAAACAGCCACGACAGCAAGACCCGGTAGAGCCAGATTCCAGCGAGTAGCACCCGCGCGAGGACGAGCCGATCAAGTGCCTTCAGGCTTGCGCCGGCTTTCCTCGAGGGCTCGGCCCACCCCCCGAACATAGGCTCTCTCGATCTCCTCGAAGCTGGCCTCGATGATCGCTCCTCTGGCAATGAGCACGACATCTGCGGCTATTGAAGCTGGCTTGTTCTTGCGAAAGACTTCGCGGAGCCGCCGCTTCGCCCGGTTCCGACGAATCGCGTCTCCCACTCGACGGCTGGCGACGACGCCGACCCGAAGCGGGCCGCGCTCCCGGAACAAGAGGTATCCAATAAAGAATCGTCCCGGAACCCGTCGTCCTTTCGAGTAGACTTTCTCAAAATCCGCCTTCCGTCTCAACCGATCCGCGCGACCGAGCTGTTGCTTCAAGGCACCCGAGGCGCTCGCCGGTCTTGTCAGTCTTGCAGGCCTAGCCGGCCAGACGACGCCTGCCCTTACGGCGACGCCGCGAGATTACGGCGCGACCCGCCTTGCTACTCATGCGGATCCGAAACCCGTGCGTCTTCTTTCGACGCCGACGGTTCGGCTGAAATGTCCTTTTCATGTTCCAACCTCTTCCACTGCTGCGCCACCCTCCAATCCCACGTGCAAGAACCGAGACAAAAACCGTTCAATAGCCAAACCAGTCATGGTACCTCTGTACTCCCAGAGTGTCAACCAAGGGAAAAACTTTCTTCTCGATCGGGTGTCGTACATTTCTCTTGTCGGAGTCAGTCGCTTGTGCTAATGTTTGCCGCTCGTCCGGTATAAAAAACGTAGAGTGCGTTAGCAGTGGAGTCGTTTGATGTACTTTTCTTCAACAGCTGTGGAAAAACCGTGCAAAACGCCTCTCGTAGCGCCCCCACGGTGTCTTTCGTAAGTCTATTGTTTTAAGTGGTTTTGTCTGGTCTAGCTTATGGATCTCTGGGAGAGCATTCTCGCAAGAATCGAATCCAAGGTAAACCGGCATAGCTTCAATACTTGGTTTCGACCGACTCGGTTTTTGTTCGAGACCGGCAACACTCTTGCGATTCAAGTTCCCAACGCCCACTTTCGCGACTGGCTAACCAAACATTACACCGGGCTCATTCACGAGTCCCTGGACGAGATGGATCGGCGCGGTGTCCAAGTGACCTTCCAAACAGCACAAGCTGCCTCCGAGCAAGAAGGACCATCGGCAACCGAAGCAACCTCCTCGGACGGTTCCCGACAAACGAGAACTCCCCGCGCTGAGCGCCAAGTGCACGTTCGACACCTTCGTCGTCGGCACCAGCAATCAGTTCGCGCACGCCGCGGCGCGGGCGGTCGCAGAATCACCTGCGCGAGCCTACAACCCCCTCTTTATCTATGGTGGGGTGGGCCTCGGGAAGACCCATCTCCTATATGCGATCGGTCGCCAGATCCTTCAGCAGAGCCGCAACGTTTGCTTAGTCTACATCTCCGCCGAAAAGTTCATGAACGATCTCATCAATGCGATCCGCTACGACCGCATTCTCGACTTCCGGCGCCGACTCCCGCTCCATCGACGTCTTGCTGATCGACGATATTCAGTTCATCGCGGGGAAAGAGCGCACACAGGAAGAATTTTTTCACACCTTCAACGCTCTCTACGACGCTCAAAAACAGGTCGTCATTAGCAGCGACTCCAGTCCTCGTTCCATCCCCACCTTGGAAGAGAGGCTCCACTCCCGTTTCGAATGGGGACTCACTGCAGACATCCAAGTCCCCGACCTCGAGACCAAAGTCGCGATCCTCAGGAAGAAGGCGGACGCCGAGCAGGTCCAGATCCCTGACAACGTGGCCATCTTTATCGCTTCCAAAATTAAGTCTAACGTCCGAGAGCTCGAAGGTTCTTTGATCCGGCTGATTGCCTACTCCTCACTGACCGGCCGACCCTTGAATCTGGAACTCGCCCAGGAGGTTCTGCGCAACCTCCTACCGAACGAAGATCGCATTATCAATATGGAAATGATCCAGAAGTTCGTGGCAGATCGCTATAGCCTCAAAATCTCCGATCTCAAGGCTCGCAACAACTCCAGGTCGGTCACCCTGCCCCGCCAGATCGCCATGTATATCGCCAAGCAGCTAACCACAGCCAGCCTTCCAGACATCGGTAAAGGCTTTGGCGGAAAACACCACTCCACCGTCATCCACTCTATCCGCAAGGTAAAGAGTATGATGGGTGCCGACCCCAACTTTGATAAGCTCATAGAGGGGTTTCTCGAGTCTTTCCACTGATTTCCCACACACCGCCGTCTTACCGACACCTGGCCAACTTTATTGGTAGCTACTCCATGTTTTAGCGTCCATCACAATAATAGAAGCTTTGACGGCGCTCGCTAAACCTTCCACAGAAGATATGCACGTTCCTGTGGAAGACTCGAGGATAAGTTACGAGAGCAGATTTCCACAATTCTTCGTAACTCCTATCTACCAGGCTTCCTACTATTTAAATTTTTATAACTTCTTGATTTATAAGGGCTTAACTATCAATTTTGTTTGTTTCAACAGCCCTTTATTGATATAATTACTTGTTAAACATATATCAATTTACTAAAGGATAAAACCATATGGAGTTTACCGCTAGGAAGGACGAATTCCTCCGGGAGCTTTCCTTGATTCAGGGCATCGTGGAGCGCAAGAACACTATCCCGGTACTGGCCAACGTCCTCATCGAGGCCGGTGATTCGGAAGTAACACTCGCGGCGACCGATTTGGACGTGGGCTTACGGTGCCGGTTCCCCGCCGAGGTTCAGGACGGCGGTGCACTAACCTTGTCGGCTAAGAAGCTCTTCGAGATCGTCCGCGCCGTGTCCGAGCCTCAGATAGAGATCAAGGAACTTGAGAACTTCTGGGCGTCCATTACCAGTGGAAAGTCCTATTTCAAGATGGTCGGGTTAGCGAAGGTGGACTTTCCTTCCCTGGCCGAGCCACCGAAAGAGCCGGCCTGTGTCATTCCGGCCGGTGTGCTGCGGGAGATGATTAACAAGACTAGCTTCGCCATCACCGCTGACGACAGCCGGTACTTTCTGAATGGAGCCAGGCTTGAGATGGGATCCGACGGCTTCCGGATGGTGGCCACCGACGGTCACCGGCTGGCCTATATCATGGTAAAGGGTAAAGCGGGAGACGAATCTCTATCAGTCATCGTTCCCAAGAAGACTTTGCTGGCGTTGGTAAAGATTTTAGGGGAGTCGGACGGAGACGTTGAGTTCTCCCAGGGCGACAATCATCTCTTTTTTAGGGTGAAGGACCGCCTCTTGGTGTCTAAGCGAGTCGAGGATCAATTTCCAGCTTACGACAAGGTAATCCCGAAGGGGAATGACAAGATTGTGCTATGCCGTCGGGATTCCTTTGGAGGAGCGCTTCGACGGGTCTGCCTCTTGGCAAACGAGCGGTCGCGTGCGGTACGGCTGGTGATCGATTCTGAGAAGATGGAGGTATCCTCGCAGAATCCAGAGCTTGGCGAGGCGAAGGAAGAGATGGGGGTCGAGTATAGCGGGGACGGTCTCGAGGTTGACTTCAACGGGCAGTATATACTCGATTTTCTAAATGTCGAGGAGTCGGAGAACGTACGACTCGAGCTCAAGGACGACTCGTCCCAGTGTGTGTTAAGGCCCTCCGACGAGAGTAAAGAAGTGGATTATCGGTACGTTGTCATGCCCATGAGAACGTGAGTACCTCAGTAATAACCACTAGAACAATTAGAAAAAACTAATGACACCAAGCGAAGAAAAAGACCTCAAAGTGGTGAACAACGAGTACACCGCGGAAGATATTCGTGTACTCGAGGGCCTGGAGGGCGTGCGGATGCGCCCGGCCATGTACATCGGTTCGACCGGCCCGGGCGGTCTCCGGCATCTCGTTTGCGAGGTCGTCGACAACAGCATCGACGAAGCCATCGCAGGGTTCTGCACTGAGATCAACATCACCATCCATGTGGATAACAGCCTAACGGTCGTGGATAACGGTCGCGGTATTCCAGTGGATGTGGAGCGGAAGACCGGAATGCCTGCCGCGGAAGTTGTGATGACTCGCCTTCACGCTGGGGGTAAGTTCGATACCAGCAGTTACAAATTCTCCGCTGGGCTTCACGGTGTCGGCGTCTCGGTCGTCAACGGCCTCTCGGAATGGCTGGAGCTCGAGATCAGACGTAACGGACATGTTTACCGGCAGTCCTACGAGAAGGGCCTGCCGAAAACTCCGATCGAGAAGGTCGGTGTCACCGACAAAACCGGCACCACGATCAAGTTCCGGCCGGACCCGGAGATCTTTGAGACCATCGACTTCAGTTACGACGCCCTTTCCCAGAGGTTCCGGGAGCTTGCATTTCTGAACCGGGGCATTCTCATTACCGTTCAGGACGAGCGGCAAGGGAAAAAAAATCAGTTTCAATTCGAGGGAGGCATCGTCTCCTTCGTGGAGTACTTGAACAAGAACCGCGCCGCGCTTCATCGCCCACCACTGCAGTTCGAGGTCAAGAACCAGAACATGGAGTGCGACATTGCGATGCAGTGGACCGATGCCTATCAAGAGGCGGTGTTCTCCTTTGCCAATACCGTCAATACCCAGGAGGGCGGGAGTCATCTTTCCGGCTTGAAGGCCGCCCTTACCCGAACTATCAACAGCTACGCCTCCGCCAACAACCTCATCAAGGATCTCCGTAGCGGGATCGAAGGCGAGGACATTAGAGAGGGTCTGACCGCGGTCGTCAGCGTGAAGGTCCCCAACCCTCAGTTCGAGGGTCAGACTAAGACCAAACTTGGGAACCCCGAGGTCAAGGGTTTCGTCGAAACTCTAGTCAACCAAAAGTTCGCTCGATTCCTCGAGGAGAACCCGGGGACCGCGCGGAAGATTGTCTTCAAGGTCATCGATGCGGCGCGGGCGCGCGAGGCGGCTAGGAAGGCCCGAGACCTCGCGCGGAGAAAGGGGGCGCTCGGGGACACCTCGCTCCCCGGCAAGCTCGCGGACTGTCAGGAACGGGATCCCGCCCTATCGGAGCTCTACTTGGTAGAGGGGGAGTCGGCGGGTGGGTCTGCAAAGCAGGGCCGGGACCGCCAGTTCCAAGCAGTGCTTCCGCTGAAGGGAAAGATCCTGAATGTGGAAAAAGCCCGTCTCGACAAGATGCTCGAGAACGAAGAGATCAAGGTGATGATCGCCGCGCTCGGTACCGGACTGGAAGAAGAGTTCGTGCCCTCTAAGCTGCGCTACCACCGCATCATCATCATGACCGACGCAGATATCGATGGCTCGCATATCCGGACGCTGCTTCTGACATTTTTCTACCGAAAAATGCCGCAGGTGATCGCGGCCGGTCACCTCTACATCGCTCAGCCGCCACTCTTCAAGGTCAAGAAGGGGCGTAGCGATGTCTACTTTAAAGACGAGCGAGGGCTCGACCAATACCTCATTGCTCGATCTGCGGAGAATCGCAAGGTCGCAATACCCGAGCTCCAGAAGGAATATTCGGGAGAGGAGCTTGCCCGCCGTCTAGAGCAGATGATCGCCTACCGGAAGCATCTGGACCGGCTCGCGCATCGGGGGTATCCGACGGAGCTGCTCATCGAGTTCCTGCGGGTGGGTGCCGACGAGGGGATCCTCGCGGACAAGTCATGGCTCGAGGAAGCCCTCGAACCGCTACGTCAACTGGGGCACGATGCGACGGTTGAGCGGGACGAGGAGCACAACCTCTACAAGATCGTGCCTGGCGCCGACAGCGTCGAGAGCGCCGATCCGGCGCGCTTCAGACCGATCATCGGACGCGAGTTTTTGACCGCGGCAGAATACCGAACTCTGCTGAGCCTCTACCAAGACATCGAGCCCTTCGAGACTTCTCCGCTCATCGTCACCGATGATGGAAAATCGGAGAAACCTGCTAACCCTGCTAACAACGAAGAGCGGAAACCCGAAGAAATAGTCTTGGAGTCGCGCGAAGCTCTGATCGAGTACCTACTCGCGACCGGAAAAAAGGGACTTCACATTCAGCGTTACAAAGGTTTGGGAGAGATGAACCCCGAGCAACTCTGGGATACCACGATGAACCCGGAGGCCCGGGTCTTGCTGCAAGTGAATGTGGACGACGAGGTCTTCGCCGACGAGATTTTTACGGTGTTGATGGGCGACGCAGTGGAACCGCGTCGACATTTCATCGAGGAGAATGCGCTCGAGGTGCACAACCTCGATATCTAGAGTGAACCCGATTTATTTGCGTCTCACCAAAACTAACGCGTTTCCCTCCCCCTCCGAGAAAAAGAATAGACAAAGAAGAAGGAGCACCACATGGTCATAGCGGCTGAACGGCTGCCGGTCAACATCGAAGACGAGATGAAAAAGTCCTACATGGACTATGCGATGTCGGTGATCATCGGTCGCGCTCTTCCTGATGTGCGAGACGGTTTGAAGCCGGTTCACCGCCGAGTGCTGTACGCGATGTTCCGCGAAGGGCTCCTTGCCAATCGGCCGTACTCCAAGTGCGCGGGTATCGTCGGAGAGGTCCTGAAGAAGTACCATCCGCACGGCGATTCAGCCGTCTACGACACCCTGGTGCGTATGGCGCAAGGTTTCAACCTGCGTTATCCGCTCATCGACGGACAGGGAAACTTCGGCTCTGTGGATGGCGATCCCCCCGCCGCCTACCGCTACACCGAGGCCAGGCTCACGCCGCTGGCCGAGGGGATGATGCGGGATCTAGACAAGGACACCGTAGATTTCATCCCCAACTTCGACGGCAATGTCGAAGAGCCGACGGTGCTGCCAGCCGCCGTTCCGAATCTGTTGGTAAACGGGACGAGTGGCATCGCGGTGGGTATGGCGACGAACATTCCCCCGCACAACTTGGGTGAGGTTATCGACGGGACGATCTTCGTGCTAGAGAACCCAGAATTGTCGGAGCACGAGCTGACCAACGGCCTATTGGAGCGAATACCGGGGCCCGATTTCCCGACCGCGGGTTTCGTGCATGGTCGGGAGGGAATCGAGCAAGCCTATCGAACCGGGCGAGGCACGATTCAGCTACGCGCCCGGGCCGAGATCGAAGACATCGCCAAAGAACGCCAAGCGATCATCGTCACCGAGATCCCCTACCAGGTCAACAAAGCGCGGCTTCTTGAGAAAATTGCCGAGTTGGTTCGAGATCGAAAGATCGAAGGGATCTCCGACTTGCGTGACGAATCGGACCGCCGCGGCATGCGTATCGTGGTGGAGCTCAAACGAGGCGAAGTGCCCCAGGTGGTTCTGAACAATCTCTACAAGCACACGGCCCTGCAAACGAGCTTCGGAGTCATCCTCCTCGCCATCTCCGAGAATCGGCCCAAGGTCTTTCGGCTTCTCGAAATCGTCAAGCAGTTTCTTGATTTTCGTCGCGAGGTCGTTCACCGGCGAACCGCCTTCGAGCTCGCCAAAGCAGAAGCGCGAGCACACATTCTGGAGGGCTTCGTCAAGGCGCTCGATCATCTGGACGAGATCATCGACCTCATCCGTGCCGCGAGCACGCCCGCCGAGGCGCGGGAGCAGTTGATCTCTCGTTACGAGTTCTCGGAGATCCAGGCCCGGGCGATTCTCGATCTCCAGCTCCATCGCCTGACTGGGATGGAGCGCCAGAAAATCGTAGCCGAGCACAAAGAGATCCAGAAACTGGTTGCGGAGTTGAAAGCCATTCTGGCCAGCGAAACGAAGATCAAGGAGATCGTCCGAGCGGAGCTTCTCGAAGTCAAGGAAAAGTACGGCGATCCCCGTCGCACCGAGATCATCGCCAAGACCCGCGAGATTCGGGTGGAGGACATGATCGTGGAAGAGAACATGGTCATCACCGTGTCCCATCGGGGCTATATCAAGCGAAGTCCCGTCCACGTCTACCGCAAGCAGAAGCGCGGGGGCAAGGGGCGGATCGGCATGCGGACCCGTGACGAGGACTTCGTGAATCGGCTCTTCATTGCCTCCACCCACGATTACATACTCATTTTCACCGATCGCGGAAGGGTTTACTGGCGTAAAGTGCACGAGATTCCGGAAGTCGGCTCGGCGGGTAAAGGAAAGGCGATCGTCAACCTCGTCGCGATGAGCTCCAAGGAGAAGCTCGCCGCGGTCTGTCCGGTGAAGGAATTCCCCGAAGACCGGCACGTGTTCATGGCGACGCAGAGCGGAAGGGTGAAGAAAACTCCCCTGTCCGCCTTTTCCAATCCGATGTCCAGAGGCATCATCGCCATCGGTATCCCCGAGGGAGATTCTCTAATAGCAGTGGCCGTAACCGGCAGCGAAGACGAAACCGTGCTCGCCACGAGGAACGGGCTCGCCATTCGTTTCGCGGCATCCGATGTCCGACCCGTGGGGCGAACCGCAGCGGGAGTCAAAGGGCTCGATCTGCGGAAGGGGGATCGAGTCGTCGGCATGTCGGTGGCGGAGGAGGAGGGAACTCTGCTCACGGTCACCGAAAGGGGGTACGGGAAACGGACCGCCCTCAAGCAGTACCGACTTCAGAGCCGCGGCGGAAAAGGGATCATCAACATCAAAATCACCGAGAAGAATGGCCCGGTGGTTGGCGTCCGATTTGTGGGCGATGAAGACGAGATCATGGTCGTGACCAGCAACGGGATGATCTTGCGTCTCAAGGTCGAGGGAATCGGAGTCCTGGGACGAGCGACGCAAGGCGTGCGACTCATTCAGGTCGACGAAGGAGATCACGTGGTGGCGATTGCGAAGCTTGCCGAAAAGCAAGACGAGACGAACGGAGAGGGTCCCAAAGGCGCCGCCGGTTAAGAATTACCAACAATGCGATAGAATACTCCGGCTCTGAAGTCGGTTGCCGTCTGAGCCGGCCGACGGAACGGAAGGCCATGCCATCCCGCTCAATCCCGTTGCTAGCAATCCTTGGGAGCGGGAGTGTCTTCGGGTGTTCCTCTCCGGGCTCGGACGAACTTGCTGCGGCACAAGAAGCGCTCGGGCGAGGGCTCTATCACGAGGCGATAGAGCACTACACCGAGGTGACGATTCAGGCCCCCGGCAGCCCGGAGGCGGCCCAGGCTTTGTACGACCTGGCACTCATTTACTACCTCCAGCGAAGGGACATCGAAACGGCGCGGTCGACTCTTCGGGAGCTACTGAGCTTCTACCCGGATGCTGAGGTCACGCGCGATGCTCGCCGCGTTTTGGCGCGGATGTACGAGGAAGATCTCGGGCAGCCGGAGAAGGCGATACAAGAGTATCGGCTACTCTTGGCTGCGGAGACCGATACGGTGGAAGCACAGAACCTCCTTCTGAAAATTGCGAACTGTCGATACAACGCCGATGAGCTTGAGCTCGCTGCTCAGGTTTACCGTCGGGTGGTCCGAGACTTTCCTTACGGGGAGGGTTCGGCGACCGCACATCTGCGGCTTGCCTATATCGATCGCTTGGATGGGCGTGTCGAGAAGACTCTCGAAACCTTGGAAAAGCTTCTCACCCGTACCGATGACCCTGAGACGCGTCGCGAGGCGTACCTCATGCAAGCGGAAGCGCTCGGAGAGCTCCGTCGTTACGAAGAGGCCGAGACGACTCTTGACCTAGCCGAAGAAGAGTTTCCGGGAGATTCAGAGATCGCGGCCATGGCGTCTCGCCTTCGCCGACAGGAGGAAGCACAGCGCTCCGTTGCAGCCGGCGGAGAGCTGGAGAAGCAAGTCCGATGGGGTCGAGGTCGGACCAGGCCCTAACACGAAGCCGGATAAGCCTGGTAGGGATGAGACTCGCAAGCACGCATCGATTGAACGACACTAAGAGCTGGCCAGTGTGCTTCGGGCTCGTCATTTGGATCTCCGCCACCGCGTGCGGAGGGGCGGAGCAGGAGGTTCTGAGGAGGTTCTTCCGGGCGACGATGTACGAGGACACCAACACCGTCGCCGCGCTCTCTTTGGTCTCCTTTCCAGGAGGTGCGGTCGAATCTTGGGATGTCGTCGAGGTCGTGCCCACCACCCGGGAGCCGTTCAAGCTCAGCGAGCTTCGTAGTCGGGCGGAGACCGCCAAAATCGAACGCGATGCGCAGTTCGCTGTATTCTCAGACCTCCGACTGGCGAACTATCCCGATCTTTTATGGATCGAGGAAAGGCTCGAGGAGAATCCCGACTATCCGTTCAGGGGCAAGCTCGCGGATCTCCATGCCGAGTACCAGTCCTACCGAAAGGAGCGCGTGGTACTGGAGCTCGGCCTCCGTGAGATCAAAAAAGCAATGGAGGACGAGAAGAGACCGGCCCGGAAATCGGTCATGACATCGGATGACATCGAGCTCTTCGACGGCGAAGTCCTCACGCGGGAAGTGCTGATCGACGTCAAGACCGCTTCCGAGCCGGAAGCGGTCTACCTCTTCACTCTAAAGAAATACGAGCTGACGAACTTGGAAAACGACTTCACTCCGCCTTCGCGCTGGATCGTCGTCAGCGTAAAAGCGGCGCCAGACGAGTTCGGCCGTCACGAGGGCCGTCAGTAGACCGGAGTTCCACGAACTAGCAGGCCAGACGGCCGTGCCATGAACTAGCGCCTCAGGCGGCTTTCCAGGACTTCCAGGTTGGCGAAGCGGGCAACCAGCTTCTTGCGGCCGGCGCGCCGGAAGAGCACCGTGATTTTTTGATCGGCGTTCGGTGGTTCGGCTTCCACAATAGTCCCCTCGCCGAAGCGGGCGTGCCGCACCACGGCGCCCGGACAAAGACGGGCCGGACTTGCGGTGGCCGTCGGCGCCTGCGTGGTGGCATCCCCGGCGAGGAGCTTCGTCGGGATCTCGTTCAGGAACCGGGACGGTGTCCGGCCCTCCTTCTCGAGAGCGGATCTTCGACTGAGAGCATATGTTAGAAACAACAAGGTTCGGGCCCGCGTCATCCCCACGTAGCAGAGCCGGCGCTCTTCCTCGAGCGCACGTCGATCCCCGGCGGAGCGAAAGTGGGGAAAGAGTCCCTCTTCGAGACCAGTCAGAAAAACGGCATCGAACTCCAGCCCCTTCGCGCTGTGGAGAGTCATGAGAAGGCAAGGAGCTTCCTCTTTCGCGGTATCCAAATCGGTGAGCAAGCTAACGCGATCGAGAAAACCCGCGAGCGACGGCTCCTCCTCCCGCTCCTGATAATCGATGGCGGCGGTCACCAGCTGAAGGAGGTTCTCGACTCGCCCTTCGGCTTCCACGGTCTTCTCTTTCTCGAGCACTGCGCTGAGACCGCTTTGCGTGAGCGTCTCCTTGACCAAAGAACCGATGGTCGCGGTGCGCGCATATTTCGCGAGAGATTCGCGAATGTCCCGGAAGGAAGCGAGCCCTTGGCTCGCCCGTGCCGGGATGGCGTTCTCGTCATCCAGCTGGGCCGCCGCATCCCAAAGAGAGAGGCCTCGCTCGGAAGCCGTTCGCTCGGTGAGCGTCAGGGTGGCGGTGCCGAAACCACGAAGCGGTGCGTTGATCGCGCGCAAGAAACTTGCGTTGTCGTGAGGATTCAAGACCAGCCGCAGGTAACAAAGCGCGTCTTTGACCTCCCGACGTTCGTAGAATCGCTGCCCACCCACTAGGAGGTGAGGGATACCGCGGCGCACGAACTCTTCTTCGAAGAGGCGGGTCTGTGCATGAGTGCGAAAGAGAACCGCGACGCGGGTGGAGGTCGACTGCTCGCGAAGTGACTCGATCTGATCCGCCACGAAGTGACACTCGGTCCAGTCCGTCTCCGCCGCATAGACTCGCGGCGTTTCTCCCTCGCCGCGTTTGGCGACAAGCTTCTTGCCCTTGCGCTCTTCGTTGTGGGCGATGAGGTTGCTCGCCGCCTCGAGAATGGCGCTCGTAGAACGGTAGTTGACTTCGAGCTTAACCAGCTTCGCGCCCGGAAAGTCTTTTTCGAAGTCGAGAATGTTTCGAAGATCCGCCCCCCGAAAGTTATAGATGGATTGATCCTCGTCCCCCACCACGAAGACGTTCTGGTGCGGAGCGAGGAGACGCATCAAGCGGTACTGAATCCGGTTTGTGTCCTGGTACTCGTCCACCAGGAGGCGCTGGAAGCGTCGCTCGGCGAAGGCGCGTGCTTTCCCGGAGTATTCCAGCAGCTCGACCGAGCGGATGAGAAGGTCGTCGAAGTCGACGCCGCCAGCGTCCTCGAGAAGTTTTTGGTAGCGCTTGAGGGCGCGGTCGAGGACGAGCCGATCGCGTTCTCTCCACCAAGGGGGAGACACGTCGCTTCCGAAGGCGGCGTTTTTCCTTGCGGATACGGCGGATGCGACCCGCGTAAGTGGATACTCGCGCTCGGTGACGCCGATCTCCTTAAGAACTCGCCTGAGAAGGGCTCGGCGGTCTTGTTCGTCGTGAACGACGAACGCCGAAGGCAAGCCGATGTCGGTGCCGAAGCGCCGGAGTAGTCGAAGGCCGAGAGAGTGGAACGTCGAGATCCAGAGACCGGGAGCCGCTTCCCCGACCAAGGCCTCGATGCGCGAGCGCATCTCGCCCGCCGCCTTGTTGGTGAAGGTGAGAGCCAAAATCGTCGAGGGTGGGACGTCCCTTTCGCCGATGAGAAAGGCGACCCGATGCGCTATAGCTCGAGTCTTTCCGGAACCCGCCCCGGCGAGCACCAGCACCGGTCCATCGGGTGCGGTGACTGCGGCCCTCTGGCCGGGATTGAGCTCGGAGAGTATGTCGGGAGCCTTGAAGTCCGGACTACTCAACAGTCACCGCTGTTGCGAGATTGCGTGGTTGGTCATTAACATTTTTCAGAGATTTCATTCAACAATCAATTCCACCATAGTTGTCGCTATACATTGAAACAGTGCAGTATCTTTCTATTGGACGCAAATCTGATCCGCTACATTCTAAATCGCCATAATTTTCCGAATACCTGTAAACTTCACATTTCCCCTCCACATCACGTAAAGTGAACTCTTCTCCATCATAATTGAGTATCTTGCTTCTTTGTGACGCCTGATAAATCTGGATCTGTTTAATTTGATCTTGTTTTTCCTTTTTCGACATCTCCACGCATTTTTGACCCTGTCTTTTAAAACCCAGATTACACACCCATCCACTGCCATACGCTGATGCGTTGACAGGAACATTTATCTCAGCACATCCACTACCTTGGCGTTTGTAACCATGATTGCACACCCATCCACTGCCATACGCTGATGCGTTGGCAGGAATATCCGCTTCAGAAACTGCGGAGATAAAATCATAAAAAAGTAAGAATATGAAACAATATTTGAGCGCTGCTTTAAAGATCTTCATTCTGTAATATTACCAGAGATCGTGTGGAATGATAGAGATGGAGGTGTTTTCCTTAACACCCTTTGTATTTCTTACGGACAATCAGCAATCTATATTACCATCTCGATCTGCTGTGCATCTTCGTTCTACATCCCTGAAATGACTGCCACTGCAATCAAACTCCCTCTCGGATCCATCCCATTCAACGTCACATCGGCGCTCTAAGGATCGACGATCAGAAACCGAACTGGAGCAATCCAATTCACCTGTAGATCCATCCTATTCGACTTCGCAGCGCCTCTCTATTTTTCGCAAGTTATGGTCAGCATTAACTACTTTAGAAATTCCAAAAAACACGACAATCGTCAGGCAGAGTGTGGTGGTTAATTTCCTCATAGGAATGATATTAAAGGGTTTCGGGAGCGTGAGTCTAGGAGTCGGGTCAGTCGGAATTTATGAGTTTCCGTTCAATGAACTCTAAATAGAAATTACGGTATTCCGTTTTGATCACATGGTTCTGAACGTTTGCGTTTTAAGATTGAGTAAACGTGATTAGCAAAGAAACGCTTTCCTCGGACCGTCTTATATTCTCTTTCTCAATTATTGAGCAATTGTCGATACCCCATTCCACCGTCATGGAGTTCCTCAATCTTGTCGTGGAGAAATTCCTGGTAATCGGTGTAGCGTACATTTTGGGAAAGACGAACAGTCAGTATCATCTCGAAACAGAAGAACACATCAACGTCATCTGAGGGTGAATAACACCCACGTTGGAAACTATTCCACAGTCACCGACTTGGCCAGGTTGCGTGGCTGGTCGACGTCGCAACCGCGAGCGGCGGCAATGTGATAGGCGAGAAGTTGAAGTGGCACGACAGCGAGCAGTGGCGATATGGTCTCGGGATGCGGCGGGAGCGCCACGAGCCGATCGTGCTCGTCATCTAGGATCTCCTTGAGACGCGACTCGCCCTCGGTTCCGAACACGATGACTCGCGCGCCGCGCGCCTTGGCTTCATGAATGTTATTGGCCATTTTCTCGAAGAGCGAGTCGGAAGGAGCAAGCGCGACGACCGGCATCCGCTCATCGATGAGCGCAATCGGACCGTGCTTCATTTCTCCCGCCGGATATCCTTCCGCGTGGATGTAGGAGAGCTCCTTGAGCTTGAGCGCCCCCTCGAGGGCGATGGGATAGAGGAGGCCGCGTCCCAAATAGAGAAAATTGGAAGCCATGTAGAAATCTCTGGCGATGGACTCGATCTCGGGGGCGAGCGTGAGCACTTGCTCCATGAAGTGGGCGGCCTGCGCGAGCTCGTTGAGTCGCTCTCGCACTCGTTCGGAGGAGAGGTTTCCTCGAGCCTGTGCAAGGTAAAGGGCCAGCAGGTGCAGTGCCACCAGCTGCGCGGCGAACGTTTTCGTGGAGGCAACACCGATCTCGGGTCCCGCGTGGGTGTATAGCGTCGCGCTCGAGACACGAGTCGCCATGCTCCCCGTCACATTACAAATGGCCAGGGTCGTGGCCCCGCTGTCACCGGCCACGCGAAGTGCGGCCAGGGTGTCCGCGGTCTCTCCCGATTGGCTGATGCCGACGACGAGATCATCCTTCCCCAGGATAAGGTGTCGGTAGCGGAACTCCGAAGCAACGTCTACCTGCACCGGCAAGTGTGCGTTGGCCTCGATGAGAAATTTTCCGACGAGTGCGGCATGCCAGCTCGTACCGCAGGCAAGGATCGTGATCCTCTCGAGCCGCTTGATGAGATCTTCTTGCAATCCAACTTCCTCGAGGTGCACGCGCCCGCTATCGAGAGAATACCGCCCGAGCAGCGTGTCTCGGACCGTGCGCGGTTGCTCATAGATCTCCTTAAGCATGAAGTGCTTGAAACCTTGTTTTTCCACCTGGACCGGGTCCCACGTAATGCGCGTCGGGGAGCAATCTCGTTTGACACCATCGCCATCCATGAGGAGAACCCCGTCGGGACGAATCACCGCGACCTCACCATCGTCAAGAAAGACGGCGTCGCGGGTGTGGGAGAGAAACGCCGGAACGTCCGAGGCGAGGAAGGCCTCGTTTTCTCCCAGCCCGATGACCAGAGGTGGACCGTTGCGAGCGGCGACTAGCTTGTCCGGGTGGTTCGCCGAGAGCGTGACAAACGCGAAAACGCCTTCGAGCTCCTTGAGAGCGTCCAACACCGCTTGCTCCAGGCTCTTGTCGAGATGCTTCTCGATCAGGTGAGCGATGACCTCGGTATCGGTTTCGGTGACGAACCGATGGCCCTCTCCAGACAGCTTCGCCTTGAGCGCGAGATAGTTTTCCACGATACCGTTGTGAACGACGACCAAAGTCTCGGTGCAGTCCCGGTGAGGGTGCGCGTTCTCTTCGTTGGGCCGGCCGTGAGTGGCCCATCGGGTATGGCCGAGTCCGTAGCTCCCCTCGAGCTCGGATTTCGATAGCTGGCGCTCGAGATTGCTGAGCTTCCCCTGGGAGCGGAGCACGTTTAGTGTTCCGTCCCGGACGACCGCCAGGCCCGCCGAGTCGTAGCCTCGATACTCAAGGCGCTTGAGCCCATCGATCAGCACTTCGACCGTCGACTTGGGTCCCACGTAACCAATGATTCCGCACATAGGCGTCTACGGTCGTCTCTTGGCGTCTCTTAGCGGGGCTTTGACTTCTTGGACTTCCCCGCCCGAGCTCGACGCACGTGACGTAAGTAGTCGAGCTTCACAACCTGCCGGCCCCGCGCGATCGCCAGAGAGCCCGCAGGGACATCATCTACGATGGAGGAGCCAGCGGCGACATAGGCTCCACGACCGATACGAACCGGGGCCACCAGCTGCACGTCGCTTCCGATGAACGCGCCGTCCTCGATGACCGTGACGTGTTTGGTGCTTCCATCGTAGTTGCAAGTGATGGTGCCGGCGCCGACGTTGACCCGTCGCCCGACCACCGCATCGCCGAGGTAGGTAAGGTGCGGAGCCTTGCTGCCTGTGCCGAGCGTCGATTTCTTCATCTCCACGAAGTTCCCGACCTTCGTCTTGTTACCGAGTGTCGACTCTGGGCGCAGATGAGCGAAGGGGCCGACTTGGGCCTCTCGACCGATACGGCTCTGGCGGATGAAGCAATGATCGAGGAGCACGGTGCGCGAACCCACGACCGAGTCCACCACACGAGTGAAGCTTCCTACGTCACAGTCGGTTCCAATGCGGCTTGCGCCTTCGATCACGACCCACCCACGGATTCTTGTGCGGCGGCCTACTTTCACGTCGGGATCGATATGAACGGTGGAGGGATCGTCGACAAGAACCCCGCTCGCCATGAGGCGTTCTACGGTTCGCCGACGAATCACCTGTATAGCCCTCGCCCAGTCGGCATTCGTTTTGACCTGTAGGAGCTCTTCCGTCGACGCGGGGCGAACTTCGGAAGCTTGTATGTGATCGGCAAGCGAGTCGAGACCGTTTCGAAATGCGCCGCTTGCGGCCCGAAGGCGTCCCGCGGTGCAGCATACGACGGGAGGTCCTTTCCCAGTTGTAAGAAGAGAAGGTCCGGATCGGGCCTTAGCAATCAGACGCCGCAAGCTGCGAGCGCTCACACATGGCATCTCCGCTGGGAGGAGGAGCAACTTTCCTCTCAGTCCGGCAAGCGCCTCGGAGAAGCGTCTCTTGGTTACCAGCTCGACGCCGTTGAGTCCGTTTAGAGCGGCACGGCCGCCTTTGTCTAGAACCAACAGAGTGCGCTTCGGTCGGAGCGGTTGGGCAGCCTCCAGGGTCCGTTGCCAGAGCGGCCTACCGAGAAGGTCCTTTACGAAGTTCTCGCCGGGTCCGGACCAGAGAACCAGAGTAAGTTGTGACGGCATGGGTTGATCTAGAGTAGCATCTGCTGGCGTCAAAATGCGACGTTACCACTTAGCAACCGCGCCAGACGCCGGTGCCATGAACAGCTAGCCAGACGCCGCTTCGAAGCGAGCCCGTGGGAACAGCGCCTGAATCGCTTTCGCCGCCTTCCTGCCATCGTGCCGCACCGGTTCTCCGGAGCCGAGGAGATCTTCGACCAGAATCGGGCAGGGCAGCGCAGTCTCGTCGGCGGGAGAGAAGGTGACTTGTTCCGCGCCCTCGGAGTGATAGCGTTCGCGGGTTGGCTCCGGTATCGCAGTGCCGTTGGCGAGAACGAAAGAGAGCTCGAGGTCTGGGCAGTGTGCCAACAACGCCTCCACGTGGTCACGCACGCTGTAGCCCGTTGTCTCGCCCGGTTGCGTCATGATGTTCGGCAGATACACCACCAAAGCTTGCGAGCGAGAGACCGCCTCGGCGACGCCCGGGACCAGGAGGTTGGGAATCAGGCTTGTGTACAGCGATCCCGGTCCGATGAGGATGAGATCGGCTTCCTCGATAGCGGCGAGAGAGTCCTCGAGCGGCGGACAATCCGGCGGATCCAGACGAACGCTCCGAATGGTCTCGGTCGAAGCGCTGATGCGTGTTTCGCCGCGAACCTCGCTCCCGTCCTCGAGCTCTGCCACCAGCGAGACGCTTTGAGTCGTCGAGGGGAAGATGCGTCCCTCGATGGCGAGCACGTGGGAGGCGGCGCGAACCGCGCTGTAGAAGTCACCGGTGACGGAAGTGAGCGCAGCCAGGAAAAGATTGCCAAAGTTATGCCCGCCGAGACCGCCGTCGCCTTTGAAGCGATGCTGGAATAGAGAAGACAGCAGCGACTCGTCGCTCGAAAGCGCCAGTAAGCAATTCCGGATGTCTCCAGGCGGGAGTATCTGGAACTCATCGCGAAGCCTTCCGGAGCTGCCGCCATCGTCGGTGACGGTCACCAACGCCGAGAGGTCGGCGAAGTAAACGGACTCTCCCGAGTGTGAGGGCGAATCAGGTGGATCGACGAACTGCTTGAGCCCGCTCAGGAGGGCGGCGAGCCCAGTGCCCCCGCCGGCTGCGACGACCCGGAGACCATAGATCACGACCTAACCTTGATTACTCGGTTGTTGCCAGCAGCTGCGCTACTTCTGCCTCGTCCCTGAGCGCAGCGAAATCCTGGTCGTTCTTGGCCAGGACGCGGTTGTACGAATCTGCGGTAACCGCTTGTTTGAGATGTCGAGCCGCGTCTCGGGCATCTCCGTGACGCGAGTAAGCGGCGGCGAGGCAGTAATGAGCATGGTCGCTCTTGGGCTCCATGTCGACCGCTTTGGAGAGATACTTGATGGCGCGATCATAGTCGCCCCGGTTGTGACAGAAAACACCATAGGTCACCACTTCTTCGAACGTACGGGGCGCGAACGAGCTCTTGCTCTTCTTTCGGCGATCGCAAATCGTCACGTACGCCTGGGCTTGGTCGGCGAGCCCGGGGGCATGGCTGAGCTCAGCGGCGAGGGCCTGGAACAGGTCCCGGGCGCGATCGACATCGCCTTTGTGCAACACCTTCAGAGCCTTCTCGAACGTCTCGAGTGCCTTGTCGTAACCTTCCCGTTTGCTGGTCTTTTGCGCCAGTTTCTTCCGTGAGAACAACCCCGCCTTGGAGCGTGTGGCGGCCTTTTTTGCCATGGAACCTCCTCAGAATTCGTTTCTTGCCCGAAAAGCCGGGCCCCTGAAGGTAAAGCCGGGAGCCCTCAAACTTCGAAATACGAAATAAATACTCGGTCGGGCGAGTCGCTTACCGAAGACACAACCTAACCTACGATTATAGGGTCCGGAGCGGGTTAGGGTCAAACAGGGCGGGGCAGGCCGGGAGCTCCAATGTCGCCAAAGTGTTAGGCGGGCGGCTTCTAGATCCTACAGGACGTCCAGTAAGCGTTAGGTGTCGCTATCGACCACGGCAGGCCGCCGCCCCTTTGAACGTCATCGCACTCGCCAGTCGGAAACCGTCGACGAGGGCGTCCTCTTCCGTCCGGTAGGGGTAGATCCGAATCCCCCCCCCGCCGGTCCGCGCGTGGTGTCGTGGATCACGAGGAAACCGGAGAGGCCGCAGGAAGGGTCGTTCAAGGCAACGACCTGCTCGACGCCGTCCCTTGCCATGCTCTCGAGGATCTTCATTTCGAACCGGAGCCTAGCAATTGGTGATAAAGAAGACGAGAAGAAATCCCGGTCTCCCGGGCCAGGATCTTGACCGCCTCACGACGTTTCCTGCCTTCTGCGGTTAGTTCCGAAAAGCGATTTGCGATCTGGTCCGGCGTGAGGGAAGAACGCGTCTTTCTTTCGGCGGGGCCGATGATGAGAGTCAGCTCTCCTTTGAGAGGTTTCTCACGAGCCCACTGCGCGAGCTCGATCAAAGTCCCGTTTCGGTATTCTTCGTGGACTTTGGTCATCTCGCGGGCCAGAAACGCGGGTCGAGGACCGAGTCGCCGTGAGAGCTCTTCCAACAACGCGGGGGCGCGTCGCACCGACTCGAAAAGGATCGTCGTGTGCGTCACCGAGGCGAGGGATTCAATGGCCTTGGAGCGCGCTCGGCCGCGACTCGGCAAGAAGCCGAAGAAGCAGAAGCTCGAGGTGGGGAGACCAGAAACGGATAGAGCGGCGATAGCGGCGCTCGGTCCGGGCACGGTTCGCACCGGAATGCCCCTTTCTCGAGCCGCGACCATCAGGCGGTAGCCGGGGTCGGAGATCCCGGGTGTTCCCGCGTCCGAGACTAACGCAAGATCTTCGCCGGCGCTCAACCGTTTCACGAGCTGTGGAGCGCGCTGGTTCTCATTGTGCTCGTGGTAGCTGATGGTGCGGGTCTTGATTCCGTGCCGGCTGAGAAGCCGTCGGGTGGTTCGTGTGTCCTCGCAAGCGATCAGCTTGACCGATTCGAGGACTTCTATCGCGCGCGCGGAGATGTCAGCTAGATTCCCGATGGGTGTGGCTACCACGTAGAGAGTTGCCGGCATCAGGATCAAGGGACCTCGGGAGACGGGGTTGGACGTTAGCACACGGCTCATCGTCTCTCAACTGAATGCTCAATTGGGGCTCGCCGCGAAGACGCGGAACTCCTTAGCTCACATTGACATCCCTGGATTGCCATGGTAGTTTCCTCACGACTGAACGCTCGAAAAAACCTTAGTAGACACAATTAGACAGGGAATTCCGCACCGTGACCCGTCCCGCCATTTCCGTTTTCTTCCCCGCGTACAACGACGCCGGTACCATCGCGAGCATGGTCGTGTCGGCACGCATGGCGGTACGTGAGCTCACCGATGACTTCGAGATCGTGGTGGTCAACGATGGTAGTCGGGATCACACCGCGGACGTTCTCGCCGAGCTCGAGCGCGTCATCCCCGAGCTCCGAGTAGTGCAACACGAGAAGAACCAGGGCTATGGCGGTGCGCTCCGCACCGGTTTTGCCTCCGCCGCCAAGGAGCTCGTTTTCTATACTGACGGTGACGCGCAGTACGATCCCCGAGAGGTAAAAGCCTTGGTGGAAGCCATGGATGACGGCGTCGATTTCGTCAACGGTTACAAAATCGGCCGCTCCGATCCCCTCCACCGCATCATCATTGGAAGGCTCTATCACTGGACGGTACGGATTGCCTTCGGACTTCAACTGCGGGATGTAGATTGTGATTTTAGACTGCTTCGGAAAAGCATCTTCGACCGGGTGGAGCTCACCAAATCGAGCGGCGTGATCTGTGTCGAATTAGTGAAAAAAGTACAAGACGCCGGGTACTCGATTCGAGAGGTTCCCGTCCACCATTATCACCGTGCCTATGGAAAGAGTCAGTTCTTCAACTTTCCTCGCGTCATCCGAACCCTGTATGATCTCTTTCGGCTCTGGGTGGACTTGGTGATACGCAAGGTCGACCCTGCGCCGAGCTCCTCGGCGGCGGAACGGAAATCTGCTCGAGACGGGCAGAGGTTGGCGTCGTAGCCTACTGTAATCCTTTCGCCGGAAGGTTCCGGCCAACCGTCAATGCCAACTGACGCGCCAGCAAACGTGCCAAGAGGGACCGACGTCCGCTACCGGGATTCCTTTTCCGGCAAACACGTGCTGATCACCGGAGGGCTGGGCTTTATCGGAAGCAACCTCGCGAGGCGTTTGGTAGAGCTCGGCGCGGAGGTTCTTGTGGTGGACTCCCTCATTCCGGACTATGGCGGAAACCTGTATAACGTCGACGGGCTCGAGCCGAAGCTCCGGATCAACATCGCCGATGTCCGGGATGTGAACGGGATGCAGTATCTCCTGCAGGGTCAGGAGTACCTCTTCAACTTGGCGGGTCAAGTCAGCCACATCGACAGCATGCGCGATCCGGAGACCGATCTGCAGATCAATTGCGGTAGCCAGCTCTCGATCCTCGAAGCCTGTCGTAAGGGCAACCCGGAAGTTCGCATCATCTACGCCAGCACCAGGCAGATCTATGGTCGACCGGTGCGACTCCCGGCCGATGAGGAACATCCCATCCAACCGACCGACGTCAACGGGGTGAACAAGGCGGGCGGAGAGATGTATCACCGTCTCTACCAACAGGTTTATGGACTGCGGACCACGTCCCTGCGGCTCACCAATACCTACGGTCCACGCCAGTTGGTCAAGCACAACCGGCAAGGGTTCGCGAGCTGGTTCATACGTCTAGCGGTCCAGGGAGAAGAGATCCAGCTCTTTGGCGATGGGAAGCAGAAGCGCGACTTCAATTACGTCGACGATGTAGTGGAAGCCTTTTTGAACGCTGCCTCCTCGGAGGAAGCGGTGGGAGAGGTCTATAACCTCGGCGCCAGCCCGCCGGTGAGCCTCCTGGAGTTTGTGGAAACGTTGCTGGATGTCGCGGAAGGGGGCGGCGGTTTTCGATTGGTTCCTTTTCCAGAGGAACGCAAGCGCATCGACATCGGTGACTTCTACAACGATTTCGGCAAGATAAAGAGAGAGCTTGGTTGGGAGCCGCGGATCGGCCTTCGCGAGGGTCTTGGTCGAACCGTCGAATACTACCGCGCCAACCTCGATCATTACCTTGGCTAAGGTGCCTTCCCAAAATGACCAACCTGGCCAACCCATCCCCCCCGTCCCTTTTGTCAACCTGATCGCCCAGCACGCGGCGCTCGACGCGGAAATCCGAGAAGCTTTGACTCGCGTGATGGAAAGCGGCTGGTTCGTCTTGGGTCCGGAGGTGGAAGCCTTCGAACAGGAATTCGCGTCGATGGTGGGGACCGCGCATGCGGTCGGAGTTGCTTCCGGAACCGATGCAATGACGCTGGCGCTTCTGTCGCTCGGGGTAGGGGCTGGGGATGACGTGATCACAAGCCCCATGACCGCGACCTTTACCGCGTTGGCGATCAGTCGCACCGGTGCGAGGCCGGTCTTCGCGGACGTGGATCCGGTGACCTTGAACCTCTCGCCGCGCTCGGTCTCCGAAAGAATGAGCCCGAGTACCAAGGCACTGCTTCCCGTTCATCTCTACGGGAATCCGAGCGAAATGCCCGCGCTCGTCGAGTTGGCCGACAAGGAAGGCATCCCGGTGGTTGAAGATGCTTGCCAGGCGCATGGGGCTACGTTGGGTGGACGGCCCGTGGGAAGCTGGGGGCGCGCCGGCTGCTTCAGTTTTTATCCCACCAAGAACCTCGGTGCTCTCGGAGACGGGGGTCTCGTCACCACCAGCGACCAAGAGTTGGCGGAACGGATCCGGCGGCTTCGGAACGGAGGGCAATCGAGCCGTTACGTGCACGAAGAGATCGGGTTCAACAGTCGTTTGGACGAGATTCAGGCCGCGGTGCTGCGCGCGAAGCTCCCGCACCTTGTCGCCTGGAACGAGCGCCGGCGCACTCTGGCGGCTCTATATCGCGAAGTTCTTGCCGAGACCCCCCTCGAATGGGTGAATGCACTTCCCGACGCCGCACCGGCGACCCACCTTTTGGTTGCTCGCGCCCCGAAGCGGGATCGCTTGCAGGAAGCCTTGTCGGAAGCGGGAGTTCAGACGCTCATCCACTATCCGGTGCCGGCGCATCTTCAACCGGCGTATCGAGGTTTGGGCCAAGGTGAGGGAGCCTGCCCGGAAGCCGAGTGCGCGGCGCGGGAGATCGTTTCTCTACCGCTCTATCCGGAGCTGAGCGAGGCACAGGTCGAGCGTGTTGCGCGCGGCGTGGTCTCCTTTTATCGCTAGCGTGCGTCGAGCCCTAACGACACCGCCTTTCCCCACGGTCTCAAGGAAAGGCCAGCCGGTGACGATAAGACATGAGAGAGCGAGTGCCGATCTTCCGGATGGCACAGAATCACAGGAGCCCGTGTGCGTGCTCACACCCAGCTATCCCAAAGCCAGACGCGGCCGCTTTAAGGCTGAAGACACTGCTAGGCCCGCGATGCTGTTCGACCAGGGGTTGGTGGAGCGGGCCAAGATTCGACTGTGGACGATTCAGGAGCTAGCGAAGAGGACCCAGTTAGCAGAGCCGTGGACACCGGCCTCCTAACGCTGATAGCCCTAAACGTCCTCTTGGTAGTTCTGGAGAGCGTAGAAGGCATCGGCATGTTCGCGCTCCCGCGGGCATTCTCGCGTCTGCTTTCGTCGATGATGTCCACGTAACAAGTACGATCGAAGGCTCGGGGCTCAAACTAATCCCCATAACCATGACCGCGAGGCTAATCGCCACGTGTAGACTGCCGGCAAATTGCCGGTATCGTCTGCGGGAGCTTTGCGGGAGCAAGTTTACTCGCGGCCCTCGCTGCCCCGGCGGCGAACTCCCACTGCGCCTCGGTTGGCAGGCTGCCGACCAGCCCATTCGCGTAGGCTTGCGACTCGCTCCAGGTTAACCTCTACCCCGAGAGGCCGAATTTGGAGATGACGTGCTAGGTTTGGTTCATGGCGTGCGGATTTTGGGCATGAATGGCACCGGGTCGACACGAGGTGACTTGGCCGGGTCAAGAAGGTCTTCGATGCGATCCGAGCGCCATGCTACGAAGTAAGCCGGTGCCGCGCGTCGCGCACTTCGGGGAGATCCCAATCGGCCTCGTCCCCGTGCTCGACGAACTGCTCCAGATACTCGCGACTCGGCTTGCCGCTTCGGGTTGGCACCCTGCGCGGCAGCTGAGGGCTCTCGGGAGATGGAGCGCAGTAGCTAATTGATATAGCCGAGGGCTTCCAACTGTTGCCTCGCCGCCGGATCGAGCGCCTCCAGCGCCCGCTCTTCTTCCGCACTGCGATCGGAGTTTCGAGCGGGATCGCGGGCCAACCATTCTTCCAACATTGGCAACAGCTTCCCCGCTTCTCCGGGCAGCTTTTCATACAAATTTGTCGTTTCGCCCGGGTCCGACTCCAGATCGTAGAGCTCGTAGAGATCCCCCTTGGGATTGGGGATGAGAATGAGCTTCCAGTTCTCGGTGCGGACCATTCTCCACTTTCCGAGGTTGCCCTTGTAGTAGATCCGACTCTGCTCGGGAAAGAGCCGGCGGTAAGGAGCGCTTTCCGCGAAAGCCGGCAGGAACGGGAGCGATTTCCCCGCGGTCAGGGGAGCCAGGCTGACCCCGTCCGCCTTCGCCAAGGCGTCGATCCCCAAGAGGTCGAGAAACGTAGGCATCAGATCCGTTAAACGAACCTGTTGATCGATCACCGTTCGGGGGGGAATTCGTTCTGGCATGCGAAGGATCAGCGGGACGCGAAGCACTTCGTCGTATAGAGAGAAGTCATGCGTGAAGAAGAGATCGTGCTCGCCGAGTGATTCGCCGTGGTCACCAACGACTGCCACGAGCGTGTGGTCGGTAAGCCCCAAATCGTCGAGCGCAGCCAGTATGCGCGCGAGATTGTCGTCGGTATAGAGGATGGTGCCGTCGTAGAGGTTACGAACCTCTTGCAGTGATTGCTCCGAGTACCGAACCTTGCCGAAGAAGATCTCCCCGCGGGATCGGCGCCGCAAGGTCAGATCCAATAGCGCTTCGTTGTCCGGGTAGTAGCGCAGTACGAGGTCGAGATAAGGGCCACCAGAGAGGTCGGCATAAGGAGTCGGAAGAAACGTTTCGAGCTCTCGCCGCAGCATCGAGCGCAAGTGCTTGACCTGGGAGTTGCCGCGGTGGTTGCGATTCCACAGCGTCGAGTACGGATATCCCGGTGTATACGGCAAGTGGGGATCGATAAAGTGAAGCCAAAGGAAGAATGGTTCGTCTCCTTGGGCGCGGAGCCAGTCCTCCGCGGCGAGTGATAAGCTCCTCGCATCGAGCCCTGCCGAAAACTTGTTGTTGTGATACTCGGCAAAGCCTTGGTCGAATCCGGATTTTCTTCGCAGCCAACTGTGTCGGGTCATCGCCGCGGTCCTGTAACCGGATTCTCCTAATCGTTCGGCGAGGGTCGTAAGCTCGGGGGACAAGGTAGCAGGGTGATTGCGCACCCCGTGCAGGGGAGGAGTAAGCCCGGTCATCACCGTGGCGAGAGACGGAAGCGTGAAAGGCGCTTGGGCGATAGCCTGCCGGAAATTCACGCCCTCTCTCGCAAGGCGATCCAAATTAGGAGTAGTTCGCCGACGATAGCCGTTGGCACGCAGTCTATCGGCGCGGAATGTCTCGATGCTGATGAGAAGTAGATTCGGCCGACGGGGGGCGAGGACCTCGGTAGGAGAGTGGCAGGAGCTAGCGAGGAGCCCTAACAGTGGGAGAAACGTGATGTAGAGAATGGCTTTCGATAAGGACAACATCAGGAAGATTAGGGAGGGCGCGGTACCCTCGGGTTAATCGGGCTGCGCCTTGCCGGGAGCCGGGACGGCGTTGACCGATTGAGGGGCCAGCTCGGTTGTGCCCCGCTGAAAAACGATCTTTCCATTCACCAGGTTTACCCGAATCGTATCGCCCTTGAAGAACTCGCCGGCGATGAGCTTCTGCGCCAGGACGTTCTCCACTTGCGTCTCCACCTCGCGCTTCAAAGGGCGCGCGCCGAAAAGCGGGTCGAAACCGTCGGCGGCCAGCTTCTCCTTCACCGCCGGGGTGACTTGTATGAGAAGGCCTTGTTCGGCCAGACGGTTCTCCAAGTCGGCGAACACCAGTTCCACGATTTTGCGGATGTGCTGCTCATCCAGCTGGTGGAAAACGATGAGGTCATCGATGCGGTTCAGCAGTTCCGGTTTGAAGACCTTCTTGACTTCGCGCATCACACGCCTCTTGATCTCCTCGTACTTGATGGAGGGTACTGGGTTCGAGAAACCGATGCCGGTGTACGCGCGCGTGATGTTCTCGCTACCGATATTAGAGGTTCCGATGATGATGGTATTGACGAAGCTGACGGTCCGACCCTGCGCGTCTGTCAGTCGCCCGTCGTCCAATATCTGGAGGAGAAGGTTGAAAACGTCTGGGTGGGCTTTTTCGATCTCGTCCAGCAATACGACGGTGTAGGGATTGCGGCGTACTTTCTCGGTCAGCTGCCCTCCCTCACCGTAGCCGACGTAGCCGGGTGGTGAACCGATGAGCTTGGAGACCGAGTGTCGCTCCATGTACTCGCTCATGTCCATGCGAATGAGCCGCTCCTCGTCGTCGAGCAAGAACTCGGCGAGCGCCTTGGCGAGCTCCGTCTTGCCGGCACCGGTTGGCCCCAGGAAGATGAACGATCCGATGGGACGGGACGTGCCTTTGAGACCGGCACGGTTCCTTCGAATGGCGTTCGAGACCGCTTCCACGGCGTTTTCTTGCCCAATGATGCGCCGGTGGATGTCGTCTTCCATCCGGGTGAGCTTCTCCGCTTCGGACTCCAACATGCGCGTGAGCGAAATTCCGGTCCAGCCGGCAACCACCTGGGCGATGTCCTCACTCGTCACGGTGGAATCCTGGAGGCTTCGTGCGTTTCGCCATGCGGAGACTTTGTCTTTCAGCTCTTTGTCGATACGAATCATGCTCTGCCGCGCTATGGCTGCGCGCTCGTAGTCTCGCTGATTGTATGCGTCCCGCTGTTCGGCGAAGAGCTTTTCGCGATCACGCTTGAGCGCGCGGATCTCCGGGGGCGCATAGACGAGCTCCAAGTGTTTTCGTGAGCCGGCCTCGTCCATGAGGTCGAGCGCCTTGTCCGGTAGGAACCGGTCGGTGATGTATCGCTCGGAGAACTTGGCGGCGGCCATCAAGGACTCGTCGGTGAACTTCACGTCGTGGTGGAGCTCGTAGGATCTCTGCAATCCTTTCAAGATCTGGTGCGTTTCTTCGACGCTGGGTTCGATGATGAGAACGCTCTGGAATCGCCGCTCGAGGGCCTTGTCTTTCTCGATATGTTTCTTGTAATCCTCGAGGGTGGTCGCGCCGATACAGCGGAGCTGACCGCGGGCCAGGGCGTTCTTCAACATGTTCGCAGCGTCCAAGCCGCCCTCGACGTTCCCCGCACTGACCACGGTGTGGAGCTCGTCGATGAAAAGGATGATCTGTCCAGCGGCGGCAACGACCTCGTCTTTGATGGTATTGAGGCGCTCCTCGAACTCGCCGCGGAACTTGGAACCGGCGACGACTTCGCTCATCTCCAACATGACGACGCGCTTGTTGAGGAGCGTCTCCGGCACCTCGGCGTCTACGATCCGCTGCGCCAGTCCTTCCACGATGACCGTCTTTCCAACCCCGGGCTCTCCGATGAGCACGGGGTTGTTCTTCTTGCGGCGCGAGAGGATCTGAATGACACGCCGAATCTCTTCTTCGCGGCCCACGACTGGATCGAGCTCGCCCTTGCGGGCTAACTCCGTGAGGTCGGAAGTATACTTCTGCAGCGTCTCGAACTTGCTGTCGGCGCCGCCGCGGTCGTCAACGGTGCGGCCTCCCCGCATGCGCTGCACCGCTTCCTTGGTGCTGTCGGCGCGAAATCCCATTTCGCGGAGGATCCGAGCCGAGAGGTCAGCGGGCTCGCGATGAAGCGCCAGAAACATGGCGCCGGCACCAATGAATCGGTCGCCGAGGTTGTCGGCCTCTTCTTTCGCCATGCGCAGGAGCTCCGCCGTCTGCGAGGAAACTAGGATCTGAACCGGCCCATCGCGTTGGAGCTTGGCCTTGTGCCGCTGCGCGGCGTAGATGAAATCGAGGATGGATTTCTTGGTGTCGGCGGCATCGCGTTCCAGATCTTTTAACAGACGCAGTACTTCCGAGTCGTCTTGTTCCAGGAGCCCTATGAGAACGAACTCCGGCGAGAGCTCGTTCTGCTTGAGATTGACCAGCTCCATCGAGCCGATGTTGATCGCCTCGATCACGCGTTCCGTACAGTGCCGGAACAAGACGTTGTTCATGGCTTCCATCTTTTAATGCACTCTCCCGCGAAAAACCCGATCTAAATAGTAGCATGCGGCCTGACCCGAGACTACCTACCGGATGGCGACCAGCGGCGGACCGAATCGCTAGAAAATGATATAATCACGTCCATTCGGGATCCGCCATTCGAAGCCCTGCCGTGAAGATTCTCGTCCTGACCTCTTCGTATCCCAAGTACCCGGGAGACACGACCGCACCCTTCATCCAGTCGATTACTCATGCCTTGGCGGCGAGGGGACATGAGCTGACGGTGGTGCTGCCCGCCCGATCGGATCTGAATCCCGCTTCCGCAGCGGGAGTGTCCTTCGAGGCCTACCGATATGCGCCGACCGAGAGCCTCGAAGTATTTGGCTATGCGGAAGCGCTGCGAGCGGACGTGGCGGTGCGGCGCTCCACATACGTCGTTTCACCACTGGCTCTGGCATCGGGGACTACAAAAATGATATCCGCGGTTCGACATGGCGGATATGATCTGGTGCACGCTCATTGGGTTGTTCCCAACGGTGCGATGGCGTTGCCCGCGGCATGGCTCGGCGGTCTGCCTCTCGTGGTGAGCCTCCATGGGTCCGATGTCTTTCTTTCAGAGAAGAAGCTTCTGTTTCGTCAGGCGGCAAGACTCGCTCTTCGCCGGGCGGCAGCGGCGACCGCCTGCAGCGATGACCTCGCGGAGAGGAGCCAGCGCTTGGGCGCACCGTACCGCCCACAGACCATTCCGTACGGCGTGGATACTGAGCAATTCCGAGGGCCTTCCGATGAGTCGGTCAAACTGCGCAAGAAGCTCGGTCTTAGCGCCGACCAGCCCATGGTGCTGGCGGTAGGAAGGCTGGTTCACAAGAAAGGCTTCGAAGTGCTGGTCGAGGCCTTACCGTATCTTGTTGCGGCATATTCTGATTTGAGAGTCGTCATCGTCGGAAGTGGTGATCTAGAAAAGAGCTTGTCCGAGCGCGCGGCTCAGGAGGGTGTAGGTGAGAACTTAATGCTAGTGGGAAACGTTCTCCGAGACGAGCTTCCCGCATACTATGGTGCGGCGACGGTCACCGCGGTTCCTTCGATGCACGACGATGCCGGCAACGTGGATGGTCTTCCCAACGTGATGCTCGAAGCACTGGCTTCCGGCTCGCCGATCGTGGCTAGTGCGGTGGCCGGGATTCCTCAAGCGGTGACCCGAGGCAAAGAAGCGCTTCTCGTTCCGGAGCGAGATCCGAAGGCTTTAGCCGATTCTATTCTCGAGCTTCTGCGCTCGCCGGAACAACGAAACGCGCTCGGAAGAAGAGCGCGAGAAAAGGCACGGTCCGTATTCGATTGGGGCCGGGTGGGAGAGCAGTTCGAAAATGTCTTTCGGACCGTCACGCGATCTGGCGGCGAGTCGACTTAAGTACGGCGGCCCGCGCGTCTACGACCGAGGCGAGCGCTGGGCGCTCGCGGGATTCGAGCTCATGCTTCGCCTTGCTGCACCGCTTGCCGGCTTGACGCCTTCTCGATCGACGTCCCTCGAGCTAGGTTCCCTCCGCCACATACTTGCTCTGAGGCTGGATCGGCTCGGCGATTTACTGATGACCCTCCCGGCTCTCAAAGAGCTCCGACAATTGGCACCGGATGCCGAGATCGAGCTCGCGGTCGGGAGCTGGAACGAAGAGATAGCGCGCGGACTACCGTTCGTGGATCGCGTGCGGATCGTGGACGCCCCCTGGGCGGCTTTGGGGAAGGAGGCTAGTTGGCAACGGGCGGCACAGGCGATGCGGGAGCGTGGGACACCCGGTCTCGCCATCGATTTTCAAGGTGATGTCCGCGCAAACTTGTTGATGGCGCTCACCGGTGCTTCGATTCGCGCAGGCTATGGAGATACTGGAGGTGGCCATCTCTTGACGCATCTCGGTCTTTGGGACGAAGCAAAGAGCTGGTACCGGCAGAACGTCGAGCTTTTGGAGGTCTTGTTTCCTAGTGCGAACACCGCCACGCCGATCGAGCCTTACAATTTCTTGTTGCCCGAGGACCGGCGTCAGGCCGAAGAACTGCTACGCCGACATGGCCTGGACGACGTCCGTCGCCCCCTCATCGGAATTCACCCGAGTGCGGGACGTGCGATCAAGCAATGGGAGGTGCACAAGTTTTCCACTCTTGTCGATGGGTTAACCGAGTCCGCCTCGGGAAGAGTCATCCTGACCGGTGCTCCCGCAGACCGCGATCTGGTGGAACAAGTGGCGGCCAAGTGCCGGACCACACCCCATCTCTTGATCGGCGAGGTGGGTCTGCGGGGCTTTGCTGCGGTCATCGAGAAACTGGATCTGTTTATAACCGGAGACACCGGGCCGATGCATTTGGCGGACGCGGTAGGCAGTCGCGGAGTCGCCATATTCGGCCCCTCCGACCCCCGCCGCTATCGACCCGAGCACAGTGACTACCGCACCGTGGTTCGCAAAGAGGTCTATTGTTCACCCTGCAACATGATTCGAAAGCCCCCGAAGGAGTGCTCTCGTCCGGAGGCGGCGGAGTGTATTGCGGGGATCAGCGTGGATCGGGTGATGGAGGCGGCGCTTGCTCAGCTGGATCGGGCGTCAGCCCGATCAAACGCTTGAGTCTTTGGATCTCTTCTTCCCGGAAAAATCCAAAGACGAAGAGAGCGGCGGGATAAATCGCCAAAGCCCCAACCTTGATTAGGAAGGAAGTCAGGGAGGGCTCACCAGCCAAACGGGAAGCCGCAAACGAAAGAACTGCTGCCAAGGCGACCACGCCGATGCGCTTCCACTCGAAGGGAATCGGGTAGTGGCGATTGGCGAAGATGTAGCCGAGCCCAGTCATGATGGCGTAACCACCGACCGTGGCCCAGGCGGCCCCCATCATCCCGTATAGAGGAACGAGCAAGAAATTCATGCTGATATTCACGAGCGCCGCGGAGAAAGTGAGGATTGGGTAGTAGTAGGCCTTCTTGCTGATACCGATACCGATCGAAGTGAGAGTAAAGAGCCCTTGGATCGAATAGGCGAGAACGATGACCGGGATCACCGGGTAGGCGGCGCGGAATGCGGGAGCCGTCATGAGGTAGAGGAGCTCCCGACCGAGCACGGCGAGAAGCAAGCCGAAGCCGCCCACCACGACGGCGACGTAAGTGGCCAGTCGGGCGAGTGTTTGGGGCGCGTCCTTCTGAGTCAATTGGGAGTAAACGAAGGGGCCCCAGGCCAGCTCGAAAGCGGATAGCAGGAACTTGATTCCGGTGCCAAACATGTAGCCGACGTGGTAGAGCCCGACTTCGGCACGGGTGGAGAAGAAATCGAGAATCTTACGATCGGCGAGGTTGAGAACCTGGTAAGCGAGTCCATGAGGTACTTTGGGTAGCCCGAAGCCAAAGGCCTCACGAAGCATTGCGGTCGAGTATCCGAGAGTGAGATTGCGTCGCAAAGTTGGAACGAGTGCCAGAACGAAGAGGGACGACGAGATGACGTCCGACCACAAGACTCCTTCCACTCCCCAACCGCGGAGAACGAGGACAAGCTTGAGGCCGGCATTGAGCGAGTTTCGGAAAAGGGTTGCCGTGGCGAAATAACGGGCCCGTTCCTCGATGCGAAACAAATTCATGGGAACGAAGGCGAGACCCATGAGGAGCGTATCCGTCGCAACGAGTACGACCAGCTTGCCTTGGTCGCTTCCCAACAAGAGCCGGCTGATGGGCCCCGCCAGAAATGCGCTCAACGCAAACAAGCTGAGGCTGATCAGGCTGACGGTAATGAGGATGGTGGTGGTGAAAACGCGCCGGTCACGGTCACTTTGCTGCTCGTAGTAGATTCGGAAGAACCCCGAATCCAACCCCATACGGAAGAGAATCTTGGTCGAGACCCCGAAGAGCAGAAGAATGCCGAGCGTGCCGTAATCGGTGGAGGTGAGGTGGCGAGTGAGGATCGGAAGCAGGACGAAGTTGACCAGGGTGCCGAAGACGTCGGCGGCACCATAAATAGCGGAGTGGCGGAGCAGGGTCTTGAGGTGAGCCAGAACCATCGGCTTATCTTATGTCGGAAACACGGTTTCCGTTCCCCCGCTGGAATCAAGCCTCGATCTCGTTTAATCTCAGTAGTTCGGACTCCCCGGTGAGCCCGCGAGCACTAGACTATGACTGTGAAGCTCGGCAACCACGAGATCGGAGACGGCGCGAACTGCTTCGTCCTCGCCGAAGTGGCCTCAGCCCATCAAGGTGAACCGGCGCAGGCGTTGGAACTGGCTCGCGCCGCGCAACGGGCAGGAGCCGACGCCGTCAAATTTCAGCTGTTCTCCGCGGAGGAGCTGATCGCACCCACCGATTCCCGATTTCCAACGTTTCGCCAGATCGAGATCGCCCCCCGGGCGTGGGAACGGATTCTCGACGAAGCCCGCGGGATGGGGCTTCCGGTGCTCGCTGATATTTTCGACCGGCCTAGTCTGAGCATTGGAGAAAAGAGTGGCGTAACCGGCTACAAGATCCATTCGACCGACATGGAGAATCCCGAGTTCATCCGCGCGGTTGCCGCCACCGGAAAGCCGGTGCTCTTGTCCACCGGCGGTAGCGGACTGGATACGGTCGAGGCTGCGATCGAGGCAACGACCAGCGAAGGTAATCGCGAGATCGTTCTGCTCCATGGTGTTCAGAACTTCCCGACCAAAGTGGAAGACTCACACCTGCGCACCATTCGAACACTCAAGAGGAGATTCGGGCTCCCGGTGGGGTTTCTCGACCACGTGGACGGAGGCTCGCTCATGGCGAAACTTCTTCCTGCACTGGCGGTCGCCTTCGGGGCCGATCTCGTAGAGAAACACATCACCAGGGATAGGCAAGCGAAGGGCTTCGATTACGAATCTTCCCTGGAGCCCGAGCCGTTCGGCGACATGGTGGATGTGATACGGCAATCGGAGGTGGCTCGCGGCGACGAAGAGATGACCCTCGGTGAAAGCGCTCACCGCTACCATCAGTTGATGCGCCGCGCGGTGGTCTCGCGGGAGGCTCTTCAAAAAGGGGAGCCTCTGCGGGCCGAGCAATTGGCCTTGGTGCGCAACGAGAAAGGCGCGGCACCTTGGGAGATGTCGCGTCTTGTTGGAAGAAAGCCGCGCCGAGACATCCCCGCTTGGGCGCCTCTGACGGAGGAGCTCTTTGAGTAAAGTGAGCAAAGTCGTCTGCGTCGTCTCCGCTCGCATGCGCTCCAGTCGATGTCCTGGAAAGGCCATCGCGCCTCTCGCGGGAAAGCCACTTCTCGAGCATTTGTTGAAACGCCTTCTCTCCGTCGAAGAGACGGACGGGGTGGTGTTGGCGACATCGGCAGCGCCGGAGAACCAGGTGCTCGTGGAATTGGGTGAGAGGGTGGGAGTCGGTGTCTTCGCCGGTGACGAAGACGACGTCTTGGGTCGGTACGTGGAGGTGTCCAACCGCTGGCAGGCCGACGCTGTGGTGCGGGTGACGGGAGACAATCCCCTCACCGACCTATCGTTGGTGCGGAGCATGGTTGAACTTCATCAACGCCGGGACGCGGACTACACCTATGTTCCCGGCGACGCCTTGCTC
The DNA here is from genome assembly GCA_965222425.1 of Candidatus Marinacidobacterales bacterium. Taxonomy (GTDB): domain Bacteria; phylum Acidobacteriota; class Vicinamibacteria; order Marinacidobacterales; family DATDRI01; genus CBDCNP01. The sequence continues at coordinate 39,998 of CBDCTW010000018.1, forward strand.
ATGGGGATTCTCCCCGAGGTCATCTCTCGGAGCGCGCTCACGGTGAGCCATCGCGATGGGGAGGATCGACACCGCTCGGAGCTGGTCAACCTTTATATTAAGGAGAACCCGGAGCGGTTTCGCATCGTCAAGGCGGAGCTTGCGGAGGAGTTCTATCGACCTGCCTACCGACTCACCGTCGACGAGCCCGAGGACCTCGAGCTAATGGAGGCGATCTTCGATAGACTGTATCGCCCCGGTGAGGTGCTGGACACGGCGGAGGCCATTCGCTTGCTCGATGAGGAACCGTGGCTGGCCGAGATCAACGCCCACCTTCGTCACCGGGCGGCGAACCTACGTTCGGTGGAGCTAGACAAAACGCAATGAAGGTAGTGCGCTTTGGACATAGACCGATCGGCGAGGGACACCCTTGCTTCGTCATCGCCGAAGCGGGAGTGAACCACAACGGTGACATAGAGCTCGGTCGGGCACTCATCCGAGAGGCCAAGGAGGCCGGTGCCGACGCCGTCAAGTTTCAAAGCTACAAGGCGGGGAAGATCTCGACGCGGACCGCGCCACGATATTGGGTGGAACCGGACGATCCCGATGGCTCTCAGTACGACACCTTCGTCAAGCTGGACAGCTTCGGTGAAGAAGAACACCGCGAGCTCTTTCGCTATGCAAAGGAGGTTGGGATCCTATGCTTGTCGACTCCGTTCGACGACGAAGCAGTCGACATGCTGGATGAGCTCGGCGTTCCTGGGTACAAAATTGCTTCGGCGGACCTGACCGATCACCCTCTGATCGAGCGAGTGGCGCGCAAGGGAAAGCCTGTTTTGCTGTCGACCGGACTGGCTACCATCGCCGAGGTAAGGGAAGCGGTCGAGGTGGTGCGTGGAACCGGGAACGACCAGGTGGTTTTGCTTCATTGCACGCTCCAGTACCCCTGTGACTACGAAAACGTGAATCTTCGCATGATGCTTCATCTGAAGGCGGCCTTTCCGGACATCCCGGTCGGGCTTTCCGATCACAGCCTTGGCATTGCCGTGCCTCAGGCGGCGGTTGCCTTGGGAGCGGTGGCGGTCGAGAAACACTACACCGTCGACAAAACACTTCCCGGGAGTCCTGACCATCACTTGTCGGTAGATCCGGAGGATTTACGCGAAATGATGGACGCCATCCGGGCGATCGAAAACGCGCTGGGACGTTATGAGAAGGGACCGGTAGAGGCGGAATCGGCGGCCTATCAATATGCTCGCCGCAGTATCGTCACCGCCAAGACCGTCGCTCAGGGAGAACGCATTACCCGGGACATGCTGACTTTCAAAAGGCCCGGGACCGGTATCTACCCCAAGTTCGTAGACATGGTCGTAGGTCGGACCGCACGCGAAGCTATTCCCGAAGATACCGTGCTCCAGTGGGAGATGTTCTAGGTGACTAAGGGAAAGCAGCGCGTCGTGGCTATCGTGCCAGCTCGCGGGGGCTACGACGAAGTCCCCTACATGAACATCAAGAAGCTCGGTCCCATCCCCTTGGTCGCTCACACACTCCAAGAGGCTGTGAAGAGCCGGTACATCGATCGCGTCGTCGTCTCGACCGACGACGAAAAGGTGGCGGCGGTGGCGCGTGAGTACGGAGCCGAGGTCCCTTTTCTCCGCAACGCAGAGCTCGTCACGGTTCCCCTGATCAAGCCCGTCATCGCCGATGCCGTGCAGTTCGTCGAGACCGAGGAAAAGGAGAAATACGACCTGGTGGTGATGCTCCAAGCCACTTCGCCTTTTCGCGCCGCCCAGCAGATCGATGAGGCCTTGGACAAGCTGGTGAGCGAGGAGTTTGACTCGGTCGTTTCCGTGCGCGAGGAAAAGGCTCTGATGTGGCGGCTGGTGGACGGAGAGCTGAAACAAGCGTTCGGAAAGGCTGGCCGACGTGAAGATATGGAGCCGCTCCTTCGCGAGGACGGAGCCATCTGGGCGATGCGTCGACAAGTCTTGGATTCGTCGGAGCGGATGGGCGCGCGGGTGGGTTATGTCCTCATGGACCAACAGTCCTCCTTTACGGTCCATGACATTTACGACTTCTGGGTTGCGGAAAAGCTGGTGCGTCTACCGCGCATCGTGTTTCGCGCCGACGGTGGCGCCGAGATTGGCATGGGGCACGTTTATCGGAGCCTGGCCATTGCCGACGAGCTCTGTTCTATCTCCTCGGCGGACGTGCAATTCCTGATGAGCGCCGATCACCCGGAGGGGGTGAAACGAGTTTCCAGTGCAGGCTACATGGTACGCGTCTTGTCGGATGGCGGGGTCGACGCCATCGTGGAGGCGATCCAGGAGTACTCCCCGAACATCGTCGTCAACGACCGACCCTTCTTGGAGAAAGATTATCTGGAAGCGTTGGCGAGGCTCGGCGCGTCGACTGTGAACTTGGTGGATACCCTCGAGGACATCGAGAAGCCGGCAGAGATTACGTCCATGATCATTGCTACCATGCGCATCGATCAGTTGGAGCTCGAAGACTACTACGCCGGCCCGGAGTTCGCGATCTTGCGGGAGTCGTTTGCGGGTCGCGCGAAACCGGTGCGAGCGGACGCTCGCCAAGTCGTCATCAGTTTTGGAGGGAGCGATCCGCAGGGCCTCACCTTGAAAGTGCTGCGTTCCCTCGACGCCCTGACAAGAACGAGGCTCGAGCTCGGCGTCAAGGCCGTCCTCGGCCCCGCGTTCAGTTACGGGCAGGAGCTCCGCGAGCTATTACCGAAGCTCCACTATCAGCCGATCCTGCTCGAGAACGTGGAGCATATGGCGGAGATTCTGTCAGAAGCCGATCTCATTTTTTGCGCGGGAGGCATGACGGTCTACGAGATCGCGGCTCTGCGTGTTCCGGGCATCGTCATGTGTCAAAACGCGCGTGAGGTGCGGCGGATGGAGCACTTCTCGCGCTCGGGGTCAGTCGAGCACTTAGGTTTGGGGACCGAGGTGGAAGAGAAACGAATCACTCAGGTTGCCGAGGCACTCCTCGCCAACGAGACTCGCCGTCGTCGGATGAGCGAGGCGGGCCGAAAGCTGGTCGACGCGCGCGGAGCAAAAAGAGTTGCGGAAGTTGTCAAAAACGCTGTACCGCGGGGACCTGCGGCGGGAGGTCAGAGACGATGAAATACCTGATTACGGGGGGTTCTGGCTTCGTCGGTTCTCATCTGGCAGGCACCCTTCTCGAGCGCGGCGACGAAGTCTACGTAATCGACAACCTTTCCACCGGGAGCATCGAGAACATCGAGCACCTCAAAGACCATCCCCGCTTCCACTACACCATCGACACGATATCCAACGAACCCGTAACGGCGGAGCTCGTAGACCGAGTGGACACGATCTTCCATTTGGCCGCGGCGGTTGGCGTGCGGCTCATCGTGGAAAGCCCGGTGCATACTATCGAAACGAACGTGCACGGCACCGAAACCATTCTCACCCTTGCCAACAAGAAGAAAAAGAAGGTCATCATCGCGTCTACTTCGGAGGTCTACGGTAAAAACCGCAATGTTCCTTTCCGAGAGGATTCGGATCTGGTCATGGGGCCCACCAGCAAAGGCCGCTGGAGCTATGCCTGTTCGAAGGCCATCGACGAGTTCCTTGCGCTCGCCTATTTCAAAGAGAAGAAGCTGCCAGTCGTGATCGTCCGACTTTTCAATACGGTCGGGCCACGGCAAACTGGACAGTACGGTATGGTGATCCCCAACTTCGTGAAACAAGCGCTGTCGGCGCGCCCAATCACGGTGTTTGGTGATGGTAAGCAGTCCCGGTGCTTCACCGACGTGTCCGATGTGGTCAAGGGGCTCGCGGATCTTGCGGTTCACCCTGATGCGCTGGGACAGGTTTTCAACATCGGCACCGGCAACGAGATCACCATTTTGGATCTCGCGAAGAAGGTCAAAGAAATGACGGGGAGCAAGGCGGAGATCGTTTTCGTTCCCTACGAGAAGGCGTACGAGGAGGGCTTCGAGGACATGCCGCGGCGTGTTCCCGATATCAGCAAGATCCAGGAGCTCATCGGGTACAAACCCTCCTTCACGCTCGAGCAGACGCTACAGAGGGTCATCGGCTTCTTTTCTCAGGCCTGACGGAAAAGACGCAAGTGCGCGACCCCTCACTAGCGGCCATACTGGTTCTGGCCGCCGGACTCCGAATCTACGGCTTGGAACACGGGCTCCCCCACGTCTACAACCCCGACGAAGTCAACATCATGGCCCGCGCGCTTTCCATCGCGCGAGATCCCAACCCCCACTACTTCCTCTATCCCAACTTCTTTTTCTTCCTTCTGTTCGGTGTCATGGGTGGCCTTTTCGTGGTCGGCCGCCTGGTGGGCCGCTACGGCAATGTCGCCGCCTTCGAGGCGCGCTTTTTCGAGGACCCCTCGGATTTCTACCTGGCTGGACGGCTATTCGGCGTCCTGTGCGCACTGGCGACGATCGTTCTTACCTATCGATTGGCGGCGAAGCACTTTGGACGCACCGCAGCCCGCGCCGCTGCGCTATTCATGGCCGTCGCTTACTTCCACGTGCGAGATTCTCACTATCTAAAGCACGATGTACCAGCCGGGCTGTTGCTGGTGCTCGCCCTCACCGCCTTCGATCGGATCCGAGAAGATCCACGGATTCGTTCCTATGTGGTCTCTGGACTGGCGATGGGACTGGCGTTTGCGACGCACTACTACACGATCTTCTTGGCTCCGGCGTTCGTGGCCTACCACCTCGTGGTGGCGCGTTTTCGGGGCTTCGCGAGAGTCTTGCTCACCGGGGCGGTGGCAGGCGCAACGTTTTTTGCTCTCTCGCCGTTCGTGGTCATCGACTTCCCCATCGCCATCGATCACATGATGGCGAACCGGCAAGTGGTCGTTGATCGAAGTGTTTCGGATGGGGCACTTTTTCTGCCGAGTCTACTCGCCTACGTCCAATTCATGATTCAACAGGGGTTCGGCTGCCTCCTGTTCGCGCTGGTCGTCGTGGGCTGGGTTTTGATGGCTCGGCGGGACAGAGGTTTGTTGACGCTTTGGGGAACGTTTCCTCTCTTGTTCTTCTTGTTCATCGGCTACACCTTTTTCGCCGGACGCTACCTCAACCCGATTCTTCCCAGCCTGGCTGGTGCGGCGGGGCTTGCCGTCGCTTGGTTGAGCGAGCGTTTCGGGCAGCGAGCTGCCTGGGCGGCGGCACTGCTAGCCTGTTTGCAGCCTCTTTACAACGATATCCAGGTGGATCGACTCTTCGCCGGGGAAGACACGCGCACGCTCGCGAAAGAATGGATCGTGGATGAGTTACCGGACGGCACCTCCCTTGCGTTGCAATCGTATTCGGTGCCGGTTCCGCAATCGGCCCAAAGTATAAGAGAGAGCCTCGCGCACAACGATACGCTCGACGAATTGGAGCGCGAAGGGAAGTATTCCCACTTGCTTTCGGTCGCCGAGGCCAACCACCCTACGTACGGACTTTTTTTCCTTGGACGTGGGGACGAAAGAAACCGAACGTACTTCGACTATCAGGAAATCGTGGCTCAGGACTTGGAGCCTCTAGCCGACCGGGGCGTCGAAGCCATCGTGCTGCGTTACCCGCCCGGACCGATGCCGCCCCCAGTGGAAGGTTTCTTCGCAAGCGTTGCGCGTAACGGAACGCGGCTCGCCCGAATCACGCCCTTTCGTGAGGAACGGGAGAATCCTCTGCATCCCTATATGGATAATGAGGACTGGCCGGCACGCGCCGGGCTATCGCACAAAGGACCGCTCATCGAAATATGGTCGCTCGAAAAGCCCTAGCTGCGGCGCTGGTCCTATTTCCGATGTTGGTGGCTGGCCTTGCGACCTACTGGGTCTACGGCCAACCTCGTGCCGCCTACGTGGATTTCGAGCGCGGCTACGAAGACGGGTTCGTATCGGGCTTTCACGCCCACGAGCGTATGGATGGCCGGGGCTTCCGTTGGAGCACCGGGGACAGCTTCGTTCGTTTTGGGAACCTCCCTCCCCAAACCCGACTGCGGGTCGAGGTAAGACTCAAGGCACTTCGGCCAAAGGAGGTACCGTTGCCCGGTGTTCGTTTCACGGCCAACGGAGTCACCGTCTTCGAGACCGTGTCGGATCCGGGACTCGTGACCTATCGCTTTGGCATGACTCTGCGCGGGGAGTCACTGGACCTCGGAATCCATCCTGACATTTTCGTGCCCACCGATTACGATCGCGAGGACGACCGCGTGCTGGGTGTGCAGATCTTCTCGGTGAGAGTCCAGCCTCAGGGTGGAGCTCCGAGATGGAAGGCTCCTGCGGTGCGCATGGCGCTCGCGGCCGCGATGCTGCTCGTGGCCGGGCTCCTGGCGGGTCTTCCCTTATCTGTCTCGTCGTTGGCGGCATCGGTTTGTATCGGTGGTTTCGCTTATCTGCTTGGTCAAGACAGCGTTGTCTTTTCCTCGTACCCCCAACGGGTCTTGACGCTGGCGGTGACGACGCTCGTGGCCAGTGCCGTCCTTCGGATCGTTCTTCGGCGGGTCCAGTGGCTCGGGTCGATGGAGAGATCGATTCTCATCGGAGTGTTGGCCGGAAGTTTGTTGTTGAAACTGGCCGGCCTCTTTTATCCACTCTTCTTCAGCTCCGATGCTCAGTTTCAGGCCAACCGTCTGGAAGACGTCATGGAAGGGGATTTTTTCACGACTTCGGTCACGCAGCATGATCCCCCGTTCCGGATACCCTATCCCGTCTCCTTGTATGTCCTGGCGGTGCCCTTTACGAGCTTGGGAGTCGATCCGGTAACGGTTCTGAAGCTCTTGACGACGTTGACAGACATCTCGGTAGGCTTAGTGCTAGCTTTCTTCGGCGCGCGATTCTTGCGCGACGTCCGCGCCGGCATACTGGCCGCCGCAAGCTACCAGCTGGTTCCCTTGAACTTCTTGGCGTTTTCCTCTGGAAACTACACCAACCTCTTCGGCGCCGCGGTGACGGTTTTTTTCCTCGCTTTCCTATTGATCGCGACAAGAAGTCAGCACACACTGCCTTTGGTCGGCGCCTTTGCGGCCTCCTTCATCGCCTTGACCGCCCACTTCGGGTCGTTTCTCTATGCCGTCTTGCTATGGCCGGCGTGGTTGGTCGCCGTCGGGTGGGTCGCACCTGCCGAGCTAGAGCCCCGACGAAGGAAACACATCGTCGCGGTGGTGGCTACGTGTTTCGCCCTGGCGTGCATCTATTACATAGGTTATGCGGAGTTGTTCTTCGATCAGTGGGGACGTGCCTTCTCGAGTGATTACGCCACCGGGGATCAGGTCGCGGAAGGGCCGTTGGCGAAGCTGGCCTTCAACGTGGCTTTCTTTCGAGAGCAGGCGGGGATTGTGTTTGCCCTTCTGGCGCTAGCGGGTGCGATTCCCATTCTCGCGAAGTCGCGCCAGTCTCCGTTCCACGCGGCTGCGACCGCATGGTTCGGAGTTACCGCTGTGTTCTTCTTGTTGGGCCTGATGACGGCGCTCGACGTGCGTTACGTCCTTCAAGCCTTGCCTTTGCTGGCGCTCTTTGCGGGGAGCTTCCTCTCCGGTGCGTTTCAAAGAAAGTGGAGCGGTCGTCTCGCCGGGACTTTGGCGCTAGGATACTTGATGGTGGTGGGGGCCGGAAACTATCTCTATTGCCTCCTCGAACGCTATCATTGACACCGTTAAGAAACGGGAGACTTCGACTTGGGTGAGACCGAGATCGTATTAGAGAATCTGGTCGAGATCCTTCTCCTCGCTTGCGTCGTGGCGATTGCGGTCAAGCGGATCCACGTACCCTATACGACCGCTTTGGTCTTGGTCGGAATCGCGGTCAGCTTCTTACCCTTTCACCTCGAGGTAAGACTGAGCAAGGAGCTCGTCCTTCTGATCATCCTGCCACCATTGCTCTTCCAGGGAGCGCTGCACATGGATCTGGATCAGTTGCGGCGTAACTTGTTGCCCATCGTGACACTCGCCGTCCCGGGTCTCATCGTGGCGATGCTTCTGATGAGCGCCATGCTCCACTACGCGATGGGGATGCCTTGGCTCAAAGGGATGCTTTTCGGAGCCATGGTGGCGGCGACCGACCCCATCTCCGTCTTAGCCGTCTTCCGAGAGGTGAAAACCCCCGAGCGACTAAAGGCCCTCATCGAGGGCGAGAGCCTTTTCAACGATGGGACGAGCGTGGTCTTGTTCGGGGTGATCTACGGGGCGCTCTACGGTGGGACGGACGTGACTGCGGGGGAAGCGGCACTGGAGTTCATCAAGGTCGTCATCGGTGGAGGGGCGGTGGGTTTGGCCTTGGGTTACATCGCGTACAAGACGATGCAACGCCTCGACGATCACCTGCTCGAAGTGACGCTTACCGTGGTGCTTGTCTTCGGAAGTTTTCTGGTGGCGGAAGTCTTTCATCTTTCGGGCGTGATCGCCGTCGTGGTCGCAGGGCTCATCATCGGCAACTACGGCCGCTCCTTCTCCATGTCGAAACAGACGCGAGAGACGGTGGAGAACTTCTGGGAGGTGATCGATTTCTTGATCAATGCGCTTTTGTTTCTGCTCATCGGCTTCGAAATGAAGGCGTATATTCCGGATATCCAGAGATTCCTGGTGCCTGGACTCTTGGTGGTGGCGATCGTCCTCGCTTCCCGCGCGCTAACCGTCTACCCGGTCTGGTTCATGGTGAGCAAGACGCCACAGAAATATCCTTTCCCTTGGTCGCATGTCATGTGGTGGGGTGGGCTCAGGGGCTCGATTCCCATCGCGCTGGTCTTGGGGATGCCCTCGAACGTTCCTTTTCGAGCCGAGTTCCTGGTTCTCGCGGCTTTCCTTGTTTTCTTCTCGCTGGTCATCCAAACGCTCACCATGAAGCCATTGGTGCAGGCGGTAATCGAAAGGGCGCCCGAGTGAGGACGCATTGACTCGGGGCGCGTCCTGGATCGAGATCGATCGCCGACGTTTGAGCTCGAACGTCAGTGCTTTCAGAAGCCTGATGGATCCCGACTGCGCCCTCATGATCGTAGTGAAGGCGAATGCTTACGGTCATGGCCTTTCCGAGGTCGCACCGCTCGTCGCCGGAGAGGCCGATTGGCTCGGTGTAAACTCTCTGGATGAAGCGTTGGCACTCGATGGCCTGGGCATCGAAAAGCCGATCGCTATTCTCGGTTACACACCGGAGAGCCGCACCGGGGAAGTGGTCGGCCACGGTTTCCACCAGGTCGTTTTTCGCCTCGACTCAGCCGAGAGTCTCTCTCAAGCGGCTCGCGAAGCGAATCGCTCCGCGCAGGTACACATCAAGGTGGAAACCGGTACTCACCGATTGGGAGTTCCGGTCTCGGAGCTGGAAAATTTCTTGGGAGAGTTGGGGAAGCTTCCGAGCCTCCGGGTGGAAGGAATGTACACCCACTTTGCCAACATCGAAGACACGTTGGATCCTTCTTTCACCGAGCTTCAGCTCCAGCGATTCCGTGAGGCCCTCGAGATCTCGAAACGCGCCGGCATCGAGCCGCGTCTCGTGCACGCCGCGGCAACGGCGGGAGTTCTCCTCTATCCCGAGACCCATTTCAGCATGGTGCGCATCGGGATCGGTGCTTATGGGGTTTGGCCTTCCCGAGAGACACGTTTGGCTTCTCGCGAGAGAGGCAAAGAAGTCGCACTAGAGCCCGTTCTAAGCTGGAAGGCCAGGATTGTGCAGATCAAAGATGTTGCGGCGGGGGATTACATCGGCTACGGCCTGACGCACCAAGCACCACGGCGGATGCAGGTGGCAGTGATACCGGTCGGCTACTACGAAGGCCTCGATCGCAAGCTTTCCAACACGGGCCGTGCGCTGGTTCGCGGGCACACTGCTCCGATGGTGGGAAGGGTGGCGATGAACATGGCGGTCTTGGACGTAACCGCGACCGGCGCCTCAGCCGGCGATGAGGTTGTTTTGATCGGGAAACAAGACAGGGGAGAAATCGCCGTGGAAGAGCTCGCCGAAAAAACGGGAACCATCCCCTATGAGGTCCTAGCTCGAATCCATCCATTTCTACCCCGCGTTGTCGTCACTTCCTAAGCAGGCGGTTTTTTGATACACCCGACTTGGCGAGCTGAGCCAGAACTGAGCCAGTCTCGTTTTTGCTTACGTAGGGTTGTCCCATGAAAAAATGGATCTCGATTGTCTAGTACGGACGCTTGGGTGCTGACCTCAATGGCCTACCAGCCCCTCTTGGAACTGCTTCAAGAGCTCCTCTGCTTCCGAGCTGGCGTCCTCCAGGCGGCTCCGCGCTCTCGAGAAGGTCATGGCGACGGAGCTTGTAGACTTCAACGCCCTCGTCAAACAGGAAGCGGTCCCGCCAGTGATGGTTCCGACAATCTAAGAAGTCTCTTCGCGAGTCAAACACTCCTGGGGACTTCGTTGGGCTCGAGCTGGCACCGCAAGCTCATCGCGAGGAAGTTCGGCAGTTCCAAGAACCGGACGTGTCGTCACGTATCTGGGGCGACCACGAATCCGACGAGAAGCTCGAAGAGTCGTTTATTCAGAGTTAGTCGTAGACGCTCTGAATTTGATGAAACGTCTCCTCGGTGGCGGCGCACAGCTTCTCGAAACCTTGGAGGGAGACTTCGAGCTCGGCGATGGTCGCCTCGAAATCGCTCGGCAGCGTTGGTTCTTCATCGGACTCACGCTCGACGAAGTGCGCTTGGCAAGGCACTGGCACGTTGGGCAAAAGGTTAGCGAGACACGCATGATGGTCCCAAGGACCTAAGCAGGTTCTCGGCTCTCCGAGGCGAGGCGGCGCACGAAGGAACGATTGGCGGGGAGCCAGTCCAGACGCTCGGCCTCCTTCCTTTCTATCCACAGCAGTTCCTCGCAGCCGATGGCACGGGGCTCTCCCTCGACGAGCCGGCAGTCGTAGAGCATTAAAAGCACATTGCGTTCTGGATAGCGATGAAAGATCACTGCTAAGACTTTTCCGACTTCGATCCCGACGTCGAGCTCTTCGCGAAATTCGCGGATCAGGCACTCCTGAGGGGCTTCGTTGGGCTCGAGCTTGCCGCCCGGGAACTCCCACCGGCGTTCCAAGTGCGTACCGGCTTTGCGGCGAGCGGCCAGAATTTTTCCGTCGGCCGACACGACACCGGCCGCAACGACGACCGCCACACGTTCGGACATAGTCAGCTATCTTAGAACCTAATGATAGCAACTATGTGGAAGTCACAAAAGTCCGGATCGGTCCTCTGCGCCGGCTGCGGTAATTTGGTGGCGTGAAACATCCGAAAGATTTGGACCATCTGAACAGGGGCAGGCCGCGACCGAGCTCCACCTCGAGCCAACCAGCGGCCGTATCCAACTAAGCGCCATTCGGCAGGCGCACATTCGACGCCGCTCGCGTCTGTCGACGAGGACCACTTGCAAGCCCGCAAGGCCCCACATGAGCTTTGCATCCACGGCTCCGATAATGCTAGGGTCCACCTCGACGAGGTGCTTCAAGGCCACTTCGGGCAGAGTTTGCGACTAGGGTACCCTTCGGACCGTGGTTGCGGCTGAAAGTGGCGGTGACAAGTCGCCAACGATGGGGTGGGGTGCGTGAGGGAATCGACGCCTTCAAAATCCAACAACCTATCGAGCCCTGAGATATCACGCTACGGATCGTGACTTTCCGGAAACAAGTTCGGCACAAAACCCCGAAGTCCTTTTAGCCGGACCTTTTCCCGAGATGACGACTACCTCCAGTAGTCTGCCGCTGCGACGAACAAGCCACTCACTGCGAAGAAGGAGAACCGCTAGTGCTCTTTTGAGCCCACTTTCGCAAACAGGGAAAAGTCGGATGTCACTCACCGTGAACCGTCGGGCGTTATTATTGCCTTTTCTTTTAGTGAGCGGAGTCAGTGCGGGCTTCCTCGGAGCCTCTACCTCCTACCGACAACACCTTCGAGGAGCGTCGCAACCCTTGCCAGCCTCTTCCCATAGTCAGTCAACGCTCTCACCGTCTTTTCCTTCGCGTACTTCAAGCGCTCAAGCAGAACCCATCACTCCCTTCCAAGCGCAGACAGAGCTGAAGCTCGACGAGCTTCGCCAAGAAGTTCTGCGGCGAAGCCCGACTTTGGAAGCAATGGAAAGTGCCTGGCGTGCGGCGAATTCCCGCTATCCCCAAGTGACCGCCCTCGATGATCCCATGTTCTCGTATAGCTTTGCTCCCGCCACCATTGGAGTGGACCGTCTTGACTTCGGGCAAAAGTTTGAGTTGTCGCAGACTTTCCCCTGGCCGGGAAAGCTCGGCTTGCGGGGCCAGGCGGCGCAGAGCGAGGCGCAAGCCGCCAGTGAGGATATCGAGGTCGCGCGCCTGCAGCTAATCGAAGCAACGGAACGGGCTTTTTACGATTACTACTTCGTTCACCGTGCCATTGACATCAACCGCGTTAACCAGGAGTTGCTTCTCGAGTTTAAGCGCATTACGGAAGCGCGCTATGGGGTGGGGCTCGTCCCGAGGCAGGATGCCCTCCAAGCAGAAGTCGAGCACCAGAACCTTCTCCACCACGGGATCGTCTTGGAACGGATGCGTGCCGTCACAGCCGCGCGATTAAATACCTTGCTTAATGTCCCTCCGCAGAGCTTCCTTTCGCCACCCCCCAACAATCTCACCGGCGTAGTTCCCCTGTCCTCCGGTGAGTCTTTATACGCCGCCGCACTAGAAAACCGGCCCGAACTTCATGCGCTGGCGCTACGAGTCCAGGCGCGCACCGTCGCCATTGAGCTGGCCCGGCGTGAGTACTACCCCAACCTGACCATCTCAGGAGGCTACAGCAGCTTCTGGCAGGAGGAAAAACTGCGGCCATTTGTTGGAGCGGGTATTAACGTCCCCCTCCAGCGGGACCGTCGAAAGGCTGCTCTCAGTGAGGCTCAGGCCAGGGAGCAGCAGATAAAGGCCCGCCTCGAAGAAAAGCGAGCCCAGGTCCTATTTGAAGTAAGCACCGCCATTGAGGAGGTTCGGGAGAGTGCACATGTCGTAGGTCTTTACGCTTCCTCCATCGTGCCGGCGGCTGAGGATAATCTCGCGGCGGCGCACTCGGGCTACGAAACCAGCACCAATGATTTTTTAACGCTGGTCACGGCAGAGAAAACGCTCATGCTCGCTCAGCTTAGCTATCACCAAGCCCTTGCCGAGTACCATCAAGGCCTAGCCCAGCTCAAGGGAGCCGTGGGGCTCCCCCTCGATGCCGTGGAGGATTTGCCATGAAACAAATACGAGGTCGTACGGTTGCCGTCGGTGCTGCTGCTTTGCTCGTTCTTGGTGCCGGGTGGCTCTGGCGCGCGGAGCTTGGCCGCTGGTTGGGATCGACCGGTACGGGATCCCTCGAGGCCGACCGCATGAGTGTGGAAGGTGCGGAGGACATTGAGTACACGTGTTCGATGCACCCGTCCGTTCGCTCGGCCGACCCTGGCACTTGTCCGATCTGCTCTATGGATCTTGTCCCGATTACGCGGGAGGAGGTCAGGACCGGGACGGTCGTGGTCGATGTCGGGCGGCGGCAGCTGATTGGCGTGAAGACCGCTCCGGTTGTACGGAAAAATCTTGTCCTGGACATTCGGGCTGTCGGATGGGTCACGTATGCCGAGAACCGACTTACCGATATCACGCTAAAATATAAGGGCTGGGTAGGTAAGGTCCTGGCCGACTACACGGGTATCAAGGTCCAAAAGGATCACCCCCTCTTTACCATTTACAGTCCCGAGCTGCTGTCGGCGCAACAAGAGTTTCTGGAGACGAGCAGGCAACGGACGCGGGTGGGTGAGGGGCGGAATGACACATTGCTTGAGACCGCCCGTCGCCGCCTACGGTTGTGGGACTTCACCGAACTCCAGATCGCCGATCTCACGAAACGGGGGGAACCGTCCGAATATGTTCCCATTCTTTCGCCGGTCACGGGAACGGTTATTCAGAAGCATGTGGTTGATGGTAGCGCCGTCGAGCCGGGCATGCTGCTCTATCGGATCGCCGATCTCTCTACCGTTTGGGTCGCAGCCGACATCTACGAGGCCGACATTCCCCTGGTCCAAGTTGATCAGGCCGCGCACATAACCCTGTCGTATCTTCCGGGGGAAACGTTTTCGGGCACTGTCTCTTATGTCTACCCGTATCTCGAAAAGGCGAGCCGCACTGCAAGGATTCGTCTAGAAGTCCCTAACCCCTCCGGTACGCTGAAACCCGAGATGTACGTCAATGTGGAGCTCCAGATCCCCCAGGGGGAACAGCTCATGGTGCCCGAAGAAGCCGTGCTCATGTCCGGGAAGACCGATCTGGTCTTTATCGACCGTGGCCAAGGGCGCTTGCAACCACAAAAAGTCAGGCTGGGAAGAAAAGGTGCGGGCGGGTTCGTGGTCCTCGACGGTTTGCGTGAGGGGGACATTGTCGTGACCTCGGGAAATTTCCTCATCGCGGCCGAGAGCAAGCTCAAGGCAGGCGTGGACAAATGGTAAGCGAAGCCTCTGCGGAACTAGGTCTTATTCAGCGGCTCATCGCTGCCTCGGCGAAGAATCCGTTTCTGACGATTTTCCTAGTTGCCGTGCTGGGGCTCTGGGGTTATTACTCGCTCCGTCAGATCCCCCTCGATGCCATTCCCGATCTTTCCGACCCCCAGGTCATCGTCTTCACCGAATGGCCGGGGCGCAGCCCCGACCTCGTCGAGGATCAAATCACCTATCCCCTCTCAACGACCCTACTGGCGGCTCCGCGCGTCAAGTTCGTCCGCGGCCAATCGTTTATGGGTCTCTCGTTCATCTTCGTCATCTTCGAGGACGGTACGGATATCTATTGGGCGCGGTCACGCGTATTCGAATACTTGAACAGCGCGCAGGGGAGGCTACCGGAGGGCGTCGCGCCGATCTTGGGTCCAGACGCGACGGGGGTGGGGTGGGTTTTCCAGTACGCTCTGGTCGACAAGACCGGTGAGCACGACCTCTCTGAGCTGCGTACGCTACAAGACTGGTACGTCCGCTATTGGCTGGAGAGCGTAGAGGGCGTGGCCGAGGTCGCCACGGTGGGCGGTTTCGTCAAGCAGTATCAGGTAAACCTCGACCCCAACAAGCTCCTTGCCTTCGGGGTTTCCGTAAATCAGGTCGTACGGGCCGTGCGCCGCTCAAACAATGATGTAGGGGGGCGGGTGCTAGAAATCTCGGGACACGAGCACTTCATCCGCGGCTGCGGCTACATCCAGTCAACAGAAGATCTGGAGAACATTCCGCTTCGAGTCAGCGGCCGTGGGGTGCCCGTCCTGCTGAGGGAGGTGGCGACGGTACAGCTTGGCCCGGACATGCGGCGGGGTCTAGCTGAGCTTAACGGTGAAGGAGAAACCGTCGGGGGTATCGTCGTGATGCGCTACGGCGAGAATGCGCTCAAGGTCATAAATGCTGTCAAGGAACGACTCGGCGAAATTGAACATTCGCTGCCTAAGGGCGTGGAGCTTGTTGTCACCTACGATCGCTCGGAGTTTATTTTGCGGGCCATCGACACGCTTCGCAATACGCTGATTGAAGAGATGATCGTAGTGAGCCTGGTTATCTCAGTCTTTCTCCTCCATGCCCGCTCAGCGCTCATCCCCATCATCACCTTGCCGGTGGCTATACTCCTGGCTTTTATCCCGATGTTCGGGCAGAACCTTACCGCTAACATCATGTCCCTAGGCGGCATCGCCGTGGCCATCGGCGCAATGGTCGATGCCTCCATCATCATCATCGAGAACATCCACTGTAAACTTGAAGTGTGGGAAAAGGGCGGGCGCCAGGGTGGGCGTACGGAGGTGGTGATTGGCGCCATGCAGGAGGTCGGACCAAGCATCTTTTTTTCGCTCTTGGTTATCACGGTTTCCTTCCTGCCGGTCTTCACGTTGCAGGTAACCGAGGGTCGGCTCTTTAGTCCGCTGGCTTTCACCAAGACCTACTCCATAGGTTTTGCCGCCCTGCTGGCGGTGACATTGACGCCGGCGCTCGCGGTGCTTTTGATCCGCGGCCGCATCCGTGGCGAGGAAGCCAACCCGCTCAACCGCTGGCTCATCGCTGGTTACACGCCGGTGGTGCGTTGGGTGGTCCGACACCGATTCCTCGTCATCGTCGTTGCGATTCTCGCGATGGTGGTGACAGTTCCCGTCTTTTTCCGCCTCGGCAGCGAGTTCATGCCCCCGCTGAACGAAGGGACCATCCTCTACATGCCGACGGCGCTTCCCGGCATGTCCATCACCGAGGCATCCTCGATTCTGCAATCCATGAACCGCGAGCTGCGGAAGTTCCCCGAGGTCCAATCGGTGTTCGGCAAAATCGGACGAGCCCGCACGGCAACCGATCCCGCGCCTCTGTCAATGGTCGAAACTGTGATTGTGCTCAAACCCGAATCGGAGTGGCGGCCGGGAATGACCTGGGACAGTATCATTGAGGAGATGGACCAGACACTGCGCTACCCCGGCATGCCCAACATTTGGTGGATGCCCATACAGACACGCATCGAGATGCTTTCCACTGGTATTCGCAGCGCACTCGGTATCAAAGTATTCGGACCTGACCTCGAGACGATTGAGGAGGTCGGGGTTCAGATCG
Organism: Candidatus Marinacidobacterales bacterium; assembly: GCA_965222425.1. GTDB lineage: Bacteria > Acidobacteriota > Vicinamibacteria > Marinacidobacterales > DATDRI01 > CBDCNP01. The sequence continues at coordinate 56,525 of CBDCTW010000018.1, forward strand.
AGCGCGTCCTCCAGGAAGATCCGCGAACGAAACCTTATACCCGCAGCGCCTTTGCCGAGCGGGTGACAGGCGGGTACTTCATCGACTTCCATATCAACCGTCCGGAAGCCGCGCGCCACGGCCTGACCGTGGGGGATGTGGAGGACGTTATTATGTTGGCTATCGGCGGCACCAACATCGACGAAACCATTGAGGGCCGTGAGCGCTATCCCATCAACGTTCGCTACGCACGCGAGTTTCGTGACGATCTCGAGGCGCTCAAACGGATCCTGGTCTCGACCCCCACGGGCGCTCGGATTCCTATTAGCCAGGTGGCAGACCTGGAGCGGACGACTGGGCCGCCGATGATTCGTAGCGAAGACGGCCAGCTTGCCGGTTTTGTCTTCGTGGACGTCACGGGTCGTGGCATTGCCGATTACGTGGCCGACGCGAAAGCGGTGGTGGCCGAGCGGATCACTTTGCCCGCCGGATACCGCCTCGAGTGGGCAGGACAGTTCAAATACTTCGAGCGGGCCAAGGCCCGCCTCAAGATTGTCCTGCCATTAACGCTCCTCATTGTCGGCTTCCTGCTTTATATGAACACGAAGTCAGTGGTCGAAATGGGTATCGTGTTGCTTGCCGTGCCGTTTTCACTCATCGGCGCTGTGTGGCTCCTGTACCTCCTCGACTATAACCTCAGTGTGGCAGTCTGGATGGGTATGATTGCACTGGGAGGCCTAGACGCCGAGACCGGCATCGTGATGCTGCTTTACCTGACGCTCGCTCACGACAAGTGGGAGAAAGAAGGCCGCTTGCGTACGGCAGCGGATCTTGAAGAGGCCATCGTCGACGGTGCCGCTAGGCGCATTCGGCCGAAGCTCATGACGGTGCTCACGACGTTTACAGGCCTTCTCCCCCTCATGTGGAGTACCGGCACTGGTGCGGATGTGATGAGCCGCATAGCCGCGCCCATGGTCGGTGGGCTCGCCACTTCCTTTCTGTTAGAACTCACGGTCTATCCAGCCATCTTTGCCGTTTGGAAAGGGCGTTTGTTGAGGAAATAAAAGGACACCGAAAGGAGTCACGCGAGAAACCGGCTCCGTCGGAACATGACACCTATCTTAGAACATAATAATGCCGATCGTGTTTAGGTCGCAAAAGACCGGATCGGTCCTCTGCGCCGGCTGCGGTAGCTTGGTGGGCGTCAACGACGAAAGCTGCATGAGCTGCGGCCGGTGGAACCCTGGTCTCTGGGGCTTTGCGCCGATGTTGCGCAAGCTCGGCATGGATTTGGGTTTCACGCAGATGGTGCTGTGGGGATGCGTGGGGCTCTACGTTGCGATGCTTTTGATCGATCCCTCGAGCATTGGGACGGGAGGTGCACTCTCATTCTTGTCGCCGGGCATCCGCGCTCTCTTTCTTTTCGGGGCGAGCGGGGCGGCGCCGGTCTTCGAGTTTGGTAGGTGGTGGACCGTCCTGAGCGCGGCGTGGCTGCATGGCGGCTTGATCCACATCGCCTTCAACATGATGTGGGTCCGCCAATTGGCTCCCGCCACCGCGGAGGCCTACGGCCCGGCCCGCACGGTCATCATCTACACCGTGTCCTCGATCACCGGCTTCTTGCTCAGCAGCTTTGCGGGATACTACTTCGGAGCGCTCCCGATCCCTTTTCTCCGAGGCGCTGTTTTCACGGTGGGGGCCTCGGCTCCTATTTTCGGTTTGCTGGGGGCGCTCGTTTACTCCGGAAAGCGCGGAGGGAGCAGTCTTCTGGGTCGGCAGGCTGTCAGTTATGCGGTGATGCTGGGCATCATAGGTTTCATCATTCCCCACGTCGACAACTACGCCCACGCGGGCGGTTTCGCCGGTGGATATTACACGGCTCGCATCCTAGATCCCTTGTTGCCGGAGAGGGGAGACCATCTGTTGCTGGCACTCGTCTGCATTGCGCTCACCGCGCTCTCCATCTTGGTCTCGGTGATCTTGGGTGTCCCGGTGCTGGAAGCTCAGTAGGCTGGGCCGCTTTCGGCTGGCCGGTCCATTTTTCTACCACCTCTCCCTCCTCCGGCGAGCGGACGCGCTCGTTCCTACCAGACCCAGATCGATGAGCACGGCAATCACCACCACCACCAGGTAAATGCCTGTCACCGTGGTATTGGTATTGACCGCCCGAGCGTAGGCTAAGGTCGTCAAGGGCATGAAGACGAAGCCCAGGAGTGGCCAGAGCGCCGTCTCATAGGCGCGGCCGATGAAGTTGCTGAAGAAGAACACCAGGAGAATGGCAAGACGAGGAGTCAGAAGACCCAGACATCCAATCAGGCAGTGCATACCCGGGCACCTTATCAGGCGAGAGTCTCGCCTTGCCAACCGCTCCTACCATGGCGCAAAATGGCGGCGTGACCGGCTGCCCGCTCGTGGGAGGTTATCATCCCCCTCGTCCGCTCGAGTAAGAACCGCGTGATTGCCGGTGTTTGCGGCGGGATCGCCGAATGGCTCGGCTGGGATCCCACACTCGTTCGTATTCTCTACGTCCTGATCTCGGTCGTCTCGGCGGCGTTCCCCGGCGTCGTCGTTTACCTCGTGCTTTGGGTCGTCATGCCGGAGAGATAGCGGCTAAGGCGTCTATCACTCTTCTTTAGCAGGGCTTACATGCGGGGCCTGCCAGGCTGTCAGGTCGCTGTGCTAACATCCACTGTTTCACCATGAGCTCACGCAACGGATCTACCCGCGCTCGAGACGAGATCGTGATCGGCCGGCGACAACCCGACGATGAGGAAGCGCTCGAGCGGATGTACCGAGAGGTCTTTGGCGCGGAGGCCGCGCGACTCAACCGCGAGCGCTGGCAGTGGCAATACCGGGAAAACCCTCATTGCCCTGCCGAGGGTCCCGAGATCTGGGTGGCCAAGGAGGCCAAGGAGGGTGGGGAGGTTCTAGGGCAGTACGCATCCATGCCGGTCCGTCTCAAGGTCAAAGACCATATCGTGCGCGCATCCTGGGGCATGGACGTGATGGTGCGCTCTTCGCTCCAAAGAAAGGGAGTGGGCTCCCGCTTGTTCTTGTATTGGGACCAGAATGTCGAGGCATCTTTGGGCCTCGGGCTTTCGCTCGCTTCTTACACTCTTTTTCAAAAACTCCGATGGCATGACGTGGGTCCGGTACCTTGCTATACGCGCATTCTCGATCCCGGCCTGCTCTTCGCGCGCCGGATCGGATCCTTCCCGGCACGGCTTGCCTCTCCAGTTGCCAAAACCGCTTTGGCGCTCGCGTTTCCGGCCCGCGGTGGGAAAGCCTCCGGAAAAGAGGTCAACGTGCAGCCGCTCGAACGGCCGTTTGGTGACGGCTTCGATCGTCTGTGGGATAAGGCGTCCCCAGACTTCGATTTCATCGCCGAACGAAAAGCGGCTTACTTGGAATGGAAGTACCATCGTGCCCCCCAGGTGTCTTACGAGATCTTTCAGGCGCTCGGCGACGGGGGGGTGGCCGGCTTCATCGTTCTCCGCGCCGCGGAGGCGGGCGGTGTTCGACTCGGGCTGGTCGTAGACTTGTTCGCGCACCCGGAAGATCGGGCGGTGCTGGACGCGCTACTCGATCGTGCCGCGGAGTGGGGACGAGAGAATCGAGTGGCGCGGCTTCAGATTTTCACTTTCGATCAACGCCTTGCGCGGCGACTTCGGTACAAGGGCTTTTTCGAGATTGGGAGCCCCATGCAGTTCTGCTTGCGGATCCGCAAGGAGTATGCGGGCGAGGCCTTTTTTCGTGACACCTCTCGTTGGCACGTCGCGTTTGGCGATTCCGATCAGGATCGACAGCAATGACCAGGGTTCTGCTCGGCGTCGACACCGAGGCCGATGACCAATGGAGCGCGGCAGGACGTGACAAGCTCGCGCTTCGCAACATCGCCGAGCTTCCGCGTCTACAGAAACTGTGCGATCAGTATGGCGTTCGACCCACCTATCTCGTCACCTATGAAGTCGCCAAGGACCCCGAAAGCCGTTCGGTTCTCCGGGGCCTTGCCAGGGAAGGACGCTGCGAGATCGGCTCTCACCACCACCCGTGGACAACACCCCCGCCGAGCGACGGTCATCTCTTTCCACTCAATCTGAATCTGGAGCAATTTCGTTCTCAGCTCCGCGCCTTGACTGAAGCGGTCGGGGAAGTGACGGGAGAGTCTCCGGTCTCCTACCGTTCCGGCCGCAACGGTTTTGCCGGGTCGCATGTCGAGGCCTTGGAGTCGGAAGCGTATACGGTGGATTCGAGCGTCGATCCGTTCTTCAACGAGCGGACGAAAGGAGGACCTTCTTTCGCCGGTGCCCGGCTCGAACCCTACTTTGTCAGCGGCGAGGATCCGCGTCGTGCGGGGCCGAGTCGACTCCTCGAGATACCGGTCACCAGTGCTCTCAATCGAAGGTTGCCGCATCGGTTGGAAGCGGCCTACGCGGATTTCACTCCCGCTTATACCTTCCGTCGGGTGCTGCGACTTCTCCGTATCGTCCGACCGATATGGCTGCGACCGTCCTATTCGAAGACCGAGGACATGTTGTGGCTCGCCGATCACCTTCTGCAATCTAAGATGCCGGTGGCTAACATCATTTTCCACTCGAGCGAATTGATCCCAGGAGGAAGCCCGTACAACAGCACCGAGGAGGACGTCGAGATTTTCTACGAGAAGCTATCGACACTCCTCCGTTTCTTTGCCGAGAAGGGCGTGGAGGGAAGGACCTTCCGGGAGTTTCACGACGAGTGGGTAGCGGGAGAGCGGGCTTGAGAATCTGCATGGTAACGCCCCATTTGCCACCCGATCTTGCCGCCAACGCGCTTCTCCCGCAGTTGCTCGGGGACGGTTTAGCTGCACGCGGGCACCAAGTGAGCTTTGTCGCTTTTCGACCTCGACACGGAGAGCCGGTGAACTCGGACGTCGTGTATATCGACCGGCCCGCCACTCAAGGTTGGAGTAAGACCCTCAGGCTTGCCCAGCTATCGACCGCTGCGGAAGTCTTTTTCAAGGCGCGGAAGCCCATCTCCCAGGCGGATGTGGTTCACGTGCATAGCAACACGTTCATGAACCAGGTCTCGGCTGCCTTGGCTTCGCAGCGCGGACGGCCGTTTATCCTCACGCACTATGGGACCGAGATCTGGCACTTTCGTCGCAAGCATCCGGTCGATCCGTTCCTTTGGATGAATCAACGTGCGGCGCATGTGACCTACTACAGCCGGCGCCTATTGGAGCGGTCGATCGAATTGGGAGTGGCGCCGGCCAAGCGGTCGGTAGTCTATCCGCCGGTGGATCGAGCTTTTCGCGTCGTCGAGGTGGAAGACCGCGAGAAAAAGCGGCGCGAGCTGGGTGCCGACTCCGGTCCTTTGATCCTGAATGTCAAGAGACTCCATCCACTGGCCGGTCAGCGTTACCTGATCGAGGCGATGCCTGAGATTTTACAAAAATGTCCTTCCGCGAAGTTGTGGATCGCCGGCGAGGGTGAGTCGCGTGCCGAGCTGGAAGCACTCATCGCGGAGAAAGAGTTGGCCCGGGCGGTTAAGCTTTTGGGACAGGTGGACAATCAAGAGCTGGCTGAATACTACACGGCGGCGGATCTCTTCGTGTTGCCGTCCGTGCTCGAAGCCTTCCCCACCGTGGCGGCGGAATCTCTCGCGTCGGGTACGCCGGTCGTCTCCGCGGAGCATCCGGGCGGCACGGAGTTGAAGGAGCTGTTCCCCGACGACGTGCAACTCGTTCCGCTGCGCGACCCAGCCGCCTTGGCACGGGAGGTCCTGGCGGCGATTTCCGCACCACGCCGCTGCACGGCGGAAACCTTGCGGCACATTGAAGAACGATTCCGCCCCGAGGCCGCGTTGGAAACATACTTGAGTCTCTACAAAGAGGCGGCTGGCGGCTGAGGTTCAAACACGAGCCTTGAAGTTTTTCGGACCCTTCCAAGAAAGAGCCGAGCTCCTGTTGGCTATCCTGCTGCTGGCGTCGCTCGTGCTGGTAACTCCCCGCATCGCGGAATCGGACGCGGTAGAGTATTTTTCCTACTTGCACTCGATCCTCTTCGACCGGGATCTCGATTTCACCAACGAGTACACGTACTTTTATCAGGAGGACCCCGAAGGCCGCCAAGGCTTCAAGGAGACGTTTCTCGATCGAGAAACCCCCACCGGGCTCAAGAACAATTTCGGCCCCATCGGCACGGCATTGCTTTGGACACCGTTCTATCTGGTGGCCCACGCGAGTACTTCGGTGGCACGCGCGTTCGGTGCCGAGGTCGAGCCCGATGGTCTTTCGCGTCCCTATCGATTGGCGGTGACACTGGCCTCGGCGATCTATGGATCGATAGGTCTCTTTCTCTCCTACCGGCTGGCACGTCGCTACGCGGATGCGGAAGCTTGTTTCCTGGCAGTCGTGGGATTGTGGTGGGCGACCCCGGTGGCGTTCTATATGTACATCGCCCCGGGCATGAGCCATGCGGCTTCGCTCTTTGCGGCCGCACTTTTTTTCAGCCTCTGGCCGTGGGCGATGGGGGGCTCGTTAGGACGGTGGGCACTGTGGGGTGCTTCGGCCGGACTCATGGCGTTGGTTCGCGAGCAAGACGGTTTGTTCGCGGTGGCTGCGCTTCTGGCAGTACTGTCGCCGCGGCTCGAGGCGGATCTATCGGGTCGTGTAAAGAGGGTCTTGGCCTTCGGTGCCACCGCTTTTGTCGTTTTTTTGCCGCAGCTACTCGTATACCAGATCCTCTATGGTCGTCCCGCTCCATCACCGCACGTTGCAAACAAGATGTATTGGAGCTCGCCCCACTTCTTCAAGGTGCTGTTCTCGAGCGAGCACGGCCTGCTGTTCTGGAGCCCGTTGCTGGTGCTCTTTTTCGTGGGGGCGGTACTTCTCTTTCGACGAGAAGTCGGCGCGGGCTCCGTGCTTGCGGTGAGTTTCCTGTCTCAGGTTTACATCTCGGGAGCGGTGGATTCGTGGACCATGGCCGGAGCCTTCGGCGCCCGGCGTTTCGTCGCCGCGACGGTCATCTTCGCGGTTTGGGGTGCGCTGGTAATGGAGTCTCTTCGTCCTTTCCTCCGGCGAGCCGGCTTTTATGCCGCAGTGGGTATCTTCATCGTCTGGAACCTCTCGCTGATGGTTCAGTTTGGACTGGGGCTGATGAATCGTGACCGGATCGTTTGGGGAGAAGTCCTCCACAATCACGTTTACGAAGTGCCTCCCCGCATCATCTCGGTAATCGGGCGTTACTTCACGGGACGGGAAGAGCTCTCCGGCGGTGGGCGGGAGGAGCCGTGATCTCGGAGTACTTACTCTCGCTGGCGCGATGCCCGGTCTGCATCGAGGCGTCGCGCACCGCGTCAGCCGGGGTGGACAGCTCGTGCCGCGAGGCGGTCGAGGCTCTAGGACACCTCGAAAGGCCTGACCACGCTCTATGCTTGGCGCACTATCCTGCGATGTGGAAATGTCCCGACGGTATCGTGTCAAAGAGGACCCTGACACTCGATGAGGGTGGAGCGCGTTGCGCGTGTTGCGGCTCTTTGTATCCTTTCTCGAAAGAGAAAGGTTTCCTCGACATGCGTCCCCCTGAGGGGACCTTTTCCGATCTCACGCAATATGCGGAAGAAGACTTTCATCATCGCCCTGGACCGCTGCGTCCACTCTTTCTGTCTGCACGCATCAAGACCGACATGATGACGCGCATGCTCCGGCTCTCGACGAAGGACCGGGTGGTCGATGTCGGTTGCGGGAACGGTCGCGTCGTGTTCTTCAAAAGAGCGAGCTGTGCACAGATGGTGGGGATCGACGCGGGAGATCACTTTGCCGCGGAAGCGGTCGCAACGGTCGATCTAGCCCGCGGAGACATTCGTCGTTTGCCATTCGCCGCCGGCAGCTTTGACAAGGGTTACTCGCTCGACGTGATGGAGCACTTGCCGGAAGACGGCGTGCGCGCCATGCTCGCCGAGACACGCCGCATTCTTCGTCCTGGAGGGCTCTTTTTCGTTTACTCCCACGTCATGATGAGCTCGCGCCTGGCTGGATTTCAGCGCGGGGTGAATCGTCTCGTCGCTTGGCTCGACCGGCGCGGACTGGTGGACAACAAGCCGGAACGCGACCGAAAGTCCGACCACGTGAACGTGCTCAAGAGCTACGACCAGCTCGAGAGTCTCCTTGCCGAGTCCGGGTTTCGTATCGAGAGTATCCGTTACTACAACGTCGTCATGAAGGCCGTCATCGAGGATCTCATCCTTCCGCTCGTGGAGCATAACCTGTGGCGGCGCCGTCAGAAGGCCAAAGATCCGCCACCCGGAAGCGCGAGCGAAGCGAGCGCGGAGCGGCCGAACGTGGGGCGTTGGGCCCACGCGCCTCTCGCACTGGCTACTACACTTCTTAGGCTCGATGTTGCCCTTTTCGGACGGGTGCGCACCGGGCCGTTCTTTTTGCTCCTCCGTGCCCGGTGAAACATTTGAAACTGCTCTACGTGGCCACCGACCAAACGATTCCCGGATCGACCGGGGGATCGGTCCATGTGTTGGAGGTAGCACGTGGACTCGCCAAGCAGGGCCACGAGGTGCATGTGGTGGCTCGAGCCGGTGACGGAGCGTTTGCTCACGCCGAATCGGAATTCACGCTTCATCCGGCACGACCGTTCTTGCCTCACCGCTTCTTCCGCTGGACGGCGGAGAAAATGGTCGGACAGCTGATCGATCGATTCGGGATCGAAGTGGTCTTGGAGCGATACTACAACTTTGGCGGCGAGGGTGTTCGGGCGGCATATCGGCGCGGCGTACCGTCGGTGCTCGAAGTGAACTCTCCGCTCATGGATCACCCGGGCTCAGTGAAGCGGTGGCTCGACCGGTTCCTGCTCTTCCGTTCCATGAAGGCGGTGCGGGAAGATCTCTGTCAGAAGGCTTCGGCTCTAGTGACTCCTCTTCCCACGATCATCCCGCCATCGGTGCCTCGAGAGAAAATCCATCCTGTTCATTGGGGGGCGAATGTGGACATGTTCCACCCCGGTTTGACGGCCTCGGGTTCGGCGAAGGAGCTTCCCATTCCCAGCGGCGCTAGCGTGGTCGTCTTTTCGAGTAGCTTTCGTCCCTGGCACGGAGCGGAGCTCTTGGTGAGGGCCGCGGTGAGAGTACTCGAACGCTCTCCGAACGCGTTCTTCTTACTACTTGGCGCGGGACCGATGCTTGCCAGAGTGAAGCAGCATGCCGAGGAGCTCGGAGTGGCAGCTCGCCTTCACTGCACCGGAGCGGTGCCGTATGAAGAGATGCCTCATTACTTGGCACGCGCCCACGTGGGCGTCGCTCCTTATCAGCCGTCACTTCACGGTCAACTTCAACTCGGGTTCTACTGGTCGCCCCTCAAGATATTCGAGTACATGGCGAGCGGGCTTCCGGTGGTGACGCTCGACATCGAGCCGTTGCGAGAGATCGTACGGCCGGGGCTAGAGGGCCTAGTGTTTTCGGAGAACCACACCGAGCGGCTTGCCGAGGCGATCGGCGAACTGGTGAGCTCCCCGGGGCGGGCCAGGGCCATGGGTCAGTCGGCACGGCGTCGGATCGTTTCCCTTTACAGTTGGCAAGTGCATTGCGAAGCGCTCGAGCGCGTCCTCGCAGGAGCCACCGAGGGTGCCGGGGCGTGAAGATTCTCATCACAACCGACGCATTTCCTCCTGGAGCGGGAGGAAGCGGTCAGTCGACAGCGGTATTGACCCGGACGCTTTCTCGTCGTGGACATGACGTGACGGTCGTGGTCAGTAAACCATGGGAGCGCCGAAAAGAGGAAGAGAAAGATTGGGAAGGAACGAAGGTCTTCGAGGTCGGCGTGGGAACGGCGACATTTGGGAGTGCTTTCCGCCGAGAGGCACGTTTGGCTTCCTTCTTGGAAGGATTGGATGCACGGTTCGATCTAGCGCACGCGCAACATTGGCTTTCCGCGGGTGCGACGATCGGCGCCAACCGCAAAACCGGTCTACCGGTCGTCGTCACGGTGCGCGACCATTGGCCGGTGTGCATCTGGTCCACGATGCTCTCCGGTGAGGACCGCTGCCCGGGTTGCAGTTACGCGCGGCGGGTAGTCTGTGTCGGACGGCGCTATCCACTTCTCTGGCCGGTGGCACCATTGCTTCCTCCCAAAGTGGGCGCCGAGCTCGCCCGACGACAGGAGACGCTGCGGAAGGCGGCGGCCGTCGTTGCGGTGAGCAACTACGTGCAAAGGATGTTGCCTTTGGGAAACGCTACGGTGATTCCGAATGTGATCGACCTCGAGACAATGGAACAATCTCTCGCGAAGCCGTCTCCCATGCTTCCGGAGAAATTCGTGCTCTTCGTTGGCAAGCTGGAACCCAACAAGGCACCCGATCGTGCTCTCTCGATCATGCACGAGTCTGGTGTGAAATTGCCTTTACTGATTGCCGGGAGCGGTCGCCTCGAGCGCTCTCTGCGTGAAGAAGCGAAGAGATTGGGAGTCGATGCGCGCATGCTCGGATGGGTGAGCGAGGACATGGTACTTCTGCTCATGAGACGGGCGACCGCCGTCCTTTTCCCGTCAAGATGGGAGGAGCCTCTTTCGCGCGTGTTGCTTTCGGGCCTGGGAGTGGGCGCGGTTCTGATCGTGGAGCCCACCGGGGGCAGCGGGGAGATCGTAGTCGACCAAGAGAGCGGACTCTTGGGTCGTACGGGTTCCGAAATGGCCGTCGCGCTCAAACGCGTTCTCGACGATCCCGCACTCGCTTCACGCCTACGAGAAGGAGCCGCCCAAAGGGGTCGCGATCGATTCTCCGAGGACGTTGTTCTCTCTCACCTCGAGGATCTTTACCGTAGGGTAATCGACGTTCGATGAAAGTTGCCGTCATCTCTCGTGTCGCGCACCCTCTTCATGGGCTCGGAGGGTTCGAACGGCACGTGGGAGCGATGGTGCGGCACTTGATTCGCAACGGCGTCGACGTGACGCTCTATACTTCTCCGCCGGCTTCGCCGGTTGGCCCGCCGGGCGATCCATCAGATTCGTATTCGAAGGGAGAAAAGCTTCTCGACGGTGTGCAGATCCGGTTCGTGCCCTACCGGATCGTTCCTTGGCCTCGACGATCCGGTTTCGTGATCGCGGACCGGAGCACCAACTATCTGGCCTGGAGCGTCCGTGCGGCCCGCCGCATGATGGCCGAGACCGCCGAGACCCCTGATATTGTCCAGGCGGAAGGAGCGTCCGGCTTCGGCTACGCGCTTTCGCGAAGAAGGAACGATCCGCCCATGGTGGTACATCCGGTCGGCATGGAAGAGTTCAAGGCCAAGGGTCTGAAAAAAGTCGGATACTTCCCCTTGCAGGTGGGCGCGCGCTATGCGGCCCGCCGCGCCGAGCGAGTGATCGTGCCGGACCGCGGGATGATGGAGGAAGTTCGTCGGTACCTTGGTATCAAGCCCGCTCAGGCGGTCATCCTGCCAACACCGATCGACCTTCAGGAAATCGATCGTCCGGTTTCACCCGAGACGACCGAAGCGCTTTACCGGCGTCTGGGTCTCAAACCCTCCATTCCTGTTTTGCTCTCGGTTGGACGGCTCGAGTCCAACAAAGGGTTCTCGGTGCTCGCCGACGCGTTGGGACGAGTCAGAGAAAAACTACCGAATGATTGGGTCTGGGTCCTGGTCGGATCCGGCCCCACCGAATCCGGTTTACGAGGGCGGATCGAGAAAATGGGGCTTACCGATCGCACCCGTTTCGCTGGACGAGTCTCTGATGAAGAGCTCTCGGCCCTTTATCGGCGTGCGGACCTCTTCGTCCATCCGACGCTCTATGAGGGAAGCTCTTTAGTGACTCTCGAGGCCATGGCGCACGGAAAGCCGGTGGTGGCAACCACCGCAGGTGGCATCCCGGACAAGGTCGAAGAAGGCAAGAGCGGGTTTCTCGTTCCGCCTGGCGAAGTGGAGGCTCTGGGGGAGGCTCTGGTTCGTGCCCTGTCTCTCGGGGACGAATTGGCTTTGTTCGGGAAGGCGGGAAGGCTCCGCGTGGAATCGGACTTCAGCTGGTCGGAAAGAATCGCGAGTCTATTGGACCTCTATAGGGAAATTCTCGCCCAGCGCAGATAGCTCGAGCTCGAACAGAAGCGGCACGAACTGGAAAAAAAGGTACGCTTCGGCCAGCCTTTGGCGCGTATCGAGCTCGCTCGCTGCGGACGCTTTTCAATTCCCACGGCACCTCGGATCCGGATCGCTGACGATGTAGATCGTGTTCGATTCCTCGGCGATCGCGATACCCTCCGGGCTCGGCCACTCGATCACTTGGTTCATGGGAGAGCGCAGGTCCAAGGGTATTTGGGCCGCGAGCTGAGCGGTCTTCGGATCGACGAGCTCCAGGATCAACAGCAACTCGCGATCCCGACACAAAACGAGAAGTCGATTCGGAGAGTGAAAGGCCAGGTCGTTGAAGTTCTTTAGCGTACCCGGCGTTCCCTGAGTAACGGAATCAATATCGAAGCTCACCTCTTCGAGCAAGACCGAAAGCTCCTCGGTGCCAGGAGAAGGTTTGCTCGAGGGAAGCTCGAAGGTGAAGAGCCGGGGCGATCCGCTCTCGTCTTGCTCATAGGCCAGGTAACCCCGCCTCGAGCGTCGGTCGACTGCAATGCCTTCGAATCGTCGGTTCCTGTCCCCCTTGTAGGGACGGACCGTGTTGTCCGCTGGGAGCTCGAACCGCCAGATCGCGGACACCGTTGCTGCGCGTGAATCCCGGTTCACTCGGACCACCAACGCCGCGCCGGGACTTCGCTCGTCGGGCGCCCAGCCGATGTGCCTTTCGAAACCGTCCTCTAGCACCATCGCGAAAACCAGCTCGTTGGCGGAGTCCTCCAAGAGAGTTAGCCCTTCGCCGTCGACCACCAACGCCCGGCCTTGATGTAGGACCCGAAGCCCATCTTCTTCGAGGAATAGGGCGTCTCGATCGGTTCCTCCCGACCTCGGGTTCAGGGCAAAGAGGCATCCCGGACAGCTCGAGATCTGGTCGCTCACGCCCAGAGGAGCTCGCCATCCCACGCGAGCCCGGATGGCTGGAGACCAAAGCGAAGCGCACCACAAGAGTAGTCGTGAGGTTGACCCTTGCTTCCTAAGATCCAACGGCCGCGCGCGGTGTGATCCTGACTGCCATGCATCAAGACCATCAGAGCGATCAACCAGCAAGAAGTTTTTATTACCACGTGTTCCTGGGGACGCCGTTTTATTCGGAAGTCGTTTCCAGGGATCGTAAGAGGGCTTGGACGAACTTCCTACCTGCCACGTCAACGTCCTCGTGACGCAAGGCCTTCTCCAATGCCCGACGAGCTTCGTCGGTCCGTCCCATGCTCTGCAGTGTCTGACCAAGCAACTTCTGTCCTTCGTAGGAGTCGCGGATCGCCAGTGCGCGTTGGCAAACCTCGAGTGCTTGCTCTTTCCTCCCGTCGGTGAAGTATGAGGCGCCCAGCTCGAGTAGGACGTCACCTTCCGAATCGTAGTCGGTAAGCACGTCCATCACGGAAGGTGGGTAACGATTCAACTCCGTGCAGATCGCGTCGCTGCGATCACGGTAGAGGCTTCGCGGCGCCGCGCGCTCGAGCAGAAGATTGTCATCGGTGTTGAAGAGCGCATTTCGAGAGAACTTCTCGACCCCGGCCTCGTCGAGACGGAGCGCCGCCAGGACGTCGGCCGGGTAGTTGATTTGAGCCCGCGCCAGACTGTCTCGAATAGCGGTCTCCGCGAGGATTTCACGTATACGCGACATGGAAAGACGAATCGGACTCCTGGATCCGAGAAGAATGAGATCGCGATCCTTGAAAACCAAGGTGTGTGGAAACACACTGCGAAACGTGGCTAGCAGGGAACGCGTGGATTCTTCCGACATACCGTAGAGATGAAACCACTGGCAGAGTATTCCGTTGGGCTTCAGTTTCGAGGAAACGATCTCGAAGAAGTCCTGAGTGAAGAGGTTGGAAACTCCCGTGATCCACGGGTTCGAGGGCTCGGAGATAATCAGATCGTAGACTATTGAAGAACGTTGTAATTCGCTGCGCGCATCTCCTATGACGAGGTTGAGGCGTTCATCATCCAACGGTCGCCCGTTGCCGGGTTTGAAGTACCGGGAAGGTTCGAAATGTCGGGAGGCCTCGATCAGCGCGGGCTCGATCTCGAAGGCATCCACCGACTCGACCGGATGGGTCAGGACGGCGCCCGCGGTCATGCCGCTTCCCCAACCGATGACCGCGACACGGTTGGCGTCGGAGACCATGAAAGGGAGGTGTCCGAGCAACAGTTGGGTCGTAATGTCTCCGGGACCGTTCGACGCGTCGGTCTTGCCGTTGATCTTGAGAAGTATGAAGCGGTCCACCTTCTGCACCGCGACCGTAGCGGTAGGACCATCACGATAGTACAGAAGCCGGTGTGAATTGACCAGCTCACGGAGGGAAGAGGGGTCGCGCGATGGGTTCTTCGGTTCGATGTAGAGGCCGAAGCTCTTGATCAATAGGTCCCCAGTGGGATCGAAGGAGAGAATGAGCAAACCCGCCGCCATTGAAACCGTCAGCGGCGCGGTGGAACGCTTTCGGTCGGATTTCACCGCGAGCACAGCGGCAACGACAAGTGCCGCAACGGATGCGATCCGGACCGAGAGCTCGATACCGAAGCTCCCCAGCAATACTCCGGCGGCAAGGATGGCGCCGGTTGCAGCGCCCGCGAGGTTAGCGGTGTAGAGCCACGAAACACGCATGCCCAGATCGGTTTTGGACGCAGGCAGGGCTCCGATCACCGCAGGCAACATGGCTCCCAGGCATAGAGTTGACGGAAGCATCAGTGCGGCCGCCACCACGAACTGCGTCGCGAAGAGAGTGAGATCTCGGTCGGGGGCCGAACGGTACAAATTGAGGAACACAAAGGGAAGGTTGCGAGTGACCAGCAAGCTGAGAAAGGCCCCGACCGCCGAGCTGACCAAGAGCCACGTCGTGACCCGGTAGGGCAGTGGCTTCGTTTTTCCCCCAACTAATAAGGATACGAGCGCAGAACCGCTGGCGATCCCGAAGAGAAAAGTGGAGAGCATGATCGAGACGCCATAGATCGATGAGCCATAGACCAAAGAGAGCGTTCGGGCCCAGGCGACTTCGTAAACCATGGCCGAGGCTCCTGAGACCGCCATCGCTGCGAGAAGGATGATGGGCGGCCGGTCGCGTTCGGGTAAGGGCCCGGTCGGTGCAACGGCGGTTAGACTCGGCAAAGCCTTTCGTCCGACGAAAACTCCTACCAGTACCAAAAGATCGGCTGCCGCTGCGAGGTAGAGCGTTGTGGTGAGCCCGACCGAGGGGAAGAACGCGAAGACGGCGAGTAACGGTCCGAGCACCGCGCCTGCGGTATTGACCGCATAGAGACGCCCGACTTCCGCCGCCGGCCAATCGCTGTCCTGCCCGAAAGCGCGGGAGAGGACGGGGAGCGAAGCACCCATCGCGATCGTCGCCGGCAGCAACAAGATCAGCGCGAGCGGAAACTGGAGCTTCGCAGGTACGAAACCCACCAGACGGAGCACATAGGGCGAAGCGAGTCCATAGAGACCCATCCACCCCTCTAACAAGGCGAAGGTGATGACGGGGTCGCGGCGAGCGAAGAGGCTACGCCCGGCAAGTGCGCTTCCGATCGCCATGCCGCCCATGAAGGCACCGAGGACGGCGCCCACCGCCGCCGACGTAGCCCCGAGGGAGAGAAGAAGGAGGCGAGTCCAGATGAGCTCGAAGATTAGTGCCGCAGCGCCGCTCAGGAAGAAGGCAAGGAGAAGGAGAAACCGGCTACGGTGTCCAAGAGGGGACACCGGAGGCGATTGATGGGACACCCCGCGTCATACGGTGAAAAGGGAGGCCAATCAATCAAGAACGAAGGAACTGGTCGGTTTCCTCGGCGAGAGGATTGGCGCGATAGATGAGAATCTCGTCGTCCCATTTGAGGTAGACGACCTGCCATTCGTGACCGGTCGGGTTGGTCTTGAGAATCAGAGTCGCTTCAATTCGGCCGACACCCTCCTTCCTCAACATGAAGCGGCAAGCCGGTTCGTCGAGACTGAACGTCGCTTGCTCGAACTTCTCGTCGTACTCCTGGGGAAGGTTGCGACCGACGCGAACACACGCCTCTCGGACCACGTCCATGACGAGTGGTGCGAAGTACTTGACCCTCCAACGCTGGTAACGGCGATCAAATTCGCAAAAAATCACCTTGGACGCACCGCCCCTGAGCTCGAGTAGCGTTCGACATCCCAGTGTGCCTCGGATCGGATTGACCTTACACTTGGTGACGTCAGCCCAGTCCATCTTGTTCGCCAAGGCCGCCACGCGAATGGCTTCCACTACGTCTTCCTCGCGGAACTCGAACTCCGTTGCGAGCTCCCTGGTCTGACGCTCGAGCCAAGGATTGACGGACTGCAGGATGGCGATGTTCAAGTACTTGAGTATGCGCTCGTGCTCTCGCGCAAAGCGAGCAAGATCGTTCGGTGATGAGGACTTGTCCACGCCGGTCAGGTACTGATCGACTTTGCGGCTGAGACCGGTCAGTATTTGGGCGACGGTTGCGGTGTCGCTCTTGGTTGAGGGGTGAGACTCCAGAATCATCGCCGCGAACTCCTCCACGCGCCTGAGGAGGAGACGCGCGTTGCGGAGGTGTATGAGCAGTGCGTTTCGTCTCGGTTCGATCTTCTCGTAGGTGGTCTTGAGATAAGTGGGAAGGGTCCGACGGTGGGAAAGAGCAATGTCTTTTTCGCCGGCGAACAGATTGTGGAAAGCCTTATAGATCAGGGCCTGATTTGTGAGCTGTCGGCGGAGCGCTTGTTCCACCTCGGCATGGTTCCCTCCGGTCGGCTTACGAACCATCTGCTCGAGGGGAACTTCGCCGAACCCGGGACCATCGTAAAAAAGAATGCCGACCATCCCTCCCGACTCTTTCAACCAGATCTCGGCGACGTATGGCGCCCTCTCGATGTCCACCAAACCTCGTTTGACGCGTTGTTCCTCGACCGCTTGGCGAAAACTACGGAGGTAATCGAGTGCCTTGCGGAGATCCGGGGCCTTGCCCGACTCGATGAGCTCCCCAACTTTTTTTCTGAAGACTTCGAGTCGATTCTCTTTGTCCGGGTGGTAACCGATCGCGGCGAGGGCGGTCGGGAGATCGACCGGCACCGGGTGGGCCCCGATGGACTGCTGACGATCGTAGGCCCCAATCCCGGTCGGTCGAAATTGCTCGGTGACTGTTTTGGCGAGAACCGCCAGCTCGTTTGGGGCCGGCGGTGCTGGACTGTAAAGAAACTGCCAGGAAGTGAGCTCTAGTCGGGGCAAGGCGAGGACGGCTATCGCTCGGATCAGACTCAAGGGATCGTTGGAGGAGGCATCGTCTGGTGACAAGTAGCCGAGCCGGCGGGCCATGGTCTCGATGGCTTCCCCGGAGGGCTCCAACTCTTGCAGGAACTTCAGGAAGAACCCCGCGTCCGAAGGTTGGACGCGATCCAGCGGCTGTAATAGAGGCAGCAACCTTGGGTAAGTCCGGTCGATGTGTGTATAGATGTGGTACTGAGTCTTATTGAGTCGAACGTTCTGTTCGACCGCTTGGAGCGCCTTCTCATCGAGATCAGGCTTCAAGAGGGTTTCGAACATGTGAAGGAGAGCGGTCGCACGATGCACTTCCGTCGGTTTTAAACTTTCGATGGGACCGGCAAGGTAGGAAAAAGTCTCTAGCACGAGCGGTCGCGCTTGTTCAATGCTTCTCCTCAAGAGGGGCTTCAAGGCTTCCGCAGTTCGGCTGAAGGGATCCCCGCTGGTGACCATCTTGTCTACGATGTCGCGAAAGTGTTCGGCTCGACTTCGGAGCGCTTCTAGGGACTCCGGCTCTGCCCGATCGCGGATAAAGAAAGCTAGGGGCACGATGATGCCCTCTACGACTCGGCGGTCGATTTGAGGACGCATCTTATCGAGGCGATGGCCTCTCGGCATCTGGAGCTCAGCTACTTGCGCATGCTCCTCGGCCAAGCGAATTCCGAGAGCGCGGTAACCGTTGCGATACTGCGCCGCCAGCAGTCGCTCTCGGATCACGGTGGCGTCAATCCGAAGACCTTCTCTGGCTCCGCTCAGGAGTGACATCTCGACGGCGTGAAAGAAACGGTCGATCGCCTCCTGGCAAGTCTTCCAATAACTTGCGATGCCTTGCTTCAGTTGCTCGGGTGACGCCCCACCTTCGGGAAAGACCTCTCCGAGTTGCGGCAAAGCGAAGACCTCTACCTGGTCGAGTAAGTAAGTCCGAACGACTTGATCGCGATAGGTCCTGAGCTCGTCGCCGAGAGTCGACGACAGGGGCAAGAGCGGATCAATTTCTTCTTCTTTTCGGAAGTCGCTCTTCAGTCTTTCGATGAGCTTGACCGCGAGACCGTCGATCTTCTTATCGAGCGTTCGCATGAAGTTCGGATCCAACGTGATCTCGAGGATGCCTTTGAGTGTTTTCGGACCGGTATGCTCTTTGAGGGAGTTATGGATCTCGGAAAGGAGGTAGTTTCGGAGCTCGCTCATCAGAACGACACTCCGGTTGTGAATCCTTTCCTTCAGGAGGAGCCTCGCCTCCCGCCGCTGCGCCTCCCGGCGGGCCAATTTCTGGGCCACCTCGGGATCGGGCTGCCATTGGGGCCGCGGCCGAGGCGCTTTCACGAACCCGTGTGTTGAAGAAGGGTAGGAAGCTTCCGTGGTCGGCTCCGCCGTTGCGGCGGAGGTGCCGCCCATCAAGTTTGCGATCCGTTTCTTAAGACGGCTAGCATTGCCCGGTTTTCTCGCTCGAAAATCGCCTCGGGGGACGGAAAAAACCACTGAATTGTCAGGAGTTACAAACTATATTAACATGGGTCTGGGGCCTCACCAACCTGGAGCCCGGATGTGCCGGATGTGCGGTTACTTTGACAGTGTCCGCGCCCTGTGTTACTTTCGATCGCTTGGTTCATCCGAGCTTCCTTGGTGGCGCTATCGTCTAGGGGTTAGGACGGGTGGTTCTCAGCCATCAAACCGGGGTTCGACTCCCCGTAGCGCTACCACATCCCGCATTTTCCTGGGGGATGTCCCGGCCGCTGTTGAATTTGGTCGGGTAGCGGCGGCACCTGTGAATACTCTTAGGCAGCAAACTCATCGCTGTCAAGAGATTTCTGTTTGCTTCTAAGCGCGTGAACGAGAGCGCCCATATGGCGATAGCCTTTGATACGCCGGAACTTTTTCTGCGCGGTGACGACGCCAAGAGCGGTCCATCGGCGAACCATGGAAGGACTCTTCCAACGCTTGACGTTTCTCGATACTCTGCGAATGGTTCCGTTGAGATTCTCAATGGCGTTCGTCGTGGCAAGAGACTGGCGAAGTAAGGCGGGCGGCGCGAGCTTCACGACCGTGAGTGTTTCTTCCATCCCTTCACGAAGGCTTCCGGCAGCTTCGTCGTAGCCGTTTCGCTCGAGCCACGACACCAATGCCTGAAGTCGCTTGCGCGCCTTGTCGGCACTCTTGCACTTGTAGGCTTCCTTCATTGTCTGGAGCACGTAGGCGTGACGAGACTTGGGAAGGTACGAGCGAAGATTTCGGAGTTTATGGATCTGGCACCTTTGGATGACCGCGAGGTCCCCCAAAACGTCGACGAGTGCCTTGCGGATGCCTTTGCCTCCGTCCACTACGCAGAGAATCGACTCATCGACGCGCAAGCCTCGCTCGAGAAGGTCCTGCAACATCGCGGTGCACACCCGAGAGTTCTCCGTCGAGCCCAGCCATATACCCAGGGGCACCTTCGTTCCATCTATTGTAATACCTAGAGTTACGACGACGGTCTGTCCGGCCACCTCAAGGCCATCCAGCATCAGTGCCGCAAGCTCGAACTCCTCTAGCCGCCGAGACAGGTATTCCTCGAGCTTCTTAGTCGTCTGGCTCACGAGGTGACGGCTGGCGGCACTCTTACTCGTGCCACGAGACTTCAACTTGGCCGCGGGTTTGTCCAGACTCGATTCGTAATTTCGGGTCGATACGCCCACCAAGATCTGATTCAACACTCGCTCTGGAAGCGGGTCTTCTTCGCGGAAGGCTTCGAAGTGTGGAAGCGACGCCTCCGCGCCCGACTTCGAGCGAACTCGAGGTCGCGACACTTGGATGCGACGACCACCGAAGCTCAGCTCTCCGTTCGTGCTCCCCCAGTGGTTATGAGTTCGCTCCTTCTCGTGCTTGCCCTTGAGCCCCGCGATCTCCTCGGCGTCCTCTCTGAGCAGTAGGTGCAGAGCTGTCAGTCCTTGCTCGTACACCCATTCCGTCAGATCCGCCTTCGTGGCCGCGATCCCAGCTATCATCGGTAGCAGTATCTGACCGACTTGGCCAACTACCTTGCCCGTAGGCGAGTGCGTTTGCTTTCTTACTGGCTTCTTTGATTTCCTAGGCATTGGTGGCTCCTTGTCCCCCTCTGGAGACGGTTTATTGGCAGACCTATTCTTAGGCCGGCCAAGGAGCCGCAGCTACCCCAAATTCAACATCCGGCGGGACATCCCCTTTTCCTGACGCTTGCATTTAACGGCCTTGCGTCGGGATCCTGACTGGGGAACAAACCCGGACTCGAATGGGAAACAACGTGTCATCGAAGATAGCCATTTTGGTTCACGGTGGCGCTTGGGGAACTCCGGCGGGAGAAGTGGAGCCACATCGCGATGGGGTTGCCCGGGCGGCGCGTGCGGGTTTCGGAGTGCTGGACCGTGGCGGTTCCTCGGTGGATGCGGTAGGGGAAGCGGTCCGATTCTTGGAGGATGATGCCACCTTCAACGCTGGACGCGGCGCGGTCTTGAACCAGGCTGGAGAAGTAGAGCTCGACGCTGCGATCATGGAAGGGTCCACTCTGCGGGCTGGAGCGGTGGCGTCAGTTCAAGGCATCGAGCATCCGTTGGAGTTGGCGCGACGAGTCATGGATCGTACACCGCACGTCTTTCTCGTCGGGTCCGGTGCGGTCGCGTTCGCTCGTTCTCAGGGAGTTGCTACCTGCTCGCCGTCATCTTTGATCGTCGAACGTGAACGCGCGCGTTGGAAAAAGGCCAAGGAGCTCAGTGAGCAGCAGAGGCAAAAGGAGTATCCGGTTACTTTCGGCCCGGGCGACACCGTGGGAGCGGTGGCTCGAGACTCGCAAGGGCACCTTGCCGCGGCAAGCTCCACGGGGGGATCGCTCTTGAAGCTTCCTGGTCGAGTGGGAGACTCGCCGCTCGTCGGCTCCGGTCTCTATGCGGATGATCGGCTCGGCGCCGCGACCTCGACGGGATGGGGAGAAGGGATTATCCGCGTCGTGATGGCACGTCGAGCCGTAGAGTTTTTGGGCTCCGGGGTTCCCGCTCCGGAGGCTGCCCGCCGAGCCGTCGGTCTTCTCGAGATGCGTACCGAGGGACGAGGCGGCATCATCATTATCGCACCCGACGGAAACCTGGGATTCGCCTTCAACACACCGCACATGGCGCACGCCTATCTAACGGATGGAATGAACGAGCCGTCGGTGGGGATTTGATCGCCCGCAACACTTTTGTTAGCATTCGGTCTCTTGAGAGCGCGCCCTTAGCTCAGCTGGATAGAGTGACTGACTACGAATCAGTAGGTCGGGTGTTCGAATCACCCAGGGCGCGCCAATTTTTTCAAGGTTTTGCGAGTCATGCTGAGCTGCCGACTTCGTTTGGTGCCAGCCATGTGGTGCCAACGTTTTCGGCAACCCCCCTTACGTTCACAAGACCGTTAGTAGGCGGCTTAGAGGACGTGCGACTGGCCGTCTCGCGGTCAGGTCTAGCCGATAGGCTCGGGAGATGGGGCTCCCCCTCCCCTACGAGCTGCGGCGGTTACCCTGGGGTCGTGAGCCGCCGGCGCAAAGTTGGGCCTGGTGGTGTTGGCGTGGACGCTGCCGATTTGAGAAGTCAGCAACCCGCCCCTACAATCGGAAGACACGGGCCTCGCCCTATCTTGTATCTTGGCGAGGTATCTTGCGACTCTTCTTTACGAGGTGAGCCCGGCCGATCCGTTGAGCTTTGCTGGGGCGGCCGTCTTGCTCGCGCTGATCGCGCTCGTTGCGTGCTATGCACCGGCCTACCGGGCATCTCGTGTAGACCCGCTGGTCGCGTTGCGTATCGAGTAACTAGCGGAGGCGACCGTCTCGTCCGACTTTCACCACCAGGGGGCGGTTGGCGAGAGCCTCCAGGTCCATGTCCTTAGAGCTCGTCGAGCCCTTCGGTGAGCTCGATGTAAGTTCCCCAAGGGTCGGTAAAGAAGGCCAAGCCGATTCCGAACTCGGGGATCTCGCGGTAGGGACGATCGAACTTCACGCCCATGCTCTCTAGCTTCTTGCAAAAAGACTCGAGGTTCTGAACCTCGAAGCCGATGTGATTGAGCACGCGTCCCTGAGTTCCCACCACCGGCTCTTTCGTGGCGGTGAATATCAGGTTGACCCCCGGCAGATCGGCGGCCTCCCACCCACCGCGTTTGCCGGGTGTTGCACCGAAGAGCCGGACGTACCAGTCCCTCATTTTGTCCACCTCCGGAGTGTAGAAATGGATGTGGTGATTGGCGATGGGAGCGTCGAGCGACCGATTCTCGATGAGCTCCACCTTGGAGCCGTCCGGAGCCATCACGAAGGCGAGGTACGAGTCGGTGTCTTCGAAGTAGAAGATGTCGTCTTCGGCCGCAGGGACCTCTCTCTTGGTTGCTACGTCGGCACCGGCCGCCTTCAGCCTCGCGACCAGCGGCCGCAGCTCCCGCACTTGCAATCCTACGTGGTTCACGACGGTGCCTTTGGTGCCACCCGCGGGACGGTTCTCGGTGATAAAAATGATGAGATTCGGGAGCTTCAAGACATTGTACTCGGCCAGCTTGACCGGCTCTGCGCCGAGAAGCTCCGTCCACAACTTCATGTGGGCATCGACGTCAGCCACGAAGAAATGATGGTGGCCCATGGCAATGGGGCCTTCCTCGGCTCCGGTGAGTTGGGCCCGAGCGTGGGAGTTGGTAGCGAATAAGATGAGCAGAGAGACGAGAGCTAATCTCCTGACTTTCCTTTCTAACCCCTCGCTTGTTTCTTGAGGAGGCTGCCTACTATAGTTCGGTTGGTAGAAGAGCGAAAGTCGGACCTTTGAAGATTGTCCAGGAACTAGCGCGAAAACGCGACGGTGGTACCACAAGCGCGAGATCCAGCGGAGCCTCCGTCACTACCGAGATCGAACGGGTCAGGACGCCGAAGTTCGCAACCGTACGCCGACTCGAGCTCGTTCGGTTCGCAATTGGATCGGTTGTTCAGGTTGGGTCGTGCCGCCGAGACTGCCGATCTCCAGGCCATCGCCAACTCCAGTGTGAATCTTTGTCTGACCAACAGGTTCTACCGGCCATCGGATTTTCTCTCCGACGTCATCGGGGCGTTGGAGAACCGCACCTTTTTGAGCTACGAGCCGGATGGAGAGCCACCCCTGTCGGAGCTCGATGACCACCAGCGACCGGCCAAGTTGAAGCAGGTCATGGAATCGTGGATCGTTCCGCTCAAGGTTGCTTCTATCGAAACCCTGCTGGGCAGTGTTTCTGCTATCTTGGGACGCGCGCTCCTCTACAAGGCGTTCGGTGAGTTCGAGCGACACACTGCGAAGGTCTTTGCACTATTGGGTGAGAGCGAGACGCGCTTCGTAGAAGAGCGCGTGATCGAGTTTTTTCACCAGTGGAAACAAGACCCAGCTTTGCGGGCGCGATTCGCCGAGCCCGCCGCCGGCGTGCGCTTGGTAGTGGAATGTCTCCACGGAGCCACGCACCTAGAAGAGTGTTCCCGCCTGCGCGTTCGGAGAGCCGATCAACCCCTCCGGTTGTCCACCTTGGTGCCGGAGGACCGCCAACATTTGCTGCGTGCCGTGTTCGAGACTCTCGTTTCCGTCGACGTGGGAAAATTCAAGTAAACGTAGGAGCCGACAACGTGAAACCAACATTTTCCGGCAAAGTCGCTGTCGTCACCGGTGGGGCGGGAGGTATCGGCTATTCCATCGCCGGCGATCTGCATCAGTCGGGTGTGTCGGTCGCGATACTGGATAAGAAGCCGGATCCAATCGCGGAGACTATCGAAGGACGACACTATTACTGCGGTGACATCACGGATGGGGACTTCGTCGCCGACTCGGTGCTGCGAGTCACCGACAAACTCGGCCCGCCCCGCTACCTCGTGAACGCTGCCGGGGTGGCGCTTCTCGATCACGATGGCGGTATTGTAGGTCAGGACATGGAAGTGTTGAACCGCACGCTGCAGGTCAATCTTTATGGTGCCATCCTTTCTACGAAGGCGTGCCTTCCGCACATGTTGAAGGATGGAGGGACGATGGTCCATATCGCCAGCATCACCGGTCTTCATAACATGGAGAATATTTCTGAAAACGGCGCTTTGGATGCCTACCAGATGTCCAAGGCGGCACTCATCTCTCTGGGCCGTTCCTTGGCCATTCAGTATGCCCCCTATAACATTCGATCCGACACGGTTTGTCCGGGGGCTGTGCAAACCCCCATGACCGAGGAGATCTATCGAGATCCGGAGAGAATCGAGGCCATGTCGTCCCGTACACCATT
The DNA here is from genome assembly GCA_965222425.1 of Candidatus Marinacidobacterales bacterium. GTDB lineage: Bacteria > Acidobacteriota > Vicinamibacteria > Marinacidobacterales > DATDRI01 > CBDCNP01. The sequence goes on from CBDCTW010000018.1 coordinate 81,079, forward strand.
CGGTCGGGTCGGGCGACCCGAAGATATCTCATTTGCGACTTTGTTTCTGCTTGCCGATCAGGCGAGCTTTATCACCGGAATCGATCTCGTCGCCGATGGCGGTGTTCTGGCGAAATGCTGATGCCACCTCTCAGGACGTTGCTCAGTCGGATGCACGCTCGTTGCGCCGAAGGAAGTGACCAGGAAGCTACCAGGCGTGCCTTCACTCGACCTCGAAGATGGCGTGTGTTGTGAGTCCGAATGAGGCAGGTTAGTTGACTTGAGAGGGACGGGGGCATAGAGCCTACCTCGCCATGGGGGGGTAGGGGGGCGTCGTTCGTCCCCAAACAAGGAGGGACTAATGCGTAACATATTGTTTTTTGTGACCTTCGCGGCTTTTGCCGTCTTGATCGGCTGCCAGCCAGCGGCAGAGCAAACCACCGAGGAGGCCCCAGCCGAAGAGTCGATGGAGTCTTCCATCGAAGCGGGCCATCAGGCGAGCATCGACGCTTTCGGTGTGGCGTGGAATGCCGGAGATGCCACGGCAGTTGCAGCTTTGTACACCGCAGATGCTGATAGCTCCGGTCCGGACGGGGTGATGTACTCGGGGCGTGAGGAGATACTTAAGCGGTACGCCATGTTGTTCGAGACCCTCTACGCGGGCACGACCGTCTCAATCGAAACGACTTCCATCCGTGAGTTGGATGAGGGCGTTGCTCTGGTCAACGGCTCGTTCGAGATCTCCGGCATCACGGGCGCCGAAGGTGAAGAGATGCCTTCGAAAAAAGGCCTCTACACCAACATCATCGTCAAAGAAGGAGACCAGTGGCTCATCACCAGTCTCCGATCCTGGTTCCCGGTCGAGGCTCCCGGCACCACATAGGTCTCGATTTCTAAGGATAGATCGAACCTCTTCTCGCCGCCTGTCCTCTTCACAATGTCTTCTTCTAGCGCCTCAAGTGTTCGATGGAAGATCCTGGCCCTTCTGGTCGGATTCAGTTTCGTCAGTTATCTGCAGCGGATGAACATCTCCGTTGCCGCGGTCTTCATGATGCCGGAGCTCGACCTGTCTGAGCAGCAGATGGGTTGGGTATTCAGCAGCTTCATGATCGGCTATGCGGCTTGCCAGATTCCCGCCGGTTGGATTGGCGATCGGTTCGGGGCTTGGCGGATTCTATGGGGAGCGGCCTTCTTCTGGGGAATCTTCACGATCTTGATCCCGGCGGGCTTGCCGCGCCCCGGCGGTGATCATGCCGGGCACCATTCCCTGATCGACATAGGCCTGCATGACCGGGCGGATGCGTTCCAGTCGTGCCGTCGACATGCCGGCGTCCTCGGGCTTGGCGGTGGGGAGCCCCTGGCCGTACACACCCGTGGCGATGACGAAGCCAAACAGAATCGACACGTAATAGGAGGTTCGTTTAGCTCGCATCAAATGTCCATCGCCGCTTCGACGTCTGGATTCAACTTTGGTGGGGTCGAAGCAAAAGAGATTCCGAAAAACAAGAGCAATGAAACAAGCAGCGAGATCGTGCCGCCATGAATGTTGTGAGGGATCCTGACATTGAAGACCTCGATCCCAAAATTAGCGAGCAGGCTCGATACGATGGCGACGTTGGCAGCCAAGGGTGTGGCCCGTTTCCAATTGAAGCCGATGGCGACAGTCGGTACGAGAGCGGCTCCGAAAGTGCCCCAATCGAAAGCTCCGAGCAAAGCCACGAAGCGAGCATTCTCATAGTAGGAGTACATGGCGAAGAGTAGAGCGACGATCGCGATGATAACCGTACCCATACGAGCCCAGAATAGCTCGTTCGTGAGGGAGCGACGGAGGATCGCTCGCGGGATGTCGTGGACGACTGCTGCGGCACCGATATTGAGGAAGGCGTCCGCCGTCGACATGATGGCGGCGAAGAGTGCGGCGAAGACCAAGCCGGCAAGGATCGGATGGGCGTAGTGTTGGAGAAACTCCGGCGCGGCGGCGTCGGCGGTGGCCAGCTCGGGGTAGGTTCCTTGGAGGACCAGTGCCCGCATCACCCAGCCCGATGCTGACCCAAAGTAGTGCGGTCAGCGTATATCCGAAGACGGAAATGAGTGGAATGTATTGATAGTCCTGGATGCGTCGGATCATCATCCCTTTGGTGACGATGTGGGATTGTCCGGCATTGCCCACGGTGAACATGAAGAACCAGGAAAGACAGCCGATCATGCCCAGCGTTCCCCACGGACCGATGGCCTCCGGATCATCGTTCATGATCATCGTGGTCGCTGTGTTTGCCCCACCTTCGAATACAGAGATGGCGGTGAAAAAAATGAACACACCCGCCACCACCATCACCGTGCCCTGTACGATGTCGGTGTAAACGGACGCGATGATGCCACCGGTGACACTGTAGAAAACGAGGACCGCACAAGCGATGGCCGCGCAGGTCACGAGTCCGATCTCGCCGAACGTGTTTTGGAGAATCGTTTGAAGAACGATTGCCATGGCGAGAATCTGGGTCGCCAGGTAACCCAGGACTCCCAAGAGGAGGGCAATCGAAGTGAGAAGGCGGCTCATCTCGCTACCGTATCGGGCCGCCACCGCGTCAGGGAGAGAGATGGTGTCGAAGACACCAGCAAATATCCGTAGACGTTTGGCGACCAGGAAATCGGTGATTGCCCAGCCGATGGCCACCGTCGCGATCATCCACACCGAGCTCATCCCCATGAGGTACACGAGACCCGGCCCACCGACGAAACCGAAACCACTCATCATGCTCGAGAAGAGAGCCACGCCGGTAACGAGCATTTCGAGGTTACGGCCAGCCATGAAGAAGTCGCGCGCCGATTGGGTGCGCCGAAGCGCCCAGATCCCCACGCCTACGCACATGGCCATGTAAAGGGCCACGCTCCCTAGGATGATGGGGTTTCGCAGTGACTCCATTACTGCTGTTTGCTTTCCATGAGGCGGTGGAAGTCAGCGAGGTCTTGGTCCGTGAGATACCAATGCTTGAAGCCGAACACGAACAAAAAGGTGTAGATGACCGGAGTGAGCCACATTCCGTACGCCATAATTGCGGTCGATATCGGAAGTCCCAGCACGAGCGTGTGAGTCGGCTCCGTCAAGTACACACGGTAGGTAAGCACACAGAGTGTCCAGACGGTCGTGTGCGCGGCTAGCCCGAAGAGAAGCGGTTTCCCGAGCCCGCGGAGGCCTTGCTTCTTACGGGCTCCGAAGGCGATGAGGCAGGCGAAGAACCCGAGTTGGAGCGCACCGAAGGCCCATCCGAGCCCCATGACGAGCGCGTGTCGCTCCGCGCCGGGGCCGCCTTGCAACATGCTCGTGAAATCCGGGTGGGTGATGCCGTGGTAGTCCGGCCGGTCGGGAACGAACATCAACACGCCGACCAGGGCGCAAAGGGCCAGGACCAGTGCGAAGAGGGCCTTATCGAGCTTCAAATTCGCCACATGGGCTTGGCTTTACTTCGGTTTGACATTGCCTGACAGGGGGGCGATCTACGATGCGCCTTGCCCGGGCTCCGTCGCATTCACGAGGCAGGCCATGTTTCCGTACGGATGACGGTTCTCATGCATCAATTGATGAGCCTCACCGATCTCGTCGAAGGAAAAAGTTTTTGAAAGGCAGGGATCTACTTTGCGGTCGATGATGAGCCGATTGATGGCCGCCGCCTGTTCGTCATTGGACAGGTGGCTTCCTTGGAAACGCTTCTGGCGCATCCAGTGATAACGGAGGTCTATGGTCACGGTGTACCCGGTGGTCCCGGCGCAGATGACACCATGCCGCCGGTGGCGGTGACGAAGATCGAAGTCGGGAGGGTCGCCTCGCCCGGGTGCTCGAAGACGATGCAAGGGTTGACCCTCTCGCCGAGCACCTCCCAGATCGCTTTGCCGAAGGACCGCGCACCCTTCGCCCACGCCCGGTACCCTGGGCTCGCCGTTCCGGGCATGGGTCCCCAGTGGTCGAAGTTCTTGCGATTGATGATCCCTACCGCTCCGTGATCGAGGCAAAACTGTTTCTTGGCATCGTCGGAGACAATCGCAACGGCCCGTCCTCCCGCGGCTTTGACGATTTGCAAGGCCATGCTTCCGAGTCCACCCGCCGCACCCCAAACCAAAACCACGTCTCCTGACTCCACGACATTGGGAGACCAACCCATCAGCATGCGATAAGCGGTGGTGGCGCAAAGCATGTAGCACCCCGCCGCCTCCCAGGTCAGATGTTTGGGCTTGGGTTGGCATTGATGCGATTGCGCCCGTGCGAATTGGCAGTAGCTGCCGTAGTTCGTCTGATAGCCCCAGATCTGCGTGCCCTCCGCGAGCATCGGATCCTTGCCCGATAGGACCCACGGATCGTCAGGTTCCCGCCAGCCGCTATGGACGACGACTTCGTCTCCCGGTTTGACGTTTGTGACCTTGTCACCCACTTTCCAGACGATCCCAGAACAGTCGCTACCGCCGGCGTGAAAGTCTTCGGGCTCGCCTTTTTTCTGCCGCTCGGCGATCACGTCCAGGGGTTTCCCAAGAGCGGCCCAGATGTTGTTGTAGTTGATGCCGGTCGCCATGACGTAGATCAGAACTTCTTGATCACCGATCGCGGGCGTCGGGATGACCTCCCGCTTCCAGGCACCACGCGGCTCCCCGAAACGGTCTTGCCGTACGGTGAATGCGTGCATCTTCGGTGGAACCTCTCCAAGCGGTGGGCGATCTCCCAAGTCATAGAGCTCCATGCAGTGTTCTCCTCGTTTGCTTCCCGTCCTGGCTTGTCTATCCTACCCTCAAGCCGGCGTGGTTTCGAGCCCCGCGAGAGGAAGACTCTGCATCTCCGCATCCGCCAGCAAAACGCCAGCGCCCTCGAGATCGCCCGCTTCCTCGAAAAACATTCCGCCATCGATCAGGTCTACTATCCTGGGCTCGAGTCGGGTCCTCACCATGAGCTCGCGCGGCGCCAAATGAATGGCTTCGGCGGCATCCTCAGCTTCAAGCTGAAGGGAGAGTTCGAAAGCGTTCGAGGTTTCTTGCCGCGGCTCCAATACGCGCACTTGGCCGCGAACCTGGTCGCGGTGGAGACAGTAGCCGGCCCTCCCGCCACGACGAGTCACGTAGAGCTCACTCCCCAAGAGCGCGAGTCCTTGGGGATTCCCGAGGGGCTCGTCCGTTACTCGGTGGGGATCGAAGACACGGAAGATCTCATTGCCGATTTGAGCCAGGTGCTTCAAACCTGAGTCCCTGCGTAAACGGACCCTCGCCGCGACCTCGAGATTCCCGTCCAATGCTCATCCGGCTATCGCTCAGTTATGTCTTTATATGTCTAAAATAACCTCATGACAGAGGAGACCCTAGGAGTGGCGGAGGCGAAACGGCATTTCTCGGAGCTCGCTGAGCGAGTGGGCCACGGCACGCTTTTGTTAGGCTACAATACTGTGTGTTGCCACATTATTTCTGGCCTGCGACAAAACGCCTTAGTTGGCCGCTATTTGTACCCAACTAGACATACAATAAGTATTTCTTAAATCCCATTTTTTTTCTGGCACTTTTATCGAAAGATAAACTGGTTAGTGTAATCACTTTGAGCGTTAAGTATGATTGGGAGGTAGGAATGGCTTTTAATTTGAGAACCCGACACTTTTTGAAGCTCCTGGATTTTAAGCCCCAGGAAATCAAATTTCTGCTGGACCTCTCCCTGGATTTGAAAAAGGCTCGCTACACCGGTTTCGAGCAACAGCGATTGAAGGGCAAAAATATTGCGCTCATTTTTGAAAAAGCTTCGACACGCACCCGTTGTGCCTTTGAGACCGCTGCCTACGATCAGGGCGCCCATGTGACCTATCTGGGGCCTACGGGTTCTCAAATGGGGGCGAAAGAATCGATGAAAGATACGGCCCGGGTGCTGGGAAGAATGTACGACGGCATTGAATATCGGGGATTCGGTCAGGACATCGTTGAAGAACTGGCCAAGTATGCAGGTGTCCCGGTTTGGAACGGATTAACCAACGAGTTCCATCCTACGCAGGTGCTGGCAGATTTCTTGACCATGATGGAGCACACCGACAAACCGCTCAGCCAGGTGTCGTTTGCATACCTGGGGGATGCCAGAAACAACATGGGGAACTCGCTTCTGGTAGGCGCAGCCAAAATGGGGATGGATTTTCGCTCTGTGGCGCCTAAAAATGTTCAGCCGAACGAAGAACTGGTAAAAGAGGCCAACGAGGTTGCGACGCAGACCGGGGCCAAGCTAAGAATCACCGACGACCTGGCGAGCGGACTCAAGGGTTGTGATTTTCTGTACACGGATGTCTGGGTATCAATGGGCGAATCGGAGGACCAATGGAAGGAGCGAATTGAGCTGCTTCAGCCGTATCAGGTGAATGCAGCCGCAATGGAGTTGACCGGTAATTCGAATGTAAAATTCTTGCACTGCCTGCCTGCCTTTCATAATCGCGAGACGGTGATCGGGGAAGAGATTTACCAGAAGTTCGGGCTGGAGGCCATGGAGGTATCTGAAGAGGTGTTCGAGTCCGATGCCTCAATTGTTATTGATGAAGCTGAAAACAGAATTCATACCATCAAGGCGGTGATGGTGGCAACCTTATCCAGTTGAATATCCGGCATGGACTCATGTTGACACAAATTTGGAGATTAGGAGCGAGGCCGTATGAAAGATAGACCGATTGTCTGTAGTCGCCCTTGGTGGTAATGCTTTGATTCAAAAAGGTCAGGAAGGCACTACCGCGGAGCAGTTCTTAAATCTACAGAAACCCATGAGCCAACTTGTACGGCTTCATCCTTGCCGATCCCGTCTTTGACCCGCTCCACGACGAGCCTGACTTCCAGGAGATCCTCCGCCTGATGGACTTGCCGCACTGAACCCGTCGAGGGAGACCGACGTCACCACGGACGGCCGGCGTTTCTTGGTGCTGCTTCCGGACGAAGACGAGGCAGCACGGTCGGCAAAAGGCCACCACAGCCCAATCTCGTCCATAGCCTTGATGACCTTCATGGAGTTATAAGCTTTCTTCATGGCTTGAAGGGGTACCTCGATGGCCCGTCTGGTCGCCTCCTGAATGATCCTGTCGCGTTCGGACCGCTCTCGATCGGTTCCTTTAGGCAAACCAAAGGCTTCCATGATCTTGTTGAAGGCGTCCGTATCGTCATCAATCAGTCTGAGCAGCTCATCGTGGTAGGTTTTTCCTTTGTCCGCCCAATTGGATAATTCTTCCCAGCGATCGTTCCACCCGCGCTTGTGGGAGGACAGGTTGGCAACCATTGTCGCCAGTGCGGCGCCCATGGCACCCATGGCTGCGGAAATTGAACCACCTCCGGGAGCCGGTGATTCCGAGGCCGTCGTGTGGACGAACTCTTCGAGCGTCATATCCACGAGCTGTTTCTTCGACCTGCCGAGATGGCGTACTCGATGATTTTCTCCTCGGGCTTGAAAGGGTAAAGATCATCGAGCCCCAATGATTTTACCGCGATCTTGAGTAGCTCCTTATCGGAGACACCGGTCGAGCGGTTCTGTTTTCTCAGAAAATACTTTCCTGCAGCCAGCATCGCTCCCAGCGGAATCAAGCCGACCAACTCGGAACCGGTTACCCGGACGCCCCGAGTATCAGCCCTCTTGCAAACCTCATCAAAGGCCACATGGACGGGAGTAATGCTCAAGTTGGTCAGGTTCATGGATATCTGAGCGATACCGTACTCGTCTATGAACCAGCCGATGGCTTTTACGGCCTTCAATGATCCCGGCGCCCAGACCTTGTGCCCTTTTTCGTCGAGAATGGGTTTGCCCGTTGGCGTGCCGTCCTCTGTTTTGATGCGGCTTTTTTCCCGAACATCGAAAGCGATCGCATTGGCCCACCTAGTCGAGGTCGTGTTCAAGTTGACGTTGTAGGCGACGAGAAAATCTCTTGCTCCGACGGCGGTGGCCCCTGACCTGGGATTGAACTCGCTCGGACCAAAATCCGGCCGCCACTCGGGCTGAGCGAGTTTTTCTCTTAGGCCTTCATATTCTCCCGCGCGAACGGTTGCTAGATTCCTGCGCTCCTCGCTCAATGCAGCATGTTCATAGCAGTAGACGGTGATGCCCAGCTCTTCTCCGATTCTTTTTGCCAGCTTGCGTGCGTACTCTACCGTCTCTTCCATCGTTATGTTACTGACAGGAACGAGAGGACATACATCTGTGGCGCCGAATCGTGGATGTCCCCCCTTGTGCTTACTCATGTCGATGAGCTCTGAGGCTTTTCTGACCGCGCTCACCGCCGCCTCTATAACGGCTTCGGGTGGGCCGACGAATGTGACCACCGTCCGGTTCGTGGCCTTCCCTGGATCGACATCCAAGAGCTGGACGGCTTCGACGGTCTCAATCTGGTCAGTGATCTGCTTGATCACTGAAATATCCGATCCTTCGCTGAAGTTAGGCACGCCTTCGATCAGTTGGCTCGGCATAGAACTGAACTCCTCTGGCTTTCAACGAGTGGTTTGGATAATTGACGTTGCGGTTCATCCAATCACGCGGATTTATTGACCACCGATTCATCCCATGGAAGCATCGGAATAGCGCCTATTCCAGGCTCCCAACCGTATGCTCCACCTCGTGCAAGATCTCACACGATTTGACCAATTCCTGTATTTTCGTGTGATCGGGATAGAGCGGCCTATCGATTTCAAGGAAATCAACGTGTCTGCGGATCACTTCCTTGGCATTCGTTACTCCTTTGCCAAACTTGTAATCGCAACAATCCAGGGCCTGGACGGCTGCCATGAGCTCGATATCCAAAATCCCGTAGGCGTTATCGAGGATCTGCTGGTTCTTGATTGCGGTGTTCATCCCCATTGAAACGAAGTCTTCCTGATCGGCCGCGGCGGGGATGGATTGAATCGAAGCGGGTGCAGAAAGTATGCGCTGTTCGACGATCTGCATGTCGGCGGTATATTGACTCAGCATCAAACCCGAGAACATGCCGGCAGCTTTTGTCAGGAAGGCCGGCAACCCGACACTCAACGCCGGATTGTTCAGCCGATTCATTCTGCGCTCGGCTATGACGCTGACCATTGTGATAGCGGCGCCGACCATGTCCATGGGGAGGGATATCGGAGACCTTGAAAGTTTGCACCCGACAGTTGCAGTTTCTTATTATGGAAAACTATGGGATTATCGCCGACGCCGTTCAATTCTATTTCCACCTGTGAACACGCATAAGCGACCGCATCATGAACTGCTGCGATCACCTGCGGCGTCGAGCGCATAGAGTAGGCATCCTGCATTTTACATTTGATTCCGCCCTCTACCAGATCGCCGCCTTCGACCAGCTTTAGTATGGCTTTCGCGGAACGAATTGCACCTTTGAAGCCCCGCACCTTGTGAAGCAGCGGAGTGTAGGGATTCATGTTCGCCTTTAAAGCTTCCAAGGACATAGCCGCCGCTATTTCCGCCTGTTTGAGCCAGTTGTTCGTATCAACGAGCAGCAGAGCGCTCATTGCCGTAATTACGTTGGAACCGTTGATGACTGCGAGCCCGTCTCGTGCGCGCAATCCTGGGATGGGAGAGGCATTTTGAAAATCATCGAGTAATACGTAAGCGTCTCTCTCGGCGCCAAGCTTGCTCCAAAGCTCGCGAGACAACAGCTCTGCGAAATCCATATTGGTCGCGCGTTCGAGGATCCAACCCATTAGGTCCGTTGTTGGGGATGCGTACAGGAACGCATCACCGTGTTGCCCATTTTTCTTCATGAGTGTGGTGAGATATTCATGCAATCCGTTCGACGCATTTGGCCCACGCGGAACCCATCCTGCTGCTTCGTCTAGTCGGTAAAGATCACTGGTTTTGGAGCTATAGTCTTCGTCAAAGTCCAGGCCAACAGACATATCAAGCACATGCCGAACAGTCGCTCCTTCATAGGCTGTATCCTCAACTTCGGGAACGTAGTCAGTCACCAAGGCGCTCGGATCAAGGTGGCCCTGTTCGACAATAATACCTGCCAAAGAGCCTACAACGGACTTTGTTACTGACATCAGCAAGTGTGTATCGTGCGGTCGCATGCCGTTAAAATACCGCTCGGTAATGATCTTGCCGCCCTTCATTACGAGAAATGCATCGGTATTCGTTGCAGCATACATCTCTGCCACGGTCATTTTCCTGCCGGTATTAGGATTCCTAAATGCAATACTGTCAATATCGCGCATTTGATAGTCCAAATTCGTAACCGGCCCAGTTCTGCGGTAAACGGCGGCGCTGGGAAAAATCCTACGCGTATGCTTATATGACCATTCATTGCCTGGTCCCCAGTACCAATTCTCTACGGTAATCTTGGGAGCCGTATCAGCAACAGCGATCTCAGGTTTGAAGATCAGGATGGCGGCTATTACAAATATCGCGGTCAATACTAATTTGAGATGCAGCATGAATGTGGGAAAAGGCGGCAATTAATTATTTCTAGAATTCATGACAGAAAATTCCTCTTTAAGCATGTGAACAGAATAATTGTGAGCAACAAATAGTACCAACAAAGTGTCGAGAGCGGCCAAGGCGCAGTAATCAGAGGCGGCGGGAGCCGGCGTTTGTCTTCAGCGCGAGCTCGGCTCCGTGGCCGGGAATACTTGGCGGCCACCGACGAAGGTGCGACGGACTTTCACGTCACGAATATGATCGACGGGGACTCGGAACAGATCTTCTTCCAGCACAACGATGTCCGCCAGAAAGTCTACCCGCAGCATTCCCTGGCGGTTCTCGGTGAACGAGGCGTAGGCCCCGCCCGCGGTGTAGGCGACGAGGGCCTCTTCGAGTGTGACCTTTTGCTCGGGGACCCATCCGTTCGGGTTCTCGCCGTCGAGGGTTCTTCTGGTGACCGCGGCGTCGATGCCGAGCAAGGGATTTAGGGGAGCCACGGTCCAGTCGGAGCCGAAGGCTAGCTTCACCCCGGCGTCCAGCAGGCTCCGAAACGCGTAGGTCAGCTTGGTGCGTTCGGGCCCGATCCGCTTTTCGGCCCAACGGCCATCATCGATGGCGTGATAGGGCTGCATGGACGCAACAACACCAAGACGAGCCATCCGAGGGACTTGCTCGGAGCGAAGGTGCTGCGCGTGCTCGATGCGCAACCTTCTTTCGCGGCGGCCGTCCTTGGACGTGATTCCTTCGAATAGATCGAGCAAGATTCCGTTCGCTCGATCTCCGATCGCGTGGATGGAAAGTTGTAAGCGGGACGAGTCCGCGCCCGTCACCAGCCGCGCCATGTCTCCTTCGGGAAACATCATGGCGTTGGGCATTCCGGAGGTCCCGGGGGCGAGCGAGCCGTCAACGAATCCTTTGACCGCCCCGATCTGGATCCAGTCGTCGCCGAAAGGAGCCTCGATTCCCGCTGCCGCCAGCTTCTTCCACTCGGGGAGCGGGGTGATCGCATAGATGCGTGCGGTCAGCTCTTTGTCGCGGCTCAGGGTCTGGTACGTCCGCAGATCTTCGAACGAAGAGATGTCGTGTACGGTCGTCACGCCCAACCGCGCCGCTTCCGCAAGGGCGGCACGCGCCGCACGGAGTGGAGCCGCTGCATCGGGGGCAGGAATGACGCGGTGGACGAGCTCCATCGCGGCGTCCTTGAGCACTCCTGTCGGCTCTCCGGTCGCCGGATCCTTGACGATGCTGCCGCCGGGAGGGTCCTTCGTGGATCGCTCGATTCCCGCCTCGGCGAGGGCGAGGCTATTGGCCAAGCCCATATGAGCGTCTAGACGCTGCACGAAGATCGGGTTCTCGGGAATCGCGTCGTCGATTTGAGCCCGGGTGGGGAGCTCCGCGCCCGGCCACGCGCCCACTCTTCCTTGCGAGCGTATCGCTCCCCGCCCAACGCTTTCACTTCGTCGTCGAGCAACTCGTGAACGCGCATTAGCCCCAGCGGGACCAACGAACGAATCATCTTTACCTTGGCATCCAGCTCGAACTCCGCGTACTCCTCGCGACTCACGATCTCGACTTCACCCAAACGACGTGACTTCTTGCGTTTCTTGACCGAACGTAGCAGACTTCCCATCTCGGCTCCTTTCTTCGCGGCTTGATGTTGTTTTGTCCAACGTCATCAAACCACGGGGTTCGGAGCCGTTTCAATTTTCAACTAAGATTGGCACACTTTCGTGGGGCAAATTTGCTTCCGCAAAGTCACTCAAACTACTATCATCGGGTAGACGGAGCTGGCAACGGAGCTCCAATCATTGATGAGGCGGAACAGCCTAAATAACCTGACATTCCAAGGAGGACGCCCCGGTGATCGAGCTAAGGGTCGATGAAGCCCAGCTCAAACGTACAGTTGAAAGGGCGAAAGAACGGAATATCATCGTTCCCACCACCAAACAGCAGAAGAATCCCGAACTGATACCGGACAAAATCAAGGAAAAACTGAAGGATATAGGCCTGTGGGAAATCAATTCTTACAATCTATTCAGAGTAACGTGGAAGAACGATCCTTCTCCGCACGGCGGCCTTTTTGGTGGTGTTAACTATATTGAGCTTCCCAAGGAGCTCACTGGGGTTGACGCGCGGATCATCGCTCTGGTTGGCAAATGGTTTCCGACCGGTTCGCACAAGGTCGGAGCGACCTTCGGCTGTTTGGTCCCACGTCTTGTAACTGGACAGTTTGACCCCACATCCCAGAAGGCAGTCTGGCCCTCAACGGGGAATTTTTGCCGAGGGGGAGCGTACAACGCAGCGATCCTTGCTTGTGAATCCATTGCCATTCTGCCCGAGGAGATGAGCAAGGAGCGCTTCGAGTGGCTCAAGAAACTTGCCGGTGAAGTTATCGCTACTCCAGGTTGTGAAAGCAACGTCAAAGAGATATTCGACAAGTGCTGGGAGCTTCGGAAAACCGGCAGGAATATCATGATATTCAATCAGTTCGAGGAATTTGGCAACTATCTTTGGCATTACGTAGTAACCGGCAGCGCAATGGAAGAAGTCCTCGAGCAGGTCATGTCCAGCGAGGACCGGTTCGCGGGAGTTGTTTTGACTACCGGCTCGGCCGGCACCATCGGCTGCGGTGATTACCTGAAAGAGAGATTCCCGGGAAGCAAAATCGCAGCGGCTGAAGCCCTACAGTGCCCAACACTTCTCCTCAGCGGCTATGGAGGTCACCGCATCGAAGGAATAGGTGATAAACACATACCCTGGATCCACAACGTGCGCAATACTGACATGGCAATAGCCATAGACGACAAAAAGTGCGTGAACATTACACGACTTTTCAACGAACCGTCCGGGAAAGAGTACTTGTTGAAACAGGGCATTCCGGATAAGACCGTCAGCGAGCTTCACCTGCTGGGTATATCGAGTATTGCTAATATGCTTTCCGCGATAAAGTTCGCAAAATATTATGAGCTTACTGACAGAGATGTTGTGTTCACGGTTTTTACCGATTCGATGGAGCTCTACGAAAGCCGGCTGAAGGAACTGCGGGATGAGCATGGAGAATATTCTAAAGAGGACGCGGCAAGAGATTTCCACAGGGATCTGATGTCCGTTGCCATCGATAATATGCTCGAATTGAGCTACTACGACCGGAAGCGAATCCACAACCTCAAGTACTTTACCTGGGTTGAACAGCAAGGACGAGATTTGGACGAACTGAACGCGCAGTGGTATGACTACCCCGATTATTGGCGAAGGATTCAATCAAAGGTGGATCAGATCGACCAGTTGATAGAAGAATTCAATGAAAGCACTGGATTGCTAAGAGAGTTATAAGAAACCTCGCTCGGCTTCGCTCCCCCGCGATGTTTTCGAAGCGCCAGGAGTTTTTCGGCAAGGTCTAGGGTTGTGGTCTCTGCGCACCCAAGCGGTCACATGAGCAAGAGGGCACTCGTAGCCATAGGCGGCAACGCCATCACTCGCCCAGGCCAGGTAGGAACCATACCGGAGCAGTTTGCCAACGCGGAGCAAGCGTGCCGGGACCTACTGGTCTTGTTGGAGCAGGGATACGATCTGGTGCTGAGCCACGGAAACGGTCCTCAGGTGGGGAGCATCCTTCTGCGCGTCGAGCTCGCGGCGCATCAGGTCTATCCGCTCCCCCTCGATACTTGCGTGTCGGACTCCCAAGGCGGGATGGGCTACATGCTGCAGCAGGTTTTTCACAACGTGCTACGGGAGAGGGGACTCCAACCGACGGTGGCTACCGTGCTGACTCAGGTGCTTGTGGATGCCAACGATCCGGCATTCCGGAACCCCACCAAACCGGTGGGGGCGTTTTACACGCGCGAGCGTGCCACCGAGCTTCGGAGAGAGCAGGGTTGGGTCATCGTCGATGATGCTGGCCGGGGTTTCCGCCGGGTAGTTCCGTCTCCAGTGCCGAGGGAGGTTGTGGAGATTGAGGCGATCCGAGTCTTGTCGGATGCAGGATTGGTGGTCATTGCCGCTGGCGGAGGCGGCATACCGGTGGTGCGCGAGAATGGAGCCCTGCGCGGTATAGAGGCGGTAGTGGACAAGGACTATGCCTCCAGCCTCCTGGCCCAAAATCTAGAGGTCGATCTGTTCTTGATAGCCACCGGAGTCGAGCGGGTCTATTTGAACTTCGGAAAGCCGAACCAGCAACCGTTGGAGCAAGTGACCACCGACGAAGCGCGGCGTCATCTCGACGAGGGGCAGTTTCCGGCCGGAAGTATGGGCCCCAAGATTCGGGCCGCCATCGATTATCTCCGGCAGGGAGGTCGTGAGGTTCTCATTACCGACACCTCCACCATCCGCCAGGCCCTAGCCGGGGAGACTGGAACCCGCATCGTACCGTAGACACGAAGTCGTCCCGGCACCCCCGTCATCTTCGCGGTCCCGTCAACGTCCGTTTTTGCCAATCGTCAAGTTGGTGTAAAATTCCCATCCGCCGCGCCACGGTAGACATTTACCGCGAGGGCACTTGTGAAGATTACTTCCCAAAGGAAATCGACCTGAACCGTCATTTAGGAATCTAAACATAGTAAGTGACAAATGCCGAGACACAGGTGATGTCGACCCCATCCAATTGATAGGTGTTCTCGTCGCCCCCGGAGCCCATGACGTTGGAATTGCTGCTAGTGAAGCTCGACTGAGTGATGCTGGGTGCCGAATTGAGGTAGTCGAAAAAGACGAGGCGTCGGACCGGAGCGTTCTCGACCCACTCCCGATCGTAGGTGGTGTCGATTTTGGTGGAGCGCGTATCGACGATCGGCTGCTCGCCAATGACGGTGACGGTCTCGGCCACATCGCTGAGACGCAGGGTGACGTTCAGATCGACAGTACCTCCCACCGATACCGTGATTTCCTGTCGGTCTAGAGTTGCGAAACCGTCCATGACGAAAATCACATTGTACGAGCCCGGTGGCAAGCCGGTGAACCGGTAGGACCCGAGTGGGCCGGTCACTAAAGTTTGAGAGCTGGCAACCTTCGCGCCGGTGAGAGTCACGGTGCCGCCTGGCAAAACCACCCCCCGTCTCGTCCTTGAGGGTGCCGGTGATGTCCCCCGTCGTGAACTGTGATTGGGCTAAGACGGCCGGTGGGACGGCAAGGAGCGCCAGGAGGCTTAGAAAAGTAAAGACATGCCTCGACAGAGAATTCCTCCCCAGTAACATTTCGTTTGACTACATAAGGGGTTTCCGGGGGGATGTCCCGCCAGATGTTGAATTTGGGGTAGCTGCGGCTCCTTGGCCGGCCTAAGAATAGGTCTGCCAATAAACCGTCTCCAGAGGGGGACAAGGAGCCACCAATGCCTAGGAAATCAAAGAAGCCAGTAAGAAAGCAAACGCACTCGCCTACGGGCAAGGTAGTTGGCCAAGTCGGTCAGATACTGCTACCGATGATAGCTGGGATCGCGGCCACGAAGGCGGATCTGACGGAATGGGTGTACGAGCAAGGACTGACAGCTCTGCACCTACTGCTCAGAGAGGACGCCGAGGAGATCGCGGGGCTCAAGGGCAAGCACGAGAAGGAGCGAACTCATAACCACTGGGGGAGCACGAACGGAGAGCTGAGCTTCGGTGGTCGTCGCATCCAAGTGTCGCGACCTCGAGTTCGCTCGAAGTCGGGCGCGGAGGCGTCGCTTCCACACTTCGAAGCCTTCCGCGAAGAAGACCCGCTTCCAGAGCGAGTGTTGAATCAGATCTTGGTGGGGGTATCGACCCGAAATTACGAATCGAGTCTGGACAAACCCGCGGCCAAGTTGAAGTCTCGTGGCACGAGTAAGAGTGCCGCCGGTCAAGTCTTAATTTTCCTGTCAAATCTCCGTACGGTTCCCCGCGCTCGGTTAAGCTGCTGATTCCTCCGACGTGCCTTGCGGGAGAAGCTCGTTGCGAAGCTCCTCGACTTTCCTAGCGGCGAAGACATCCATCCTCACGCCGCGCCATTTGTTTGCGACGGCCAAGAGCACAGCGAACGAGAGTTTCATCGCGGCCTCCTCGGTGAAGAAGTGAGGAATGACCTTTGTGCGACGTTTGTGCTCTCCGAACGTGCGCTCAAGTAGATTCGACGTGCGAAGCCTTTTGTGATGCGCCGCAGTGTGTTTGTCCACTCGGTCTGGCCCACTTTGCTCATCTAATTTGGCCCACCCTAAGTTATTGATTAATAAAGACGAGCTGTAAGAAAGCCCCTTTCCTTATTCCGCGGCCGGAACGAAGTGCAGGCCGCGGCTAGTGAAACCCAACGAACTCATGCCTTTATGGTCTTTTTCTCGCTCTTCAGGGTGCGCCGGAACCGATAGGATTCGGTGCCGGTTTCGAGTATGTGCGCCTGGTCCGTGACTCGGTCGAGCAGTGCCTTGCACAGGCGGACGTTCGTGAACACCTGGGTCCACTCCGAGAAGGGCAGGTTGGTGGTGATCACGAGCGCCGCCCTTTCGCATCGTTCCGAAACCACTTGGAACAGAAGCTCGGCGCCGACATCGGCGAGTGGGACGTAGCCGAGCTCGTCGATGCACAACAACTCGTAGCGGGCGTAGCGACGGATCACTCGCGAGAGTTCGTGCTCCTCCCTAGCTTCAACGAGTTCGTTGACGAGTCTCGAGGCCGTCGTGAAGCGAACGCGGCGACGTTGCTGGCACGCCGCTACACACAATGCCGTGGCCAGATGAGTCTTGCCTGTGCCGGCATCGCCGAGAAACAGAACCGGCCGTGCATGGTCGATGTAGTCGCCTTCGGCCAGTTCTCGTATCCGACGGGCGGAGACCTTCGGCGATTGCGAGAAGTCGAACTCCTCGAGCGTCTTCGCTCTCGGTAGTTGTGCTTCCTTCAGTCGTCTTTGAACCGCGCGGTGTTCACGCTCCTCGACTTCGGCGCTGAGCAGCACGTCGAGGTAGCGGACATAGCTGTGCTCGTCGCGCTGCGCTTGTTCGGCAATCTTCTGGAACTGCGTTGCCACGCTCGGCATGCGAAGCGTCTTGCAATGCTGACGGATGCTCTGGAGCTCGATGCTCTTCGCGTTCACGAGTTCACCTCGCCGATCAGCGCGTTGTAATGGCCAACACCTGGCAAGGAACGTTCGTACTTCGTGAGCTCTCCGAGCTCCACATCGCCAAGAGCCTGCGCCTGCTCACGTCGAAGAACTGATGATTCGACGAGGTGACGGATCGCCTCAGCATCCGTACAGCCGAGTTCGAGCGCTTGACTCACCGCCTCACGCAGCTTGTCGTAGCCGTGCTCGCGGCCGAGCTGCACGAGCTCGACCATCTGGCGGGTTCCTTCGAGCTTCCCGTGACGTCGATTCAGCTTGGACCACAACTCGTCGTAGCTCGTGGGCCACCGACCTTTCTCCCGCCATTGAGCGAGCGGCGTCGAGCCGGCCAACGCTCCAGGCTTCCTGACCAGAACATCCAAGTAGTGCTCGAGTTCATAAATCGACTGGCTGCGGCCGTAGCAGCGCTCGTGGCGTGCCACGACGTGGCCCTCGTGCCAGATCTCAACTTCCAACGGCAGTAGCTTGGCCACAACTCGCCGGTCCCGTTTCAACGGAGTCGAGTACCAGTTCGTGCCGACTCGAACGCAGCCTTTCTTGTTCACCTTTGCAAATCGTCGCTCCTCGATATCGAACCCCTCGACGGTCAATGGCAACAGATGCTCCCGTTCAAGCTCCATCGCTGTTCCGACAGCATGCTCCTTGCCGCTAATGTGGCGCGTCGCATCCTTGAGACAGCACGAGAGCAGATACTCGTTCAGCTCATCCCAGTTCGAAAACTCCGGTACCGGCGTCAGATAGTTGCGCCGGAAGTAGCCGACTTCGCTTTCCACCCCGCCCTTCTCGTTGCCTCGACTCGGATTACAAAACTCCGAGTCGAATCCCCAATGGGAGCGAAACGCCACGAATCGCTCCGTCTGCTCTCGTTGATAACCACGCAGAATCTTAGTGACCGCGAGTGACAGGTTGTCGTAGCGCATGCGGCGGAACACGCCACCAAAGAACTCGAACGCATGCTCCTGCGCTTCGAAAAATGCTTGTTGCGTCGGACGCGGATAGCCGCGATGCAACGCGCCTCCTCCCGCCATGCTTCGGACTACGAGCGTGTGGACCTTCTCGAGCTCACCTCCGATCCGCGCGTACGCCTCGTACCAGTCCACTTGCCCTTCATCGCCCCACGCGTAGCTCTGCGGAACAAAAATCTCTGTGTCCTTCAGGCCGAGCTCGCTCTTCCGACGAGCGACGTAGCGACGTACCGTTGATTCGCCAATCTCATGCTCCGGATGCTCGGCGCGCAACCGGGACCAGATACGACGAGCCGTATGGCGTTGCTTCCGAGGCGCTCGCTTGTCCTCCTTCAGGACCGCGTCGATGAACTCGCGTACTTCCTCAAGCTTCGGACTCGCACGCTCCGCGACTTTACGCTCCGGCGGTACCGCGCTCTCCAGCGCCTGACGCACCATCCGACGGTGTACTCCGAACTCCTTCGCCACTCCCTTTATCGTTCCTACTCCGTGCTCGTACTCGCCACGGATCTGCTCGAACAATCGCACTTTCGCACCCCTTTTCAACCGACCCTCCTCTCCGGGTTCTTCCCCGGCTCAGGGTATCGGTCTCGATGGGGTGGGCCAAATCAAATGAGCGAAATGGGCCAATTCAGACTAGCGAACACACGCAGGAAGGCGTAGCGCCTGAAGACACGCTTCGAGGGTCTCTTCCATGCACTTCATCGCGCTCGGGAATCGTTGGCGGTACCGAGCGATCACCTCCCGACCCTTCTTCAGCCCTTGCTCGTAGCTGTTCGCATGGAACGACTCAAGGATGGCCGCCTTGAGTTCGTCGCGCACTTCCTTCGGAGCCTTGCCCAGGATGTTCTCGAGGCGGTGCTTCTGGCAACGTTGCTTGAGGCTTCGAGGGAAGACCTCTGCGATCGCTTTGAGCACTCCAGGATTCCCGTCCGTCACGATGAGCAACGGCTCCCTCATTCCTCGGGCCACCATCTCCTGCAAGAACCCCTTCCAGTTCTCGTAGGATTCTCGGTTGCCGACACCGATATGAAGAAGAACTCGCGTCCCATCAGCGCGATAGCCGGTCGCAACGAGGATGGGCTCTTTCCTCTCCGCTCCTTGGTGGTAGCGCAGGTACGTGCCGTCGAGCTCGAGATACAACAGCTTCTCGTTCGAGAGATCCCGTTTTCGAAACGCCTCGAAATCCTCCGACAGACACCGTGTGACCCGGCTCACCACCGACTTCGAGACACCCGTGCCGCTCAGCACGTCCGCGAACGTCGCCTCAATGTCACGCGTCGACATCCCGTGGACGTACATCCGCGCGATCAGTTCATCGAGTTTCTCGGTCCGGCTCACGTAGGCGTCGAGAATCTTTGACTGAAACACCTTCTCTGTTTCTCGTACCTGCGGCACTTGCACCGTTACCGCTCCCTCGCCCGTGAGGACCCGATGCGACTCATACCCGTTGCGTCGTCCCTTCTCCTTCGTCGTTGCCGGAGCGTTCTCATAGTAATTTCGACCCAACGCCTCCGTCACCTCGCGCTCCAACGCATATTGAAGCATCATCTGAGCTCCCGACCGGACGATCTCCGAGAGATTCATCTCCCCAAATACCAGTTGTTCCTCGAACTGCTTGAGCAATCGCTGACTCGGTAGTACCTTTCCCATGATGTGTGGTTCTCCTTTTCTGTCCCCATGACGGGGACGGGTTTGAGCTTGGGGAACCATACATCGTTTTTCTTTGACAGGAATCTTAAGACATCACCAGTGCCGCCAGCCGTCACCTCGTGAGCCAGACGACTAAGAAGCTCGAGGAATACCTGTCTCGGCGGCTAGAGGAGTTCGAGCTTGCGGCACTGATGCTGGATGGCCTTGAGGTGGCCGGACAGACCGTCGTCGTAACTCTAGGTATCACAATAGATGGAACGAAGGTGCCCCTGGGTATATGGCTGGGCTCGACGGAGAACTCTCGGATGTGCACCGCGATGTTGCAGGACCTTCTCGAGCGAGGCTTGCGCGTCGATGAGTCGATTCTCTGCGTAGTGGACGGAGGCAAAGGCATCCGCAAGGCACTCGTCGACGTTTTGGGGGACCTCGCGGTCATCCAAAGGTGCCAGATCCATAAACTCCGAAATCTTCGCTCGTACCTTCCCAAGTCTCGTCACGCCTACGTGCTCCAGACGATGAAGGAAGCCTACAAGTGCAAGAGTGCCGACAAAGCGCGCAAGCGACTTCAGGCATTGGTGTCGTGGCTCGAGCGAAACGGCTACGACGAAGCTACCGGAAGCCTTCGTGAAGGGATGGAAGAAACACTCACGGTCGTGAAGCTCGCGCCGCCCGCCTTACTTCGCCAGTCTCTTGCCACGACGAACGCCATTGAGAATCTCAACGGAACCATTCGCAGAGTATCGAGAAACGTCAAGCGTTGGAAGAGTCCTTCCATGGTTCGCCGATGGACCGCTCTTGGCGTCGTCACCGCACAGAAAAAGTTCCGGCGTATCAAAGGCTATCGCCATATGGGCGCTCTCGTTCACGCGCTTAGAAGCAAACAGAAATCTCTTGACAGCGATGAGTTTGCTGCCTAAGAGTATTCACAGGTGCCGCCGCTACCCGACCAAATTCAACAGCGGCCGGGACATCCCCGTTTCCGGTAGGGAAGACGTTCAGCAACGGCGAAAACCTAGCGTGCCTCGCCGGGACCTCCCGGCTGGCTCTCTGCTCTGTAGGGTAGCTCACAGAAACCTCCCCCTGGTAATAGTGCAAGCTGCAGGCCAACAGGCCGGCTTGAACTCAAAGGACTTACGGCTACGCCGCCTAAGCACACTCCGAATTTTTGGAGGAGAAATCCAAAACTTCGGATCCCAGCGGGCACGCTTATCCAATGTTGATTTCTACATCAATTAGGATGCTCTCTTCAAGTCCAATGCCTAGGATAAGCGCTGGCGGGCATGAAGCGCCATTATAATGCTGCGGGTGCGCCTTGTTAACTGTCTAGCGGTGTTAGCGATAACGATCGCTGCCGTACCCCCACTCGGGTCGTCGCACCCACAGCCGCAACTTGAAGATCTCGAGAAGCGCGGCCGCGCCGCTTTGCGACGGGGTCACTATGGCAAGGCTTTGGATACCTTTGAGGCTCTGGTCGCTCGAGAGCCGCTCAATCCTTCCTATCATTATGGTAAAGGCGTCGCCCTTTCGAGCCTCTTGGACCACGGAGCAGCCGTCGATGCTCTCGAAGAGGCGGTAGCTCTCGATCCGCAGTTCGCGCCGGCGTTCCAACAATTGGTCATCGTGTACTCTCAGTTGGCGAGGACCGAGAGCACGCTGGCGGCCTTTCAGAAAGCGCGCTCGCTCGGGCCGGTTCCGGAGTCCATGCGGCTCCCGCTTGCGCGAGCTCTACGCGAAAGGGATCTCTTCGAGGAGGCGCTCTCGGTCCTAGAAGAGTTGGCAACTGCGGAAGCCACGTTCGAGCGCGGAATCATCGAGATGGAAAGGGGGGATTACGAGCGCGCCGCGGAACATCTGGAGACCGCGACGTCCGATCCGGTCATCTCGTCGTCGGCTGCCGAGTACGAGTATGGGCGATGTTTAGAGCAGCTGGATGAGCCGGAACGAGCCATCGAGCACCTACCGCCGCGCACTCGAAAAGGATCGGAACCTCGGGCAAGCGCGTTTGCGCCTCGGCAATCTCCTCATTAGTTTGGGGATCGAGAAGAGGGGTTGGCGCTGTTGCGCGACTACGAGCAGTTTCGGCAGTGGGATCGAAGAGTGAAGCTACTGGCGGCGTTGATCGAGTAGTCTCCCGGCCGCAGAACGGAGGCAAGAGACCCTCGAGCTCGTGAATCTGCTTCTGGAACGAGGAGCACTCGCCGAGGTCGAGCGGGTCATTCAGTCCGGACTGGCGACCGATCCCGGAGAGCCGCTCCTCCGCGTGGCGCTTGCAAGAACATTCGTTGAGCAGGGAAAAACGGGGGGGTCTTGCCGCGGCAGACCTCGAAGGCGACGGCGATTTGGATCTCCTTTTCACGAACTCCGGTGATCGCCCGGACCTTCTTAGGAACGAGAGTCCCTCGGGCAACTCGCTTCGCCTTCTGCTGATCGGGCGCCGCGCGAACCGGGACGCGGTAGGCGCCAAGTTGTTCTTGGACCTCGGAGAAGGCGAGCGCACAACGATCGAGCTCCTGGCAGGCTCGGGCTATGCGTCCCAGAACGAGCGGGTCGTGCACATCGGCTTGGGCCAGCGAACGAAGATCCAAGGCCTGCGCATCGACTGGCCGGGCTCCGGCGAGGAAGTCCTCGGTCCCCTCCAGGCGGGTGAGTTGGTCGTCGTGGTGGAGGGGTCGGGAGTCCTCCGTTCTTTCCCGTTCCGCTAGCTCCGCAACAACAGGTGGCACCTGAAAACAGGTGCCATCGCTTAAAATGTGATTAAAAGGTCACCTTTATATTGACATTGGTCTTTCCTACCCATATATTCCAGAGTTAGTGCAATCAAGTGACTGTTAAATCACGTAATGGAAGTATCTGATAGTAATACATTTAAGGCGCTAGCAGACTCCAATCGCCGCTTGATGCTGGATCTGGTGAAGGAAACGCCTGGAATGACCGTCTCGCAGCTGGCTTCCCACTTCTCTTTTACCCGCTATGCCGTCCTCAAGCACCTTCGAGTCCTGGAGGACGCGGGCCTCATCGTGCGGCGTCGGAACGGCAGGACCAAGGAGCTCTATCTCAACGCAATCCCCATCCAGGCCATTTCTGACCGCTGGATGTCCCAGTACAGCGCTCGGTGGGCTTCCAGGTTGACCGCCTTGAAATATGAGCTCGAAAAGGAGGAAACCGTGACGACAGAAACGAAGTTGCAGCAGGTTTATGTGCTCTATATCCGCTCGACTCCCGAAAAGGTCTGGGACGCGCTCGTTAATCCCGAGCGCACGCGGCAATACTTTTATGGCACCGAGATCGAATGCGACCTAGAACCCGGTTCGTCGTTGAACTACTTCATAAAAGACGAGAAGGGAGAGAAAGTATCGGCGCTCACGGGAAAAATTCTCGAAGTCGTACCGGGAAAGAAACTCGTTCACACCTTCTCCTTCCCACAGAACAGCGACAAGCCCTCTCGCGCTTCGTACGAGGTCGAGGCGGTAGCAGATGGGAACCTGGTGAAGCTCACCGTGCTCCACGATGAGTTCGACGGGGAGACTCAGACCTACAAAGAGACCTCGGGGGGGTGGCCCATCCTTCTCAACAGCCTGAAGACTTTACTCGAGACCGGAGAGCCACTGCCGACCCACCTCATTCAATAGGCGTGTCGAGATGAAGAAGAACACGTTCTGGTTCAAGCTGGGTTCTTACGCGATGGTCGTGACCGCGGGGCTTCATATGATCGGCCACTTCAGCAGCGCTGAGCCCACTAATGAAACGGAAAAGACGCTCCTCGAGCTGATGACGACGCATCGGATCGACTTCGGCGGTATCGAGCGGTCGATGATGGACTTCCATGACCTGGATGGCCGCGGGCTACGCGGCGGTTCTTCTCGCCATCAGCGTCGCCTACTTCATCTATCCTCCGATCGTCACGATCGGGTTCATCTTGCTTTGCTTCGTAGTGTCGCTATTGGTGGGTGCCAGGAAGGACCGGAGCCCCAATAAAGCCCGATAACCCCGCCTACGCCGAGGCTCGACCGCCCTTTCGTCTTCGAGGTCGCCGGGTACCGCGGCCGCCTGCTCTCGAACCGCCGGTACCGGATCGGAGAGCGCTTCGATAAGCGGGGTCATTAGGCGCTCCTCCACACGCTCGTCGTCGTCGTTGTCACCATTGTCATCGACGTGAACGTCCACGTGCTG
This sequence comes from Candidatus Marinacidobacterales bacterium, assembly GCA_965222425.1. Lineage (GTDB taxonomy): Bacteria > Acidobacteriota > Vicinamibacteria > Marinacidobacterales > DATDRI01 > CBDCNP01. Next base: position 105,289 of record CBDCTW010000018.1, read on the forward strand.
GTCGCGATCCCGGTCCACGTCCTGCTCCTTCGTCTCGACTTCTGCAGGGGTTTGGAGGACTCCGCCTGTTTCCTGTGCCTGCAAATTTTCCAACGCACCCTCTTCTAGGAAGAGTAGCGGGCTCGGGGAGATGGGCGCCGATGCCTCTCTGGCTTTTGCATACGGTACGAGCGTCGCCAAAGGGAGGACGACAATGACGACTGCCAGCGCAGCCACCGCGACGGAAAGGCGACCCAGGGCTTGCCGCGAGAGCTTTGGATTCAGAATGGCCAACAGTCGCTCTTCGAGTCTTGAACGATGTGCGAGCGTGACCGCGGCCAGGGTGGGCGCCGGCGTCATGGCCAGTGCCCGAGACATGTCGAGAAGGTCGTGCGCGTACTCGGAGGGGCGGGTACCCGCGTGCAAGACCAGATCATCGCAGGCTCTCTCGCTCTCTCGCCGTAACTCTCTTGCCGCGAACCAAACAGCCGGGTTACACCAGTGTGCAGCGCACGTGAGTTGCCCCAAGAACTGGACGAGGCGGTCTCGACGCTTCACGTGAGCCATCTCATGAAGCAACACACTCCGCCGCCGATCCACCGCCCATTCATTGGCGCTTTCCGGTAGGAGCACCGAGGAACGGAAGAATCCACAGGTCACGGGCAAAGAAGCACGCGGGCTTTGCAGCAGCCTGACTCTTTGCGCGATCCCAAACTGATCTGCGATTTCTTCACACAGAAGCTTCCACGAAGGATCCTTGATCTCTTGTGCAGAGCGCACGGCAATACGGCTTCGAACTAGCCCGACGAGGATGCGCGTGGCGAAGAGCGCGAAACCGGCCAGCCAGATCGAGACGATCCAAGCTTGCCAACTCATAGAGCTCTGAATCAGTGTCAGCTCCGAGAGAGCACTCGATGGAAGTGGGCCCTGGGGCGAAGTGGTTGGCGCTACGGCAGAGGTCGGCGCCTTGGCTTTGGGTCCAGCGGCCAACTTAGGGGCAATCTCATCCCTTTCAAGGGGCGCGTCGAGTGACGGCGTCATCGGCAGCAACATCGCGGGTACCGGCATGCACCAAAAAGGCAACACCGAAAACAAGAAAGGCAATGCTAGAAGACTGAGTAGCGCCAACGCCCACACGGCGTGTCGTGCAGCGGCCGAGGCTCGTCGTAGGGCGAGGGTCATTAGTGTCGCCACGCCCAGGACAACGAATCCTTTGACGAGGATGTTCACAGTGAACAGAGTCCAAAACATGGCTAGTTTCCTTTCGTGCGCGCCTTGTCGATCAGTTTCGCCAGGCGGTTCAGCTCCTCTGCGGAGAGATCGGCGGTGGAGTCGTCCAACAGCGTCGCGACGGCCTGCTCGGCCGATCCGTTGAAGAACGTGTGGAGAAGGTGCTGGATGGCGGAGCGTTTCGCCTTGTCCTGCCCCACGGTCGGCGTGAAGACATAACGCGGACCGTCCTGTTCGTGGCTAACGTGCCCTTTTTCCTCCAGGATGCGGAGCGTCGCCCGTACCGCCGAGTAACTCGGCGGATCCGGAAGCCTGACCTGAACCGCCGCCGCCGTAGCTTGGCCGAAGCGGTACAAGAGGTCCATGATTTGCCGTTCCCGGGTGCTCAGACTTAGATACGCTTTCTCGCCTATCGAATGTTTCTTTGTCACGCTGTGCCGCCTCCTCGAATTCCGTTTATGCTAATATTTCAGCACTATGCTGTGAATTTAGCATTGGGCCTCGGACCTGTCAAGTTTTCTTGCTAATTTTTTAGCACTTCGGGTGGTTGGGATTGCGAGGGGCAATCGGGCGCGAAATCGGGCGGTTCCTATATAATGTGTGTGCGACGAGTGGCTTGCGTGGGGCGAGGCGAGCGGAAACACTGTCGCTGAGGACTTAGGAATCGGGACCCACGAACAGTCGATGCGGCACGCCCTGGAGGCGGCGCATAAAGCACTCCACTTGGGAGAGGTGCCGATTGGCGCCATCCTGGCCAAAGACCAGGAGATCGTTGCGACGGGGTTCAATCAGCCCATCCACACGGTCGACCCCACCGCGCACGCTGAGGTGGTTGCCATTCGCCAAGCCGCGAAAGAGCTTGGGGATTACCGACTCCGGGGGTTGACGCTTTATGTAACGGTGGAGCCGTGTCTGATGTGCATCGGAGCCATCGTTCACGCGCGGGTCAGCACGTTGGTTTACGGAGCGAAGGAGCCCAAATTTGGGGCTGTGGAATCTATTGTGGATCTAGAAAACGTCCGGGTGCCGCACCGGCTGGCGGTCGTTTCGGGTGTTCTCGAGCATGACTGCCGAAAACTGATGCAGGACTTTTTTCGCTACCGGCGGGATCGCATATAGGAGGAAGCTCCTACTAAAGAAGCTATCCTACCGATAAGGAACGTCGTCGAGCGACGAACACTTGCGCGGAGAGGTACCGAAGTGGTCGTAACGGGGGCGCCTCGAAAGCGTCTTGCCTGGTTAGTAACTGGGCACGTGGGTTCGAATCCCACCCTCTCCGCCATTTAAATACTTTAAACTACTGATAATAGGGAGTTTATTTATGTCATTGCTTCTAGATTCCCACATATATAACCTGTCCCTTCCATAAACTCGAGCTGCATGAGATTGGCGAACTGCCTGCAACCAGGATGCTTTGGTCGTCTTCATGTAGGACGTTCTGAGAGCCGGCGTCGGCTCTACTCAGGGGTAGAGGTGTAAGCTGGTGCGAAATCCGGCAGCCGTTCCGAGCGGATCGGACTCAAGCAGCGCGTCGAATGTAAAAATGATGGAGACCACCGACCTTTGGAATGGCACTGACTTTGCCCATCGCCGGTGACTCTACTCGGCGAGGCTCGGGCGCGTCCTTCTCAAGCGACAAATGAGTCCGGCACGAATGATAGTAGTCGACGTATTTGCGTAGGATTCGCTTCAGGTGCCGCTCGTCGAGGACGATCACGTGGTCGAGACACTCACGTCGAATGGAGCCGATCATCCTTTCGACAAATGGATTCTGCCACGGGGAGCGCGGTGCGGTAAGGACCTGCTCTATCCCGAGACCGTCGACGCGAGTATCGAAGTACGCTCCGTAGGTCTGATCTCGATCCCGTACCAGGTACCGAGGCGCCGTGTCCCATGGAAAAGCATCGACCATTTGCTGCGCCGTCCACTCAGCAGAAGGATGTTCGGTGACATTGAAATGAACGATACGGCGACGGTCGTGGCGAAGGACGATGAAGACGAACAGAACTCTGAAGGTTGCGGTCGGCAAAGTGAAAAAGTCGAGCGACACCAAGTCCTTTACATGATTATCGAGAAAGCTCCGCCAAGTATGGGACGGTGGCATGCGATGGCGAACCCTATACTTGGAGACGGCTGCCTGGGAAATGGAGATGCCCAGCTTTGCCAGCTCGCCATGCACGCGGGGAGCTCCCCAGAGCGGGTTGGCCCTGCTCATGTTCCGTATCAGCTCACGTATTTCGGGAGCGACGCCTAGTCGTCCGAGCCTACGCCGTCGGCTCTTCCAAGTCCAATATCGTCTGAACCCACAACGGTGCCAGCGGATGACCGTCTCAGGTTTCACGATGACGAGGACGCTCTCCCAGTCAGTCCAGATTCTGCGCAACAGCACCCAAAACCCGCGGTCGGCCTTCGAGAGCCGCGGCCGTTTCACGGAACGGCGGAGCACGGCGAGCTGCTGCCGAAGAGCGACATTCTCAAGAGCCAGCTCGCGACGAGCCTTGAAGGCGGAGATGAGAGCGGGAACCAACGATGAAATCATGCCGGCATGGTGCCAGCAGACCGGAGACTAATCAAGTTTGGTGCGCGCGGATGAATAAATAGAAGGCACAACCGCCTCGCGTCCGCGCGGCAGATGCCGGGACCGCACCTAGTAGTGGGAGTCCGCCGTGAGAATCGCCTCAAGCAGCACAGCCGTACCGTTCGCCACGTCTTTCGGCTCAGTGAACTCCTCGGGAGAATGACTGATGCCGTTTACGCTGGGTACGAAGATCATCCCAACCGGAGCAAGAAGAGCGATACTCTGGGCATCGTGTCCTGCCCCGCTCGACATCGAGAACGTTGATAGTTCGAGCCTTGCCGCAGCCTCTTGGACGATCTCTTGGAGCGTTTGATCAGTCGGCGTAGCGCGGCTCACGTAGTACCGGTCGAATGAGATCGTAGTGGCGTTGCGCGCTGCGACGGTTCGACTCCCCCGTTCGATCTCACCAAAGACGCTCTCGATCTTGGCCATCTCGAGATCGCGTATCTCGAGGCTGAGCTCGACTCGACCGGACACGACGTTCGGGGCTCCGGGATGAACCTCGAGTTTCCCCACCGTGCCTACCTGACGACCGGGCGTCTCGGTAACGACAGCGTTGACGAGCTCGATGAAGCGCCCCGCAGTCAACATTGCGTCTCGTCGTTGATTCATCGGAGTCGTTCCTGCGTGGTTGGCTAAGCCTTCGACAGTGACGTTCCAGCGGATAATCCCCACGATTCCTTCGACAACGCCGATGTCGATCCCCCGTTGATGGAGGGTCGCACCTTGCTCGATGTGGAGTTCCAGGTAGCAGGCGATCGATCCTGGCTTCCGCTGTGCCTCGACGATCCGAGTGGGATCCCCGCCGATATAGGCGATGCCCTCCCCGATCGTCTTCTCGGTATGCGTAGGAAGCGCTAGCTCTCTGTCTTCGACTTCGCCCGAGAGAGCACGGCTTCCAGTCTTGCCGTTCTCTTCGTTCTGAAACAGGATCACCTCAAGGGGATGCCGCGTAAGCCAACCAGCGTCGGACATCGTGTGAACGACCTCGACCGCGGCCATCGACCCGACCTGACCATCGTAGTTTCCACCGTGAGGTACCGAGTCAATGTGCGAGCCGAAGAGGATTGGGGGCAGGCTCGGCTCCTGCCCGTCACGACGACCGACCACGTTTCCAGCGACGTCGATGCTGACGTCGAGCCCAGCCTCCTCCATGGCCGAGATGGCATAGGCTCGTCCCTCACAATCGGCTTCGCTGTACGCGACTCGGCTGATACCGTCCTCGGCGGTCCGGCCGAAGCGTGACAGCTCGCTGAGCCGGCGGTTCACGCGATCGCCGTTGATGTTGAGGCGAAGGCGTTCTCTGGGATGTTGGACCGGACGCGGAGAGACGGGAAGCGAAAGCGCGCAAGCTCCGAGACTCAGTAAGAACTCCCGACGCTCCATAGGCAGGAGTGTAGCCGAAACCTGCGCGCTGTGGTCGCTGCGAGCTGTCCCCGTCCTGTGCCAAAACTCGGCCCTTTTGAAATAGATCGCAAATCAGCAGCTTAGACGCCCCTGGAATCCGCGCAGAATCCAGGGTATTTCGCGCCGTAGGGCTGGCTTCCGACCCTTGGGCTGCGGGTGGCGGGCGACAGGCCCACCGGGGGTGCACACGGCTGGCTCAAATCGGCTGCGGGGCGAGCTGCAGGCAACGAACTGTGCACCCGGAAGGAATACGTATCCGACCGCGATGCCGGATTCAAGCAGCCCTTGGAAAGGTGCAAACTGCTGACCCGCTGGGCGTTCGAGTATTTTGACCAGACGGCCTTGCGGGAGAAGCTCGTTGCAAAGCTCCTCGACTTTCCTAGCGGCGAAGACATCCATCCTCACGCCGCGCCATTTGTTTGCGACGGCCAAGAGCACAGCGAACGAGAGTTTCATCGCGGCCTCCTCGGTGAAGAAGTGAGGAATGACCTTTGTGCGACGTTTGTGCTCTCCGAACGTGCGCTCAAGTAGATTCGACGTGCGAAGCCTTTTGTGATGCGCCGCAGGAAGGCGTAGCGCCTGAAGACACGCTTCGAGGGTCTCTTCCATGCACTTCATCGCGCTCGGGAATCGTTGACGGTACCGAGCGATCACCTCCCGACCCTTCTTCAGCCCTTGCTCGTAGCTGTTCGCATGGAACGACTCAAGGATGGCCGCCTTGAGTTCGTCGCGCACTTCCTTCGGAGCCTTGCCCAGGATGTTCTCGAGGCGGTGCTTCTGGCAACGTTGCTTGAGGCTTCGAGGGAAGACCTCTGCGATCGCTTTGAGCACTCCAGGATTCCCGTCCGTCACGATGAGCAACGGCTCCCTCATTCCTCGGGCCACCATCTCCTGCAAGAACCCCTTCCAGTTCTCGTAGGATTCTCGGTTGCCGACACCGATATGAAGAAGAACTCGCGTCCCATCAGCGCGATAGCCGGTCGCAACGAGGATGGGCTCTTTCCTCTCCGCTCCTTGGTGGTAGCGCAGGTACGTGCCGTCGAGCTCGAGATACAACAGCTTCTCGTTCGAGAGATCCCGTTTTCGAAACGCCTCGAAATCCTCCGACAGACACCGTGTGACCCGGCTCACCACCGACTTCGAGACACCCGTGCCGCTCAGCACGTCCGCGAACGTCGCCTCAATGTCACGCGTCGACATCCCGTGGACGTACATCCGCGCGATCAGTTCATCGAATTTCTCGGTCCGGCTCACGTAGGCGTCGAGAATCTTTGACTGAAACACCTTCTCTGTTTCTCGTACCTGCGGCACTTGCACCGTTACCGCTCCCTCGCCCGTGAGGACCCGATGCGACTCATACCCGTTGCGTCGTCCCTTCTCCTTCGTCGTTGCCGGAGCGTTCTCATAGTAGTTTCGACCCAACGCCTCCGTCACCTCGCGCTCCAACGCATATTGAAGCATCATCTGAGCTCCCGACCGGACGATCTCCGAGAGATTCATCTCCCCAAATACCAGTTGTTCCTCGAACTGCTTGAGCAATCGCTGACTCGGTAGTACCTTTCCCATGATGTATGGTTCTCCTTTTCTGTCCCCATGACGGGGACGGGTTTGAGCTTGGGGAACCATACATCGTTTTTCTTTGACAGGAATCTTAAGACATCACCCAAATCCTACTGTTGGTCAGGCAGCCGTTGTTCGATCGGGCAGCCCTGCTGCTCACACAGACCTCATGGGTGCTTCCGCCATTAAGTGTTGGTAAAATGACGCTAAGACTTTACGGTGCATTAAATTACAGCCATGGTCTTTCAAAAGGGCCGAGTTTTGGCACAGGACGCCCTCGATGATGTCGTCGGGGAGCCACTCATTACGAGCACCGCAACCGCAGGTAAAGTGATCGTGAGACTTCATCCATGCGTAGCTCTTGCCGAGCTCCTTACCGCAATTCCCGCAGGGATACGAGGGAATTAGGCCGTCGATGTCAGTGGTCATTCCATCCTCACAAGAAGCCCTTAGTCTCTCGTTCTACTTAGCCTGAAGCCAGCAAAGCCCAGACCACGCAGAGTTCGGCATCGTCATATGTAGGCGTGCCTATGTGTTGTACGTAGCACCCTGGTAGAAATCGTCCCGTAGGCAGTTGCCGCAACATGGCTTCCGCAACCTCTCTCTCCCCATCAGTTGTCCAGGCGAGGCCACATCGCATCAATGGCAAAGGAGACTCGCCGGCAATCACGAATAGAGCGCCGCCATCGAAATCGCGTTCTATTTGGAGTCGGCCTTTGCTCTGGAGCCCTGGCATTGCAAGATTGACCGGCGCGGCCCTCGCTAGCATTACATTCGGCTTTACAATTGTAAGCGCCAGAAGGGCATCTGATCGGTGCTTGCGCTGTTTACTGTTGGTGATGTGCACACATCCCTTTGCAAAAGAGGCGTTTACGCTCCATTTAATGCGCAGCGAAGGTCACGAGCGCTATTTTGGCTGTAATTAAATGCACCGTAACGTCTTAGCATCATCTCACCAACACTTAATGGCGGAAGCACCACTAGTTTTGGTCGTGTCAATAGTTTATCAGGACGTTTCCAGATAATAGTTAGATCGAGATGACCTCTACACCACGAGGCGCAAGGTTCCAGGCAAGGACTTGAACTGTATTTGACCGAAATCATCAGATGCACGTATCACCTGCGGTTCATTCACTATCGGTTGGCGGGGAAGTTCCCGAGTTCCACATATCGACGATGATTTTCCAGGAGCCGTCCTCTTGCTTCTCCCAGAGGTGTAGCTCCCTCACGTGTTGAGTTACCGTCTCTCCGTCCGGGCCGTCGAACGAAAAGACTGCGTCTCCGAACGTATAGCCGATGTCTCCGCCCCTAGATACTGTAACGACCCGGGGGTCTTCGAACCGGGCCTTGGCTCCGGGAATAGCCGCGAAACCGGAAAGGAATTCACGGGTTGCTTCCGCGCCCTGCATCCTTTTCGCACCCGGTGGCAGTAACAATACATCGGTCGTGTAGTGAGACACCAAGCCGTCCACATCCATGGACCCGGCTGCCAAATGAAAGGTGTCGGCAGCCTCCTTGAGCGCAGCCTTTTCCGCTTCCAGTTGGACCGACGACGTCGAGAGATGGGAACAGGCCATGCTAGCGAGCAGTAGCGCGATGGTGGGACGAACGTAGTTCTGCACCATCATCCCCTCCCAGTTGACGCCTGTGAGGCCGAGGGCAAAACGACAGCCGCCGCCGTAGTCATCACACCGATCACTGCAATTCGCCGCATTCCCATCCTCCTGCTCGTCTACATTGCTCCAGGCACAGGTCGGAACTTTCAGTCTAAATGTACAGGAGCCAATCTGAGCCCGCAACTTTTTGGCCCAATGAGAATTGTAGATCTATGCAGACAACGCTACGGCTTATCTGCACCAGTTCATCCCCCGCGCTTTAGCGAATCACGTGCCAGCGATCGTCGGCCTGCGCCCGATCCAAATACGGTGCTTCCGCAATTAAGTGTTGGCGGCCAGCCCCTAACCGGTCTGCGTGCTAGAGTTTGAACCAGAATTCCGAAGACACAGTTCTTTCATCTTCAGGGCGGAGCCAAAGTGAAGAATAGCAGATGTCTCAATCTCGCATGTCCGTTGCGGGGCAAAGTGAGTTCCGGAAACATCGTTCGCCACGGATTCTACCGAACCAGGTCCGGGAAACGCCGTCGATACCGGTGCGGCGAGTGCGGAAAGACGTTCTCCTCGACGAAAGGCACGCCCTACTACCGTCTCCAACATCGAAGAGCTACTTTCGATGGGGTCATCGCTCTCAGAGTCGAGGGTGTCAGCATTTCCTCGATTTCCAGGATCAAAGGGATTGCCTGGAACACCGTCGCCCGCTGGCTCGAGAAGGCAGCCCAAGTGTGTCGTCGATTCAATCACAGAAGGATCGCTGGCTTCGTTGCCGAAGAGCTTCAAGCCGACGAGATTCGCACGTTCGCGGGCAACAAGAAGACACCGAGTTGGGTCTTCGTTACAATCGAAGTCTGGTCTCGGCTCTGGCCATCGACGGTGACGGGAAGGCGAAGCTACCGGAACACTCACGCTCTGTTTCGCGACCTTTCGAGGCGGATGAATTTCGAGCGTCTTCCCCTGATCGTCACGGATGGATTCGAATTCTACCAGAAGGTCATCCGTCGCTTCTTCGGGCCAGCGTGCCTCTACGGCTAGGTCCTCAAGACGCGCAGGAACGATCGCATCATCAAGGTCGAACGGAGAGCGCTGCACGGAGCCGCGTGACGATTCGAAGACGCGCTCAATAACTCCGAGGACTCTTCGACATTGAACACGTCGTTCATCGAGCGGTTAAATCTGACCATCCGGCAAAGCTCGGCATACCTTTCGAGACGAACGCTTTCCCACGCTCGCTCGACGGAGAGGCTCGATGAGCACCTGGAGTTGCTCCGTTGCTATTACAACTTCGTCCGACCGCACGGAGCTCTGAAGTTCGGACGTGAGATCCGAACTCCGGCTATGCAAGCCGGTCTGACCACGCGACGGCTCACCTTTCGAGACATCTTCTTGGCGACGACGATTCCTTTGTGGTTGCGGATCGAGGTTTTCCTGCTCACTAGGGCGCGCAACCCGGTCTCTTCCACACCTGTACCACTGCCCGCAGCCGCGTAGCAACACTTGATGGCGGAAGCACCAAGAACCACGCGCCGGGACGTTTCGGAATCATAGCTAGACTTGGAGTTCACGGCTGTGCTCCGCAAAAAGTCTATCCAGTGTTGATTGCGCATTTTAGACCTACCGTTCGTGTTTTCGGACACAACGGGTTTGTTCTATGCTATGGGGGTGATTTAGCCCTAATCGCAAATAAACGTCACCGTGTCTGAGGTTTTTGGCCCCGTGAATAGCACCTTTTCCAGGTTCTGCATACACCGTGCAGAATCACCTATAGTGGCGGCGAGCGGGTGCCCCAGCACGAGCTTCTCGCCTGCGCCCAGTGCGGCTGTTTCGCGTTTTCGTGCTTCGAAGATTTTGCGATTAGGGTTAGAACTCAGGAGGGGAGTCATGGGTCGCTTAGTAAAGCTGGTCGTTTTGGTGGCAGGAATGGGGGGCTTGGCGGGATGCGGTGAAGAAGATCCAGGCTCCTCGCAAGGGGTAGCGGTGGACCTCGTCGTCCATAACGCCAAGATCCTTACCGTGGACGAAGCCTTTTCCATAGCCGAAGCGGCGGCTATCAAGGACGGTAAGTTCGTCGTGGTAGGAGCCGATAGCGACGTACGCGCGATGGCCGGCGCGAATACCAAGCAAGTCGATCTAGGTGGCAAGACGGTCCTCCCCGGGTTCCACGATACGCACACCCATGCGGTCACCATGGGGCTCAACCTCCCCGCCTCGATGGATCTGACTTCGGTTACCTCCATCGCCGACATTCAAGAAGTGGTCGCCAAGGCGGTGGCCGAGTCCGAGTCCGGCGAGTGGCTTTTCAGCGAGGGCGGTTGGTGGCAGTTCATGCTCTCGGACGGGCGCCTACCGAACCGCCATGATCTCGATCCTGTGTCTCCTGACAACCCGGTAGTCCTTAGAGGGGGGCACTACAATATCGCTAATAGCCTGGCTCTCGAACGCCTCAACTATACGAAGGACACACCCGATCCTCCCGGCGGTGAGATCTGGAAGGACGAGAAAGGCAATCCTACCGGGTTCCTTCTCAAAGCGGCCCACCATCCGACACGCCAATACGTTCCCAAGCTAACTGAAGAGCAGCGGCTCGACGGGATCCGGCAGGCCATCAGCCGAGTCAACAGTTGGGGCATGACGAGCTTCAGGGAGGCAGGCGGTACGAAGGAACAAGTCGCGATGCTCCGGGAAATCTATGACCGAGGCGAGCGCACCGCCCGCGTGGATTGGTGTTACAACGTCGACCCCAACACCCCGGAAGCAGAGCTGGACACGGTTTTCGAAGCCCTGGGTTCTCCGGACGAGACATGGGGTGAGGGCATGTTTCGTGCCGACGGATTGGCCGAGCTGATGCTCGACGGGGCAGAAGAGTCGGCATTTTTACGCGGTGCGTACAAGGGGCGTCCCGACTACCACGGTGTGTCGGTCGTGCCGCAAGAGCAGTTCAATGCATTCGCGGCCGCTGCGGCTCGCCATGGCTGGCGTCCCGGTCCTCATGCGGTAGGCGACGCGGCTATCGATCTCGCATTGAACGCTTTCGAACATGCGAATGCCCAGAGCTCGATCGTAGGGAAACGTTGGATGCTCGATCACGCGATCTTGTTGCAGCCCGACCAGTACGAGCGGATCAAGGGGCTGGAGCTCATCGTGAACGCGCAGCCAAGGCACATCTACATCATCGGAGACAAATTCATTGAGTTCTGGGGAAAGCCGCTGGCCGAAATGACCTATCGGTTCAGGGACTGGATCGACAACGGGGTGATGATGACCTTGGGGGCCGACAAGGCCATTTCCGTTCGCTCAGCTCCGCTGATGCAGATCGAGATCGCGGTGATCCGCGAGATGGGTGGTGGCGGGATACTGGCAGCTCATCAAGCGATCTCCCGAGAAGAGGCCATCCGCGCGATAACACAACATTCTGCCTACACCAGCTTCGAAGAAGACAAAAAGGGCTCGATCGAGGCGGGCAAGTACGCGGACTTCGTGGTGCTGGGCCAGGACATACTCACCGTTCCAGCAGAAAACATCAACGAGATCGAGGTCGTGGCCACCGTGCTCGGCGGCGAGTTAATTTACGGATCCTTGTCGCCTTAGCGTCTATCTCAATGGAGGGGATGGTTGCACGCTCGTCCCTTGCCGATGGATGTCGAGGACGAACGTCTCGGCGTCTTCTTGTTGCCCGTCCTGTGCCAAAACTCGGCTCTTTTGAAATAGACCATAAATCAGCAGCTTAGACGTCACCGGAGTTCAGCTTGCGCCAAACTGTGCATAAATGCCGTCCTCGCACGACGACGTGGACGAGCCGGCAACAGTAGACGGAGCAACCACCCATAATCCCGTATAGAATGCGTCCTATCGTCGAAATTTGAGGAGTTGATGTCCGTCGCTGTCGCAAGCGGTACGGGCGGAAGCGGAGAAGGACGTGAAGGGAGCAGGGACGTGGGTGCTTGCGCCGTTTACTGTTGGTGATGTGTACGCATCCCTCTGCAAAAGAGGCGCTTACGCTCCATTTAGCATGCAGCGAAGGTCACGAACGCTATTTTGGCTGTAATTTAATGCACCGTAGGGTCTTAGCGTCATCTCACCAACACTTAATGGCGGAAGCACCAAGATTTTCGTGAATTCAAGCGGTTGCTCTCCGTGGCCCACGTGCTCTTACTCGTTGCGATCGTCATTTGGGGAAGGCGGGCTCCGTCTATACTAGAGTGAGCCATGATGCTTCTAAGACGTCTCGCCATCCACGCTGCGCGAGGACTGGCACGTCGTCCGGAGGTACGAGCTAGAGCCAAAGAGACATTAACCAACGCCACACGTGTGTTTAACGAGGAGGTCAAACCCCGTGCCAAAGAAGCCTGGCGGGACGCACAGCCAGGCATCGAGCACGCCAAGGTGAGACTCAAGCGGTTTGCCGAGAAGCTGCGGGACGAGTACCGCAAGGGACGCGACCGCGAATAGGACGTTATCCCCCCTGGCGACGCCAGTACCGGCAGACAGACAACGAGTCAGGCACCCACAGTCGAAAACGATCGAGGCACGGACTCAGGGACCGTATCTGATCAGTGCCGTGTCCGATCCTGGACCTGCGCTGCTTCCCTTCAGTTTCCACGGCTACAGCGAACACGCGGGGACGAAAGTATCGCGGGCTTGACAACGGCGAGCCGGACACCCTAGTCCCAGCCTAAGCCGCGACCGTGCACAAGAGCCAGGGCTTGAGCCGGTCGTGAACCCGCCATGCTGGGCATCAGATACGGCAGTCAGCCTCAACTTAACAATGCCACCACGGGTTGTCTCGCAGCGTCGGCCGTCAGATCGTGATGCCGTAGTCACCTGGGGCGCGGCCGGTACGAAATGCGTGATAAGCCAACGCGCAGGCAACGACGGTGTCCGGCGGGTGACCATTCCCAAAGAGATCGTCGACGCTGCAGTACTTGTGCTCCCGGTAGAACGGTTCGAGCCGCGGCATCTTGATCTCGTGGTGTTCAAGCGCCGAGATGTAACTAATAAATAGGTCTCGGCGTTGACGGCCCATCATCTGAAAATCAATGACAACACGCGCGGTCACGTGCTCGGCGACCACAGACCCGCCGCCGGTGGCATCGTGGGCAACTGGCCCCGGGTAGCGTTCCGCAGCACGATTCAGCAAGTCGATCATGACGTCCCAGGGGTGCCGGTGGGTGCGCACGGCGGCGACCAGCTTGAGCGGCTTCACATCACACTGTAAGGTCGCCACCACCGTGTAGTCGACCGCTTGCGCCCAGTCGGCCCCGTCCTGTGCCAAAACTCGGCCCTTTTGAAATAGGCCATAAATCAGCAACTTAGAGTCTGTGTTTGCGGCCGTGCCCAGGGCCGAGCGCGAACAAACGACGAAATCATGCCGGCATAGTCCCGGCAGATCGGAGACCGATCAGGTTCGGGTCGGCGCGGATGAATAAATAGAAGGCACAGGAGCGTACGCTGACGGGGCCATGAGGTGGCCTGAAAAGAGGCCATCCGCGAAGCCCAGAATCGAGGCCGGGGCTACCGCGGTTGAGAGCGGTTGAGATTGGAAGCTAAACTACTCTTTCTTGAGAGGCGCGTCTGTACTGACCACGATCTCGATCTGTAGTAGCCCTATTTGAAGCGATCTCACCCTATTGACGTACCAACTCCCGATATCGACCTTGGGACAGTAGCCTACTGCCATCGTCCGTATGCTGTTCAAAAGCATCGTCGATGTTAAGGTGCTTCCGCCATTAAGTGTTGGTGAGATGACGCTAAGACTTTACGCTGCGTTAAGTTACAGCCAAAATAGCGCTCACACCTTCGCCGCGCGCTAAATGGAGCTTAAGCGCCTCTTTTGCAAAGGGATACGTACACATCACCAACAGCAAACAGCGCAAGCACCCAAAATAGCGCTCACGACCTTCGCCGCGCGCTAAATGGAGCGTAAGCGCTTTTTTTGCAAAGGGATACGTTCACATTACCAACAGCAAACAGCGCAAGCACCAGATTTTCGACCGGAACGACGCTCCCACCGAGGCTCATACTCCCCAGCACGACCATTTGTGATTGAACCGACTTACCGAGGATGCCGGAGCAAAGAGCCACAAATGTTGCAAGCGTCATTGCCGTAGTCGGGCCCGTGTTTTGAAGTTCGACCACATGCAAGTGAAAGTTGTGATCGCCGGGTTTTGCCGAGGCACTGACCGAAGAGGCATTGGCTTTGAAATAGTCGAAGCCAACCTTAATACTTTCCTTTGCTGTGGTATTACACCCCACGCCGGACAGTGTGAGCTTGCCGTTTCCAGCGGTGACCTGAGTCTCGATCCGGTAGACCCCTAGGTGCCCACTGCTACCCGTCGCGACGGTGTGAAAGCGGATTGAAACCCGGGAGCAAGGAAAACAGCCTTTTCGAAACTCAAGAAACCCCCGAATCTGAGTTGCCAAGCTCACTGACGAACTAGTGGCTCTCGAAAAGGTGCTTACGCTGTTTACTGTTGGTGATGTGTACGCATCCCCTTTGCAAAAAAGGCACTTACGCTCCATTTCGCGCACAGCGAAGGTCACGAGCGCTATTTTGGCTGTAACTTAATGCACTGTAACGTCTTAGCGTTATTTTACCAACACTTGATGGCCGAAGCACCGCGATAGGCCTTCTTCACATACTTCCGCTGAGTGCGTTTGAAAATGCTCATGGGGAACCTCGTATCCGCGAGTACAGGACAATTGTGGACCGAGATCGCGAGTTGTGCACCCAAGGCAGAAGCAGCCGGCCATAGCAGGTCTAAAACGCGCAATCAACGCTGGATAGAGTTTTTGCGGAGCACAGGGATTGCGTGCCTGCTGCGGCGACGGCGAGATAGGACGAAAGAACGGCGAAACCGATACGCGTCATTCTCGTACAGATGCAATTGGTTTTGGTAATTATACATTATCGGTCGCGCACACATTCTCCAGATCGGTGATGAACATGCGTCCGGGAGCGTGGGTAATCAGCAACTCCGGTCTGGCTTGCACCGCCACCGCCTGGGGCGTCACACCACAGGCCCAGAAGACCGGAATCTCGCCGTCGTGGATGGTGACGGCATCTCCATAGTCGACGTTATCGACGTCGCGGATGCCCAGGGCTTCTGGTCTGCCCGACTGCACCGGGGCGCCGTGGGCGTCCGGATACTTCGACGTAATCTCCACGACCCGAGGAACCTGGCTCTGCTCGATGGGCCGCATCGAAACGACCAGGGGGCCTCGGAAGGCACCCGCCGCGACGCAGTCGCGGTTCGTGATGTACATCGGGACGACTTTGTTCTCTTCCTGGTGCCGCAGGGGGATGCCCGCTCGCGCGAGAGCGGTCTCGAACGTGAAACTGCAGCCGAGCAGAAAAGCGACGAAATCGTCGCGCCACAGCGACGAGATATCCGTTGTTTCCTCGGCGAGCTCTCCGCGACGATAGACGCGATATAGCGGCACGTCCGTGCGGAGATCGGCTCTCGGCGCACTGGCATGCGGCACCGGCTCGCCGGGCGTGGTTTGCTCGATCAACGGGCAGGGTCTCGGGTTCTTCTCGCAGAACAGCCGGAAATCGGCCGCTTCGCCCGCGGCCAGCACCACCAGATTCGCCTGCACCCGGTCGGGACAGAGCCCGGACGTCGTTTCGCAGAACGCTCCCTTGCGAATGGCCGAGCGTAGCTCGACGAGAGTGGGTGTCCTGCTCAATGGCCCACCGCCGCTGCTCCGCGCCGTGGGTCGGCGCCCCGCATGCGGGTCCCTGTGTCCGGATCGACGTAGATCGCGTGGGAGGCTAGCAGGCGGCGGACCGATCGGTCAATCCGAACCCGTGAGGTCAAAATACTCATGCGGCTTCCCGATGGTAGAAACGTAGCAACCCGCCAAGCCGTTCACGGGAGTGCACCTTGCGCTCGGACTGAGATAACTGGTCGCTGGCTGGGAACAGCAGCAGATTCTCCTTGCCTTGATGATTCCTCTCGTGATGATGGTAGACGACGTACTCGTCTGGTCAAAATACTCGAACGCGTCGTGTCCCAAAATACAAACGAACTCTAAGACCCGCGCGCCGGGCCGTCGCCGAGTTCATCTATTATTATCATGGAGAGCACAACCATCAAGGGCTTGGCAACGCGTTTGTGTTTTTGGACACGACGCCCTCGGTGCGCTCGACCGGCGTAGTGTGGAAACAGCTTCAGGAACACGCTTGGATGAGTTATAAGCAGAAGTTGTGGATCGCCTGAATGAGAAAGGCGGCGTATCCTTCCATGTAAGACAAAAGCGAAACCGGTTTTAGCGAACCGGAGGAAGGAAACGCCACCGATGCTGAGGATACAAGATCCACCGAAGGAAACGAAACATGAGGAAGTCGGGACTGCGCTCGATGAGCTGGCTCGTGAGGGGGCGCGTCGAATGTTGATGACGGCGCTGGAGGAGGAAGTCGGAGACTACATCGAAAGCCACTCTCCGGAACGAGACGAGAACGGACACGCGAGCGTAGTCCGCAACGGTCGAGCTCGAGCCCGCAAAGTGACGATGGGCTGCGGAACGATGGAAGTCGAGGCGCCGCGAGTCAACGACAAGCGGGTGATCGATGGAGAACGTCAGCGCTTCACGAGCAGCATCTTACCTCCGTATATGCGTCGCTCCCCGAAGGTGAGTGAGGTTTTGCCGTTGCTGTACTTGCGCGGATTGTCGACGAACGATTTCGGGCCTGCGCTGAAGAAGCTGCTGGGCGAGGAGGCTTCGGGGCTTTCGTCGACGGCGATCACGAGGCTGACGGCGAAATGGCAGTCGGAGTACGAAGAGTTTCGGAAACGAGACTTGAGCCGCGAGGATTACGCGTACATCTGGGTCGACGGCGTTCACTTCAATGTTCGTCTCGAAGACGACAGGCTTTGCACCCTTGTCGTTCTTGGTGTTCGGGCGGATGGGACGAAGGAGCTGCTCGCGGTGGAGGACGGTTATCGAGAGAGCGAGGAGAGCTGGGCGTACGTGCTGAGGGAACTAGATCGCCGCGGGATGAAACCTCCTCTTCTCGCCATCGGAGACGGCGCCTTGGGATTCTGGGCTGCGGTTCGAAACGTATGGCCGGAAACCCGTCACCAGTTGTGCTGCGTTCACAAGACAAAAAACGTCCTCGACAAGCTACCGAGGCGTCTTCATGGCCGTGTGAAGAGCGCCCTGAACGAGATCGTCAAGGCTGAGACCAGGGAGCAGGCGGAAGAAGCTCTTGAGCGGTTCGAATCGGACTACGGGGCCAAGTACCCCAAGGCTGTCGCATCCCTGACCAAGCACCAGGACAAACTCCTGACGTTCTACGATTTCCCCGCCGAGCACTGGGAGCACATCCGAACCGCCAACCCCATCGAGTCGGCGTTCGCCACGGTGCGACTCCGGCAGAGAGTTACCAAGGGAGCAGGCTCCCGTTCGAAAGCCCTCCTCATGGCCTACAAGTTACTCGACATGGCGAGCCAACGATGGCGCCGGGTGAACGCCCCCGCACTTGTCGCTCGGATACTTGAGGGAGAGAAGTTCGTCGACGGATTAAACGAAGAAGCGAGGAACGCCGCTTGACTCAGAAAGTTGATCCACAACTCTTGACAATATCTCCGCTTGGATATTCGCTCTCGACTAGGTGGTCATCTGCAAGGTGACGACCCGCCCGCCCAAGACGATTGTAAAGCCCACGGCCCTTGGCCCGGTCGCAAACACGGACACTAAGTTGCTGATTTATGGCCTATTTCAAAAGGGCCGAGTTTTGGCACAGGACGCGGTTCTCCTCTTGCAAAGGTAGTCGATCACATCCTGCTGCTGGCGGTTGACCCAGCCAGCCACAACGAGCAGTAGGAATTGCGCGTGGTACGTCATCATGGAGCTGAAGATAACTGAACCGCCCCGGGTTTCCCGGAGACTCCAACTCTTGAGAGGATGGAGTCATGACAAGACGAAGCAGGTATTCACCGGAGGTAAAAGAGCGCGCAGTGCGGATGGTTTTCGACCAGCAGGCTCAGCACGAATCTCAGTGATCAGCGATCTCATCGATTGCGTCGAAGATTGACTGTACGCGGGAAACGCTACGCACGTGGGTGCGTCGAGCAGAGCGTGATGCTGGGAAACGAGCGGGACTGACGACGGACGAGCGTCAGCGGCTGAAGGAGCTTGAGCGAGAGAACCGTGAGCTCAAGCGGGCGAACGAGATCCTTCGCAAGGCGTCGGCGTTTTTCGCCCAGGCGGAGCTCGACCGCCGACCGAGGTGAATGTGTTGTTCGTGGACGCGAACCGTGAGAGTTACGGGGTCGAGCCGATCTGCCGGATGCTTCCGATCGCCCCGTCGACCTATTACGAGCAGAAAGCGCGAGAGAAGGACCCAAGCCGCCTGCCAGCGAGAGCGAAGCGCGACGTCCAACTCCGCGGCGAGATTCGTCGTGTACGGCAAGAGAACTTTGACGTGTATGGCGTGCGCAAGGTCTGGCGTCAGCTGTGCCGTGAGGGCCGCGACGTGGCTCGATGCACGGTGGCCCGTCTGATGCGTGAAATGGGCCTCCAGGGGGCGGTCCGTGGACGTCGATTCAAGACGACGAAGCCGGATTCGAGCGGCGCTCGCCCGATGGACCTCGTGGAGCGCGACTTCAACGCCACACGCCCGAACGAGCTCTGGGTCTCGGACCTGACCTACGTTGCCACGTGGCGCGGCTTCGTGTACGTCGCCTTCGTCATCGACGTCTTCGCTCGACTCATCGTCGGTTGGCGAGCGACGACATCGTTGACTGCCGGCATCGCTCTCGATGCGTTGGAGCAGGCGCTGCACGAGCGCCGACTAAACCCAGAACACCCATTGGTGCATCACAGCGACCGCGGCGTGCAGTACGTCTCGATCCGTTACACCGAGCGGCTCGCCGAGGCGGGCATTGAGCCGTCCGTCGGCAGCCGAGGCGACTCTTACGATAACGCTTTGGCTGAATCCATCATCGGCCTCTACAAGACCGAGGTGATCCGTCGACGTGGGCCCTGGCGTGGTCCTGAGGACGTCGAGTTCGCCACCCTCGAGTGGGTCCATTGGTACAACACGCAACGACTCTTGGAGCCGATCGGAAATGTCGCCCCCGTCGAGTACGAGATGAACTACTATCGGTCGCAGGAAGGCTCGCTAGAGATGGCGAGACTCAACTAAAACAGTCTCCGGAAAACCCGGGGCGGTTCATAACACCCTCGGGACAGACGATTGTAAAGCCTACGGCCCTTGGCCCGGTCGCAAACACAGACACTAAGCTGCTGATTTATGGCCTATTTCAAAAGGGCCGAGTTTTGGCACAGGACAGGAAGAGAGTTCAGACATCAACGACGCCTCGAGATCGATTTCACGAGCATCGCCCTCCCGGTTCTGTCGCAGCGAGTTTGCGACTTCTTTTTTGCGGACGACAGCCCGTATGCAGGCGATCTGGGCTAGAACCGCTGCCAGGATGACGCGAAAACAACTCAAACGACGCCGGACACGCGCAACAGCTGGAACGCTCCCAGCCCAATGACGACGAGCACCACTGCGCCCGCGAGCAAGTTGGCAAACCATCTGTTCCGATGGCGCCCGAGCAGTGACCGGTCGTTCACGACGACGAGCAGGAAGATGGCGATGAGCGGCAGCAGGAGCCCGTTCGCAGCCTGCGCGAGGAGGATGGCTTCGGTGGGGCTGCCGCCCGAGAGCGACAAGGCAACACCGACGACGATGACCAGGATCCATACGCTGCGAAAGGCGGTGGACCTCATGTCGCGGTCCATGCCGAGCGCGCCCGTCGTCGCATAGGCCGCTGCCAGAGGTGCTGTGATCGCACTGGTGAGGCCGGCGGCGAAGAGGCCGAGGCCAAAGAACGTTTTCGCGGCGGAGCCTAGGATGGGCTCGAGTACCCCCGTCACCATGAGAGCGTCGGCCTGTTCGATGCCTCGGCCAAGAAGTGGTGTGGCGGTCACTATGATCGCAAGCGTCACCGCACCTCCGAGGGTCACGGACAAATATGTATCGAGCCGAGCGGCCGGCAGGGCTTCGTCGGCCGGAACCTCCGAGGACCACTTCTCCTGAACGGCGCTCGCGTGCAGAAAGAGGTTGTACGGGACCACGGTGGTTCCGATGAGGGCGATGATGGTGACGAGCGAGCCGGCTGGGATCTGCGGGACCAGCATGCCCTTGAGGAGCTCTCCCGGAGCGGGCCCGACCATGACCGCAGTGAAGAGAAACACGGCACTCATGACCACGACCAGCGCCACCAAGATGCTCTGTATCACGCGATAGGTGCCCGAGCCGAGGAGGACGGTCGCAGCGACCGCGATCACGACCACCCAGGCTCTGGGTGTCCAGCCGAGCGTCAGCTCGAGCCCCAGCGAGGCGCCGAGCAGGTTTCCCGCCTCGTAGGCGGCGTTGCCAACCGTAATGGCGAGCGCCACCAGCCCGAGTGCCGCGTAGCGCAGGAGTGGTCGACGAAAGCTCTGACGGATTGCGTCGCTCAATCCCGAGCGGCGGACGATCCCCAGGCGAGCGGCCATTTCTTGCAGAACGGCAGTAGCGATGACCGAGAAGACGACGGCCCAGAGCAACGCGAAGCCGTAGCGTGCCCCGGCGCGTGAGGAGGTAACGATGGTTCCCGGACCGATGAAGGCTGCGGTCACGAGAAGGCCGGGACCTAGGCTTCGGAGTGTCGCCGCGAGCTTGCCCACCGGAGCGATATGCTATATCACATGGTTGTCGTCGTGTTCCAAAAATACAAACGAACTCAAGACCCCGTCCTGTGCCAAAACTCGGCCCTTTTGAAATAGACCGCAAATCAGCAGCTTAGACGCCCTTGGAATCCGCGCAGAATCCAGGGTATTTCGCGCCGCAGGATTGGCTTCCGACCCCTGAGCTGCGGGTGGCGGGCGACAGGCCCACCGGGGGTGCGCACGGCTGGCTCAAATCGGCTGCCGGGGCGAGCTGCAGGCAACGAACTGCGCACCCGGAAGAAATACGTATCCGACCGCGATGCCAAATTCAAGCAGCCCTCGGAAAGGTGCAAACTGCTGACCCGCTGGGCGTTCGAGTATTTTGACCAGACGGGTATCCCTCTTTTCACCTTACAAGGTCTTGACCAGAAAAAAAGTCGCCGGGCCACTCTCCCCGTCGCGAAAACCAAAGCGCTGGTAAAGCTGCCGCGCCAGAGCGTTATCTTCGCGCACCTCCAGAGTCACTTTTCCGCAGTCCAATTCGCGGGCTTTGGCTTCGACCGCTTTGAGCAACAGACGCCCGACGCCCCGTCCGCGGCAGCCGGCGGTAACGGCCAGATCGTGAATGTTGATCAGAGGTTTGGCGGTGAACGTGGAGAAACCAGTCATGCAAACCGTGACCCCCACCGCGCGGCGGTCCAGCCAAGCGAGAAAAACCAGCGTCCCCGGGTGTCTTTTTAGTCCGGGTACGAGTTGCTCCAACACCCTGGCCGCCAGCGGAGTTCCCTGGCCGATCGGTAGCCGCGCATACTCGTCCACCAATGTGTTCGCTAGTCTGAATTGGCCCATTTCGCTCATTTGATTTGGCCCACCCCATCGAGACCGATACCCTGAGCCGGGGAAGAACCCGGAGAGGAGGGTCGGTTGAAAAGGGGTGCGAAAGTGCGATTGTTCGAGCAGATCCGTGGCGAGTACGAGCACGGAGTAGGAACGATAAAGGGAGTGGCGAAGGAGTTCGGAGTACACCGTCGGATGGTGCGTCAGGCGCTGGAGAGCGCGGTACCGCCGGAGCGTAAAGTCGCGGAGCGTGCGAGTCCGAAGCTTGAGGAAGTACGCGAGTTCATCGACGCGGTCCTGAAGGAGGACAAGCGAGCGCCTCGGAAGCAACGCCATACGGCTCGTCGTATCTGGTCCCGGTTGCGCGCCGAGCATCCGGAGCATGAGATTGGCGAATCAACGGTACGTCGCTACGTCGCTCGTCGGAAGAGCGAGCTCGGCCTGAAGGACACAGAGATTTTTGTTCCGCAGAGCTACGCGTGGGGCGATGAAGGGCAAGTGGACTGGTACGAGGCGTACGCGCGGATCGGAGGTGAGCTCGAGAAGGTCCACACGCTCGTAGTCCGAAGCATGGCGGGAGGAGGCGCGTTGCATCGCGGCTATCCGCGTCCGACGCAACAAGCATTTTTCGAAGCGCAGGAGCATGCGTTCGAGTTCTTTGGTGGCGTGTTCCGCCGCATGCGCTACGACAACCTGTCACTCGCGGTCACTAAGATTCTGCGTGGTTATCAACGAGAGCAGACGGAGCGATTCGTGGCGTTTCGCTCCCATTGGGGATTCGACTCGGAGTTTTGTAATCCGAGTCGAGGCAACGAGAAGGGCGGGGTGGAAAGCGAAGTCGGCTACTTCCGGCGCAACTATCTGACGCCGGTACCGGAGTTTTCGAACTGGGATGAGCTGAACGAGTATCTGCTCTCGTGCTGTCTCAAGGATGCGACGCGCCACATTAGCGGCAAGGAGCATGCTGTCGGAACAGCGATGGAGCTTGAACGGGAGCATCTGTTGCCATTGACCGTCGAGGGGTTCGATATCGAGGAGCGACGATTTGCAAAGGTGAACAAGAAAGGCTGCGTTCGAGTCGGCACGAACTGGTACTCGACTCCGTTGAAACGGGACCGGCGAGTTGTGGCCAAGCTACTGCCGTTGGAAGTTGAGATCTGGCACGAGGGCCACGTCGTGGCACGCCACGAGCGCTGCTACGGCCGCAGCCAGTCGATTTATGAACTCGAGCACTACTTGGATGTTCTGGTCAGGAAGCCTGGAGCGTTGGCCGGCTCGACGCCGCTCGCTCAATGGCGGGAGAAAGGTCGGTGGCCCACGAGCTACGACGAGTTGTGGTCCAAGCTGAATCGACGTCACGGGAAGCTCGAAGGAACCCGCCAGATGGTCGAGCTCGTGCAGCTCGGCCGCGAGCACGGCTACGACAAGCTGCGTGAGGCGGTGAGTCAAGCGCTCGAACTCGGCTGTACGGATGCTGAGGCGATCCGTCACCTCGTCGAATCATCAGTTCTTCGACGTGAGCAGGCGCAGGCTCTTGGCGATGTGGAGCTCGGAGAGCTCACGAAGTACGAACGTTCCTTGCCAGGTGTTGGCCATTACAACGCGCTGATCGGCGAGGTGAACTCGTGAACGCGAAGAGCATCGAGCTCCAGAGCATCCGTCAGCATTGCAAGACGCTTCGCATGCCGAGCGTGGCAACGCAGTTCCAGAAGATTGCCGAACAAGCGCAGCGCGACGAGCACAGCTATGTCCGCTACCTCGACGTGCTGCTCAGCGCCGAAGTCGAGGAGCGTGAACACCGCGCGGTTCAAAGACGACTGAAGGAAGCACAACTACCGAGAGCGAAGACGCTCGAGGAGTTCGACTTCTCGCAATCGCCGAAGGTCTCCGCCCGTCGGATACGAGAACTGGCCGAAGGCGACTACATCGACCATGCACGGCCGGTTCTGTTTCTCGGCGATGCCGGCACAGGCAAGACTCATCTGGCCACGGCATTGTGTGTAGCGGCGTGCCAGCAACGTCGCCGCGTTCGCTTCACGACGGCCTCGAGACTCGTCAACGAACTCGTTGAAGCTAGGGAGGAGCACGAACTCTCGCGAGTGATCCGTCGCTACGCCCGCTACGAGTTGTTGTGCATCGACGAGCTCGGCTACGTCCCACTCGCCGATGTCGGCGCCGAGCTTCTGTTCCAAGTGGTTTCGGAACGATGCGAAAGGGCGGCGCTCGTGATCACCACCAACCTGCCCTTCTCGGAGTGGACCCAGGTGTTCACGAACGTCCGCCTGTGCAAGGCACTGCTCGACCGAGTCACGGACCAGGCGCACATACTCGAAACCGGCACCGAATCCTATCGGTTCCGGCGCACCCTGAAGAGCGAGAAAAAGACCATAAAGGCATGAGTTCGTTGGGTTTCACTAGCCGCGGCCTGCACTTCGTTCCGGCCGCGGAATAAGGAAAGGGGCTTTCTTACAGCTCGTCTTTATTAATCAATAACTTAGGGTGGGCCAAATTAGATGAGCAAAGTGGGCCAGACCGAGTGGACAAACACAACCAACTGCCGAACCGCCTCGGCATGCTTGAAGTTGTTCAAGTCAGCTTCGAGAACCTCGAGATTCATCGTTTTTTTGAAGTCCTTACCCTTGGGGCGGGACTTATCATGGCAGGATGAACCTGACCCCACGGTTAGTACCACGTTGTATCTCAGTCATTCGGTGCTGACAAGGGCTGGTTGAAGCCGGCGTGGCAAAGCCGGTTTCAACCAAATCGTTTCAAGTTTCGTGTCTGTCTTTCTCCTGAAATAGGATGTTGTAGGTCTGGTCGCCACCCTTGCCTATGGCCGCGCCGTGGGGCGCTTCTTAGTTTATGGAAGGGACAGCCGAGTTTTGGCACAGGACGGGGTGCATTGGTACAATACGCAACGACTCTTGGAGCCGATCGGAAATGTCTCCCCCGTCGAATACGAGGGTGCTTCCGCCATCAAGTGTTGGTGAGATGACGCTAAGACTTTACAGTGCATTAAGTTACAGTCAAAATAGCGCTTGTGACCTTCCCCGCGCGCTAAAATGGAGCGTAAGTGCCTCTTTTGCAAAGGGATGCGTACATATCACCAACAGTAAACAGCGGAAGCACCAAAAAACCCATGACCAAAACCCAAATCGTGGCCCAGATGTCGGAAACGATGCAGGTTCCGAAAAAGCAGGCCGCGGCATGGTTCAAGTCGATTGCCGATCTCGCGGCGAAGGAGACGAAGCGGACGGGCCAGTTCATCATTCCCGGAATTGGAAAACTCGTGAAGGCGCAACGAAAGGCGCGCAAGGGACACAACCCCCGGACCGGCGAACAGATTCGAATCCCGAAAAAGACGGTAGTCAAGTTTCGAGTAGCGAAAGCTTGCCTGGACGCCGTCGTCTCACCGAAGAAGTAGCTCACAAGCGACGCCTCGGAATGTCCTACCGAACGACGGATGCACGCTGGCGACGTGCCCGGCGTAAAAAGCGGGCGAAGGCAGACACTGAGAATCCGACGGAAACCAAAGCATTGCAGGTTCCAGAGCCCCACCAATTCGGCCGGAGGAGCCAACGGGCGAGGGAAATGTTGGCGAACGGGTTGCTACCCTTGGACATTCCTTCGCCAGCGAGTCGATGATGCACCACTACAACCTATCGACGCGCCACGTGTTCCAGACGCGACGCTCGGATGTTCGCTCCGAGACGTTGGCTGCGTTGCGGTCCACCATCGAGGTGGCCACCGGCGGGCATGCGGTGCCGTTACCCGGATTCCCCGAATACTTTCTAAGCATCAGGAACACCTGGATCGGCGCAGTGGGGTGGCTCATCCAGGGACCCGAGCACCGGGTCATGGTTCAGTGCGTGACAGCCTGGACGATTGAGGGCACAGCAAAGGGCGTGCGCTGGTTGGGGACGGAGCTACCGGAGGAGTTGGACTTGCCTTGTTGTCTGGTCAAGCTTGGACTACCCCTGCTTAAGGATCCCGATTCGGCAAGTTGGCTTGAGGATGCCGAGCGGTGCATTAGCTGGGCGATGCTACCCACGCCTCCTCCGAGGAATGGCACAAGGTTGCCCTGATGGGTGTATCGCCTGAGCTTGGGAATCAGACACAACTCCGGACGGGTGTCCCTTCCATAAACTTGAGCTGTATGAGATTGGCGAACTTCCTGCAACCGGAATGCTTTGGTCGTCTTCATGTAGGACGTTTTAAGAGCCGGCGTCGGCTCTACTCAGGGGTAGAGGTGTAAGCTGGTACGAAGTCCGGCAGCCGTTCCGAGCGGATCGGACTCAAGCAGCGCGTCGAGTGTAATGATGATAGTAGTCGACGTATTTGCGTAGGATTGGTGCTTCCGCCATCAAGTGTTGGTGAGATGACGCTAAGACTTTACGATGCGTTAAGTTACAGTCAAAATAGCGCTTGTGACCTTCGCCGCGCGCTAAATGGAGCGTAAGTGCCCCTTTTGCAAAGGGATGCGTACACATCACCAACAGCAAACAGCGCAAGCACCGGCCATTTTGGGTCTGATCTTGAGTTCGTTTGTATTTTTGGACAGGACGGCGTCGGAGCGATTTGAACCAGAACAGCCCGTGGATAGTCACGGCACATGCTGGGTTTGACACGCGCCCGGGAATAGTCCATTATGGCTTCTTCGGCTATCCGATGGCTCTTCGCAGATTTTTTTGCTGGTGACTTCCACCACACCTCCGTCAGCCCTCGCTTAGACCTTTTCCGTTCAGGAGTTCATTTCATGGGTAAGATTTATGTAGGCAATTGTTCCTCCGACGTCACCGAGCAGCAACTCAGAGACGTCTTCGCGACTTACGGCGAGGTGAGTAGCGTCAACGTGATCACCGATCGCGACACCGGTCGCCCGCGTGGTTTCGCTTTCGTTGAGATGTCGGACAGCTCGGCCGCGCAAGCGGCCATCCGTGGCGTCAATGGAACTGATCTCGGTGGTCGTACATTGAACGTCAACGAAGCCAGACCCCGGACCGAAGGCGGCGGTGGCGGCGGGCGGCGCTGGTAAGCCCGTCGTGTCCCAAAATACAAACGAACTCAAGACCGGCTTGCCGGGACGTTTCGGAATAGATGTGTCTATGCTTGGTTCGCAGCACTTGAATGACCGGGTTGATTGCTCCGGGATTGCAGGCTAGCGTAGTCTCTAAACAGACAGCGAGGAGAGGAGAGACAAATGCAGCCACTTTACGATCCCGAGGGTGTTCGGCCCATGTGGGAGGAGCTTGCCCAATGCGGGGTCGAGCCCGTGCAAACAAGAGAGAACGTCGACGAGGCCTTGAAGAGGCCTGGGACAACGCTCGTGGTGGTGAACTCGGTTTGTGGATGTGCAGCCGGCTCGGCGCGCCCGGGTGTGACTCGCGCCCTGCAACACAGCACGATTCCCGATCACCTCACGACGGTCTTCGCCGGCGTGGACCGTGAGGCCACGGAGCGCGCCAGAGAGCACATGGTCGGCGTTGCTCCGAGCTCGCCTTCGGTGGCCCTTTTCAAGGACGGCGAACTGGTGCACATGCTTGAGCGACGACATATAGAGATGATGAACGACGAGATGGTGGCGCAGAACCTGACCGAGGTTTTCGACAAGTACTGCTCTCGACAGGGACCGTCCGTCCCCAGAGAAGAGTACGAGAAGGTGGAGCACGCGCGGCAGTGTGGCTCCTCGGTGCCGTTGTTCGATCCCCTCTCAAGCCACTAGCAGGCGCTCTTCTCCCCGGCAAAGTCCAGTCCCGTCTCGGCCTTGGGGGCTTGTTCCCCGCCCGTGGCGTGTCCCACCGGCCAGCCGTGCGCACCTGTGCTCCGCAAAAATTCGATCCAGCGGTACGCGATCTTCTTTTTTTGCGGATCACAGGTCGACCGGAGCTGGCCGGTCTTGGCTGGAAACCAATGAGAAACCGGGAAAAACAGGTGCTTCCGCCATTAAGTGTTGGTGATGTGTACGCATCCCTTTGCAAAAAAGGCGCTTACGCTCCATTTTGTGCGCAGCGAAGGTCATGAGAGCTATTTTGGATGTAACTTAATGCACTGTAAAGTCTTAGCGTCGTCATCCCACCAACACTTGATGGCGGAAGCACCGGCCCGGTTTCCTCCTCCTTGGCCGGGGCGCGTCCCAGTTCACAAGCTTGCCGGCGGTGAGCGAGATCCAGACGGTCAGGCTCCCGCGGTTGCGTAGACCCGACTCATATTCACGCCAATTCCTCACGCGATAGGCCTTCTTCACATACTTCCGCTGAGTGCGTTTGAAAATGCTCAGGGGGAACCTCGTATCCGCGAGTACAGGACAATTGTGGACCGAGATCGCGAGTTGTGCACCAAGGCAATGAAGTGACCCAATCGGTATGGTATGGTCAAGTTATTGAAAACCCGGCTGACCGACCCTCAAGATGATGGGCTCGAGTTCTGTCGTGAACCGGCCATGTTGGGGATCGGCCAGCCCGATTCTGCTTAACTTTAACAATGCCCCTGACTATGCTCTGCCATATAGTCCTGCTGAGCCATTTGGCCCTTGTTCCTGCAGTATCCAGGACCCTCGAAGCCAACGACGACTGGCCTCAATGGCGCGGTCGACAGCGCGACGGTCTTTCCCGTGATTCGAATCTACTCGACCAGTGGCCGGCCGGCGGACCGGAGCTCGTCTGGAAGGCCAGCGGGCTCGGCAATGGCTATTCGACTGTGTCGGTCGCGCGAGGCCGCATCTACACTCAGGGAGCCAGAGGTTCCCGCGAGTACGTGATCGCCCTGGAAGCGATCATGGGACGTGAGGTCTGGGCGACGCCACATGGGCGGCGCTATCGCAACAGCCGAGGAGACGGACCGCGCGGTGCGCCGACGGTGGACGGCAACCGAGTCTACGCACTCAGTGGAAGCGGCGATCTATCGTGCCTCGAAGCGGATACCGGAAAGATCGTCTGGTCGGTGAACCTTCTTGAGACCTTCCGCGGGCGCAATATCAACTGGGGCATCAGCGAGTCTCCCCTCGTTCTCGAGGACCGTGTCCTCGTCAACGCCGGAGCACGAAATGCCTCGATCGTGGCACTCGACAAGAGGGATGGCTCCCTACTTTGGAAAACGGCCAGCGACGAGGCAGGGTACTCCTCTGCGGTCCGAGCCAACATCAACGGTGTCGATCAGGCGGTTTTCTTCACGGGCCAGCGTGGGGTGGGCGTTCGCATCAGTGATGGGCAAGTGCTCTGGTCATACCAACGCGTCTCCAACCGAACCGCCAACGTTGCCACACCGGTGGTGCGAGGCAACTACGTTTTCCTGTCTTCCGACTACGGTACGGGCTGTGCCCTGCTCGAGATCTCCGGGAGTCAAGCCCATTCTTAGTTGAAATTTTCCACGGCTCCCGGTTCGTTTAAGCAAAGTTCTTCCTCGACGTATTTTTTTTCGCGGTCTCGATCTTCAGTTCACGCTTGAGCGCTTCACGCAGCTTTGGAAGGTGTCGGTAGCTCATCACCTTCCGGAGGCGCGGCTCGATGTCGGTGAGCGCGGTCGCGAGCCAGCGTTGGCGTTGGTTCGAAGTCTTCCAGTGATCGACCTTCGCGCAACGTTCCTCGATAAGCGCATTGACGGACTCGATGCAGTTCGTCGTCTTTAGTGAGTGACCGAGCACCCCGTACACGCCAAGACGATGCAAGGTCAGGGTCTCCTCCAGCCCCTCTTCGAGGCTAGAGGCCGCAGACTGATTCCTCTCTTCCAGCTCGCGGTGGAGTTGCTCGAGGGCCTCAAGCGCCTCCTTGCGCGTCGGCCGGCCGTACGCGCGCTGCAGCCGCTTGCGCCACAACGACTGCTCGCTCTTGGGACAAATAGCTCACGACATTCTCTCGTTTGTGCCACTGGCAACGGCCCACGACGACCCGCCTGCGAAAGGCCTTGGTCACGGCTCCTCGCAGCCCCTTGCTGCCGTCGATGACCACCAGCAGCCCTTCAGAGATATCGAGACCCCGCTCGACCAATGAACGCAGGAACGGCCTAAGAACACGCTCGTTCTCAGTGTCTGTCTCCACGAAGCCGAGGAAGCGTTTGTCCCCGGATAACGTGATGCCGAGAGCCACCACCATCGTCGCGTCGGCGAACGTCTTGCCGTCCAGGACCATCGCCACCACGTCCTCACCCGAGAGATCACGCTCCTGCATCTCACGCAGATTCGCTGCGCTTGCTTCGACGAAGCCGCGCGACACCGACGAACTCGACAGACCGATCGCGCCCGGGACCAATTCCGCCGCCGACTCATAGTTCCGGCACGAGATCCCGTACAGCACTCTTCGTAGAAGCAACTCGTCCACCTCTCCGCGGTGACTCAGACTCTCGTACGAGCTCAACGGGATCTCTCCGTCGCGGCCGCGAACACGGGGAACGCGGATCGGAACTCGCTGACCCGCGAGTTTCACCGTGCCCGGATTCGTCCCGTGACGTCGTCCCTGCACCGTCTCCGATTTCCGAACGTATCGCTCTCCCGCAAGCTCACTGACCTCGGCGTCCAGCAACTCGTGAACATGCATCAGGCCGAGAGGCACCAGTGCGCGGATCATCTCGACCTTCGAGTCCACCTCGAGCTCCCCGTATCCCTCTTGCTCCATGACCTCTACTTCACCTAGACGACGCGTCTTCTTGCGTTCCTTGACCCTTCGTAGCAGACTTCCCATATCGGCTCCTTTCTTGAGCGGCTTGATTTCGCTTTTGACAACGTCATCAAACCACCCGAGAGGGAGCCGTTTCAAATTTCAACTAAGAGTGGCACACATTCATCTCCGGGGGCGCGGAGCAAATAACAGCCCGTGAGGTCTACTTCACCCGTGACATGCGCAACCACCACAGCAGCTCCGTGCTGGTCGGCGATACGCTCTATGGTTTCTTGAGCAGCCGTCTCCACGCTCTGAACTTCTGGACGGGCGAGCTGGCGTGGCGTGACCGCAGCATCGGGAAGGGCTCTCTGGTTTTTGCGGACGGGCATTTGTACATCTTCAGCGAGAACGGAGTGGTGGGGCTCGTAGAGGCGACGCCGGTGGGGTACCGAGAGAAAGGTCGCTTCGAGATCCGAACCTCCAACAAGCCCACGTGGGCGCATCCGGTCGTGGCAAACGGCACACTCTACCTGCGCGACCAGGATACGCTCTACGCCTACGCCATCCGCAAGTGACCTGCTGGCACGGGTCGATATTCCCAAAGGTCGGTGGTCTCCATCATCATCACACTCGACGCGCTGCTTGAGTCTGATCCGCTCGGAACGGCTGCGGGACTCCGCACCAGGTTACATCTCTGCCCCTGAGTAGAGCCGACGCCGGCTCTTAAAACGTCCTACATGAAGACGACCAAAGCATCCTGGTTGCAGGCAGTTCGCCAATCACATACAGATCGAGTTTATGGAAGGGACAGGCTATGGATGGGCGGCCATGTACCGCTCGGCTACGAGCAGGACGGGCGCACGCTGCGCATCAACGAGGCTGAGGCTGAGGCCGAAACGGTCCGGACGCTCTATGCGCTGTACCGGAGGCACGGAACCCTCCGGCAGGTGAAGGCCGAGGCGGACCGTCTGGGACTGCGAACCAAGCAACGGCTTGCCGCTGATGGAACGCGGACAGGTGGTCTACCGTTCCGCCGCGGGCACCTCCACTGCCTGCTGGCCAATCCGCTCTACGCTGGGCGCATCCGGCACCGCGGCCGGGTCTACCCGGGCCAGCATCCACCGATTATCACTCCCGAGCTCTGGAGCGCGGTCCAGACGCAGCTACAAACAGGGGCTGCCAAACCAAGGAAACGCACAACCAAGGGCCGTGCAGCCCGCTCCCCTCTCGCCGGCAAGCTCTTCGATGAGACCAGGGACCGGCTGACGCCGAGCCATACGAAAAAGAAGAGCGGGCAACGGTTCCGGTACTACGTCTCCCGGCGCCTCATCCAGCACAGTGGCAACAAGGACCTCTCCGGTTGGCGTCTGCCCGCACCCACGCTGGAACAAACCGTCGTGCACCTCGTCGAACAGCATGTGGGGGCACCGACCTTCTCGGCCTCGCTGACCCACACTCCGACGATACAAGGAACTCGCCTCCGTGCGTCACGTTCTAGACGGGCTGTGTCCAGGTAGTAGTAGTAATGATGATGATAGTGCCTCGGCAGCCAGCCTGCTTCCTCTCATCCGGCGGGTCGATATCAGCCCCGGCTCTGTGTCCATCCTCCTCGACCGCAATGCGTTCGCTGATTGCCTGTCTATGGAGCCAGATCGCATTCGAGAGGACGCTGTCCATCATCATTATTTGTCCGGGACTGGACTCTAGGCCCGGACTGCCCTCGAGCACATGCTGGAGAGCGTGTTCAGCGCGCGAGGGAAGGTGCTGAGGACGAACTTCTCGGCGACCAGCCGAGTAACGCGAGCGACCAAGCTGACTCAGGCTGCCTCTCGCCACTCGTATCGATGGTGCAATCCACCGACTCGCGGCAGTGCGACGACTTTCGCCGTAGGAGACGGTCGGTGCGTGACCGCTCTCAAGCTCGGTGTGTCCTTGTTCAGCCCCAAGTGGCAACGGTCCTCGTGATAGTAGCTGATGTAAGCTCGCACGAGCCGGATGAGATGACATGCGCCGAGAACCACGACGTGCTCAAGGAGCTCGCGACGGCAGCTGCCGACCCACCGCTCCGCGGTTCCGTTTTGCCATGGGCTGCGAAACGAAGTGCGAACGGGTTTTGTGCCCGTTGCTTTGATGAACTCGATGACCGCAGCGCTAAAGATGAAGTCGCGATCGAAGATGAGATATTTCGGAGCGGTGTCGTAGGGAAACGCCTCACGCAGTTGCTGAATAACCCAAGCAGACGTCGGGTGGAACGTGGCGTTGAAGTGAACGATGTGCCGACGGCCGTGCTCGATGACGAAGAAACCGTACAGCAGCCGGAGCGAAGCGGTGGGCACGGTGAACAGATCCATGGCGGCGATATCGTCTTTATGGTTGCGCAAGAAAGCCATCCATCGCTTCAGTTGGTCGGGCTCCGCGGGACGCCGCGGCAGGTATCGCGACACCGTAATCTCGGAGATGATGAAACCGAGCTTGGTGAGCTCAGCATGGATGCGTGGTGCCCCCCAGCCGTCTTGCGCCATCGTGCGGACGAGGCGGCGAATCTCGGCATCAATCCGAGGCCGACCGGGATGGCGGCGCTGCGAGATATTTGCCCAGTACCGTCGGAATCGGTCGCGATGCCAACGGGCCACGGTGTCCGCGTGGACGATGAGCAGGCGGCTCGCCCACGCGGGCCACGAACCTCGAAGAGCAACCCAGAAAGCCCGTTCCGTGTCTTCGAGCGGTGGGCGTGGGCGCTCTTTCTTCAGCGCCGTCACTTGCTGCCGCAAAGCGACGTTCTCCAACACCAGGTCGGCGTGGCGCCGACACATCGCCCGAATGACACGGACGCCAAGTGAGACGAGGAAGACACCAACGTCGAGCATAGCGGCGGAGTTTCGCCGTCTTCGGCCCGGAATTCAAGCGGAGCGTAAGTTCTTGATTTCGTGGGCGGAGCGGTTTTGACGATGCACCGCCTGTTCGGTGCAGCGCTGATCCAGTGGAATAGCGCAAGCCGGGAATTCGGAGTCAATGTTCGCTTGCGCTACATGTACCGTCCAGGAAGTGACTTCTATATCGTCTTCAACGAACGGATGACTCAGCCGGGCGATGTCTGGGTTCTCAACGAAAGGAGCCTCACCGTCAAATGGACTTACCTGCTTCAGGTTTAGCATCGGCGAGGCGAGTGTTGCTCTAGGATCCGTCCATGACCGGAAACCGGCCAATGGACGCGGTGATGCGACGAAGAGGTCCTTTGCGACCGGTCCCGGCCCTCCTCGTCTTCACCACGCTCCTCTTGTTCGGGCCGGAGGAACTTGCGGCGAGCCCTCCTCAGGCCCAAGCGGCCGCCGCACACGAAACGGTGCTACGCGCGATCCCTGTGTCAGAGGCTCCCAAACTAGATGGGGTTCTGGACGAGCCGCTCTGGAAGGACGCTCCTCTGTTCGACAGATTCCTCCAGCAAGTTCCGGACGAGGGGAAGCCGGCCACGGAAAGAACGGAAGTCCGGATCGTTTACACCCGCGACAAGCTTTATTTCGGGGTCATGGTGTTTTACAGCGATCCGCACAAGTTGATTGCCAACGAGCTTCGCTACGATCAGCGTCGCATGTTTGCTGAGGATGACACCTTCTCCATCATGCTGGACACCTTTCACGACCACCGCAACGGCTATCTGTTCATCATCAACGCGCTTGGCACCGGCGTTGTTGCACGGCCCGGCGCAAATCGCTGACCTCCCTGTGCCGGTCGGAGAGTCACCCGGCGCAGTAAGTATCGGGCATACCGAGCGCGGTCATCTTGTTGAGTATCTCGCACCCAATTCGGTGTTCAACTCGTTGCCTCGCCAACGTTCGAGCCCGCATCTCGGACCCCATGATCGCCTTGTAACGATAGACCGCGTTTTCCACCATGCTTCGCTCGGTGCAGCCTGAGAGCTTGTACCATTCACGTCGGCCGTGTTTTTCGATTGCACGAATATGGCGGTCGCGTTCCCGCATGGCGGTGTTCGAATTCTGACTGAGCGTGGCGTTTCGTTGCGGCGGAATCACCACGCGCGTCCTTCGTCCAGGGCTGTGCGCTTCGATGGCTTCGTAGACCGCTTCCTTGTCGTATGCACTGTCCGCCGCCACCGACGCTATAGGTGCTTGAATCTGTGTTAGCAAAGGGGGGACTCGCGTTGCATCGCGAGCTCGTGACGCCGTCAGTTCGGACGCAACAATGTTGCCGGTCTTGCGATCAACGGCGATGTGCAACTTGCGCCAGGCGCGCTGCTTGGGCGGTTTGCGGGTGGTTCCAACATGAATCCTCAAGCCCGTGCTATCGATCATCAGGTGGATTGGTTGATTGCTTGCGGCTTTTCGAATCCGCAGCTTCTTGCGGAGCAGCCTCGATCGCCGACACAACGTCGAGTAGTCCGGGATCTCGATACACAGCCGGAGAAGCGAGGCGATCGAGTGCAAGAAGCCTTCGGTTTGGCGGTAGGCAAGCTTGTACACCATCCGGACAACCAGGCCCGTTTCAATCGCCATCTCTGAATAGACCCGTTGACCGCCAGGCTTACCGCTCTTGTCGGCCTTCCAGTTCGCGATTGCCTCCTCGTCAAACCAGACCGTCAAATCGCCCCGGCGGCGCAGCCCTTCGTTGTATTCCGCCCAGTTGGAAACGTGGTACTTCTTCTGTTTCGCGTGCTTGTACTGGCTGCGCTTGGGATACTTCATGGTCGAACATTACCTCGGCCACCACCATAGGTAGATTTCGCGCCCAGCCAAGAGCGGTGCAACAACACCGAGCACAGGCGTTAATGAAGTCGGAAGTGGTGACGAACACGCCTTTGCTCGTGCCCGCCGAGTCGAGCGTCCCGGCGAAGTTACCCAGGTCGTTCTCAGAGGACCTACGGTGATGTCTTCCAAGTGTAGCTTAGGCTGAGGTAGTAGTAGCTGCCGTTAAACCCCCACGGCGTGTACCTGCTGTAGAGTTCCCCGGTGCTCAACGCGATGATGCTCTCGTCCGGGTAGGTATTGAACACATTGCGTGAGCCGAATCTCAACGTGGTGGAATTGGAGAGTGGCAAACTGAATTCGAGATCAACGAGGGGTTTACCGTCGTAGAATGCCGGGTCGTCGCCGTCAAACCAGCCGCCGTAGTAACTCAGGCGGCCAAGGAGGTTCATCCGTCCGATGCGCTGTTTGGCGCTGAAATTCCAGCGGGTTTCAGGCAATGCTGCTTCCAGTCGACGGATTCGGTTGGGCGAGAGCGTCTGCTGGTTGAACTCCGTGACATCGGTGTTGGTGTGGTTGAAGGCGAAGCTGAACACGGTGTCGCCTCCGATGGCTGGCGGCGTGTAGGTCGAAACCACGTCGATTCCCTGAGTTTTCGTCGCAAAGTCATTAATGAAGAACCGGAAGCTTCGTAGGTTGCTGGCGCTCGTGATCCCTTCCGCGACGAGGATGTCGACTTCGTCCGGCGAGAGATTGATGTCTCTCGAGTTCCCAAAGCGGTCGGACAGAGCGATGCGGAAGTAGTCAGCCGTGAAGGTGAAGGGGCCGGTATCGACGGTCGTCCCGACAGTGTAGTTGACCGATTTCTCAGGCCGGAGCGGCTGCCCGCCGTACCGTTGCGCGAGTTCGGAAGTCGATGGAATCGTGCCGCGGTTCACCAAATCCATGAGCGTCGAGTCGTATAGAGTCGACACATTAAACGCGTTCTGCTGCGCGGGCGTCGGCGCACGGAAGCCGTTACTGACGCTGGCGCGGAGCGCGACGATCCGGTTGAGCCGGAACCTTCCGGAGAGCTTGCCATTGACCGTGGTGCCGAAATCCTCAAAGTTTTCGACCCGCACAGCAGTGCCGAGGTTCCACCGGTCTTCCAGGCTCCGCAACTCAATGTCGCCGTAGACCGCTACATTGCTGCGACTCCACTTCCCCGCTGCAATCGGGCTGAAGCCCGGGAAGCCGTTGGACGCGGCGGAGAAACCCTGCGTGGCGAAGGGACCGAAGTCCCACGACTCGCGCTGCCCGAGGCCAATCGTGAACCGCTCGTCACGCCATTCGGCACCACCGGCGAGGTGGACCACGTCGTTGACGGCATAGGAGACGTCGACGTTGATGCCGAGTTCCTGCTGCCGGTAGAGGCCGGGATCGAACGACGTGGGCGTATCCGGTCCAAAGGAGGCGTTGACGGTGTTATTGATGAAAAAGTCTGCCTCGTTGGAGCCAACGCTCAGGCTGGCATCCCAAACCATGCCGCTGGAGGTGAATCCGCGCAGGCCGGCGACCACCGACCCATCGGTCGCGTCGCCGCCGAAACTCGGAGTGAAGCCGCCCGGAAAGCGCTCCTGGAAGGAAAAACAGTTCGGATCGGCGAAAACCTGGCCAAGGGCCGCCGGATCGGGCACATGGTTGGTGATGGTCGCTATGGGGCAGTTGGCAGAGCCTTCGCCGTGCGCAGCAAGCACATCGCCGATGAGCAGGGTTTTGCCGCTGTCATTGCTGAACACCCCACCGCGGGTGTTGGGATTCCTGAAAAAAAAGCCCCATGTCGCCTTCTTGCTGGCGTAGTTCGTGTGGCCGTAGAACTGCAGGCCGTTGCTAAACAGATAGCCGAAATTGCCAAAAAACTTGAGGTCGTCGTCGATCTCCGGAGAGCCCCAGATCT
Organism: Candidatus Marinacidobacterales bacterium; assembly: GCA_965222425.1. Classification (GTDB taxonomy): domain Bacteria; phylum Acidobacteriota; class Vicinamibacteria; order Marinacidobacterales; family DATDRI01; genus CBDCNP01. The sequence continues at coordinate 142,380 of CBDCTW010000018.1, forward strand.
GAGCCGGATTGCGGACATAGTTGTTACCGACCGCGATCAGTGCCGCCGCATCGGCGCGCTGTATGCTGCGGTCGGTCGGATTGGAGTTGCCGTATTCGAAACTGAGGTTGGCGAAGCCGGTCGCGCCGAGCGGCAACCCGATGTTGCTGGCAATGGTGTACCCTTCTCCTCCACCGTCGTGGTGTACCCCGGTGTGAAACTCGACACTGCCACCAGACCGGGCGTCCTTGAGTTGGAAATTCAGCACACCGGCTATGGCGTCCGAGCCGTACTGCGCCGCTGCGCCGTCGCGCAGTACCTCCACCTGCCGCAGCGCGACCGATGGGATGGCCGAGATATCCGGCCCCTGTGCGCCGTCCGCCACGCCGTTGCCACCCCAGATGATGATCGCCGAGCGATGGCGGCGTTTGCCATTGACCAAGATCAGCGTGTGGTCGGGTGCCAGGTTACGCAGATTCGCCGGACGGGAAATTTTGGCCGCATCGGTAAGCTGAGTATTAACATTGTAGGACGGAATGATGGTCCGCAACCGATTGCTCAAATCGGTGTCGCCTTGATTAGCGAGTTCCTCGGTCAAGATAACATCAATCGGTACCGTCGACTCGGTTACCGACCGTGGCCGCACGCGTGTTCCGACCATGACGGTCGTGGTCAGCGCGCCCACCTGGAGGATAAAATGCAGCAGGACCGGTTGGCCCACATTCAGTTCGACATTGCTGTAGATTCCAGTTTCAAAGCTAGGCACCTCCGCGGTTAGTGTGTAGAGCCCAGGTGGCAAACTAAACTCGTAATTTCCGATTTCGTTCGTCACACGTGTAGCAACAATTTCAGTTGTGTTCTCGGTCGCCGTGACGACCGCACCGGGAATGACTGCTCCAGTGCTGTCGCTCACGGTTCCACTCAATGTGGAATTCTCCTGGGCAAACGTGCTGGGAGATGGACTCAACAGCAACACAACGCCCGCCAAGACGACTACACAGATTCCTCGCATGACTTCCTCCCTAGGCCAATTGAAGGTGATGTCTTAAGATTCCTGTCAAAGAAAAACGATGTATGGTTCCCCAAGCTCAAACCCGTCCCCGCCATGGGGACAGAAAAGGAGAACCATACATCATGGGAAAGGTACTACCGAGTCAGCGATTGCTCAAGCAGTTCGAGGAACAACTGGTATTTGGGGAGATGAATCTCTCGGAGATCGTCCGGTCGGGAGCTCAGATGATGCTTCAATATGCGTTGGAGCGCGAGGTGACGGAGGCGTTGGGTCGAAACTACTATGAGAACGCTCCGGCAACGACGAAGGAGAAGGGACGACGCAACGGGTATGAGTCGCATCGGGTCCTCACGGGCGAGGGAGCGGTAACGGTGCAAGTGCCGCAGGTACGAGAAACAGAGAAGGTGTTTCAGTCAAAGATTCTCGACGCCTACGTGAGCCGGACCGAGAAATTCGATGAACTGATCGCGCGGATGTACGTCCACGGGATGTCGACGCGTGACATTGAGGCGACGTTCGCGGACGTGCTGAGCGGCACGGGTGTCTCGAAGTCGGTGGTGAGCCGGGTCACACGGTGTCTGTCGGAGAATTTCGAGGCGTTTCGAAAACGGGATCTCTCGAACGAGAAGCTGTTGTATCTCGAGCTCGACGGCACGTACCTGCGCTACCACCAAGGAGCGGAGAGGAAAGAGCCCATCCTCGTTGCGACCGGCTATCGCGCTGATGGGACGCGAGTTCTTCTTCATATCGGTGTCGGCAACCGAGAATCCTACGAGAACTGGAAGGGGTTCTTGCAGGAGATGGTGGCCCGAGGAATGAGGGAGCCGTTGCTCATCGTGACGGACGGGAATCCTGGAGTGCTCAAAGCGATCGCAGAGGTCTTCCCTCGAAGCCTCAAGCAACGTTGCCAGAAGCACCGCCTCGAGAACATCCTGGGCAAGGCTCCGAAGGAAGTGCGCGACGAACTCAAGGCGGCCATCCTTGAGTCGTTCCATGCGAACAGCTACGAGCAAGGGCTGAAGAAGGGTCGGGAGGTGATCGCTCGGTACCGTCAACGATTCCCGAGCGCGATGAAGTGCATGGAAGAGACCCTCGAAGCGTGTCTTCAGGCGCTACGCCTTCCTGCGGCGCATCACAAAAGGCTTCGCACGTCGAATCTACTTGAGCGCACGTTCGGAGAGCACAAACGTCGCACAAAGGTCATTCCTCACTTCTTCACCGAGGAGGCCGCGATGAAACTCTCGTTCGCTGTGCTCTTGGCCGTCGCAAACAAATGGCGCGGCGTGAGGATGGATATCTTCGCCGCTAGGAAAGTCGAGGAGATTCGCAACGAGCTTCTCCCGCAAGGCACGTCGGAGGAATCAGCAGCTTAACCGAGCGCGGGGAACCGTACGGAGATTTGACAGGAAAATTAAGACTTGACCCAATTGAATCGAGCCCGGCATGAACTTGTACCGGGTTTCCCAGAGACTTCAACAGTTGACTCCGGCCGCCGACACTGGAGTGTTCTGGCGGCAATAGTACTGCTGCTCGTACTCGACCGGCGGTAGGTAGCCGATCGGAGTGAGCAGCCGCTTGTTGTTGAAACAGTCCACCCACTCAAGGTTGCGAAACTCGACCGCTTTGGCATGTTCCGGAAGTGATGGAGTCAAGCCCATTCTTAGTTGAAATTTTCCACGGCTCCCGGTTCGTTTAAGCAACGTTCTTCCTCGACGTATTATTTTTCGCGGTCTCGATCTTCAGTTCACGCTTGAGCGCTTCACGCAGCTTTGGAAGGTGTCGGTAGCCCTTTGCCTTGGTGCACAACTCCGATAGAGGCCGAGAGCTCGCTTGGCCCCGACTCCCATCATCCGATCATCTCGCTATCAGGCCTCCCGAGCGCCGTCATGGTGTTGAGAATCTTGCACCCGATCCTTGCCTCAACTCTCTGTGCCGCCAACCCTCTCGCTCGCATCGCTGAGCCCACGATAGCCTTGTAGCGATGGAACGTTGTCTCGACTTTGCTCCGTTTGCTGTAGCCCGATTCTGTGTGCCACTTTCGTTTGCCGAGCCGAGCTTGTGCTGCAATGTTGCGATTGCGCTGTCGGCTGCTCGCCGGCCCCGATGCGAGCAGGGCGCCCTTGCGCGGCGGTATCAGCACCCTCGGCGAGCGATGAGCGCTGTGATTCTCGATTGCCTCATAGACGCCGCCGGCGTCGTATGCGGTGTCAGCTCTGGCCGATGAGATGGGACTGTCGATCTGTCCGACAAGCGATGCAACCCGCGATGAATCGCGGGCTCTTTTGCTCGTCAGCTCGCCGGCGACGACTTCGCCACTCTGCTCGTCGACACACAGATGGAGCTTGCGATAGTCCCTGCTCTTTGGTGCTCTGCGCAGCTGGCCGGCGTGGACAGCGAGACCGCTGCTGTCGATCAAGATGTGCAACGGCGTCTTCTGCTTGACTTGGTAGAAGGGGACCTTACCCAGCTTCGGCTTGCGCCTCGAGATCGTGGTGTGATCGGGCACATCATTGTCTAGCTTCATCAGAGCGAACAACGACCGCAGCAATCCCTCGCTCTGCCTAGATGACAGATGAAACACCATGCCCAGGGTGACAGCCGTCTCGATGGCGTGGTTCGAGTACTTGCGTTGACGGCCCGGTTTCCTCCTCCTTGGCCGGGGCGCGTCCCAGTTCACAAGCTTGCCGGCGGTGAGCGAGATCCAGACGGTCAGGCTCCCGCGGTCGCGTAGACCCGCCTCATATTCACGCCAATTCCTCACGCGATAGGCCTTCTTCACATACTTCCGCTGAGTGCGTTTGAAAATGCTCATGGGGAACCTCGAATCCGAGAGTACAGGACAATTGTGGACCGAGATCGCGAGTTGTGCACCAAGGCAGCCGTTCGCAAGAAAGTAGTCATTCGGGACCGTCCGCGAACGGCGTTCAGGTTCCGTCAATCATAGGAGCAGTCTACGTTCGGCTGTCCATCGATCGGGGAAGCTTACGGTCCCAAATCCTGCCAGCGTGCCCGAGCATGTCCGCGAGGAGAAGCTGGGGCACCGCTGGGTCGCCATCGAGCAATACACTTGCACGCGGGACTGGCTGGCCTGTGCTCCGCAAAAAGTCGATCCGGTGTTGATTATGCGGTTTAGACCTGCCATGCTCGGCTGCTTCGCGCCGATCGACCTGACAACGGGAAAGAAGGGGCGGCATTGATAAAGGAGTCAAAACACGTCTACAGAAAAACAGAAGGATGGCCTCTTCGGAAAACGACTCACGCTGTGTATTACACCGGCGGTTTGGGAGAAGTTACAAGCGTCGTCTGATCGGTACGGGATAGCGGCATCGGTGTTGGCAAGGGACGCGATGATCCAGAGGCTCCCATTCATGCTCGATGCCAGGCGGCGAGGATCCCGGCACGAAACACGGTACCGTGACGGTACACAAGCCGTCCAGACAGGCTCCGCTACTGGCGAAGCTGCCCCACAATGAACGCTGGCGCGGTGTTGCACCACTACACGCTAACCACGGGCCACGTGGCGAAGACACCACGCTCGGATGTCAGCTCTAAAACTCTGACCTTGTTGCGTCCCGTCATCGAGAGGGCCGTGGGCGGCTACGCGGTGACGTTGCCTGGATTCCACGACCATCGGCTAAGCATCAGAAACATCTGGCACGGCGCGGTAGGCTGGCTCATCGAAGGAGCCGAGCGCCGCGTCATGGTTCGTTGCGTGAGCGCATGGACGGTTACGGGCGTGACGAAGGGCTTGACTTGGCTATCAGCGGACGCGGTGCTACTGGAGGAGCTCCGCTTACCCTGTTGCCTGGTCCAGCCCGGAGTCTCGCTCCTTGCGGACCCCGATGGGGGATGTCCCGGCCGCTGTTGAATTTGGTCGGGTAGCGGCGGCACCTGTGAATACTCTTAGGCAGCAAACTCATCGCTGTCAAGAGATTTCTGTTTGCTTCTAAGCGCGTGAACGAGAGCGCCCATATGGCGATAGCCTTTGATACGCCGGAACTTTTTCTGCGCGGTGACGACGCCAAGAGCGGTCCGTCGGCGAACCATGGAAGGACTCTTCCAACGCTTGACGTTTCTCGATACTCTGCGAATGGTTCCGTTGAGATTCTCAATGGCGTTCGTCGTGGCAAGAGACTGGCGAAGTAAGGCGGGCGGCGCGAGCTTCACGACCGTGAGTGTTTCTTCCATCCCTTCACGAAGGCTTCCGGCAGCTTCGTCGTAGCCGTTTCGCTCGAGCCACGACACCAATGCCTGAAGTCGCTTGCGCGCCTTGTCGGCACTCTTGCACTTGTAGGCTTCCTTCATCGTCTGGAGCACGTAGGCGTGACGAGACTTGGGAAGGTACGAGCGAAGATTTCGGAGTTTATGGATCTGGCACCTTTGGATGACCGCGAGGTCCCCCAAAACGTCGACGAGTGCCTTGCGGATGCCTTTGCCTCCGTCCACTACGCAGAGAATCGACTCATCGACGCGCAAGCCTCGCTCGAGAAGGTCCTGCAACATCGCGGTGCACACCCGGGAGTTCTCCGTCGAGCCCAGCCATATACCCAGGGGCACCTTCGTTCCATCTATTGTGATACCTAGAGTTACGACGACGGTCTGTCCGGCCACCTCAAGGCCATCCAGCATCAGTGCCGCAAGCTCGAACTCCTCTAGCCGCCGAGACAGGTATTCCTCGAGCTTCTTAGTCGTCTGGCTCACGAGGTGACGGCTGGCGGCACTCTTACTCGTGCCACGAGACTTCAACTTGGCCGCGGGTTTGTCCAGACTCGATTCGTAATTTCGGGTCGATACGCCCACCAAGATCTGATTCAACACTCGCTCTGGAAGCGGGTCTTCTTCGCGGAAGGCTTCGAAGTGTGGAAGCGACGCCTCCGCGCCCGACTTCGAGCGAACTCGAGGTCGCGACACTTGGATGCGACGACCACCGAAGCTCAGCTCTCCGTTCGTGCTCCCCCAGTGGTTATGAGTTCGCTCCTTCTCGTGCTTGCCCTTGAGCCCCGCGATCTCCTCGGCGTCCTCTCTGAGCAGTAGGTGCAGAGCTGTCAGTCCTTGCTCGTACACCCATTCCGTCAGATCCGCCTTCGTGGCCGCGATCCCAGCTATCATCGGTAGCAGTATCTGACCGACTTGGCCAACTACCTTGCCCGTAGGCGAGTGCGTTTGCTTTCTTACTGGCTTCTTTGATTTCCTAGGCATTGGTGGCTCCTTGTCCCCCTCTGGAGACGGTTTATTGGCAGACCTATTCTTAGGCCGGCCAAGGAGCCGCCGCTACCCCAAATTCAACATCCGGCGGGACATCCCCCCCCGATGCGGGGAGCCGGCTAAACGGCGCGGAGCGGTGCATCAGTTGGATGCTCTTCGACGGTAACGGGCCTAACTCTGGCCCAGAGGCCGCGTGACCAACTGGGCCGCGGTTAGCAACGCGGTGCGCTCGACGTGCGTGACGCGGAAGGGCAGGCATGGAACTGCGGCTGGATCGATTCCTTTCACTGGGAGAAACTGCGGTAGGGCATGCGATTCCGAGGAACCAAGGCCGCTCTAGAACACTGGATCGACTGGGTAGACGACCTGTTGTGTTTGTCCACTCGGTCTGGCCCACTTTGCTCATCTAATTTGGCCCACCCTAAGTTATTGATTAATAAAGACGAGCTGTAAGAAAGCCCCTTTCCTTATTCCGCGGCCGGAACGAAGTGCAGGCCGCGGCTAGTGAAACCCAACGAACTCATGCCTTTATGGTCTTTTTCTCGCTCTTCAGGGTGCGCCGGAACCGATAGGATTCGGTGCCGGTTTCGAGTATGTGCGCCTGGTCCGTGACTCGGTCGAGCAGTGCCTTGCACAGGCGGACGTTCGTGAACACCTGGGTCCACTCCGAGAAGGGCAGGTTGGTGGTGATCACGAGCGCCGCCCTTTCGCATCGTTCCGAAACCACTTGGAACAGAAGCTCGGCGCCGACATCGGCGAGTGGGACGTAGCCGAGCTCGTCGATGCACAACAACTCGTAGCGGGCGTAGCGACGGATCACTCGCGAGAGTTCGTGCTCCTCCCTAGCTTCAACGAGTTCGTTGACGAGTCTCGAGGCCGTCGTGAAGCGAACGCGGCGACGTTGCTGGCACGCCGCTACACACAATGCCGTGGCCAGATGAGTCTTGCCTGTGCCGGCATCGCCGAGAAACAGAACCGGCCGTGCATGGTCGATGTAGTCGCCTTCGGCCAGTTCTCGTATCCGACGGGCGGAGACCTTCGGCGATTGCGAGAAGTCGAACTCCTCGAGCGTCTTCGCTCTCGGTAGTTGTGCTTCCTTCAGTCGTCTTTGAACCGCGCGGTGTTCACGCTCCTCGACTTCGGCGCTGAGCAGCACGTCGAGGTAGCGGACATAGCTGTGCTCGTCGCGCTGCGCTTGTTCGGCAATCTTCTGGAACTGCGTTGCCACGCTCGGCATGCGAAGCGTCTTGCAATGCTGACGGATGCTCTGGAGCTCGATGCTCTTCGCGTTCACGAGTTCACCTCGCCGATCAGCGCGTTGTAATGGCCAACACCTGGCAAGGAACGTTCGTACTTCGTGAGCTCTCCGAGCTCCACATCGCCAAGAGCCTGCGCCTGCTCACGTCGAAGAACTGATGATTCGACGAGGTGACGGATCGCCTCAGCATCCGTACAGCCGAGTTCGAGCGCTTGACTCACCGCCTCACGCAGCTTGTCGTAGCCGTGCTCGCGGCCGAGCTGCACGAGCTCGACCATCTGGCGGGTTCCTTCGAGCTTCCCGTGACGTCGATTCAGCTTGGACCACAACTCGTCGTAGCTCGTGGGCCACCGACCTTTCTCCCGCCATTGAGCGAGCGGCGTCGAGCCGGCCAACGCTCCAGGCTTCCTGACCAGAACATCCAAGTAGTGCTCGAGTTCATAAATCGACTGGCTGCGGCCGTAGCAGCGCTCGTGGCGTGCCACGACGTGGCCCTCGTGCCAGATCTCAACTTCCAACGGCAGTAGCTTGGCCACAACTCGCCGGTCCCGTTTCAACGGAGTCGAGTACCAGTTCGTGCCGACTCGAACGCAGCCTTTCTTGTTCACCTTTGCAAATCGTCGCTCCTCGATATCGAACCCCTCGACGGTCAATGGCAACAGATGCTCCCGTTCAAGCTCCATCGCTGTTCCGACAGCATGCTCCTTGCCGCTAATGTGGCGCGTCGCATCCTTGAGACAGCACGAGAGCAGATACTCGTTCAGCTCATCCCAGTTCGAAAACTCCGGTACCGGCGTCAGATAGTTGCGCCGGAAGTAGCCGACTTCGCTTTCCACCCCGCCCTTCTCGTTGCCTCGACTCGGATTACAAAACTCCGAGTCGAATCCCCAATGGGAGCGAAACGCCACGAATCGCTCCGTCTGCTCTCGTTGATAACCACGCAGAATCTTAGTGACCGCGAGTGACAGGTTGTCGTAGCGCATGCGGCGGAACACGCCACCAAAGAACTCGAACGCATGCTCCTGCGCTTCGAAAAATGCTTGTTGCGTCGGACGCGGATAGCCGCGATGCAACGCGCCTCCTCCCGCCATGCTTCGGACTACGAGCGTGTGGACCTTCTCGAGCTCACCTCCGATCCGCGCGTACGCCTCGTACCAGTCCACTTGCCCTTCATCGCCCCACGCGTAGCTCTGCGGAACAAAAATCTCTGTGTCCTTCAGGCCGAGCTCGCTCTTCCGACGAGCGACGTAGCGACGTACCGTTGATTCGCCAATCTCATGCTCCGGATGCTCGGCGCGCAACCGGGACCAGATACGACGAGCCGTATGGCGTTGCTTCCGAGGCGCTCGCTTGTCCTCCTTCAGGACCGCGTCGATGAACTCGCGTACTTCCTCAAGCTTCGGACTCGCACGCTCCGCGACTTTACGCTCCGGCGGTACCGCGCTCTCCAGCGCCTGACGCACCATCCGACGGTGTACTCCGAACTCCTTCGCCACTCCCTTTATCGTTCCTACTCCGTGCTCGTACTCGCCACGGATCTGCTCGAACAATCGCACTTTCGCACCCCTTTTCAACCGACCCTCCTCTCCGGGTTCTTCCCCGGCTCAGGGTATCGGTCTCGATGGGGTGGGCCAAATCAAATGAGCGAAATGGGCCAATTCAGACTAGCGAACACACCTGTGCCTTCTATTTATTCATCCGCCAGCCCCATGGGTCGGAAGTCAGCCCTACGGCGCGAAATACCCTGGATTCTGCGCGGATTCCAAGGGCGTCTAAGCTGCTGATTTGTGGTCTATTTCAAAAGGGCCGAGTTTTGGCACAGGACGGGATCGCCGTCAATTGATCCCACGTCCTGGCATGCTTCTCCCCAGTCAGCGGCGGGTAGTTGAATTTTGATGTCGTGTTCGGGCGGCTCAGCTGATTGCGTATCCTGGACAATCGCCTTGCAGCGCTCTTTCATGTTCTTTGCGGCCTCTCGGCTCTTGCGTATCTGATCAAGCCCTTCGAGGATAACGTCTCTAATTGGTTTATTGCCTCGGCCTTGCACCCAATGGCTCCATGCCTTGTCGCCCATCTTCCAACGCAGGGTTATCGTTTCTTTCGACCTTAGTCTGCGAGTAAACATGGCTGTGACTCCCTCTTTATCGTGCCGGGGGCAAGACAGGACCACGATCAACGATGTTTCGGCTGGCGGCCCGTCCGGTGATGAATGACCGCAAGCCTTCCAGCAGTCCCTCTAGCTTGGCCTAGGTGTGTTCGAGCTGTCCGATCTTGGTTTGGCGGTTGCTTCGAATGAACACCGCTTGCTTAGACAACCCCCTCCCCGGTGGTGCGACTGATCCCGTAGGGCCAGCTGACTTGAAGCCGTGGTACAAAAGCGACGCACACGCTATTGGAAGCCGAGGGACACCAAGCAGAACCCGCGTGATTTTACAAAACCCTATTTGAACCTGCGAGCTGCCTCCCGCAACTCGATGATCTGCATCACCTGTTCGCTCGTCGGTTTGCACCCGAGTTTCTGAAGGAAGTCGCTGGCAACGCCATGGTCGGTGAAAGGTACTTTGCCGCTAGGATCGATAAACGAGTCGATGTACTGAACGGCATTTACAAGCTGCCGCGTGTAGCTGAGAAATGCACGGACCCTTGGCGAAATCAAGGCATCGTTAGCGATGTTCTCGTTCAGCAGGTGCACGCTGATGACGTTTAGAACAGCATGTACTTTATCTAATGCGGTCGTGATTTTGTGCAGGTTGGCGGAGGCTAGCGGTTCGGCGTTGGGCGTTATCGCTTGAGTCAAGTCCCTATGGCTGATACGCCGGTTCCTCCAGTCGCGCGCGAATCCTGCAGCATTGACAGCATCTTTGACCAGCTCCCGTACTTCGTTGCACAACTCCGGATCCTCACAGAAGTCAGGCAGCATCCGGACGGTGAGGTTGTCTTTGCTAGCGGTACGAATGGGGTCTGTGAGCCTGGTGACCCGCAGCATCAAGTCATCCCAGAAGATGTGCTGAATATCCCAAAGGAACCCTCCCCCGCTAATGGCGTTCAGAAGTTCAACGTCGTCCTTGTTGCTGAACAATTCCCTGAACTCCTGGGCTCTCATCACGCCCCACGCCCAGTCATTCCAAAGGCCATGGAATACCGCACCGAACTTCTCCCCGAGCTTGTCCTGGTATTTCTGTTTAACCTTATCGTTCATCTCGATTCAGCCACACGTGGAAGTCCAGTCCGAGAGGTGATCGCTTGAGGGCGTCGCAGAATATCCATGTCAGTACAGCGCGCCTGGGCTATGGGCTTTCCGTCACCGCGGAAGACAGCGGTGGGCATACTCTAGCAAATGCCCCGCAGGATCCTGGCCGGATTCCTACCAAAACGCGCGAAACGTGCTGGCCCCGTCGTGTCCAAAAATACAAACGAACTCAAGACCCGCGCGCCGGGCTGTTTCGTAATAAACGTGTCTACGGTTGGTTGGCCAATGGGAGCTAGAATCCTCGGTCATGAGCACGCCGATCCCGTCCTGTGCCAAAACTCGGCCCTTTTGAAATAGACCACAAATCAGTAGCTTAGACGCCCTTAGAATCCGCGCAGAATCCAGGGCATTTCGCGCCGCAGGGCTGACTTCCGACCCATGGGCTGGCGGATGAATAAATAGAAGGCACAGAATCAAACAAGCCGCGCACTTGATCGCGGTTCCAGACATAACCGCGCTGGAATTCCGGGAGCGCCATGTGCCCACTGTCGATGTGATCCAATATCGTCGAAATCTTCACGGCGTTTTTGTACGATTAGTACCCGCTCACAGCTTTCTGAGAAATTACCTATTGGGGCTCGTTTCGACGTTCCACAAGGGTTGAATCTCATCGTCGAATCCCGTCATCGCCCAGCGAACGAGAGCGACCGGAATCGCACCCGAAGCGAGAAACGCATCGTGGAACTGTCGTAAGTCGAACTCCGCTCCCAGTTGGCGAGAGCGGTCGGCCACCAGCCGGTCGATCTGCACCTTGCCCACATACCAGTTGATGGCGTAAGTGGGCCGACGCAACATGTCATAGAACTCGGCATCGATACGGTAGCTGTCTTTCGCGTTGAACGGCACGTTCTCAGAAAGGAAATCGACGGCCTCTTCGACCGAGAACTCGTTGAGCTGAAGCTTCACGTTCACAATCGCCCGCGCCGACCGTGCTATGAGGAAGTTGACCATGAGCTCACGCGTGCGGGGCAGATGATCCAGAAAACCCGTGCGTAACAGCATCTCCTGAGCATAAAGGGTCCAGCCTTCCCTTCCCGCCCGGTCGCGGAAGTTCTCGCGAATTGGGGTGGGCCCCTTTCGAACCCGATCGTCGAATGCATGGCCCGGTATAACCGTATGAAGCAGATCGGGTCGCGGGTCCCGGTATTGGATCTCCTCCCAGAGGTTTCGCTTTCCGCTGGGGCGAGCGAACCAAGGGCGGCTTTGCTCCCGCGCCTCGGTGAAATCCCCGACGTCCTCGGGAACGGTAAGAATGTCGTCCTCGACGAGAAAGGTTCGAATATGCCGCTCTGCGTCTTCTTTTCGACGGGCATATTCTTCTGTCGATCCCACCGGCTCGAGCTCGGGTAGTTTCCGGTTCCGATGCCGCTCCCAAGCTAGCATCGCCTGCATCCGCTTCAGCTCGTGGGTTGCAAACGCAAGTATCTCTTCGGCGGTAAACGGAATCAGTCGGGCATGTTTCAAGTACCAGTCGAACTCGACGCGCCCAACTCCGGGATGCTCGTCCGCCCGGCCCGGATCCTTCCTCAGCCAATCCCGGTAGCCTTCGAGTGCAGCCCGCGCCGCCTCGGCGTCCGGCACGAGCTCCGGATGATGTTTCCCTAGTCGTTCCTCGAGATCTCGGAACCAACCAATCGTCCCCGGAGGCGGCACGTCTCGCCGCGGCTCACCATGAGGGACTCCGATGTCGAGCTCCAGATTCCCAATCGTGATCCACGATAGGGCCGGCGACCTCTCATGGAGATTTTTCTTTCCCTGCTCCAAGACCCGGGGAATCGCGCGCAGCTTCATGCGAATTCCGGCGAGCTTTTTCTCGTCGAGAGGAAGCTCGGTATAAGCAATACCCTGAATCCCGACGAGGTAGTGACCGGGATTGCGAGACGGATTTCGCACGACGCGATATTCGAAATCCCATCCGTTCAGAAGAGACCGGACGAGGAGGTAGTCGATCTTGCGAGCCGCCGGCCAACCGGTCGGATCGATGGCGGCCAATCGCTTTCGAAGCTCTTCGTACTGACGCCGGTCCGTGGAGAGCGTTTCCGGACTCGGATCCGGCAATCCATCGACCCATTTGGGAGACCGCGCGGTACCGATGTCGCCATAGATCACGACAAGCTCGGAGTACTCAGAGGCTGCGACCCCATCGGCCGCATTCAAGGCCAGGGCCGTCGCGAGAGTCACCCACGTGGTTCGCATGAACTAGCTCAGCGTCTCTGCCATCTTCGGAGCCGAACGCAGGCTTAAAGCAACCAACGTCAGTGTTCCGTTGGTGTATCCGCCGGCGGGCATCGTCGGGGAACCGACGACAAAGAGGTTCTCGTGATCATGAGTCCGTCCGTAGCTGTCGCAGACGCTCTCCTCCGGATCCGTTCCCATCCGGCAACCGCCGCCGGGATGACCCAACCGTGCTTTGTGGTGGACAATCAACAACAAACCCGCGCTGGATTGTAACACCGAGGGACGAAGATTTTTCCTCACAATCGGACACGCAAGCGACGCCGCCTGCCAGAACATCAGTTCGGGCGGGTAAGCTGGACGGAACGCATACTCTGGAGGAGAGCTCTGCTCGGGATCACCTATCGCAGAGCCAGTGCTGCGTCGGCGGGTCTCCGAGAATTTCGAAAACGCCTCTAGGATTCGAGTTTTCGGCTCCGGTCCCATTTTCGGACACGACAGTGTCAGGCTGCAGAGATTTGTCCCGTCCCCTAACCCCGACTTCCCGACCGTTACGAATGGTCTCGACGGTCCTGCTTCGTGCAGCGTGAACAGCCACCTCCACGACGCGGTCTTCTCGTTGGCCTGGGCACACAGGACGCTGCAGTCACGATATGGGCCTCCACCCCGGGTCAACGACGAACACCCCTCTCTTACAGTAGGGACATGCTTTGCCGCTCAACTCCATCGTGTCCACGATCTTACCCGCCTTGCACTTTGGACAAGCCGCAATCGGTACCTCTGAATCCACCATGAACTCATGTCCACACGACAGGCAGAGGTGTGGAGAGTCGTTGCCGATGCAGCGGTTCCGCAAAACGTCGGGATGGTAAGCGTACTGCTTCTTGCCGTTCTCGTTAATATAGTAGGGGTTCCCTTCATCCCACGCCTCGATGTTATGGTCGCATCCACTACAGACGAAGCGAAATCCTGCAGCCATCTTGCCTAGCCTGTCTCCAGTTGCTGATCCCGTCCTGTGCCAAAACTCAGCCCAGCCGGCATCGACGAAAGAACTGCGCCTCTCGAAATCAGGCTAAAATTCTAGCACGCGAACAGGTTACGCGGCGGCCGCCAACACTTGACTGCGGAAGCACCCATCGGTGCATCGGTTGCGTGACCTTCATCATTATTGTGGTCGGCACCCTGAGCATCAGCGGGGGAACCGTCCAGCGCAGCGGGCTTCTGGTCAGGCTCCATCGTTGTCCTCCGCCGTGATTCGGCCACGGGTGCTCCACGATAGGCGGGGCGGACACGAACTCTATGCAGTCGGACGCGGATGCCCCGCCGCCAATAGCGCCTTCTGAATTCTTCGCAGAACATCGGGTGCTTTCAGCATTTCGCTACTAAAGTGAGGATTGGAGGGGAGCACGCAGTCGCATACACGTCCATTTTTATCCAGTTTGTAGAATATGACAGTGGCTTGTCTATCGGGAGCCTTTCCTTCGTGAGCTGCTCCTTTTGCTTGTGGCCCCCACCTCTCGGGGAACCGGCGCGCGAGCAGCCACATCGAAGCCTCGCAGTTCGGCGGGCGAAACTTCGACACGATCTCGGCGGACTTGACCTTCCCGTCTTTCAACTGGCCGTTTAGGATTTCGCCGCCCTTGTATTTCACCGTCTGCCGGATAATCTTGCTCTCCCCAAGGGCGCTCCGCTCGATGTTATCGAGGTGAACCCATTCGAAGTGTGCCAGGGCCTTCTGGACGGACTCGTAAAATTCATGAAATAGACCGCCCTCTACCTTCCCACGTGCGAGCCACCTGCAAAGTGTCTCTGGGGTTATGCCAGCGGACTGCGCTGCATCCTTATAGCTCATCCCTGCTCGAACGCACCTGAGGACTTTCTCTTGGCGCTCGGGGGTGAGTTTAGTTTTCCGTCCAGCCATGTTTGGGGGAATCTTAAAATTCACGGAATTGTCCGCTCTTGGCCTCTTTCCTGGCAATTGCGCAATTTTATTCCCCCCCATTCGGCGCATACGTCCATTATCCGGTATCAGGTAAATGAGGGTGGGTTGTCTATCGCGAGCCTCTCCTTCGTGAGCTTCTCTTTTTGCTCGTGGCCCCCACCTATCGGGGAACCGCCGCGCGAGCAGCCACGCCGACCTCTTCCAGTTCCGCGGGCGGGACTCCGTCACGGTCGTAGCGTACTTGACCTTCCCGTCTTTCAACTGGCCGTTTAGGATTTCGCCGACCTCGTATCTCACCGTCTGCCGGGTGATCTTGCTCTCCTTGAGGGCGCTCCGCTCGATGTTCTCGAGGTGAACCCATTCGAAGTGTGCCAGGGCCTCCTGGACGGACTCGTAAAATTCATAAAATAGGCCGCTCTCCGCCTTCTCCCCACGTGCGAACCACCTACAAAGCGTCTCTAGGGCTATGCCAGCGGACTCCGCGGCCGCCTTATAGGTCATCCCTGCTCGAACGCACTTGAGGATCTTCTCTTGGCGCTCGGGGGTGAGTTTGGTTTTCCGCCCAGCCATTGTTCGGGGAATTTTACCATAGGTTTCGTTCTTGATAAAATTGACGATATAGGCCACTCTTGGCCTGCTCTCCACGCGCGAAACAGGCGTAGAACGTGGCCTTATTGACGCCTGCGACGTCTGCGACCTACCCCCGGCATCCTTAGCCAGAACGCACTCCAGGATGGTTTTTTTGCGTTCGGGGGTCACTTTGTGTCCATTATTCTCTGTTAACTCCCTGTTTTTCAGGGTTGCCAGCCGAGACCGGATAGCTCCAAACTGCACCATCCGCCAACCTCCCTGCCTCAATACCCCTTAAAATCAAAAAGTTAGAAGGTTAGCCCACCTTTTCAACGAAAGGCTTGCACTTGTTTGGGGGCTTGGGCTCCGCCGCCTCGTGCTAGACTGGAGGGATCGCCTCGGCCAAACGCGCCGCTTCGGCTTTCTGAGACAAATCACGTGATTGTGGCCCACGGAACCTGGATTCCGTCATCTGGAGGAGGAGGAAGGTTCTTCCTCTGGGGAGAAACCGGTTCGCCCGCGCCTCCCCGCGGTCGCACCAAGGCGGGTGCCGCACCCGTTCATCCGTTTCACTCGCCTCGCCGGCAGATCGAAGAGGAGATCTTCGGGGCATTCGGGGAAAACGGTTACGACGCCAGCTTCTCACGAGCCGAATCGGATTTTCTTCTGCCCAGCCTCGACGGAGAGCCGGTGGCGTCCCCCGAATTGGTCGTCGACGAGCGAGTGATCGCTCCCCCGAAACGCTTAGCCAAATGGCGAATCCCGGGCCTATCGCTTGCGCCCATGACCGCGCTCGGATGGCTGGCGAGCCTCCCTGCCGACCTCGATCAAACGCCGGTACGGCTAGGGCAGGATGTGCGCTTTTGGGCCACTGCGGCGCGTATGGCGCTCGAGCTCCTCGCGCGTCAGAGATTTTTACCCGGATTGGACGCCTCGAATTCTCGGGCCCGCGCTCTTTGGGAACCTTTACTGGATGAGGAGCACGAGCGGGTGGAAGGTTTGGCCTCGGCGATGCCTCCGGTCTGCCGCGCTCTCGTTCAAGCCAGCGGCAAATGGGCCGAGCCCGACGACTTGTTGAACGATTTTCTGGCGACCGCCGTCGATGTCTTCGTGCGCCAGGCTGCATCCCGCCTGAGACTGAGACCTCGTTTCATCGATAGCCAGGGTGCTCACTTCGCGGCTGCCCTTATGGATTCCGAGGGCGCGCTTTCTGCGACTGGAAACGAGAGACGCTCGTTGGAGCTCGAGCTGGCCGATTGGCGCCGGTCCTTGGAGGAGGAGACGGAAGCGCCTTTCCGGATCGCTTTCCGACTCGATCCACCTGAAGAAGAAGGCACCGGGGCCGGTGAAAAATGGAGGCTCCAGTTTTTTCTGCAGGCTGTCGATGACCCGAGCCTCCTCATTCCCTTGGGTCGAATTTGGCGACACGCAGGGAGGAGTTGGCGTTATCTCCAACGCCGCATGGATCGTCCGCAGGAGCGAGCCCTCGAAGCGCTCGGCCGCGCGTCGGCGCTCTTTGCGCCCATCGAAGAAAGCTTGAAGGAATCACGACCCGAGTATTGCGATTTGGACTTGGACGAGGCCTACGTTTTTCTCCGCGAGTCGGCTTTTCTCTTACGCGAAAGCGGCTTCGGCGTTCTCGTTCCGTCCTGGTGGGAAAAGCGGGAGGCGGGTTTTGGATTGAAGCTTCACGTGACCGCTCCCGAGGATCCCGGAAGGGTCGACTCGGCTCTCGGTCTCGAAGGACTCGTGGAGTTCGATTGGCAGGTCGCGCTCGGTGACGAGAGCTTGGACCGTGAAGAGTTTCTTCAGCTCGTCTCGCTCAAGCAGCCTTTGGTTCGGCTCCCTGGACGCTGGGTAGAGCTCAAAGAGGAGCATGTCGCGGAAGTGCTGAAGGTGATCGGCTCTCGGCCATCGCGAGCGGTGATGCCGCTTCGAGAAGTGCTGCAATTGGGTCTCGGACGCGGGGAAGACGGTTTGCCGGTCCGGGGCTTGGAAGCGGAGGGTTGGGTCGAAAGGCTTTTGGGAAGACTTGGGGGCACGGAGTCCCTACCGATGCTCGACCCGCCGGACGACTTCCACGGCCAGCTTCGACCCTATCAGGTTACCGGTCTTTCCTGGCTCTCCTTTTTGGGGAGGTGGGGCTTCGGGGCGTGTCTGGCAGATGACATGGGACTCGGAAAAACTATTCAGATGCTGGTGCTCCTCCTTCATCGCAGGCAAGCCGGCGAGCTGAAACGTCCGTTCCTTCTGATCTGTCCCACTTCGGTGATGAGCAATTGGAAGAAAGAGGCGGAGCGGTTCGCCCCTCGGTTGCGAGTCTTGATTCACCACGGATTGGGGCGCCGTGAGGGAGACGCCTTTGTCCGACAGGCGGCGCGACACGACTTGGTGGTCTCGAGCTACAGTTTGGTCCATCGCGATCTGAAACATCTCTTGGCCGTTCAGTGGGATGGTCTGGTTTTGGACGAGGCACAAAACATCAAGAACCCCGCCGCCAAGCAAACGAAGTCGGTGAAGCGTCTTGCCGCTCCGATCCGGGTGGCTCTTACCGGCACACCGGTCGAGAATCGCCTTTCCGAGCTGTGGTCGATCATGGAGTTTTTGAACCCCTCGTATTTGGGCTCCCATCTCTCCTTCAAACGACGTTTCGCAGTGCCCATCGAGAGGTACCGCGACCCAAAGGCTACCGAAGAGCTCCGCCGTCTCGTGCAACCTTTCGTGCTGCGCCGCGTGAAGACCGATCCCAAGGTCATAAAGGATCTGCCACGAAAAAACGAAATGAAAGTTTTTTGCAGCCTGACTCGAGAGCAGGCGACACTCTACGAAGCCGTGGTGAGAGAGAGCCTGACTCGCATCGATCGTTCCGAGGGCATGGGCCGCAAGGGCGAGGTTCTCGTCGCGCTCACGCGACTGAAACAGGTGTGCAACCACCCAACTCATTACCTCAAGGACGATAGCGAGCTCGATGGTCGTTCCGGCAAGCTAACCCGACTCACTGAAATGCTGGAAGAAGTGTTGGCCGAGGGAGATCGGGCCCTCATCTTTACTCAGTTCGCCGAGATGGGCCACATGCTGCAACGGCATTTGCGTGAAGCGCTTTCGACCGAAGTGCTCTTTCTTCATGGCGCCGTCCCCGTCCCTCAGCGCGACAAAATGATTACCCGCTTCCAAGAAGAAGCACCGGGACCGAGTGTCTTCGTGCTTTCGCTCAAGGCGGGGGGGTTCGGTTTGAACCTGACGCGTGCGCGGCACGTCTTTCATTTCGATCGCTGGTGGAACCCGGCCGTCGAGAACCAAGCGACCGATCGTGTTTTCCGAATCGGCCAGACACGATCGGTTTCGGTGCACAAATTTATATGTGCCGGCACCGTGGAAGAAAGAATTGACGAGCTCATCGAGCGAAAAAAAGAGCTCGCCAGCTTGGTGGTGCGTGCAGGAGAGGGATGGTTGACCGAGCTTTCCATCGGCGATCTCAAAGAGCTTTTCTCACTGCGGCGAGACGCGGTACAGGACTAGCGGGATGAGACGATGACTTCCCAGCGCAAGAAACGAGACGTTTTCGCCGCGCGATGGTGGGCACAGCGCTGGATCGCCGTCCTCGAGCTTCTCGGTTTGGCGAACCGGTTAGAGAAGGGGCGCCGCTACGCTCGTTCTGGTCGCGTGATGCGACTCGAGATTCTGCCCGGGCGAATCGAGGCCGACGTCCAGGGTTCTCGCTACGATCCCTATCGAGTGAGATTCCGAGTTAAGTCTCTTTCGCGAGCCCAATGGGAAAAAGCCTTGGAAACGCTAGCCTCTCAGGCCTTGTTCGCCGCCAAACTGCTAGCCGGTGAGATGCCGCAAAATATCGAGGACGTCTTTCAAAGCGCGGGACTGTCCTTGTTTCCCACTTCTCAGGACGACCTCGTGACCGAGTGCTCGTGTCCGGATGTCGCGAATCCATGCAAACACATCGCGGCGGTGCACTACGTTCTGGCGGAGCAACTGGATCAAGATCCCTTCTTGCTGTTCCGACTACGCGGCCGGGATCGAGAGAAGATCCTCAAAACACTCCGCGCGCACCGAGCCGCCGAAGCGTCGGGGCGTTCGGGTGTCCGCGAAAAGGCACCTTCCCTACGCGAGTCCATCGATCGATTCTGGCAGGCCGGTGACGCGTTGAAGACCTTCGCGGTGTCGGTGGGCCCTCCGACGGTGTCCGTCTCGCTTCTCAAACGGCTCGGGGTTCCTTCGTTTTGGAAGGCGCACCCGGAGATCCGCGGTGCCCTTGGCCGTCTTTACGCCAAGGTGACCGAGCGGGCCATGGCCCTCGCCTATGGCGGCGAGGGAGCTCGCCGTAACTAGGGTTGACGGAATCCGCCTCGGACTCTTCCCCCAGTTTCTGGCATCCAATTTGCCTAAGTACATTACTAAAGACGTCCCAGCACATTGCCGATACAAACAGTGGAGGTGGGGTCATGAAAGTAAACCCCCAAAAAGACACAAGGTTACCTGTCCCTGGCCTTGCCAGGGGCGCAGTGATGCTAGCTTTGTTTTCCCTCACCTGGTGTGGGATTGTGCCTACATTGGTACAAGCGGGTGGTACTTCGACCCCAGGGAGTCCCGGTGGTGAGGACGCTTCCGACCTTTCGAGCACCGTGATGCGATGCGGCCTCCAAGAGCCTTTGGCGAGTCAAATCGACCCGTGTCCTTTCCTCGAACAGGCGCATGGTCTCGTGCCTCGTCTGACACGATCGGCGACTGCGTACCTACAGAAAGTCGCACAGGGTTTCGATCTCGAACGCAGCCTGCGAGTGCAGCAGGCGCTTTTGCGCGAAGACCTGGTTTGGCAGAGCCGAGGTTTCAGTCGCCGCCAGATCGATGTCATGGTCTTCATCTCCGTTGTGTTGAGTTTGGAAGAGGCGGACGGCCGGCTGTCGGAGTTACGCCAGTTGTTCGTCGAGAGTGGTGATCCGAACGATCGGCGACGTATGGAGCGGATCGACATGTATCGCAGCCAGGCGGTGGTGCTCCTGGCACAGCTTTCCACTTCGCTCCGAAGCGTCCGCGAGAGCGAGCTCAGGTTCTACTTCTAAGCGCCTCAATGCGCGCTCAGTCGTCGGTCACGGCCGCGGGGCCCCACTGCCGCCTGGCTCGCTCCGGTCAATGCAACCACGCAATTTGGCGGCCGGCAGGATCTGACACCCACGGCTCGTCCCTTCGCCGACAAGCGGCTACGGGACAGCTGACGGCTCTGTTTGCGCAGAGGTGCAGCGGCACCCTGCTAGTCGTCGAGCTCGATCTCCACGCGCTCGGAACGTCGAAGGCTCACCTTATTGAAGTGGAAATAACCCAGGCCGAGCACCATCCCGACTCCAAACCCGAACAAGTGAGTGCGGTGGCTCACCGTCGGCTCGAATACCGTTGGCATTAGTACGATGAGGCTGAACCCCATTGAACGCAGAAGTCTTTTCGCAGGCGAAAACCTTCGCTCGATAAAGAGATAGAGCGTGAGCCAAAACCCTGCCATCAAGTAATTGACTCCCGAAGCGCCCACCAGGATCGTCATCGGTGGATACGTCGACAAGGACAGGGCCATGACCGCGACACCTCCGGCCAAGGCGAGTACCGGGTAAGCGACCGGACCGAAATAACCATAGAGCAAGAAGCTCAAGACTCCGAAGACGACGGCATTGCTCAGCAAGTGTTGAAAGTTCGCGTGGATGCCGATGGCGGTGAGGAGTCGCCAATACTCTTTGTGGTCGAAGACCATCTCCGGCGTTGCGGCGAGCTGGGAAGTGAGCCTGAGAAAGTCTGTCCAATAGATTGCGGAGACTCCGAACAGCACAGCGACGCTTGCCAGAGCGATCCAACCACTAACGCCCGCCGGTTTTCGCGAGAGGTGAGTTTCCCGGACGATTCTTGCACGCCTTGCTGACGTCTCGGGCTCTAGGGGTGGGTAGAATGAGCTCACGCGTTCTTGAACCGAGTGACGGAGAACGGAGCTATTTCGAGCTCCGACGTCCCCCGAACGATGATATCGGCGGCGACTCGAGCCGTAACGGGAGCTAAGAGAATTCCGTTCCGGCAATGACCGGTCGCCATGTGGAGTCCCTCGATGGGAGTGGTGCCAAGGATGGGTAGTTGGTCGGGCGTGCAGGGGCGAAGTCCCGCCCATGCGGTATCGAATTCCGCACCTTCGAGATCGGGAAGAAGCCCGAAGCATCCCGTCATGAGCTTATGGACACCGGCCGCCTTGACTGAGCTATCGAAGCCGGCGAACTCCATCGTCGCTCCCAATAGAATACGGCCGTCCAGCCGGGGCACGATATAGAGCTCGTGTGAGTAGACGACATGCCGCGGTGCCGGCGCTGCCCTGAGCGCCACGATATCCCCACGGGCCGGACGAATCGGAATCGCGAACGGCAGCGTCGAATCGAAACCCGACCACGCCCCCGCGGCATTAACCGCTTGGGCGCAGGCCACGATGCCGTTCGCCGCTTCCACACCGGTCACTCTTTCGTTTTCATGCAGGATCCGCCGGGCTGGGTTTCCCGATTCGAAACGTACGCCGGCGCTAGCGGCGGCCCGGATGACCGCCTCGGTAACTCGTGGGCCTACCACTTGACCGTCGTTCGGAAAAAAGATGCCTCCACACAGGCCAGGACGAAGTGACGGCTCCAGCTCCATCAGCTGTTTGGCCGACAGTTTTTCTACCGCGAGCCCCGCCTCGCTCTGCCATTGGAACCGCGCCGCAAGCTCCTCGTCCTCGGCTTCGGTCTCCGCCACCGCGACCACGCCGTCGAGTCGAAGCTCCACGTCCACGCCCGTCGTTTCCCGCAGCTCGTCGGCAAAGGATGGATAGAGCGCTCGACTCGCGTGCGCGAGCTGGAAGAAGGGGGTCGGACCATTGGACTCCGCTTGCGGGGACAGAATTCCCGCCGCGACCCCTGACGCTTCTCGTCCAGGCTCGGATTGATCCAGTACCGTCACGCGGAGATTTTCCTGGGCCAGGCGGAGCGCGATCGTCGACCCGATGACGCCTCCCCCGATGACGACGACGTCGGGTGTTTCCGATGTCATTCAGGGAATCCAGTCGGCGATGAAGACGTTAGTTGCGCCGCGCTCACGGGCGTCGCGATTGGAGGCGAAGACCTCGGCGTTCTCCGGCGATCATGATAGCACGCGACTGAGGCAGGCCGTCCGCGGTATTGGCTCTTGGCCTTTCGGGCAGGATCGTCTACAATCCCTGGGGTCTCTCTTAGGGTGAAGGCATTCTTAGTACTGGAAGACGGGCGCTCGTTCGAGGGTCGGTCCTTTGGTGCTGCCCGTGACGCGACGGGCGAAATCGTTTTCAACACGGCGATAACCGGCTATCAGGAAATCCTCACCGACCCCTCGTATTGTGGGCAGATCGTTACCCTTACCTATCCCCACATAGGTAACTACGGAGTCAATAACGAGGATGTCGAGTCCGACCGTCCGCAAGTCGAAGCCCTCGTTGTCCGTGAGTCTTCCCCGGTGGCGAGCAATCACCGCTCCGAGGGGACGCTAGCGCATTACCTGCACCAGCACGCCGTCCCCGCCATCTGCGGTATCGATACTCGAGCACTGACGCAGCACATTCGTTCGAAGGGGGCGATGCGTGCCGTCCTCACGACGACCGAAGCCCCGCCCGAAGAGCATGCGGAAAAGGCCCGCAGCGCTCAAGAGATGCTCGGTGCCGATCTGGCAAAGGTCGTGACCTGCCGCGAGCCTTATTCTTGGCCGGCTACCACTCAAGAACGATTCCACGTGGTGGCTTACGATCTCGGGATGAAGCGAGGGATTCTCCGGAGTCTTGCCGCATGCGGCATTCGCACCACCGTCGTACCTGCCCAGACGCCGGCGCGCGAAGCGTTATCTCTCGAGCCCGACGGCATCTTCTTCTCTAACGGGCCCGGCGATCCGGAGCCGCTCACGTACGCCGTCGAAGCCGCCAAAGAGCTCGTTATGCGCTTGCCAGTTTTCGGCGTCTGCCTCGGACACCAAGTGCTTGGCCTTGCGGTCGGTGGCAAAACCTTCAAACTTCCGTTCGGCCATCACGGCGCGAACCATCCGGTCAAGAGGGCTTCCGACGGCGCCGTCGAGATCACTTCGCAGAACCACGGTTTCGCCGTGGAGGAAGACTCGTTGCGGGGTCTTCCCGTGGAGCTCACTCACTTCAACCTGAACGACGGCACGCTGGAAGGGTTTCGTCTCAAAAACATCCCGACGATGAGTGTTCAATATCATCCCGAAGCTTCACCGGGCCCACACGACGCGCATTATCTCTTCGAGGATTTCGTGAAGATGCTCGAGGACCGGAGAGGCTGAGCATGCCTCGCGACACGAGTATCGGAAGCGTTTTGGTGGTGGGCTCAGGCCCGATCGTCATCGGTCAGGCCGCCGAGTTCGACTACGCGGGGACGCAGGCGGTGAAAGTGTTGCGCCGCGAAGGTGTTCGGGTAATTCTCGTGAACTCGAACCCGGCGACGATCATGACCGATCCGGAGCTCGCCGATCGCACCTATATCGAGCCTCTAACCGCCAAGTTCGTAGAGCCCATCATCGAACGGGAACGGCCCGATGCGATCCTTCCGACCGTCGGTGGTCAGACCGGGCTCAATCTTGCCGTGGAGCTCGGCGATTCGGGTGTTCTCGATCGTTACGGTGTCCGCCTCATCGGAGCCAATCTCGAAGCGGTGAAGCTCGCCGAAGATCGGCAACTGTTCAAGCGAGCCATGACCGCGGCGGGTCTCGACGTTCCGCGGAGCGGTTACGCGGGGAGCGTCGAAGAAGCGGTCGCGGTCGTTGAAGAGATAGGTTACCCCGCGATCATACGGCCTTCCTTCACGTTGGGTGGGGCGGGCGGAGGAGTCGCTTACAACCTGGACGAGTTCTTCGAGCTGATGCGACGCGGGCTCTTCCTGTCACCGGTGGGGCGTGTACTGATCGAAGAGTCCCTGTTGGGCTGGAAAGAGTTCGAGCTCGAAGTGATGCGGGACGGTGCGTCGAATTTTGCCGTCATCTGTTCGATCGAGAACCTCGACCCGATGGGCGTTCATACCGGGGACTCCATCACCGTGGCACCCGCGCAAACGCTGACCGACGTGGAATACCAAGAGATGCGCGATCAGGCACGTCGGGTCATCGATGCCGTTGGCGTGGAAACGGGTGGGAGCAACATCCAGTTCGCCGTCGAGCCTTCGTCGGGGCGCATGGTGATCATCGAAATGAACCCGCGTGTCTCTCGCAGCTCCGCATTAGCCTCTAAGGCGACCGGCTTCCCGATCGCCAAAATCGCTGCGAAAGTTGCACTGGGCTATCGTCTGGACGAGATCGAGAACGACATCACCGGCACCACTCCCGCGAGCTTCGAGCCGACGATCGATTACGTCGTGGTCAAGTTACCGCGGTGGACCTTCAAGAAGTTTCCCAAGGCCGATCCGACGCTGGGGACGCAAATGAAATCGGTCGGGGAGGTCATGGCCCTCGGATCCAACTTTCGAGAGGCGCTATTGAAATCGCTCCGTTCGCTCGAGCGGAACGATGAGGGGACCGGTGTCTTGAACCCTGAGCCGGTGGATCCTGGCAAGCTCCGACAACGCCTTCCGGTGCCGACGGCGGACCGGCTGGCGGACCTGATTAGCGCTCTGTCACAAGGTTTTTCGGTAGAGGAGATTCACCGGCTCACCAAAGTCGACCCGTGGTTTCTAGAGCAGCTTCGTATCATCGTCGAGCTAAAGGACCGACTCGTTTCGGAGGGTATCGATTCGCTTCTCGCCGAGGCCAAGGCCTGTGGGTTTTCGGATCGACAGATTGCAGTTCTCACCAACACCAGCGAGGAGTCGATCCGAACGGAGAGAAAGAGACAGAACCTCGTGCCGGTCTTCAAGCGGGTCGACACCTGCGCCGCGGAGTTCGTTTCCCACACGCCTTACCTCTACTCCACATACCAATCGGAAAGCGAAGTGGAGCCGAGCGATCGGCGCAAGCTCATGATCTTGGGGAGCGGCCCCAATCGAATCGGGCAAGGCATCGAGTTCGACTACTGTTGCTGCCAGGCGGCGTACACGCTTCGCGACGCGGGAATCGAGTCCATCATGGTCAACTGCAACCCGGAGACCGTGTCCACGGACTATGACACGTCGGATCGACTCTACTTCGAGCCTCTTACTTTGGAGGACGTTCTTCACATCGTGGAAGTGGAACGTCCCGAAGCGGCCATCGTGCAATTGGGGGGACAGACGCCGCTCAAGCTGGCGCGCGCTCTGGCATCAGAAGGGGTACCCATACTAGGGACTTCGCCGGACAGCATCGACATCGCCGAAGACCGCCAACGTTTTTCGTCGCTCCTAGCCAAGCTCGAAATTCCACAGCCCGAGAGCGCCACGGCCAGCTCAATCGAGGAGGCACTCGAGTCGGCATCGGCCATTGGCTATCCCATTTTGGTGCGCCCGTCTTACGTGTTGGGCGGCCGCGCGATGGCTATCGTCTACGACCGCGAGTACCTCGAGGGATACATGAACCAGGCGGTGGCGGCCTCACCTTCTCATCCGGTCTACGTCGACCGCTTTCTGGAGGATGCCTTCGAGGTTGATGTGGACGCCCTGTCCGATGGGGTGGACGTGATGATCGGCGGGATCATGGAGCATATCGAGGAGGCGGGGATTCATTCCGGGGATAGCTCGAGCGTCCTACCTCCTTACTTGGTAGAGCCGGCGCATCTCGACACGATCCGAAATTACACGCGAGAGATAGCGCGAGCGCTCCAAGTGAAAGGACTCCTCAACGTGCAGTACGCGATTAAGGACGGGACCGTCTACGTGCTCGAGGCCAACCCGAGAGCTTCACGAACGGTTCCGTTCGTGAGCAAGGCGACCGGTGTTCCTCTCGTCAAGGCGGCGGTTCGGGTCATGTTGGGTGAATCGGTGGCGTCCCTTGGGCTACCCCCAGAGCTCCCCGTCCCGCAAGTCTCGGTCAAGGTTCCGGTGTTTCCCTTCGTGAAGTTTCCGGGGGTCGATAGCATTCTCGGACCCGAGA
Organism: Candidatus Marinacidobacterales bacterium; assembly: GCA_965222425.1. Taxonomy (GTDB): domain Bacteria; phylum Acidobacteriota; class Vicinamibacteria; order Marinacidobacterales; family DATDRI01; genus CBDCNP01. Next base: position 168,814 of record CBDCTW010000018.1, read on the forward strand.
TGAAGTCGACCGGTGAGGCCATGGGCCTCTCCGATGATTTCGGATGCGCCTTCGCGAAGGGACAGATAGCGGCCGGCCACAACGTGCCGACGTCTGGGACCGCCTTCCTTTCTGTCAGTAACAATGATAAGACAAGCCTGGTGTCGGTCGCGCGGCGATTGTCGCGGCTGGGGTTCCGGCTCGTGGCCACTCGTGGGACGGCGGCTTTTCTCGAGTCCAACGGGCTATCCGCCGAGCGAGTGTTCAAAGTCAACGAAGGGCGTCCACATATCGTCGATCTCCTGATCAGCGGCAAGGTCGACCTGGTAATCAATACGCCCCTCGGTAGGACGTCTTTCTATGACGAAGAAGCGATTCGCATGACGGCGATACAGCGTGGCGTCCTCTGCATTACGACGCTCACCGGTGCCAACGCGACCGTGGCCGGTATCGAGGCGTTGAAGCGAGGTCGTTTCGATCTGCGAAGCCTTCAGGAGATTCACCAAGAGGTCACAACCAAGCCATCACAAGTTGACCGGTGAGTTAGGGAGATGAAACAAGCGATGATCAAAGATGTGGCCTTGTTGGTATTGCGTCTGGCCGGGCTCGGACTAGCCTTGGCGCACGGTTGGGGAAAGATCGCCGCCCTTGCTTCGGGAGAAAGTAGTGGGTTCATCGAGGGGGTTGGGCGGCTGGGGTTTCCAATGCCCGGTTTGTTCGCCTGGGCCGCGGGGCTTGCCGAATTCGCCGGCGGTCTTTTCGTTGCATTCGGACTCTTTACTCGCGTGGCCGCATCTTTCTCCGCCTTCACCATGCTGGTCGCTGGATTTTTGCGCCACAAATTCCATCTGCATTTGCTCGTCTGGCTCGGCCTTTGTCAAGCATCGGAAGAGACTATCGAGGGCTGGCGAGATCCGGAAAAGGCGCTCGTCTATTTTTTGATTTTCGTTGCTCTAACTCTGATGGGTCCGGGACGCTTGTCGCTGGACAGAATTGTCAGAAAAAAGGCTTAGGAGCAACAAAGAGCGCGACCGCTTTTCCAGAAACGGACGCGCTCGGAAGCTCGAGCCACTTAGGAGCTCGGGACTTCGACTCCCACTTCGATCGGAGCGGATAGCTTTCGCTTGCCCCACTGAATATCTAACGACGCCTTCGTCAGGTCGTCTTCATTCTTGGTTAGGTTTACAGTGAGCCTGGTGGCGGCTTCCGCAGCCATGGTGGTTGTCAAAGGAGCCTTGATTCCCCCCGTAGTCTCTTCGGCTGCGAAGGCGTCTATCTTTTTCTTCCGGAGCGGTTCGGGATCGAGAAGCACCAACGACCAGTCGTCACCCTGGCCTCGTTCGAGGACCACGTAGTAGTAACCGGGAGCGACTTCCGTCCCCGCTATCTTGAGCGGGAGGCTCGTATCCAAAGTTGTCCAGGAATTGTTTCCGAAGCGCCACCGCTTGCCTTTGGTCAGCTCGTCGAACCGTTCGTCATACTCGGCCTTCCATTCAGGCCGACCATAGGTGATGACAAACCCTCCCTCCGCGTTGAACTCGTCCTCCGAGGGTTGGTTGAAATAGGCGATGCTGGTGCTACCGCGCTCAGATTGACCATCGAAGGCCTGGAACTTCGCGTCCTGGGCCAGCAAGAGTGGCGTGGAAAGAGCCAAGCCGGCGACTGCCATGCTCAGCAGAATCGATCTCCTCGACATAATCAAACCTCCAAACTCAAGAAAGGCTAACAAAGAACTCCCGCCCCGCCATCTAACCGGTGCGGCTCTAGCTCCACGAGCGGCGGGCCTTGGTCTCTGACTGGATTGGGCTCCCTAAGGGTGCGAAGCCTACAATTTCTGTCGAGGCCAGTCAACATAGGGATGCGGGGGCTTATATAATGGGTCTACGCGGATTCGTGTGAGTTGAAGACGGCATTTCTGGGTAATGGCGGAAGGAATGCCGCCACGATCTTCAGCTTGAGATATTCCTCGTCGCGATAGCCGTAGGCGCGTCGTTGCAGCACACGGATTTTGTTGTTGACCCCTTCAACTAGGAGGCGCAGACGTTCCATCTCGGCCACCGCCTTGTCCGGCATATCCCGGCACAGCTTGCCCACATGCGTCGCAAAACGCTAGGTGTAGCGCGAGTTGTTCGCCAGCCAGTCCAGGTGTTCTACATGCAAACCGCCGCACCCAGGACAGTTGACGCGCCAACGCTCGTATTCCAGAGAGATCCGCCAGCCTGCCAACGACAGGTCGCGGACCCGGCACACTTGCTTGTCATAGCGCCCCCGGCACCGTTGCCCACAGTAAGAGCAAACAGCTGTTTTTTTCGCCTCTTGAGCTGGATGACGCGGGCGTATCGGTCATCGAATACACCCTTCAATCCGGCACCAGCCACGAAACCTGGCAGCGCAAACAGCGAGCGGATCGACTGGGAATTTTTCACTCGGTCAGCCTATCCGAAAAATGGACCACTTTTCAGCACCTGATGAAGTCTGGATACCTTTCCCACACAATGAGTTACACTGTTTTCCGTCAGGACTTACCCACACGAATCCGCGTAGACCCTATATAATGAACCGCATGGACTACTCCTCGGCGGGAGTTGATATCGATGCGGCGGCCAAGACGATGGAGAAGATCCGCCGGCTGGCTCGTAAGACCTTCACCGCAGGAACCCTCGGAGACATCGGAAGCTTCGGGGGGCTCTTCCGTTTGGACACGAGTAAATACCGAGACCCGGTCTTGGTCGCCAGCACAGACGGAGTCGGGACGAAGCTGAAAGTCGCTTTCTCCTCCGGCCGTCACGATACGGTGGGTTACGATTTGGTCTCCCACTGTATCAACGACATTTTCGTGCAAGGGGCTAGGCCTCTCTTTTTTCTCGACTACCTGGCAATGGGGAAGCTCGTGCCTGACGTGGCGGAGGCGGTGGTCTCCGGGATCGCTCGGGCCTGCGAGGAGTTTGGAGTGTCGCTCCTGGGTGGCGAGACGGCCGAGATGCCCGGCTTGTATCAGGAGGGCGAGTACGATCTGGCGGGGACTATCGTAGGTGTCGTGGAGCGAGAGGACATCATCGATGGATCGAGTGTCGAGCCCGGCGACGTGCTGATTGGACTCGGCTCAACGGGTCTCCACACCAACGGATACTCACTGGCCCGGAAGATCTTCTTCGAGAAAGAAGGACTGAGGCCAGAAAGTGTTGTGGAAGAGTTAGGTGCTTCGGTGGCCGACCTCCTCCTCGCTCCACACCGCTGCTACCTTCCTTTGGTAGAGCCTCTTCTCGAAAAGAGGTTGGTCAAGGCCATGGCCCACATTACCGGAGGCGGCCTCACGGATAACATTCCGCGAGTCTTGCCGCGCGGTACTGCGGCATGCGTTCGCTTGGGCAGTTGGGCGCTTCCTGAGCTCTTCGACTACCTGAGGCGTAAGGGCTCGGTCTCGGAGAGCGAGATGTTGCGCACGTTCAATGTGGGGATCGGCATGGTCGTGATGGTGGCGAGCCCGCATCGGCCCGAAGCCCTCGAGCTGCTGTCGAGCCACGCGCCGTTGGTCATTGGGGAGATCGTCACCGGAGACGGCAGAGTCCTTTACGAGGGATCGCTTTGAGCGCGGACGGCCGCACGCTCGGAATCTTGATTTCCGGGCGCGGCTCGAATCTCCAAGCCATTCTCGACGCGATTGGTCAGGGCGAGCTGGACGCGCGGATCGGGATCGTCGTGAGCAACGTGGCGTCGGCGGCGGGGCTCGCCCGGGCGCGCGAGGCCGACGTTCCCACTGCCGTCTTCGATCACAAGAGTTGTGGCTCGCGTGAAGACTTTGATCAGGCGGTCGTCGACGAGCTCAATCGACACGAAATCGATCTAGTCTGCCTAGCCGGCTTCATGAGGCTTTTGTCTCCGGTATTTGTCCGGGCCTTTCGAAACCGCATCCTCAATATACATCCCTCACTTCTCCCTTCTTTCCCCGGACTCCATGCTCAGCGGCGGGCTCTCGAGCACGGCGTCAAAGTGTCCGGTTGTACGGTGCATGTCGTCGACGAGGAATTGGACCACGGACCGATCGTGCTCCAAACTGCGGTCGCCGTGAAAGACGACGACACGGAAGAAACTCTCTCCGATCGCATTCTCAAGGAAGAGCACCGCGCTTATCCGAAAGCGATCCGCCTGATTCTCGATCGAAAGTCACCCTCTCCCACCCTCTATTCAGGCGGAGAGGGCCGGGCCGAGGGGGGGACCGACAGGCAGTGAAGAAGCTCTCTCTCGACGAGCAGGTCGCGTATCTCACCAAAGGAACGGTGGATGTGGTGAGGCCGGAAGAGCTCCGGGCCAAGCTCGAGCGATCGGCTAAGACGGGCAAGCCGCTCAAGGTGAAAGTAGGTTTCGATCCTTCTGCGCCGGACATACATCTCGGCCACACCGTGGTCATGAGGAAGATGAAGCACTTCCAGGATCTCGGCCACATCGTCTACTTCCTCATTGGAGATTTTACCGGCCTCATCGGGGATCCGAGTGGGAAGTCGAAGACACGTCCTCAACTGACGCGAGAGCAAGTCGAGCAAAATGCCGAGACCTACAAGCAACAGGTCTTCAAGATCTTGGATCCCGAGAAAACAGAAATTCCATTCAACAGTACTTGGCTTAACAAGCTCAATGGAGAAGCTATGGTTCGCCTCACCGCGAAGTACACGGTGGCTCGCATGCTCGAGCGTGACGACTTCAAACGCCGGTACGAGGCGCAAGAGCCGATCGCCATTCATGAGTTTCTCTACCCTTTGGTCCAAGCCTACGACTCGGTACACCTCGAAGCGGATTTCGAGCTAGGCGGGACGGATCAGACATTCAACCTTCTCGTCGGCCGAGACATCATGCGTGGGTACGGACTCGAGCCGCAGGTCATCATGACCATGCCTCTTCTCGAGGGCACCGACGGCTTCGAAAAAATGTCGAAGAGCCTCGACAACTACGTCGGCGTCACCGAGCCACCGAAGGAGATGTACGGGAAGCTCATGTCGATCTCCGATGACTTAATGTTTCGGTATTACGAGCTTCTGACCGACATGAGTATCGCCGATATCGAGAGGCTTCGCGGAGAGATCAAAGAAGGGAAAGTTCACCCCAAGCAAGCCAAGATGGATTTGGCGCGCCAGATCGTCACCGACTTTCACTCTCAGGACGAAGCCCGGCAAGCCGAGGAAGCCTTCGAGGCCGTTTTTCGTAAGGGTGGACTGCCGGACGATATGCCCGAGTACCGGTTGCGAAGGGGCGCGAAGCCTATTTTTCTTTCCCGGCTGATGGTCGACGCGGGCCTCACGAGCTCAAAGAGCGAATCGGGTCGTCTCATCAAGCAGGGCGCGGTTCAAATCGACGGAAACCGCGTCGGCGACGACCGCGAGCTCGAGCCGAAGGGCTCGTTCGTATTGAAAGTCGGCAAGAGGCGCTTTTGCTGGGTCGTCCACGATTAAGCACCCGTTTGACCGTGCCCCTCCCTAGTCGCAGCGAGCCGAGGTTCGAGGTTCAGGCATCGATTCCCGGTGGAGAAACGACGACGATCCCGCTGCCACGGGTTGGACCCGGTGCCTATGAGGCTTCGATCCCCGCTCCAGCCGGCTGGGTCGAGCCCCTATGCGTTTCAGCCTTGCCGCCGACGCGGTAGAGGAACAAACGCGCAAGCTCTTCTACGGCTTTTCCGACGAGTATCGATTCCGGCCCGCCCCAAACCGAGCTCCTTCGTATGGTGAGCGAAGAGACGGGTGGCAAGTTCGAACCGGAGGTCGAGGAAATCTTTGCCGACTACGGAGACCGTGTCACGGTGCCCACGCCGCTCTGGCCCTTCCTCGCGGGACTCGCTCTCGTGCTCTATCTTCTCGACGTCGACCCTCCGCCGCGCCCCCGGGCTGTGGAAGCGGTCTCATTCTGACATGAGTCCAACATTCTTGCCGACGCGGGCATCGCGTTCGAGCTAACTGGGGATTTGGACAAAGCACTGGCTTCGTACCGCGAGTCGATGCAGATCGAAATGGAACGGCAGGACCACGTCAACCTGGCAAACCGCCTCGACCACGTCGCCAATATCTACCGGCTCAAAGGCCAGTACGACGACGCTCTCATCTATCTGGAGCAGGCAAAGTCCCACGCCGCCAAGTCCGGTGAGAAGCGCGAGAAGTCGATCAATCTTACTTATATGGGCCTGGTCCGGAAGGCCCAGGGACAATACGAACAGGCTCTCGAAACCTTGTTAGAGGCGCTGGCGATTTCCCAGGAGATTGAGGAGCGGGCCGGTGTTGCCGAAATCCACAAATACCTCGCGGAGATTTATCACGACCAAGGGCGGTATGGTGACGCTTATAAGTCGCTCCAGCAGGGTTTGGGACTCTTCATTCAGCTTCGGAACGAGTACGACATCGCCTCGGTCCGATCTCCGCTTGGATATCTGCTTGGCGAACTTGGCTTGGCGGATGAGGCCGGCAAGGAATTGGCCGAGGCCGAACAACTTGCCGTCAGAGCCGAGGCCCAAGGTCTTATGCCTGAAATCTTACTGGGCCGGAGCGCGCTGGCCCGTTTGCAGGGAAAACATCGTGAAGCGGATCAGGCTTCCGAGCAGGTTAATGCGACCGCCGATCGGATTGGCCGAAAGGAAGTGACCATCGCGTCACAGATAGAGCGGGGCCGCGGGGGATGTCCCGGCCGCTGTTGAATTTGGTGGGGTAGCGGCGGCACCTGTGAATACTCTTAGGCAGCAAACTCATCGCTGTCAAGAGATTTCTGTTTGCTTCTAAGCGCGTGAACGAGAGCGCCCATATGGCGATAGCCTTTGATACGCCGGAACTTTTTCTGCGCGGTGACGACGCCAAGAGCGGTCCATCGGCGAACCATGGAAGGACTCTTCCAACGCTTGACGTTTCTCGATACTCTGCGAATGGTTCCGTTGAGATTCTCAATGGCGTTCGTCGTGGCAAGAGACTGGCGAAGTAAGGCGGGCGGCGCGAGCTTCACGACCGTGAGTGTTTCTTCCATCCCTTCACGAAGGCTTCCGGCAGCTTCGTCGTAGCCGTTTCGCTCGAGCCACGACACCAATGCCTGAAGTCGCTTGCGCGCCTTGTCGGCACTCTTGCACTTGTAGGCTTCCTTCATCGTCTGGAGCACGTAGGCGTGACGAGACTTGGGAAGGTACGAGCGAAGATTTCGGAGTTTATGGATCTGGCACCTTTGGATGACCGCGAGGTCCCCCAAAACGTCGACGAGTGCCTTGCGGATGCCTTTGCCTCCGTCCACTACGCAGAGAATCGACTCATCGACGCGCAAGCCTCGCTCGAGAAGGTCCTGCAACATCGCGGTGCACACTCGAAAGTTTTCCGTCGAGCCCAGCCATATACCCAGGGGCACCTTCGTTCCATCTATTGTAATACCTAGAGTTACGACGACGGTCTGTCCGGCCACCTCAAGGCCATCCAGCATCAGTGCCGCAAGCTCGAACTCCTCTAGCCGCCGAGACAGGTATTCCTCGAGCTTCTTAGTCGTCTGGCTCACGAGGTGACGGCTGGCGGCACTCTTACTCGTGCCACGAGACTTCAACTTGGCCGCGGGTTTGTCCAGACTCGATTCGTAATTTCGGGTCGATACGCCCACCAAGATCTGATTCAACACTCGCTCTGGAAGCGGGTCTTCTTCGCGGAAGGCTTCGAAGTGTGGAAGCGACGCCTCCGCGCCCGACTTCGAGCGAACTCGAGGTCGCGACACTTGGATGCGACGACCACCGAAGCTCAGCTCTCCGTTCGTGCTCCCCCAGTGGTTATGAGTTCGCTCCTTCTCGTGCTTGCCCTTGAGCCCCGCGATCTCCTCGGCGTCCTCTCCGAGCAGTAGGTGCAGAGCTGTCAGTCCTTGCTCGTACACCCATTCCGTCAGATCCGCCTTCGTGGCCGCGATCCCAGCTATCATCGGTAGCAGTATCTGACCGACTTGGCCAACTACCTTGCCCGTAGGCGAGTGCGTTTGCTTTCTTACTGGCTTCTTTGATTTCCTAGGCATTGGTGGCTCCTTGTCCCCCTCTGGAGACGGTTTATTGGCAGACCTATTCTTAGGCCGGCCAAGGAGCCGCAGCTACCCCAAATTCAACATCCGGCGGGACATCCCCGGGCCGCGTCTATCTCGCGCAAGGAAAGCTTGCCGATGCCGAAGGCGTTCTTCTGCAAGCGAAGCAGGAGGCGGGACGAGCGCGCTTGCGTCCGTTGGAGGCGAAAGCGGTTATCGAGCTAGCGCAGGTCAAGCTCGCTCAAGGCGATGCCGAAGCTGCCCGGCAGGCGGCGTCCGATGCCATCGACTTGGCCGAGAAATTCTCCGGGCGCCCGATCCTGGTGAAGGCTAATGCCCTGCTGGGAGAGTCCCTTCTTGGGTTGGGGGATAACGCCGCGGCGGTCGAAGCCTATGCCCAGGCAGCCTCGAATCTCGCTTGGATCCAGGGCAGCTTGCTGCCCGAGCACGTCGACTCCTTCATGGGCCGGAAGGACATTCGGGCCATGGTCCAAAGGGCGGTGGAAGTTCTCGAGGGAGCGGGCCGGGCCACGGAGGCTGCTCCTCTAACGAGATGGGCGGTCCCCTCTGTTCCGGCCCCCGATCCCTCCTAAGTCCCGGGAAAAGCTCGTCCAATGCGGGTTTTCTCTTGACAGGAGCTCTTACATGCATTAGCCTGTACAACTGCCCCGAGTGGGGTCTGTTCTTTGAAAACTAGATAGAGCGAGAACAAGCCAAGCGAGTATTTCCAAACGAAGTAGCAACTTCGGAAGCTAGAAACAGGCTTTTGGAGTTTAACGAGTTTCGGGTTGACCGGAGCCTTCGGGCGAAGGTAGGTCTGGAGCAAGTTTTAACTCGAGAGTTTGATCCTGGCTCAGAATCAACGCTGGCGGCGTGCTTAACACATGCAAGTCGAGCGCGAAAGCGGCTTCGGCCGTGAGTAGAGCGGCGGACGGGTGAGGAACACGTGGGTAACCTACCCTCGGGTGGGGAATAACCCAGGGAAACCTGGGCTAATTCCGCATAACATCCTTAGCTCGCAAGGGTTTTGGATCAAAGCTGGGGACCCTTCGGGGCCTGGCGCCAGAGGAGGGGCCCGCGGCCGATTAGCTTGTTGGTGAGGTGATGGCTCACCAAGGCTCCGATCGGTAGCCGGCCTAAGAGGGCGGACGGCCACACTGGGACTGAGACACGGCCCAGACTTCTACGGGAGGCAGCAGTGGGGAATTTTTGTCAATGGGGGAAACCCTGAACAAGCAACGCCGCGTGGAGGACGAAGACCTTCGGGTTGTAAACTCCTGTCGGAGGGGACGAAAGCGGCAACGGTTAATACCCGTAGTCGTTGACGGTACCCTTAGAGGAAGCCCCGGCTAACTCCGTGCCAGCAGCCGCGGTAATACGGGGGGGGCAAGCGTTGTTCGGAATTACTGGGCGTAAAGGGCGTGTAGGCGGTCCTGCAAGTCTTTCGTGAAATCCCACAGCTCAACTGTGGAACTGCGAGGGAAACTGCAAGACTTGAGGCCGGGAGAGGAGAGTGGAATTCCCAGTGTAGCGGTGAAATGCGTAGATATTGGGAGGAACACCGGTGGCGAAGGCGGCTCTCTGGACCGGTACTGACGCTGAGGCGCGAAAGCTAGGGGAGCAAACGGGATTAGATACCCCGGTAGTCCTAGCCTTAAACGATGAGCACTTGGTGTGGCGGGTATCGACCCCTGCCGTGCCGGAGCTAACGCATTAAGTGCTCCGCCTGGGGAGTACGGTCGCAAGGCTGAAACTCAAAGGAATTGACGGGGGCCCGCACAAGCGGTGGAGCATGTGGTTCAATTCGACGCAACGCGAAGAACCTTACCTGGGTTTGAACTGCTAGAGACAGGTGCAGAGATGTACCTTTCCTTAGGGACCCTAGTAGAGGTGCTGCATGGCTGTCGTCAGCTCGTGTCGTGAGATGTTGGGTTAAGTCCCGCAACGAGCGCAACCCTTGCCCTCTGTTGCTACCGGGTCATGCCGGGCACTCTGAGGGGACTGCCGGTGATAAACCGGAGGAAGGTGGGGATGACGTCAAGTCCTCATGGCCTTTATGCCCAGGGCTACACACGTGCTACAATGGCCGGTACAAAGGGTTGCAAAACCGCGAGGTGGAGCTAATCCCAAAAAGCCGGCCTCAGTTCGGATTGGAGTCTGCAACTCGACTCCATGAAGTTGGAATCGCTAGTAATCACGGATCAGCAGGCCGTGGTGAATACGTTCCCGGGCCTTGTACACACCGCCCGTCACATCACGGAAGTGGGCTGTACTAGAAGTCACTAAGCTGACCCGTAAGGGAGGCAGGTGCCGACGGTATGGTTCATGACTGGGGTGAAGTCGTAACAAGGTAGCTGTAGGAGAACCTGTGGCTGGATCACCTCCTTTCTAAGGAGAACCCGGGTACCTCTTCGGGGGATACCCAGACCTCCTAGGTCGATTTGTTTTGGCAAAGTCCCGCTCTATCTAGTTTTGAGAGAACAATACCCTGGGGGCGCCCCGGCGCGCGTATGGGCAAAGGTCCAACAAGCCCGTGGGTCACGAGGACGCCGGATAAGCGTCGTCGGAGGCCCGGGGGGGGGTTGTGGAAGGGCCTATAGCTCAGTTCTGGTTAGAGCGCACGCCTGATAAGCGTGAGGTCGGTAGTTCAAGTCTACCTAGGCCCACCAGCTCTTGAAGTCGTGCGGGACTGGCCTCGGCGAGGCCAACAGTGTTTTCGGGCAAAGTCGGGGAATTAGCTCAGCTGGGAGAGCGCCTGCCTTGCACGCAGGAGGTCACCGGTTCGAACCCGGTATTCTCCACCAGTTGTTCGAGGTGGAAGCAGAACGGCCAACAGAAGTTGACCGCTCTGCCTCCGGTTCGACGACGAGTCGGAGCGTAAGGCTCTTTGGCAACTGAATATCTGGCAAATTGGTGCTACACACTGCGCAGTACGGCGAAAGACTGTGTTTTTGCTCTTAGCAAATTCTATGGTCAAGCTACTAAGGGCGTACGGTGGATGCCTTGGCGCAGAGAGGCGATGAAGGACGTGGCAGGCTGCGATAAGCCTCGGTGAGCCGCGAGCAGGCTTTGACCCGGGGATTTCCGAATGGGGAAACCCGATGGAGGTAATGCTCCATCATCCGTTGTTGAATCCATAGGCGGCGGAAGCGAACTCGGGGAAGTGAACCATCTCAGTACCCGAAGGAAAAGAAAGCAACCGCGATCCCCCAAGTAGCGGCGAGCGAACGGGGAACAGCCTAAACCGTCATGATGTCAAGTCCGTGAACGTTGTCATGGCGGTGTTGCGGGATCTGGCCGGGCCCAGTTACGGATGGGCCGGGGAGTTACCAATCGGCGCGTTAACCGAACGGCATGGAAAGGCCGGCGATACAGAGTGAAAGCCTCGTACGTGAAAACGCTGTCGACTCCTGGCCGAATTCCCAAGTACCACGGGACACGAGGAATCTTGTGGGAATCTGGGGGGACCATCCTCCAAGGCTAAATACTACTCTGCGACCGATAGTGAACTAGTACCGTGAGGGAAAGGTGAAAAGAACCTCTGTTAGAGGAGTGAAATAGTACCTGAAACCGTATGTCTACAAGCAGTGGGAGGGCGTTTGCTCGAGCTTCGGCTCTTGTATTGCCCGACCGCGTGCCTTTTGCATAATGAGCCGGCTAGTTGTTCTCTGTGGCGAGGTTAAGCTTTGAAGCGAGCCGTAGCGAAAGCGAGTCCGAAATGGGCGTTTAGTCGCAGGGAGCAGACGCGAAACGAGGCGATCTACCCTTGGCCAGGGTGAAACACGGGTAACACCGTGCGGAGGCCCGAACCAGTGTTGGTTGAAAACAACTTGGATGAGCTGAGGGTAGGGGTGAAAGGCTAATCAAGCCTCGTGATAGCCCGTTCTCCTCGAAATAGCTTTAGGGCTAGCCTCGAGGGATCGGTCACGGTGGTAAAGTACTGGATGGACTAGGGGCCTTACCAGGTTACTGAATCCAACCAAACTCTGAATGCCGTGAACCGTACCTCGGGAGTCAGACTACGGAGGCTAAGCTCCGTGGTCAAAAGGGAAACAGCCCAGACCGCCAGCTAAGGTCCCAAAATGCAAGCTAAGTGGGAAAGGATCTGGAGACGCTTAGACAGCCAGGAGGTTGGCTTAGAAGCAGCCATCCTTTAAAGAAAGCGTAATAGCTCACTGGTCAAGTGGCTCCGGGCCGATAATGTAACGGGGCTCAAGCTTGCTACCGAAGCTGCGGATCTCAGTTGATCTGCGGATGAGTTGAGGTGGTAGAGGAGCGTTCCATGCAGGTTGAAGCCAGACCGTGAGGACTGGTCGACAGTATGGAAGTGACCCTGCCGGCATAAGTAGCGATAATCCAGGTGAGAACCCTGGACGCCGAAAGCCTAAGGTTTCCTGAGGAAGGTCAGTCCTCTCAGGGTTAGTCGGTTCCTAAGGTGAGGCCGAAAGGCGTAGCCGATGGACAGCAGGTCAATATTCCTGCACCACCTAAAAGGCGTTTGAGCGATGGGGTGACGCAGAAAGATAGGTCTACGCGCGATTGGTTGTGCGCGGCCTTGGTCATAGGTGGGGACCCAGGTAAATCCGGGTTTCATTAACACCGAGGGCCGAGGGGAAGTGCGTCTTCGGACAAACCAACTGACTGAATCTACGCTGCCAAGAAAAACCTCTAGTGAGTCTTTTGGGTGACCGTACCATAAACCGACACAGGTGGGCGAGGAGAGAATCCAAAGGCGCAAGTGTGAACCCTCGTTAAGGAACTCGGCAAACTAACCCCGTAACTTCGGGATAAGGGGTGCCTCGTTAGGGTGAAGGGACTTGCTTCTGGAGCCCGAGGAGGTCGCAGAGAAATGGCCCAGGCGACTGTTTACTAAAAACACAGGACTCTGCAAAGTCAAAAACGACGTATAGGGTCTGACGCCTGCCCGGTGCCGGAAGGTTAAGAGGAGAGGTTAGCTTGGGGTAACTCTGGCGAAGCTTTGAATCGAAGCCCCGGTAAACGGCGGCCGTAACTATAAGTTGACCGTTGTAGTTACGTAAAAAAATCTGGCCGTATGCTGGGAACTCCGAGTATCTTCCACTACTTCTTTACCAAAGAAGTAACAATGTGTGAAGTGCGGACAATCAGCAGGAAAGACTCGAATATCCTTCGAGAATCCTCAGAGACTGTACGCCAGACCACTTCCTGAGAATTCCATCGGGAAGTCGGATGATACAGTCCGACCTGCATGGCGACATGCAGAGCATGGCAGAAATGATCATGCCCCGCGATTCTGTCGCGGAGTAACAATCGCGAACGGTCCTAAGGTTACACATCGTAGCCCCCGTTAGCCGCAAGGTTAACGGTGCATCTGGCTATATGCTGGAAAGTCTGAGTATCTGGTGGTACTCGCCCGCGTTCGTAGAATGTGGGCAGTGAAAATCCATCCAGTGCAGACAATCAGCAGGGAAGTTCGGTGATCCACCGAACCCCTCAGAGACTACACGCCGGACATCCTGAGATCATTGGGATGAAGATATAGTCCGTACCTCATGGCGACATGAGGAGGTCGGCAGAAATGACCGGCCCGCTTCGCCCGCCTGGCGAAGTGGTAACAGATTAGAGCGAAATTCCTTGTCGGGTAAGTTCCGACCTGCACGAATGGCGCAACGATCTGGGCGCTGTCTTTACGAGGGGCACTGCGAATTTGTAGTACCGGTGAAGATGCCGGTTACCCGCGACAAGACGGAAAGACCCCGTGCACCTTTACTATACCCTAGCAGTGATTTTTGGCACGTTGTGCGCAGAATAGGTGGGAGGCTTTGAACCTAGAGCTCCGGCTTTGGGGGAGCCAACTGTGAGATACCACCCTCATCGTTCTGAAGTTCTAACCTAGGCCCGTTATCCGGGTCGGGGACACTGTTAGGCGGGTAGTTTGACTGGGGCGGTCGCCTCCTAAAATGTAACGGAGGCGCCCGAAGGTTCGCTCAGGCTGATTGGAAACCAGCCGTAGAGTGTAAAGGCACAAGCGAGCTTGACTGCGAGACCAACAAGTCGAGCAGGTTGGAAACAAGGGCTTAGTGATCCGGCGGTTCCGTATGGAAGGGCCGTCGCTCAACGGATAAAAGGTACGCCGGGGATAACAGGCTTATCTGGTCCAAGAGTTCACATCGACGACCAGGTTTGGCACCTCGATGTCGGCTCATCGCATCCTGGAGCTGTAGCAGGTTCCAAGGGTTGGGCTGTTCGCCCATTAAAGCGGTACGTGAGCTGGGTTTAGAACGTCGTGAGACAGTTCGGTCCCTATCTGTCGTGGGCGCAGGAGATTTGAGGAGGGCTGGCCCTAGTACGAGAGGACCGGGTTGGACGAACCTCTGATGTACGAGCTGTTCCGCCAGGTGCATCGCTCGGTAGTTACGTTCGGTCGGGATAAGCGCTGAATGCATCTAAGCGCGAAGCCCACTCCAAGATGAGATCTCCCGGACCGTAAGGTCCCTAAAGGCCCCTGGTAGACCACCAGGTTGATAGGCTCGCGGTGTAAGGTGAGTAATCACCTCAGCTTACGAGTACTAATCGGCCGTGCGGCTTGACCTTAGAATTTACTAAGGGCAAAACGTCTCGCTGTATTGTGTGGACGTAGCACCTACCCGCCGCCCCGCCTTCGCTAAAGCGATGGCGGGGTAAGGCGGTAGCCAGATATCGGTTTTCCCGGCGACTCTAGCGGAGGGGCCACACCCGTTTCCATTTCGAACACGGAAGTTAAGACCTCTAGCGCCGATGGTACTGCAGGGGCAGCTCTGTGGGAGAGTAGGTCGTTGCCGGGAGTAACACAAGAAAGCCCGGCTCGTCATGAGACGAGTCGGGCTTTTCCTTTTGTTGCCGCATTGGAGCGGGCAGTATCACATGGCGAGCCTCAGCCCACTACCAATTGCGGCTTCGTTGAGTCGATCGTCAAAGGCCGCAAAGAACACGCTGCGGCCAGTACTTTCCTGAAGGTGGAGGCACGAAGCAATCTGTATCGCATCACTTGCTCTGAGGCGGTG
Organism: Candidatus Marinacidobacterales bacterium; assembly: GCA_965222425.1. Taxonomy (GTDB): domain Bacteria; phylum Acidobacteriota; class Vicinamibacteria; order Marinacidobacterales; family DATDRI01; genus CBDCNP01. The sequence continues at coordinate 183,825 of CBDCTW010000018.1, forward strand.
TTTCAGAAGAACCCCTCGGGCGATCGTCGTGATCTCGCCAGCTAACTCCACGACACAGAAAACCGTCATGTCCTCAGCAAGCGTCGAAAGCGCGCGGTCTCGGTCAAACTCTGAAATGGATCCTTCTCGGGCCCGGCGCACGAGGGCAGATACAATCTCGACCTCGGACAGTCGGCTCGTGCAGGTGAGACTCTCCCCAAGAAGGGCGCGCACCACGTCGCTACCGGACTCTTCTACATAGCGCTTCACGAGTGCGCTTGCGTCGAGGTAGCCAATCAAAAACGCTCTTCCCTATCCTTGACGATGGTTTCAGAGATGGGTTCTCCCGCGGCGGGAATCGACACGAAGGACGGAAGCCGTCCTTCGGACTTGCGTGTCAAGGCTCCGACCGCGACGAGCTCGTCGAGTCGACCCTTGTCTGTCCTGGCAGCAGCTTTGCTCAGTGGTCTCAGCTCGGCGATGGGCTCGCCTCTTTCGGTTACGATGATAGTGGTGCCTTCCCGTACTTGGCGGAGATAGGTGCCGAGGCGTGTCTTGAGCTCTCTCGCGCCCACCTTCTTGGGGCTTTTTCTCCTCATGTGGTTATTGTGACCACATGGCTACCCCGTGTCAAGGCTGGAGATTGCGGCTCCCCAGAATGGTTCTGCCACTCAGCCCTGGCTGTATCCCCAGGAGTCGTGGTACACCGCATGAAGAACCCCAGAGCACTGATGGGACGAAACCGTAGGAGAACGCTTATGAGGATCCTTAAAGGTGTTTTGATCGCTCTACTATCCATACTTCCCTCGCGCGCCTACGGTGCCCAGCAGGGGTCGATCGCCATCAAGGCAAGCCGCATCATCGATGGCACCGGTGCACCGCCTATCATCGACGGCGTGGTCGTCGTTCGCGGGGATCGGATTGAAGCGGTTGGTCCCCAAGCATTCGTTCGGGTTCCCGATGACGCGGTGGTGATCGACCTCCCTGGCGAAACGCTCTTGCCGGGCCTCATCGATGGGCACAACCACCTGAGTATCCGCTATGGAATCGCCTTGGATTCCGGCACGCCCAAGCTCGGAAACCCGGGAATGATGGAACAGATGATGCAGCACGATGCGATCCAAACGATTCGCATGGTGCGGCACGCGCGCGTTTCCCTCCTCAGTGGTGTCACTACGATGAGAATTACGGGGGAGGCTCATCACAACGACCAGCACGTGCGAGACGGGATCCGCAAAGGTCTCATCCCCGGCCCCCGTCTTCTGATCAGCGGCGTCGGGCTCCTGGGGACAACGAGCCCCACCACTTCGGGAAGGTGGGTGGACGATCCGAGTGGCCTTCACTTGGTGCCTTTGCCCAACTGGAAATCGATACAAAAAGTCCGCGAGAACTTCGATCGTGGGGCGGAATGGATCAAAGTCAGCTTGTACGGTCAAACTCCCGAAGAATCCTCGGTGACCCTTCCCGAGATGGCGGCGATCGTGGACGAGGCGCACCGTCTCGGGATGAAAGTGGCGGCCCATGCGACGGGTAGCTGGGGCCGTTCGATGAAGACCGCCATTCTAGCCGGCGTCGATACCATCGAGCACGCCCGACCCATGACGCCAGAGATCATCGACATGATGGTCGAGCACGGTACCGCCGTGTGCTTCACTCCGCTGGTGTATGTCGGCTTTCGATCGGATGAGTCTACTTGGCAGTTTATGGACACCGGTGCGCGCGGGCCGGGAGATTGGATCGACTTCGAAAGGAAACAATACTTCGAGTATCGGAAGGCCCACCCCGAAGTGGAGACGCAAGATCGGCCCTACGACGACTTCGATGAGAACCGCCGGGGACGCGATTTCTCCCCTTCCATCCGAACCCAGCAAACTGAGGTGTTGGCGGCCTTCAAGGCAGGTGTTCCTATAAGCCTGGGAATGGACCCGCTCTACGTTGGCGGCATCGGAAACGCCATCGAGTTCTTGATCGAGGGCGGTTTCACGCCGATGGATGCGATTCGTGCCGGTACCGCGGTCGGCGCGCAAAACATCGGCTTAGGAGACGATCTGGGAACATTGGAGCCCGGCAAGCTAGCGGACATCATCTCCTTGAAGGCCAACCCACTCGAAGAGCGATGGGCTTGGCACAAGATTCACTTGGTGGTGAAAGACGGCGAACGCTACGACACGCTGAGTTGGAGATGACATCGACCCGATCTAGCCATAGAGGATGTCGCTGATCTGGACGTCGGTTTGAGGTCCGTGTAATTCGGCGTATCGGCTGCCAGCTCATCCCCGTGAGCCGCCATGGCCGAACCGAATGCCTTGAGCGAGTCGAATACAAGGTGTCCGACAGCAGTATACGGTGCCCGCGAGTCTTCCGACTCTCCTGCAACCCCCCTGTCGATCTCCACACGAACCAATCCCGCCGGCCCGAGTTTTTCCTTGACCAATTGGACGTGCGTCGTCGTGTGTTCGCTAGTCTGAATTGGCCCATTTCGCTCATTTGATTTGGCCCACCCCATCGAGACCGATACCCTGAGCCGGGGAAGAACCCGGAGAGGAGGGTCGGTTGAAAAGGGGTGCGAAAGTGCGATTGTTCGAGCAGATCCGTGGCGAGTACGAGCACGGAGTAGGAACGATAAAGGGAGTGGCGAAGGAGTTCGGAGTACACCGTCGGATGGTGCGTCAGGCGCTGGAGAGCGCGGTACCGCCGGAGCGTAAAGTCGCGGAGCGTGCGAGTCCGAAGCTTGAGGAAGTACGCGAGTTCATCGACGCGGTCCTGAAGGAGGACAAGCGAGCGCCTCGGAAGCAACGCCATACGGCTCGTCGTATCTGGTCCCGGTTGCGCGCCGAGCATCCGGAGCATGAGATTGGCGAATCAACGGTACGTCGCTACGTCGCTCGTCGGAAAAGCGAGCTCGGCCTGAAGGACACAGAGATTTTTGTTCCGCAGAGCTACGCGTGGGGCGATGAAGGGCAAGTGGACTGGTACGAGGCGTACGCGCGGATCGGAGGTGAGCTCGAGAAGGTCCACACGCTCGTAGTCCGAAGCATGGCGGGAGGAGGCGCGTTGCATCGCGGCTATCCGCGTCCGACGCAACAAGCATTTTTCGAAGCGCAGGAGCATGCGTTCGAGTTCTTTGGTGGCGTGTTCCGCCGCATGCGCTACGACAACCTGTCACTCGCGGTCACTAAGATTCTGCGTGGTTATCAACGAGAGCAGACGGAGCGATTCGTGGCGTTTCGCTCCCATTGGGGATTCGACTCGGAGTTTTGTAATCCGAGTCGAGGCAACGAGAAGGGCGGGGTGGAAAGCGAAGTCGGCTACTTCCGGCGCAACTATCTGACGCCGGTACCGGAGTTTTCGAATTGGGATGAGCTGAACGAGTATCTGCTCTCGTGCTGTCTCAAGGATGCGACGCGCCACATTAGCGGCAAGGAGCATGCTGTCGGAACAGCGATGGAGCTTGAACGGGAGCATCTGTTGCCATTGACCGTCGAGGGGTTCGATATCGAGGAGCGACGATTTGCAAAGGTGAACAAGAAAGGCTGCGTTCGAGTCGGCACGAACTGGTACTCGACTCCGTTGAAACGGGACCGGCGAGTTGTGGCCAAGCTACTGCCGTTGGAAGTTGAGATCTGGCACGAGGGCCACGTCGTGGCACGCCACGAGCGCTGCTACGGCCGCAGCCAGTCGATTTATGAACTCGAGCACTACTTGGATGTTCTGGTCAGGAAGCCTGGAGCGTTGGCCGGCTCGACGCCGCTCGCTCAATGGCGGGAGAAAGGTCGGTGGCCCACGAGCTACGACGAGTTGTGGTCCAAGCTGAATCGACGTCACGGAAAGCTCGAAGGAACCCGCCAGATGGTCGAGCTCGTGCAGCTCGGCCGCGAGCACGGCTACGACAAGCTGCGTGAGGCGGTGAGTCAAGCGCTCGAACTCGGCTGTACGGATGCTGAGGCGATCCGTCACCTCGTCGAATCATCAGTTCTTCGACGTGAGCAGGCGCAGGCTCTTGGCGATGTGGAGCTCGGAGAGCTCACGAAGTACGAACGTTCCTTGCCAGGTGTTGGCCATTACAACGCGCTGATCGGCGAGGTGAACTCGTGAACGCGAAGAGCATCGAGCTCCAGAGCATCCGTCAGCATTGCAAGACGCTTCGCATGCCGAGCGTGGCAACGCAGTTCCAGAAAATTGCCGAACAAGCGCAGCGCGACGAGCACAGCTATGTCCGCTACCTCGACGTGCTGCTCAGCGCCGAAGTCGAGGAGCGTGAACACCGCGCGGTTCAAAGACGACTGAAGGAAGCACAACTACCGAGAGCGAAGACGCTCGAGGAGTTCGACTTCTCGCAATCGCCGAAGGTCTCCGCCCGTCGGATACGAGAACTGGCCGAAGGCGACTACATCGACCATGCACGGCCGGTTCTGTTTCTCGGCGATGCCGGCACAGGCAAGACTCATCTGGCCACGGCATTGTGTGTAGCGGCGTGCCAGCAACGTCGCCGCGTTCGCTTCACGACGGCCTCGAGACTCGTCAACGAACTCGTTGAAGCTAGGGAGGAGCACGAACTCTCGCGAGTGATCCGTCGCTACGCCCGCTACGAGTTGTTGTGCATCGACGAGCTCGGCTACGTCCCACTCGCCGATGTCGGCGCCGAGCTTCTGTTCCAAGTGGTTTCGGAACGATGCGAAAGGGCGGCGCTCGTGATCACCACCAACCTGCCCTTCTCGGAGTGGACCCAGGTGTTCACGAACGTCCGCCTGTGCAAGGCACTGCTCGACCGAGTCACGGACCAGGCGCACATACTCGAAACCGGCACCGAATCCTATCGGTTCCGGCGCACCCTGAAGAGCGAGAAAAAGACCATAAAGGCATGAGTTCGTTGGGTTTCACTAGCCGCGGCCTGCACTTCGTTCCGGCCGCGGAATAAGGAAAGGGGCTTTCTTACAGCTCGTTTTTATTAATCAATAACTTAGGGTGGGCCAAATTAGATGAGCAAAGTGGGCCAGACCGAGTGGACAAACACACGTCGCGTAGTACTCGTGGTCGAACCGTGCACCGGGCTCGTTAGGACCGATACTCGTATCATTTGGTTGCTCCTTCCTGCGAAACTTTCCAAGGACTACGTGGACTCTATGAACTCGATGAGAGCCTCGTTGAACCGAGCGGCGTCTTGAAACTGGACGGAATGTCCCCTGTCCTCGAAGATCTTCAGGTAGCCTTTCGGGACGGTCTCGGAGATATAGTGACCCAGAGCCACCGGGTAGAAGTCGTGGTCGCTTTGCATGGCGAGGCATGGGACCTTCAAGGACTTCAATACCGAACGCTGATCCAGTTTCATCTGGTTGTAAACGGCCTTGAGTCCGATGTCGAGGGGCGTTTGTAGGGATAGATCGAAGAGGAAGTCGATCTCAGCCTCCGTCGGTTTGTAGAGGTTTGCCTCGGCAAAACTCTTTCGACCGTTGATGGGTTCGTTGGCCAATCCGTTGATATAGCCCCATGCACTCGTTCTCCTCGATGCCAAAGTCCCAACCCTGCGAGTTGATCAGTTTGACGGGGCCGTTCATGAGCACGACCCGCGCCACGTCCCCATCGTCCTGGTAGTTCTCCATGTACGCGAGGGAGACGCTGACGCCCATCGACCAGCCAACGAGCGTGACGTCCCTGAGCCCGAGCTCCTTGATGATATGGCGAACATCCGAACCGAACTCCTCGAAGGTGTACTTGCAGTCCGCCTTCTCCAAATGTCCCATACCCCGAAGATCGAGAGCGACGCAGCGGTAACGGTCCTGAAGAGCGTGGAACTGACAATCCCAGGCGCGCTGGCTGCAAAGCCATCCGTGAACGAAGAAGATCGGCTTGCCTTGCCCCCTGCTCACGTAGTCGATCTGCACGCCATCGTGAGTCACCGTCTTCGCCATAAAGGTACCTCCTGAGGTCTAACCCGATCGCCCTCAGAAAACCACGGGTAACTCGGAGAAACCGCGGAAAGTCACGCTTTCCCAACGGCGTCTGGTGGGTCGCCTCTCATCGAAATGCAGATTGGGCATGCGCCTCAACAATGTCCCAGCGCAATTTCTATTTCAACACTGGCCAGGTCTGCCCCGAGACACCAATGAGGGCCGGAGCCAAAGGCGAGATGCTGCCGGCTGTTCGACCGCTCGACGTCCAAGCGATCCGGGTCGGCGAAAATCTGCGGATCTCGGTTGGCTGGACCGAAGCCCAAAAACACTCGCTGGCCTTTGCCGATTTCTCGGCCCGCTACAGTGACGTCGTCTGTAGCAAGCTTATAGATAAAAGGAGCCGCGGGCTCGTAACGAAGTGTTTCTTGGACCGCTCCCACGATGAGACTCGAGTCTCGTTGCAGTCGTTGCAGTTGATCCGGGTTTCGAAGTAAAGCATCGACGCTGGTGCTCAGTTGGTCGGCCGTGGTCGTGGTTCCCGCTGCGAGCAAGGCCACACATTGCGCACTCACTTCGGCCTCGCTCAGAGTTCCCTCTTTTTGCCGTTGAATAAAGAAGCTCACAAGGTCTTGGCCGGCTTCTGACGGCGAAGAGTGATCAAGTGAAGGAAATACTCCTCCAGCTTGCGAGTGCCTTCGTTGGCGAGTCTCGCCTTCTCCTTGATGTCCCCCAACGGCGGGCCGAAGAAAGCCGCCAGGTCGATCGACCACTTGAAGAACTCGTCCCGATCTTCGGCAGAGATGTTGAAGAGCTCAGCCATGAAGATCGACGGAATGGGATCCGCAAAGTCGGCCACGAGCGCCGCATGCGCATCGACCATACCCATGAGCGTCTGCCACCCAGAGTATGAGATTCCCCATTGTCCGACGCGCCCGTTGTGGCCCTCGATGTTTGCCAAAAGCCACTCAATGGTGTCGAAGTTGTCCGTGCTCTCGTCGGTGTCGGTCGCCCCTTTGGGTTTCGGGGCCAGCGGCCGGATGACCGCGAACTCTCCCTCCGACTTGAATTTCCCCCGGACGTCCTGGAAGGCGAAGATGTAACCATCGCGATCGAACTCGGGGGAAGGTCCGAGGACATCGCGGTACTCATGGGGGCCGTACGGTCCAATGGAGTACGGCGTTCGGTAGAGGAGGATCGGGAGCTCCTCCTCCCTTCTTCTTGGGCGTGTAGACGATGGTGAAGAGCTCCACGCCGTCCCGCATGGAGACCATGTACTCCTGCTTGTTGTGGTAAAAGCGCACCCAGGCGACATGATCTTCCCAGGTGCTCCCATAAGGGCCGCAGGAAGAGACAGTTTAAATCGCGAGCGCGACAAAAAGAACCAGCCGGTATGAGCTCGAACGCATGTGGGCCTTCAGCGATAACGCTCCGACTGCCACCGCCGCCCTAGGGTGATGATGCGCTGCATGAGCTCTTCGTAGCTGATGCCGGTCTTCTCTGCCGATTCGGCGAAGTCCTCGCCGTAAGCGAGCTGGGGGTTCGGGTTCGCCTCCAGGACATAGACTTTGCCGTTCTTGTCGACTCTCAGATCGAGGCGCGCGTACCCGTTGAGACCGAGTATCCGGTAAACACGTTTGCACAGATATTGTATCGCTTCTCGCTTCTCTTTCGGCAGATCCTTCACCGCACCCGTCCTCACTCCGTGCTTCTTCTGATAACGGGTGTTCCACTTGACTCGGCCGGTCGCGATGGGGCGCACGTCGCTGGCTAGCTTCGTGAACCGAAGCTCCCACACCGGAAGTACCTGCAGGCGCTGGTTGCCCATTACGCCAACGTAAAACTCTCGTCCATCGATGTAATGCTCCACGATAGCGTCGGTTTCGAAGGTGTCGTGGATAAACTCGACCCTCTCTTTGAGTGGCCCCTCGTCTTCGACGACAGAAGCCTGGGAGATGCCCGCCGAACCCTCCAGAATAAGAGACTTGACAATGAGAGGGAAGGACAGTCGCTTCGGCCTTCGGATTGCCTTTCCCCGCCGGAAGACGTGAAAGTCGGGAACAGCGACACGGTGGTAGGTGAGAAGTTGCTTGGAGATCGCTTTGTCTCGAGCCAACATTAAGCCCCGCGGGTTGCAGCCGGTGTAGGGGGTCTTGATGAGCTCGAGATAGCTCACTACGTTCTGGTCGTAGATAGCCACGTCGTCGAAATCCTCCAATAGGTTGAAGACGATGTGGGGTTGGAACTCGTGGATTGCCTTTCGGATTGATCCGAGATTACTTCCTACTCCCAGTGAGTGAACCTCGTGCCCGATCTCTTCCAAAGTACTGATGACGTCGTACTCCATCTTCCATTCGACGGTTGCGATGTCATGGCCGCGAATATCCTCGGGAGGAACCAAGCCCTCGTGCATGAGCGCCAGGATGCGGAAAGTTCTCATCGACTCAATCGATGCCGGCCGCTGTGAAGATAGTTCATGGTTTGTACGGTGAGAAGGACGGTAAAATCAAAAGTCGTTTCTGCCTCAGGTTTCGCAACCCGCAGCTTGAGCTCCCGACAGCGTCTTCTCATGTCTGCCAGCACTTGGTCGATAGTGTACTGGTAGGCTCCCGTCCACCGCGCGACGGTGCGTCGCACTTCCTTGCGCTTGTCAGACAGGAACGTCGCGGCGGGCGTATGGGCCTCGTGCTCCGGGGCATCCGAAAAGACTTGCCTGAGGTCCCGATCGTAGAAATTCGGGTAGTCCACCTGGTAGCGCTCTCGTTTCTCCTCGTAGTGCTTGCCCAGCGTTTTGCGGAGGCGAGACAGAGGGTCTAGCTTTCGACGCGTTGTGATCTTCGGCTTCTCCGAGATGACCTCGCGCATGAGCTTGTCCATGTACTCGAGCTTGGCTAACGCACGCCACCCCGAATACCTTTTTCGCCACTCGGATTCGGGATTCAGCCAGACAGCAAACGTCTCGGCAAAGTCCTCGTCGGGGTGGCTCTGCGCATACCACGAATCCAGGTGGATCACGTAGCTCTTGCTGTAGGGGCGAGGAGAATAATGGTCGGGATAGGGCTCCGACGACTTTCCGAAGACCTCGATACGTTGGCGTCGCCGTCTCAGGCCGTACGCGTTGTCGATGGCGTGCCCGACCTCGTGCCTGAGGATGCGGAGGCATGATCGGGGCGTTCCACCCTCCACCTCGAGCATCTTCGCCCGCTCGAGTTGGGCGAGACGTGGGTGCGCGAGGTAGAAAGGGATGGCGATTCCGGGAACACGGTCCGGGGTAAACCAGTCGTTGGAAAGCCAAAAGTGGGGTCGGAAACGGATGCCCCGGTCTTGAAGCTCCCGACACACTTGTTCGACCCGTTCCTCGAGCACCGTACCTTCGATTCTCAGGCCTAGGCCACTGAGCTTCAGCGCAAGCAGATCCTTCTCCGGCAAGTGCTCCCATTGAGAGGGATCAGTCCTTGGCTTACTGGGGCGTCGGCTCCGGCGCTTCATGAGGGTATCCTAATCAATTGGCCGTCATGGGGATGTCCCGCCGGATGTTGAATTTGGGGTAGCTGCGGCTCCTTGGCCGGCCTAAGAATAGGTCTGCCAATAAACCGTCTCCAGAGGGGGACAAGGAGCCACCAATGCCTAGGAAATCAAAGAAGCCAGTAAGAAAGCAAACGCACTCGCCTACGGGCAAGGTAGTTGGCCAAGTCGGTCAGATACTGCTACCGATGATAGCTGGGATCGCGGCCACGAAGGCGGATCTGACGGAATGGGTGTACGAGCAAGGACTGACAGCTCTGCACCTACTGCTCAGAGAGGACGCCGAGGAGATCGCGGGGCTCAAGGGCAAGCACGAGAAGGAGCGAACTCATAACCACTGGGGGAGCACGAACGGAGAGCTGAGCTTCGGTGGTCGTCGCATCCAAGTGTCGCGACCTCGAGTTCGCTCGAAGTCGGGCGCGGAGGCGTCGCTTCCACACTTCGAAGCCTTCCGCGAAGAAGACCCGCTTCCAGAGCGAGTGTTGAATCAGATCTTGGTGGGGGTATCGACCCGAAATTACGAATCGAGTCTGGACAAACCCGCGGCCAAGTTGAAGTCTCGTGGCACGAGTGAGAGTGCCGCCAGCCGTCACCTCGTGAGCCAGACGACTAAGAAGCTCGAGGAATACCTGTCTCGGCGGCTAGAGGAGTTCGAGCTTGCGGCACTGATGCTGGATGGCCTTGAGGTGGCCGGACAGACCGTCGTCGTAACTCTAGGTATCACAATAGATGGAACGAAGGTGCCCCTGGGTATATGGCTGGGCTCGACGGAGAACTCTCGGGTGTGCACCGCGATGTTGCAGGACCTTCTCGAGCGAGGCTTGCGCGTCGATGAGTCGATTCTCTGCGTAGTGGACGGAGGCAAAGGCATCCGCAAGGCACTCGTCGACGTTTTGGGGGACCTCGCGGTCATCCAAAGGTGCCAGATCCATAAACTCCGAAATCTTCGCTCGTACCTTCCCAAGTCTCGTCACGCCTACGTGCTCCAGACAATGAAGGAAGCCTACAAGTGCAAGAGTGCCGACAAGGCGCGCAAGCGACTTCAGGCATTGGTGTCGTGGCTCGAGCGAAACGGCTACGACGAAGCTGCCGGAAGCCTTCGTGAAGGGATGGAAGAAACACTCACGGTCGTGAAGCTCGCGCCGCCCGCCTTACTTCGCCAGTCTCTTGCCACGACGAACGCCATTGAGAATCTCAACGGAACCATTCGCAGAGTATCGAGAAACGTCAAGCGTTGGAAGAGTCCTTCCATGGTTCGCCGATGGACCGCTCTTGGCGTCGTCACCGCGCAGAAAAAGTTCCGGCGTATCAAAGGCTATCGCCATATGGGCGCTCTCGTTCACGCGCTTAGAAGCAAACAGAAATCTCTTGACAGCGATGAGTTTGCTGCCTAAGAGTATTCACAGGTGCCGCCGCTACCCGACCAAATTCAACAGCGGCCGGGACATCCCCCAACGTGCGGAGAAAGGCGGTATCGATGCGGCCGCCCGCTCCGCCTTCGGCAAGGGCTTTTTCGAGCTCGAGGCCGACTGGGAAGCGATGCTCGAGACGCTCGAGCACTAGTCAAGACTCCCCGTTTTGACCTTGCGGGCCGCCGTGCTATTTAGGAGGCTTACCGCAATGCCTGCAGTGCCTGCAATGTCTGCAATGAACGAGAGCGTCTATCGATCTACGCTGGATACTCCTCTGGGCCTCCTCCGCTTGGTATCCACTTCCGTCGGTCTGGCGGCCATCTCCTTGCCCGAGGGGCAGGAGTGGCACGAGCGATGGATGCGGCGGGTTTTCCCCAGGGCTCAAAGACTATCGACATTTCCGGGCGGCTCCGCTCACGCCGACGTCGTCCGACAGCTAGAGCAGTATTTCGACGGACGCCGGAGGGTCTTCGATCTGCCCCTCGATCTGCGCGGAAGCTCGTTCCAGAAGGTGGTTTGGTCCAACGTGGCACGAATACCGTTCGGACGGATCGCGTCCTACTCCGAGATCGCACACTTAGTGGGAAGGCCCGGAGCGTCTCGCGCCGTTGGGGCGACCAACGGTTCGAACCCGATTCCCTTGGTCATACCTTGCCACCGGGTGGTGGGCGCCGATGGCTCCCTGACCGGCTACGGGGGTGGCCTGCCTGCCAAGCGTTGGCTATTGGTTCACGAAGGAGTACTCCACAGCAGTGCCCCCCAGCCTGTTCAAATGAGGCTCTTCGCCCGAGGCGGCGCGCCCCCCGTCGTCTGAGCTACCTGACATCCCTGACATATTGGACCTACTGGACAGGCGGTCGAGTAATCGGGCATACTCGAATCCGTTCTGTTTAACGCCAACGATTGCCCGTTCCTAAAGGAGATAGCCGCATGGCCGTCGGTCGGTTTTTTCTCGGTTCGCTTTGCTTAGCATTGGCATTGGCTTCCGGAGCTCTTGTGGAAGGAGCAGAGGATCCGGTCGTGGTCATTGAGACCTCGATGGGAGATATCACGGTTCGTCTCAACCCAAACAAAGCGCCGGGGTCGGTCGAGAACTTCCTGGCCTATGTCAACGACGGGTTCTACGACGGCACCATTTTTCACCGCGTCATCCCGAACTTCATGATCCAGGGTGGAGGATTCACCACCGACTTGCAGAAGAAGCCGGTTGGTGAGCCAATCAAGAACGAAGCCGGGAACGGTTTGAAGAACCGCCGCGGGACGATCGTGATGGCGCGCACCAACGAAATTCATAGCGCGACGTCGCAGTTCTTCATCAACGTCCAGGACAACGGTTTCTTGAATTACAAAGGGCCGAGCGCGGGTAATTATGGCTATGCGGTCTTCGGGGAGGTCACCGAAGGCATGGACGTCGTGGATAAAATCAAAAAGGTCAAGACGGGGAGCAAGGGCCCCTTTCCCAAAGACGTGCCGGTCGAGACCGTCGTCATCGAGTCCATCCGAATGCAAACGGGGGAATAAGTGGAGCCACTGAATTGGGATCGGGTTCCCATCGAGAAGGTGACGGACGTCATTAGTCGCCAGATCGTGACGGGCAAGAACGAGATGATGGCTCGCGTCCTTCTCAATAAAGACGCCGTTGTTCCGACCCACTCGCACGAGGCGGAGCAGATCACCTACATCATGGAAGGGGCTCTCCGTCTCTGGATCGGTGAGGCCGAGGAGGAAGTGACGGTAAGGCCGGGTGAGTTCGTGGTCATTCCTCCCGACGTTCCGCACCGTGCCGAGGCGCTCGAGGATACGGTGGACGTGGACATCTTTAGCCCCATTCGGCAAGATTGGCTCGACGGCACCGACACGTACTTTCACCGTAAATAATTTCTCGAGCCCCCTTTGCCGTGATGCCGCTTTATGCCTCGGGTACTCCTCTTGTTGCCCACCAGTACCTACCGTACCCATGATTTCATGGCGGCGGCGGGGAAGCTCGGTGTGGACGTGGTGGTCGTCTCCGAGCAACCCAGCACGCTGGAGAGCCGAGGGCCGAGCTCGCTCTTAACCGTCGATTTCCTAGACCCGGATTCGGCGGCGGAAAAAGCCCTTTCCTTCTTTCGAGAATACCCCTTCCAGGCGGTGGTCTCGGTCGACGAGGACACCGCCGTCGTGGCAGCTGCGATCTCGCAGGCGGTCGGACTCGCCCACAACTCGCCCCAGGCCGCCACCGCGACGCGTTTGAAGCATGTGATGAGAGAAATGCTCTCGGGAGCGGACGTACTCGTTCCCGCCCATCGGCTCTTTTCGGTAGCCGATGACGCAGAGGACCTAGCGAGTCGCATCGAGTACCCGTGTGTTTTGAAGCCCGTCTTCCTTGCGGCGAGCCGCGGTGTGATGCGCGCCAACGACGAGCGTGAATTCGTTTCGGCTTTCGAGCGATTGAAAGCGATTCTTCGCGACCCCGATCTAGCCAGTCGTGGCGGGCCTTTGGCTCGCCAGGTGTTGGTCGAAGACTACCTATCGGGTGTTGAGGTCGCCCTCGAGGGAGTCATGACCGGAGGGGAGCTCAAAGTGCTCGCTCTTTTCGATAAGCCCGATCCATTAGAAGGGCCTTTCTTCGAAGAGACGATTTATGTGACTCCATCTCGACTACCCGAGGGACACCAATCAGAGATCGCGGCTACCACCGCAAAAGCGGCCGAGGCACTAGGGCTTCGAGAGGGACCCATCCACGCCGAGCTTCGGTTGAACTCCAAGGGAGTGTGGGTCATCGAGATCGCCGGGCGATCCATCGGGGGACTTTGCTCTCGGTCGCTCAGATTCGGTGTGGGGCTTTCGCTCGAGGAGTTGCTTCTTCAGCACGCACTGGGAATGGACGTCAGTACGCTCTCACGCGAGTCTGTTGCATCCGGTGTCATGATGATGCCGATTCCTCAGGCGGGCGTTCTCAAAAGTGTCCGGGGGGAGAGAGAGGCGGAGGCGGTTTCCGGAGTCCAAGAGGTGACGATCACGTCACACCTCGGCAAGGTCTTGGTGCCCCTTCCGGAGGGCTCCAGTTATCTCGGCTTTATCTTTGCCCGCGGGGAAGCTCCGATGACCGTCGAGAGCGCTCTCAGAGAGGCTGCAGCTTGCCTCGATTTCGTCATCAGTCCGCCGAGCGAGGAGGAACAGGATTGATTCCGGCGACTTATTCACATGGCCTATGTACTGGCCATCTTTGGCGGGCTACTTGGAGGGCGCGTAGTAGGGGTTTCTTCCCGCCGCGTGGTCGGTCGTGTCCATGATAGCCCCGATCTCGGGCACCGCCTTGCGGATGGAACTTTCTATACCCTGTTTGAGCGTGACGTCTGCCATCCCGCAACCTTGGCAGCCACCTCCAAGGCGGAGATAGACTTCGTTCCCCTTCACGTCTAGCACCTCCACGAAACCGCCATGCGCGGCAATGGAGGGGTTGATCTCCCGAGCGAAGAGCTCTTCGATCGTCTTCTTGATCCGCTCGGACGGAGGCATGGAGTCGAGCAGGGAGTCGGAGATGGGTGTCTCGCCCGATTGGAGCACGGTGCGAATGGTCGCACCCACTTGCCTGGCCAACGGAAGCCAATCGTCACCGATGCCTTCCGCGGTGATGGTCACTTTGTTGTCCTGCACCAACACTGTCTTGACACCGTCCAGCGCAAAGAGTTTTTCAGGTAACGGAGAGCCATTGGCTCGGTCTTGGTCGCCAAAGTACGCGGAGCCTCCTTCGTAGACGGGTCGGTCGAGGACGAAGTGACAGGTCTCCGTATCCTTCGGCTCACAGGTGATCTTAATGTCGCTCATCTTATGCCCTCCTATCCCGCTTCATTATATGAAGTCGACGCTTCGGTTTCAACCCCCCGGTTTCTCCAACGGGCCCAACTGGCCCTCGGTGGGCTCTGATCAGCAGAACCACGCTTCGGTGAGTCGGGGGGGGCGCTTTCCACGCTCGGACCGACCTCGCACCGGCGGGGGTGGCTTTCCCGTTTCGAGCTCGGACCCAGCCAAGTCGCGGATCCGCGAAAAAGTTTCAAAAGGATCCTCCTCGTCCGCAACGGATTCCTCGACGAGCTCGCTGACTCGAGCGTGGAGGAGATCCATCCTCGGGTCGGGGTGTCTCCACGGATAAGTAAACGACTCCGGCACCAGTGGTTCCAAGAAGGGTTGAATCGCCGCTCTCGAAAGCAGTAAGGAGCCGGGGGGAACCAGCAGACGGACCGTGAATTGTACGGGATCGACGTGACCGACGAGCCCCTCCTCATCCACCCACTCGAGGACATCGATGTAGTCCCTTCGCTCCGTCCAGGGTGTGAACGAGACCCAAGTCGGGCGTGGCGCGATCCCGTTGCGTCGGAGAGCGCTCACCGCTTCGATGGCATCTTGGCGGGTGTGTCCTTTGTCGAGCTGATTCAATACGTGGTCGCTGAGAGATTCGATGGCCGACACCACGAAGATACAGCCTTGGCTGCGGAGCTCCGGTAATAGGGCTCGGTGTTTCAGAATGTGTTCCACTTTCGCCGTGAAGTCGAACGTGATCTCCGGAAACTCCTTGTGAAGACCACGAGCAACCGGCAGTGAATGCCCCGGTCCATTCAAGAAATCGGGATCCCCAAATGTGATGTGAGTGGCTCCCGATTCGACGAGTTGGCGAATGTCGTCGAGCACGATCTCCTTGGGTACGACGAAGAAGCGACCTTGGTAAACCGGTGGGATCGGACAATGCAAGCAATGATGCAAGCATCCACGACTCGCTTCGACGTAGCCAACCGGGCCGTGGCTTCCTTCGCGCTCCAAGTGGGCGTACTTGTCGAGTGGTGGTAGGCCTCGACGTAGTGGCACCGGGAATCGAAGGCGCTCCAGCACTGGCTCCGAGACCGTTGGGAGGGCGTCGCCGTTTTGGGCAAGCCCTTCCGCGAGGCTGACCAAAGACTGCTCGAACTCTCCTCCCAAAATAGAGTCCGCGCTGTTCTGTAAGAGGTAATCGCGATTCAGCGTCGCGTACAGTCCGTAAAAACAAATATGACAGCGCGGGTTCATTTCGCGGATTCGCTCGGCGACGCGCGAGCCCAAACGCAGGGCAGTGTGCATGGGGACGGAGATCGCGACGAGGCGGGCCCGACGGACGAGGTCCGCGTCCAACTTCTCCAAAGGGTCGACGGAGATATCGACTGCGGTGACCGGGAACCCCACTCGTGCAAGAAACGCCATGGGGCTGGCAAGCCCCATGGGCTGGTGCCCCAGCTCGTAACACGACACGAGCAGGACCTCTGGTTTCGCGACCGCTACTGTCATTCTCACAGACGCCTATAAGCATGACCTGTCGGCACTCAAAGCGCCAGTAAGAGAGTAAGTCATTCTAGGGGAGCCAGTTAAGGGATGATAAGGGCAAGTGGGCTTGGAAAAAGCAGGGTCCGCGATGCATAATGCGTTCGTCCAAAAGGATTACAGGGGGTCGAGATAGGGTCTCGCTCGATGTTGAGACTGACAATCATCTTTTTTCTAGCCGCAGCGCCTCTCGCCCGCGGGCAAGCCGGCGACGAAGACGAAGCTTCCCAAATGCGAAAATCTCAGCAGGCTCAGCAGGTCCCTCTCCGGGCTCCCCACCCTCCGGGATCGGTCACTCTCAACGCCGATGAACAAGAGCAGATCGAGAAAGGGCACATCAAGGCGACCGGCTACGTGGACATCGTGTCGGGAGATATCCGCGTCTCGGCAGACAAAGTCGATTTCTGGAGCGAGGAGATGCGAGTCATCGCGGAAGGCAACGTCGTCTTTCAGCAGGGCGACCAAAAGATCGTCGGCGATCGTATGGAAGTCGATCTCGAAACGGGGACGGGCAGGTTCTACAACGCCTACGGAAACGTGGGCAACGATTTTTACTTCCAAGGTGACGTGGTCGAGAAGAAGTCGGACGACATCTACGTTGTGGAGCGGGGCGCTTTTACGTCTTGCGCGCAGCCGGTGCCTCGCTGGCGGTTCACGTCCGGCAAGGCCACGATTCGCCGCGACCACCACGTTTCCCTCCACGGCGCCCTTCTCAAGGTGAAGTCGATACCGGTCTTGTATCTGCCGTACCTCTACTACCCGATCGATGAGAAAAACCGATCGACGGGCCTACTGCTTCCCCAAATAGGAAACTCTACCTTCAAGGGCTTCATGGTAAGCCAGGGTTTCTTCTGGACCATTAACCGATCCCATGATGCGACCATCAACGTCGATTGGTTTTCCGAGAGCGGGCTAGGGTTGGGGACCGAGTATCGCTACATGCTCACCGGGAGGTCGCGGGGCCGTTTCGAGTCCTACTACCTCGACGACAAGCTCGTGGAACAGAAGGAGTGGCAGATCAGGGCGAACATGAATCAGGAGCTTCCTGCTGGTTTCACGACGACTGCACGCGTTGATTATTTTAGCTCTTTCGCCTTCCAGCAGAGGTACCAGGAGAGCTTCGAGGATCTGACCCGCCGCTCCAAGCGCGCTACGCTCAACGCGGTCCGCTCCTGGTCGAAGTACACCCTGCGATTCCTTTACGATCGGAACGAAACTTCGTTCTCGAACAGTATCAGTTTTCGGGAAATACTTCCCCGCATAGCTTTCCAGGGCAGGCCAACGAAGATCGGCCCGACCCCGATCTTGTTCGGATTCAGCACCTCCGTTTCTTCGTTTTCTCGAAGCGTGCGGCAGGATCGGCTCGACTTTCAGCGTTACGACGTGCTTCCCACGATTTCGTACCCGTTCAACCGGTGGCCTTTCTTGACTGCCCGAACGTCGTTCATCACGCGCTTCACGCGATACACGGAGCAAACAGACTCTACCGGAGAAGTGGTCGGGGATCCCGTTGATCGCACTTATAGCGAAGTCCGAATCGATGTGAGAGGCCCGACTTTTTCTCGCATCTTTAACACCCCCGACAACGGCTATGCGGAGAAGTACAAGCACGTCATCGAGCCTCAGCTCGTTTGGAGCTATCGCTCGCTGGTCGACAACTTCGACGACATTCCTAAGTTCGACTCCAACGACTACGTGCCCGGTACCAACCAGTTTTCTTTTGCGATCGTGAACCGATTCATGGCCAAGCGCAAAATTGGTAAGAGCGAGAAGGCGGTTCCCTACGAGTTCCTTACCTGGACACTTGCCCAGCGTTACTTTCTCCAGGTCGAGGCCAGCCTCTACGATCGCCAGTTCAGCACGCCCTTTTTCACGCCGGACGGTGTTGCCAGCAAATACTCTCCGGTTACTTCGAAGCTGCGCTTCCGGCCAACCGGCCGACTCGCCGCCTCATGGAATGTCGAGTATGACGTCAATTTCAAGAGGATGCGCTCGATGAGCCTGGTGGGAAGCTACAGGGGTGAGTGGGGCAACGTCAGTGGCTCGCTAGCCCAGAGCGTCCAACTTACTTCCGGCCGGGAGCGCCGAAATCTGCGCGGCGTCACCAGCCTAAACGTGACCCGGACCGTTCGCATACGCTTCGAGTCGGCCTACGATGTCGAGCGCGATCAGCTGAATCTCATCCGGGCAGGTGTTAACTACAATATACAATGTTGCGGTTTCCTGGCGGAGTGGGCCCGATACCGTTTCGGTACGGTGCGAGACGAGAACCTCTTCCGGTTTGGCATCACCTTCGCCAACATCGGGTCGTTCGGTACCCAACTCGGCGGGCGGGGGCGGATCCAATAGATGAAAGGCCTCATTCTGAGTGGCGGGACCGGGACCCGGCTCCGACCGCTCACCCACACTCGAGCCAAGCAGCTCATGCCGGTCGCGAACAAACCCATTCTTTTTTACGGAATCGAGGCCATCCGCCAGGCGGGGATCTACGAGATCGGGATCATCGTTGGGGAAACGGCGGATGAGATTCAGGAGGCCGTGGGAGACGGTTCGCGATGGGGAGTGAAGATCAGCCTCATTCCCCAGGAGGCTCCGTTAGGGCTCGCCCATGCCGTGCTCACCGCGGAGGAGTTTCTAGCGAAGGAACCGTTTGTGATGTATCTGGGGGACAACATTCTCGCCAACGGTATCGAGAGCCTGGTCGGGGAGTTCCGCGAAAAGCAACCAACCGCCCAGATCTTGTTGGCCCGTGTCCCGCATCCCGAGCAGTTCGGAGTCGCGGAGCTCAAAGATGGCCGAGTAACGCGCCTCCAAGAAAAACCCAAAAAACCTCAGAGCGATCTCGCTCTGGTGGGCGTGTATATGTTCAGCGCTGCCGTCTTCGAAGCGGCACGTGCCATAAGCCCATCCTTTCGGAACGAGTTGGAGATCACCGATGCTATCCAGTACCTGATCGACCATGGCCACGAGGTGAGTCCCCATGTGGTCGACGGCTGGTGGAAGGACACAGGCAAGCGCGAAGACATCTTGGAGGCGAACCGTTTGGTACTAGACACCCTGAAACCAAACGTGGCCGGCCGAGTGGATGGTGACTCCAGTGTCGAAGGCAAAGTCGTGATCGAACAAGGTGCGGAGATCGTTGGGAGTGTCGTGCGCGGGCCAGCGATCATCGGATCGGGATCACGGATCGAGCGCTCCTACATCGGTCCCTTTACGTCCATACAGGACAACGTCCACATTAGTGGGAGTGAAGTCGAGCACAGCATTATCCTCTCGGACAGTGTCATTCTCGAGCTGAGTAGCCGCATGGCAGACAGCTTGGTCGGTTACAACGTTCGCATCGAGTGCTCGCAATCAACACCCAAGGCCCATCGTTTCATGTTGGGAGACAATAGCCAGGTGGACGTTACGTGACCCACATCCTCGTGACCGGTGGGGCGGGGTTCATCGGGAGTAATTTCATTCACTATCTGACCCGCACCCATCCGGATTGGCGCATTACAAACTTAGATAAGCTTACTTATGCCGGGAACCTGGCGAACTTGGAGGGTCTTAAGACGCATCCTGGCTATCGTTTTGTCAAGGCGGACATATGCGATCGTGCGGCGGTAGAGCCGCTGGTTGCCGAGGCGGACATCGTCGCCAACTTTGCTGCGGAAACCCATGTTGACCGTTCCATCCATGACGCGGGTCAGTTCATTCTCACCGATGTATATGGTACTTTCGTTCTTTTGGAGGCCGTTCGCCTAGAGTCTCGATCGCAGCTCTTTGTGCAGATCTCGACCGACGAGGTCTACGGGAGTATTAGCTCCGGATCGTCTCGCGAGGAAGATCCGCTGGATCCACGGAATCCTTATTCCGCAAGCAAGACAGGGGCGGATCGTCTCGCTTACTCCTACTTCACGACATACGGGGTTCCGGTGATCGTCACCAGGGCGTCGAACAACTACGGACCTCACCAGTATCCAGAGAAACTCATCCCGTTGTTCATCACCAACGCGATGGAGGACGAGCCCCTTCCGCTCTATGGTGATGGACTTCAGGTTCGCGACTGGTTACATGTCGAGGATCATTGTCGCGCTTTGGATCTCGTTATCGAGAAAGGGCAGCGGGGCACGACTTATAATATCGGAGGCGGAACCGAGCGCAGTAACCTCAAGCTGACCGAGCGTATCTTGGCGCTGGTGGGAAAGCCCAAGAGCTTGATCAAGAAGGTGGCCGACCGGCCCGGGCATGACCGTCGCTACAGCTTGGATACGACGCGGCTTCGTGGATTGGGCTGGATGCCCGGTGTCGACTTCGACGAGGGACTGGCCTCCACGGTCGAGTGGTACCGATCGCAAGAGGGGTGGTGGAAAGACATCAAGTCGGGCAGCCTGGAGTACCGGCAGTTCTACCAAAAACACTATGGTGAGCGAAAGTAGCGCCTCACCAGAAAGTTGTTCTCCAGCTCAGTAACGGACCACAGGAGGAACCTTGCGAGCTCTTATAACAGGAATCACCGGATTCGCCGGCAGTCATCTTGCCGAATACATCCTTGCTAACCATCCGGACACCGAAGTCTACGGGATCATGAGATGGAGGAGTCGTACCGAGAACATCCAGGGGATCGAGGAACGCATCCAACTGATCGAGTGCGACCTTCGCGATGCCACTTCGGTGAAGGCGCTGTTCGGTCGCGTGCGCCCCGACAAAGTCTTTCACTTAGCGGCCCAAAGTTACGTCCCGTCCTCGTGGAACGCCCCCGCAGAGTCGCTTACCACGAATGTCCTGGGTCAGCTCAACATCTTCGAGGCGATACGCGAAATGGAGGTCGAGCCTTGGATTCAGATCGCCTGCTCCAGCGAGGAATACGGATTGGTTCACGAGGATGAGCTTCCTATCAAGGAGGCCAACCCGCTTCGCCCCCTGTCGCCCTACGCGGTGAGCAAGATCGGACAGGACTACTTGGGATACCAGTACCACAAGAGCTTCGGTTTGAAAGTGGTGCGAACTCGAGCTTTCAACCACGACGGCCCGCGGAGAGGAGAGGTGTTCGTTTCCTCCAACTTCGCGAAGCAGTTGATCGCAGTGGAAAAGGGGAAAAAGCCTGCGGTGCTCCAAGTCGGGAACCTGGAGTCTCGTCGAGATTTTACCGATGTGCGGGACGTCGTTCGCGGCTATTGGCTCGCGACCGAGCGCTGCGAAGCGGGAGAGGTCTACAACATCTGTAGCGGGAAGGCCTATTTCATCCAAGAGGTATTGGACCGACTCATCGAGCTGTCGGGCGTGCAGGTAAAAGTGGAAACCGACCCGTCGCGACTCCGCCCATCCGACGTGCCAGTTTTGTTGGGAGACTGCACCAAGTTCAAGAAGGCCACCGGATGGGAGCCCGAAATACCCTACGACAAGACTCTGGCCGACATGCTCGATTATTGGCGGGAGACAATTCGGTAGGCCTATGGGAATGAAGGCCCTCGTCACGGGGGTGGCCGGGTTTGCGGGTGGCCATCTCGCTCGGCATCTACTCGATCGGGGTTACACGGTGGCGGGGATCCGCCAACCCGGCGACCGCAATCGAACAGAGGGCTCCCCTCAACTGGATGTGGAAATTCGCGAGGCCGATGTCCTGGACGCGACTTCGGTGGCCAAGATCGTTTCCGACTTCAAACCCGACGCCATCTTTCACCTGGCAGCATTCTCCAACCCTGAAAGCTCATGGGCCAACGCGCGCCTAGCGCTCGAGACGAACATCATCGGCAGCCACAACGTGCTCCAGGCGGCACTGGAAACCGGCACGCGACCGCGAGTGTTGCTCGTGGGTTCAGTGCAGCAATACGGGCTCGTCCCCGAGGGAGAGCAGCCCATCAGGGAAGATCGATCCCAACGACCGCTCACACCGTACGGCGTGAGCAAATCGGCTCAAGAAGTCCTGGGCCTGCGTTTCTTCCTCGCGGAGGAGCTTCCCGTCTTCCTCGTGCGTTCGTTCAACCACACCGGCCCAGGCCAGGAATCCTCCTATGTTTGCTCGAGCCTCGCGCGCCAGGTGGCGGAGATCGAAGCTGGGCGTCGGGAGCCCACGATGCGAGTCGGAAACTTGTCCGCCCGCAGAGACTTTAGCGACGTTCGAGATATCGTTCGCGGTTATCGAGAGATATTGGAACGGGGAAAACCTGCTGCCCCCTACAACATTTGTCGCGGTGAGGCGTTGTCGATTGAGGAGATTCTCGAGATGCTTCGCGAACTTAGTAAGGCCAAAGTAACGGTGGAAGTGGATGCCGCTCGTTACCACGCCGGGGATGCTCCGCTCTTGCTCGGCGACAACACCAAGCTACGTTCGGAAGTGGGATGGAAGCCGGAAATCGAGCTGAAGCAGACGCTCGCCGACTTACTGAGCTACTGGCGAGAGATTCTCAGCTGGCGCCGAGGCGCGGGCGCTAGTTAGAACCGTCCTTCTCTTCTTCAGAAGAAGGCGACGGTTCGGGTGGGGCAGTCGGAGGGCTGTCCGGCGGATGGGGTGCCGCCGGCTCGGAAGGCATCGGCTCCAGCGACGAAGCCCCGAGGTAGACGCGCCGGATGGCGACGTGTTTCCCGTTCTTGAAAAGCGTCCTACGACTACGCGAGCGGGACGCAGCAAGGCTCCCTTCAGCATATATCCGCGTTGTAGCTCCTTGAGAACAATATTGTCCTGAGAATCGTCTTCGACGGACTCAATAGCAGCAGCCTCACTGTGGGTCGGGTCGAAGGGCTGCCCGCCCACGAAGATTTTCTCCAAGCCTTCTTCGCGCAGAAGCTGCACCAGGCGCGAGCGAACCAAAATGATGCCTTCGACAACCGCATCGGAGTCAAAGTTGTTTTCAATCGAGTCGATCGCGCGATCCAAGTTATCTAGAACTTCGACGAATCGGCCGATGAAATCGTTCTTGGACAGCTCGAGACGACGTTTCTCGGCCTTCACGGCCCTCGCGCGGAGTTTCTCGGTATCTTTCTTGAGGTTCCGGTAGGCGTTCATGACCTGAGCGTCCTTTTCCTCTACCTTCTTCTGAAGGTCCGACGCAGGCTGGGCGGGTGCGGCAGGGATAGCGGCTCTCGGCGCTGGAGCGGCGCTAACAGATGCCTCCGCTTCAGCAGGCTCTAACGGAACGAGCTCCTCGTTGTCACCTGGCTCTTCGTTACCACCAGGCTCCCCGGTGTCCTCGATGAGCTCGACCAGCTAGTCAGACTCAGCCGGCTCAGTCGGAATTGGGTCCGGCGCGCCGGGGGCTCCCTGCGCACCGTCCTTCTCGCGGTCCTCGGTCAAGAGAAACAGCTCCTGGCAATGAGTAGGAGAAACAGGGATATTGTAACCTACAATTTACGCAAGATCACGCACTTCAGATAGTAGGTCTCCGGCATCGAGAGAAGGATGGGATGGTCGCGGGACTGTGTTCTTTTCTCGACCAAGACCATGCGCGCACGCACGTCGGCCGCAGCCTCGGTGAGAATATTCAGGAAATCGTTCTCCGAAACATGGTACGAGCAAGTCGAGGTGATGAGATGCCCACCAGGCCGTAAGAGCTTCATAGCACGCAAGTTAATGTCTTTGTACCCCTGTCTCGCTTTTGGCACGGCGGCGCGGTTTTTGGCAAATGCCGGAGGGTCGAGTACGATGGTGCCGAAGGCTTGTCCGTCAGTATGTAATTCGCGGAGGATGTCGAAGACGTTCCCCTCCTGGGTCTCGATATTGCCGAGCTCATTCAGCGTTGCATTCGCCCGGAGGCGAGCCAACGACTTCGCCGAGGCATCGACCGCCGTCACCCGTTCACACACGCGGGCTAGATGGAGAGAGAATCCGCCGTCGTAGGCGAAGAGGTCGAGGGCCCGCCCTTTGGCCCACCTAGCCGCGGCCTGCCGGTTCTCTCGCTGGTCGAGAAAGAGTCCGATTTTCTGGCCTGCCCAGAGGTCTGCACGCAGGCGAATCCCCTCTTCTTGGACTACGACTTCAGCGGGAACTTCTCCGTAAAGCGTTCCCTTTGCGAGCGGGAGCCCTTCGAGCGCCCGCGTCTTCTGGTCGTTCCGCTCGATGATGCCGGACGGCTGCACCAGCTCGACCCAAAGCCGGACGAAGGTTTGCTTCAGTCGATCCGTTCCCGCCGATAGAGTTTGGACGGCCAGAGTCTCGCCATAACGGTCGACCACGAGCGAAGGGATCCCATCGGCTTCACCATGCACGCATCGGTAGGCAGTGGTGGCGGGTGCGAGTCCGCTCCGCAAGGCCAAGGCCGCCGCGAATTTTCGCTTCCAAAAGTCTTCGTCGACCGCCTCCTCCTCGGTCGTGATGATTCGAAGGACGATCTGCGATGACTCGCTGAAGAAGGCTTGACCCAGAAAGTCCCCTCGCGGTCCCCTCACTTCGACCACGTCCCCGGAAGTAGCCCCCTCCGGGTTCCGTACATCGGACTGGAAGATCCAAAGATGACCTGAGAGAATCCGCGCTCGCCCCCGGTTTCTGACCTGGACCCGCGTCATGGCATTTTCAGGAAGGTTAGTGCTTTTGCTGGAACCAGCCGCGTATTATAGGATGAGGCGGGCAGAAGTCCAAAGTTATCACTTTCTTCCAGAGGAGCAGTCATGAGTCTTGAGTTAGAGCGCCCGCTCTTCGAAGTGGATCCCGAGGTCTCCCAGGCTATCGATCAAGAAGTACGCCGACAGGCGGAAGGACTGGAGCTCATCGCTTCCGAGAACTTCACGAGCGAAGCGATTCTGGAAGCCACCGGTTCGGTATTCACCAACAAGTATGCAGAGGGATATCCCGGCCGCCGCTATTACGGAGGCTGCGAGTTTGCAGACGTCGTGGAGCGGTTGGCCATCGAGCGCGCGAAAGAGCTCTTCGGCGCCGAGCACGCCAACGTGCAACCTCACAGCGGGACTCAGGCCAATATGGCGGTTTATCTCGCGGTTCTCGACTTGGGCGATACGTTCATGGGAATGAACCTCGCTCATGGCGGTCACCTGTCGCACGGCCATCCGCTCAATTTCTCCGGCCGGTTCTACAAGGTGGTGCCCTACGGCGTGCGCCAAGATGATGAGACGATCGACTACGAGGAAATGGAGCGTCTGGCAAGAGACAACAACCCGAAGATGATCATGGTCGGTGCCAGCGCCTATCCGCGGTTCATCGACTTCGCGCGGATTCGCAAGATAGCCGACGAAGTCGGGGCGGTGGTGGTGACGGACATGGCTCACATCAGTGGTCTGGTGGCCGGCGGTTCGCATCCGAGCCCGGTGGAGCACTCCGACTTCGTCACTTCTACGACGCATAAGACGCTCCGCGGTCCGCGCGCGGGCTTCGTTCTCTCGAAGGCGAAGTTTGCGAAGGATCTGAACCGTATCACGTTCCCCGGGATTCAGGGCGGTCCTTTGGTGCACGTCGTAGCCGGCAAGGCCACCTGTTTCAAAGAAGCCATGGCCCCGGAGTTCAAGGTTTATGCACGCCGGGTCGTCGATAATGCGCAGGTACTAGCGGAGACATTGCTTGGCGAAGGCTTCCGCCTAGTGTCTGGTGGTACGGACAATCACCTCATCTTGTTGGACGTCGGCGCCATGGGCGTCACCGGAAAAGAAGCGGAGGAAGCTCTCGGCAAGGCGGGGATAACTGTCAACAAGAACGCGATTCCCTTCGATACCCGCCCTCCAATGGTGGCGAGTGGCATTCGGATCGGGACTCCCGCCATTACGACTAGGGGGATGAAGAACGAAGAAATGAACGTCATTGGAAAATGGATCGCCGACGCTATACGAGAGCGGGAGAGTGAGTCTGCTCTCGAGGGTATCGCAAAAAAAGTCGACGATCTGACGGCGAGCTTTCCACTCTACCCGCGCCGGCTTAGCGAGAGCTCCACGCGAGCCAGTCAAACCGCGACCTAGTATGCCTAACGGAGGAGAATCCGACATCGAAATCGGTGCCGCAACGTCGGCAGCTCCTCGTGGTCTCAGCAAGCTCCAGCCAGAAGAGATCGAGCAGGTCCTGGGACCCGACGGGCCCTTGGCCGCCGAGCTGCCGGGGTTCGAGCACCGCCTGCCACAAGTAGAAATGGCGGTTGCTGTGGCGGACGCCTTCCGAGAGGGTGGCGAGGTCCTGGTGGAGGCGGGGACTGGTACCGGAAAAACCCTCGCCTACTTGATCCCCGCGGTGCTGTCCGGACAAAGAGTGGTCATCTCCACCGGAACCAAGAACCTCCAGGAACAGCTGTACTACAAAGACCTACCACTTCTCAGGAAGGCTCTCGGAGTTCCGTTTAAGGCGTGTCTCATGAAGGGGCGAGGCAATTACTTGTGTCTCAGTCGCTACGATCAGTTCGCGGTGCAGCCCAGCTTTCGATTGTTCGAAGAAGCCGAGCACTTCGATACGCTGGCCCATTGGGTTCCGATGACGAAGACTGGAGACCGCGCTGAGATTCCCGGATTTCCAGAAAACGTCGAATTCTGGGGTCGGCTCTCCGCAAAGAGTGAGAACTGCGTCGGAAAGGAATGTTGCGACTTCGATAGGTGCTACGTCACCGGTCTTCGGCAGCGGGCATCGGAGAGCGACATCATCATCGTTAACCACCACCTTCTTTTCGCCGATCTCGTCGTTCGGGAAGGCTCGTACGGCGAAGTGTTGCCAGACTACGATTTCCTAGTATTAGACGAGGCGCATCAAGTGGAAGACGTAGCCACACAATACTTCGGTGCGGCGGTCAGTAGCTTTCGCGTCGAGGAGCTCGCCCGGGATGCAACGGCGGCCTGGGAGGCACGCTCGCCTCGCCAACGTCGTCCTTTGGAGCACATTCGTGGCCTACGTCGGGTTGCGGAAGAGTTCTTCGAGGGTTACCGAGTCTCGAAGGACCGCTATCGGATCGGTGGCGATTCAGAATCTCCTCGACAATCCCAGGCTTACGAGGCACTTCGAGGTCACGTCGAGCGCTTGGCCGCCGAGCTCAAGGGCGTTCCCGAGCCCGATGAGTCTACGGTGGGTCTGGCGAGGCGATCGGCGGAGATCCTTTTCGACTTGGAACGGATTCTGGTCGGCTCGGATCCGGAATCGGTCTCGTGGTGCGAGGTGCGCGAGCGGTCGGTGGTTCTCCGATCTTCGCCCATCAACGTGAGTGAGCTGGTGAGCAAATCACTCCTCGAGCGGAAGCGAAGCGTGGTATTGACTTCGGCAACTCTGTCCATCGAGGGCTCTCTGGACCATACGCGGGAGCGATTGGGAGTCGAGCCGCGGGAGCAAAAAGTACTACCCTCTCCATTCGATTTCTCGCGGCAAACCGTTCTCTACATCCCGAACGGCATGCCCGCCCCGCGTCACCCCGCATTCGTGGAGCGAGTGGCAGAGGAGGTGCTCGCTTTGACGAAGGCGAGCCGCGGTAGGGCGTTCGTGCTTTTCACGAGCTTCGCGAACCTCCACGGGGTGGAAGGGCTGGTGCGGGATCGCATCGAGTATCCGCTGCTGGTGCAAGGAGAGGCGCCGCGCGGGGAGCTCTTGGATCGATTTCGAGATACGCCCGGCGCGGTCCTCCTTGCCACTTCCAGCTTCTGGGAAGGAGTCGATGTGGTCGGCGAGCAGTTATCTTGTGTGATCATCGACAAGCTTCCTTTCGCGGTGCCGGCTGACCCCTTGGTGTCGGCGCGTATCGATTGGGTGGAGAATCGAGGTGGCAGCGGCTTCCACGATTATCAAGTGCCGATGGCTATTCTTGGACTCAAGCAAGGGTTGGGTCGGCTGATCCGCTCTCGCAGTGATCGCGGCGTGCTGGCGGTTCTGGACAGTCGGTTGCTGAGAATGAGCTACGGTCAACGTTTTTTGGCGAGTCTTCCTCCTTTTCCGCTGACCCACCGCCGAGAGGAAGTCATTCGGTTTTTCGGCTAGGGCACTAGGGGAGAAGGCAATGGGTACACCTCGTTACGAGATCAGTGTCGAGACGATGTTTTCCGCGTCTCACCAACTCCGTGGCTACAAGGGACCCATCGAGCCCCTTCATGGGCACAACTTCAGGGTCGAAGCTTGCGTCGCGGCGCGAGAGTTGGACGAGTTGGGACTAGGGCTGGATTTCCTGGAGCTGGAGCGGGAATTGAAGGAAGTCCTCGCCCCGTACGACCATCGACACTTGAACGAATTGGCTCCCTTTGATGACATGAATCCCACCACCGAGAACATGGCGCGTTTTTTCTATGAGAAGCTGGAGGCAAGATTAGCGCCGCGGGGCCTCGAGGTCAGGCGCATCAGAGTCTGGGAAGCGCCCACCTACAGCGCCTCGTACGAGCTGGAATAGCCCCCCCTGGAGCTTGCTGCGTTTGGGCGAACCTGCCCGCCGTAGCTCGCAGGGGTAGCGCGGAGCGATGGTGGATGCGTTCTTCGCGACTGAGACGTATAATCGAGTTTCGGACTACAGGGGAGGATTGATGATGGCGTCAGGGAAACCATTGCCGCGCCTTCTCGCGCTTCTATCGTTGGCCATCCTACTGGCGGCGGAAGCCTACGCCCAGATCGGCTCGGCCCGCGGGCAGATCGTCGACGAGAATGAGCAGCCAGTGGATGGGGTCGAGATCGTCTTTCAGTTCTTGGGAGGGGTGAACCGTGAGCACAGGGTAACATCCGACGAAGATGGCGACTTCATTCGGGCCGGCTTGCCCACCGGCCGTTACATGCTCACCTTCACTAAGAGCGGACACCAGTCGTATCAATATGAGCTCAAGGTTCTGGGGGGACCCCCGACACGGATGGGGAAGGTGGTTCTGCCGGCCTTGTCCGAAGGGGCACGTTCCGACCTCGAGAAGCAGAAGCTGAACCAGGCGATCAAGCTAGTCTTCCAAGAAGGTGTGGCGGCGATGAACGCGGAGGACTATGCCGCTGCCATCGCGGCATTCGAAAAAGTACTGGAGATCGATCCGGAGAAGCCGGAGGCCCTCTACAATGTAGGGGTCGCGCACGAAAACCTCGGACATTTGGATCAAGCCGTGACCTTCTACAAAAAGGCGGTCGAGCTCCAGACATCATCGGTCGAACCTTACCTGGCGCTCGCCGCTATCTACACCGCGAATCAGCAATGGCCCGAAGCCATGGCGATGCTCCTGGAAGCCGAGAAGCTTCAGCCGGACGATGTTGAGACGCTTTTCGACGTTGGGGCGGTAGCGATGAACGCAGGAGATGTCCCCACCGCGGAGAGGGCGTTCCAGAGGGTCGTCGAGCTCCACGACGCCCACGCGCTCGGCCATTATCAATTGGGAATGGTTTACGTCAATCAGGGCAAGAGCGAGGAAGCGGTCGCTCACATGGAAAAGTACCTCGAGTTGGAACCGGATGGTCCGAACGCGGTTACCGCAACGGGAATCCTCGATTATCTCAAAAAGAATTGAACGTCTCTCAGCCGATGCCAACGGAGCTGGCTAGCCGCATCGCAGTCGTCCGTCAGAGAATCGAGGCGGCGGCGCCGCGTTCGGGGCGTGAGGCAAAATCCGTTCGGCTCGTCGCGGTGTCGAAGTTCCGGTCGGTCGAAGAGGTTCGGGAAACGGTCGCAGCGGGGGTGCTCGACATCGGCGAGAATCGCGTCCAGGAGGCAGAGGGCAAGCGAAGGCTCGTTGTCGGGTCTGACTTGCAGTGGCACCTGGTAGGACGTCTGCAGAGCAACAAGGTGAATAAGGCGATTGAAGTATTTGATCTTATTCATTCGATCAGCTCGGTGGAGCTGGCTCGACGGGTGAATCGTTTGTGCGGGGAGCAGAACCGGACACAGCGGGTGCTGATCCAAGTTCAATTGGCCGAAGAAGAGAGCAAAGTTGGCCTGCCCGCGGCGCGACTTTTCGAGGATCTCGAGCAAATGGCCGAGCTCGAAAACCTGCGATTAGAAGGGATGATGGTGCTACCGCCTTACCTGGACGATCCGGAAAATGTGCGGCCTTATTTTAGGCAATTGCGAGAGCTCCGCGAGGAAGCTTGCGCCAGGGGTTTGGTGGGCGGGGTCTTCAAGGAGCTGTCAATGGGAATGAGTCGCGACTACGCGGTCGCGGTGGAGGAAGGTGCCACACTCGTGCGAGTGGGGACGGCCCTTTTTGGTGAAAGACCGGTGAGAGGCCCGCAAAACCCAGCCTTCGCGGAAGGGACCGCAAGAGCCCGGGAGGACGAAAGATGAAGCTGACGCCCTTGGACATCCAGAGACATAGCTTTCAAACGTGTTTTCGTGGAGTCGACGCCGATGAAGTCAGGACGTTCCTGGATATGATTGCCGAAGAGATGGAACAGCTCCGCGCGGAGAACGAAAAGACGTCGGAAGAAGCTAGGAGATCGTCCGCCCTGCTCACCGAGCATCACGAGCGCGAGCAAATATTGAAGAACACGCTCGTCACGGCCCAGCAAACCTCGGAGGAGCTGAAAGAGAATGCGAAGAAACAGTCGCAAATGCTTCTGCGGGAGGCGGAGTTGACGGTCGATCGCCTGATCGAAGCCGCCCAGATGAAGTGCCACGATATCGAAAAAGATATTCTCGAGCTCCGGATCCAGAAGCGACAAGTGCAAAATTCGATCTTGGCTACCATTGCCAATCTACGCAACCTGAGCAAGCTGATGGAGGAAAGCGAGATCGAGCAAGATAAGCTGTCTTTTCTCAGACGACGCGGCACTGACCAAGAAAAAAAGCCGAGTCCTCCTAGTCTTCTAATTAGAGGCGGGAGTCGTGATGGCTGCGTTCTCGGACGCGCGTGAAGGTGCTCTCATCCGCGTTCGCGTCACCCCTCGCAGCGGCCGCGAAGAATTGATCTATGACGATCGAGAAGAGATCCGTGTGCGCCTGACCTCACCTCCGGTACAAGGAGCGGCAAATCAAGAGCTTGTCAAGCTCCTTGCCCGTTCCCTTGGTGTCGGAAAAAAGGATGTGGAGATCGTCTCCGGGTTGAGCTTTCGCCGGAAGACGGTTCGGGTGCGAGGGTTGAGCGCGTCCCAGGCGCAGGACCGGCTTCGGAGAAGGACTTGAATGAAGCGGTAGGCTTGTGGCGGAGGCGGGTCGGACTCGCCCGCTAGACGCCGGACAAAGTTGGGAGGGGCTTGGCGTGGCGGCGCTAGGCTAGAACAAGACGCTTTCCGAAACCTCGGTCACATCCCAGGTGTACACTTTGCCGGGCAGCCACTCCACACTGAGCTCGTAGTCTACTTGTATTCTTGTCCAGGTCGGCTTGCGCTCGACATGGATCTGTTGATGGGTGATCGGTAGCCCTAGCGAAGCGACCTTATTCGCCAGGTTGTTTCGGACGGTTTCGGCAGTCTTTGCTCTCGAGAACTTCGCTTCGTCAACCACCGCGTCCTTGAACTCATACTGCGCGAAGAGCACGGGTACGAACTGGACGCCAAGGTAGACCGCGAAGGCAATCACCGCCAGAGTCAGGATCGACCCGAGACGGATCTCCCCCTTTACATTCGCAAGCCTCTTCATAACACCGCCTACCAAACCTTCTACCGGACTAGATGGAAGAACCGGTTCCATCGGGTTTTATCGAAGAAGTGCCAGGCGTGGGAGCCCAACTCCTTGAGTCGTTCCATCAGCCCCGTCGCCAAGTAGGTCCCATCAAAAGACCAATATATGATAAGTGCTCGGCCTTTCACCAGCTCACGGGGGAGGGTTCCCCAGAAGCGGCTGTCGTGGCTGTTGTCGCGATTATCACCCATCACGAAGTATTGGCCCTCGGGCACGATCATCTCCGGCATGAAGTCGCGGCGGAAGTCGTAAAACACCTCTTCATCACCGTTCCCGGGAGGCTCGGTGAAGAAGACGTAGTCCTCCTCCAGTGGTTCGCCGTTGATATAGACCCTCTTGTTCTCGACGCGGATGGCATCTCCTGGAAGTCCGATAACCCGTTTGATGAAATCTCTTTCCGGCCCCATGGGGAATTTGAACACCACGACCTCTCCCCGTCGGATGTCCCGGATCGGCAAGATCTCGTTCTCCAATAGAACCGCCGTCGGCGCGTAGAGCATCTTGTTGACGAGAAGATGGTCGCCGATCAGGAGGTTGTTTTCCATCGAGCCGGTAGGGATCTTGAATGCCTGGACCACGAAGGTGCGAATGAAGAGCGCTAGGATGACGGCGACACATATCGATTCGAAGTACTCGCGCAGGGTCGACTTGGCGAGCTCGGAACCGTTCTCGGCTTTTCTGTCCTTCCTGTTGGGCCTGTCGGGCATATCGGGTCCCCGGTCGGTCATTACCTTCTTGGTTGCCACGTCAGGAAGCCTCCGTGTTGACAACGGCGAGAAACGCCTCTTGTGACGGATCCCTCTAAACTATTGAAAATACCAGATCAAAGCGGTTGGAGTCAACGAGGCTGCGGGGTCGGCTGCTTGACGAGATTCACCATTTCTCGTACCGCATTCTCGAAGCCGATCACAAAAGAGCGCGCCACGAGTTGATAGCCCACGTTGATGCGTTTCAGCCCCTGAAGGCCGAGGAGCGGGGGTATGTTGCGCAGGGAGAGGCCGTTACCCGCGGCGACCTCCATGCCGAACTTCTCCGCCAGTCGAGCCCCGTCGGAAATCCGCTGCAGTTGCTGGGCCACGGCATCGTCCCCCTGTGCTCCGACGAGGGTTTCGGTGGAAAGCTCCACGCCATCGGCATCGATGCGATGGGCCTCTCGAATCTGGTCCGGGTCCGGCTCGATGAAGACGCTACATCGGATAGAGCCGTCCCGAAGCATCCTCGTGAGCTGACGTAGCTGGGAGCTGTTGAGAATGACGTCGACTCCCAGGGGACCACCGACTTCTTCGATTCGCTCGGGGACGAACGTTACGCGGTCGGGCTTGACGGTGAGGGCGACCCGGGTCAGCTCTTGGCTGGGCGCGGCCACCAGGTTGAACTCCGTTTTGACGGTCTCGCGGAGCAGCGTCACATCGCGCTCCTGAATGTGCCGGCGGTCGCCGCGCAAGTGCACGTTGATCGCATCCGCTCCGGCCTGCTCTGCGAGAAACGCCGCCATCACGGGGTCGGGATCTTTGGCCTTGCGCGACTCGCGCAGAAAAGCGACGGCGTTTAGGGTCACACCGAGCTCTTTCATCATTCCGCCAGGCTACGTCGGGTAGCTTCCGCGATAGATATGGAGAGCGCACGAATCTCTCCTTCATCGGGCCCTTCCATCATGATGCGAAGCAGGGGCTCCGTTCCAGAAAAACGTACCAGGAGCCGGCCACGCCCCGCCATTTGCCGTTCTGCCTCCTCCATCGCGTGTGCGATTTCCGGCACCTGCTGGATGTCACGTTTTTCCATGACCGGGACGTTGATGAGAACCTGTGGGAACGGCTTGAGGTACGCGAGCTCTTTTAACGGCTTTGTCGAACCGGCGACAACCCGCAAAACCTGGAGTAGAGTCAGCAAACCGTCACCGGTAGGCGAGTAGTCCGAAAAGATGATGTGTCCAGACTGCTCTCCTCCCAACACCAGCCCCCGTTTTTCCATCTCCTCGGCCACGTATTTGTCGCCCACCTGCGTTCGAAAGAGGTCTATTTCTTCCGTCCCTAAGGCTTGCTCCAAAGCTAGGTTGCTCATTACGGTCGCTACGATACCAGGACCGGGAAGTCTTTGATCGGCTTTCATGTGCCGGGCGCACATAAGAAGGATCGCATCACCATTGATCAACTGACCGTCGCCGTCGACCAGCAGCAGTCGATCCCCGTCGCCGTCCAAGGCGGCGCCGAAGTCGCAGCGGGATTCCACCACTCGGCGTGCGAGCTGTTCCGGGTGCGTCGAGCCGCAGGCGTCGTTGATGTTGCTTCCATTGGGAGTGATTCCTAGGGACTCGAAGGCGATGTCAAGCTCCCGGAGTAGACGAGGCCCCACCTCATGGGTCGCTCCGTTGGCGCAATCGAGGCCGATCTTGAGCGACGAAAAACCCGTTTTCGAAGGTAGGCTGGATTTCAGGTGCCGTAAGTACTCGTCTTGAAGCGTTGGGTCAGGAGCGGGAAGAGGTTTTTCGGGAACCTCTTCGTCGGCGCCGTCCGCGGCGACCTCCTTCGAGATGGTGGTCTCCAGAACTTCGCTCACCTTTTTCCCCTCGGCCGAAAAGATCTTCACACCGTTGTCCGGGAAGGGATTGTGCGAAGCGGAAATGACCACTCCTGCCGCAAACCCGCATCGTCGCGTGAGGTGTGCTACCGCTGGTGTTGAGATGACACCGGCTGAGACTGTCTCGCCGCCGCCGGCCGAGATACCTGCCGCCAGCCAGGACTCGATAGTGCTTCCCGAGCTCCGCGTGTCTCGCCCGATGAGCAGCCGGGGGAGCTCGCATGAGCTCAGGTTCCGAGCTAAGGCGCGGCCAACGCGGTAAATCGTCGCGCCGTCCAGGGGTGGAACCTCCGGTTCGCCTCGAATACCGTCCGTGCCGAACAGGTTCTTCATTCGCTCCCCGACCCTCCCGTCTTGGACAAGTGGACTCCTACTTCTTCGGGAACGACGCTAACGATCTCGATGTCGGCGCCGTTCGGGAGGCGCACTTCGATCTGGGGAGCGAGGCGGTGATCTCCCGGATCCAGACCGTCCACAATTACCCGCGCCGCGAGATGTTCGACGCGAAGCTTCTCCACGACACTTCGAGGACCGGCTATCACGATCTTCAGGGATGCGGGCGTCAGCGTCACTTTCGCGGAGGAGGGGCTCTCGCTAATCGGCACCGGGCTTAACTCTCGTTGGATTCTCTCTTCCTGGACCTCGAGCGTTACCTCCACGGTATTCCCGTCGGGCAGTCTCACGAACGGGTCGTCGATGAGCACCCTAAGCGACTGCGAGTAGGTCTCACGTAATCCTTCCGCGGAGATGGGCTCGGTGGCGACTTGCTCCAGGTTCGCAAGCCGTGAGGTGGGTCCGCTGACCATAATCTCGGGTGGCTCGAGGGCGATGTTGGCCAACACGAAGCCGGAGGCGGGCTTCCCGACGACTCTTGGGACCGCCCGTACCCTACGCTGAGACACTGGCTCGATCGCCAAGTTGACGGAAGCCGGAGTCACCCTCATTACTCGAACGCCGTAGGGCGTGTCCACCTGACCCGGCGTTAGGTAAACGGTGTTGTCTCCAGGGAGGGCGTCTGTCAGGTCCACCGCCGCCTGAATCTCCTGAGGCGAGAGTCTTCTCAGGAGCTCGGAGGAGCCACGTAATCGTACATCGACTTGCTGGGCGGACTCTTCGATCACTTCGAGTCCTTCCGGGACGTTTTGAAACTCAAGTGGAATCGAGAGCACGATCTCGGTGCTTCTCTCGCCGGCCACGATGTACCAGAGGGATACTGCCAGAATGAGCGAGATCACCTTGAGCCCTGAGTTTTCGAAGATCCACGATCTCATACGGCCGACCCTTCCCGGACGCTTCCCTTGACGTCTTGGGACCGGTTGGCTCGACTCGTGCCGAAGGCCCGATGGAGCTTCGCACGCAGAGTCTCGCCGTCCATACCGCGCAAGATGTTTCCGTCTTCCAAGTAGCTGACCGTACCCGTTTCTTCCGAGACGACGATGGCAACCGCGTCGGTATCCTCGGTGATTCCGATCGCCGCGCGGTGGCGGGTTCCGAGTTCCTTCGATAGTTGAGGGTTGATGGAAAGCGGCAGGAAGCACGCGGCGGCGGCGACCCGATTGCCCTGCACGATCGCTGCGCCGTCGTGTAGCGGCGACTTGGGATTGAAAATGGAGAGTAGCAGGTCGTACGTGAGTATCGCGTCGAGAATGATGCCGCCCTCGATGTAATTCCGCAGGCCGATGTCTCGCTCGATGACGATGATCGCACCCGTCTTGCGTCTCGCCAAAGTGGTGATGGCGAGCACCACCTCGTCGATAGTCTCGCTCGTATGCGGTTGGCCAAGGATGCGGAACAGCGGGGCCTTGCCCAGATGCGCTAGCGCCTTACGGAGCTCGGCCTGGTAGAGCACGATGATAGCGAATCCGATGTAGGCCAAGCTATTGCGCAGCAACCAATTGACCGTCTCGAGCCTCGCCCAGCGGGAAACGAAGAACAACGTCACAACGATGAACGTCCCCACTACCATCTGGAAGGCGCGGCTGCCGCGGATGAGCTGCAACAGCTTATAGATGAGGAAGCTGACGAGAGCGATGTCGATGCCGTCCACCCAGGAGAGCTCTGTCACCCGGATGAACGACTCGAGGTAATTTACCAGCTCCTTCACCTCGATGTCGCTCCCGTCTCGTTAAAGATAGCGTCAGTTAGCCTGGCGACGTGAATCATTTCCGGCACGTCGTGGACGCGCACGACGTGCGCGCCGCGAAGTATGGATGCGGCAACGGATGCCGAGGTCCCGTGAAGCCTTTCCTTCCCCGGGACGTCCAGAAGGCGGCCGATGAAGCTCTTGCGCGACGTGCCAATCAGGATCGGCTTACCGAGGGCCGCCAACGATCCCAGGCGATTTATCAGTTGCAAATTGTGCTCCATCGATTTGCCGAAGCCGATCCCGGGGTCAACCAGTATCGAATCCGGCGCGACCCCCGCCGCTTCCGCTCGGCTCGACGCCTCGCTGAGGAAATCACGCACCTCGGAAACGACGTTCTCATAATTTGGGTCTTTCTGCATCGTCCTGGGCGTACCCTTTATGTGCATCAAGATCAATCCGGCATCTGCCCGCGTTATCATTTGCGCGATCCTCGGGTCACTGGTCAGTCCAGAGATGTCGTTGATGATTTCGACCCCGTGCTCCAGCGCCCACTGCGCCACCTCGGCTTTTGCGGTGTCGGCG
The DNA here is from genome assembly GCA_965222425.1 of Candidatus Marinacidobacterales bacterium. Taxonomy (GTDB): domain Bacteria; phylum Acidobacteriota; class Vicinamibacteria; order Marinacidobacterales; family DATDRI01; genus CBDCNP01. The sequence goes on from CBDCTW010000018.1 coordinate 220,669, forward strand.
GAGAGCATGACGTCCGTTTGGCGCCGTAACCCCGTGATCACCGGAGCAATTCGTTTCAGCTCCTCTTCTGCCGAGACCGGGGAAGCCCCGGGCCGAGTGGATTCACCGCCTACGTCGATGATGTCCGCCCCCGACCGGGCCATTTCCAGGCCGCAGGCTATCGCCTTGTCGGCGTCCAAGAAGAGGCCGCCGTCGGAAAAAGAGTCCGGGGTCACGTTGATGACACCCATGACGCGGGTCCGACGGCCCAGCGAGAGCGTCCTCCCTCGAGCCCGGAACGTGTGGACGGACCGCGCGGCGAGAGGGACCGTCAAAGTCGACTCGTTCGAACAAGCAGAGCCAAGGCCACCGGCGGCGCTAGCTCTGCGGAATGATCTTGGGCTCGGGCAAAATGGGCGGCGTGAGCGGGGTCTCCTTCTCGCCCTTGGTCTCGGGCTTCTTCTCGGGAGTGGTCTCTGTGGGTGGGGGCTTCCGCTCTTTTAGGGGGATTCCCTCGAGCACCATCTTCACTTCCTCTGCGTCCAGAACCTCACGTTCCAGCAGGCTCTCCGCCACGCGCTGCAACAGATCGCGGTTGGTAGTTATAAGCTCCTTGGCCCGCTGATAGTTTCGCTCCGCGATCGCCTTCACTTCTGTGTCGATTCTGATGGCCGTGTCCTCGCTATAGTCCTTTTGGTGCATGATGTCTCGCCCGAGGAAAACTTGCTCTTCTTTCCGTCCGAAGGTCATCGGACCGAGTTTCTTACTCATGCCCCACTCACAGACCATCTTGCGAGCCAATTCGGTGGCTTTCTCGAGGTCGTCGCTAGCCCCGCTGGTGATCTGGTTCAGGAAGAGCTCCTCGGCAATGCGGCCTCCCATTTTGACCGCGATCATTGCTTCTACGTATGCCTTGCTGTGACTATAGCGCTCGGACTCGGGGAGGAGCTGCGTGACTCCAAGAGCCATGCCGCGCGGGATGATCGTGACTTTGTGAATAGGGTCGGCCTCGGGGAGAAGCGACGCCACCAACGCGTGGCCGGCTTCGTGGTAGGCAGTGGTCGTCTTTTCCTCCAAGCTCATGATCATGGACCGCCGTTCGGCACCCATGAGCACTTTGTCCTTGGAGTTTTCAAAGTCCTGCATGGCGACGGCCTTCATCCCGTACCGGGCCGCATTCAGGGCAGCTTCGTTCACCAGGTTCGACAGATCGGCGCCCGAAAAACCAGGCGTTCCTCTGGCGAGTATGGTTAGGTCGACATCGGAGGCCATTGGGATCCGGTTGGTGTGCACCTTCAAAATGCCTTCCCGCCCCTTGACGTCGGGAAGTGAGACCACCACCCTGCGGTCGAAACGGCCGGGCCTAAGTAGTGCCGGGTCCAATACGTCTGGCCGGTTGGTGGCCGCGATCAAGATGACCCCTTCGTTAGACTCGAAACCGTCCATCTCCACGAGCAGCTGGTTCAGAGTCTGTTCGCGCTCGTCGTGTCCGCCGCCCAACCCGGCGCCACGGTGACGTCCCACCGCGTCGATCTCATCGATGAAGACGATGCAGGGAGCGTTCTTTTTCCCTTGCTCGAAGAGGTCGCGCACACGGCTGGCACCAACTCCAACAAACATTTCGACGAAGTCGGACCCGCTAATCGAGAAGAACGGTACGTTGGCCTCCCCCGAGATGGCGCGTGCCAGCAGCGTTTTTCCTGTCCCCGGCGGGCCCATGAGCAAGACGCCCTTGGGGATTCGTCCGCCCAGCTTTTGGAACTTCTGAGGTTCTTTCAGAAAGTCGATGATCTCCTGCAGCTCTTCCTTCGCCTCGTCGACTCCCGCCACGTCTTTGAACGTGATTTTTTTCTCTTGCGTGCCGCTGAGCTTCGCCTTGCTCTTTCCGAACGACAGAGCGCGGTTACCCGAACCTTGCATTTGTCGCATGAAGAAGACCAGGAAAGCGATCATGATGATGATGGGCGTCCAGTTGATGAGGTGTGCCCAGACGGAAGATCCGTTCGCATCTCGCGCGCTTATTTCGACGCCTTGCGCCAGTAGCTTGTCGACGAGGGACTCGTACTGCGGAGGTGCGAAGGTTCGGATAGAGTCGCCGTTGGTCAACGTTCCTACGATCTGGCTGCCCGCCGAGCTTCCGGTGATCGTCACGTCGGCGACGCTCCCTCGATCCACATACTCCATGAAATTGCTGAAGGTAAGCTGCGTCTCCTCCTTCTGGAGGCGGGACGATACGCTCCAGAAGAGCATAATGAGCAAAAAGGCCCCCATCCAGAACATCGAGTTCTTCATGGTCGAGTTCAATATTTGCCTCCGAGATTTAATCAGTCTTCTTTCTGTCGAGCATTCCGAGGTACGGAAGTCCCCGATACTGCTCCTCGCTGTCCAGGCCGTATCCGACTACGAAGCCGTCCTCTACGATTTTGAAACATGCATAGTCGGCGGTGCAGTCGACCTTGCGATGGTCTTCCCTATCGATGATTGCGGCGACTTTCAGCGAACGCGGTTGCCAGTCTTCTTGGATGTGTCCCAAGATGAAATTCATCGTGACGCCGGTATCGATTACGTCTTGGAGCAATAGGACGTCTCGGGCACGGAAGTTTGTCTCCGGGCTGAACGCGATGTCGATCCGCTGATCCTTGGCTAGTTCCACGTTTAGAAAGTCGCAAGTAAGCGGTCGATCGATGGCGCGAATGAGGTCTGCCATGAAGACGATGGTGCCCTTCAGGATTCCCACGAGTGCGACGTCCGAGCCGTCGTAGTCGGCCGTGATGCGCCGACCAATGTCTAAAATGCGCTCTCGGATCCTCTCCTCGCCAAAAAAGACTGCGGGTTTGACCAAGTCGCTCATACCGTCGACCAACTCAACTGGAGCACCCGGCGAGCACCTCGATTCACCCGAGATGCCTCGGAGACTCCATGCCCGACGACCCACAAAATCTCCTGGTCGGAACGCCGGTCGCCGCGAACGACCAGCGGGACGAGTCTCCGCCGATCTCGGTCCACCCGGCGCTCCATGAGATAGCGCGCTACGGACTTGGAGCCCGGTGCCCCGAGCGGTCGGAACCGATCTCCCGGCAATGGACTTCGCACGCGCAGCGTTTCTAGTAGGTCCAGCGGTCCGTTTACCTCCCCGAACGCAATCTTGACCGTTTCCCCAGCAGCCGGGGGAAGGGAAGTGGCATTCGCCTCTACCACCCGGATGGCTCCGCCCGCTTCGGGGATCTGGAGCTTCCCGGGCACGGTCAGGGCATACTCATAGCTATTATAGTCCTTCCTTGCCGGATGACGAGGAGCGGCGGGCTTGAACCAGATGGCGTCGAAGGAACGCCCACAATCGAGTCCAGGCAGGCACAATCGGCGGCCGCTCCTGCCGAAAGAGATGAGCCCCAGCACGTCTTCGATGTGGCGGGCGGTGACGTCCCGCAACTCTCCGCGTACGCTTAAGACGGCTCCCCGGACGACTCGCCGGCGCAGGGCGGGGTGCAGTCGTTCGAGCGCCTTGACCGACAGCCGAATACGGTTCCCATGATGCCCCGAGTCCTCGATTAGGGAGGCGAGCATTCGCCTCGCCTCCTGCTCCATCCAATCCTCGTCGTCTTGTAGGAGTTCGGCCGTCCGGGCTAGGGTGTCGGTCACATTCGGGTTGTGGTGGCTCGCCAAAAAGGGCAGCGTTTGGTGCCGGACGCGGTTCCGCGGAATCGATGGGTCTAAGTTGGTGCGGTCCAGCCGGTAAGCGATTTCCTTCACATCGAGAAACGCGAGCACTTCGGAGCGTGTAACCTCGAGCATCGGACGTAATAAACGGGCTAGACGGGCCAGACGGGCCTTGGACGAGGGTGAGAAAGAAGTCGGCATGGAAGTGACCGGGCGGATCGCGGCCAAACCGGTAGTGCCTGATCCCCGCAGCAACCGCAGTAGGAATGTTTCGGCCTGATCGTCTCGCGTGTGACCCACGGCGATCCCCGCACATTGCCATCGCTCAGCGGTTTCGCTCAGGAAGCGATAGCGACTGATACGGGCTTGCTCTTCGAGAGAGTAGCCGTTGCGCTGCGCCTCGGCAGCGACATCGATGCGGTGCGAAGAGAACGGCAAGTCCAATCGTGCCGCCAATTCCGCACAAAACGCCTCATCGGCGTCTCCGTCCTCGCGTAGCTGATGATTGAGGTGTGCCAAACGTAGCTCGAACACCTCGGTGGCGGCCAACTCAACCAGCGCGTGCGTGAGGGCCACGGAATCCGGTCCGCCGGAGAGGGCGACGAGCACACGCTCTCCGGAACCGATCATCCCAAACTTCTGGAGAGAGCGACATACTTTCTTGATGAGCATTTGTGATAATCCCGCCGCGGCCAGGCGGCGACCGACGTACATTGTGCGAGCCGGTTGCTTGGGAGCCTTTGTAAATTCCTCTAAACATTGTATATTATGCTGTTCACTAGAAATTGTCCAAAAATTCGCAGGGAGGAACTGGGGTTGAACTGTTCCGTGTGCGATATCTCCGATGAGGAGAAATCTCTTCGGAAGTGCGCGATCTGCTTCAAGTACTTCTGCGACGACTGCGGCGTCGATCGCAGCGGGCGCTGGTTTTGCACGAGCTCCTGTGCGGACTATTTCTTCTATGGGGACGAGGATTGAGCGCGGGCGGTACTCAATCGGTGGTCAGCGCGCTCGCCTAGCCCTCACTCGAACGACTCGCCGATCCTCGACCCTCTCGATCGAGAAAAACATACCCTCTACCGCTAGCTCTTCTCCCTCGACGGGAATACGACCCAGTCGGGTCAGGATGAGGCCGGCTAGAGTGTTGTAGTCGGGCTGTTCCGGCAGCTCTAATCCTAGGCTATCGTTCAGATCCTTGACGGAGATGGAGCCCTCCAAGGAGTAGCTGCCGTCGGCGAGGGCACGGATCGGCGGCACCTCTTCCTCCTGCTCGTCGCCCAGCTCTCCCACGATTTCTTCGAGTAGATCTTCGAGGGTCACCATGCCTTCCACACCGCCGTGCTCGTCGACCACCAACGCCAAGTGAACCCGTTGCTTCTGCATCTGTTCGAGCGCCTGCTCCACCTTCGCCCGGTCCGGTAGGAAGCAGGGTTTTCGAAGCACGTCGGCCAGATTGAAGGGAACCTTCTTGCCCCAGTGGGTGATCAGGTCCTTCGAGTAGACGAGGCCCTCGATGGTGTCGAGGGTGTCGCGGTAAACCGGTATGCGGGAAAAGCGGTGTTTCTGAACGAGTGTGACGATGTCCTCGAGCGGCGAGTCAACCTCGACGGCTACGATCTCGGTCCGTGGCACCATGACCTCGGAGACGCGTGTCTCGCCCAGCTCGAACACCTTGCGAAGCATTTGACGTTTCCGCCCCGGCTCCTCTCCGGTCTGTATGAGGGCCTTGAGCTCCTCGAGAGTCATCTCGTGGCGGAGGGGACGCGGTGGCTCACCGAGCAAGCGCAGAAAGCCTGTCGAAATGAGAGTCAGTAGTTTGACCATCGGTCCCAAGAGCTTGATGAAGAAGACGATGGGTCGGATAACGATAAACGACCAGCCTTCCGAATGGCGCGCCGCCACGCTCTTTGGGATCATCTCGCCGAAGACGAGGATCAGAGCGGTTAGGAGGAGGGTTGCGATAGTGAGTGCGGCCGCCTCCTTTTCGGGGTCGGTGACCTGCGAGGTGACCACGTAAGCGACGAGTGCCGCCGCGGCCGTATTCACGAACACGTTACCGGTGAGGATCGTCGCCAAGATCTTCTCCGGATAGCTGAGGGCCTCTCGAATAGTTGTCGCTGTACGCCCGTGCTGCTCCTCCAGGTGTCGCAACCGATACCGGTTGAGGGACATAAGGGCGGTCTCCGAACCAGAGAAAAAGGCAGAGCAGGCAAGAATGAGTATGAGGCCGAGTATCGCGGCAAAGAGCATGTAGAATGGGTAATTATGGGCTCCCCTCGAGCGGGGGTCAAAGCGGCAGGAGTTGCGGCGTCAGTCGGGGGATTAGTTAGCCCTAATCGCAAAATCTTCGAAGCACGAAAACGCGAAACAGCCGCACTGGGCGCAGGCGAGAAGCTCGTGCTGGGGCACCCGCGGGGATGTCCCGCCGGATGTTGAATTTGGGGTAGCTGCGGCTCCTTGGCCGGCCTAAGAATAGGTCTGCCAATAAACCGTCTCCAGAGGGGGACAAGGAGCCACCAATGCCTAGGAAATCAAAGAAGCCAGTAAGAAAGCAAACGCACTCGCCTACGGGCAAGGTAGTTGGCCAAGTCGGTCAGATACTGCTACCGATGATAGCTGGGATCGCGGCCACGAAGGCGGATCTGACGGAATGGGTGTACGAGCAAGGACTGACAGCTCTGCACCTACTGCTCAGAGAGGACGCCGAGGAGATCGCGGGGCTCAAGGGCAAGCACGAGAAGGAGCGAACTCATAACCACTGGGGGAGCACGAACGGAGAGCTGAGCTTCGGTGGTCGTCGCATCCAAGTGTCGCGACCTCGAGTTCGCTCGAAATCGGGCGCGGAGGCGTCGCTTCCACACTTCGAAGCCTTCCGCGAAGAAGACCCGCTTCCAGAGCGAGTGTTGAATCAGATCTTGGTGGGGGTATCGACCCGAAATTACGAATCGAGTCTGGACAAACCCGCGGCCAAGTTGAAGTCTCGTGGCACGAGTAAGAGTGCCGCCAGCCGTCACCTCGTGAGCCAGACGACTAAGAAGCTCGAGGAATACCTGTCTCGGCGGCTAGAGGAGTTCGAGCTTGCGGCACTGATGCTGGATGGCCTTGAGGTGGCCGGACAGACCGTCGTCGTAACTCTAGGTATTACAATAGATGGAACGAAGGTGCCCCTGGGTATATGGCTGGGCTCGACGGAGAACTCTCGAGTGTGCACCGCGATGTTGCAGGACCTTCTCGAGCGAGGCTTGCGCGTCGATGAGTCGATTCTCTGCGTAGTGGACGGAGGCAAAGGCATCCGCAAGGCACTCGTCGACGTTTTGGGGGACCTCGCGGTCATCCAAAGGTGCCAGATCCATAAACTCCGAAATCTTCGCTCGTACCTTCCCAAGTCTCGTCACGCCTACGTGCTCCAGACGATGAAGGAAGCCTACAAGTGCAAGAGTGCCGACAAGGCGCGCAAGCGACTTCAGGCATTGGTGTCGTGGCTCGAGCGAAACGGCTACGACGAAGCTGCCGGAAGCCTTCGTGAAGGGATGGAAGAAACACTCACGGTCGTGAAGCTCGCGCCGCCCGCCTTACTTCGCCAGTCTCTTGCCACGACGAACGCCATTGAAAATCTCAACGGAACCATTCGCAGAGTATCGAGAAACGTCAAGCGTTGGAAGAGTCCTTCCATGGTTCGCCGATGGACCGCTCTTGGCGTCGTCACCGCGCAAAAAAAGTTCCGGCGTATCAAAGGCTATCGCCATATGGGCGCTCTCGTTCACGCGCTTAGAAGCAAACAGAAATCTCTTGACAGCGATGAGTTTGCTGCCTAAGAGTATTCACAGGTGCCGCCGCTACCCGACCAAATTCAACAGCGGCCGGGACATCCCCGCACCCGCTCGCCGCCACTATAGGTGATTCTGCACGGTGTATGCAGAACCTGGAAAAGGTGCTATTCACGGGGCCAAAGACCTCAGACACGGTGACGTTTATTTGCGATTAGGGTTAGTTAACGGGATCTTCACGATCTTCCCGCCTTTCATCACGAAGGCCACGTCCTGTAAGGCCCGAATATCGGCGAGCGGGTCGCTGCGAACGGCGATCAAATCCGCCTGCAATCCTGGTTTGATGGCGCCGATCGTATCTTCGAGACGCAGAAGCTCGGCGGCGAGAGAGGTGGCGGCCTTAATGGCCACCATCGGCTCCATGCCCAATCTGACCATGTGAAGAAACTCCACCGCGTTGTCTCCATGCCTGATGGCGCCGGCGTCGGTACCGAAGACGATCTTGACGCCCAACTCCATTCCCTTTTGGAAGGCTCTCCGTTGCCGCACTTGAATGCGTTTGAAGAACGCATCTGCCTCTTCCTCCGGCGTTCGAGGTGCGAAAACGGACAGCGTTGGGCACCAAAAGGTCCCCCGATCCGCCATGAGAGAAAGGATGGATTCGTCGAGCAACATTCCGTGCTCGATTGACCGAACGCCTCCCAGCACGGAGGCACGTGCGCCGTCTCCACCATAGGCGTGGGCGGCCACGTCCTTCCGAAAGCGACCGGCCTCTTCTACGATCGCGCGGACCTGCTCCTCGCTCAGTTGAGGAAGCGGATCCATCGTCTCGCGATCGATGTGTCGAAGGGTGCCCGTTGCATATATCTTGATCCAATCCGCGCCGTACTTAATCTGCCGGCGGACTTCCTTGATCATTTCGTCGGTGGTGTCCGTCATCACCGCGAGTTACGGAACAAGTTCGTCGATCTCGGGGGCGAGACCGGTGTGGTTCATGTGACCACCGGTGATACTGAGGGCAAGCGTGGAGACGAGTAGACGTGGGCCCGGGATGAGGTTCTGGTTGATGGCGTCTCGTATCGCGATGTCTGCGAAGCCCGCCCCTTCGTTATCCACATCTCGGAGAGTGGTGAAACTTGCTTCGAGCGCTGCCCACGCGGCGGCCGCTCCTTCCAAGGTTCGGAAAGCCACCGATTTGTTGAGGACCGGGTTGTTCGAGCTGTAGTCCGGGGCGAGGCAGATATGAGTATGACTATCGATCAGGCCGGGTAGCACCGTATAACCCGAGGAGGTCGAGGACCTCGGCGTTGGCGGGTGGTCGAACGTTGGCTCCGACGGCACTGATCTTATCCCCTTCCACCAAAATGAGAGCTCCTTCGATCGGCTGGTCGCTCATGCCATCGATCAAGCGGTCGGCCCGTATGAGAAGAGGGTGTTCCTCGGAGGCGGCTATGCTCGGCGAGCCGAAAACCGTCAAGATCGCGATCATGGACAGCGCACGCTTCACGTCTTCCTCCTATCTCTGCATCAGTGCGCGCTCACTCCCCGTGCGCGCGCCCGGCGCCTCGCTCCTCGCTCGGCGCACCCTCCGGCGGTCCATGCGGGCCGGGCTCGCTCCGCTCGCAGCAGGCTGCTAGTGCCTCGAGTGCAGGGCTCATTATATGCAAACAGGCCTGTTAGAATATGCTCCCATTGGGTCCTCGAATGAAAGAGCAGCAAGATCTCTTTAGCTCACGCTGGGGCATTTTGCTTGCCGCCATAGGGATGGCCGTGGGGACGGGCAATATCTGGCGGTTTCCGCGTGTGGCCGCCGCGAATGGCGGTGGCGCCTTCCTCATCGCCTGGCTGGTTTTCATGTTCGCGTGGTCGATTCCATTGGTGCTATCCGAGTTCGCTCTCGGGAAGCACACGCGGAGGGGGCCGGCTGGGGCGATCGGCCATCTGATCGGCAAGAACTACAACTGGATGGGCGCCTTCGTGGGGGTGTGCACGTGTTTCATCCTGTTCTACTACTCGGTGGTCACGGGCTGGTGTCTCAAATATTTCTTCGCCACCCTTGGCTCGAGGACGATGGCGAGTGATTCGGAAACATATTGGCAGAGCTTCACGAGTAGCGGGTTCCAGCCAGCCGTCTTTCACTTGGCGACGATGGTGACCGGTTGCCTCATCATCTATCGCGGCGTGGTGCGCGGAATCGAACGAACGAATCGGATTCTGATACCCCTTCTGTTCCTTTTGCTCATCGTCGCCGCGGTTCGGGCCGTCACGTTGGATGACGCCATCAGGGGACTGGGATTTCTCTTTACTCCGGTGTGGAGTGACCTTCTGAACTACCGGATTTGGCTGGAGGCCCTGACCCAGTCGGCCTGGAGCACCGGGGCGGCCTGGGGCTTGGTCATGACCTATGGCGTCTACCTTCGCAAGCAAGACGATTTCGTTCTGACGAGTTGCACCACCGTTTTCGGTGACTACGCGGCGTCGTTGTTGGCGGGGATCGCCATCATGTGCACGGTCTTCTCGGTTCTTCCCGAAGCACAAGCGCGCGACGCCTTGGGAGCGGGAAACTATGGCCTCACCTTCATTTGGTTGCCGACGCTTTTTGCGCAGATGCCGGCGGGGAGGGTGTTCCTGGCTTTGTTCTTCCTGGCGCTTAGCTTTGCCGCCATGTCGTCGCTGATCGCGATGATCGAAATGGCGACCCGCATGTTCGTGGACTTGGGAGTGCGGCGGACGACGGCCGTCTCGTTGGTGGGCGTGTTGGGGTTCGTACTTGGGTTGCCTTCGGCCTGGAAGATGGGCTTCTTGGAGAACCAAGATTGGGTGTGGGGACTAGGGTTGCTCGTTTCTGGACTCTTCATCGCGATCACCGTCATACGATACGGCGTCGACCGCTTTAGAAGTGAGCTCATCAACACTCCGGAGGAGAGGAGGCCAGTCGGGAAATGGTTTGTCCCGGTGGTGACGATTCTCATTCCGCTCGAGTTCGCCGCACTCGTGGTGTGGTGGTTCTACCAGGCGGTGACCACACTCGACCCAGAGGGTTGGTGGAATCCCTTCCATACCTACAGTGTCGGTACCGCAGTTTTTCAATGGGGCATCGTGATCGTGGTCCTACTTCTTCTGAACCGCTGGTGGGCGACAAGAGTCGGCGCCCGCGATGGAGACTGACGTGGAACTGTCCGGGTACATCATGATGGCAGTGGTTCTCACCGGCGTCTGGGGCGGGTTCATTTACTTTCTGATTCAGGCGGGCAAGCAAGACCGCTGAAGCCGACAGCCGTTTCATGCGTATCTCTGTCATTGGAGCGGGGGGATGGGGTACCGCTCTCGCCCGCCTCGCCGCTCGACAAGATCACCAAGTGCGCCTCTGGGCCTACGAGCCCGAGGTCGTCGACTCCATACGGAGCCGGAGGGTCAACGAAATCTTCCTTCCCGGGGTGGAGCTTCCTGCGACTTTACAAGTCACGAACGATCTGGCGGAGGCGACTCGGGACGCCGACGTGGTCCTAACTGTCGTGCCTTCCCAATATCTGAGGAAAGTTGTAGCTCAGGCCGCCCCGCACGTTCCTGCCGAGGCACTCCTGGTGAGTGCCACCAAGGGGATCGAAGAGAAGAGTTTATTGCGCATGAGCGAGGTCATCGAGCAGGTCATGAACGATCGCTTGGGACCCGGCGTCATCGTGCTCTCCGGACCCACCTTCGCACGGGAAGTCGCGGAGGATCATCCCACCGCACTCGTTGCCGCAAGTAACCGGCCGAATCTCGCGCAGAAAATTCAGGAGGCGTTGTCTTCGTTGACCCTTCGCGTTTACACCAACGACGACGTGGTCGGAGTGGAACTGGGGGGAGCAGTCAAGAACGTCATCGCCATCGCGGCCGGGGTTTGCGCGGGACTGGGTTTGGGACACAATCCAGTCGCCGCGCTCATCACGCGGGGGTTGGCGGAGATCTCTCGTTTGAGCGTAGCTCTGGGCGGGCGAAGGGAAACGCTGGCTGGGCTCGCCGGGATGGGGGATCTCGTTCTAACTTGTACTGGGCATCTTTCTCGTAACCGCACTGTGGGCTACGAGCTCGGGAAAGGAAAATCTCTCGAGGAGATCCTGGCCTCGATGCGGATGGTGGCCGAGGGAGTCCCAACCACTCACGCCACTTTGTCGCTCGCGGAAGCGCACGGTGTGGAGATGCCCATCACGTTTCAACTGGATCGGCTACTCAACGGAGAGACGACGCCCGCGGAAGCGATGCGCGAGCTGATGAGCCGTCCCCTCAAAGTAGAATAAAAAGCAAAGACGAAAAACTTAGACAGGATTACAGGATAAAGAGGATTAATGCACAAGGGAAAGGAACGACGGACGTCAGAGGCCTTCATCCCTCTTATCCTGCTTATCCCGTCAGGTTTTTGTTTGGAATCAGTTGCGGGCCACTATCTCATAAAGCGTGGTTCGCTGGGCGGGTTGGAATCCAGCCTCCTCAATGAGGGTCTGAATTTCCTCGGTCGACGTCTTGTTCACGAAACCCGTACAAGCGTGGACGTTCTCTTCGAAAAGGGTGCCACCAAAATCGTCGGCTCCCCAGTGAAGCGCGATTTGCCCGGCCTTCTTGCCCTCCGAGAACCAAGAGGCCTGGATGTGGTCGAAATTATCCAAGTAGATACGCGATGCGGCCAGGACGCGCAGGTAGCGGTTCGGGCCAGCGTGTCGCGGAATCTTGACGAGAAGTGGCGTATTCCCCGGCTTGAAGCTCCAGGGGACGAAAGCCGTGAAACCATGATGGAGGTCCTGAAGCTCGCGGATGCTCTCCAGATGTTGGACGATGTCCTCATCGGTTTCCACGTGACCGTACATCATGGTGGCGGTGGTACGGAATCCAATCTGGTGCGCTTCACGGTGCACGTCTAGCCATGTGCTCGCGCCGCCCTTCTTGTGCGAGATCTTGCGCCGGACGCGATCGGAGAGGATTTCCGCTCCGCCTCCCGGCATGGTGAACTGCCCAGCTTCCTTGAGCCGAGTCAACACTTCCCTTGTGGTCAACCCCGAGACCTTGGCCATACCTTGGATTTCGGGAGCCGACCAAAAATGAGGAGTCACCTCCGGGAAGCGCTCGCGGACCGCCCGCACCATGTCCGGGTAGTAGTCGAAAGGGATCTCTGGGCTCACGCCCCCTTGCATGAGGACAGTGGTGACTCCCATGGCCACCGACCTTCCGATCCTCTCGACCATCTCCTCGATGGAGTAGGTGTAGGCCTCGGCGTGTCCAGGCGGTCGGTAGAACGCACAGAACGTGCAATCGACGTCGCAGACGTTCGTGTAGTTGGGGTTGGTGTCCACCACGTAGGTGATCACCGGGTCGGGATTCCGCTGTCTGCGAATTTCCATGGCCAGCTGACCGAGCTCGAGGACCGGCGCATCGCGTAACAGATACGACCCTTCCTCGGGCGAAACGCGCTCGCCGGCGCGGACTTTTTTCTGAATCGACTCCATGCCAAGGGTCGTCTTCACGCCGATCCTCCGCCGGTGGCTACGGGCTCGAGGATCCGATTCTCCTGGACCAATCGCCGGAACTCCGTGAGCCCTCGTTTTTCCTCTGGTCCGAGCCGGTAGTGGAAGTTTCTGAGATAGGACGCCAGCGCCTCGGCGGAGCCGAGCTCTCCCGCGTATCGATCTGCAATCTCGTCGATCTGTGCCATGCCCTTGGCCAGCGAGCGTTCCAAGAGCTCCCGAAAGGCTTGCTTCTCTGCGGCGGGAATCGAACGTTTGATAGCCCAGAGTGCGAAAACGAAAGGCAGTTGCTTCCAATTCCACCACTCCTCGGCCAGATCGTAGCGGTGCTCGAAATCGGCGGGCGGGCGGTTGCGGCTGCGAAGCGCCTCGTTCCCAATGAGCAGAAAAGCGTCAGCTTCCTCGCGAAGTCCCCGCACGTACCCTTGGGGACGAATGCCTTCTCGCACCTCGAGGATCAATCGAAGCAGGCAAATGGAAGTGGATGTCTCCTCGGTGACTCCTATCGTCGCACCGTCGAGCTCGGACAGTGGACGATGACTGAAAAGCAGGATGCTTCGTACTTCCTCGTGGTTTGCGATCCCGAGATCCGCCGCCGGCTCGTAAAGGAACTCGAGCGCGAGAAAGTCAGCCGTCGCCATGATGCCGGTGTCGATCTCGCCCCGCTCCGCTAGCTGGCCAAGCTCTCGGGGCGGCATCGCCAACAAGCGGTGCTCCCCGAGGAGTGGATAAAAGGGCTGCGAGTTGAGGTAGGAGATTTGTCCAATGACCAGCGACATGGGAAAGGGGGCCTAGTTGTACACGCGAATCACTTCGTAGAGCGCGTCTCGCTCGACGGGCACTTTGCCCGCCTCGGTGATCATATCCACCAGCCGGTCTCTCGCTAGGCCTACGGGACTCTTGGCAAGAGCGGCATGAGCGATACGCTCTTCACCAATCGTTCCATCGAGGTCATTCGCACCGAAGTTGAGAGCGATCGACGCGGTCTCCTCACCTAGCATGATCCAGTAGGACTTGATGTGAGGAAAGTTGTCGAGGAGCAGCCGAGCGCAGGCGACGGTTCGCAGGTCTTCGATTGCCGAGACTTGACGATCGACGATGCCGGTGTGCCCAGGTTGGAAGGCAAGGGGTATGAAAGAGAGAAACCCCGGCGCCTCCTCTTGCTGCTTCCGCAGCTTGAGCATGTGGTCCACCCGCTCTTGGTAGGTCTCGATGTGTCCGTAGAGCAGCGTCGCATTCGACGGAATACCCATGCGGTGGGCTATGCGGTGCACCTCGAACCAGCGTTCCTCTCCGATCTTTCTTTTGAAGAGCTCATCCCGCACGCGTGCCGAGAACACCTCGGCGCCTCCGCCGGGTAGCGATGCCAAGCCCGCTTCTCGAAGCTTGCCCAGCACTTCTTCGATAGACAAGTCGGCGATTTGGGCGAACCAGTCAATTTCAACTGCCGTCCACGCTTTGATTTGGATCTTGGGGTGCGCCTCGTGAATCGCCCTCTGGATGTCCAGGTACTTCTCGAATGGCCAGGTGGGATGGAGGCCTCCTACGATGTGCACCTCCGAGAGCTCGTCGCTCAAGCGGCTCAAAACCTCGTCCATCGACATCTCGTAGGCATGCGGATCTTTGGGCTTTGCCGCGAAGTCGCAAAACTTGCAGTCGAGGACGCAAACGTTCGTAGGATTGAGCTGACGGTTGATGACGAAGTAGACGTAGTCCCCGCTCTTCGTTCGCTTGACGTAATCCGCCATACGGCCAAGGGCGACGATGTCCCAGGTATTGAGGATGGCCAGCCCATCCTCTCGGTCAAGCCTCTCATTTTGAAGGACTTTCTCCCATATCGGAGCAAGGGCTTGGTCCTGGAACTCGATGCGCCCTACTTCGAATGCTGAGAATTCTGGCAATTCTGGGAAGTCCACTTTGCCGATGTCACGGACGTTACGCATGGTCGAGACGATGCTCCCTTTACTTCAAGACTCGAGATTCTCTCACATCCCCCCCAGCCCATTCTAGTACCGGGCGAGGTGTGGATCGCAAACCGGGCGGCGCAAAAAAGATGGCCATGCAATGGCTCCGCTCGCGGCTGCGCCAACCAGAGCCCGACGCACGCTAGGGGAACAACGCCGAAACGCCTGCATAGACGAAAGCAAGCACCACGAAGCCCAGGACGGAATTGATCTTGGAAAAGGCCAACTCGACATCGGCAGCCTTTCGGTGCTCCAGGTAAAGTAGCGCGCCGGTGACCAGTAGTATGAGCCCGGACGCAATACCCCGGAGCTCCAACCAATAAAGTACGGCCAGGCTGCAAAACGCCAACCCATGAAACACCGCGGAGATGGCGAGTGCTTTCTCTCGTCCCAATCGAGACGGCAAGGAATGCAACCCGGCCCGGCGATCGTGCGCTTCGTCGAGGGTCGAGTAAATGATGTCGAATCCGGACACCCAAAAAACGGTGAAAAGGCCCAGGACCAAAACCGGCCACATGTCTCGGAAGCTCAGCGAGACGGCGTACCATGCCCCGATCGGAGCCATGCTCAATGCGAGGCCGACGCCTAGATGAGCCCACATCGACACGCGCTTCAGAAGTGGATAGATGACGAAGATCCCCAAGGGTAGTGGGGCGAGCAGCAGGCACCGAGGCGAGATGAGGTGGGCGGCCACCACGTAAATGCCTGTGCCTATTGAGGTAATCAGCCATGCCTCTCCCGGCGCCATGGCCCCTCGTGGCAGCTCCCGCCCCGCTGTTCGTGGGTTGGCCCGATCGAGATGTCGATCGAATATGCGGTTCAACCCCAGGGCGGCGGTTCTAGCGCCCGTTCCGGCGACTAAGATGAGGACGAAAGTTCTGAGACTCAAGGAGTGGTCACCGGCCAGAAGCGCCCCGCTCAAAAGTAGTGGAAAGGAGAAGAGGGTGTGCTCGATCTTGACGAAGTGACGATAGTTGGAAAGGCGGCTCAGCATCGTTCTTGTCTTTACTAGGAAGTGCGATTGTAATAAAAACGCTTTTGACACTTCAATGGAGTGGCTCTTACAATGAATTCGCGTTTGGGAACAAGGTACTGGTCGGCGAATATCGATCTTCTGATCAACTATGCGGTCGTTTTCGGACGTACTTCAATGGAAGAGCCGACCACGAAAGCCAGGTGGACTAACGAAGAGTATCCCGTTAAGGCCTGTTAATGCCTTTTAAGGGAAGTTCGGCCGTTACGATGTCGCCGTCGAAGCGGCCTTATTTCTAACCAAGTCGGGGGTTACATCACGGTGGAAAACTTGGTTGTTGATGGAGGTAGTCAGCTCAAATGAAAAAAAAGAAGAGAAAAAAGAAGAAGACCAAAGCACGTAAGAAAAAGAAGACCGCGAAACGCAAGGCCACCCGGAAGAAGAAGGTGAGAAGGGTAGCCAAGAGGGGCCGCCGAGGGAAGAAGAAGGTTAGGAAGAAGGCCCGGAAGACAGCTAAGAAGAAGACGAAAAAGAAAGCCCGCCGCGGAAAGAAGAAGGCGGAGAAAAAGACTCGCCGGAAACCGAAGCGCAAGGCCAAGAAGCGGACCACCCGGAAGAAAGCCAAGAAAAAGGCCAAGAAAAAGGCGAGAAAGCGATCGGCGCCCAAACGGAAGTCGGCTGCGAAGCCCAAACCCAAGCCCAAACCGGCACCTGTGGTGCCACCTCCGAGTCCCTGGTCGATACCGGCCCCAAGTACTAGTGGCTGGGGTTCAGAGTCAGGAGATCTCGGTAGCTCCGGTGAGGGAGACTCGGGTGACGATCTCGGTGGCGGTGGCGGCCGCCCCGACGATTTCTAGGGATTCCGGTCCCTGAATTCGTGTGGACCCCCTGAAGGGGGAGCGCTCAGCAGGATCGGGCGTTCCTCCGGATGGGGTTGTTTTTAGTGGCGCCTGGCCACTTTGCCACTCGGCACCCCTGTATTTTGGACGCCAAACACGATCTAAGGGCCCCTGACCGACGCCTGGCTAGGTCCGCTAGTGGCAACCACCTATTTTGGGGTCCGGCACGATCCGAAGGACGCCTGGCTAGGTCCGCCAGTGGCAACCACCTATTTTGGCGTCCGATTGGGCACGCGCCCGGCACGATCTAAAAGGCGCCGGACCGGGCTCGAGAGGCGCGACCCCCCCCCGGGTTGGAACGGGAGTGCTAGTTATCTAGCCTAAACAGCCCACCATCTGCCCAATGTCTCATGTCGCAGGTGGGACAGGCGATGAACTGTTTTCCCCCTTCGGTCTTGATGAGTGGAACGGCTTAGTCTTCCTCTAAGGACTGACCACAAACGCAGGAGAGAACGCCGCCCTCCAGAAACACATCGTTGTCGACATCGAGGTCTTCGCTCATATCGAATCCACCTTATTCTTACGTGGATGGACGAAAAAATCATAGCATGAACGTTGGGCAGAAATAGCCTACAATCGCAATCTGACCGGGAGTCTATAGACCGAGGTAGGCGGACCGGATCGACCCGTCCTCCGCCAGATCGGCGCTTCGTCCTTCTCTTACGATCCGTCCTGTTTCCAACACATAGCTGCGCTCGGAGATGGCCAGGGCTTGGTGGAGGTTCTGCTCGACGAGCAGAATGGTGACGCCCTGTTTGCTGATTTCCGCCACCACCTCGAAGAAGCCCTGAACGACGCGTGGCGCCAGCCCGAGAGACGGTTCGTCCAGGAGGAGCAGCCGCGGACGTGACATGAGAGCGCGGGCTATAGCCGCCATCTGCTGCTCACCCCCCGAGAGAGTTCCCGCGAGCTGTCGCTGTCTCTCATGGAGGCGCGGAAAGAGTCCCAGGATCCATTCGGCGCTTTCTCGACGATGTGACCGCGCTCTGACCGAGTACGCACCGAGCTCTAAATTCTCTCGAACCGTCATTCGTGGCCACAAGCGCCGCCCCTCCGGCACCAGGGACACGCCGCGCTCGACAATCTCGTGAGGAGGGAGGATGAGGTTCTCCCCGTGAAGCCGAATGGAACCGTTCCGTGGATGGTTCAGCCCGGCGAGGGTTTCGAGGAGCGTTGTCTTGCCTGCGCCGTTGGCTCCGATGAGGCTCACCACTTCGCCTTCGCCCACTTCGAGTGAGACGTCGGTTAGCGCCGGGACGTCACCGTAGGCTACCGAGACATTCTCGACCTTCAGCATAGCGGCGGTCTCAGCCGTCTAAGTGGCATTGCCGCCATCCCTGTCATTGCTCCCCGGTAGGCCTCCCGGGTAGGCCTCCCAGGTAAGCCTCAATGACGCGGGGATTCTGAACGATTGCTTCAGGCTTCCCTTCGGCAATTTTCTCCCCATGGTCGAGCACCACGATGCGATTCGAGAGATCCATTACCGCTTTGATCACATGCTCGGTGAAAACTAAGCTCGTACCTTCATCGCGGATCGAGCGGAGTAGGGTGATCGCTTTCGCAAGCTCGGAGGGGTTCAATCCCGCTGTCATTTCGTCCAAGAGGAGGAGCTCCGGACGAGTAGCCCAAGCTCGCGCGATCTCCAGGCGCTTCCGATCTGGAAGTGTCAACACCCCGGCCGGTAGATTGGCCTTGGTGAGGAGGTCGGTCAATTCCAGAGCTCGCATCGCTTCCCGGCGGGCGTCCCGGGCGTCATGGGCATCATGGGCAGGGCGCTCTCGATGACCGAAGGAGGCTCCGACTAAAACGTTTCCCAGAACGCTCAAGTTCCGGAAGGGTCTTGCGAGTTGATGGGTGCGGACTAGTCCCCGCCTCGCCACTTCGTGAGGCGGGAGACCATCGAGTCGCTTTCCCTTGAAGTGGATGGCCCCCTCGGTCGGCAGCAGCTCACCGCTCAGCATGCTGAACAGGGTGGTTTTCCCGGCTCCATTGGGACCAATGAGACCTACGATCTCGCCCCGCTCGACCTCAAAGTCCAAACCGCTGACCGCCATGAGGCCGCCAAAGCGTCGACTCAATCCTCGAACCTCAAGAAGCGCCATGTGTGGACTCCCTAAACACCCGTTTACGGAAACGCCGCAAGACACCGCCCACTCCATGCGGCTCGAAGAGAACGATCGCAATGAGCAATAGCCCGAAGGTCCCGAGGTGAAGATTCGGAAAGCTGACTAGGAGCATTTGCTCGAGGAGCAAGAACAGAACTGCGCCGACCACTGGTCCAAGGATTGTTCCCAAGCCGCCGATGAGCGCCATGAGGATCATGCTGATCGAGAGCTCGAAACCGAAAACTTCTTCCGGTACGACGTAAAAGATGTATTGAGCGTAGAAGCTACCCGCCATTCCGGCAAGGAAGCTCGAGATGGAGAGAGCATAGAGTTGGTAGCGTGCGGTGGGAACTCCCAGTGACTCGGCCACGTCGCGGTCGTCGCGAATGGCGCGAAGTCCCAGCCCAAATCGAGAGCGGGCGATCCATAACGACGTCCCCAGTGTTATCGCGGCCAGGCAAACTACTAGGTAGTAGTCCGGGAGGCGACTGTACGACTCAGGGGTCGGCAGCGTGAGCCCAGAAGAGCCGCCGGTCACTTCGAGATTGTTCATCACCAGTCGCGTCGCTTCACCGACGCCGATGGTCGCAATCGCAAAGTACGGGCCAGTGAGACGCAAGCACGGCCAACCCCAGAGCCATCCATAGGCGGCCGCCATTGTTCCCGCGATCGGCATCGTGAGAATGGGGTGCACGTCGAGTCGAAGCCACAGCAGGGCAGTCGTATAGGCGCCGATGCCGACGAAGGCGGCATGACCAAACGAGATTTGTCCGATGAAACCGCCGACGATGTTCCAAGCGCTCGCGAAGCAAACGTAGAGCAGGCAGAGGATGACGAGGTGAAGGACGTAAGAATGCTCCCTCAGGGCGAATGGAAGAAGGGAGAGCGTCGCCACCGCGACCGCCACTGCCCCCGATCGGAGCAACCTCATGGCCCCTCTCCTGTTCGCGGGGGCCGAATTACCAGGATGGTCACCAGCAGAACGAAGCTCACCAAGTCTTGGTAGGACGCTGGCAAGACGACTACCGACAAAGACTCCGCGAGTCCGAGTACGAATCCGCCGAGGAGAATCCCTGTCGTGCTCTCCAAGCCGCCGAGCACGACGACGCAAAAGCTCTTCAGCAGGAAGCTTCCACCAAACTCGGGGTTGAAGGAATAGATCAACGCCATGAGGCTACCGGCGACCGCCGCCAGGGCCGACCCTAGCCCGAAGGTCATGGCCGAAACGCGGTCCACGTTGATGCCGGCAAGCGCAGCCGCGGCGGAATCCTGTGCCACGGCTCGGATCGCCCCCCCCGGATACGTATGGTGAAGCAGGTACTGGAGCCCACCGAAGCAAAGAACGGAGATCCCGAAAACGAGGAGGCGCGTCAAGCTTACCGGAATACCAAGATCCAAACGCACGAAGGTGTAGCTCGTCAAGATCGATTGATCATCACCGTCGAAGAAGAGGTAGAGGACGTTCTTCACAACCAACGAGACTCCGAAGAGAAGAAGCAATGAGGAGATGGCGGGAGCTTGCCGAATCCTCTTGACCAGGCTGGTCTCTAATAGAACACCGATTACGAACCCACCGGCTGCGGTCAGCGGAATCGAAAGTAAAGGATCGATGCGGTAGTTGGTGTAGAGCCAGAGAGTTCCGTAGGCTCCTAACGTCAGCATGGCGCCATGCGCTAGGTTCACGATCTTCATGACGCCATAGATGAGTCCGAGCCCGTAGGACATCAATCCATATAGAGCTCCCAAGAGCACCCCGGTGACGACCACGGCTGCGAGATCTGGCCAAGTCATCAGTGCTTCACGGCGTGCGGTGGCGCTCGATCAGCGGACGGGGCGAGGTACGATGGCTTCGCCGGTAGCCGCATTGGGTGGGTAGATGATATCCACTCCGCCTCCTGGTTTATTCTGAACGATGAGGCAAGTGTTATCGATCTGATACCGATTCTCGGCGGGGAAGTAGACACGCTCACCAGGGATCAAGCTATCGCGGAGCTCGAGCGAGGCGAGCGCCTCGCGAATTGCGTCTCTATCCACCGAGCCGGCGGATTCCACGGCCGCCATAATGGTTCGCGCCCCTTCATAGGCTAGAGCTGGATAGTATTCGGTTGGGTCCTGATCGTAGGCGTTCCGGAAGCTCTCGAGGAACAACTTCGATTGCGCGTACGGAAGTGCCGGCGACCACCATTGAGCGGCTACGTTGTAGTTCACATGCTCCCCGAGTGCGCGGCGAGCACTATTTTCCGGACCCCGCGCACCGTAGGAGACAACTTTGTGATGCAAGCCCTGCTCGACATAGGCGCGGTGCTGCAGCACGTAATCGGGCTCATGCGCGTCCGAGAGGAACACATCCGCCTCGACCGTCTTCACTTTGATTAGAAGCGCCGTGTGATCTTTGGCCAAGTGCTGGAAGCTTTCGTCCAATGCCAAATCGAATCGGTCGCCATAGCGGCGTAGTGCTCCTTGAACGCCCGTCCGGTACTCTCTACCGTGATCGGTGTTTTGCCATACCATCGCGATCCGGGTTGGCCGGGGCAGTCGTTTCGCGTCTTGCTCGAGTGCGAGCCAATCGATGGTTGTTTCGGCAAGCTTCTTCACCGGGCTCAGCAGTCCGAAGATCCACCGGTTAGTGGGCTTGAAAATGGGTTTGGACGCTCCTCCCGCGTTCAGATAAGGGACGCCGTATTTCTGGGGCACCACCACTTGTGCTTGAACGAGCGGCGTGCTGTAGCCGGACAGCAATGCGTTCACTTTGTCCACCGCCACCAGTCGTTCGACCAGGCTCACCGCGGTAGCGGCGTCGCTCTTGTCGTCATACAGAACCAGTCTCACCGGAAGACGTACGGCTCCTCCGAGGAGGACGCCACCCTGTTCGTTTTTCTCTTCGATGGCGAGCTCGTAGCCCTGCTTGAAAAATCCTCCCGCCTTCGCATGCTTGCCGCTCAAGGGAATCGCCGCGCCCAGGGTCAACACCGGCCTGGAGGGAGCTGGTGCCGTACAACCGACCGACAGGGCTAAGACCGTGCAAAACAGTCGGAACATGCTTCGCGATGCTATGGTCCGATGGCACGAATTGTCAACGTAAAGGGTCTATAATGGGAATCAATGAAGCCTGATCATGCCTGATGATGAATGAGAATGTCTTCTAATCCACCGCACGGGCATCACGGACATCAAGGTCAGCGCGGGGAGTTTCCCGATCTGCGCATCGTGGCGCAGGATGATCTCTTACTGCACGAGGAGGAAGATCTCGAAAGGGTCGCTCGCTTGATCGACCGTCTGTCCGCAGACGGCATCCTCAAGAATCCTCCCATCGTTGCAAGCCTTACCGGCAGCCTCCGCTACATGTTGCTGGATGGAGCGAACCGGGTCTCTGCTCTTCGAAATCTGGAAGTACCGCATCTGCTCGTCCAGGTGGCACGCTACGATGAGCCGGAGCTCGTCATCTCTCATTGGAACCACGTGGTGCGTGACATCGAGACGAAAACAATCATTGAGATGGCGAATTCGATGCCTGGTGTGACAGTGAAAGAAGGCGAGCTCGGCGATCGAGGAGACGAGTCGAGTCCCGACTACCTGTGCACGATCGCTCTCAGCGAGTCGAAAGCGCTCCATCTACGTGGCAAACTCAAGCTGAGCGAGCGCGTGGGCCATCTGAGAGAGCTCACGCAAATCTACTACCGCGGTCCAGGTCGAATGGATCGCGTGAACCACGCCGACTTTTCATCGGTAAGGCAACACTATCCCCACTTCGGGGCGCTGGTACTCTTCCCCAATTTTTCGAAGGACGATGTGCGCCGAGTCGCAGAGGCGGGGGAGCGTCTTCCCTCCGGGGGTAACGCGGATCTTGGTGCCGCGTCGCGTACTGGGCTTCAACCTGCAACTCGCGCTCTTGAAGTCGCATTTGCCGCTGCAAGAAAAACGCCACTGGCTCCAAGAGGCCATCAACGAGAAAGTCAGCGAGAAGAAGGTCCGGTATTATCAGGAGCCGACTTTCGTTTTCGACGACTGACTCAGGTTCGGGATTGAACCCGCGGGGGGCATCTGTTAACATCCGAAACCTTAGTAAATTGTGTAGTTATGTCTGGACATTCTAAGTGGCACTCCATCAAGCACAAGAAGGGCCGCGCCGATGCCAAGCGAGGCAAAGCCTACACGCAAGTGATCAAGGAGATCACCGTGGCGGCTCGCCTCGGTGGCGGCGACCCGGGCGCCAATCCCCGCCTTCGGCTAGCGGTCCAGAAGGCCAAGGCCCTCAACATGCCCAAGGACAACATCGATCGCGCGACCAAGAAGGGGACCGGGGAGCTCGAAGGGTTCAATCTGGAAGAAGTGGTCTATGAGGGTTATGGACCAGGGGGTGTGGCGGTTATCATCGAGGCGACGACCGATAACAAAAACCGCACCGTCTCTGAGCTTCGACATCTCTTCTCGAAGTTCGGCGGCAACCTGAGTGAGGCCGGTTCGGTGGCTTGGGTGTTCCAGAAGAAGGGTTACCTGGTCGTGGAAAAGGAGATGATCGGTGAGGGAGGACCTCTTCGACGTCGCGTTGGAGGCCGGCGCCGAAGACGTGAACGATAACGGTAGCAACTGGGAGATCTTTACGCCTCCGGAGTCTTTCGAGGCAGTTCGCAAAGCTCTCGAATCGAAGAACGTCCCTCTTGCCGCAGAGCAGGTCAGCATGATCCCTCAGAGCAACGTTAAGCTTTCAGGCAAGAGCGCGGTGCAAATGCTTCGGCTCATGGAAGCCCTTGAAGACCACGAAGACGCAACAAACGTCTGGGCCAACTTTGACATCGAGGAAAAGGAGATCGAGGCTGCCCTGGCTTCCAACTGAAGTCGACCCCAAGCGGGTACCTTGAGAATCTTCGGTATCGACCCGGGCACCCAGGCTACTGGCTACGGAGCGATCGACTCCGACGGGAATGAACATTCCCTCGTCGAGTGCGGCGTCATCCGAAGCCCCCGCGTTCCCTTCGCTGAAAAACTCCACTACATATACGTCGAGCTCTTGAAGGTCATCGAGCGCTGCCATCCCGAGCGGCTGGTTGTCGAAAATCTCTTTTACGGCGCCAATGTAAAGACTGCGTTGCGTCTCGGCCACGTCAGGGGGGTCACTCTTCTCGCGGGTGTCTCGCAAGGCCTATCAGTCTTCGAGTATAGCCCTCTCGAGGTCAAGCAGGCCGTGGTCGGCTACGGTCGTGCCGACAAGGAACAAGTGCAAAGGATGGTGATGCTTTTGCTTCGGTTAGAGGAGCCGCCGGAGTCCCACGATGCTGCTGACGCCTTGGCGGCGGCTCTTTGCGATGCCCACCGACTTCGCTTCACCGAGCGCGTCGCCCCGATTCGTTGAGCATCGTTTTGGACCAAAAATGATCGCTTACCTTAGCGGAACTCTTCGCGACAAGAAACCGGGGCAGGTGATCCTAGACGTCTCAGGGGTCGGCTACAAGGTCCTCATCCCTTGGTCCACCTATTACGAGCTGGACGCGGACGGGGCAACGGTGTCTCTTCGCGTTCATACTCACGTACGAGAAGATGTGATCGCTCTGTTCGGTTTCCTCACCGAGATCGAAGAGGTGCTCTTTCAACGGCTGATCTCGGTAGCAGGGGTAGGTCCGGCGCTCGGCCTCAAGGTCCTATCGGGATTGGAGCCCGCGGATCTCGTTGATGCCATCCGCCGTGGCGACCTGCGGGTGCTCGGCACGATCCCCGGGGTGGGGAAGAAGACGGCCGAGCGGTTGGTCGTGGAGCTCAAGGACAAAATGCCCGAGCTACTGACTCGTTTGGGAGAGCCTGCCAAAGGTGAGCCGTCCGAGTCGTCACCGGAGACCGCGTTGCGCGACGACCTCCTGTCCGCTCTCCTCAACCTGGGGTACCAAAGAAGCCAAGTGGAAAAAGCGGTGCGTGAGACGTTGAAGGACTTGACCAGCCCGTCTTTCGAGGGCGCGCTGAAGGGCGCGCTTCACCGTCTTTCGAGTTAGGGTTCGACTCCACTCGTGAACGACGACAAGAACTCCACCGCAGCTTCGCCTCCGTTGACGACTCCACAGGTGGTCTACGCCAAACTCCGCAAAGACCGCCGGACCGAGGCAGACCGTCACCGTCTCAAAGCGGTTTGGATTTCTCGGGCTCGTCTGGCGACCTTCGCGGTGGGGTTTGTGATGGCATGGTTTACTTGGGGAACCCCGGTTTTGTCGCCGTGGTGGATGACGGTTCCCGTCGCGACGTTTGTCGGGTTGGTCATCGTTCATGACGAAGTCTTGCGTCGGTGGCGAAGGAAAGCCAGCGCGGCCCTTTTTTATGAGAGGGGACTGGCACGGTTGGGGAACGGATGGGCGGGCGCCGGCGATTCCGGAGAGCGCTTCCTGCCCGACTCTCACCCCTACGCGCTCGACCTGGATCTTTTCGGACATGGTTCGCTCTTCGAGCTCCTCTCTACGGCAACGACGAGCTGGGGCGCCAAGACGCTGGCCGATTGGCTTCTTTCCCCGCCTCTCC
This sequence comes from Candidatus Marinacidobacterales bacterium, assembly GCA_965222425.1. Classification (GTDB taxonomy): domain Bacteria; phylum Acidobacteriota; class Vicinamibacteria; order Marinacidobacterales; family DATDRI01; genus CBDCNP01. The sequence continues at coordinate 246,009 of CBDCTW010000018.1, forward strand.
CGCCGAAATTCGTGCTCGACAGGCCGCGGTCGAGGAGCTGCGCCCGAGACTGGACCTGAGAGAAGAGATCGCAACTCTCGATAAGGAAGAGGAGGCGCCGCCGGCGACAGTCGATCCGGACGCTCTGTCTCGTTGGGCGTCGGAGCCTCCCGTACTCGTGTCCGACTGGAGACGTTACGTCGCGGTGATCATCGGCGTCGCGTCGGTGACGTTGGTTGCCGCGTGGCTGGGTTCGCTGACGAGCCGCTTGCCGGTACTCTGGGTTCTTCTCGTCGGGGCCACTTTTGCCTTCTGGTTACGATCTCGAGTCCGTCGAGTGATCACGGCGGTCGAGAAGCCGGCCCGCGACCTGGCGGTGCTTTCGAAGCTCCTGGTGCTTCTGGAGCGCGAGTCCTTCTCCTCACCTCGGCTGATCGGTCTTCAGCAAGCTCTCCGAACGCATGAGATTCCAGCGTCGCAGCAGGTGAGAAGTCTGCGCCGCGTCATCGATTTGCTCGACGGTCGACGCAATCAGATGTTTGCCCCCTTGGCCGCCTTGATGCTGTGGGCGACGCAATTGGCGTTCGCGATCGAATCCTGGCGCGCTCGTTTCGGCAGCTCGGTCGATCGCTGGCTAGCTACCACCGGCGAGCTTGAGGCCTTGGTTTCTCTCGCCAGCTACTCCTATGAGCATCCAGCCGATCCGTTTCCGACGGTTGTGGATCAAGGGCCTCGGTTCGAGGGCGAAGCGCTCGGACATCCCCTCCTCCCCGAGGAACAAGTGGTTAGGAACGACCTGAGCCTAGGAAACGACCTGCGCCTACTTATCGTGAGTGGGTCGAATATGTCCGGCAAGAGCACGCTGCTTCGGACGGTGGGCACCAATAGCGTACTTGCCTTGGCGGGGGCGACGGTGCGAGCGAGAACGCTCAGTTTGTCTCCGGTCGCGGTCGGTGCTTCCATCCGGATCCAAGATTCACTGCAGGGCGGTATCTCACGCTTCTATGCCGAGATCCTACATCTGCGACAAATCATGGAGATGACCGAGAACGAGTTGCCCTTGCTCTTCCTCTTGGATGAAATCCTCCAAGGTACGAACTCCCACGATCGGCGGATCGGCGCGGACGGCCTGTTACGCGGGTTGGTGGGAACGCGGAGCGGTCGGCCTCATCACCACGCACGATTTGGCGCTCGCCAAGATCGCGGATTCTCTCGCTCCCTCTGCCGCCAACGTCCATTTCGAAGATCATTTGGAAGACGGAAAGATGACGTTCAGCTACCAGATGCAACCGGGTGTGGTTCAAAAGAGCAACGCCTTGGCCCTGATGCGTGCAGTTGGACTCAAGGTGTGATTTAATTTCGGCAAAACAATGGACAGGTTGATCTCCGCCCAGCGGTCCGACGAGGACCGCTCGTTAGATACCAGTCTTCGTCCGAAGAGCTTTTCCGACTACATTGGGCAGCAGAAAGTCACTACTCAACTTCAAATTGCCGTGCAAGCCGCCCGTGAGCGCGGTGAAGCGATGGATCACCTTCTGCTCTATGGCCCCCCCGGGTTGGGCAAGACCACCCTGGCCCACGTGGTCGCCAATGAGCTCGGTGTCAATATCAAACCAAGCGCCGGGCCACTCATCGAAAAGTCGGGTGACCTGGTGGCGCTCCTGACGAACCTGGAAACGCGGGACGTTTTTTTCATCGACGAGGTCCATCGCCTGCATCCATCCATTGAAGAGGTGCTCTATCCGGCCATGGAGGACTATCGGCTGGACATCATTATTGGCCAGGGCCCCTCTGCGAAATCCGTGAAAATCCCTGTTTCTCAATTCACGCTCGTCGGGGCTACCACGAAGGGCGGGGCTTCTCACTTCCCCGCTCAGGGCTCGCTTCGGGATCGTGCATCGGTTGGATTTCTATGGGGAGGAAGAGCTCACCGCGGTGGTGAAGCGTTCGGCTTCCATTCTCGGGGTAGTGCTCGATGACGATGCCGCCCCTGCCCTGGCACGACGTTCCCGTGGAACGCCGCGTATCGCCAACCGCCTGCTACGACGAGTACGGGATTTCGCCCAGGTCAAAGCCGATGGAAGAATCACGGAGCCGGTGGCGCTCGAAGCGCTGGGCTTGTTGGAGGTCGACGAGAACGGGTTCGACGAGATGGATCGTAAGATCCTCATGACCATTATCGAGAAGTTCGAGGGTGGTCCGGTCGGTCTCGGTACCATTGCCGCGGTCGTCAGTGAAGAACGAGACACGATTGAAGATATGTACGAGCCCTTCCTAATGCAAATCGGTTTTCTCGATCGGACGCCGCGGGGTCGCGTGGCCACCGAGCGCGCCTACCGCCATTTCGGGCTAGTCCGCCCCAGCCCCCAAAAGCGACTCTTTTAGCCCTGCTCCTCTCTGAGTTCGACTTCGAGCTTCCCCCTGAGCTCATCGCCCAGGAACCCCTGGAACGAAGAGACGAGTCAAGGCTTCTTCACCTTGTGCTTCCGAGTGGCGCGCTTCGCCACTCCCGGATCCTGGAGCTTCCAAGTATTTTGCGACCGGCGGATTTGTTGGTTATCAACAACACCCGTGTCCTTTCCTGCCAAGCTGCACGGGAGGACCGAGTCCGGTGGTTTGGTCGAGATCCTGCTGCTCCAAGCCGGCGAGAACAATGTCTGGCAGGTCCTGGCGCGCCCCGCAAAGAAGCTGCGTGTCGGAACGAGGATCGTGTTCGGTAAAGGAGAGCTCCGGGCAATCGTGGCGGACGTCTTGGAGCTTGGCAAACGAAACATTGAGCTCGTTCATGAAGGAGACCTCTACGATGTTCTCGAGCGGGTGGGCGAAGCTCCGCTTCCTCCTTACATCAAACGCCCAAAGCGCCGGGCTCAACGGGAGAGATCGGGAACGCTACCAAACCGTCTATGCGCGCGCGCGAGGTTCGGTGGCGGCTCCCACCGCGGGGCTTCACTTCACACATGAGCTGCTTCGTTCCCTCGTTAAGCGTGAGATCGCCACCGCCGAGCTGACTCTCCACGTGGGGTACGGCACGTTTCAACCGATTCGCGAAGAAGCCATCGAGAACCATCGCATAGAACGTGAGCGTTACTCGATCCCGGAGAAAACCGTAGCCGCCGTCAAAGCGGCTCGGGCTCGAGGTGGGCGCGTGGTTGCCGTCGGGACGACCACGGTTCGGGCCCTCGAGTCGGTGGCCTTGGCTTCCGGAGAGGTACAAGCGGGCCCGGCGGACACGGAGCTCTTCATCACTCCAGGGTTTCAGTTTCGGGTGGTGGACGGGCTCTTGACCAACTTTCACCTACCCAAGAGCTCTCTGCTGCTACTGGTCTCCGCATTTGGAGGTGTTGCGCCGGTGCGACGCGCCTATCGGGAGGCGGTCCAGGAGCGCTATCGCTTCTATAGCTATGGTGATTGCATGCTGTTGTACTGCCGTTCATAATCGCGCCGTGAATAGGGATGAACTGCAATCCATCGTCAAGGAGAGCTTGGTTCTCAAGCGATCGTTCTTCGAGGAGGAAGCGGATCGAGTGCTCGAGGCTGGACAGGCTATGGCCACCGCGCTCTGCTCCGGGAAGAAGGTCCTCGCCTTCGGAAACGGCGGCAGCGCCGCCGATGCCCAGCACTTTTCTTCAGAGCTGGTCAATCGGTTCGGTTTCGATCGCCCGGCCCTTCCCGCCATCGCTCTGACTACCGACACTTCCATTTTGACTAGCGTGGCCAACGATAGCGATTTTCGAATGGTGTTCCGCCGTCAAGTGGAAGCCCTGGGTGCGGCGGGTGATGTGGCGCTCGCCATCAGTACTAGCGGAACCTCTCCGAACGTCTTGGAAGCTGTCGCCGCCTGTCGGGAGAAGAAGGTGAAAACCATAGGCCTTACCGGACGGGACGGAGGAGCCTTGGCGGACCAAGTCGACATTTGCCTCACCGTTTCCCATCAGGAAACGTCTCGCATTCAGGAAGTGCACTCGATGATCGTTCACTTGCTCTGTCAGGCTATCGAGGAAGAGCTTTTCCATCGGGGAGCTTGATGCCGAATTACCCCGTCGATCCGCTGGACTTATCGGGTCTCCGCACCTACCCACTCAAGTCGCGTAAGAGCAAAGTGGGGATAGATGACCTGGGCTCGATCCCCAAGGCCGGCGAAAGCTTTCGTGAGTTTTGGGACGGCTTGCCCAGAGTCCTCGCCGCCCGCGATCTAAAAGAGCTCGTGCATTCGATGAAGACGGCTCGCGACCGAAAACGCGGATTGATCTGGGGAGTTGGTGCGCACGTCATCAAAGTGGGTCTATCGCCTCTCATCGTTCATCTAATGGAGCAAGGCTATGTTACGGGTTTGGCTCTCAATGGAGCGGGCATCATTCACGACTTCGAGATGGCGTTAGTGGGCCAGACTTCGGAGGAAGTGGAGGAAGGCCTAGGGTCGGGTGATTTCGGCATGGCGGAGGAGACCGGCTCACTGCTCAATCGCGCGATCGAGGAAGGTGTTTCGCAGGGGACGGGCATCGGCGAGGCGATCGGCGCCTTCGTGGAACGGCACCAGCCTCAGTTCATGCAGCTGAGTCTGCTCTGGGCCGGATACCGTTTGTCCATTCCGGTGACGGTCCACGTCGCAGTCGGTACCGACATCATCCACATGCATCCCCAGGCGTCCGGCGACCTCATCGGGAGAGGAAGCCTGCAGGACTTCAAGCTACTCGCCGCCTTGGTCCAGAAGCTCGACGACGGTGGCGTCTACCTGAACCTGGGCTCGGCAGTGGTGTTGCCCGAAGTCTTCCTCAAAGCGGTCAGCGTGGTTCGCAATCTAGGACATCCACTCTCCAACTTCTCGACCGCGAGCTTCGACTTCTTACGCCACTACCGCCCGCGCAAGAACGTCGTAGAGCGACCCGTAACCGGCTCCGGCCGCGGCTACGAGTTCGTGGGCCATCACGAGATCATGGTTCCCCTCCTGGCGGCGGCTCTTCTGGAAAAGGACTGATCTTCTTTGTTTTCTCGGCGCGCTTCCAATTGTAAATGACTTTAAAACCCACAGTGAAATCAGGCGCAGTGGAGGAAAGATCTTCCGCCAAGCGCCACTCGAAGCCGAGACGATCCGACCGGCGCCACCGAAGCCCGACCGTGAGTTGTCGTGCAAATTGTTTCAACACTTTGAGATCACTTTCCAGGAAGCGTTGAAACTGCTCGTATTGAAGAACCGCGGCGAGCGTTGGTTTGAAGCGCCAGTCTACGGCTCCCATGAAGAAGAGAAAGTTCTTCGAACGGACCTCTTCGAGATCGGAAGTGATGTTGTAGTTGACGTTGAAGTAAGCCGCCATCTTTTTCTACACGCGACTGACCTCCCCACCGAATGCGAAGTCCGTTCCCCCGCTGCTGACGAAACGACTTCGGCTTCCGGTCGGCAATTTCAAGCCCGCCCTGACCGCCAGCTCGGTCTCTTTCAGCTCTTTCCACCTGATGGCTCGTTTCAGCTGTAGCGTCAAATCGCCGAGGGCGGCGGAGCCCTCTGTTTGATCGGTAATCAACTGGTCACCGATCTGCCAGCGATACCGGAAGATGTTGTTGGGTTCGCGATCTCCGAACCCGGTTCGGAAGGTTGAACGCGTTGTGGTACGACAAGATGAACGGGTCTAAGAATCCGCCGTACATCACGTAGATCGGCAAGGTAGCTGCGAGCTCTAAGTCTCGTGCCAATCCGTACTTGATCTGGAAGTTCACGCGCAGCGACTCTAGATCGATGTCAAGATCTTCGTTCGTCGTGTCTTGCAAAAGGAGGATGTTGGAGTAATCGAAATTGAAGAAAAGGCTCCTCTCTCCCTTGGCGAGTGCCGTGGCCCTCTCTGGCTCGAGGGCGATAAAGAGAAACGCGGGGGGGGGGAATTGATTGCGATTGGCTAGGGGGCCCGCCAAGAGTCGTCGTCAGTAGATTGCGGGCGGGTGGACTGCGGGGAGGCGATTCTGGTAAGGCCTACCAGCAAGATGACAGCGAGGAGAGATAAGCGTGCCAGCATAGGGAATAAAGAACGCGCAGGATAGCAAGGAAGTGACCTCCAAACAAGTAGGCGCGATTACAGGCTTTTCCTTGACCCCTGGCTTGCCGGCTGATACACTTCGCGGGTGATGATGTCTACTTACCGGCAACCCTTTCCTAGCCGCTTTTTTAGCGCCTAGCGGCGCGCTCTACTCTTTTCCCTCAACCACTTCTGTCATTTGGGTAGGTATCGATGATTATCGTTCTACGACAAAACGCATCCCCACGGGAGATCAAGAATCTCCAGGACTCGCTCCGCGCCCGGGGTACCGTCACCACCGTAATCCAGGGCGAGGAGCGCTCGGTGATCGCGGTGATCGGCGCGATCCAATTCTCGGGTGACGAGCTCGAGAAGCACCCCGCGGTTCTAGATGTTCTTCGTGTCTCGAAACCCTACAAGATTGCCTCTCGCGAGTCCGGGCTTACGCCGCGGATCCAGATCGGCGACTGTCTTGTGGGCGGCCCCAAGTTCATCGTCATGGCAGGACCGTGCGCGGTGGAGAATCGAGAGACTCTGCTCGAGTGCGCCGTCAAGCTTTCCGAGATGGGAGTCAACGTCTTGCGAGGTGGAGCCTTCAAACCGCGCACTTCACCCTACTCATTTCAGGGTTTGGGCGAAGAGGGGCTGAAACTATTGGCCGAGGCCCGCGAGCTTACCGGTATGAAGGTGGTGACCGAGGTCATGACTGCTGACAAGGTCGATCTGGTCGCCCGTTACGCCGACATACTCCAAATCGGCGCTCGCAACATGCAGAACTACGATCTTCTGAAGGCGGTGGCGGAAATCGATAAGCCGATCATCTTGAAGCGAGGTTTCGCCGCTACTATCGATGAGTGGCTCATGAGCGCCGAGTACATCGTCGGTCGCAATCAAAAAGTCATCCTGTGCGAGCGTGGGATTCGAACCTTCGAAACGAAGACACGGAACACACTCGATCTCAATGCGGTTCCGGTCTTGAAAGAGCTGACGCACCTGCCGGTGATCGTGGACCCGAGCCATGGGACGGGAGTGCGCCGCTACGTCCTACCGATGTCGCTAGCGGCGATGGGGGCCGGTGCCGACGGTCTTCTTGTCGAAGTGCATCCCGAGCCGGAGAAGGCGCTTTCGGACGGTGCCCAATCCTTGACTTTCCCCGATCTCGATAGGCTCTTGAAGGCGCTCCAGTCGATGGCGCCGGTCGTAGGACGGGAGCTCGAGTTGTCTTGGCGGCATCCCAAGAGAAAGTCCGGCTCCACGCCGCCGAAAGTGGATGCCGCGTATCAAGGAGAGCCCGGTGCGTTCAGCGAAATGGCGGCGCTCGCCTACTTCGGAGACATTGAGCCCAAAGGTTACCCCACGTTTCGCGACGTGTTCGAAAAGGTGGAGTCGGGTGAAGCGGCCTTCGGGATCGTTCCCATCGAGAATTCCTTGGCGGGCTCGATCAATCAGAACTACGACCTGTTGCTGGAGTTCGATCTCGCGATCATCGGTGAAATCAAGCTACGTGTCTCGCACAATCTTCTCGCGAACCGTGGAGTCCGCAAGGAAGACATCCAGAAACTCTACGGGCATCCGCAGGCTCTCGCGCAAAGTGATCGTTTTCTGCGAGACCACCCGGATTGGACCGTCTTCCAGACCTACGATACTGCGGGATCGGTGAAGCTCATTTGCGACGAAGGCGCCACCGATACTGCTGCCATCGCTTCCCTCCAAGCGGCCAAGCTCTACGACGTCGACGTGCTCGCGGAGGCCATCGAGGATAACCCGCAGAACTACACGCGATTCGTGGTGATAGCCAAGGAGCCGCAAGTTCACGAGAAGTGCGACAAGACATCGGTCGTATTCACGACTCCCAACGAGCCGGGAGCGCTCTTCGAAGTGCTGAAACTCGCCGCCGAGTGCGAAGTCAACGTCATCAAACTGGAGTCTCGCCCCATTCCAGGGCGGCCGTGGGAGTACATGTTCTATATGGACTTCGAAGGGAAGGTCGAAGCGCCCGGAGTCCGCAAGCTCCTGGATTCGCTCCCCGCCTCGACCGAGAGGCTCAGGGTTCTAGGTTCCTATCCGGCGGCTTGACTAATCCCAGGCGTTCAGGCGTTCAATGAACGGGTAGCGCGCGAGGTGAAGGCCTTACTACTCAAGCCGGGTCGAGGAGTGTTTGTCGCTTGTCTTCCACTCACTCTCAGTCTGTTCTGTCAGGCCTGTCTTTCCTGTCAGGGGTATCCTTTTGAAAATGCAGACCGCTCGACTCGTGTCATACCGCGCTACACGTTCGAGGGGGCGCGTGCGGTTCTAAAGGGAGCCGTCGAGCAAGGAGAGATTTCGGGCGCGGTCGGTTTAGTCGTTGTCGGTGGAAGGGTCGTCTTTCGAGAGGCCTTCGGTTGGAGGGATATAGACGACGACCTTCCGATGCGCGAAGACACGATCTTTCGGATCGCCTCGATGACCAAGCCGATCACTAGCGTGGCGGTTTTGATGCTTCACGAAGAGGGCCGTTTCCAACTCGATGACCCGATTTCTCTTTTCATTCCAGAGTTTGAGGATCCGGAGATCGTTGTCGGCTCGACAAATGGCCAACGAGCGTTCGAGCGCGTCCCGGCACAAGGCGAGATCACGATTCGTCACCTCCTGACCCATACCTCGGGCATCAGCTATGGCTTCTCCGGCGTCCAGCCTCTCACGCGACTGTACTCCGAGGCCGACGTGTCCGATGGCTTGGTACAGACCGAGGGAACTATCGGCCAGGGGATCCGAAGGCTGGCGAAGCAACCGCTTCTTCACGAACCGGGGACGGCATGGAAGTATGGGCTATCGACCGACGTGCTAGGCTGGTTGGTTGAGATCGTGTCGGGAAAGACGCTGGCGGAGTTCTTCGAGGAGGACATCTTCGTGCCGCTGGGAATGAAAGACACCCACTTCTTCTTGCCGGAAGAGAAAGTGCCTCGGCTAGCATCGGTCTACCGGCTCCGAAGCGACGGAAACCTTCGCGAGCTCTCGGCCGAGCCGATCGAAGAGGGTCCGGTGGTCCTTTCCACCAGCTATCATTATCGAGGGCCGCGAACCTATTTTTCGGGAGGGGCGGGGCTGGTCTCCACTGTCGATGACTACCATCGGTTCTGTCAGATGCTCGTGAACGGGGGTGAGCTGGATGGCGTCCGCTTGCTGAAGCCCGAGACCGTGCGAGAGATGACCACGAACCAGATCGGAGAGCTGAACGTCGGAGATGGAAAGTTTGGATTCGGGTTCTCCGTCCAAACAAAAGATACAGTCGGCGCGTTCGGCGGGGGCGGCTTCTTCTTCACCGCGCTCTGGATTGATCCGGAGCCCGAGCTCATCGGGATCTTTATGGCTCAACTGTGGCCCAATCAACGGTCGAGAGTCGACGATAACTTTCGGAGCGCCGTGGACCGGGCAATCCGATAGCCCTGGCGTATTTACTGCCATCTTCTTGTGCGACGTTGTAGGATCCTGAACAGCACAAGGAGGTCCTGAGCGGTGGGCTTTATCAAGAGTCAGGTGAGTACGAAAAGCGACGAGTACAAGAAGAATCTTGAGCACAACTTGGCACTATCGGATGATCTCGCGGAGAAGCTCGCCGTGGTTCGAAAGGGCGGTGATGAAAAGGCCCACGCCCGGCACCGTGAACAAAAAAAAATGTTCGTCCGCGATCGGGTCGCCACTCTGTGCGACGAGGGAGCACCTTTCTTGGAAATCGGGGCCATGGCCGGCAACCAGGTTTACGACGACCCGGTGCCGGCGGGCGGCGTCGTGGTCGGCGTCGGCATGGTCCACGGGCTCCAGTGCATGGTGGTAGCGAACGATGCCACGGTGAAGGGGGGTACTTACTATCCGATCACGGTAAAAAAGCATCTCCGGGCGCAGGAGATCGCGCTCCAAAATCGCTTACCTTGCATCTATTTGGTAGACAGCGGCGGAGCCTTTCTTCCGCTGCAAGCGGAGGTTTTTCCGGACAGGGACCACTTCGGCCGCATTTTCTACAACCAAGCGGTCCTGAGCGCGGCCGGTGTTCCCCAACTCTCAGCAGTCATGGGGATGTGCACCGCCGGCGGGGCCTATGTCCCGGCGATGAGCGATCAGGCGGTCATCGTCAACAAGACGGGAACTATTTTCCTCGCAGGTCCACCTTTGGTGAGGGCCGCCACCGGTGAAGACGTTTCCGCCGAAGAGCTCGGCGGCGCGCACCTTCACACCGAGCTCAGTGGTGTCGCCGATCATTTCGCGGTGGATGATTCGCACGCTCTCGAGATCATGCGTGAGATCGTCTTCCATCTCGGGCATCGAACGCAGGCGGTCGTGGATCTCAGGTCACCCGAGCCTCCCGCCTACGAACCGGAAGAGCTTCTAGGGATTTGGCCGAAGGACTTGCACCGCCAGGTGGATATCCGCGAGGTTCTCGCGCGCATCGTGGACGGCAGTCGTCTCTTCGAGTTCAAGGAGCGTTACGGTGCCACGGTCGTGACCGGTTTCGCCCATATCAAAGGGATGCCCTGCGGGATCATCGCTAACAACGGAGTCCTGTTCAGCGAGAGCGCGCTCAAGGTGACGCACTTCATCGAGCTTTGTACAGCCGAGAAGATCCCTCTTCTCTTCCTCCAGAACATCACCGGCTTCATGGTGGGCGCTCAGTACGAACGAGGTGGTATCGCCAAGGACGGAGCGAAGATGGTCCACGCGGTCGCCACCGCCAAGGTTCCCAAGATCACCATGATCTTGGGAGGCAGCTTCGGAGCGGGAAACTACGGAATGGCTGGACGAGCCTACGAGCCCCGATTCCTTTGGACCTGGCCGGGAAGCCGCATCTCCGTCATGGGGGGCGAGCAGGCCGCTCAAGTGTTGCTCACCGTCAAGCGAGATCAGCGCGAGCGTCGAGGCAAGACCTTGAGCTCGCAGGAAGCGGAGAAGATCACCGCACCGATCTTGGAGAAGTACGAAAAAGAAGGCCACCCTTACTATGCGTCGGCGCGGCTTTGGGACGACGGTGTCATCGACATGAAGGCGACTCGAACCGTCTTGGCATTGAGCCTGGCTACCGTATTGAATGCTCCTGTCGAAGAAACGAAGGTCGGCGTCTTTCGAATGTAGGCGAATGTAGGTAGATAACGAATGGCCGTTGTTCGTATTGCCAACGCGGGAGGCTACTGGGGGGACGACCCCTACGCGCTCAGAAGGCAAGTGGAAGGTAAGCTTCCCGTTAACTACATTTCGATCGATTTCCTGGCCGAGATCACGATGAGCATCATGCAGAAGCAGTTGGCTCGTGATCCCGACGCCGGCTACGCGCGAGACTTCATTACTCAGGTGGAGCCGCTCCTCGAAGACGTGGTCGCCCGCAAGATCAAGATCATCACCAACGCAGGAGGCGTCAATCCTTCCGGCTGTGCGAAGGCGCTCTTCTCGGTTGCGCGGGCGCGGGGTCTCACCCTCAAGGTGGCGGTCATCGAAGGGGACAACATCGTGCCTCGGCTCTCCGAGCTTCGAGAGCAGGGAGTGGATCTGAAGAACATGGAGACCGGCGAGGAGCTGGGCGAGTACACGCAGGCCGTTCTATCGGCTAATGCCTATTTCGGAGCCCTACCGGTGGTCAAGGCGCTCGAGTCCGATCCAGACATGGTTCTCTCGGGACGGGTGAGCGACACCGGGATCACACTCGGTGCATTGATTCACGAGTTTGGTTGGTCGCTCGAAGACTACGACAAGTTGGCACACGGCATCGTGGGTGGACACATCATCGAGTGTGGAGCGCAGGCCACGGGCGGGAATTTTACCGATTGGTGCAAGGTTCCGAGCTTTCAGGATGTGGGTTTTCCGATTCTGGAAGTCGAGCCGGACGGGACCTTTGTGGTCACGAAACACCCAGGAACGGGCGGGCTCGTAACTTGTCAGACCATCCGAGAGCAGCTCCTTTATGAGATGGGACATCCCCAAGCGTATCTCACTCCCGACGTGATCGCCGACTTCACCGGTATCAAACTCGAGCAAGAGAGCGCCGATCGCGTTCGGATCTCGGGAGCTCGAGGTCTAAGGCCGACCGACCTACTGAAGGTCAGCGTGGCCTTGGCGGATGGCTTCAAATCGAGCGGCGCGATCATCATCTCCGGGCCCGACGCCAGAGCCAAAGCCAATGCGTTCGCCGAGATATTCTGGAGCCGGCTCGAGGCCGAGCTGACGCGAGCCGGGCTCTCGCGGTTAGAGGACAGGCATACCGATCTCGTTGGGGACGACAGCACGCACCGCGACCTGACTCCGTCCCACGAGGCGACCGAGATCTTGCTGCGCCTGTCCGCCCGGGATCACGAGCGGCAGAAGCTGGCCGTGTTCCGTAAGCTTCTGCCGAGCTTGATACTGAGCGGTCCCTCCGGCGTGGCCGTCACAGGCGGCGCTCCAGCGATCTCGGACGTCGTCCGCTATTGGCCGGCGTTGATTCCGCAAGAGTGTGCACTTCCGTCGGTGACGGTCTACGTGCAGGAAAAAAAAAGTCCCAAGTTGAAGGTCGAGACGGAGCACAAGGATCTGGCCTGGCCGAAAACTGGTGGATCGGAGAACACCGGCGACCCTCCGACGGATCCGTATTCTCACGCTCTCATCGACCAGTGGACAGACGCGCAGCAAGTCGAGGTTCCACTCATGCGTATCGCGCATGCCCGGAGCGGTGACAAAGGAGACACGGCCAACATCGGTCTCATAGGGAGGAGTCCAGAGTGCTATGTTTGGTTGAGAGAAAACGTCGCGGCCGAGTGCATTAAGAAATGGTTCGAGAGCATCTCTCGCGGTGTGGTGCACCGCTACTTGGTGCCCAACCTCTGGGCCTTGAATTTCTTGCTGGATGAATCGCTCGGCGGCGGAGGAACCGTGAGTCTCTACATGGATCCGCAAGGCAAGACCTACAGCCAGGCGCTCCTACGGTGTCGGGTAGAAGTCCCGAAGCCGCTCTTGGAAACCATTACACCGGAGAATCTTCCTTGTCGAGGGGAGCTCAACCCATGAACCTTGAGTTCGACACTTCCACGCTCAGAGTCGAGTCCCAACCTCACGGCGTGCAACGAATCGTCCTCTCACGCCCCGACGTCCGCAATGCCTTCGACGAGACGATGATCCAAGAGCTCAAAGACGCTCTGGCCAAGCTTGCTGCGATACCTGATCCGGAAGAGATGCGCTTACTCATTCTCGCCGGTGATGGAAGGGTCTTTTCCGCAGGCGCCGATCTCAATTACATGAAGCGGTTGGCTGGGAGCGGTGAGGCCGAGAGCCTCGCCGATGCGAAGAGTCTCGCCCAGCTCTTCTACGGTCTCGCGGCGTTTCCCACTCCGGTCATCTGTGTGGTCCGTGGCGCTGCGATCGGGGGCGGAATGGGCCTCGCGGTCTCGACCGACTATGTGTTCTCGGAGGAAAGGGCCACTTTCGCGACCACCGAGGTCCGGCTCGGAATCGTCCCCGCGGTGATTAGCCCGTACATCATTCGAAAGATAGGGCTCGCGGCCGCGTCGTCTCTCCTGCTAACCGGTCGGCGCATCAAGGCTCCGGAGGCTCGAGAGCTTGGTTTGGTGCAACGCATGACCAGCGCGGGAAGTTTCGACTCCGAGCTCGAGGAAGTCGTGCTGGAGTTCCTTCACGCCGGTCCGGAAGCTGCTCGCCGGACGAAAAAGCTCCTTCACAATGCGGTGCCCCTTCCGAACCCGGATCAGATCGAGTTCACCGCGGAGAGCATCGCGAAGGCCCGCTGCTCGGAAGAAGGCCAAACCGGGCTCGCATCCTTCTTCGACAAGAAGGCCCCTCCCTGGGTGCCCTAGTCCAAACTTTGCCAAATTTAGTCATCGCGAATCGGGGGGAGATTGCGCGGCGCATTCTGCGCGCCGCCCGGGAGCGCCGATACCAGGTCGCGGTCATCTCCACCGCGGAAGACCGTGACGCCCTGGTCCGTACCGAAGCGGACGAGATTCTCGAAGTAGAGAGTTTTCTCGACGGAGAGGGGATCGTTCGTGCCGCCCGCGATTGGGGTGCCCATCTACTTCATCCCGGCTACGGTTTTCTGTCCGAGAACGCAGAGTTTGCCGAGGAAGTCGAGAAGGCGGGCCTCGTCTTCGTCGGGCCGACGCCGGAAAACATGAAGGCGCTCGGTAACAAAGAGTCCGCTAAAGCGCTCGCCGAGCGATGCGGCGTCCCTACTTTGACGTCCCTTTCGTCGAAGGAATTAGAGGGATTGTCGGCAGATGCACTCGTGGACCAACTCGCCTCACGCGGTATATCAGCTCCTTACCTCGTGAAGGCCAGTGGTGGTGGCGGAGGAAGGGGGATGCGCGTGGTGGGCTCGGCGGCCGAACTGCCCGAGGCCGTTCGTCGTGGATCGGAAGAGGCACTTTCCGGATTCGGAGATCCTTCCGTCTTCGTCGAGTGTTTCCTTACGGGGCCACGCCATATCGAAATTCAAGTCTTCGGCGACGGCGAAGGGGGGGGCGTCTTTCTCGGCGAGCGCGAATGCTCGATGCAGAGGCGCCACCAAAAAATCGTCGAGGAATCACCGAGCGTTGTGGTCGACGATGCCCTCCGGGAGTCTCTGGGCAAGGCGGCCCTCGCACTCGTTGCCGAGACGCGTTACCGCGGTGCCGGCACTGTCGAGTTCCTGCTCGACTCAGAGAAGAAATTTCATTTCCTGGAAGTCAATACGCGACTTCAAGTTGAACACCCGGTTACCGAGATGGTGTACGGCGTAGATTTGGTTCAGGCTCAACTCGATCTGGCCGAAGGCTCTTGGCCCTCCGGCTTACCCGATCCCCGAGCCTTCACGCTCCTCGAGCCCCGCGGCGTGTCGTTGGAGGCGCGTGTTCTCGCGGAGGATCCCCGCAACGACTTCTTGCCGACGCCAGGTCCTTTGGTTCTTTATCGGGAGCCTCGCGGCGAGGGGGTTCGCGTGGATTCCGGGGTTCGCGAGGGAGGGCGAGTCAACGCCCGGTACGATTCCATGATCGCGAAAGTGATCACCATCGGCGAGAGTCGTGATCAAGCTTTGAAGCGAATGGATCGAGCACTCGAAGAGATGATCGTCCATGGCCCGACAACCAATCTCCCTTTTCTTCAGGCCTTGGTTAGACATCGCGATTTCCAAGCCGGACGGGAGTCGACGGAATGGATCGATCGGAATCTGGAATCCCTTAGTGCCTCACTCTTGCCTCGCGCACTTAGAGATCGACTGGATTCGAGGGCCGTTCGGGAGAGACTTTCTCTCGCTGTTTCTGGAGGTGCGACTTCGCGGATGGCGGTGGCCGAACGTTTCGCCGCTCAAGGCAACACCCAGGCTCGTATTGGAAGCGATCGAGAGCGTCCCGCACTGGTCGTTACTGCGGGAGACGATCGGGGTCAGTTCGTTCTGTCCGGTCCAGGTCTGGTCGAGGCTTTGAAATCGCCAGAACCGCCGGCGTCACGTTTCTCGAGCTCTCTTCTAGAGCTGGCCTCTCGAATCGAAGGCAGTGAACTGCCATCGGCTGGGTTCTATGCTTCGCGCACATCGATCGCCGAGATCACGGTGACCTTGTTCGGTGAAACGTGCCGCCTCGCTTGCCCACGCCACGCCGCGCGCGAAGGGCTGGATGTGGATTCCGGCAGTGGAGAGGTCCGAGCTCCCATGGCGGGAAAGGTGGTGGAAGTTCGGTCGCGTGAAGGCGAGCAAGTCGAAGAGGGGCAGGTCGTCTTCGTCATCGAGTCGATGAAGATGCAGCTCGAGGTTTGCTCTCCCGCGCGAGGTAAGGTGTCCAAGATCCACGTTTCTCCCGGTGAGGTCCTGGCAGGCCCCGACGTCTTGGCCACGCTCGAATAGGTTGTACGAGTAACACTGTGCGGGGCTCACCACCGCCGGAACGGGTCGGCGCACCCACATCTGTAGGGGAAGGACCTCACGCTGCCAAGGCTTGGCCGAGCTTGCCGGAACTTTCCGACTGCCTCCAACTTCTGGTTTAAACCTTTATATTAGACAGGGTTATCGGCATTGTTCGAGGCCCGAGTTGAAGCCTCGGGAGGTGCGGGCTGCGGTTTACCCACCGATGAAAACCCGGCGATCACTGTCACTGAACATTCTTGACGATTAGTGGAAAATACAAGCTCATCCAAATCAACAAACTAATCAGAGAGCAAAGGGCTCCCGGTCCACGCTCGGCCTAATCAGCACAGTTAGGCAAGGCAAGCCACGCCTGTTCCTGGCACGGCCGCCTCGCCCAAAAATACAAGGGAGCAGGAATGAAAACAGTCCTGGATCTGGTTGGTGAGTTCGCTACCCTCAACGACCAAAAGCTTCGCGGCGGCGGAAAACTTCCCCCGGACGCGGAAAGGCGTTGGTCGGAGCTGAAGGGTTTCTATGATCTGCTCACGGCCCATAACGGAATCGCCCGCCGCCCCGTTGCCCGTCACTTCTCGGGCCAGGACATTCGGCGCCGGGTCAAGGATCGGAAACGTCTCCGCGTGCCGACCGACCTCTATGTCGCCCTCAAAGTTGGCGAGGAGTACTTCCCCGGGCAAGTCATGAATTTGAGCGGCGGCGGCGCGTTTCTCACCGCGGAGAAGATTCTCCCCGTCGACGCCAGCCTGGTTTTGTTTCTCGCAAACCCATTCGGTGGAGACAGGGCGCTCATCGAGACGGAGGGGCAAATCGTCTGGACGACCGAACGTCTAAAGACATCCGTTCTCCCTCGCGGCATGGGAATTCGCCTTGGGGGAGACGATGTGCGCGGCATCGTTCGTGATCGGCTGGACTCGATCGTGATCGAGACACTTGAACAGCACTTCTCCGGACTGGACGCCGGTACGATCGCTCCTTACTTTCTCGAGCGTGAATCGCTGATACTCTGAAACAGGGGAAGGGGTGGTGGCTCGAATCTCATTAGTTCCCTGATTGTTCAATGACTCGAGCGCTCTTCTTTTTTTTGTTCTAGATTCCTGGGTACGGATCGGGCTCGATGTGGATGAACGCCCCGAGGTATCGGCTGTCGCCTTCTCCTCGCCGTGCCAACATGGGAACCTCTCCGGTCTCTGGAGCAATCGTCACCAAATAGCAATAGCTGCGCGCTCCGAAGTCTTCGTAAGGGAAACCGCGTCCGGCAGGGAGCTCTAGAATCTTCTTCTCGCCTGGCCCGTAGTCCGAAGTGTCGCACCCGCCGGGAACGCATACCGTGATTCGGTTCGGAACGCTCACGTTCAATACGCGAACGGTGAGCTTGTCGAGGACGAAACGAGTACGGACGACCATTTCCGCTTTCGTTCCGCCCCGAACCCAGAAGCCCACCCCTCGGTAGCGTTCTCGTCCCCACGTGTTGTTATCCAGGAAGTATCCGAGGTAGCCGTCTTCGAACCTCTGTCGAAATTTCGCAGGATCGATATTGGTGGGCAGATCGTTGATGAGAGAAAGCTCGACGGGGAGCCACTTGTAAGGACCGGTAGTTGCATGCTGGCCGGGGCGGCGCGCCGCGGCGAAAGGGTTGACCAGAATCGAAGTCAAGAAGACGCTCGCCATGATCCATGAAGGAAGACTAGCCAGTAGAGGACGAAAGAGTGTCGGAGTAAGAAAGAAGTAAAGAGGGTAGATGTTCAGAAAATAACGGTTCCCTAGCGTACCACCACCCCCAAAGTAGTTAACCGGCATCCAAACGATGAAAAGCAAACACTCGAAGGTGGCCAGCGCGAGTACCATCCATTGCCAGTTCCTCTTGGGGCCGAAGGCAAAGAGCGCCACCGCGACCACCGCTGGGAAGCAATAGATGGCGATGCCGGAAAAACGTCCCACGATATAGAAATAAAGGTCATGAACGACAATATCCCAAGGTTGCTGTGTGTAGATTTCAGATGTCACCTTGGCAAGCCCGGTATTGTCGAAGTTGAGGTCCGGGCGCTGGAACGGATAGCGTCCGTAGAACGTCTTGCGATCGCCGCCCTGATAGTTCAGCTCTCCAGTCGCAGCAAGGTTCGTGGAGAACAGACCGGTGAGGACTAAGCCGAACAGGGCGCCGGTGGCGAGCGCGCGTTTCCAATCACGCCGAAGCGCTAGGAGCGCGAGTAGGGGAAGGATCAGCAACACGTTCGACACCTTGGAATACGTCACCGCTGCGAAGAGCCCCGCGGCGATGAGATCCGAGGTTGTCCCGCGAAGCAGTCGCGGTGGAGCAGCAGCTCTTTCCTTGTACAGCCAGAAGAAGGCACCCAGAAAGACCAGGCACAGGTTGAAGATCTCCGGGGTCAACCAGACGAAATAGGCGGGGACTACCGACGCGGAAAAGAAGGTGAGCGTGTAGGCAAGCGATGCCCCGGGAGAGCTTTTCGCTGCCAAGAAGAAGTATCCAGCCACGAGAACAGCCATGACGGCAAGAGTGTGGAGGACGAGTAAGCCCTGGGTACCGAAGATTCGTACCCAGGGGGCCGCGGCAAGCGAGTAGATAAACGATTTCGCGAAGTAGAGCTCCTCGGTCACCTCGCCGTCCCGAAGGATGAAGGGAACTTCGGTGCTGATGGTAAGCGGGCCTTCCCGGCCTCGCTTCAGGAAAATACCGGAAGGTCCTCCGCGAAACTCCCGGTACACGCGCTCCAGATCCTTGCGTGTGAAGCGGAGATCGCCGTCGTAGGCGAGACTATGGGCCATGGTGTAATAGGTGGCCTCGTCGCTCCACATGGCCCCCGCCTGTCGGGGGTAATCCACGGACAAGGAAAACCCCAAGAAAACGATTCCGATGGCCAAGAGCACGCCCAGGGCATGATGACGCTGAAACATCCCAGGAATCATATGCGGGCCGGACCGGGCCCACAAACCGCCGGGGTTAGGTGGGAAAGAAAAGAGCTACCGCAAACCAGTTATTGTCGTTGGTGAACACTTTGCCCACCTCGAAGTGCGCGGAATGGGCGATCCATTCGATGAGGGGTCTGGTGTACTTGTAGGAGCTTTCGGTGTGGATGTATTCGTCCTTCTCCAAACGGAAGCTCTCCTTTAACTCCTCGATACGTACTTCCTGGCTCTTCTGAGACACCAAATGCATCTCGATTCGTCCGGCTGTCGCGTTATAGATGGCTCGATGACGGAACGTCTCCAGATCGAACTTCCCACCCAGTTCTCGATTGATGCGCGTCAGGATGTTGAGGTTGAAACGGGCGGTGACGCCGCCGGGGTCATCATAGGCGGCCTCCAGGACCAACTTGTCCTTTTGCATGTCGAATCCGATCAAGAGCGCATCGTCGTGCGCCATTCCATCGCGTACCGTGTCGAGGAAGGCACCCGCATCCCGAGGCTCGAAGTTGCCGATGCTCGAACCGAGAAAGAGAACCAGCTTCCTGTCCGCGACCTCAGGCTCCTCGACCGCGATACGAGTGGCCCGCCGCAACCCCTCGCCGTACTCGGAAGCAATGGGTATCGTGGTCAGTCGTGGGTAACGAGCGTCTAGTTGGCGGGCGGTTTGGTCGAGAATAGTGGGCGAGATGTCGATGGGAAGGTAATGAAGCTGTTTCTGCGCCTCCATGATGTTCTCGAGCAGGATGGTTGTCTTCGCCGAGCTCCCACTACCCAATTCCACGAGGCTGATGTCGCCATCCAGTGCGTCCCGAATCTCCGAGGCGTTCTCGCGCAGGATGGAAGCCTCGGTGCGGGTTGGATAGTATTCCGGTAGATCGGTGATTTGCTCGAATAGCCTGGAGCCCGCCTCACCGTAGAAGTACTTCGCGAGCAGAAACTTCGGCTCGCTGCACAAGCCGTCCCGGACGTCGCGCGCGAACTCTTCTAGGAAATCGGAGGACTCGCGATTGGGCATGAAGGCACACGCTGGCACGGGTTGATTCGCGATTTCATTTCAAGGAAATCAGATTTTTATTTTTGAGTTTACAGCCAAGGCTCTACATCATAAGGTGACAGGGTTCTGAGATCAAGGAAGGGCATGCGATCGTCTAATCACTCGACGAAACTTGACGGGTTAGGGTCCCCTTGGTAGACTCCCGCCCCTCCATGACTGATTCGACCACGCTCGAGGACGTTCGGGCGTATTGGAACGAGTTCGTCAACGATATCGAAATCACCGACCTCCCCGTTGGGTCCTCGGAGTTCTTCGACGCTCTCGAGCGCTACCGTTATGACAAGATCGACTATCTGCGCGACTACGTCGGGTTTTCCCGATATAAGGGAAAGAAGGTGCTCGAGATAGGTTGCGGCGTTGGAATCGACCTTTTGCAATTCGCTCGTGCCGGGGCGGACGTGAGCGCGGTCGATCTGACGCCGAATGCCGTCCAACTTGCCACGGCCAACCTGGCGCGGGAAGGCTATCAAGGCAACCTACGGGTTGGCAACGCAGAGTCTCTCGACTTTCCCGACGGTTGCTTCGACGTCGTTTATTCACACGGTGTGCTTCACCACACGGTCGACACCGAGAAGTCGATCGCCGAGGTCTATCGAGTGCTTCGGACTGGCGGGGAAGCCATCATCATGCTCTACAATCGCTATTCGTGGTTCAACCTGGCGGCGGTTCTTTCCGGTACCAGCATCGAGCATGCGAAGAAGGACGCTCCCATCATTCGGCGCTATTCGACCGGCGAGTGCCGCAAGATGTTTCACTGTTTCCGAGGCGTTCAAATCCATGTCGATCGATTCCCAAAACGCACCCTCAAGTTCGAAAATCTCTTCGCCAAGCTCAACAACTACCTTCTCGTTCCTTTTTTCGGGCTACTTCCTGATCGGTTCAAGAGGCCCTTGGGATGGCACATCATGATCCGGTCGACAAAATAGCACGTAGGGGCTGGCGGTATTCCAGCCTGGCTTGCGCCGCCGCCGTCGGGGCAGCGGGAATAGTCTTGGCGGCCGCGGCCTCCGGATCGTTCGGGCGTGTGCTCGTCTTCTCTGCCGCACTTGCCCTTTTCGCCGCCCCCGGTTGGACGCTCGCAGGGCGATGGTTCTCGGGTTACGAACGGCACGCCGCCGGGATCGCCATCGGATTCTTTCTAAGCACGTTGGTAGCCAGCTTCCTGTATCGTCTCGGGGTTCTGACTCCGATCAAACTCGGTCTCGCCATCGTCGCCGTCACCGCGGTGATCGTGTACGCGGCGCGTCGACCCAAGGTCACCTTTCGGCAAGACGGGAAGGAGGCGCGCCTCTGGCTCGTCGCAACCCTAGCGGTGATGATGAGTTTGGTGGCCCTGCCGTACTTGCGAATCGGGCAAGAAACGCCGGAAGGCATCGCCTATCGAGCCTACTTCAGCGCCGATCTCATGACCCACCTCTCGATAGTAGGGGAGCTTCAAAAGGGGGATTTCCCGCCCCAGAATCCTTTCTACGGCGGGCACTCGCTTGGCTACCAATGGCTTTTCTTCCTCTTTCCCGCTCTGATCGGAGGTTGGATCGGCAACCAACCGGCGCTCATTTTGATGAACCTGGGGAGTAGCTTGCTCTTCGTAATGCTTGCTTTCGCCGCCGCCGGTCGGTTTGCTCGTCGTCCGCGCTACGCCTTCGCTGCGGTCGTCATCGGATTGGCGGCCGCGAGCTACGAGGGTTTTGCGGCTCTGGTTCGTGCCGCGTGGCTCGGCGAGCCGCTGGGAAGCTTCCGCGATATGAACTTGGATGCCTTCTCGCGTTGGTTCTTCGAGCTCACTTCTCTCGATGGTCTTCATCGTTCGCTCCTCTATACGTCCCAACACCTATTTTCATACAGCCTCCTCTTGATCTTGGTTCTTCTTCTCTGTCGAGGCGAGCCGCGGGGCGCTGCCAGCTCGATTCTTGCGGGAGTCATTCTCGGGGGTATGGCCGGCACCAGTATCGTGACCGCGATGATCGCGGGTCCCTGGCTTGTCATGAGCCGCATCATGGAGGGGGGCCAGAAGACTTATTTGTTGCGCGACCTCTTCGTCATGGGAACGACGGCGCTTGCTCTTCTCGGTTGGTATTTCGCGCTCGGCTTCTTCGAAGAGGCTGGTGGAGCTCTGGTGCCCCGCCTGCCTCGCCCTGCCGAGATGCCGGTCCTGTTGCTGCTCGAAGCGGGACCGCTTTTCCTGCTCGCCCTACCCGCTCTCTCGGAGCGCTACGCCCGACCGATCGCGGCGTTGGCTGGAATGGCGTTGATGGCCATTCTCTTCATGGATATCGGGAGTTACCCTGGTGTGTGGATGGCTTGGCGCGCCGGCAGCATTCTCCTAACGGCACTCTTTCTGATGACAGCGGTCACCATCGGAAATCGGAAGCGCTGGGCACTGGCGATTATTCTGATACCGGCGTTGCTCACCGCGGTGCTCGATATCTATAACGCTCAGGACGTGACGAATCGAAACTTCTCGCGCGGCACGTTTCGTTGGACGACCATCGTCGATCGCTCGGACCACCAGGCTCTCGCCTGGATTCGATCCAACACATCTCCCGAGGCCGTCGTTCAGTGGGACGTACGCGCTCGTGAGCCTGGCGAATGGGCGCTGATACCTGCCCTTGCGGAGCGACGGATGGCGGTTGGGTTCCCGATCTTCCTCCTCGACAACCGCAAATACCGGAAGAGAGAACGACGGCTGCGGCCCATTTTCGTATCTCGCGATCCGGTGAGAGCTCACGAGCTCGCGTTGGAGGCGGGAATCGACTATCTGGTCATCGGCACCCGCGAAGTCGCGGTGCGGGGGGAGCTGGTCCGAAAACTCTGGGAGGCCCCCGAGCTCTTTCGCGAGGTCTATTCCAACGACGGCGCGACTATCTTTCAAGTCACTGGGTCCTAAGGTCTTTCAAGCAGAGTCCCGACGTTTCCGACCCGTTGCCGCCCGTGCTAGAGTGGCCGCTTGTACGAGTCGAGTGATGAGCACTGAAAAAGACTTCCTAGTCGTGGGTGCCGGGGTAGCTGGTCTCACCTTCGCTCATGCGGTCCTCAAGGAAAAGCAGCAGGTGACCATCGTCGAGCGCAACGATGTCGTGGGTGGATTGGCTCGCTCGTTTCACTACGGTGATTTCACGTTCGATGTCGGACCCAAGCGATTCCACAGCGAAGACAAAAAAATCTTGAACTTTCTTCTCGAGGTGCTGGGTGACGATTACCTGGTGGTGGACCGGTCGAGCTCGGTGCACTTGTTCGGGAAGTATTTCGCTTGGCCACTCGACAGCCGCGCCCTTTTTCGCCTCCCGCTTCCCGTCATGTTCTCTTCGGGACTCGACCTTCTGAAGCGTCCGCCACCGGTTGACGACAAGTCTTTCACCGAGTACACGCGCTCCCGTTACGGTGACACCCTCTATCGCCTCTTCTTCAAGCCGTACACCGAAAAATTTCTTCAAATCCCCTGCGAAGATGTTCATGTCGACTGGGCCAAGACCGGAATCAATCGTGCGGTGATCGACAAGCGGGTCAAGAGTGAGTCCCTTTTCGACCTGGTGCGCAATGTGCTTCTGCCTCGCCCGGTGGTAACCAAGTTTCTTTATCCCAGCTACCGGGGCTTTGGTACCTTCTGCGAAAAACTGGCGGAGCAGATCCCACAGATGGGAGGCGAGATCCGGCTCAGCCATACGATTACCGCTATCCATACGAAGGACGGGAAAATCGAAGAAGTGGAGCTTACCGACGGTGCCACGCTCAGACCCAAGTACCTGGTTTGGAGCGGAAACTTGATCGCCCTCGCACGGCTTCTTGGGAGGGAGCCTCCGGCGATCCGGTACCTCTCGACGGTGCTTTTCAACATCGAAGTCCACGCCGACGTGTTGGAGCACGAACAGTGGATCTATTACGGTAGTTCCGATACGGTTCTTTCCCGCGTGACCATTACCAAGGAGCTCGCTCCTTACATGTCGCCGTCGGGAAAGACGGGGCTCTGCGTCGAAGTCACCTGCTTCGAGGATACCGAGACGTGGCGCGATCCAGAGGCACTGATACCTCAGATCCAATCCGATCTCGTCCGGTTGAAACTGGTGCGTTCTCTCGATGACTTTGGAGCCGTGCACGTCGAGAAGGTTCGCGACACGTATCCGATTTATGATCTTCGCTACAAGGAGAGCTTCGCGGCTGCTGCGCGCATGGTGAAACCTTTCAAGAACTTGAAACTTCTCGGACGCACCGGCGCTTATTGGTACAACAACTCCGATCACTCGATGACGATGTCCCTTCACTTGGCGCGCCACCTCCTGAAGGGTGCCCCGATGGCGGAAAAGGAAACTTTCTTCAAGGTTTGAGGAGCGCTCGGCCCGGCTGCCGAAAGCGCGAACCTCACGCATTTCCCCTCATCGAAAGCAAGGATGTGTGAGCCCATGACAGGAACTCCCAAGTTCATACCGCTTGGTTTCGAGAGACTCGCCGATGACGAGCAGCGCCGGAGCGCGCAAGAGTTTTACGAGATCATGTATCGCCGCCGAACCGTGCGTGACTTCTCGCCGGAACGAGTTCCGTTCGACCTCATCGAACGGGCGATCCATACCGCCGGGACGGCACCCTCCGGCGCACATCAGCAGCCGTGGCGGTTCGTCGTCGTCTCCGATGCGGAAGTCAAGCGCCGGATTCGTCAAGCGGCGGAAGTGGAAGAGCGTGAGAATTACGAGCGACGAATGCCCGAGGAATGGAAAGAAGCCTTGGCTTGCCTCGGAACCGATTGGCACAAGGAGTTTTTGGAAATCGCGCCATATCTGATCGTGGTATTTCGAATCGACTATGGTCTCGAAGGCGCCGCGCTCGACGACGGGACCCTGGTCAAGCGCAAACACTATTACGTTGTGGAGTCGGTGGGGATCGCGGTGGGCATGCTTCTCGCGGCGCTACACAACGGGGGCCTCGCGACCCTGACTCACACCCCGAGCCCTATGAAGTTCCTTCGCGAGATCTTGAAACGACCCACGAACGAAACGCCGTTCGTCTTGATTCCAGTGGGCTACCCGGCCGAGGGCGCCAAGGTGCCGGATCTCCAGAGAAAACCCCTTGAGGAGATCATGATCCGAGTTTGAGAGCGGTTCATCGAGCGTTTGTCGGATCGCGCTGGGCGCCAAAACAGGGCGTTGCTCCTAGCAGACGAGCCAGGCGTCTGTCCGATGTTGGAATCCCTTTCGTCCCGAAACTGGACGCTTCTCCATCGACACCGCCGCTAAAATGCCGATTGATAGAGGTGTTCGGTTGGCCCACGTCTTGCTCTCCCTCTGTTTGGAGGGAGTCGTCATGTCGAATCTAGCTCACGACCTGCGCTTGGCTATCCGCACCTTGCTCAAGCGACCCGGCTTTGCGGTGGTTACTGTCCTCACCCTGGCTCTCGGCATCGGAGCGAACAGCGCCATTTTCAGCGTCGTCAACGCCGTTCTGCTCGAGCCGCTACCCTACGAAGAGCCGGAGGGCCTTGTTAATGTCTGGACGCAGCTCCCCGAGGCGGGGCGAAGCCGCTTTCCGTCGTCAGAAGCGGAGTTTCTCGATTATCGCGTCGAGACGGACCTTATTCGAGGAGTTGGGAGCCTTCGCCTGCGGACCAGCCGTACTGACCGGTGACGAACGCCCCCTACGAATTACCGGCTGCATGACGAGCGCCGGCCTGTGGCCGGTGCTACGGTCGGATGCGAAGCTAGGGCGGGTTTTTCTACCCGCCGAGGATCGACCGGGCGGCGCCGCGATCGTCGTGTTGAGCCACGGACTTTGGCGAAGCCGTTTCGGCGGTGATCCAGACATCCTAGATCGAACGATCGTCTTGAATGGCGAAATCCACACGGTGGTGGGCGTCATGCCGGAAGCCTTCGCCTTTCCTTCCAAGGGTGCCGGGCTGTGGATTCCCCTCGTTCTCGACCGCGCCTCCATCACTGATCGCTCCGGTCACTACCTTACAGTGATCGTCCGCGTGCGCGCGGGCATCGGCCTAGCGCAGGTGCTCGCGGAGACGGACGTCGTAGGCGAGCGGTGGGCTCGCGATTACGAGCACGCCCACCCGCTGACCGCGCTCACGATGAAAGAGCAGCTGGTGGGCAATGTTCGAACGCCGCTTTTCGTTCTCCTGGGGACGGTAGGGCTGGTTCTCTTGATTGCTTGCGTCAATGTGGCCAGCCTGTTCTTGGCGCGGGCCGAAGGGCGGAAGAAGGAGATGGCGATTCGGAGTGCACTCGGTGCCGGACGCGCACGACTTCTCTCGCAAACTCTGGCCGAGAGCTTGGTGCTCGCCATCGTCGGTGGCGCACTCGGGTTGTTACTGGCGGTCTGGGGAGTCGATGCGCTTCTCGCGATGGAACCCGGTAACCTTCCGCGGGTCGATCGGATCGGGGTCGATGGCGGCGTGGCCGTTTTCACGCTCGCGGTCTCGCTTTTGTCCGCACTCGCCTTTGGTCTGGTCCCGGGGCTCCGTGTTTCGCGTCGGAGTCTGAGCCCCGCTCTCGTGTCGGGCGCTCGTGCATAGCTCCCGCAGCCCTCGCAGACTCGCTGCGCCGTGCCGTGTGGCAACTCGATCCCGACCTCGCGATCTCCGAACTGACGACGATGGAAGCGCTGTTGACGCGCGCGGTGGCCAGGCAACGTCTCACAACGCTCTTGTTGGCGATTTTCTCGGCGGTAGCGCTGCTACTGGCCGCGGTGGGAATTTACGGGTTGGTGTCGCAAGTCGTCGGGGTAAGGACGCGAGAGCTTGGCGTCCGCATCGCTCTGGGCGCGAGTCGGAGTGACGTGGTGCGATTGGTTCTTGGCCACGGCTTGGCCCTGACGCTCATCAGTATCGCCATCGGTCTCTTCGGAGCTCTCGCGGTGAGTCGCGTCCTCTCGAGCCTTTTGTTCGAGGTCAGCGCGACCGACAGCGCGAGCTTTGCCGCGACCGCAGTGATCTTGTCCACGGTCGCCCTCGTTGCGTGCTATGTGCCGGCGCGGAGGGCGGCTTCGGTGGATTCAACGGAAGCGCTGCGCGCAGAGTGAGAGGAATCAATCACCAACCACCGGCTTCGGCTCACGGCCGAAGAAATAAATTACGGCTCACGGGGCTCTTCGCCTCGCTCGCGGCCCTCGCTCTTCGCTCGGGCCAAACCCACGGCCAGATTCCCTTGCTCGCGTGGTTTACTATGGCAATTCCTCCTGGCCGGTTACAGGCTTCGGCTCACGGCCGCAGCCTGTAAAAATGGCGAGCACGACGACGACCAATAACATCCACGAGTGAAAGTTATTGAACCCGGTCTCGAAGGGCGAGACACGAGGCATCCCGAAATCGACTCCCGATGCGCTGGTGCTGGCGGCAAGGATCACCGGCACGAAGTAGGGAAGATTGAACGGGAAACTGCACACGGTTACATCGAGCAAATTGGCGCGACGGGATGGAGAGATTCCGAAACGTTGGCCGGTCTCGCGCGTGAACTGACCGACGGTAAGGATCGCGACCGCGCTGTGAGTTGTGATCGCGGCCGCCGCGGAGACCGTTCCGAAGATCCAGAACTCGGCCCCGCGTGGTGACTCGGTTCGTTTTCGCGCGAACTCGACGACTCTTTCCAAGATGCCCGCAGCCTCGATGCTCGCTACCATTCCCATCAGGAAAAGCGTAAAGATGGAAGCACCCACTCCTCGTTCCAAACCCTCCAGGACGATGCCTTTGGCACTGAAACTTTCGGGATCTATGTAGAGAAGCTCGGAGGGTTCCAAGAGCCCCAAGGTCAAACCGATGGCGGTCGCGGCAAGGATCCCGGAGAGAAGTCCTTCCAGCAGATGACGCCGGGCCAAGAGAAGCCCGACCGTGAGCGCGGGTGCCGCCACCATGGGCAACCCTTGCGGGGAGCCGACTGGTTCCGTTCCGGCGCCGGCCGCCGAAGCCGAGCCACCGAGCGCCGCATAGAAAACGAGCGCGACGCTCGCGGCGGGGAGCGCGTACTTGAGCCGACTTCGCACGACTTCGCCGATTTGCGCATCTTGGGTGAGCGCGGAAGCGATGGTGGTGTCGGAGATCGGGGAAACATTGTCCCCGAACACCGCCCCGCCCAAAATGGCACCCATCAGCACCGCCGGTTCGACGCTCATCGCGCTCCCCGCCGGGTAGAGAAGCGGTCCGCATAAGAGAATCGTTCCAATGCTAGTGCCGGTTGAGGTCGAGACGCCACAGCAGATCAAGAACGCCGCGGCTACGTATCCCCCTCCGGAAACACCGATTTGACGGGCAAGCCACACCAGGGCCTCGACGAAACCGGTGCCGGCCATGATCGTCCCGAGGACGCCGGCCAGAAGCCACGCCATGATCATCAAGATCACGATCGATTGGCTCATCCCGCGAATCACGATCTCAGAGTACGCGGTGTGGTCTTTGGCAAACAAGAGCCCCAGGGCAAGCGCTGCCAGGAGCACCGGCCAGAACCCTTTTTCGTCAGGAGCGCCGGAGAGCCCCAACCAGGCCACTCCGGCGAGGAAGAGGACGAATGGAGCTAGCGCTCCCGCTTGTCCGCCGTAGAAATGGAGTCTGGGAGAGTTCACTTCGGTGAGAGCCGGCCCCTGCGAATTTTGGCAATTTTGATACTCTTGATATTCATAAGAGTCTCAAAGATAGTTTGGGCATAGACTGGGGAACTGGATATGCGGGCGGAAATTAGCAGAGGGCGACAAAACTGTCAAAAACATCGTCCCCGGCTCATTTTTTCTCTCTTCGCCGCGTGCGTCATGCCCTTCGCCTGCTCCGAAAGTCCCAGCCCAGAAGTGTCGCCAGAAGACCACATACTGGAAGAAAGGGCGAAGGAGTATTTCGACGCGCGCTTTCGATTCTATCCGGTCCAGGCAACGATGGCGGGCGTCCACGTCAACGATGCCGAATTGGGTCGCTTCTCCGCTAGCCACGTGAAATCCCGGGTAGCGGAGCTCCGCGATTTTAGTCAGAGGCTCTTGGGGATCGACCTAACGAGACTCTCTCGCCCGGCGTTTATCGATGCGCTCCTGCTAACCAACGCGGTCAAGGCGGAGATCTTTGAGTTGGAGGAGGTCGAGTCGTGGCGGCGATCACCTCGCTTATACAGCGACATCATTTGTTCAGGTGTATGGAGCCTTTTCGATCCGGGGAATCCGACTAGGCTCGATGCGCTTCTATCTCGTCTCCATCAAATCCCGTCTCTCTTGGAATCTGCGGTACAGAACATCGAGAGCCTGCCCCCGATCCTGATCGAAGACGGGATCGCGAATTTCAGACATTGTCAGCAACTGCTGGGTGAGCTTCGAGCAGCCCTGGACGGATCGTCCGGAGCTTCGGGCGACGTGCTGCGCGGACAGATCGAAGTCGCGAGCCTTGCGGCCCAGGCTTCTATAGAAGAGTTCGTCTTTCACCTCGAGACCAATGTGGCTCGCGATGAAGTCGAATCGTTTCGTCTTGGCGAAGACCTGCTTCGGGTTCAGCTCCTCTATGGGGAGATGGAAGAGACGCCGCTCGAAGAAATTCGATGGCTGACGGAGCGCCGGCTCGGAGAAACGAAGCAGAGAATTAGGGAGATAGCCGCTACCACGAACTCCGCGCTTTCGCTTCCCGCCCTCCTGACCGAAGTCTCAAGCCAACGGTTCGGACGGAACGAGGTGTTGCCCTATACCG
The DNA here is from genome assembly GCA_965222425.1 of Candidatus Marinacidobacterales bacterium. Taxonomy (GTDB): domain Bacteria; phylum Acidobacteriota; class Vicinamibacteria; order Marinacidobacterales; family DATDRI01; genus CBDCNP01. Next base: position 275,462 of record CBDCTW010000018.1, read on the forward strand.
TGGAACTCCTTCAAGACCTGAGGCAGTTTGCGCTCAAGAAGAATATCGCGAGCGTTCTGACTTACGCAGCGGATCCGGCAGTCGAAGCGGTACCCTCGCTGCCGCGAGGTGCGCTCGGGAAGTTGCATGTTCCCGGGCCCGCGGAATCCACGGGCGAGGCAGTACTAAGGTTAGCGATGCCTCTGGCCGATGCGCCCAAGGTTGGCGGTCTGTTGCCTTTCTGTCCCTACATGTTGCAGTTGCTTTCCATGCGTGAGGTGTATCCAGGAAACTATGTTCGATTTCTATCTAGGAGTGAATCGGTGAATCGCCTGAGCGAGCTCCGCCGTCTCCTTACCTCCCGCGCCAATCGAGAGGGCTGGGCGCATTACGCGGAGGAGATGTTCCTCGACGAGGGTTACGGAAGCGCCGATCCGCTTCTGCGTTTGGTGCAGCTCCACCAGGCGCTTGTCGGTCTGTGCCGTTTGGTCACGACGATCTTGATTCACGCAGAAGGGTTGAGCCTCGAGACCGCCGCCTGGATCTTCATGAAGGAGGCCTTCTTGGACGCTTCTGCGGCCGAGCGAGAAGTAAGGGTTATTGCCGCCGACCCGACGCGTATGAGTGCCGCCCTGGGGAAGCTACAAATCTCGAAGCTACGCTCCGATTATGTAAACAGCGGGGTGGAAACGAAGACTCTTCGAGACTTTCACGATGCGTTTCTAGGCTGCGGAGAACCCCCCCTGCGGCTGGTTCGACTCTTATTGCTAGCGGGGAATGAAGGTCAGACGCTGCCGGACTAGTCTGGATTGGCTCGGACTACGAAAGGCTAGAGAGAACTACAGCGCCTGCCGGAAATATTGGCTCCAATTGCCGCCCAGTAACTTCTCGACCTCTTCGTTGCGATAGCCTCGCTTTTCAAACGCTTCGGCAGTCGTGCGAAAGCGTTCCGGCTCATCGAGCTCAGAGATCCAAGGCGGCCAGCGGACGCTATAGCTGGGTTTGAAGATCTTCAGTCGTGGCTCATACCAGCTCTCGCGGGTCGCCGTCGCGCGGATCCTGCGGAGCGAGTAGTCCGAGGCCAGGCCCACGTGATCGATGCCCGCAACTTTGACGGCGTGGTCGATGTGCCGCAGGTAGTCTTCCAAAGAGGTTTCCGCGGTGGGGCCAATGAAGTAGCCGAGAGATACGATCCCGATCATTCCGTCGCGCTTGGCCATGGCACGGAGCAGCTCGTCACTCTTGGCGCGTGGATGATCGTGCAGTGCCTTGCACATCGTGTGGGTGAAGGCAGGGGGCTTCCGGGAGATTGCGATGCCGTCCCGACTCGTCTGCTCACCGCAATGAGACAGGTCGACGGCAATTCCCAGCTCGTTCATCGTTTCAACAACCGCCACGCCGAAGTCCGAAAGACCGGCATTGGTTCTCTCCGTGCAACCGTCCCCCAGAAGGTTTCGCGCGTTGTAGGTTAGCTGAATGATGCGGGTGCCCGCGTCGTGAAGAAGGGACAGGTTCTCGATGTCTCCTTCGATGCAGGTCGCGTTTTGGAAACCCAGCAAGATTCCGAGCTTGCCCTCTCCAAGCGCGCGCTCGATGTCGTCCGCGCCGAGCACTTTGACCAGTCGATTCGGTTGGCTGTCGAATCGAGCCTGCCATTCGGCGAGAGCTTCGAGCGCGACCCGCAAGTTGCGGTTGTCAAGGCTGGTGTGAAGGGCGGTGACCCCGGAACGGCGAATCAAATCCCACCCGGGATCGGTTAGAAGCTCGTCGTCGATGAAACTGAGGGCGTCGAAGACTGGCGTCCTTTCGAAAAGGCGCTCAGGTAAATCATCGGAGGGTACAAGAGAACTTTCGGTGAGAAGCGGGCCGGCCCGGCCGGGCAATGCGGCGCCGGCGCTGGCGGCCGCCAGCGCCGCGAGGAAGGCTCGTCGATCGATGTTCATTTCCTTCCTCCCGGTCGTTGGGAACGGCGCTTTGAAGCGAAGTTTCCTAATCCGGCTCGATGCTATGCGAGGCAGCGCTTCGAGTCAACCGGCAAGCTTTCATAAGGCGAACCGAGCCGTCAATGGGTCCCCGTTGCGTTCCCGGGGATCTGGAGACCTGATCGGTCGATGATGCGACCTGCCTTGATGACAGTGTCGATCTGAATCGTGTTCTTGATGTCGGCAGCTGGGTCGGCGGTAAGGAGGACGACGTCCGCGAACTTCCCCTTTTCGAGTGAGCCGAGGTCCTCTTCCATGCCCAGGAAGCGGGCGCCGTTGAGCGACGCGATCTTGATAGCGTCCAAGGTTGGAATCCCGCCATCGACGAGAAGCTCTAGCTCTCGATGTACCGCCGCCCCGAGGTTTTGATCGGTGCCTAGCACCACCACGCCCCCGACTTCGTTGAATGGCTTCACGTTGTCCTGTGCCACGGGTGTCATCACTTTCATCCACGCAGCCCATCGTCGTTCGGCCTGTTTCGTCGACTCGAACGCTTTGAGTCTTCGGATCTCCTTCGGATCGAGAGTGGCCCGGTAAAGCGGCTGATCCAGATGATCGGGGTCCTCGGCCAAACGGCTGTAGCTCTCCCCGATCGCCAAGGTTGTCACTTGTGGGATCCGCTTCACCTTCATCATGTTGAGATACTTATCGCTCACCGGCGCCTGGATGACAGTGTGAACGAGTGTATCGATGCCGGCGTAGATAGCCTCCCACGTGCGAAGCTCGTTCGAAGCGTGGATCGTGGTTCGGATTGGGGATGTCCCGGCCGCTGTTGAATTTGGTCGGGTAGCGGCGGCACCTGTGAATACTCTTAGGCAGCAAACTCATCGCTGTCAAGAGATTTCTGTTTGCTTCTAAGCGCGTGAACGAGAGCGCCCATATGGCGATAGCCTTTGATACGCCGGAACTTTTTCTGCGCGGTGACGACGCCAAGAGCGGTCCATCGGCGAACCATGGAAGGACTCTTCCAACGCTTGACGTTTCTCGATACTCTGCGAATGGTTCCGTTGAGATTCTCAATGGCGTTCGTCGTGGCAAGAGACTGGCGAAGTAAGGCGGGCGGCGCGAGCTTCACGACCGTGAGTGTTTCTTCCATCCCTTCACGAAGGCTTCCGGTAGCTTCGTCGTAGCCGTTTCGCTCGAGCCACGACACCAATGCCTGAAGTCGCTTGCGCGCCTTGTCGGCACTCTTGCACTTGTAGGCTTCCTTCATCGTCTGGAGCACGTAGGCGTGACGAGACTTGGGAAGGTACGAGCGAAGATTTCGGAGTTTATGGATCTGGCACCTTTGGATGACCGCGAGGTCCCCCAAAACGTCGACGAGTGCCTTGCGGATGCCTTTGCCTCCGTCCACTACGCAGAGAATCGACTCATCGACGCGCAAGCCTCGCTCGAGAAGGTCCTGCAACATCGCGGTGCACACCCGAGAGTTCTCCGTCGAGCCCAGCCATATACCCAGGGGCACCTTCGTTCCATCTATTGTGATACCTAGAGTTACGACGACGGTCTGTCCGGCCACCTCAAGGCCATCCAGCATCAGTGCCGCAAGCTCGAACTCCTCTAGCCGCCGAGACAGGTATTCCTCGAGCTTCTTAGTCGTCTGGCTCACGAGGTGACGGCTGGCGGCACTCTTACTCGTGCCACGAGACTTCAACTTGGCCGCGGGTTTGTCCAGACTCGATTCGTAATTTCGGGTCGATACGCCCACCAAGATCTGATTCAACACTCGCTCTGGAAGCGGGTCTTCTTCGCGGAAGGCTTCGAAGTGTGGAAGCGACGCCTCCGCGCCCGACTTCGAGCGAACTCGAGGTCGCGACACTTGGATGCGACGACCACCGAAGCTCAGCTCTCCGTTCGTGCTCCCCCAGTGGTTATGAGTTCGCTCCTTCTCGTGCTTGCCCTTGAGCCCCGCGATCTCCTCGGCGTCCTCTCTGAGCAGTAGGTGCAGAGCTGTCAGTCCTTGCTCGTACACCCATTCCGTCAGATCCGCCTTCGTGGCCGCGATCCCAGCTATCATCGGTAGCAGTATCTGACCGACTTGGCCAATTACCTTGCCCGTAGGCGAGTGCGTTTGCTTTCTTACTGGCTTCTTTGATTTCCTAGGCATTGGTGGCTCCTTGTCCCCCTCTGGAGACGGTTTATTGGCAGACCTATTCTTAGGCCGGCCAAGGAGCCGCCGCTACCCCAAATTCAACATCCGGCGGGACATCCCCTTCGGATTCCGTGCTCGTGGTAGTAGCGAATGATCGACTCCAGGAGGTCTAGCGGTAGGTTGTCGATCATTGGCCACGTGCCCCAGCTGTGCACGTCCTGAGTGATTTTGAGAATGTCGGGTTTCGCGGCAATGTGAGCATCAAGCTTCTCGCGATCCTTTGGCCAATCCTCGATTCCAATTGTGATCGGGTAGTTACTACCGTGACCGTTGGGAGCGGTAACGATGTAGCCGGTGGCGAAGATGCGGGGGGCAACGATCTCGCCGGAGCGCTCCCGTTCCCGGAACGAGAAGATAAAGTCCTGGTTGTTGCCCGCGTCGTAAATAGTAGTGACGCCGGCACAGATAGCCTTGAAGCGCGGAGAGTCCGAAGGCCGCCGGAGAGGCTCCCGGCCCTGCGCCATCGAATCCCGATCCAGGCCCCTTTATGTGCACGTACATGCCCATGAGTCCAGGGATTGCGTACAGAGCCTAACTCTTGTTTGTGGTGACCGAACCGTTCACGGGGGACGCCTGGACTCGGACCGTAGGGTCCGAAAGCTACCTTATTCGCTATTCGCTGCCTTTTGACCCCTCTTCGTCTCCGAGCCTATAATCTTTTGACTTAGTCTCATCTGGTCAATGAGATAAGGGAGATAAGGCGGCTACCGCACCGAAACCCATGCGTATCCTCATGATCGCCCCCGAGCCCTTCTTTCAGCCCCGGGGTACGCCCTTCAGCGAGTACTACCGGACCCGCGCCTTGACCGAGCTGGGACACCAAGTCGATATGGTGACGTATCCGATAGGGGAAGACGTTTCCATCCCCGGGCTGAGAATTTTCCGCGCTCCTGCGATCCCGGGAATCCGCAAGATCTCAATCGGCCCATCGCTCGCCAAGTTCCCGCTCGACGCCGTGGTGTTCTCCTCCGCCGTGCGGCGCCTGATGTCGGGTCGCTACGATCTGCTCGATTGCCACGAAGAGGCCGGGCTGATGGGAGTTTTGCTTTCGAAATTGTTCGGCGTCCCTGCGGTCTACGATATGCACTCGTCTCTGCCCGAGCAGCTCGTCAACTTCCGCTACACGCGGTCGGCGGTACTACGGAAACTGTTCGCTCTCCTAGAGCGCTGGACCATCAAAGGCTCGGCGGCGGTCATCGTGATATGCCCTTATTTGCAGGAGGTCGTCGCCGACGTCGATCCCGAGAAGCCATGTTTCTTGATCGAGAACTCGCCCCTAGCGGAGGCGAATCGCGTGGCCGGTAGTGAAGAGGTGACGGCTCTCCGAAAGTCTCTGGGGCTTGAAGGGACGGCGGTCATCGGTTACACCGGGACTTTCGAAGCCTATCAGGGACTCGACCTACTCTTCGACGCCGTCCGATGGATCGTCGAGCGTGATCCTAAGGTGCGCCTACTCATGGTGGGTGGGCATCCCGATCAAATCGAAGTGGCGAGAGGCGCAATTCAGCAACGAGGTCTCGAAGACAAGGTTGTCTTCGTGGGACAGCGCCCGCCGGCCGAGATGTCGGTCTACTTGGCCGCCACTGACGTCCTGGTATCTCCCCGTTCGCACGGAAACAATACTCCGTTGAAGATCTACTCTTATCTTCGCGCCGGAAAACCGATCGTTGCGACGCGATTACTGACACACACGCAAGTCTTGGACGACGAGATTTCCCAGCTCACCGCGGCCGACCCAGAAGCGTTCGGTAAGGGAATCTTGACCTTGCTGCGCGACCCGAATCGGGCCCAGGCGTTGGGGGAAGCTGCCCGGCGGCGAGCGAAAAACGAATACAGTTATGAAAACTACTTGGAGAAGACCCGTCTCGTTTTGGATTTCCTGTCGAGAACCGCCGAGCCCGAGCAAGCCGTGCCGAGTCAGGCGCCCAGCAAATAGCTGGAAACGGACGGGCTTCGTGATCCTTCTCGTCTTTGCGGCGCGGGGCGCGCCGGCACAGCCCGAGCGTCCGCGTGCCATTGAGATCGGTCTCGCGCCGGGAGTTCTCCGGACCGGACCGTTGAACGCCATCACCGACGTTCCAGGAGTGCGGGTAGGACCCGTCACGCTCTTTGAGGGTGATTCCGTCAGGACCGGCGTGACCGCCATCCTGCCGCACGGAGGAAATCTCTTTCAAGAGAAGGTTCCCGCCGCAATCCACGTCGGCAATGCATTCGGCAAGCTCGTGGGATCTACGCAGGTCGAGGAATTGGGCTTTATCGAGACTCCCATCGTTCTGACCAACACCTTGTCGGTATGGGAAGCTGCGAACGCTGTGGTTACTTACATCCTTGCCCTTCCGGGAAACGAAGATGTGCGCTCCGTTAATCCGGTGGTCGGTGAGACGAACGACGGATATCTGAACGACATTCGCGGCCGGCAAGTCAGGGAGGAGCACGTGCTCGCCGCCATTCGCGGGGCGGAGGCGGGCCCGGTACGCGAGGGAAGTGTTGGTGCCGGCACGGGGACGATCTGTTTTGGTTTCAAGGGGGGAATTGGGACGTCATCACGGCGCCTTCCCGATTCCCTCGGCGGCTACACGCTCGGTGTTCTGGTGCAGAGCAATTTCGGTGGCGTCTTGCAGATGGACGGACTCCCGCTCGGTGAGGAGTTGGGCCGTTTCTACTTGTGGGCAGACGTCGAGGCGCCAGGCGAAGATGCTGACCGGGCTGACGGGTCGGTCATGATGGTGGTGGCGACCGACGCACCGCTAGCAAGGCACGGGCTACGAAGGCTGGCGAGCAGAGCCATGCTGGGCATGGGCCGGACGGGTGGTCCTTCGACCAACGGGAGCGGAGACTTCGTCATTGCCTTCTCGACAGCCGCCGAGCTGCGAAGCGCCTACGAATCCGAGAGCCTCACCGAAGGTGCTCCGGTACTTCGAGGTAATGCGCTCTCGCCGCTCTTCGAAGCGGCGATCGAAGCGACCGAAGAGGCCATATACAATTCACTACTCAAAGCCACCACCGTCTCCGGCCGGGAAGATCAAATCGTCGAGGCGATTTCCATCGAGCGCGTGCTAGAGATCGGCAAAAAGTACAACCGCCTGCATCCACCCCGGTCGCCACTTCAGTCGAAGGAGAAGTAGCCCGTTGGCTCCTATCAACGTCCTGCAAATCTGCGATCACCTCGGCTGGGAAGGATCCCGGATGCACGGGGTGAAGAGGCTCTTCAGTTGGATGATCCCTCGGTTCGATCCGAATCGATTCCGGGTCTCGCTTTTGAGCCTTCGCAAACGGGACTTGTCGGAGGAGACACTCGAGCAGTTCGGATTTCCCGTCTATTATCTCGAAAAATCGAAGTTCGATCCGTTAACGCTCCCGGCGCTGGTTCGTTTGCTGAAGCGGCTCGAGATCGACGTCATCCAGACCCATGGCTATGGGGCGACGACCTTCGGGCGTGCGGCGGCGCTGCTCTTGCGGATGCCCAACGTCCTCCACGAGCATGCGAACCTCACCGATACACTTTGGTTTCAGAAGATTCCGGACAAGTTCTTCGACCCGGTTACCGATCTGGCGGTCGCGGTCTCCCATAGTACGCGCCAATTCTGCATCCAGGCGAGAAAACTTTCCCCAGAGCGAGTGAAGCTGGTCTACTTAGGTGCGCCGCTGGATGAGTTCCAGCCGTGGAGCCGCGAAAGGGAACAGGAGGCTCGCCGGAGCTTCGGCCTCTCGCAGCCGGGCATTCGAGTCGTCGGCACCGTCACTCGGCTCATGGAGTCGAAAGGAAACAGTTTCCTCGTAGACGCCGCCGCTCTTTTGGCGCGAGAACGGCCCGAGCTTCGCTTCGTCTTTGTCGGAGAGGGGCCTTTGCAACCGGAGCTCGAGGCACAGGCAGCGCGGCTGGGGATAGAAGACAAAGTGATTTTCCTGGGTTTCCAGAAGGATGTCGCCGCATGCTTCGCGAGTTTCGACGTGGCGGTCTTCCCGTCGCTCTGGGAAGGCACACCGCTGACCGTCTTCGAGTCGATGGCGATGGCGAAGCCCATCGTGTCCACCGACGTCGATGGGCTGCGGGATGTCCTGAAGCACGACGCCAATTCTCTGGTCGTGCCCCCTCGTGACCCTAAAGCGTTGGTCAGAGGCATCGCCAAGGTTCTCGATGATTCGTCTCTCGCCTCTCGAATCTCCGAGGGCGCCCGGGAGAGCTCGCGCCGTTTCGACATTCAGGGGTTTGTAGACAAGATGTCGAGACTCTACGAGACTCTTGTGAACCGATACCGTCAGCTGGGCTCCGGACGCCCGCAATGGGACTACGCACGGGACTTTACGTTCTTGGATAACGACCCAGGGAAGTTAGGAAACGGCTCAGCGCGGGAGAACGTTTCCGCCGGCGCCCTTACTCGATGACGAACCGCCGTCGTTTTTGGTGGATCCTACGCATCGCCGTCAGCGTAGCGCTGGTCACCTTGCTGCTCTCTCGGCTCGATGTTCGAAACATGGCGAGTTTTCTCGCCAGGGCCGGTTGGTGGCTGGTCGCGCTCACGTTGGTAACGGTAGCCTTCGATCGCAGTCTCATGGCCGGTCGCTGGATATACCTCTTAGAAGGCCTCGGGATTCATGCGCCGCGCGTCAGAGTAGTGAAGATCTTTTTCTTGAGCACTTTCTTCGGGAGCTTTCTTCCCACCGGGATTGGAGGCGAGGCCGTTCGCGCCGTCTCCTTCTCCCGGTTGTCGTCGAAGAGTGTGGAATCGATCGCTTCGGTAGCGATGGATCGCATCATGGGAATGCTCTCGATGCTACTGATTGGTCTGGTCGCTCTCGTCGTTTTCTATCGCATCTATCCCCACCCCGCACTGCTTGGAACGGTACTTGCCCTCTCGTTGGCGGCGGTGGCGGGTTTCGCTTTGCTACTGTCCCCGTCCTTTCATCGTCGCATCCTTTCCCGCATCCGACCTGCCAGCAAAGAAGGCGAAGACGGCGCCGAAGATGAGAAAGCTGGTTGGCCCGGCTGGCGACGTTCGGTAGGAAGGGCTGTAGGAGCCATGGGGCGCTACCGAAGCCAACCGGGGCTCCTAGGTCTCGTCTTGGCGATGTCGGTGGGCGTTCAGGTTCTTCGAATCTTACAAGCCTATCTTCTTTCGGAAGCGATGGCTCTCGATACGGCTCTGGTCTACTTTTTTTGCTTCGTTCCCGTCATACTGTTGATCACCATGCTTCCGATCTCGGTCAGCGGTCTGGGAACCACGAATCTAGCCTATGTGGCTCTTTTTGGAAGCGTGGGGATGGATCCGGACGGCGCGTTTGTGCTCTCCGTACTCATCCTCGCTCTCGGCGTCCTCGGGAACCTTCCCGGCGGGTTCATCTACGTGACAGAGGGGTTTGCCGCCAGCGAGTCGGCTAGTGGAAAGGAAGACGTTCGGCATGGGGACCTCGAACGGTCCGGCTTCGTCGAAAGCGACGGCTGAAGTAGAAGCCATCAAGGCCACGCAGGCTAGGACCGAGCCGGTCCGCGTGGCGGTGGTCACGTCGGATGTGCCGTTCGTGAAGGGCGGGCACCGCGTCATCGCCCGGAGCCTCGCTGCCGCGCTGCAGCAGCACGGTTTTCAGGTGGAGATCATCCGCACCGCGCAAAACCGCTTCGGCCGCCAATTCGCGGCCTACCTAGCGAACTGGTTGACCGACGTTTCCGAGTCGGGAGACGGCGTCCCCGTCGATCAGGTGATCTCCCTTCGTTATCCGAGCTACGCGGTCCGCCACCCTCGCCACGTCTGCTGGCTCACGCACCGCATGCGCGAGTACTACGACCTGTGGCCTCGTTTCAAGGAACAGCTTTCGTGGAAGGGCAAGGTGAAGGAAGGGACCCGTCGGTTCATGGTGCACCGTGCAGACGGTTACCTGCTAAGACGAAACGTGACGCGCCTCTTCGCACTTTCCAAGACCGTTCAAGAAAGACTGATGAAGTGGGGGAGGATTTCGAGCGAGGTGCTCTACCCTCCGCCACCAGGGCGAGCCTACCGCACCGAAGCTTATGACAATTACATCTTCGCCGTCTCTCGACTCCATCCCTTGAAGCGAGTCAGCCTGTTGTTGAAGGCGATGCAGCACGTCAAGTCGGACGACATGCGAGCCGTCATCGCCGGCAGCGGGGAGGAGGAAGAAAAACTGCGCCGACTCGCCGCCGAGCTCGAGATTACGAAACGAGTGGAGTTCTTGGGCCGGGTCGACGAGGAGACGCTCATCCATCACTACGCACGTTGCCGAGCCGTTTTTTTCGCTCCGTTCATGGAAGACTTCGGTTTCGTTACCCTGGAGGCGGCTCGCTCGAAGAAACCCGTGATCACGTGCGTGGACAGCGGCGGTCCCGCGGAGCTCGTGAACAACGGGCGATCGGGTTACGTCTTGTTGCCTGATCCTCATTTCATTGCCCGGCAGATCGACGCCCTGGCCGAGAATCAAGAGCTGGCGATGCGAATGGGCAACATTGCCGAACAGAGCGTGCGGAGCATCACCTGGGAGTCCACGCTCTCGAGACTCCTTCTGCCATGAAGCCAGTGGTCGTTGCTGGCGCTGGTCCAGCCGGGTTGTCCGCTGCTATCCATCTTCGTCGCTCTGGAGTTCCGGTCGAGGTCTTCGAGCGAAGAGAGGATGTCGGGGCGCGCTTCATCGGAGAGTATCAAATCCTTGAGAGCTATAGCCGCAAAGAAGACGCACGTGAGGAGCTGGCTCGGTTGGGGATCGAGGTCAACTTCGAGCTCCGAGCCGTTCACTGGGCACATCTCTTCGACGATCGTGGTAAGGGCTTTTCGGTGGCGAGCTCCCAGCCCTATGGCTATTTCTTGCGCCGCGGGACGGAGTCCGGCACGCTCGATCGCGGGCTCGAGGCCCAAGCGCGCGATCTGGGAGCGGTGATTCATTTCGGAGAGAGGCTTTCTCCCGAAGAGGCGGATATCGTTGCTACCGGACCAGGACCTGCCGACGGGATCGCCAAAGAGATCGCATTTCGAACCGGAAGTCCCGACCGCATCGAGGTGATCTTCGATCCCGAGTTGGCACCGGGAGGCTATGCCTATTTCTTCGTGTTCGACGGCTGGGGCACTCTGGGACTGGCGCTTATGAAAAAATATGGTCGCTTGGAGAGCCATTTCCAAAGGACCGTCGAGCGCTTTCAAGCGATTCGGCCGTTCGACATCGATTCACCTCGGCCGGGCTACTCCTACATGAATTTCTTTCTTCACCAGAGCTCGGTTCAGGGACGTTCACTTTTTGCGGGTGAGGCCGGTGGTTTTCAAGATTACTTGTTCGGGCTTGGCATTCGTTATGCCATGACCTCGGGCCACCTCGCGGCGAGGAGTCTCGTGGAGAAGGTTCATTTTGATCGCTTGTGGACAGAACAGTTTGGGCCCACCATGCGCTCGAGCGTTTCCACTCGTCTCCTCTATGAGGCACTCGGCCGTTACGGCTTGCGGCTCTTCGTACGGCGAGCGAGCCGAAATGATTTCCGAGAGTTTCTCCATTCGTGGGCGCGGCCTGCTTGGTGGAGGTTAGCGATCCGGCCGCTCGCGCAAAAGATCTTCGGTCGTGGCGAGCCGTGTGGACACAAACTCTTGTGCGGGTGGTGTCGTCCTCGGGCGGGAAGGTCCGGAAAGCCGGAGCCTCTTCCCGCGGACTTCGTGGCCCGCTATCTCGAGGAGTGAGCGTGGAGCTCGACGAGGCCTACGCACTCTGCCGCCGGGTCGCTCACCGCTGTGGGCCAAACTTCTCGGTGGGGTTCCGTTTTCTGCCCGCGCTGAAACGTCGTGCGGTCTATGCGGCCTACGCGTTCTGCCGTTTCGTCGACGACATCGTCGATGAGGACCCCGGCGCAGATGTCCGCCAGCGAGTCGACCGCTGGGAAGAAGAGCTCGAACGCTGTTATCAGGGAGCACCCACCCATCCCATAACCGTCGCTCTCGCCGACGCCGCGAAGCGGTACCCGATTCCCAAGGGATCATTCGCTGGACTCATCGAAGGGTGCCGTATGGATCTCGTCAAAAAACGTTACGCCACCTACCAAGAGCTCCTCGTCTACAGCGATTTAGTCGCGACCACGATCTCGACGATGTCGCTTTCGATCTTCGGCTACAAGGACGATGCAGCCATCGATAGAGGCAGGGATTTGGCAACGGCGTTTCAGCTCACGAACATCCTGCGTGACGTCGGGGAAGACGCGGCCGAGAAGGATCGTATCTATCTTCCCAAAGAAGAGCTCGACCGGTTTGGCGTCTCAGAGGCGGATCTGAAGGGGCGACGCGCTGGTCCGAGCTTCACGGAGCTCATGCGTTTTCAGGTCGAGCGTGTGCGAGTGTATTACCGTCGAGCAGAGCCGCTTCTCGGTCTCATCGAGCCGGACAGCCGTCGTTGTACTTACCTCATGGGTAACGTGTACGTTCGTATTTTGGAGAAGATCGAAGCGCTCGGTTATCCGGTCCTCGAACAGAGAGTGGGCCTCTCGCTACCAAGCAAGCTTGACCTGGCCGTTGGAGCTATGATCTCGAGAGAGCCCAAGTGGAAGGCCTCCCTATCGCAGGAGCATGTCGGCTGAGTTGGATGTCGTCACCGGTGCGGCTCCCGATTCAGAGGAGCCCGGCGGCAGAAGCATAGGAAACGATCTCTCCCGCGGTCTGGAAACGCTCGGCCGGCAACTTGGCCAGGCAGTGGAGGACCAGGTATTCGAGATCCGGTGAAATCTCCGGTCGCTCGCGTCTCATTGGAGGCGGGGGGGTGTACAAGTGATGCATCAAGAGGTCCCCCTCGGTGAAGGGAACATGGCCGAGAAGCAGCTCGTAGAGGCAAACACCAAGCGAGTAGATGTCGGACCGCCGGTCGGGCGTGTCGCCGCGTACTTGCTCCGGCGACCAGTACTTGACCGTCTGAGACGACGACCCTGAAGTAACACGGCTCCACCGTCCCCCCTCCGGTCGGGCAAGCCCGAAATCCGCGATCTTCACGTGGTTGTTAACCGTCACCATGATGTTGGATGGTTTTAGATCGCGGTGAACGATACCTCGCTGGTGGGCGTGATGGAGACCCTGGCAAACCGAGACCAGCAGGTGCATGAGCTCCGAGAGCTCGAGCCGTTCCTTTCGACGGATGAGGCTCGAGCAGCTCTCACCCTCGATCAGTTCCATACAGATGAAGGGGCGCGTCTGATCGAGTCCGATGTCGAACACGGTTACGATGTTCGGGTGGTTGAGCGCGGCGGCAGACCGCGCCTCGTTCAAGAGGTGGTCGCGCGCGCTGGGATCGCGGGATACCTGCTTCGATAGGACCTTGTATGCGACCAGTCGCTGAAGCAGTCGATCGTATGCTTTATAAACCGCGCCCGTGCCTCCCTTTCCCAACATCCCCTCGAGCTGATACCGTTCGTTCTCCGTGTGGTCGGTGGTGCTGGACTTGGATTGGGACGATGCCACCAGCGGAGTACCGATGGTGCTCTCGCGTTGCTTTTCCTCCTCCATGCGCTTCCGCAACGCGTCGCGCCGCTCGCCGATGTTGCCGAAGTTGAACTGCACCGCCATCATTTTGTGGAGGATCTCGCTGCTCTGGAGTGGAAAGGGGAGACGCGCTACGCGGTCTTCAAGAACGTCGACCAGGAGCACGATACCTACCGCGGAGAAGTCGCGGCCTACGAGTTGGACAAGCTCCTCGGGATGGGCATGGTGCCGCCCGCGGTTGCACGACGTATCGGAGGTAGAAAGGTCTGTCTGCAGTTCTGGGTGAACGGAACGACGATGGAGGAGCTCGAAGGGATTCCCGGCAACCTAGAGAGCTGGCGGCGGCAGGTCAGCATGATGTGGCTCTTCGACGATCTGATTGCCAACATCGACCGCCATCTGAACAACGCGATGGTAACTCCCGAGCACCGTTTGGTTCTCATCGATAACTCCAAGACTTTTCGGGGCTATCGCAAGTTGTTGAACGATCTCAACGGCGCCGGAATCGGTACCCATGCTAAGTTCTGGGGCGTTCCATACGAAGCGGATCGGGTCCGCTGGCCCACCAGCTACCGGCCAGACGTTGTCGAGCGACTTCGTTCGGTGAGCGACAAAGAGATCAAGAACACCATCAAGAAATACATCTGGGGTTACAACGGGAAACTAGTGCTCAAGCGGCGGAAATTGATCCTCGCTCGTCTCGATGAGATGGAGGCGGCGGAGGGTCCCACGAACTGATCGGCTAGATCACTAGCCAGGTCACCCCTACCCCGATCGAGGCTGCCGAGAAGGCACCCAATACGAAGCGATATGCCCTCACTCCCGAATCGCCGAGTCTCGCCGCGGCCCAACTTACCAACCAGGCGAAGCCGCCCATCGCCAGCAAATTGCCGATACCGTAGCTGCCGAGATAGATGGCGGCGAGATCAGTGGGTAGGGCGAGGGCGGGTATCAACCCGAAGATGTGGGTCGTACCCGCGAAGCCGTGCAACAGGCCGACCGCAAAGGCAGTGTGAGAGTGATCGTGCGCGGTGGGCGATTCCGGAGCTTGGCCAGGACGATGAAAGTGGATATGAGCATGCGAGCCCTCGTCGTGCTGGTGCCGATGCGAATGGACCCACTTCGAGCTTGCCTGACGAAGTCCCCAGATGCCGAGCCCGATGAGCACGACGCCGACCAGGCGCTCGCTCCACCACGAGAAACGATCCAAATCCAAGAACTCATGGAAAGCCAGAAGCAAGACTCCCACTGCGGCAACTCCAGCCGCATGACCCAAGCCCCAGCGCAAGCCGATCCGCCAGGCGTTCCGACCCTGAGAAATGGAGAGTGGTGTGATGGCGGCCAGATGATCGGGGCCGGAGAGCGCATGGAGCGCGCCCGCCATCACGCCTGCTAGTAGGGAAGTGAGCAATTCATCCTTCGCTTCGAAGGCTACTTCAAGGCAGCGTGCCGATCAATGGATTGGACGCTCACACGCCGAAGATGGGACGGAGCAGGAGTAGCGTGAAGACGCTGATCAAGACGACCGCCGCCAGAACCACGAAGGCGCCGGCTCGCACCATCTGGGGGATGGTGAAGTAGCCGGTTCCGAAGACGATGGCGTTGGGAGGCGTCGCCGCTGGCATCATGAACGCACAGGAGGCCGCCACCGCAGCCGGCACGCAGAGGATCAACGGAGACAGTCCCATGGCGACGGCGGCCGCGCCCAAGATGGGAAGCGCCAACGCCGCCGAGGCAGTATTGGAGGCGAACTCCGTCAAGATAATCAACAGGATCACGATGCCGGTGATGAAGATGGGGAGCGGTGCCTCCTTCAAACTGACGAGCAACTCCCCGACCCATTGTGATAGCCCGCTTATTTCGAAGCCGTTGGCGAGCGCGAAGCCGCCTCCAAAAAGCACCAGAACTTCCCAAGGGAGACGAGAGGCCCAATGCCAATTCAGAACGCGATCGCCAGAGCCGGTGGGAAGAAGGAACAAAAGCAGGGCAGCTGCGATGGCAATCGTGGAGTCGGTGATGAGTTC
This sequence comes from Candidatus Marinacidobacterales bacterium, assembly GCA_965222425.1. GTDB lineage: Bacteria > Acidobacteriota > Vicinamibacteria > Marinacidobacterales > DATDRI01 > CBDCNP01. Next base: position 291,051 of record CBDCTW010000018.1, read on the forward strand.
TCCCGAAGGGAGCCACGTCGTCCAGATAGGACGGAACATCCAGGCCGCAGCGGTGAGAACAAATACCACCGCTGTCTTTCGCTCGCCGTCCCCCATCGGGCCAAGCGCTTCGAGCTGCTCCCGGATGAGTCGTCTTCCACCGGGTACTTCCTGGATCTCGAGCGGGTACGCGAAGCGAGTAAGCCAAAGCCAGGTCAGCGGTAAGAGCAAAGCCACGAACGGGATACCGAAGGCCATCCACCCGAGAAAGCTGAGCTCGATTCCGTAGTTTTCCTCCAGAATGCCAGCGAGAAGTACGTTCGGTGGCGTTCCAATCAGACTTCCTACCCCACCGATGGAGGCCGCGTAGGCAATACCCAACATCAGGTCGATACCGAAGTGAAATTGCCCCGGGGTTACGTCGATCCCCAAATCTCTTTCGGCGATGGCCTCTGCGACCTGTTTGGTGACCGCCATCCCAATGGGCATCATCATGGCGACGGTCGCCGTGTTGGACACCCACATGGACATGAAGGCGGTAGCGCACATGAATCCTAAGATCAGGCGCGCTGGATTGGTCCCGATCAGGCGGACGATGCGGAGGGCGATGCGCCGATGAAGATTCCATCGCTGCATTGCCTGCGCCAGCATGAATCCCCCCATGAACAGGAAGATCAAATGGTTGGCGTAGGGCCCCGCAGTTCGGGCCGCCGAGGCTAACCCCATGCTGGGGAAGAGCACCAAGGGCAAGAGCGCGGTGGCGGCGAGAGGAATCGCCTCGCTGATCCACCAAGTGGCCATGAGGACCGCCACCGCCAGCATCTTGCCTGCGGGTTCGGGCAAACCGGGAATGGGAAGAAAGGCGAAGAGGCAAAAGAGCACCACGCCAACGACGAGGCCGATGCGTTGTCGCATTACCTTGGAGCTTTGGGGAGACTCAATAGATTCGCGAAGAACTTGTACGCATCAGGGACCCCCGCCGGTAGTTGGCGGAAAAGCGTCAAGCCAACATAGATCCACCGGCCCTTTCCGTATTGCGCTTCGACGAGCATGCCTCGTTTCTCACCCGCGTTGTACTCCCACGGATCTTCGGATGCGAGAAGATCGCGGTAGCGCTCGTCTCGCTCTCCGAGCAAATACGTTCCCCTTTCCTGCACCCATCCTTTCCAATCGCTTTCGGTGATTCGGTTCGGGTAGTTAAACAGCGGATGGGTGGGCTCTATGATGCGGACGGGCGCTTCTTCCACGGTTATGCGCGAGCGACTGTACTTGGCGGGGTAAGGGCCCCACTGTGCGTCGTCCCACTCCTGGCGGTTGTAGAGAACGATCATAGTTCCGCCGTTGTCGACGTATTCGAGGAGGCGCTGATTGTAGGCTCTAAGATCGGTGCGGTTGAAGTAGGCCCGGATGCCGGTGATGATGAGATCGAATTGAGAGAGGTTGCCCTCGGCAAGATCTTTCTCGTCGAGCATTACCACATCTGCCCCCAGCTGTCGCGCCGCCTCGGCGACTTCATCGCCGACACCCATGATGTAGCCGACACGTACCGGTGCTACCTGGACGTCGAGTACCTGGATGGTCGCGCGAGCCGGTCGAAAGAGGTAGCGAGTTTGGATGTGATGGTAAGCGACTCTCCAGAATCCCTCGCGATATTCCTTTCCATCCAAAGTTGCCACCGCCTCGACTTCGTACCTGCCGGGCTGCACGGAGTCGGGCGGTGTGAGCTCGAACTTCAAGGTGGTGGCCTCGTCTTCTCTCTGAAATCGAAGGGGTGTGCTTACGGGAGACACGTTCCACCCCGAGGGAGCCTGCAGGCGTAGCTTACCGGTCGCTTCTTGGGTACCCTTGTATAACACCGCCACCGACGCCGTGCGCGCCCTGTTGCGCAGGCCGACCGCCACGACGATCACTTTCGGAGCCAAGGCCAGAGAGATCTTCGGCAGTACCGCCACCCGGTCCTGCTTTTCGGTGCCGACCCATGTGCCAGGGTAGCGGTGTTGAACCGGCCTCTCGAGCCAAAGGTCGACGGAGCCGGACCGAAACGTGACACGAGCCGAAACAGCAGGCGGGGCGAAGGGAAGTCCGAAGTGCTCAGGCCCGACGAGATCGTAGAGGCCCACCGCTCGGTTCCTCACCCAATAGGGTCGGTCGAGCTCGGCGCCGCTTCCGACAACCACCTTGAAGGGAACTTCGAGCTTCTCGTTGTTTCCGAGACGGCCTGAAGTTTCGCTTCCCGTTTCTTGTTTCCAGCCGTCGGGGATTTCGAGATCCACAGAAACAACATCCACCGGAACCGGGCTCCGGTTCGTGACCTGCACCTTGATCTCGAGCTCGCCGCTGGGGACGACCTCGCTACGATCGGCGATGGCGTCCAACGTGAGGCCGTGCGCGAGAGCAATAGCGTCGTTGAAGCTCTTCTCCTTATGAGAGAGCCGCTTCTCGAGCTCGTAGGCGGCCGTTTCGCTGACGTCGCCAGAAGCGAGGATGCCTCGGAGCCGGCGGACCGTTTCTAATCCTTCTCGCAGGGGTTCGAGAGTCTTCCAAGGTGCCTTTGCATCGTAGGCGTCGTTCGCTGTCTCGATCTGCAGCTGGAGGTCGTTGAGTCCTTCGCGAACAGCTATCGACGTCTCGGAGGTTTCGTTATTGAGAAAGAGCTTGAGTCTATCGAGCCCTATGGGTACACCGTCGAAGAGATCGGTCTCGCCCTCAGCGACCGGTACGACGGCGTCTTGAGGAATCCACTTAGAAAGATGCTTTCCCGGTAGCCCGCGCAGCTGGCTGATCCGTTGGCACAAGTGGTTCGCCCGCGCTTGCAGGCCGAGCTGGTAGTACGAGAGGCCGAGAATCGGATCGTATTGCCCGGTGTTCATCGAAACGGTGCCAGGAGGATCGGGTTTGTCCCGATCCTCACGACGCAGGATCCAATGCCGGGAATAGAGCTTGAGGGGTTGCCATGGTCTCAGGCCGGCTTGAATCTGCTCCGGGAATCGATTGGGATCGGATGCGGCGCGGAACGCCTCCTTGGCGAGACGACCCGAGGCTTGGTGGTGCTGGCCGCCGCCTTCACCGGCCAACGGAAGCGACACGATCACGTCCGGTCGGACAGTTCGGATGATGCGCACGACATCGGCCAGGATTTCTTCCTTGCCCCATTTTTCGAACGTCTCCTCGACACTGAACGAATAACCGAACTCGTAAGCCCGCGTGAAGTATTGCTGGGCACCGTCGATGCGATGAATCGCCATGAGCTCGGCGCTACGGAGCACGCCGAGCGCCTCTTCCAACTCGGTGCCGATCTGATTCTGCCCTCCATCGCCACGAGTGACGGTGAGCAGTGAGGTTCTCAGCCCGCGGCCGCGGCTCATCATCACCAGCAGCCCGTTGTCCTCGTCGTCCGGATGGGCGGTTATGTGCATGAAGGTGGCACCCGCTCCCAACTTGCGAAGAGCGAGGGCCAGCCCGGTCGCGCCGCGGTCCTCCGGAATTGACTCCAGCTGTGCCGAGGCGCCGGCGGAAAGAAGGAGCAAGATCGTCAGAGACATCAAACTCAGGCTGAATAGGCGTTTCATATCAGCTCTCCTCGATTGCGGGGGTCATGAAGGTCATGTCGGCTATAATGCGCGCGGAGTAGGGTCCCTTATGTCGAGCGAATTGCCGAAGTCGAAGGCCAAGCCCGATGAGCTCCCTCCCGTGTTCGGTACCTGGGGTCGTTTCTACGCAGTCGTGATCGCAAATACCCTCGTAGTCTACCTTCTCCTCTTTCTGTTCTCATATTTCACCAGCCGCTAAGTCGATGCATCCTCTGGATTGGCTGGTCGTCCTACTTTACTTCGCTTTCATTATCGGTGTGGGGCTTCGCACCGGACGCGGTAACCGAGAAATAGAAGACTATTTCCTCGCTAAGCGTTCCATGCCCTGGTGGGCCATAGGCCTTTCGGTGATGGCCACCCAAGCGAGCGCCATCACGCTGGTCGGCACCACGGGTCTAGGCTACGTCAATGGCATGCGCTTCATCCAGATCTACCTAGGCCTGCCTATCGCCATGGTGATTCTCTGTATCACTGTGGTTCCGTTTTTTTACCGGGCCCGTGTGTTCACCGCGTACGAGTTTTTGGAGAACCGATTCGACGGAAAGACACGAAGCCTGACCAGCTTCCTCTTCCTTCTTTCTCGGGGTCTCTCCGATGCGGTGGTCATCTACGCGCCCTCGGTCGTACTTTCCATCGTCTTCGGGATGGACGAGAAGGTCCTCATCCTGGCCATCGGTCTCGGCGCCACCGCCTACACCGCCTTCGGTGGGATGCGGGCGGTCATGTGGACCGAAGTGTGGCAGATGTTGATCATTTTCCTAGGCATGCTCTTTTGTCTCGGAGCGGTCCTCTACGGTTTGCCGGACTCTCTATCTCTCACCAGCGCACTTCGTATCGTGGGCTCTACGGGCCACCTCGAAACCCTCGATTTCAACCCCGATCCACAAGTTACTTACACGTTCTGGAGCGGATTGGTGGGCGGTCTTTTTCTCATGTTGTCCTATTTCGGTTGCGACCAGAGCCAGGTCCAGCGATACCTTACGGCGAGCTCGCTGACCCAGGGCCGACTCTCGCTGCTCTTTAATGCTCTGGTCAAGATACCCATGCAGTTCATTATTCTCCTGACCGGAGCGATGCTCTTTGTTTTTTACCAGTTCGAGAAGCCCCCGGTGGTTTTCAATCGCGTCGAGCTCGCGAAACTAGAAGCGAGCGCGCACGCCGTGGAGTACCGACGGTTGGCGGAGTCCTATGATCGGGCGTTCGAGGAGCGCCGGCAAGCTGCCGAAGCTTTGGCCACCGCGGGCGGCACGTTGGAAGAAGAACGGCTCGATTTTTTGGCCTCCAATGAAACGTTCTCTCGCGTGAGACGAGACGTGGGGGCACTCATCAGCGAGATGAACGACGAACCGTTCAACGATACCAACTACGTCTTTCCGACGTTCGTGCTTACCTACCTGCCAGCAGGCATGGTGGGTCTCATCCTGGTAGCGATCTTCGCCGCTGCCATGTCCACTGTGGAGTCGGAGCTCAACTCTCTCTCGACTGCGACGGTGGTCGATTTCTATCGGAGGTATTTCCAAACCTCCGCGTCGGACCGGCATTACCTCGTAGTCAGTCGTATCTCGACGGTGATGTGGGGAGGTTTTGCTACTTGGTCTGCTCTCTACATGGGCCGCCTGGGCTCGGCGATCGAAGTGGTGAACCAGATCGGGTCTTTCTTCTACGGATCGATTCTTGGCGTGTTCGTTCTGGCAATCGGCACCCGGCGAGCTACCGGTCGCGGCGCGTTTTGGGGTCTCGCAGCGGGGATGATCGCGGTCGGCCTGACGTCTCGCTTGTCCAACATCTCCTATCTCTATTACAACATCGTGGGCTGTGTGGTCGTGGTGCTGGTCGGATATTTGATCAGCTTGACTTCTCGGGAACCATCAGTAGAACCTGCTGTCAAATAGGCGTTTAGAAGCTGATCCCTGGACATGCCGCCCCCGCCGGTCGAGTATCGCCGGATGAGAGTTGGCGCGGTCGGTATAATGGTGAGATGTGTTCTCCATTTCCAGGATGACCTTGTCGAGAGGCGATTCTGCGCGGGCCGCGCGCAAGGATATTCATGCCAGTCGTTGAGCCAGGGCTAACCACCGGCCTCATGACGGCGGCCGCTGCTTTCGGTCTTCTCGCCGCCTCTCAGGACGGTCCGGGCTGGAAGCAGAAGATATTCAGTCGCCTCCGGCGCGGCAAAGGGGCCTCTGCCCTTACCGACACCGGCGTTCACAGGGGGGTGACTGGCAGCAGACCGCCAAGGCGCTCGAAGAGCAGGGACGTTTCCGGGATGCGGCGGGGATTTTTCTAGGCCACGGGCAGAACTATGAGGCGGCGCGCCTGTTTCTCAAGGCCGGCGCCTTGACCGAGTCGGCCTCCGCTTTCGAGCGGATCGGCCACTTTGAAAAGGCGGCGGAGGTCTGCTCCCAGGCCGGCGACAACAAGAGAGCTGCGGAGAACTACCGGAACCATCTCGGAGATCGTTTCGGCAGCTTAGCCGGCACCCGCTCCCCGACCGACCACGCCGAGTTCGTTCATTATTGCCGCCTCGCCGGGCTCGCCTTCGAGAGAGCGGGTCTCCTCGAACAAGCGGCCGAGATTCTGGAGCGGGGAGAGCACTGGGAACAAGCCGGAGCTCTTTACGCGAAGCTTGGTCGCTACGTTAAGGCGGCCGATCTTTATCAGCGCGCCGGTGCAGCAGACAGGGCCGCCGATGTCTACGCGCAGGCCGGCGACCGCGTGCGCGCCGCTCAAATGCGAGGCGAGTTCCTCTACAAGCAGGATCAGAAGAACGAAGCGGCGGTGGAGTTTTTGCTCGGGGGGGATCCGTTGCGGGCGGCCGAAGTGTACGAAGAAGCCGGAAACTATCTAGACGCGGCTCGATGTTACGAGCACTCGGGCGCGCACCGACAGGCCGCCGAGGCCTACCAACGGATCGGCGAGTTGGGGCGGGCCGCCGAGATGTTCGGCCGCTGCCAAGACTATGAACCATCCGCGGCTCTTTACGAGCAAGCAGGAGACATGGACCAGGCGGCCCGAATGTTTGGCGAGGCCGGCCACTATTATCGGGCTGCCGTTGCGGCTAAGAAGGCGGGGATGATCGATCAGGCCATCGCGCACCTGCAGAAAGTGAGGCCCGACAGTTCGGATTATTCGGCATCCTTGGTGGAGCTTGCGGAGCATTTATTGGAGCGCGGGCTGCCGGGAGTCGCGGTCCAAAAGCTTCGAAAAGCGCTTGGTAACCAACCACTCCATTCCGCGAACATGGACGTCTACTACACGATGGCGGAGGCCTTCCAGGAGATGGGCGACATCGACGAGGCGTGCGAGATTTTTCGTAGCATCGTCGCCGAGGACTACAACTATCGGGACGCAGTTGGAAGACTACAGGAGTTGGAAAAGAAAGTGTCAACAGGGCGAAAGGCCGCCCCCGAGTCCGTGGCGACGCTTCTGGACACCGAGATAGGCGGAGGAGATCGCTACGAGTTTGTGGAAAAACTGGGTGCGGGCGGAATGGGGATCGTCTACCGTGCGCACGATCGTCTTCTGGACCGCGTGGTGGCCTACAAGATGTTAATGGAACAGTTCATGGAGGTTGAGGAGATCCGTGAGCGATTCCTGCGCGAGGCGCGTTCCGCTGCCAAGCTGTCTCATCCGAACATCGTAGCCATACACGATCTCGGGATCGATCGTGGTCGCCTCTATATCATCATGGAGTTCGTGGAGGGGGCGTCTTACTACCGGATCTTGGAACGTGAGGATCAGTTACCCATCAATGCCGTTTTACATTTCATGATCGGAGTCTCGAGAGCACTCGCCCATGCCCACGGGAACCGCGTGATTCACCGCGACATCAAGCCCAGCAATGTGATGCTGACGCGAAAACGGGTCGTCAAGATCGCGGACTTCGGCCTCGCAAAGATTTTGCAAGAATCCAAGAACGAGGGGAGCCAACGGGCCAACGGGCCACCTCTCTATATGTCCCCGGAGCAAATTCTCGGAAAGCCTGTCGACTATCGCACCGATATCTATTCCTTCGGAGGCTCCGTCTTCCACCTCTTGGCCGGCGAGCCGCCTTTCGTTGAAGGTGAGATCCTCTATCACCATGTGCACACCAAGCCGCGTCGCTTGAAGTCCCTCCGTCCAGATGTACCGCCCGCTCTCGAGTCGATCGTCATGCGCTGCTTGAAGAAGGATCCCAAAGAACGTGTCCAGACGCCCGAGCAGATCCTGAAAGCTCTCCGAGCCGTGAATAGCCGGAGCGGAGCCGTGAGTTGATGGGCTCTTGAGCACAAGAACGTCCAGCATGGTACGCCCCAAGACCCTCCTGGCCCCGTTACTTTTGTCACTCTTGTCTCTTTTCTTGGCGTTTCAGCAAAGCGGTGCGCAATCCTTAGCGCGCCTGTTCGTGGCGACCTCCCAAGGCCCCTACGTTTCCCACAGCTGGGGTGAGTACTGGGAGACACTCCGCCACCGTCTTCCTATGAGTATCCGCGTCTGGCATTGCCTCGGGCCGAAGGCGTTCGCGGGCGGACCCGAAGGCCTCTTTGTGTCGGACGATTTCGGGGAATCGTGGCGGAAGGTGAAAATTTGGGAAGGGGGCGAGGTGGTTTCGATTCTCGCGTCTCTGTACTACCCTGCCGAGCCAGTGATTTTCATTGGCACCCGAAATGGTTTGTACCGATCGCGGGAGGAGGGAGAAGAGAAATGGGAACATCTTGCCGAGGACCTCATCAAAGGTTCGGTGTATGCCATGAACTGGCCGGCCCCCCCCTTGTTCGTTGCCGCCTCGCAGGGTTTCTTTAGAACCGATGACGGGGGCGACAACTGGGAACGGTTGGGAGAAGGCCTTCCACCGGTTCCCGTCCTCTCCGTCACGCTGTCGAGATACTTTGGTCTGGAGCCCGTCGTTTTCGTCGGTTTGGAGGGCGGGGGAGTGTACCGGAGCCGCGATGGCGGCCAACACTTCGAACCGGTCGGGGGATTGGATTGGGCCCGGCGGCGTGTGCCCGGGGTTTATTGGTGGGGGAGCTCGCTCTTCGCCGGGACCGACGAAGGACTCTTCGTCTCACACGATGCCGGCGAGACTTGGGAGTCGGCCTCTGAAGAGCTCGAGGAAGAGAACGTCCTCACACTTTCCATTCCCGTGCCGGAGGCTCCTGGCGGTAGCGATGTCATGGTCGGTACGAAACGCGGAGTCTTCAAGACTGCGGACGGGGCGATGACCTGGCGACACATGACGTCGGGAATGGATACCCCCGAGATCTATGGATTCGGTAACTTTCCGTTGGCTCCTGAAACCTTTGATCCCGAGACGAAGAAGTGAAGACTTCCCTCCGTTGGCTGATGTTGGGAGAAGGCAGTTTCGTGATCGTGGCGATGGTGTGGTCTCGGTGGCGCGGGATTCGAATCCCCTTTTGGATCGACGTCGGCTCCGTTGGTGTAGCGCTTCTCGCGACCGCCGGCTTCCTGGCTGTGAACCTCTCCCTCTACTTTCTTGGGAAGCGGACCGGACATCCGGCATCGGTCCACGCTTTCCTGGAATCGGAAGTCTCCCCTTTTTTTCGCCGAGCCTCCGTTCCCGATCTTCTCGGAGTCGCGGCGCTGGCGGGGTTGGGAGAGGAGCTATTCTTCAGGGGCGTACTTCAGGACGAGCTCGGGATCTGGATCGCGAGCGCGATCTTCGGCCTGCCTCACGGCCCGAGTCGGGAGCTGTGGCCGTTGGCAGTCTGGGCAACCGGCATGGGAGTTTTCTTGGGAGCTTTGTACCAGGCAAGCGGTAATCTGTTCGTCCCGGCTCTAGCGCATGCGCTTTACGACGCCGCCGCGCTCATTTACGTGAGACGCGGCGGGGGTACCGGCTCCCCGGACAAGGTGCCGGAGACATCCGACCCCGCCGACCTCGAGAGCCCCGAAGAAGACGCACAATGACCGTTCGGGAAACCGTCAAGTTCGTCAAGACGCATGCGCTTGGCAACGACTTTCTCGTCGTAGATCGGAAGGAGCTAGCGGGACCTGAAGCCTGGCCAGTTGTTGCGCAGGCGATGTGCCATCGCCGCCGGGGAATCGGTGCCGATGGACTCGTCGTCTTTGAGACGGGCGGCGGCGGTATCTTCTCCATGGTCCTGCTCAATCAAGACGGCAGCCACGCCGAGATATCCGGCAATGGTCTACGGTGCTTGGGTGCATACCTGAGGCTTTCCAGCCTAGCGAAAGATGACAGGATCGTCGTCGAGACCGGCTCCGGCACGCGTACCTTGGAGCTCATCGAAGCGACCGGTTCGCGAGTCGTCTTCAAAGCCGCGATGGGTGCGCCTCGTTTGGCGAGCGAGGAGATTCCGTTTCAAATAGATCCACCGCGAGAGCCGGTGGTGGGTGTTCCTCTGGAGGTCGCCGGACGCACGCTCGAGATCACCGCGGTGTCAATGGGAAATCCACATTGCGTCGTCTTCGTCGACTCACTTGATCGTGACCTTCTACTCGAGTTGGGCCCTCTCATCGAAAGTCATGTCCGCTTTCCCCGGAAGACCAACGCGGAGCTCGTTTCGATTCGGAGTCGTTCCGAGATCGCCATGCGCATCTGGGAGCGTGGCGCGGGCGAAACGGAGGCTTCTGGAACCGGCTCGGCCGCGGCGGCGGTGGCCTCCATGTTGAACGGCAAAACCGACGATCGCGTCACCGTCGAGTGCCCAGGCGGCAAACTCGACGTCCATTGGGAGAACCGGCAGGAGGTTTACGTCACCGGAGAGGCGGTAGTGGTGGCGGAAGGCTCGTTCATCGTTGAAACATGAGGCGCCGCTTATCTTCCTCTCAGCCGCTCCAAGAGCGCAAGCGATTGGCTCTTCAGCTCGGCACCGGCCTCGAAAACCTCGGCCGGCGACCCTCCTTCGAGCTCCCGCTCCAGCTGCTCCACGCGGGCCGCCTGGGCGCGTAGCGAATCGCGCTCCCCGCCCGCCGCGCCCAAAGAACGAGCCTCGTCCAGAAGCCACAGGACCTCTTCCAGCTGTCGTCGCGCTCGCCGCTTCATTCTTTGCCGTTTGAGGATGGCTCGTGCATAAGCCTTGTCGGCTCGGATGCTGGCCGACGCCGCCGCTTCCACGGCAGCACGGTAACGTTTCGCGTCCAGATTTTGGCGGGCTTCGGCGAGCGCAGTCTCCGCTTCGACCAAGAAGCTGCCCGCGTATATGTGAGCTTCCGCCTTCCGAGCTCGCGCCACTCGCTCCGTGGTCATGTCTATTTCTTTGGTGGGTGGTTGCGCGCAGGCAACGAAGGCACAGCTCAACAAGGGCGAGAGCCAACGCATAGGGGTGAGCCTAGCCGCAAAACGGATGGCGCTCAAGAAACCGTTCGTTGGCTCGCCTTCGGCTCGAGCACTTTCTGGTAGAACTGCTCGTACTGGCGGATGATGATTTCGGAGTCGAAGCGCTCCACTGCCCATTGGCGGGCGCATCGGCGGAATCGTGCAAGCTCCTGCTCGTTCGAGAGAAGCTCTATGGCGGCGTCGGCCATTTGCTGGATTTCACCGACGGGAAACAAGAACCCGGTCTCGCCCTGAGCGACCACCTCGGGCAATCCTCCGATGCTCGTTCCTATTACCGGAACCTGGCAGCTCATGGCTTCCAGGGCGACCAAACCAAAGCTCTCTTGCTCGCTGGGAAGCACGAAGAGATCCGCGCAGCTGAGCAGGCTCTCCAAGTAGTCCTGCTCGCCCAGGAAATACACGTGCTCGGTGAGCTGGAGCTCTTTCACGAGTTGTTGAACGAAGAGCCGCTCTGGCCCTTCCCCCACGAACAGGAGTTTAGACGGTATTTTTTTCTGTACGCGATCGAAGATTCGAACCACGTCGCTCACGCGCTTCACCGGGCGGAAGTTCGAAGCATGCATCAGGATCTTCTCACCGTTGGGCGCCCAGTGCCCGCGCGTGCACTTGTCGGACTTGCGCTGGCATCTCGTGGTGTTGACGAAGTTGTAGATGACCTCGACATGTCTTTCGGGTTTGAATTGATCGAGGGTTCTTCGCTGGAGGTACTTCGACACCGCGGTCACGCCATCCGAAGAGTCGATTGCGAAGCGAATCACCCGGTGAAACGACTCGTCGGCCCCGACGAGGGTAATGTCGGTGCCGTGGAGCGTGGTGATGATCTTCGGGGACTCACCGCCCAGGATCTGTTTGGCGAGAAAGGCGCTCACCGCGTGGGGCACGGCATAATGGGCGTGGATAACATCGAGCTCGTGTTCGGTTGCCACTTCCGCCAACTTCGTGGCCAACCCCAGCGTGTAGGGCGGGTATTTGAAGAGGGGATAGCTCGTCACCTCTACTTCGTGAATGCGCACACTGGGATGGAAAGTTCGAAGTCGAAAGGGAACCGCGTAACTGACGATGTGGATCGTGTGGCCTCGGTCGGCGAGCCCCAGTGCGAGCTCGGAAGCGATGACGCCGCTCCCGCCGTGAGTAGGATAGCAGACAATTGCGATCTTCATGTTATTCCGCTGCCCATCTTCCCTCCCCATCCTCACTTTACTGCAGCCAAGGATCGACGGCGAACGGCCGGACGCTCGACCGGGCAACGGAAAATTCGAAAAGTTGGAACGTAGTGATGATGCGGACTACTTGCTGCTACGAGCCTCTTTGACCTTGTCTTCCATCTCTTGATTGAGGCGCTGTTTCTCCTTAGCCAAGGCCTCTTTCAAGGCCTCGAGCTCCTCCAGAGTGGCCGCCTGCTTCATCTTTGTCGCTTCATGGATCCCGAGCTCCGCGATCCTCGATTTGTAAAGGCTCCGTATGTCCGCGATCTCGACCTTTTGTGCGTCGGTCAATGACGTCTCGGTGAAATCTCCCCGCGCACGGAGTTTTTCCATGGCGAGCTCGACGGCGCTCTTAGGCTCATCCTCTGACATGGTTCTTGAATGGTATACTACGAGTCAAAACAAAAGCAAGGAGATGCATGATGGCAGATAGTGAGATCACCGTATCCAATAATGGTCCACTTCGAATAAAGGGAATAAAGGGAAGCTTCACCATCCAAGATGGCGAAGGGAACACCTACGATCTCGCGGGTCGAGACGTCATCGGGTTGTGTCGATGCGGCAACTCCGAAAACAAGCCGTTCTGCGACGGATCTCACAATCGGGCGGGGTTCCGTCACGAGGCGAAGGCCTTCGCACTCCCGCCGCCGAAACAGAAGGCCTGAGTACATCGGGGAGGGTTTAGACGATGAAGGCGATCTTGGAAAAGTTGGAGATCAAGGAAGTCAATCTGGGGGCCTGTACCGGGCCCGATGGATGGATTGAGGATCCGGATGGCAAGGAATTAATCTCCTTCAACCCAACGACCGAAGAGCCCATTGCCAAGATCGTTCAAGCGACGAGTAACTCGTACGAGACAGTAGTGTCCGCCGCGCATTCCGCGTTTCAAACCTGGCGTACGGTTCCGGCCCCGCAACGCGGACAGGTGGTTCGCGACCTCGGTGAGGCGCTTCGCGAGCTCAAGGAGCCTCTCGGCGATCTCGTTTCTCTTGAGATGGGTAAGTTGAGAGCCGAGGGTCACGGCGAAGTCCAGGAGATGATCGACGTTTGCGACTTCGCGGTCGGGCTTTCTCGGCAGCTCTATGGACTGACGATGCACTCCGAGCGCCCGAGCCATCGGATGTACGAGCAATGGCATCCCTTGGGAGTAGTGGGCGTCATCACCGCATTCAATTTCCCTGTCGCGGTGTGGTCATGGAACGCTGCGATAGCGATCGTTTGTGGCGATCCGGTGCTGTGGAAGCCTTCCAGCGACGTGCCTTTGACGGCAATCGCTGTGCAGAACATCAGCAATCGGGTGATGGCCGATCACGGCCTGCCTGGGATTTTCACCCTTGCTATCGGATCCGGCCGCGAGGTGGGCGAGGCGATGCTCAATGACAGCCGAGTGCGCTTGGTCTCCTTTACCGGTTCTACAAGAGTGGGCCGCCGCGTTGCCGAAACGGTGTCCAAGCGTTTCGGCCGCACGATCCTCGAGTTGGGGGGTAACAACCCGATCGTGGTTGCCGAAGATGCTCCACTGGATCTTGCCGTGCGCGCCATTCTCTTTGGAGCGGTAGGGACCTCCGGACAAAGATGTACTACCACTCGTCGCATCATCGTACAGAAGGACATCAGTGAGAAACTTACCAGGTGTTTGGTCGAGGCTTATGGGCAGGTACGCCTCGGAGATCCTCTCGAGGATGGAGTCTTGATGGGGCCGCTGGTGAACTCGACGGCGGTCGACGATATGTTCAAGGCTCTCGAGCAGGCAAGAAAAGAAGGCGGAGAGATCATTACCGGGGGCAAGAAGCGGGAGGATCTGGGGGCCAATTTCGTCGAGCCGACGATCGTGAAGATGCCCACGCAGACAGATATCGTCAAAGAAGAAACTTTCGCTCCGATTCTCTACCTCTTGGAGTACGACGATCTAGAAGAGGCGGTTCGGATCCACAACGATGTTCCACAGGGTCTCTCGAGTGCCATCTTTACCGATAGCATGCAGACGGTGGAGATATTTCTATCCGCTCGCGGCTCGGACTGCGGGATCGCCAACGTCAATATTGGAACATCTGGCGCAGAGATCGGCGGCGCCTTCGGCGGCGAGAAAGAGACCGGTGGCGGCCGGGAGTCCGGTTCGGACGCCTGGAAGGCTTACATGCGTCGCCAGACCAATACCATCAACTGGTCTCAGGACCTGCCGCTCGCGCAGGGCATCAAGTTCGGCGAATAGCACTACGCTCCAACCTTTCCAACCTTCCTCCCAGGTGCGCCCCGCCCGTGATCTGCTAGACTGTGGGGCTGAATTTCCAGCGGAGGTAAGCCATGACGCAGAAACTTTCTGGAGAACAGAGGGGAATCTTCTCAAAAAAGGCCTTCGCTCACCTCGCGACGCGCATGAAGGACGGTAGCCCGCAGGTGAGTCCGGTCTGGGTCGATACCGACGGTGACTATATCGTCGTCAATTCCGCCAAAGGACGATTGAAGGACAGAAACATGCGCGCCGATCCGCGCGTCGCCCTTTCAGTCACCGATCCGGACGATCCCTATATCGCGATCATGGTGCGGGGGCGGGTCGCGAAAATCACCGAAGAGGGTGCGGATGCCCATATAGATACAATGGCGAAGAAATACCTGGGCCAGGACCAATACCCTTACCGCACCTCCGATGAAGTCCGAGTCCTCTATTACATCGAGCCGGAACGAGTGGGAACGATGGGCCATTAGATGGGAGGGGACACCATGAAATCGATCTGGTTGAGTCTGGCGTTCGTTATCTCGCTCGCGACTTGGTTGAGCGCTCAGTCATCGTCTAGAGGGGTTCTCGTCCTCACCAACGCCAATGTGATCGACGGCTTGGGCTCGAACGTTCTAATGAACGCCACGGTGGTCGTTCGCGATGGTCGCATCGAGCAGGTCGCGGAGGGGCCGTCCGGACCGTCTGCGGTCGATGTGAAAGTGATCGATCTAAAGGGAAAGTATCTGCTGCCCGGTTTGATCGACGCCCACGTCCACCTAAGGGGCATCCCCAACGCCGAGAAGGCCCTCCGATCCGGAGTTACGACGGCACGTAGCATGGGGGGCGCTCATTTCACCGATGTCGGTCTTCGCGAACTGGGCCGACAGGGAGCGATCGAGTCACCCGAGATTCTAGCCGCCGGCTACCACATCGGACCGAGTCCGTCGTCCGAGCTCTTCATCGACGAGCCGTCGCTGGCAGATTTGATGTCGGGAGTTCGCGGACCGGCCGCTTTTCAGCGTGTGACCGAGGTGAACATCCGTCATCGCGTGGATTGGATCAAAATCACTTCCACCGAGCGAGCTGGGCTTCCCGAGACCGACCCTCGCAAACAAACGATGTCGGAAGAGGAGATCGTCGCGGTGGTGGACGAGGCCCGTCGGTCGGGCATTCCGGTGGCCGCCCATGCGCACGGTGACGAAGGAGCTCGCGCCGCCGTGCGAGCGGGAGTCCGCAGCATCGAGCATGGAACCTATTTGACCACGACGACGCTCGAGCTCATGAAGGAGAAAGGAACCTTCTTGGTTCCCACCGTGGCCGTCGTTACCGACCTCACCGCACCGGGAGGCGATTACGACGATCCGTTTCTTCAAGTACGCGGTCGCCATATGCTGAAGCGCCTTCGTGACGTGGTGCGCGAGGCCCACGCGATGCAAATCCCCATCGCAGCCGCGACCGACACCGGCTTTGGACCCGACGGTGTTTTGAGGCTTCAGCATGAGGTCGAAGAGCTCGTGAAATGCGGCCTTTCACCGATGGAAGCCATTCGCGCCGCCACCGCGACAGCGGCAAAACTGCTCGGCGTCGACGGTAGAACCGGCACCATCCGTACCGGGCTCGAGGCGGACCTCATCGCCGTCGAGCGTAACCCTCTCGAAGACATCGTCGCTTTGCAGGACGTCCTGTTGGTGGTTCACAACGGTGAGGTGATCGTTGATCGAACGAGTTTCGCTCTCCCTAGTTCGAGCGAATAAAAACTCAGGTGACACCCGCCAAAATCAAACAAGGGCAACCCCGAATCGAAGAGCCCTTCATGCTCACCGCCATGGCGTCGCTACTTGGCGGGACTCTATGGATGTGGGTTCGCCACCGGCAGTTTCTGCAGTATTTCTACTCTTCGGAGTTCCTTGCCCTTACTCACGTCATTACCCTGGGTTGCGTCACTTCCTTGATGATGGGAGTGATCTTGCGGCTTGCTCCGATGAGCCTCCGCGTCAATCCCCGCTCGGCGCGGCTCGCTCGCGTCCAGTTCGGGCCTTCGTTACGGGTCGGGCGAGGGAGTGGGAAGTCGTACCGCTCGTTCTCCTGGTAGCGATCGCCGTGACGGGTGTTCTCCTCGCCTTCGGAATTCCAGCACCCGAGAACCCGCTTCGTATGCGGGTGCAACTCGTGCGTTCAAGCCCTTTCCGATTTGGGTTTGGCAAGAGCGTTTCCAGCGCGATTTCGGCAAGACGGCGGTGCCGGGGATGAAGGATCTCTACAACCATCGACTTCGCGCTTTGTCGAATGTCTTGGTCACGGTTGGGGTCCTGGCCACGGTAGTGGGAATCGTGAGTGTGCGGAGCGAGATACTCGCCGTCTCACTGAGCCTCGTGTTCGGAGGGGTTGTTTGCTTCGCCATCAATTTCGCCATGATGGCGCGATGGGCTTTGCTGGACCTCACATACCATCCGGCCCGACAAGCTAAGTAGGCAAAGTAAGCAACGGAAAGGAGTAGGCGCTCGTGAGCTACATCTACAAGCAATACATTGATGGGGATTGGCTCGATGCTGGAAACGGCGGCACCTGGAAAGTCATCAATCCCGCCACCGAAGATGTCGTGCGCGAAGTTCCCTTCGGAGACGGCAGCGATTGCAAGGCGGCCATCGACGCCGCGGCCCGCGCGTTTCCCGACTGGTCCTCGCGGACGGCTTATGAGCGCGCCGGCATCTTGCGGAAGGCTGCGGATCTGATGCGTGAACGTGCCGGGGAGCTTGCCAAGACGACGGTCCAAGAGTGTGGCAAGCCGATGGCGCAGGCCAAGGGAGAGTGGGTCATTGCTGCGGATCTGTTCGAATGGTTTTCGGAAGAGTGCAAACGAGCCTACGGGCGGACGATACCGTCCCGCCGCCCCGGTATGCGCCTCCTGGTTCTCAAGCAACCGATCGGTGTAGTGGGCATCATCACCGCATGGAACTTCCCTGCTTACAACACGTCGCGGGCTTGGGCGGCCGCGTTGGCGGCAGGTTGTACGGTGGTGGCCCGGCCTTCGGAGCTTACACCGCTGACCGCCATGGACATGACGAACATCCTCGTCGAGGCGGGAATTCCGTCCGGTGTGATTAATCTCATTAACGGAGAGCCGGCGTCGATGGGACAGATGATGCTCGACCACTCCGAGTGTCGCAAAATCAGCTTCACCGGGAGCGTCCGGGTGGGGCGTATTCTGCTGGATGGCGCATCGCGAACCTTTACCCGTCTCTCCTTGGAACTGGGTGGGAATGCTCCGGTGCTGATTTTTCCGGACGCCGACATCAAGGCGTTGGCTAAGAGCGCGGTCCGCGTCAAATATCGCAACGCTGGCCAAGTCTGTACTTCTCCCCAGCGCTTCCTGATTCACCGGGGAGTCAGCGACGAGTTCGCGGAGCGGTTGGTTCCGAACGTCGAGGCACTTACCATCGGCGACGGTCTACGTCCCGAAACCGACGTGGGTCCGATGATCAACGCCAAACAACGCGAACGGGTCGAAACGATGGTGGCCGAAGCCCTCGGCGAGGGCGTCGAGGTTCTGACCGGCGGGGGCCGGCCGGGAGGCTTCGACAAAGGATATTTCTATCGACCCACCGTTTTGAACCAAGTCGATCCTTCGGTCGCCATCTATCACGAGGAGATCTTCGGCCCGGTCTTGCCGCTCTCGACGTTCGCCGATGCGGACGAGGCTATCGAGCTCGCCAACCGCACACGATATGGACTTGCTTCTTATGTCTGGACCAACGACTTGAAAACAGCGGTTCGTTGCTATGAAGGTTTGGAGTTCGGTATGGTCGGCGTCAACGATTGGACGGTGGCCGCCACCGAAGGGCCTTTCCCGGGATGGAAGCAGAGCGGGATGGGCCACGAGTCGGGCCAAGAGGGCCTCGACAATTACCTAGAAACCAAGCTCGTGAACCTAGGCGTCTAGGGGGACAGGTAATTTATCTCCTAACTTGTTGACCTGATTAGAAAAGTTATTTAATAAGCTGTCCCCGAAATAAAAGAGGATAAAATACGGCTCGTGGACGCCCAGGGCTCTTCCCTGTCTCTCCGCTCTCTGTCTCCCCTTGCCGCCTTGACGGCCGCGGAAGCGAGTGTCTTCGACAAAGAGCTGAAAGAAAGAAATTTTGTAGCCGGGGAAGCCGTTGCACCCGGTGACGAGCTCTTGCTGATTCGTGACGGCGTGATCCGATTGGGGACCGAAGCGAAACGCGGGAGATTGTCGCTTGGCAAGCAGGAGAAGAACGGACTCCTCGGGGAAGAAGCACTTTTCGTTTCCGATGCTCCCATTCTCGCGGAAGCGGAAACGGACGCGACCTGTTTCGCTCTCGACCGACATTTTCTGAAAGGGGCCTTTCGTTATAGCCGGACCGGAGCGGTGAAGTTTTTGGAATTCTTCGCAAGAAGCATGTCGCAAAAAACAGATCCGCCAATGAGGTTCTTCAAGAGTTAGCGACAGCTGATAACAGCCACTCACCGGACGACACGCCGTCGGCCCAGTTGTCACCGGCCGAGCTCCGCCGTTTGGAATCGCTCTTCATTCCCCGCAGCTTCGAGCCCGACTCGGTCGTGTTTCAGGAAGGGGACGAAGGAGAAGAGCTCTTCGTCATTGGCGAAGGTGAGGTCGAGATCCGAAAGGAGAACCCTTCCGGCGAGTCGATCACCTTGGCACGGCTTGGGCCCGGCAATTTCTTCGGCGAGCTGTCGTTCATCGATCAGCGACCACGCTCTGCGGCGGCAGTGGCCCGTGGAGCCCTAGACGTCTACGTCGTTCCTGCGGAAACCCTGGAGCGGGCCATCGAACACAACGTGGGGGCCGCACTCTATCTCACGAGTATCATCTGTAAGATCATGGCTCATCGATTGAACGAGACTCTTCGGAAGATCGCGTCATTCTAAACGGAAATGTCCAACCGTAGCCTGGCCGTTTTTTTCGCGCGCGTCACGCTTGGCCTCATCTTCTTCATGGCCGGTTGGTGGAAGGTATTCGAGCTCGGCTCCGTCGAGCACGCACGCCAAATGTTCGTCGAGCCCTACGCGGATACTTGGATACCTGCGGCTTTGCTCTGGGCGAGCGGCGCCGCGGTGCCGGTCATCGAGTTAGTGGCCGGCGCTTTTCTCATCGTCGGTTGGCGTATACGGGAGGCGTCGATTGCCCTGGGGGCGGTGCTTCTCCTCGTGACCTATGGCCACCTCTTGAAGGAGCCTTTGTACAGTTTCACTGGGCATGTCATACCCCGGCTCGGCCTATTGGTCTTTGTTCTTTGGGTTCCGAGGGGAGAGGATCGGTTGAGCGTGGATCATTGGCATTCGCGTCCCTGGAAGGCCTAGGCACTAGCCGAAGAGATCCACCGCCGAGCCGCTCATGGCGGCCGGAGCCTCGGTGCCGAGGTAAAGCAGGAGCGAGGCGATCGCGACGGCAATGCCCTTCTGGGCGAACGCCAGGGCCGTTGCGCGGCCGGCGCCGGTGATGATCGCCACTCGAGGTTGAAAACCCCCGCTAGTCTTCATGGGTTTCCTTTGGCATGAGTCTCCTCCGGTCGACCCACACTTCGCAGGAACTCACTCCTCAGGTCGGCCCGCGAAGTGAATACTCCCGCGAAGTAAGTGGTCACGATTCGAGTACCGAGGCGCTTGACGCCCCGCAGAGTCATGCAAGTTTGCTCACTTTCAAGGATCGATGCTGCTCCGTTGACGCCCAAATGCTCCACCAGTGCTTCCGCGACCTGCTTGGTCACAGTCTCCTGCACTTCCAGCCGGTGCGCAAAGCAGTCCAGCAATCTCACCAGGCCGGAGAACGGCACCAGTTTGCCATCGGGAAGATAACCGATGTGAGCTCGCCCCTGTAAGGGAAGTAGATGATGAGGACAAAGGCCGTGAAACGGAATATCTTTTGCCAGCACCAAGGCCGCGGAGTCGGTGGAGGCGCTCTCATCGGCATCGAAGTTATCGCGGAGGATGACGGCCGGGTCGGCGTCGTACCCATCCAAGAACTCCTCGGACCACGACTGCGCGACTCGCTCGGGCGTGCCGATCAACTGTGGGTGGGTGGTATCGATTCCTGCCGTATCCAAGAACGCACGAATCGCTTCACTCATCAAGTGTAAGTCCGGGGTTTGGCCGCGACGAGTCCGGCGGCTCGTCTTACTGCTGGGCCGCTTCCGCTTCGCCATCCGAGTCTCCGTGGTAGATGACGCCACAGTCTGGCGTTTCGAAGAGTTGGAGCTCAACGAGGCCTGGCAGGGCAGGACGCAGCCGCTTCCAAATCCAGGCCACGACGTTTTCCGCAGTCGGGTTGTCGAGCACCTGGTTCAGATCGTTGTGATCGATGGTCTGGAGAACGGTATCTTGTACCAAGCGCTTGATGGCCGTGAAATCCGTCGACAACCCCGTTGCCGGGTCGACACGACCATCGACCAAGACCCTGAGCCGATAGTTGTGTCCGTGCGTGTGAAAACAGGGGCCTTCGTAATGAGGAAGTCGGTGGGCGGCGTTGAAGTCGAAGTCCAACCTCAGTTGCAACGTTGTCCTTGTCCTTCCGCCAGTGTAGCTTGATTCTCGCCGGCGCGGGCAAGCTAAGGCCCGCTCCTGAGAGACTTTTGACGAGCGGGGGATATCTACTTGTGGTGGGGCCTAGATGCCCCCTGGTACTGCTGATACTGCTAGATACCGATGACCTGAGCGGTCACGATCCGCTCCCGGGGACCATCGAGCTCCGCAAACAAGATGCTCTGCCACTTACCCAGTACGATGGACCCCTCCTCGATGGGCAGCGTCAGATTGTGTCCCAAGAGCATCGCCCTAAGATGGGAGTCGGCATTCTTCCGGTCGCAGTCCGAGCAGTCCTCGCAGTTATGAAGGTACCCATCCTCCTTGTTGACGAACCGTTCAAGAAAAGTCTTGACGTCGGCCATGAGCGCGGCTTGAAACTCGTTAATGAACACCGCGGTAGTGGTGTGCAGAGTAGAGACGATCAGAAAGCCGGCTTTGACTCCTGAGACCCGCACCAGATCACGAATGCGATCGGTCACGTTATAGAGCTCTACTCGGCTGTCGGTGACGACCTTCAAGGTGCGTGAAAAGATCTTCAGCCCGTTTCCTTGCACTTGCGTTTCCACCTTGACTGCCAGCGCGGCGCTTCCGGCCACCATCTTCATGTCTGACTCCTTCTCATGAGCTAAAGCCGACTCGCCTACTGGCTGGTGTAGCCGAGCCCGGAACTCCTCCGCGAAAAGCTCTCCGCCCCGACCAAGCCCAACCCGGCGTTCCAGGGGACGTAGATCCCACTGGCGCGATTAGCGGGCTCTGAGCCAGGCCAAGTTCTCAACTGTATTACACGGACCCGCTCTTTGCAACCGGCCAGCCGTACCTCGCCGAGAATGCGTTATTGGAGCGGGCATATCCAGTGGCTCAGGGCACGAGTAGCAGTTTTCCCGTCGTCCTGCGGCCTTCCAAGAGCTGATGCGCTTCGGCGGCTTCGGACAAAGGTAGAGCGCGATCGACCGTCAGTCGGAGCTCACCCGATTGGATCCACGAGAAGATCTCTTCTACCCGTCCGAGGAACTCTCGACGATCCCGGATGTAGTGGGCGACCGTCGGCCGCGTCAGAAAAATCGACCCGCCCTTCGCTAGACTGAGAGGGTCGATGGGAGGAACCGGGCCGCTCGCGTTTCCATAGAGAACCAGCATGCCGCGAGGCACCAGGCAGGCCATGCTCCTTTCGTAGGTCTCCTTCCCGACGGAATCGTAGACGACGTCCACTCCCTTGCCATTGGCCAGCTTTTTGACTTCGGTAGCGAAGTCCGTCTGAGTGTATAGGATCACGTGGTCGGCCCCGGCGGCTCTCGCCGCTTCGGCCTTCTCCTCGTTGGACACGGTTCCGAAAACGGTAGCGCCAAAACGCTTCGCGAGCTGCACGAGAAGCAAACCGACTCCGCCCGCCGCGGCATGGATCAAAACCGTGTGGCCCGGCCCGAGCGGGAAGGTGGAGTGGGTAAGGTAGTGTGCGGTGATGCCTGGGACCATGGCCGCGGCCGCAGTGCGACTTTCCATTCCATCGGGTAGCTTGGCGAGGTCTTTGACCGCTACGATTTTTTCCTCGCTATAGGCTCCGAGCGAATTGGCGAATGCCACCCGATCACCGACACGAAAGTCTTCCACCGAGGGTCCAATCTCCTCGATAACTCCCGCCCCTTCGATCCCGGGAGTGAAAGGTAGATTCAAAGGATAGAGGCCAGTGCGATGGTAGGTATCGATATAGTTGACACCAATGGCCTCGAGGCGAACCCGGGTCTTCCCACGCGCCGGTTCCGGCTGCGGAATCTCCTCTAACTGCATCGTTTCCGGGCCTCCCACTTGATGAATTCTGATCGCTTTCATCGACAACTCCTTCGAGGGACCGCAAGCCTCCGCTCCCGTACCCTATTGGCGTCCGCAGGTTCGCGGCGCCGGGTAGTGTCCTAATTTGACCAGATGGGCTTCAGGATTTCGTTTGGTGTTCGGCAACGATGGCCGCTCGGACGGCAGCTTCGGGCGAGTCAATCGGGCCTTCGTGAAGAACGGCTGTTACGCGGTTATCAACGGACCATGCATAGCACCTGTTGGCGGTTTCGTGACCGGCAAGCTCGAAAACTAGAACCTCGCCTTTCCAGACCGCCTGGTCACCGAAGCCTTCTCTGACTTGGACTCGCTCACGTAGCTTCGACTCCGCTCCATGTGTATGTCGGATGGCTTCATGGAACCGCTCAAGCGGGAGTTCGTTCATCCTGGTCAGGCTCCTCGCCGTTCGCGCCGGTCGTAACCGTTCGTTTCATCCTTCTGGTTATGAGGTCAAGCCAGGCCTTCAAATCGTCATAGCTCTCTGCGCTTATATCCGCTGGCCATTGCAGCACGACCTGCCCTTCATCCAGAGTAAACGTGTCCTGATTCATTCTTGGCCTCGCAGTGGGAGCGGCATGCGATTCTTGCGCCTTGGGAGCTTGTAAAATCTGCCGGAATGGAGCCGCAGAGCCGCTGGAAGACGCCGTTTCGTTTTCCTTCTCTCCGCGCCCACCGTTGGCAAGTTTACCGTTATTGATCAATTCTGCAAAGTCTAAAGTGGCCTTATATTCCGAAATAAAATCTCCAACAGTCTTCTCGTTGAACCCACGATCTGTCACCAAATAATGCCGAACGCTTGCATCTGACGGCAAATCAGCGCCCCACTTTTTCCACAACTCTTTATGGAGCCTTGGTCGCAGGGCGGCCTCTTTCAGAAACTTCAGGCGCTCAGGGCTATCGGGGCGTTGGTCCAGAATAGTCTCCCGTCCAAAATCGCTCACCCTGACTTTCCTATGCTCACCCGTCCCCTCGGTATCCATCAGGCCGTAAGCACTCAGCGCGGCGAGGATAACCGAACCGCCGGTCTTGACGGACTTGTAGCCCCAGTGCGCCGAAGCAACATCCGCTGTCGTTGGGTGAGTAGTCTCTTCGTCATAAAGCTCGCGGGCCCGAGTAATCGCCTCTTTCAGGTTGATAGCTGGGTGGTTCGGACTCCGGACTCGTTTCGCCATGTCGGCCCCTCCTTACGCCCTAAAGTCTACCATAAAACATCACCATGTCAAGCCCATAGGCCACGTTAATTTTTCATTGATGGTATTTTTATGTTGATGGTGGAGGTGATTTATGCTAAGCTGGGTCCATAATGAGAAGAGGGATAGCCCTTCGCATCCATCCACCCACCCAGCCAGGCGGGACCTGTCGATACGATGGGCGATAACAAAAAAGCCCGCTGCATCAACGACATACAGCGGGCCGTGGTTGGTAAGCCTGGCTGTTCTCGGGGCGCGGAGTGGTTTCTGCCACGGGCGTTACACCATGCGGTACGGGGTTCGACCCCCCGGCGCTCCACACATATTTTAGCAGAGGGTCTTGGAGAATGCCAATGAATAAGCTCAGTCTCGATAAGCGGACGGCGGCCATTTCCGCGCTCGTCGAAGGATGCTCGATCCGCTCGGTCGAGCGCATGGCCGGCATTCATCGCGACACGATCATGCGCCTCATGGTCCGGGTCGGCGATATCTCAGCGCTATTCATGGACTCGGAGATGCGCGGGCTCGAATGCCGTCACCTCCAAATGGACGAGATCTGGTGCTACGTCGGAAAGAAGCAGCGCCACATGAGACCTACCGATGATCCAGCTCAGAATGGTGATTTCTGGACCTATGTTGCACTCGATACCGACAGCAAGCTTGTCCCTTCGTATCGAGTGGGAAAACGCGACGGCGCGAACACCCGAGCCTTTGTGGGTGATCTGGCTTCGCGCTTGGCAGGCCGCGTGCAACTGTCCACAGATGCTATGGAAGCCTACGTGGATGCTGTTGAACAAGGCTTCGGCTCAGATGTTGATTACGGCCGCATCGTAAAGCACTTCGAAGCGACGCCGGTCGGCCCTGGTAGGTACAGTCCACCCAAGGTCACCAGCATCAGTACAGAGCAAATTGTCGGTAACCCGAAGGGCATATGTACGTCGCACGTCGAGAGGCAGAATCTAACCATGCGAATGTCGATGAGGCGCTTCACTCGACTCACGAACGCCTTCAGCAAAAAGGTCGAAAACTTGAAGGCGGCGGTGAGCCTTCACTTCGCCCACTACAACTTCTGCCGCATCCACAAGAGCCTTCGCGTTACGCCAGCGATGGAAGCAGGTATCGCAAACGAGCCGTTGGAACTTCGGGATCTCGTCGCGGCGGCAAATTAGGACACTACCCCAGCACGACCTTGATGGACGACAAGAACATCGCCACCACGGGATGGTCGATGGACCGATCCAAGTTCCCGACCCAATCGGGCACCATACTGACTCCTAAACCGAGCGAAAGAGTAACGGCGAGGATGAGCTCGTTCCGCCTCGTCCAGCCACCAGAGCCGACGATTCTGAGGCCGGCGAGCGTCACCGTCGCGAAGAGCACGATGGTTGCACCGCCCAACACCGATCTCGGCATCAGGCCGACTAAAGCCGCCAGTTTAGGGAAGAGCCCGAGCGAAATCAAGATCCCGGCCACCGCAAACCCCACCCGTCGTGCCGCGATGCCTTGACCATTGGGCGGAAGCTCCCAGACGTCATAGCCACGATAGTTCGTCGACACCGGCTCGACCCAGTCGGATGTGTGGCTTGCCAGGTCTTGGTAGGACAAGAAGCCGCCGTTTTTTTTCATGAAGGAGTCGATGGTCTTGGCGATCTCGCCCTTGTAAAAGACATCGCGTCCTCCGTTGGCGATCTTTTCGAGCGTGCTGGCGAGGTACGGGTTCTCGAAGACCTCACCTTTCTCGGGAGCGCGACCATTGGGCATGAACGTCTCTTTGAAGCCCGCCCACTCTTGGAGAGCCGGAACACTAAACTGCCAGGCGTTAGCGATGACCTCCGATACGGGGAAGCCATCTCGCGCGTACTGGATCGTCGGTACGAGGATGGTCGTCATGGGAAGTTTTCCGAACTTCCCGTGTAGCTCGAACCAACCGTCTACCGCACCGGGCACCGAGACCGGGAGCGGTCCGTAGGCTGGGATTCGAGTCAAGCCGAGCTTTTTGAAGTGTTCGAGCGTCAACGAGGCGGGGGAGCGACCACTGGCGTTGAGCCCATAGAGTCGCTTTGTTTTGGCGTCCCAGACGATGGCGAAGAGATCCCCACCGATGCCGTCTCCGGTGGGCTCGACGAGGCCGAGCATCGCGTTAGCTGCGATGGCGGCATCGACCGCGCTCCCACCCTGCTTCAACATGTCGATCGCCACCTGGGTTGCTAGCGGCTGGCTCGTCGCCGCCATCCCGTGCCTGGCGATCACTTCCGACCGCGTAGCAAACGGCTGTCCGATAACCCGGTCACATCCGAACATGATCATGGGGATAGTAACCAAAATCAGCGCCGCGAACACAGCCGTTTTCATCGCGGGATTCCTTTCGAAACGAAGTCTGCCTGATTAACACACCTCGGCTCGGGATTGTAGAGAGGGGGAGAGGCAGTTCAAGCCGGGGAAATGGCCGTGCGCGACCTTTATTCCTCTCGTTTCGACTTCCACCAATCCTCCTCGCGCATGAGCAACGCGCGGGTATATTCGGCGTGGGACCACATCAGCGGCCAGGGCGAATTGGATATACCCGCTCTCCGGATCCTTTCTGTCAGGAATCATGCATTTGGAGCCCGTCTCCTTGTAGGAGCGAGCCATGTTGTTGGCCTCTTCCAGGATGCAGTCGAAATCGACGCCCTCTCTCAAGATCGGCTTGTGGAATTCCTTGGCAAAATTTTCGCCCGGATCCCACTCCTTCTCCATGAACCACTCGAATCGTTTGCAGGTAGACAGGTGCTCCGGTATCTCGCCTTGGTTGTTCCGGTACCGATCGATTGTGCTCAGGAGCTCGTCCCCACGTTTCTTGTTGCCGCTCCAGAAATGGTACTGGGCGAGCACCGCGGTGTATTGGAGCCAGGGACCGTTTCCGGCATGCACATGGACCGCGAAGTCGTCGTAGAAAGGAAGGTACCGCATGATCATCCCGAACTCGGGATCGTTGAGCTGTTTCTCGAGGTAATTGACGCTCTTCTTCATCTGTTTCTCGTAGTGCAGGAACCCGAAATAAAAGGGGCTGAGGAGCGTGAAATCGGGACGTGGATCCATCGTTCCCTCCGGATTGATGCGACGGATATAGCGGTCGCCGGTCATGAAGAGCTCACTGACGGAGTGAAGGAAGTGTTTGCGGAAGTTCAAATAGGCGGGCGAAATCGACTTCTGCCCGTCGTACAAGGTAGCGAGCTCATGGGCGAGCGAAAAGGCATAAAGAAACGCGAAATTCACCCAACAGGTGTAGCCGCTTTCCAGCGCGGACTCATGAATCGAGGTCGTCGAATGGAAGAGGTTGAGCTCCTTGTGGTAGAGCTTCTCAATGCTGTGATTCAACGCCCGGCGGATGCTCTCGAGGGATTCATCGAGCTCCGGGACGTCCTTCTCCAGTCGGTTCGCGGCCAAGAGATAGTTCCCGATAATAGATACTCCGTGAGCGATGTTGTCTTCTTGGGCGTAAATGTGACGGCCTTCACCGTCCGCGTGATAACGCTGTCCCCAGCTCCCGTCCTCTTCTTGGACGTCCTTCATGAAATGGGCCATGGACGTCATGAGCTCGAACGCATCGTCGGCGGCATCGTAACCGGCGGGCGAGCCGACGAGTCGGCGGAAAAATTGCACCGCGCAACTCGTGTCCCTTGGGTAGACATACGGGTAGCGGGTCTCCGGAGGAGATGCCAGCAAGAGCCGGCCGTATTTCTCGGAGGGCACGGTGCGCTTCAAGATGATTTCCATGTGCTCTGAGATTTTGTCGTTCAGCTCTTGGGTTTCTCTCTCACGCCTGGACATTCTCTGCCGCCTCCGGCCGGAGTATAGACCCAAGCGCGCATGGGTGGGAATCGAGTGTCCGCTTTCGAGGCATGCAAGTCTCAGGGACGGACAACGTTTTGCGGCAGAAGGACCGATTTGCTGAAAATAAGTGGAGCTTGCGTGGCACATGGTTTGCTTTTCAACAAACCGCATCCGCAGGTGGGAAGGAGGTTCTCATGGGCAAACTGGAGCGTTTACGAGAGGTGGTCGCGGGACTTCCGAGTCCGGAGTACGTGACCGAACAGGCAGCGGAAGGCTGGAGGCTGGTAGCGGTCGAGTGGGAACGCGAGGCTCGAGGAACCGAGAAGGAGTCCGGCCGCGTCAATTGCGTCAGGGAAGAGATACCCTTCGGTCTCAAAGTTTCCAAGGACTGCCTCCACCTGGAAGAAGATCCAGCTGAAACGGAAACCCTTCGGCTCGTGCTGGAGATGATCGTGGAAGACAAAACCATGTTCGAGGTAGCGGACGAGCTGAATCGACGGGGTCTCAAGATGCGGCGTGGTTTCGACTGGACCCAGCCGTCGGTTTTCGCTCTCTTGCCGCGCGTCATCGAGGTAGCACCGCGGATCTTCTCTAGCGAGGAATGGGTCACGAGGAAAGTGGCGTCTGTCGGGGCCCAAGGACGCCCGCCCACGTTCCGCTGAGCACTGTCCTGTTTTGGCGTCCGAGCGGACAGGCCAGCGGAATCTGACCTCGCACTTGCGTCCGTTCCTTCATTAGACCTACCATCCTGCCTCCATGTCTCTAGCAGTGCCTTCGAAGGAAAACGGGCCACCTTCGTCCCGTCCCGCGCTGAGCATCGTTCTCATCACCCACAATGCGGCCGCCCTTCTCGAACGGACCCTCGCGGCGGTGTCCTGGGCCGATGAGATTCTGGTCGTAGATTCGGGCTCCACGGACTACACGCGCGATCTCGCGACGCGGATGGGTGCCACCGTCCTCCTACAGCCCGAGTGGAAGGGCTTCGGTTACCAAAAGAACTTCGCGCTTGCCCATGCCAATGGGCTCTGGATCCTTCTGCTCGACGCCGACGAAGTGGTGGACCCGGTGCTGGCGGGCGAGATCCAGCGGGTGACGAGGACATTAGGGGAAACGACCGGATATACACTGCGGCGGGTCAACTATTTCTGCGGGGTGCGGCTCAGGTTCGGTGGGGCTCGGCCGGCTCACATCCCGCGCCTCTTTCAGAACGGGCGGGGGCGAGTATCGGAAGACGTCGTCCACGAGCGCGTCATCGTCGACGGTCCAGTGGGGCGTTTGAAAGGGGCGCTACATCACTACACGACGGGGTCCATCACCGATCGCGTTCGCAAGGACGACGAATACTCGAACATCATCGCGCGAGTGCGTTTCCAAGCGGGCCGACGGGTGAGCTTCTGGCGGTTCCTGCTCGTTGTGCCGGCCGTCCTGTTTCGAGATCTCATCGTTCGGTTGGGGTTTCTGGACGGTAAGACGGGTCTCATCGTGGCGACGATCGGTGCCTTCTATGGCTTCAGCAAGTACGCGAAGCTCTGGGAGCTGCAGCAGCGAGAGGCGGCGGGGGAGACGATGGTTATGAGTGAGTCGGCAACTCCGCCCGCCGAGAGACGCGCACATGCCCTCGAAAGAGCTCCATAAGGCGTATTCGCCAGCGTCATATTAATTACCTGTCCCCAACTAGATCATTCCTCCGTTCGGCGAAAGACACTGCCCGGTGATGTAGGCGGCATCGTCCGACGCCAGAAAAAGCGCGCTGGCGGCGATATCTTCTGCGGTTGCCCAGCGTCCCATCGGTATGCGCTTGAGGGAGTTTGCTTTGACCTCGGCCGAGATGTGGGCGGTCATGGGGGTCTCCACGAAACCGGGAGCGACGGCGTTCACTCGAATGTTCCAAGCGGCGATTTCGCGAGCCAGGGAGCGCGTGAAGCCCAGGATTCCGGCCTTGGCGGCCGCGTAGTGAGGTGCGTCCGCCAGTCCCATGAGCGCCGCAGTGCTGGACATGTTGATGATCGCCCCTCCGTTTTGGCGTTTCATCGGCTCTATCGCTGCGCGCGCGCAGAAGAAAGCCCCATCGAGGTGCACCTGCATCATCCGTCGCCAGGTGTCGTCGCTCATCTCTGCGGTGACGTTCCAATGAGTCTCGATCTCCTTGCCAGCGGCGAGCTCCGCGAGGCGAGCCTCGGCAACGCGATTTAGCTCGGCCCATCTCTCGGGCGGTTCGGCGATTCCCGCGTTGTTGACGAGGATGTCGAGCCTTCCTAGGCGATTCTCAATCTCCTTGAACATCTTGCTAACCTCGTCGCTACGTGAAACGTCGGCAGTTAGAGCGTGTGCTCGAGCTTGCTCGACCTCTTCGAGAGTCCGTTCGGCGTCAGTCAAGTGCAGATCGTTCACGACGACCGTCGCTCCTTCTCGAGCGAAGGCGATCGAGATCGCTCGGCCGATGCTAGAGCCACCTCCTGTTACGAGTACTACGCGTTTTTTCAGTTTCATGCTGCTACAGAAAAAAAAGCCCCGACCTGCTCCTTTCAGAGCAGGTCGGGGCTGAAAGTATACGCCGAGTCTGGGCCTTAGAAGTCGTCCATTCCAGGCGGCATGCCGGGTGGACCGCCGGCCGGACCATCCTTCTTCTTCTCGGGAAGATCGGCTACCAATGCCTCGGTGGTCAGCATGAGCCCGGCGATGGAGCTCGCGTTCTGAAGCGCGAACCGGACGACCTTGGTCGGGTCGATAACGCCGACCTTCACCAGGTCCTCGTATTTGTCGGTTGCCGCGTTGTAGCCGGAGTCACCCTCCAGCTCCTGGACCTTGGCGACGACGATGGCGCCTTCCTGCCCGGCGTTCTGGGCGATCCAGCGCATCGGCTCCTCGATCGAGCGGGCGACAATTCCCACACCGACGCGCTCGTCAGCGGTGAGCTTCTTGTCGGTCCGGAGCTTCTCGAGGGCCGTGCCGCCGCGCATCAATGCAACGCCACCGCCAGCGACGATGCCCTCTTCGGCAGCCGCTTTGGTAGCGTGCATGGCGTCCTCGACCCGAGCCTTCTTTTCCTTCATCTCGGTCTCGGTAGCCGCACCGACCTTGATGAGCGCGACGCCGCCGACCAGCTTGGCCAGCCGTTCTTGCAGCTTTTCTCGATCGTAGTCGGACGTCGTCTCTTCGATCTGGTTGCGGATCTGCTTGATGCGACCCTCGATGCCTCTCTTGGTGCCCCCGCCCTCGACGATGGTGGTCTCTTCCTTGGTGATGATGACCTTCTTGGCTTCTCCGAGCTCATCGACCTTGAGGTTCTCGAGCTTGATGCCGAGGTCCTCGACGATGGCGCGTCCGCCGGACAGGATGGCGATGTCTTCCATCATGGCCTTGCGGCGATCGCCGAAGCCGGGAGCCTTAACCGCCGCTACCTTCAGGGTTCCGCGCAGCTTGTTGACGACGAGCGTCGCGAGAGCCTCGCCTTCGACATCTTCGGCGATGATCACCAACGGCTTGCCGGACTGGGCGATTTTCTCGAGGATAGGAAGAAGGTCCTTCATGTTCGAGATCTTCTTCTCGTGGACCAGGATGTAGCAGTCTTCGAGGACGGTCTCCATCCTCTCCGGATCGGTGACGAAATAGGGGGAGAGGTAGCCGCGGTCGAACTGCATTCCTTCGACGATCTCGAGACTCGTGTCGAGCGTGCGGGATTCCTCTACCTGAATGACGCCATCCTTACCAACCTTCGCCATGGCTTCGGCGATGATGTTACCGATCGGCTGGTCGCCGTTCGCGGAGATGGCGCCGATTTGACCGATCATCTTTCCCTTGACCGGCTTCGAGAAAGTCTCGATCTTTTCGACAATGGCATCGACTGCAATTTCGATGCCGTGCTTGAGCTCCATCGGGTTGCTGCCTGCGGCAACGTTCTTCAGACCCTCACGGAAGATAGCCTGGGCCAGAACGGTCGCGGTAGTCGTACCGTCACCGGCGACGTCGGAGGTCTTCGACGCAACCTCCTTAACCATCTTGGCGCCGAGGTTCTCAACGGGGTTCTCGAGCTCGATCTCCTTGGCCACCGTCACGCCGTCCTTGGTCACGACCGGCGGACCGAATTTTTTCTCCAAAACGACATTGCGACCCATGGGGCCCAGCGTCACCCGTACTGCGGTAGCTAGGCTGTTCACGCCCCTCAGGATCCCCTGCCTGGCGTCCTCGTGGTAAATAATCTGTTTCGCCATTTTCTTAACTTACCTCCTGATATATGTGATGGTGAGGTTGGCGCGCCCGCAAAGGATGCGCGAGGCCCCGCCGTTTACTCAAGAATTCCGAGTACCTCGTCTTCTCTGACGATCAGATACTCGACGTCATCCAGTTTCACTTCAGAGCCGGAGTACTTTCCGACCAGAATTTTGTCGCCAACTTTGACTTCCAGCGGAACCTTCTTGCCGTCCTTCAGCAGCCGGCCCGAGCCCACCGCGACGACTTCCGCGGTCAAGGGCTTTTCCTTGGCGCTGTCGGGGATGATGATGGATCCTATTTTTTTCTCTTCCGTCTCCTCGAGACGCTTAACGACGATGTTTTCTTTGATGGGTGTGATCTTCATTGCCTACTTCTTCCTCCTTTTGCAGTGAAATGCGACGGCCCCATGGGGTCTTCCTGCGGCTCAACCGCTGATGGGAATGTGCTTGCTGTTCTTGTCGACCCGCTTGGGCATGATGACCATCAGGATGCCGTTCTTGAACTCGGCCTTGACCTTCTCAGAGTCAATAGTCGTCGGTAGGGTAAAGGTCCGATTGAACGGGCCGAAGGCTCGTTCCATACGATGGAACTGTTCCTGCTTGATCGCATCTTTCATACGCCGCTCGCCCTTGAGGGAGATCCGGTTGCTGTCGATACGAAGCTCGATGTCACTCTGATCGACTTCCGGCAACTCAGCCTTCAACATCAGGCTCTCCTGGGATTCGTAGAGATCGACTGGCGGAGACCAGGTACCGGCGCCGGACACTTCCGCCTGGGAGCGAGAGAAGGTCTGATCGAACAGCCGGTTCATACGCTCTTGGAGCGCAACGAACTCACGAAACGGATCCCAATGGGCAACGGGCACAATTCTCGCTTTGCTTTGTTTTGCTTTGTTACTGGGGTTAGCGCTCACCGTGTGCGACTGCTAACAGGCCGTATGGTAGCGACTGCCTTAGCCGTTGTCAAGCAAAAAAGCTTAGTGGCTTTGATTTAGATCATGAGGCCCCGTTTCGACTTATTATGTTGAAAATAAAAGACATAGTTGGTGTGGCGATAGATCGCTTTGCTGGTCAGGGAGCTCGACCTTCGTTGACAGGTCGCTAACCTAGCTCATAGGCTGTTCCGGTGCCCTACCGAGTGCTGGACCACACGGGCGACTACATGGTCGAGGTCGCGGTGGAAGGAAAGCCGGAGCTCTTTTCCGAGGCCGCGAAAGCCCTTTTCGACATCATCACCGATCTGGAAACCGTAGCACCGCGGGAATCGGTCTCGGTGAGTGTCGAAGGCCAGAGCAGCGAAGAGCTCTTGGTGTCATGGCTCACCGAGCTTCTCTTCCTCTATGAAACCGAGCGATTGTTGTTCTCCCGATTCGAGCCCCGGCTGGTAGACGATCATCGGCTGGAGGCCGAGGCGTGGGGTGAGAAGCTCGATCCTGAGCGTCATCCCATCGATCGAGAGGTGAAGGGCGTGACGTACCATCGAATGGCCCTGGTAAGGCAGGGAAAGCTTTTCAAGACTACTATTGTTTTCGATCTTTGAAGTGTCCGAAAGGAAGCGTGATGACAGGCAAGGTCAAGATTCAGAAAATCGACGACAATCGTTGGCGCATCCCGAGGGAAGGGAAGATGCGCGTCGAGGGATTGGTCTTTGCGAGTGAATCTTTCGTCGACACCCTTCGCGGGGACCCCGCCCTCGAGCAAGTCGCCAACGTCGCCGAGCTCCCCGGTATCGTGGGTCGATCGATTGCCATGCCGGATATTCATTGGGGCTACGGTTTTGCGATCGGAGGCGTCGCTGCTTTCTCGCCCGAAGACGACGGCGTGGTCTCGCCAGGTGGTGTTGGTTTCGACATCAATTGAGGCGTCCGGCTGCTGCGCTCAGGTCTGAGCCGCGAGGACATCGAGGGAAAACTAGTTGAGTTGGTCGAGGCCCTTTTTACCAACGTGCCCACCGGTGTTGGGGCGCATCGGCGCGACTTCAAACTCTCTCACTCCGAACTGCGCCGAGTTCTCACGCAAGGTGCGGGCTGGGCTGTAGCCAACGGTTACGGTTCCGACACCGACCTCGAGTACACCGAAGAAGGAGGCTGCCTCGAAGGTGCGGATCCAGACGAAGTCAGTCCCCGCGCCATCGAACGTGGGCGCCCGCAGCTGGAGACGGTCGGTTCGGGGAACCACTTTTGCGAGATCCAGTACGTTGCAGAGATCTACGACCCGAAGCTTGCCGATGCCCTGGGTCTATTCCCCGGCCAGGTGACGGTTTCGATCCACACCGGGTCCCGTGGGCTCGGCTATCAGGTGTGTGACGACTTCTTGAAGATCATGCTGCGCGCTTCCTCCAAGTACGGCATCGAGCTTTCTGATCGCCAGCTTTGCGCCGCACCTCTGACCTCTCCAGAAGGGAAGCGTTATCTACGTGCCATGTCGGCAGCCGCCAATTACGCTTTTGCCAACCGGCAAATGATCACGCACTGGGTGCGCGAGACCTTTGAGAACGTGCTTGGAATTGGCCGCGGGAAACTTGGCCTCGGGTTGGTCTACGACGTTTGCCACAATATCGCCAAGTTCGAAGAGCACCAGGTCGGAGGCAAAAAGAAAAAACTATGCGTCCACCGTAAGGGAGCGACGCGAGCCTTTCCGCCCGGCCATCCCAAGATTCCCTCCGCCTACCGCGCGGTCGGACAACCGGTCCTCATCCCCGGGGACATGGGACGGTACTCCTATGTCTTGGTAGGCACGGAGCGCGCCCATCAGGAGACCTTTGGAAGTACGTGCCACGGTGCCGGGCGGCGCATGAGTCGTCGCCAGGCGCGGAAGCTCGCCGGCAAACGCGCCATCGTTCGCGAGATGGAGGAGCAAGGGATCATCGTCCGCGCCGCCGGGAGAGCCACTTTGGTGGAAGAGATACCGGAAGCCTACAAAGACGTTGCCGAAGTCGTCGATGTGGTCCAGGGAGCTGGCATCAGCCGGAAGGTCGCCCAACTGCGACCGATGGGTGTGATTAAGGGCTAGTGCTTCGTTCGGCATTGCCTTCTTGCATTTCTTCCACACATGAATACACTTGTCTGTGTTTGTCCACTCGGTCTGGCCCACTTTGCTCATCTAATTTGGCCCACCCTAAGTTATTGATTAATAAAAACGAGATGTAAGAAAGCCCCTTTCCTTATTCCGCGGCCGGAACGAAGTGCAGGCCGCGGCTAGTGAAACCCAACGAACTCATGCCTTTATGGTCTTTTTCTCGCTCTTCAGGGTGCGCCGGAACCGATAGGATTCGGTGCCGGTTTCGAGTATGTGCGCCTGGTCCGTGACTCGGTCGAGCAGTGCCTTGCACAGGCGGACGTTCGTGAACACCTGGGTCCACTCCGAGAAGGGCAGGTTGGTGGTGATCACGAGCGCCGCCCTTTCGCATCGTTCCGAAACCACTTGGAACAGAAGCTCGGCGCCGACATCGGCGAGTGGGACGTAGCCGAGCTCGTCGATGCACAACAACTCGTAGCGGGCGTAGCGACGGATCACTCGCGAGAGTTCGTGCTCCTCCCTAGCTTCAACGAGTTCGTTGACGAGTCTCGAGGCCGTCGTGAAGCGAACGCGGCGACGTTGCTGGCACGCCGCTACACACAATGCCGTGGCCAGATGAGTCTTGCCTGTGCCGGCATCGCCGAGAAACAGAACCGGCCGTGCATGGTCGATGTAGTCGCCTTCGGCCAGTTCTCGTATCCGACGGGCGGAGACCTTCGGCGATTGCGAGAAGTCGAACTCCTCGAGCGTCTTCGCTCTCGGTAGTTGTGCTTCCTTCAGTCGTCTTTGAACCGCGCGGTGTTCACGCTCCTCGACTTCGGCGCTGAGCAGCACGTCGAGGTAGCGGACATAGCTGTGCTCGTCGCGCTGCGCTTGTTCGGCAATCTTCTGGAACTGCGTTGCCACGCTCGGCATGCGAAGCGTCTTGCAATGCTGACGGATGCTCTGGAGCTCGATGCTCTTCGCGTTCACGAGTTCACCTCGCCGATCAGCGCGTTGTAATGGCCAACACCTGGCAAGGAACGTTCGTACTTCGTGAGCTCTCCGAGCTCCACATCGCCAAGAGCCTGCGCCTGCTCACGTCGAAGAACTGATGATTCGACGAGGTGACGGATCGCCTCAGCATCCGTACAGCCGAGTTCGAGCGCTTGACTCACCGCCTCACGCAGCTTGTCGTAGCCGTGCTCGCGGCCGAGCTGCACGAGCTCGACCATCTGGCGGGTTCCTTCGAGCTTCCCGTGACGTCGATTCAGCTTGGACCACAACTCGTCGTAGCTCGTGGGCCACCGACCTTTCTCCCGCCATTGAGCGAGCGGCGTCGAGCCGGCCAACGCTCCAGGCTTCCTGACCAGAACATCCAAGTAGTGCTCGAGTTCATAAATCGACTGGCTGCGGCCGTAGCAGCGCTCGTGGCGTGCCACGACGTGGCCCTCGTGCCAGATCTCAACTTCCAACGGCAGTAGCTTGGCCACAACTCGCCGGTCCCGTTTCAACGGAGTCGAGTACCAGTTCGTGCCGACTCGAACGCAGCCTTTCTTGTTCACCTTTGCAAATCGTCGCTCCTCGATATCGAACCCCTCGACGGTCAATGGCAACAGATGCTCCCGTTCAAGCTCCATCGCTGTTCCGACAGCATGCTCCTTGCCGCTAATGTGGCGCGTCGCATCCTTGAGACAGCACGAGAGCAGATACTCGTTCAGCTCATCCCAGTTCGAAAACTCCGGTACCGGCGTCAGATAGTTGCGCCGGAAGTAGCCGACTTCGCTTTCCACCCCGCCCTTCTCGTTGCCTCGACTCGGATTACAAAACTCCGAGTCGAATCCCCAATGGGAGCGAAACGCCACGAATCGCTCCGTCTGCTCTCGTTGATAACCACGCAGAATCTTAGTGACCGCGAGTGACAGGTTGTCGTAGCGCATGCGGCGGAACACGCCACCAAAGAACTCGAACGCATGCTCCTGCGCTTCGAAAAATGCTTGTTGCGTCGGACGCGGATAGCCGCGATGCAACGCGCCTCCTCCCGCCATGCTTCGGACTACGAGCGTGTGGACCTTCTCGAGCTCACCTCCGATCCGCGCGTACGCCTCGTACCAGTCCACTTGCCCTTCATCGCCCCACGCGTAGCTCTGCGGAACAAAAATCTCTGTGTCCTTCAGGCCGAGCTCG
Source organism: Candidatus Marinacidobacterales bacterium (assembly GCA_965222425.1). Lineage (GTDB taxonomy): Bacteria > Acidobacteriota > Vicinamibacteria > Marinacidobacterales > DATDRI01 > CBDCNP01. The sequence goes on from CBDCTW010000018.1 coordinate 328,129, forward strand.
CTCTTCCGACGAGCGACGTAGCGACGTACCGTTGATTCGCCAATCTCATGCTCCGGATGCTCGGCGCGCAACCGGGACCAGATACGACGAGCCGTATGGCGTTGCTTCCGAGGCGCTCGCTTGTCCTCCTTCAGGACCGCGTCGATGAACTCGCGTACTTCCTCAAGCTTCGGACTCGCACGCTCCGCGACTTTACGCTCCGGCGGTACCGCGCTCTCCAGCGCCTGACGCACCATCCGACGGTGTACTCCGAACTCCTTCGCCACTCCCTTTATCGTTCCTACTCCGTGCTCGTACTCGCCACGGATCTGCTCGAACAATCGCACTTTCGCACCCCTTTTCAACCGACCCTCCTCTCCGGGTTCTTCCCCGGCTCAGGGTATCGGTCTCGATGGGGTGGGCCAAATCAAATGAGCGAAATGGGCCAATTCAGACTAGCGAACACACTTGTCACTTCCAATTGAATACAGAGCATCCACGCCACTCCATTTTGCAGGAGGATCTTATGAAGAATAGGGTTTTCGCCTTTCTGATTGTCTTTAGCGCCCTCTTGTGCATTGTCGCACCCCTCGCAGCACAGGATGATGCGGGGATCTACTATCGGGAAGCTCTCTGGGACGTGAAAAGAACACACTGGAGCTCATACGAAGAGAATTTCACGAAAAATCGGAAGCCCATCCTGGACAAGCTGTTTGCCGAGGGCGTCATCACCGAATGGGCCGTGACCGCCGAGTCGATTCATGCCGAAGATGGCTACAGCCACGCGGTCTGGTGGTCGGGCAAAGACCTCGCGAGCCTTCAACGGGTGATCGACGCCTTTGACGAGCGAGACGAGCAGTTGAGCGAGGCGGAGCGTAAGAAAAGGACTGCTGAGCTCACCGGCGTCTTCGATCAAACTCGGATGCAGATCGAGCAAATACTAAAATTCACGCACGACAGACTCGGTCCCGGGATGAGAGGCAGGCTGGGCATGAACGGGAGGTTCGAGAAGCTGCTCTATCCCGGGCTGTCGAGGAGAAGGACGCTCGAGGCCAAGCTGAAGAAAGCCCAGGACGAGCTCGACGAACTCACGACTTGAGGGCCGCCCAACGGGTTCCTCAATTCACAAAAGGAGAGAAAAAATGGCAAAGACAGGAGTAGCAATCGCACCAAAGAAGGCTCAAGTGATTAACATCACCGACGGGAACCTCACGAAGGTTCTGAAGCGCAAGGCGGGCGAGCTGGAGTTCCAACTCGCCAAGGTCGAGAGGGAGCTGGAAGACGCGAGGGCCAAGAAGCCCGTTGACGTCGAGGGGCTCCGGAAGGCGATCGAGGCCCGGGCGGCGACGTGGCGGGAGGAACTTCGGAAGTCACCGGAGCTCGCCCGCCTCATCCTGAAGAGGCTCGTCGGCCCGCTGAAGCTCCACGAGCAACCCCCGGCCTGGATGATCGAGCGATACGGTCCCCGGACGTTCCCCGTGCTCGACGTCGGGACCTGGTCGGCCGAGGTCAAGCCGGAAGGTCTACTGGAAGCGGTCGGTTCACAATTAGGAAGTTCCCCCAGGCGATGAGAAGGACGAGCCCAACCGCCGCCTGGAGCAAGTAAAGCCCCGGCCTCGTTTGGCCGACGAAAGAGTCGAGCACGGGTTCCGCGGATACTTTCCACCCGGCGTAGGTCTCCGGGAAATCCTGCGCCAGTCGATTGCTTACGACTTGAAGGTTCGTCGCGGCTTCCTCGACAGACACGCCGGCTTCAAGCCGCCCGAAGGCGGTGTAGATCCGGAAGTGGGGGTTGGGAGGATTTTCTCCGACTCGCAACGTAACCCAGAGCTCAGGACTCGTGTCACTTCCCAGGTCGTGGCCGTAGATCTCCGGAGAAGCAACCCCAATCACGGTGTGATCGACTCCCCCGAGGTTCAACCATCGCCCGACGACGCCGGCATCTCTGCCCAGTCGATCGATCCAGAATCGGTGGCTCAGAACGGTGAGTGGAAGGCTATCGGCGTTTCCGTCTTCCGGGCCGAAGAATCTGCCTACGGCCGGTCGAACGCCAAATAGGTCGAAGTAGTTCGCCGACACGACTCCATGACTGACCTGCTCGTTCCACTGGCTCGTCCGCCACATGACACCGAAATAGGTCGAGAACGCGACATCGGAGAACGTTTCGTTTTCGTCTTGCCACTTGCGGGCCTCCAAAATGGAAGTCCAATCAAGATGCCCTTCGGCCTCGTTGAGAGGAAGGATGCGCACGAGCCGGTCCGGGTCGTTGTATGGCAGAGGTCGCAGCAAGACGGAGTAGACGATGCTGAAGACCAGAGTGGTGGCGGAGATACCCAGGGCTAGGACGAGGACGACTCCCAGGGCGAAGCCAGGCGCTCTGCGGAGTCTTCGGGAAGCATAGCGAATATCGTCCGAGAGAAATCTCACGATGTCACCGTCGAGGTGCAATAACTATACCGCGTGGGACCATCATGAACCGCCGAGAATCGCGAAGGACAGCGTCGCCGACCTTGCTTGGTGTCCGCGAAAGGGACGACAAGCTTCCGGAATCGAACAGCGATGCGGACACATCTTTGACAGCCACTGCGGCACCGGGGTATAAGGAGGGCCTCACTCGCCTGAACGGAGACACTAATGTCCCGGCCCGTCGCGTTCGATTTGAAACAGCTCGAGCGGCTCGCCGATCCCCATCCTTTGTATCAGAGGATGCGCGAGGCGGATCCCGTTCACTGGTCGGAGGAGTTTCAAGCATGGTTCGCGACAGGCTATCCGGAAGTGTCGGAGGCGTTGCTCAATCCTCACCTGAGCAATGCGCGAACCTCTTGCGTTCCCGACCGCATCAAGGCGATTGACCCCGACCTTTTCAAAGACTATCGGCGTGTCATGAGCAAGGCTTTGTTCATGACCGATCCGCCCGAGCATACTCGGTTGCGTCGGCAGTCTTGGGAAGCCTTTGCTCCCGCCGCGGTCGAACGCTGGCGTCCCGCGATTCAACGCGTGGTCGATGACTGTTTGGATCGAGTCGAGGCCGCGGGCCGCATCGATCTCGTCAAGGATTTCGCAGAGGTGATTCCGGCAACCGTCTTGGGCGAGATGTTGGAAGTGCCCACGTCGGATCAACAGCTGTTCCGCGAGAGTGGAGTCGCGGTGGCCACGCTGTTTAGGGCCCCCACCCGCGACATCGAAGCCAAGGCAAAGGCCGCCAATGATGGAACGCTTGCGCTGGAACGCTACTTTCTAGAATTGATTCCGGAGCGGCGCCGGCAACGCGGTAGGGATCTGGTCTCCTTCTTGATCAACAAAGTAGAAACCGGTGAGATGAGTGAAGAGGAGTTGGCAGCACAGTGCGTGTCGTTCCTGGCCGCCGGGATCGTCACCACTGCGGAACAGCTAGGCAACGGGGCGTACTGTTTCATGACTCATCCGTCGGAAACGGAAGCTCTGCGGTCGGACGACTCACTCATTGCAGGGGCCGCTCAAGAGGTGCTGCGTTACGCGGCGGGCGGGTTCATCTTCAAAGTGGCGACCGAGCAAACCGTGATCGCCGGGAGGACTGTCGAGCCCGAGCAGATCGTCTACATCGGCTTGGCTTCGGCCGATCGTGATGCTCGTGTCTTCGAGAATCCACATCGTTTCGATATCAAACGCGAGAATGCCGGGCGGCATCTCGCCTTTGGTTTGGGGCGCCATACGTGTACCGGCTCCGCTCTCGCGACGGCCGAGCTAGAAATCGCCTTCCAGACTCTTTTCCGGCGGTTCCCGAAACTGCGCCTCGACGAGAGCCGCGAGCTTCCGATGAAATGGGAAGCTTTCTCACCAAGGCTTTACACGTCGCTGCCCGCTCTGCTGTGACGCGGGTCGGAGGAAAGATGGCCAGAACGGCGACGCCCGATGGAGCGGAGATCTACTACGTGGCCCGCGGAGAAGGGCCACCCATCCTCTTCGTGCACGGTTGGATGGGCAATCATCGATCCTGGGATCGTCAGTTCCACGCGCTCCAAGGACGTTACCGCTGCGTAGCGCTCGATTTGCGTGGGATGGGACAGTCCGAAAAAGGCGACTGGGCGTACACCTTCGAAGAGTTCGGCTCCGATGTTCAGCACCTGATCAAGAGCCTCGCTTTGAAGGACGTAACGCTGGTGGGACGCTCGATGGGCGTGAGCGTCTCGCTAAGCTACCTCGAGCAGTTCCAAGACGATGGCGATGTCTCCCGCGTGGTGCTGGTGACCGGTCCCATCAAGTTGACTAACTCCGCGGACTGGGAGCTCGGCATCGAGGAAGAGGAGTGCATGAACTATATCAACGGCGTCGCGGACGATCCCTTGAACGGACGATGGCGGTTCGCCGAGGCGTGTCTGCACAACCCAACCCCGGCGGAAGTACAAAGCGGCTACCAAACCACACTTCAAACTCCTCTCGACATCGCGATGAAAGCGGTACGAAACCAGCTGAAGCTCGATCATCGAGATGTGTTGAAGAGCTTGCGTATTCCTTGTCTGGCCGTTTACGCCGGCCACGATTTTTATCCGCTCGCGCTCGGCGAGTACATCGCGAAAACCGCACCCAAGGGTCGCTCGGTCCTCCTAGAGGACGACGGCCACGCCGTCCCGCTGCAGAACCCCGAGGTCTTCAACGACCTGCTGATCGAGTTCATGGAGTCGTCCTGAGGCCGCTCCGTTTCCTACCCCTCATTCCTGCCACGTAGACCCCGGCGGTAACGACGATAGATGTTACCGGTTGAATCGTTTCCGGCGGTGCCAGTCGCCCGGCGACAATTCCGCAGGCCAGAGCTACGATAGCGACCCAATTCACGGCCGAGCCCTCCATGCCCTCGAGTCTTCGTCGTCGAAACACGAAGTGGTCCGCGATCAGCAGCCCCACCAACGGTGCAAAGATGGTACCCAAGAGAATCAACCACTGGGTAAAGTGTTGGGTCAATCGGAGGCTTGCGATGGCGGTTCCGACGGCACCGAGTAGCAGAGTATTCAGCCAGCGGGGCCACTTCGGGAAAACGTTGGTGAGGGCCAACCCCCCAGAGTAGAGAACTTTGTCACTCGTCGTCCAGGTGGCGAGCCCGATGACGACGAGCGCTCCGACACCCAAGCCAAGCGACTGAACGCCCAGGATCGGATTGGCCTCGCCCGTCGCGAGCGCGGAGATCGCTCCGAGAGCCATCATGAATGCGGCGACCGGGGCCACGCTGAGCGAGCCTATCCAGACCGACCGATGATCACGGGAGTACCGCGCAAAGTCGGCAGCCGTAAACGCGCTTCCCATCTGGGAGGACAGCACGATATTGACCGCACCCAGAAACGATAGCGGTCCCAGTCCCGGTCTCGACAGGATGTCGGGCAACGAGTGGTTGGACGCAATTCTGAAGAGCAATAAGACCGACAAGACCAGTAGAAGCGGAACGGCTACGGCGGCCAGCTTTTGGATCCAGTTGAAACCGATGATGGCGACGAAAGCGTTCGCCGCCCCCATGATAACGATGAAGACGATGAGCGGCGCGGATTGTCCGGTCAGCGTGCGAAGCACACCTTGCAATGCCATCGCCGCCAACTCGGTGTGAACCGCAAACCAGCCGGTCGACGATACCAGAATCGCGAGCGAGGGGAGCCACGTTCCCGACGGATAGCCCAGAGAAGCTCTCGTCAGGACCGGCGTGGGAAGACCATGGTCTGTCCCCGGGTACGCGGCCACGGAGGAGATCGCGAAGGCGAGACCATTGCCGAGAAGCCCGGCGAGGACTGCCTGTGGGAGCGATAACCCCGGGACGAACGCGCCGCCCACGAGCATCATGGGCAGGCAAATGTTGACTCCCGAATAGAGTGTGAAGAACGCGAACCAACCCTGCCGGCGAGATTCTAGAGGTACGGGGTCGTTTCCGTGTGTTTCGACCTCCATCGAGTAGCGGCCTAGTCGTAGGAGACGAAGATGTTAATCATGGGCATCTGGTTTCCTTCTGCACCCTCGATGGGAGCATACCCGGGTCAAGTCTTAATTTTCCTGTCAAATCTCCGTACGGTTCCCCGCGCTCGGTTAAGCTGCTGATTCCTCCGACGTGCCTTGCGGGAGAAGCTCGTTGCGAAGCTCCTCGACTTTCCTAGCGGCGAAGACATCCATCCTCACGCCGCGCCATTTGTTTGCGACGGCCAAGAGCACAGCGAACGAGAGTTTCATCGCGGCCTCCTCGGTGAAGAAGTGAGGAATGACCTTTGTGCGACGTTTGTGCTCTCCGAACGTGCGCTCAAGTAGATTCGACGTGCGAAGCCTTTTGTGATGCGCCGCAGGAAGGCGTAGCGCCTGAAGACACGCTTCGAGGGTCTCTTCCATGCACTTCATCGCGCTCGGGAATCGTTGACGGTACCGAGCGATCACCTCCCGACCCTTCTTCAGCCCTTGCTCGTAGCTGTTCGCATGGAACGACTCAAGGATGGCCGCCTTGAGTTCGTCGCGCACTTCCTTCGGAGCCTTGCCCAGGATGTTCTCGAGGCGGTGCTTCTGGCAACGTTGCTTGAGGCTTCGAGGGAAGACCTCTGCGATCGCTTTGAGCACTCCAGGATTCCCGTCCGTCACGATGAGCAACGGCTCCCTCATTCCTCGGGCCACCATCTCCTGCAAGAACCCCTTCCAGTTCTCGTAGGATTCTCGGTTGCCGACACCGATATGAAGAAGAACTCGCGTCCCATCAGCGCGATAGCCGGTCGCAACGAGGATGGGCTCTTTCCTCTCCGCTCCTTGGTGGTAGCGCAGGTACGTGCCGTCGAGCTCGAGATACAACAGCTTCTCGTTCGAGAGATCCCGTTTTCGAAACGCCTCGAAATCCTCCGACAGACACCGTGTGACCCGGCTCACCACCGACTTCGAGACACCCGTGCCGCTCAGCACGTCCGCGAACGTCGCCTCAATGTCACGCGTCGACATCCCGTGGACGTACATCCGCGCGATCAGTTCATCGAATTTCTCGGTCCGGCTCACGTAGGCGTCGAGAATTTTTGACTGAAACACCTTCTCTGTTTCTCGTACCTGCGGCACTTGCACCGTTACCGCTCCCTCGCCCGTGAGGACCCGATGCGACTCATACCCGTTGCGTCGTCCCTTCTCCTTCGTCGTTGCCGGAGCGTTCTCATAGTAGTTTCGACCCAACGCCTCCGTCACCTCGCGCTCCAACGCATATTGAAGCATCATCTGAGCTCCCGACCGGACGATCTCCGAGAGATTCATCTCCCCAAATACCAGTTGTTCCTCGAACTGCTTGAGCAATCGCTGACTCGGTAGTACCTTTCCCATGATGTATGGTTCTCCTTTTCTGTCCCCATGACGGGGACGGGTTTGAGCTTGGGGAACCATACATCGTTTTTCTTTGACAGGAATCTTAAGACATCACCCATACCCGCTGCCGGCTCGGTTCTCAAAAATGCCATGGCCAATTGAGCTGAATGTAACCGTCCTTCCGAATCCCGTGGAGAAAGACATCCTCTCGCGGTACACCAACGAACGTTCTTGCTTCGACATCCAGAGTCCAGCTGTCCCCAAAACGACGGCTCGCCCCGACGTGGATGAAGCTCGCACCGGTGTCCCGGTCGACGGAGGCGTCAAGGAGAGGTCGGCCCAGCCGGCAATTCCGAGCGCGCTGGTCACCGACAGCGCTATGACACCTAAGGTGGGGATAGTCGCTGAAACTGAGCGGAGAAGGAGGACGATGGTGAGAGTGATCACCAGGTACATCGTCGGAACGAGCGTTGCCATGTCCTTCATGGCTGATTCTTGAAAGGCGTTGTTGAGCATCGCCATCCCGGTGATGTTATCGCGACCAAAGAACACCCGATACTCGTCGATGAATCCGAGCCGTCGAGCTCCGGCGGTGGCCAAGAAGGAGAGTGCGAGGACCGAGACTAGGACCGGCCATCGCCATTTGACCACCCAGCGGCCGTAGCGTTCGGCTCTCACCAAGTGGGTACTGTCTTCACTAACATACCAACCGGTATGCATGTTGGTATCCGGAGGAAAACCACATGAATGCTGATGCAAGTGATAGAGGACGAGATCGTCCATGCAGGTTTCCACCATGGATGGGTCCTGGGAGTCCTTGGCCATGCTTGCTGTCCCCTCGATGGAGGCGACTATGAAGGCGGCCGGTTTGTGGCTGTCGATGTCGGTTCGAAGCTGGCCCGCGCCCTGGCCTCGGAGCGGCGCATCGGTGATGCCGTCACGCCAGGCGTCGAGGGCGGCTTCGATGCGGACACGGAAGCCCTCATCGATGGGGGACATTTCTTGGGCTAGATTTGCCAATGGGCAGCCATAATTACAGGCCATGTTCAGTCAATAATTGCATATCCGAGCGCAGCTTTATTTGGGAAGTGGTGGTAGGGAGCCACTTTTGTAAGGCCTGTGTCGGCCAGAATTTCGTCGATGCTCGCAGCGCGAAACCATTGACGTGGATGCATGTAATATGCATAATGCATGTAGATGGCAACGAAGACGATTTCCCTTAAGCTCGAGGCCTACGAAAAGCTAAGAGGTGCGAGGCGCTATCCCACCGAGTCCTTTAGCGATGTAGTACTGCGAGCAGCCTGGCCGGAGGAGACGATTACGGGAGGGAAGTTACTGGAGCTTTGTCGGGAGCGAGGACCGGTCTTCGGAGAGAAAGAGCTGACTCGAGTTGAGCGCCTCAAGAAAAAGGACAAGCCGCCGGCGGACAAATGGAAGACGCGCTGATTCTAGAGACGACCTTTCTGGTCGACTTGGAGCGCGAGTTGGCACGCAGCGGCTGGGGACCAGCCCAGGAATTCTTGAAGGTCCACGGGTCGCATCGGCTGTTCATCACGTACACGATTGCCGGGGAACTGGCGGCTGGTGTCTCCCTTGCTCAAAGGGAACGTTGGGAGGGATTCATCGCCCCCTTTCGAGTTCTCGCCTGTACCGAGGAAGTTAGCTGGGAGTACGGTCGAGTGTATCGGTACCTTCAGGACAACGGGCTCTTGATCGGGAGCAATGACCTTTGGATCGCCGCGACCGCCATCGCCTACGCCATACCCCTAGTGACCCGAAACACACGCCATTACCAACGTGTACCGGGTCTTGAGATTGCGGAGTATCCGCGCGCGGGACTCAGCTAGCCATCGACGATCTTCCTCGTTCGAGTGAAGATAGCCGGCCAAACCGCCCCTCCCTGGTGGGCAGATGCCCGTGCGGGCAAATGAAGGACTCGACATGAACTTCTGCAGGAAGTCTTTATTCGCCCTTCTTCTAGCTCTCGCGCTTTCGCCATCATGCCATCGCGAACCCCCACCCGACCTCATCGTGGTCGGTGCCGGAATCTCGGGGCTCTCGGCCGCTCTCGAGGCGGCGCGGGGGGGCGCCCAAGTCGAAGTGATCGACATGGGTTCTGTTTTCGGCGGCCATGCGGTCGTTGCTCATGGCGGTCTCGCCATCGTCGGAAGCCCAGTTCAGGAGGCCGCCGGGATCGAAGACAGCGTCGAGCTTGCCTATGGCGATTTCATGGACTGGGGAGAGGATGGTGATCCGGACTGGGTGCGGTACTACGTCGAGAACTCGCGGGAAGAAGTCTACGACTGGCTCACAGAGTTGGGAGTGGAGTTCGAGGATCTGATGTTCCATCCTGGCAACACCGTCGTGCGGTTTCATAACATTGTCGGCCGGGGACTGGGTTTGGTGACACCCATCTACCTCGCGTGTTTGAAGAGCGGGAACGTGAGCTTCCGATGGAATACCCGCGTCGACGATTTGCTCATGGAAGAGGGGAGCGTGGTGGGAATTCGGGGGACGAACGTTCGAACCGGTGAAACGGTCGAGCGTCGCGCGGGCGGAGTCGTTCTCGCGACCGGAGGTTTTCAGAGCAATTTGGAAAAGGTAAGGGAGTTTTGGAACAAAGACATGCCTTTTCCGGAGCGTATTCTCGCCGGCTCTAGATGGAACTCCCAGGGATACGGTTTGGAGCTTGCCGAGAATGCAGATGCACAATTCCACCGCCTCGATCACCAGTGGAACTACGTCACCGGGCTCCCCGATCCTCGTTACGAGGAGGGGATACGGGGTGTCAATGCACTCGCTTACGATTCCATTTGGGTCAACATGGAAGGGGAGCGCTTCGTCAACGAGTGCCTCTCCGCGAAGTACACTTTGCCGGCACTCTTGAAACAGCCGACGGGCAGTTATTGGGCGGTCTTCGACTCGGAAGGCAAGAAGGACTACCTAGTGACGGGCTCCGGCTGGAGCGATGAGAAGGTGGACCATCTCGTCTTTCAAAACGAGGAGCTCACCAAGACTTCGGAAACCCTCGAAGGCCTGGCGGCTGCCACCAGCCTTCCCAAAGGTGCCTTGAAAAGAACCGTGACACGTTTTAACCGGATGGTGGATCAGCAAAAGGACACCGATTTCGATCGCCTCGCTCCTGACAACGACCCGCGCTGTCGTGACGTGAAGTCGTTAGATGTTGCGCCCTTTTACGCCATCCGGATGTACCCGCTCGCACGCAAGAGTATGGGAGGGATCGCAGTCGACACGACTTCCCGTGTTGTTGATAAGAAGGGAGACGTGATTCCGGGTCTCTATGCCGCCGGGGAAGCATCAGGACTCGCCGGTATCAACGGCAAGGCCGGGCTGGAAGGCACTTTTCTCGGACCATCCATCGTGACCGGTCGCATGGCGGGCCGAACGGCTTTGGCGCAGCTTTTAGCGAAGGGACGCCGACGAGCGGCGCCGGCCCCAGCGCCCCCTGCAAGCGAAGGCGCCATGTTAGATGTAGAGGTCTCCGCGGTGGACAGCGCTCAGTGCACGAAGTGCCATGACCTCGAGACACTCGTTGAGTCGGAACGGCCGGGTTATCTTCACTTCGAGCTGGCTCACGGCGTGGTCTTGGAACGTAAGGCGGAGTGCATCCAGTGTCACGGGGAGCTCTTCCCCTACGAGGAGGATCGGCATCGGACCGCCCCGGTTCGGCAGGCCACGGTTTGCCGAAACTGCCACGGCCTGTAGAGAAGTTAGACCTACGTTCCTTCGTACTCGACGCCCAGTTCCTTGAGAAGCTTGATCAAGTTCGCCCGAACGTTGGCCGCGGGGTTCATGGAGAGCGACTTCTTGAACGCTTCGATCGCCAGCTCCTGATTGCCGTTGCTCATGTAGTCCTCCCCGAGGCTGTCGTAGGAGTTGGGATCGCCGGGGTAGGCGAGCACACTGAACTTGAAGACATCGACGGCTTCCTCAGCCTTTTTCTGCTGAAGCAGCCGGTACCCCAGTCCGTTGATGGAGCCCGCCCCGAACAACTTGTAGTGCGCATCCTGCTTCTTGACACCTTGTGACACGGAATTTTAGAAAGGGGAATACGACGGGAGCTTGAAAGGCTCCTTTTTTTCGGTAAATATAGCCGCCTAAGTGAGTCCTTCCTCGTCGAAACCGCCGATCGAGACTCCTACCGTCACGACGGGTTTGGAGCGATTGTTCGAAGATCGCGCCGACGCCATTGGAGGCAAGCGCCTAGGCCTCATCGCGAATCCCGCCAGCATCGATTCCGCGATGCGACACGCCGCCGATCGACTGCGGGAGACCGGACAGTTGAAGGCGCTCTTCGGGGCGGAGCACGGAATCGCCGGCCAGGCGCAAGACCACATCGAGGTCGAGGACGACAGCGACGCGGGGATCCCAGTTCATAGCCTCTACGGGGCAAGGCGCATCCCGACGCCGGAAATGCTGGAAGGTCTAGACGCACTCGTCTTCGACGTTCAAGATGTCGGTTCTCGCTACTACACCTTCATTTGGACCATGGCTCACGCGATGGAGGCGTGCGCGCGGGATGGGAAAGAGGTGATCGTGCTCGATCGGCCCAATCCAATCGGGGGCGTGCACGTGGAAGGAAATCTCATAGAGGAGAGCCACGTTTCTTTCGTAGGGCTCTATCCGATCGCCAATCGACATGGAATGACGGTAGGGGAGCTCGCTGGGCTTTTCAACCAGGAATTCGGCATCGGCTGCGACCTGACAGTCGTTCCCATGAAGGGTTGGGTCCGCTCGATCTGGTTCGATGAGATGGCACTTCCGTGGGTGATGCCTTCACCGAACATGCCGACCTTGGATACCGCGACCGTCTATCCGGGAGGGTGCCTTTTCGAAGGCACCAACTTGTCGGAGGGGCGGGGAACGACACGTCCCTTCGAGCTGGTTGGCGCCCCGTGGGTGGACGCTCACCAGCTTGTCGCGGAACTGGAGAAAGAGGATCTCCCGGGGGTTCTCATGAGGCCGGCCTCGTTCGAACCGGCCTTTCACAAATTCGCGGGCGAGCTTTGCGGAGGTGTCCAGCAACATGTCATCGATCGGGAGACGTATCGTCCGCTCCGAACCGGGCTGGCGATCATCAAGGTTTTGCGGAGGCTCTGGCCGGACGAGTTCGCGTGGCGAGATACAACTTATGAATACGAGACTGAGAAGCCGGCCATCGATATCCTGGCGGGGAATAGCCGCATCCGCGAGCAAATCGATGCCCATGTGCCGCTGGCCGAGATCGAAGAGGGATGGCAGGCCGATCTCGCCCGTTTCGAAAAGATCCGCACCCGCTACCTCCTCTATCCAGATCGGTAGGACCTATTTAAAAAAGCAGGAGTTGCTCATGCCGAGACTTAGAATTACGGGGCTGATCGCGCTCGGTTGGTTTCTGGGCGCGCCGCTCGCGGCGCAGGAACCGCCAGCCGATCTCGTGCTTCTGAACGGAACGGTCTATACCGTCGATCCCGATCGCCCCCGAGCGGGGGCGGTAGCCGTTTTTCGCGATCGGATCGTGGCGGTGGGCACCAACTCCGAGATCCGGCGACGTATCGGCCGGTCTACGCGCATCGTCGACCTCGAAGGCGTCTGACATTGCCATGAACGCCACTTCGAGGGAGCCTCGGCAGTGAGGGCAGAGTGCCCGTGCCGCTGCGAGTTGCCGGACTACGTCCTCGTGGAGCTCGGTCTCGCAGTGGGGACATGGTACGCCCATTGCGACTACCTCCTGTTAAAGACCTGGGATCACCAAAAATGTTGACAGCTTAGCGGGGCGGTGTCAAGACGCCCGTGACCCGATTAGAAGTTTGCAGCTTTCCTACTCGTTCGGTGCGCGAGGTTCCGGTGACGGAGGGCTGGACGGTTGGCTTCCCCTCAGCCGGTGATACACGGGAGCGAGGCGTTGGGGCGAGACACCCAAAAAGAACGCGGTCACCGCGACCCAGTTCACGAGGGTGGTAGCGAACGGTCCAAGCCTCTCCCAGTGACGGGGGGTGGTCGTCACCGGGACATCGAGGGCGACCATCCTGCCCCGCGCCCGAAGCCTCTTCGCGAGGTCGATGTCCTCCATGATGGGGATGTCACGATAGCCCCCAATGCGCTCGAACTCGGAGCGGCGGGCGAAGAGGGCCTGATCTCCGTACGGGAAACCCAAGAAGCGAGCTCGGAGATTCGACCCCAGCGACACGAGACCCAACCCTAGGCTCGTCGGCTCGACCCGAAGAGTAAACGAGCCTCCGACGACTTCGGTGTCGTCGAGGGCTTCCCGGATGGCGTCGTTTGTGCCGGGGCTCAGCTCGCAGTCGGCATGGAGAAACAGCAGTGTGTCGCCGCTGGCCGCCTTTGCAGCCAGGTTCATTTGCGCACCGCGACCGAGCGCGCCTTCGATCACGCGGGCGCCCTGCTCTGTCGCGATCTCCCGGGTCCGATCCTCGCTTTGACCATCCGCGACGAGGATCTCGACTCCCGCGGGAATGGAGGCCAGCGCGCGTGCCAGACAACGCTCTTCGTTCAAGGTCGGAACCACAACGGAGAGCTTCATGGGCCTGGCGCCATCTTAGCACTAGCACGTGGCTTATCCGTGTTAAGATCTTCATTCAGACCCTCAAATGGCACATACCATTACGCTCATTCCCGGTGACGGGATCGGCCCCGAGATCACCGATGCGACGGTGAGCGTGCTCGATGCTACCGGCGTGGGGGTCGAGTGGGAGAAGCACGAGGGGGGTATTCGAGCTTTTGAAAGGACTGGAAACCCCTTGCCTGAAGAGCTCTTGGAATCGATTCGGCGCAACGGGTTAGCTCTAAAGGGCCCACTCACTACGCTGGTTGGAGAGGGCTTCCCCAGCGCCAACGTGGCTTTCAGAAAAGGACTCGACCTCTACGCGAACCTGCGACCCGTTCGGAGCGTGCCCGGAGTAAAGAGCCGCTACGAAAACGTAAGCCTGGTCATCGTGAGGGAGAACACCGAAGATCTTTATTCCGGCATCGAGCACATGATCATGCCCGGTGTGACGCAGGGGTTGAAGGTGATTACTTCTCACGCATCCATACGAATTGCCCGATTCGCCTTCGAGTATGCTTGCCGGCGAGAGCGACACAAGGTTCACAAAGCCAACATCATGAAGCTCACCGACGGGCTCTTCCTGAAGAGCGCCCGACAGGTGGCTAAGGAGTTCCCGGAGGTCGACTTCGACGACAAGATCGTCGACAACCTTTGCATGCAGTTGGTGTTGGATCCTGATCAATTCGATGTCCTCTTGCTGTCCAACCTCTACGGGGACATCGTCTCGGATCTGGCCGCCGGCCTGGTGGGCGGGCTGGGCGTGGTCCCCGCTGGCAATATCGGGGAGTCGCACGCCGTCTTCGAGGCAGTCCACGGCACCGCACCAGATATTGCTGGGAGGGGGATCGCCAATCCGATAGCCCTAATCTTTTCGGGAGTACTGATGCTCAGACACATCGGTGAGAACGAGGCCGCCGATCGCGTCCTGGCTGCTTGTTTTCGCGTACTCCAAAACGGGGACGTGCGAACGCCCGATCTGGGCGGAAGCGCGTCGACGAGCGAGTACGCCGATGCCGTGCTCGGGGGGCTTAACTGAGCGGCCTATACACGCAGGATCGGGGCCAGCGGGTTGGGGGAATTTCCCCCGTTTTTGTTGTTGCCCGCCCCGAAACCTCTGAATATAATACCCGCGCCTGTGCGGTCGGCGGGGTCGGCCGCAAATTTTTTGTGTCGTGGCCCCCTAGGTGATCCTGTATGGATTTGAATCGTAGACTTGAGTTGCGGCTCATAGAGGCGATTGAAATAATGACCGTTTGGGGCACTTTGTGAGGTAGACCGATGGATATGGTGGACTACCTTGCCGTACTCTTTTTCCTGGTGGCGGCCGTGCTCTTCGTCGGCGTGAGCCTCACTTTTTCGTCTCTAGTGCGGCCTAGCAAGTTCACACCTGAGAAGTACATCCCCTACGAATGTGGCGAGAACCCGGTGGGCTCACCTTGGGTGCAGTTCAACATCCGGTTCTACGTCTTCGCCTTGGTTTTCATCATTTTCGATGTAGAGGTACTGTTCTTGTTCCCGTGGGCAGTCGTCTACCAGCAGTTGGGCCTCTTGGCTTTCGTCGAGGGCCTCATCTTTATCGTGATTCTCGCCCTAGGCCTCGCCTACCTTTGGGCCAAGGGAGACCTGGAGTGGGTTCGTACCGAGGACCGTGCTCCCCATCATCAGACGAAGAATATCCCCGAGGCTGAAAAAGCGGCCTAGAGGACCTAGCTATGGACCTTATCAAGACACTCGGTGCGAGTCGCATCGCCCTGACAACGGTGGATCAGGTGATCAACTGGGCCCGGCTCTCCGCCCTATGGCCGATGACTTTCGGCCTTGCGTGCTGCGCCATCGAGATGATGGCTGCCGGCGCCAGTCGTTTCGATTGGGATCGACTGGGCATGATCCCCCGGGCGACACCGCGTCAATCCGACTTGATGATTGTGGCCGGGACCGTCACCCACAAGATGGCGATCCGGATCAAGAGACTCTACGAGCAGATGGCGGAGCCCAAGTACGTGATCTCCATGGGAAGCTGCTCCAACAACGGGGGACCGTACTGGCAGTACGGGTATCATGTCGTCAAGGGTGTCGATCTCGTAATTCCGGTCGATGTCTACGTTCCGGGTTGCCCGCCCCGTCCGGAAGCTCTCTTGTACGGTGTGATGAAGCTTCAAGATATCATTCGTGAGCGCTCGCTCATGGACGATCCCCGCGAAGGAAGAAAAGAAAGGCAGAACGAGCCGGTCGAGGCGGCGACAAAAGCATGACAGCTGCCGATATCCAGCAAAAACTCGAGCAGAAATTTCCCGGAAAGATCAAACGATCCGAGCTCGAGGTCGTCGATCCCTTCATCGTCGTAGAGACTTTCGCCATCGCCGAGATCGGCAAGTGGCTTCGCGACGTGCCGGAGATGGCCTTCGATACGCTTCACTGTCTCTCGGGCGCCGACTACCCCAAGGAAGAGAAGTTGGAGGTCGTCTACCACCTGTCCTCCTTGAAGCATCGTCATTGGATCGTCCTGAAGGTCGAGGTTCCTCGCGAAGGAGCCAAGGTGCCGACGGCCGAGAACGTGTGGAAGACGGCCAACTGGCACGAACGTGAGGCGTACGATCTCTACGGCATCTGGTTCGAAGGCCACAGCGATCTGCGCCGCATCTTGTTGCCCGATGACTGGGAAGGCCACCCCCTCAAGAAGGATTGGGAGTGGCCGGAGGAATGGCACGGTATTCCGGTCAAGCCCGGGAAGCAAATGGTCCAAAGAGTTATAGAGGGAGAGAAACTTGGAGTCGGCCCGTTCGATTAACGTCGGGGCCGACCCGGCCGGCAAGCCTTCAGCTCACGCGAAGTAGTCCGCCGACGAGGCGCGATAGCCATTGAAAAAAGTGATAGACGAGCAATCATGGTAGCAGAGAAGCCACAGCCCTGGTCAGAGGAAACGCCGACCTTCAGCATCGAGGCGTACCACGGGGACGACATGATCCTCAACATGGGTCCGCAGCATCCGTCGACCCACGGCGTGCTCCGGATCGAGCTTCTTACCGACGGCGAGGTGGTCAAGGAAGCTCGCCCGCACATCGGCTACCTCCATCGTAACTTCGAGAAACACGCCGAGAATATCGATTACCCGGGTGTCATTCCTTTCACCGATCGGATGGACTACGTCGCGTCGATGACGAACAGCCTCACCTATGCTCTGACCGTCGAAAAATTGATGGGCATCCAAGTCAATGACCGCGTCGAGACCATCAGGGTGATAATGTCGGAGCTGCAGAGGATCGCGAGTCATCTGCTCTCGGTGGGGACATACGGAATCGATCTCGGTGCCTTTACACCTTTTCTCCACTGTTTTCGGGATCGAGAGATGGTGCTCGATCTCTTCGAATGGCTTTGTGGCGCACGGCTCCTTTACAACTACAGCTGGGTAGGTGGTGTCTCTCACGACCTACCCGACGGCTGGATGGCAAAGTGCCGATACTTCGTCGATCAGTTCGGACACACGATTGACGAAGTAGATGACCTGCTGAGCTTCAACAAGATCTTCACCAAACGTACCGCGACCGTCGGCATCCTCCCTCCCGACCTGGCGGTTAACTATGCGATTAGCGGTCCGAATCTGCGCGGCTCCGGCATCAAATGGGATATTCGCAAGGAAGAACCTTACTGCGGCTACGAGAACTACGATTTCGAGGTGCCGATCGGCACCGGAGAGCATGGACCCATCGGCTCCTGCTGGGATCGGTACTACGTCCGCATCCTCGAAATGCGCGAGAGCTGCAGGATCATTCTCCAGGCTCTGGATCGGCTCCCCGAAGGCGATGTGCACGAGCACGTTCCGAAGCGGGTCAAGCCCGCGAAGGGTGAGGCCTATCTGCGTACCGAGACGCCTCGAGGAGAGCTCGCCTACTACGTGGTGAGTGATGGTAGTCTGATCCCGTTTCGCGTCAAGGGGCGGTCGCCCTGTTTCGTGCACATGAGCGTTTTCCAGGAGATCGCGCGTGGCGAAATGATCGCGGACATGGTGGCCATTATCGGGAGCTTGGATATCGTTCTCGGGGAGATCGATCGCTGATGATTACGCGACAGCGGCAGATCGAGATGAAGATTCTGCCGGTGATCTCGGCCGCCGTGGTCATCGGCGCGGCGGGGGCCGTCATTGCCATCGGGGCGCTCCCGGTTATTGCAGGGTTGGTAGCCGGTCTGATCGAGTCCTACGTACCGGAGGGGTTGCGCCCGGCGGTGGGAAGGGGGCTTGGCGTCGCCGCGATCGTGGGATTCCTGTCCCAGTTTCCCATCTTCGCCATCTGGTTCGAAAGAAAGGTCGCCGCCCACATCCAAGATCGACTCGGGCCGATGCGGGTCGGTTGGCACGGCGTCCTTCAGAGCTTTGCCGACGGTATCAAGTTACTTTTCAAGGAAGACATTATCCCCGTAGAAGGTGACAAACCTCTCTTCCGTTTGGCGCCCTACCTGGTTTTGGCCGGCAGTTTTGCAGCTTTTGCGGTCATTCCGTGGGCAGACGGCCTCGTGGTCTCGAACCTCAACATCGGGCTTCTTTACGTGATCGCCATCAGCTCTTTCAACGCGATTGGCATACTGATGGCGGGTTGGGCGTCCAACAACAAGTACTCGCTCTTCGGTGGAATGCGATCGGCGGCCCAAATCATCAGTTACGAGATCCCGACAGTGCTCACTCTGCTCGTCGTGATCGTGCAGGTGGGGAGCCTGAACCTCCAAGATGTCGTGGTTGCCCAGCAGGGAGGAGTCTTCAACTGGTTCGTCTTTGGTGGCGGCGATTGGCGAATGTTCCCGATCAACCTCATTGCCTTCGTGGTGTTCTTTATTTGCGGTCTAGCAGAGACCAACCGCACTCCGTTCGACCTCCCGGAAGCAGAATCGGAGTTGGTGGCCGGGTTCCATACCGAGTACAGCGGAATGCGATTCGCGATGTTCTTTCTTGCCGAGTATGGCGCGATGTTCTTTGTCAGCGCGCTGGCCACGGTGCTCTTCCTCGGCGGTTGGCAAGGGTTTCTTGCCGAGCCGCTGATTCCGGGCTCGCTGCTGTTCGTGGCGAAAACGATGTTCTTGGTATTCGTTCAGATGTGGCTTCGTTGGACGCTGCCGCGCCTGCGAGTCGACCAGCTGATGGCCATGTGCTGGAAGTATTTGATCCCGATCGGATTCGTGCTCCTGATCGTGGCGGCTTTCTTTTCTCTAGAGTTCGAGGGCTAGGAGACCGATGAAAGAGTATTTCACCGACATGTTCGGCGCCGTCGTTTCGATCGCCAAGGGCATGGCGGTAACTCTGAAGCACATCTTCATGCCTTCTGTAACGCAGCAGTACACGGCCGACGAAAAACCGGAGGAGCGCTGGAAGTCTCTCTTGGTACCCGAGGGACGGCTCAATGAACGCTCCCGGATGAAACTCCACGTCAAGATCGAGGATTGCATCGGCTGCAAGCAGTGCGAGAGAGCTTGTCCGGTCGATTGTATCTACATTATTGCCGAAAAGCGCAAAAAGGACGCGGCGCCGATCTTTGCTACCGACGGAACAGCCATCAAGCTCAACGTGCCGCAGTTCGACATCGATATGTCGCTCTGCTGCTACTGTGCGCTCTGTGTCTACCCTTGCCCCACGGATTGCATCGTGATGACACCGGAGTATGAGTTTGCCGAGAGCGTAAAGGGGAATCTGCTCTATCGGTTCGCCAAAGATCAACCTAACCCGCCCGCACCCAAGAAGGAGCCGGTGCCCGCGGTGGCGGGGGGAGAGTAGTCCAACTGGCCATGGGAGAGCTCGCGACCCAAGTCGTCTTCTACACTTTCGCGGCCCTTGTCGTAGCCTCCGCGGCGCTCGTCGTCTTGGGTCGAAACCTGGTTCATTCCGCCTTCGCCCTGCTGGCTACGTTTTTCGGGGTTGCGGTCTTCTACGTCTTGCTGGGAGCCGATTTTCTCGCCGGCGCGCAAGTGCTCGTCTACGTTGGCGGAATCCTCATCTTGTTACTCTTCGGCGTCATGCTGACCCACCGGGTCTACGGTATGAGTCTCCAGACCGTGACCATCCAGTTTTGGCCGGGGTTGGGCGTCGCGACGGCGGTGTTCTTGACGATCACTTACCTCATCTACCGGACGCCTTGGAAAAGTTTGGGATTCGCGGCCTTCGAGGGACCGACGACGGCGAGTATCGGTGAACTTTTTATGACCCAATACATACTGCCTTTCGAGGCGGCATCGGTGTTGCTGCTGATAGCTCTGATGGGCGCCGCGATGATCGTCCGGCGGAGGTCCGACCTGTGATTCCTCTCGAACACTATTTGGTAGTCTCGGCGGCCCTCTTCTCACTAGGGTTGCTAGGTGTGCTGACACGGAAGAATGCGATCAACGTCCTGATGTCCATCGAGTTGATATTCAATTCTGCCAACATCAATTTGGTCGCTTTTTCGCGCTTTACATCTTCCGATCTCTCCGGTCAGATATTCGCGGTGTTCGTCATCGTCATCGCAGCCTCCGAGGCGGCGGTGGCATTGGCTATCGTTCTCTCACTCTACCGGATCATAAAGAGCGTGAACCTGGATGAGGCTACCGCCCTCCGAGGATAGGCACGATGGCGCTCGGAACCATTGACAGTCTCAAGTATTTTCTGCCGGAGCTGATCCTGGTGTGGACTCTTGCCGTCGTGATCGTGGTCGATCTCGCCCTTAGAGAACGGCAGGATCGGCGGTGGGGCACGGCGGCCATTGCCTTAGTCGGTTTGGTGCTAGCGGGGTTCTACACCGTCATGCTGGGTGACGCACCCCAAGGCACGCTCTTTACTAGGATGGTCGTCCTCGACCACTTCGGCGTACTGCTTCGTGCTTTGTTCATCCTGACCGCAATCCTGGTCCTGCTTTTGTCCGTTCCTTCGCGCGAGCTGTCAAGGTTGAACCAAGGCGAGCTCTTCGCTCTGCTGCTCGCGGTGACCGTATCCATGATGTGGATGGCGAACTCCATCAATCTCCTCATGATGTACCTCGCGCTGGAGATGGTTTCGGTCTGTTCTTACATCATGGTCGGTTACTTGAAGGGGGAGCGGCTCTCGAACGAGGCGTCGCTCAAGTACATTCTGTTCGGCGCGATCGCGACCGGAACGATGCTCTACGGTTTGTCACTACTCTACGGGCTCACTGGAACGCTGGATATCTATGAGATCCGTGCCGCCCTCTTGGGCCAAGGAGCCGCAAGCGAGGCAGGACCGGCGCTGTTGTTCATCGTGATTCTGGTGCTCGCCGGGATCGGTTTCAAGACCGCCGCGGTTCCGTTCCATTTCTGGTGCCCGGATGCCTATACCGGCGCTCCGACACCGGTGACCGCATTCTTGTCGGTGGGGCCGAAAGTGGCCGGGTTCGCGGTGCTCATTCGGTTCTTCTTCGGTGGCATGGCACAGCCTGGACCGGAAACCGCCCAGGTGGTCCAGATGGTTGGTCCGGTCAACTGGCAGGCGATCTTAATCGGCGTGTCGGTCATCACCATGACGGTGGGGAATGTGGCAGCGCTTCTCCAATCGAACCTCAAGCGCCTGTTTGCGTATTCGAGCATCGCTCACTCGGGGTACATCTTGATGGGGGCGGTGGTTCTTTCCGAGGAAGGCATCCAGGCCATGCTGGCCTACATCGTCATCTACTTGTTCATGAACCTGGGCGTGTTTCTGGTAGTAATCGTCGTCCATGACAACGTGGGGAGCTTCGACATCAAGGACTATGCGGGCATGTGGAAACGCTCGCCGATGTTGACCATCGCGATGGCTATCTTCCTCTTGTCATTGATGGGGATCCCGCCGTTCGCCGGCTTTCTGGCAAAGTTCTACATATTCTCGGCCGTAATCCGGGCCGGGCTCGGTTGGTTTGCGGTGGTCGGCGTCTTGAACGCCGCGATCGCAGCCTATTACTATATGAAGATAATCAAGACCATGGTCATCGAAGCCGACTCGAGCGGCGATTCCAGCCAGCTGGAGCTTCATCCGATATACACTGGGTTGCTCTTTTTCTTGCTGGTGCCTAATGTGATCGGCCTCATACTATGGGGCTACTTGGATCGGATAACAGAGTATTCGACGAAGATATTGGAAACCTTTTGATCTGTAAGGAGGATAAAGAGAATGGCTTACATCATCGCTGAGCCTTGCATCGGGACCAAGGACACCGCCTGCGTGGAGGTATGCCCGGTTGATTGCATTCACCCCATGAAGGACGCAGACGGGTTCGAGGCCGCAGAGCAGCTCTACATCGATAACGATACCTGCATCGACTGTGGGGCTTGTGAACCGGTCTGCCCGGTGACCGCCATCTTTCCGGAAGAAGAGTTGCCCGACAAGTGGAAGGATTACATCGAGAAGAACGCTGCCTACTTCGCTAAGTAGGGCTTTGCAGAACAACTCGACATAACCAAGCCTCTTCGAATCCCTTCGTCAGGCCCAAGAAGGCACTCATGACCGAGCCGCCCGCCGGGGGCCGGCTGGGGTGCGTGGTATGATGGGATTCGGTGGAGGCATTTTTTTTCGGAGAGCCTTCGTTGTGAGATCGCTGGCTGGGGTGCGCCGATGCTGTTCTCAGCGCTCGTGAAGGGGACCGGATCGGAGCCGAGACGAAACCCTGCCGACCGAGCCCGACCCTGAACCGACTGAGATTGACCAAGAAATGCCTAGGAATGCCTACGAATGTTGACGGGCCAATCACCTTGGCCAAAACCGTCCCACCGTCCTACCGCAGCTCGTTGAAGCTCTATTCCCTCGGCGTCATCCTCCTCTCGGCGCTGGCCTGCGCCACGAACCCGGCGACGGGCAAGAAAGACTTCGTCCTCGTTAGTGAAGCCCAAGAAATCGAGATGGGCGCGTCCGCCGATCGCCAGGTGACCCAGAGCATGGGCCTCTATGATGATGGAGACCTGGCTTCCTATGTCTCCGACATCGGTCTCCGGCTCGCCCGCAACTCTGAAAGGCCGCACCTGCCGTGGAAGGTCCAGGTCATCGACTCGCCGGTGGTCAACGCCTTCGCGATTCCGGGCGGGTACGTCTATTTGACGCGCGGCATTCTGGCCTACATGAACAGCGAAGCGGCCATGGTGGGGATTCTTGGACACGAGATTGGACACATCACGGCTCGACATAGTGTGCAGCAGATTTCCCGCGCCCAGTTAGCGAGAATTGGCCTAGGGGTGGGGTCGATCGCGGTACCGGAGGTACGACCCTTCGGGGACTTATTACAGACTGGAGTGGGCGTGTTGCTCCTGAAGTTCAGCCGGGATGACGAGCGGGAATCCGACACCCTTGGGGTTCGCTATTCGTTGGCCGCGGGATATGACCCAACCGAGATGGCCGCTTTTTTCGGCGTACTCGACCGAATGGGTGAGCGGTCGGGCAACGGTGTACCGGGCTGGCTCTCCACCCACCCCGTTCCTGAGGATCGGGAGCAGCACATACTCCAGTTGGTCCAAACGCAGGCCGGGAATCGGTCGCTGGTGGTGAGGGAAGAGGACTTCAAGCGACGTCTCGAAGGCGTCATCTTCGGTGAGAACCCTCGAGAAGGGTTCATGGACGGAAACCGATTCAAGCACCCCGATTTGCGCTTCCAGTTGGATTTCCCGACCGGTTGGAACGTTCAAAACACGCCGCGGGCGGTTTACTCCGCTCCCCCCGAGCGTGATGCCGCTCTTCAGCTTACCGCGACGCCGGTAGAGGAAGGAACGCGTCCGGAAAAGCACGCCACCCGCTTTTTCCAACAAAACAAGATCGAGTTCGGAACCGGCGAGCGGATCCGAGTCGGCGGGTTTCCGGCTTATGGAGCTCCTTTTCGTGTGCGGTCTTTCCAGGGCGTGCTGATCGGCGAGGCGGGATTCGTGATCGACGGCGACATGGCCTACGAGATTCTGGGTTATACCTACGAGCAAAGCTACCGGAAGTACCGAAATGCCTTCCTGGAAGTCATCGAAAGCTACGCTCGACTGAAGGATAAGAAGGCCCTTGACGTCCGGCCGCATCGCATCGCCCTCTATAACGTGCCGAAAAACACGACCGCGAGGAGGGTTTTCTCCGAGTCGGGGGCGGACGAGGATTCGATAGAGGAGCTGGCTTTACTCAACAATCTGCGACCGGAAGATCCCGTACAGGCGGGAACCCTTCTGAAGATCATCGACGCTCCCTTGAGCGAAAGGCCCGGAAGGAGCAATCGACCGTGATCGGCCGTTCCTTCCGGGTGGCCACCATTTTCGGGATCCCCATCAAGGTCGATCTTTCCTGGCTGGTCATCGTCGTGCTGCTGACCGCCACCATGGCCGCCGCGTTTTCGCGTGACCACCCATCCCTGGGATGGCCGTCGTGGTTCCTGATGGGCCTCGCTTCTGCGATGTTTCTCTTCGGCTCGGTGCTCGCCCACGAGCTGTCACATGCCTTGGTCGCGCTCCGTGAGGGGATTGGCATACGGGGGATCACGCTGTTCATTTTCGGCGGTGCGGCGGAGATGATCGACGAGCCACCGAGCGCGAAGGCGGAGCTCAAAGTCGCCGTTGCGGGTCCCGCAATGAGTCTCGCACTGGCCGTCGGATTCGGTAGCCTGTACTCGGTCGGCCTGGGATGGTTTCACGAGTCGGTGCTAGGGGTCGTCAAGTACCTGGCCCTCATGAACGGCATCTTGGTGGCCTTCAACTTGGTGCCGGGTTTTCCTTTGGACGGCGGAAGGGTTTTGCGAGCTGTGCTGTGGGGAATCTGGGGCAATCTCCTCTACGCGACCCGAACCGCTAGCGTCGTGGGTTCCGGTTTTGGTGTTCTTATTATGCTGTTGGGCATCGTCTACATTCTGCCCTTTGGAAATCTCATCGGCGGCATCTGGTATCTCTTCATCGGACTTTTTCTTCGCAACGCGGCGCGCGCGAGTTACCAGCAGATGTTGGTGAGGGACGTCCTACGGGGCGTCAAGGCCGCAGACCTAATGAGTCGGGAAGTGCCCTCGGTGTCGCCGGATGCGACGGTCGAGGAGATCGTGGATCGCGTGGTCTTGCCGACCGGGATGACGAATTTGCCCGTTCTCGAGAACAGTAGACTAGTGGGTCTGCTCGGGCTTCGTGAGATCCAAGCGGTCGAGCGCTCTCACTGGAGTCAGGTGCGGGCGCGGGAGATCATGCGGCGAGATGTTCTCGGGCAGGTCGTATCTCCTGAGGATGATGCCAACCGGCTGCTTTCCATGGTCGTGAGCGACGATACATTGATTCCGGTCATGGATGGTGAAAGGTTGGTCGGGATCGTAACGCGCCCCGAACTGATGAGGCGGCTCAAATTGAGAATGGAGCTGCCGTCGGCCTAGAGGCAAGCGGCAAGCGCGTAGACCGCTGCGCAAATCAGGAGGATCGGCAAAAAGAGCGGTAACATGACGAGTCCGATCGCGAGGCACGCCAAAAGGCAAAGCAGCAAAAGCAACTTGATCGGGAAAAGCACCAGCTCGGCCACCCCACCAGCCAGTGCCCCCAGAAGCTTCGCCGGTAAGAGAAATAAGGCGAACAGGAGCCTGAAGCCCACGCACAGCAGCTCAAATGCGACTGCGGCTAGGGTGAGAACCACCGCGAACGCAGCCAAGCCCAAGAGTACTAGCTCCAAGTAATGTTTCCTCTTCCTTTATCCCTCTCCCTCTGGGAGAGTTCGGCGTCAATAGACGGCGTGCCCCTGTCAACGTGGCCAGACGCCGGGTGAGGGTTCCACCATCTCTTCTTTAGATCTATACGAGCGGGCAGATACGGGGGTTCCCTGCAGTCCTCAGGAAAGCCTCGGAGGTTCTCGAGCACCTACCCTCCGTTAGGTAATCGACAAATAGCGTTCCTCGAGAACCTGCCGGTGATGGATCTCGTGGCCGACAATGACGTAGGGCAGAGTACGCACGCTGAACTCGAATCCGCTCGCGATGCCCCGTCTCGTCCAACTCGTCTCGTCGAAGCTCTTGAAGAGCGCCACATGAGATTTCCTCACCACCCGCAGCTCTTCGGCAAGGTCGGGTAAGGTACGGCTCGCGGCATTAGAGAACTCTGCGTACTGGTCCTGCTCGAACGATGGCAGGTGCGCGGGGTCCTTCCTGGCGAAACAAAGAGCGCGATAGGCGAAGGTTCTTTCCGTATCGATGACGTGGCCCACGACTTCCTTGATGCTCCACTTGTCGGGCGCGTAGCGGTAATCCGCTTGCCCCGGCGAGACACCCGCTAGCAGCGCGAGTGTTTCCTCGACCTGATCCTCGAGTATGCGAATGATGTCGCCGTCTGGGACCTTGTTGATGTACCTTCCATAGTATTCGTGGTGCTCGGACGCCTGCGGTCGTTTCATTTATGACCTCCCTCGAGTGCCCTGGCCGCTCCAGATAGATGCCCCACAAGTAGAGCGCCTCGCCCCGTCTTTTCGCAAGATCCACTTACCGAGATCGGCCTGGAGCCACTCCCTTTGCTGGAAAAGCAAGTAGAATAGCGGTATCCCATTAACCAAACGAGGAGCGCCATGGAATGGATCGAACGATGGAATCAAATTTTTAACCTTCAAGTAGTGCAGGTCGGGGGTAGTGCCATCACCCTTCAGCACATGCTGCTGTTTGCCATCGCCCTTTTCATAACCCGATACCTCGCCTACTCGGCGCGCAGATTATTGGGCGATCACGTCCTAATCAAAATCGACCCGGCGCCGCGATTCGTCATCATCAGGATCGTCCAGTACGCCGTGTGGGTGGTCGGGATTTTTGTTGCCCTCGAGTTCCTCGGCATCGACCTGACCGCTTTGACGGTGGTGGCGGGCGCACTAGGCGTCGGTATCGGCTTCGGCCTCCAGAGCGTGGTCGCCAATTTCGTCTCCGGTCTGGTACTCCTTCTGGAGCAGCCCATTCGCATCAACGATCGAGTTACGGTTGAGAATGTGGAAGGAAACGTCGCCGACATCCACTTCCGCTCGACGACCATCGTGACCAATGACAACATCTCCATCATCGTCCCGAACTCGCAGTTTATCAACCAGACGGTCATCAACTGGTCTCACGGGGATCCGACGATCAGGATTCACGTGCCGGTTGGAGTGGCGTATGGGTCTGATGTGGAGCTAGTGACGCAGACTCTCTACCAGGTTGCCGCCGACGACGAGGGCGTACTCCAACAGCCGGCACCGGAGGTGAGATTCACAGAGTTCGGGGACTCTTCGTTGAACTTCGAGCTCCTGGTTTGGAGCGACAACCCTCCCCGCCATCTTCAATTGAAGAGCCGTCTCAACTACGCTATTGACGCGGCGTTTCGTCGCAACGACATCGAAATACCGTTTCCTCAGCGCGATCTGCACGTCAAATCGGATTCCGTAATTGCCACTCTCAGAAAGTGAGATTGCTTTGATCGACGTCAAGGATTTGAGTTTCACCTGTCACATCGTTGGCGACTCTTTGGGCCATGATGGGGCGCTTCGAGTCCATCGCCTATCGAGGTTGAGAGGGGGCCCGGCGCAGGCTTCCAAGGTTGTCGGCGCGGCTTGCGTAGTGATAGGCGTTGTCCATCCAAGCGGGTAGGTCGCGGGTGAACAGTCGGAAGAGAACCGCAAGCTGGAAGAAGATCACTCCGAGGACGGTCACCAGATAGTAGTTGATGACGAATCGGGCAACCGCGGAGTAGCCGCCACCCACTCGAGCGCCCAAGTCGGGATGAAGGCGACGACGATGGCGCTTCCGAACATGGCAAGGAAGGAGTAGCGGCCCATGAGGTGCTCGAATCCGCCGAGTCGGCCGTTGAGCCAGCTACGGAGTGTTCTCCCGAGACCACGCGGCGCTTCGAACCGAACGGCAATTCCTTCGTCCTCCAGCTCCAACACATCCACGTCGACCCGTTCCGCCCTAGGTCTAACGTCGCGCATTTCCTTGTTCAGGGTGGTCTCGACAGCTCACGAGAGCACTTCTCTGGCTTTGAGCTTCGCGTGAGAGCCGGACACATCGCCGCTGACTCGAAAGATGGAATTGATATTCCGCCGATTGGGCTGGATGGCGTCCTTCAGAGCGGCGAACAGTTCGTCCCCGTCCCGGTAGAGGCGCGCGTAATGGTGCTCGGAAATCTCACGAGGGCGCGAAGGCCGCTCGCCGCCTTCGAGGATATCGAAGGCGTAGTCGAGAATGGTCATCACTTCCGCTAGAGGCTTAGAGTAGACGCGATCCGGAGTGTCCTGCGCGGTATGGAGCTTCCCGCCGACCACGAACGGGCTGCATTTTCCGGGCGACATCGTAATCAGAGCGGCGGCGGGAATGTGCTTTTCTCGTCGTCGTCGACGCAAGACCGGCAGGCCGCGGGTCCCGCACTCTTCCGAGCCGGCGAAGAAGTAGACGTGAGTTAGGCGTGGAGGGGAGTCCTTACGAGGGTCGCGCAGAATGTACTGCTTCAGCATCTCCTCGCCGGTCGAGTTGTCGTCGGCCCCAGGGGCGTCCCGCGAAAAGCCGGCCCAGGTGTCGTAATTTGCCATCAGCACGATCCGCTCCGTTGACCGTTCGGGGACGGTCACGATGAAGTTTCGATCCGTTGTACGGATCAGATGCTTCGGGATCGGTTGCGTCTCGGCTCGGAACCGGTCGCCGGGGAAGCGATCCTTGAGAGTTCGACGAGCCTTTCTTAGTCGATGGCGAGGAAGACGAGCGTAGCAGGAAAGCAATGGAGATGCTGGAGGCCAAGGGCCTCAACGTGACGCGTGGCGGGCGTTTCTATCACGCGATGGGGGGCTGCGACAAAGGGAGAGCGGTGAGAGAGCTGCTGCGGCTCTATCGGGTCTCAGAGAAGTCTTGGGTGTCGGCCGGACTCGGCGACGCCGAGAACGACCTGCCTTTTCTTCGTGAGGTGGATAGAGCCTACGTCATCGCCGGCTCCGAGGGTCACGATCCAACGCTCATGGAAGCGCTTCCCGAGGCTCGTCCGGTAGCGCCCGCTCCACGAGGCTGGGCGGAAGCGGTCGTGGACTTCTTGTCCTGGCTCGACCGCGGTGCTTCCGCCTAGGTGTGGCCTTTATTGAAGTACTCGAGTGTCAGTTTTCTGACCACACCCGATAAGGCGAACAGCGCGAGGAGATTCGGGAACGCCATGAACCCGTTCAAAAGAGTTCCTAATGCCCATACCAGCGGTACGCTCGCGACCGAGCCCACCATCACGAGCGCGGTGAACAGGTATCGATAGGGCATGATCACCTTCGTACCAAACAGGAACTCGATGCACTTTTCGCCGTAGTAGTACCAACCAAGGAGGGTCGAGAACCCGAAAAGGAACGAAGCAAGAGCGACGATGAGGGTTGCTCCTGGGATCGTAGTGGCGAGCGCGCCCGCGGTGAGATCACCGCTCGCATTTTGGTACGACGCTTCCGTCCAGAGTCCTGACGAGAGGATGATGAAAGCGGTGATGGAGCACACCACGATGCTGTCGATGAAGACCTCGAATATCCCTACTACACCCTGCTCCGCCGGATGTTTGACCTTGGCGATACCGTGGGCAATGGGAGCACTTCCCATTCCGGCTTCGTTGGACAAAACGCCGCGGCTGATTCCGGCCGCGATGGCGTTGGCGACGCTCACCCCGACGAAGCCTCCCAACGCGGCCATCGGAGTAAAGGCACGCTCGAAGATGAGTCCGAGCACCGCAGGAATTTGGGCGAAGTGTATCGCCATATACGAGAGACCCGCGACGAGATAGATCACAATCATTGCGGGCACGAGCTTCTCGGCTACTGAGGCAATGCGCTGAATACCACCGAGCAGCACGAGTCCCACCGCCACGGTGATGAGGATCCCGGGTGCCCAAAGAGGTACGTCGACGTCGAAGGCGGAGCTCGCGGCTTTCACGAACGTCCTGGCAATTGTGTTGGACTGCGCCATGTTACCGGTACCGACTAGTGCCGTGGCGGCGCCGAAAAAGCAAAACATGTAGGCCAGGACCTTGGCGAGCCGAGGCCACGGGAGTCCACGCGTGATGTAGTACATCGGCCCGCTGGCGTACTCTCCGGTCTCCGTGGTAACCCGATAGTGAACGCCTAGAACAGCCTCCGAGTACTTGGTCGCCATTCCGACCGCCGCGGTGACCCACATCCAGAAGATAGCGCCCGGCCCTCCCACCAGGATGGCGGTGGCCACTCCGCCGATGTTGCCGTTGCCGACGGTCGATGCGAGGGCAGTTGAAAGAGCCTGGAAAGGCGTGATGGTTCCCTCTCCCTCGACGTCATGTTTGAACGCGCTTTGCCTCACGAATCGCAGAGCTGCTGGGAACCGTCGAATCTGTACAAAGCCCGTCCGCACCGTCAGCCAACCGCCGACAATGACCAGGATGGCCGGTATGGCGTAAGGCTGGTAGATCAGATTAGAGAGAGCGTTGATCTGGTTGGTCAGGTTCGCGAGGAATGAACCATCCATGAAATTCTCCTAGGATAATCAGCGGGCCTATGAAGAGAACAAGGGCCACACCGTCACGAGAATAATGATCGCGATGGCTACCGGAGAGACGAACCGTATCAAGCCGCCCCAGAACTTGGGATACGGAAACCAGGCGTTGTTCGAAATCAGCTCTTTGATCGCCGTTTCCGACGTCCAGACGTAACCGACGAAGATGGCGGTCAGGAACCCGCCGACCGGAAGCGCATAGTTGTTCCACGCCATGGCCATGAGGCCTAGGAAGTTACCTCCCAGCGCGCCGGAGAAATTGCTCAGCGCGGCCACCGCTCCATTGCCGAGCGCGGAGGGTATGGCGAGTAGAAACGTGGCGCCGGTGATGACGAGGACTGCCTTCTTACGATTCCACCCGTACTCGTCGATGAAATGGGAGACCGGTACCTCGAGCAAGGAGATCGTCGAGGTGAGCGCCGCCATAGCTAGAAGAATGAAGAACGCGGTGCCAAAAAGGGCGCCACCGGGCAAGGTGGAGAACAATTGCGGAAGGACATTGAAGATGAGGCCCGCACCGGAGGTGCTGGGATCGAATCCTTCGATTGAAAAGCCAGCGGGAAAGATGATGAACCCGGCGAGGAGCGCGATCGCCGTGTCCAGGCAAACGACCCAGAGGACGGCGTGCCCGATGCCCTCCGTCTTCTTCATGTAGCTTCCATAGGTGATCATGCATCCCATGCCTAAGCTCAAAGAGAAGAATGCCTGGCCGAGCGCAGCACTCAGCATGCCGACGTCCATGATCTTGCTGAAGTCGGGCCTCAGGTAGTAGGCGAGCCCATCGGCAGCTCCAGGTAATGTAATAGCTCGAAGAGCTAGAAGAATGAGCAGGATGATGAGCGTCGGCATCAGCGCCTTGGTGACGCGCTCGATGCCGGACCGGACGCCGGTGATGATGCATGCGGCCGTAATCGCGAGGAAAAGGAAGGTCAGAGAAATGGTGAGGGGGCCGTTGGCGGTGAAGGTCGCGAAGGCGTTCTGGATCTCATCGGCGCTGCCGCTGATGCTGCCGGTGGCGGTAAACCAGATGTAGGCCACCGTCCAGCCGGCAATGACGGCGTAGAAGGAAAGTATGCCCACACCGGCGAGAACGCCGAGAGCGCCCACCATCCACCACCTGGAGTTGGGCCGGTAGAATCGGTACGCGCCCACCGGGTCTCTCTGTGATCCTCGCCCCAATGCGAGCTCGGCAATCATGATGGGAGCGCAAATCAGAAAGACGCAGAGCAGATAGACGAGCACAAAGGCGGCGCCGCCCCCTTGACCGACCCGGGTCGGAAAACCCCAAATGTTGCCTAGTCCCACAGCCGAGCCGGCGGCGGCGAGAATGAATCCCGTGCGCGAGCCCCAGCTTCCGCGCTCGTTAGGCGATGCCATCGATCTCCCTCCGAACTATTCGCTCAAACGTTCAAAACACTTTCGAAGTGTATCACACCGGCCCGCGCGGTCATTAGGGGGTAAGGGTCTTGACCTCTCCCTTGATGCTCACCTGAAAGATGCTTCGGGCGTGAGGGTCGGCGACCAGGATGTTCCCTTTGCCGTCCAGCGCGAGACCCTGAGGACTCTTCAAGGGATCGCCCTGAACGAGTGCACTCACTTCACCAGCGGGCGTCACTCGCCAGATGGCTCGCGCATAACCGTCGCTGACGTAATAGTTCCCGTTGGGATGTAAGACGGCGTCGTGGGGGAACTCGAAGGGTGGTGAGTCGAGAAGAGGTTCGGTCTTGCCGTCGCCTCCGACCTTCTCGAGATTGCGATCGGTGAGGATGACGATGGCGCCCTTCTTATCGAAAAAAATGGTGCGCGGCGCTTGCACCTCGGCAACATCCGTGACTCCATCCGCCGTGATTCGGCGCAGACGTTGAGTCACTCGGTCCACTACGAGGATGTCTCCCGATGGCTCGACCAAAATTCCCCAAGGGGTGACGAAGCGCTCATCGTCGGCGACGGGGTTGATGTTTCCCGCCGCGTCGATACGGTACAGCTTCATCGTGGCCGGATCGCTCGCCACCCAGACCCCCTCGTTCTTATCCGGAGCGATGTGCCGGATGCCGAAGAGCGGTGTGCGGGGAAGTCCCTCCCCTTTGGCGACGACCTTCACGGCGCCACTTTCGAGCTTGAAGAGGGCGTGAGCCTGGTTATCGGCCACGTAGACCCCCCCCTTCGAATCGACGGCCACATCGACCGGGTATTCCAGGTTTTGCGCGGAAGCGAAGCCTGATAGGCCTGCAAGAAAAGAAAGGAAAGAGAAGAGTAGGGCAAGCGTTATTCGCACGCTTCGTCAACCTCCATGAATGTTGCCTCATTTCCCCACGTCTGCGGCTGGCGCGGGGTTGCGTCATTCTATGCGCCGGCCTGGTTGAATTCAAAGGCGTCCGGGCCGAAATAGCGATTGGGGTACGGGCTTGCTTCCGGTAGAATGCCGGCTTCTGTGTCGTGAGTCTCACCTTATATAGGAACACGAGGAGGTAGAGAGTGAATAGCGTGGTTCAGTGGACGCCGGTGCTCGGCGTAGTGGCGCTCCTTTTCGCTTGGTACAAGGCCGGCTTCGTTTCCCGTCAGGGCCAGGGAACCGATCGCATGAAGGAAATTGCGTCCTTCATCAGCGAAGGAGCGATGGCCTTCCTGCGTCGCGAGTACTCGGTCCTGGCGGTTTTCGCCCTTTTTGTCGCCGTCGCACTCTTCGTGTCGAACTACTCGAACGGAACCCAGCTGGTGGGGGTCTCCTACATCGTAGGGGCGTCATGCTCGGCGTTGGCCGGCTTCTTCGGAATGCGGGTGGCGACGAAAGCGAATGTCCGGACGACCAACGCAGCCCGCGAGTCGATGGCTCGCGCGCTCAACGTGGCGTTTTCCGGTGGCGTGGTAATGGGCATGTCGGTGGTGGGCCTGGGCGTGCTGGGCCTCTCACTTCTCTTCATCCTCTATACGAATCTCTTCGGCACCGGACTCGATGTCATGCAAAACAAGGTGCTACAGGTTCTGTCCGGGTTCAGTTTAGGCGCATCTTCCATCGCCCTATTCGCTCGTGTAGGAGGAGGGATTTACACGAAGTCGGCCGATGTCGGAGCCGACCTGGTTGGGAAGGTCGAAGCCGGAATTCCCGAAGATGATCCACGGAATCCTGCGGTGATTGCCGACCTTGTCGGTGATAACGTCGGTGACGTGGCCGGGATGGGAGCCGACCTGTTCGAGTCTTATGCGGGAGCGATCATCGGCGGCATGGTGTTGGGGTTGGTATTCGTCCGTGACATGGAAGCTGCCGGGACGTCGGTGACGAATCCCTTGAACTATGTCGTTCTTCCCCTCGTCCTCGCCGCGGTTGGGATTCTTTGCTCCATTGCTGGCACTTTCGCGGTGAGAACCGGCGAAGGTAAGAACCCGCAGACCGCTCTCAATGCCGGGACGATCGGGGCAGGGGTGGTCATGCTCGTCGTCGCGATCCCCGTGATCCGCACGCTCTGCCCTGAGGCATGGGCCAATCTCTACGGCGCGATGGTCATCGGACTTGCCCTCGGCATCGCGATTGGTTTCATCACGGAGTATTACACTTCAGAAGCGCGGAGTCCGGCGCGAGAGATCGCCGCGGCGTCCCAGACCGGAGCGGCTACCAACATCATCGCTGGCCTGGCCTTGGGCATGAAGTCGACGGGCTGGCCTCTTTTGCTCATTGCCGCCGCGATCCCGGCGACGTATCACCTGGCAGGAGTTTACGGCATCGCGCTCGCCGGACTCGGAATGCTCTGCACGGTGGGAATCCAGCTTGCCGTCGACGCTTATGGGCCCATCGCCGACAATGCGGGAGGTATCGCGGAGATGAGCGAGCTTCCGAAAGAAGTGCGGGCGCGCACCGACAAACTGGATGCGGTCGGGAACACCACCGCCGCCATTGGAAAGGGTTTTGCGATCGGCTCGGCCGCGCTGGCAGCGATGGCGTTGATGGCCGCTTTTCAGGAACAGGCACGGCTGAAGCCCGAGGAGCTATCTATTCTGAACCCGACCGTACTCGCCGGTCTATTGCTCGGTGGGATGGTGCCGTTTCTATTCTCCTCGATGGCGATGAAGGCAGTGGGGGAAGCCGCTTTCGACATGATCGAGGAGGTACGCCGGCAATTCAGAGAAATTCCAGGACTATTGGAAGGCAAGGCAGGCGTCCGCGCCGACCATGCTCGGTGCGTCGACATCGCCACCGCAGCGGCGCTCAAGCGGATGATCATGCCAGGCTTGATGGCGATTGTGATCCCCGTAGTCGCGGGATTCATCGACAAGAACTTGCTCGCCGGCGTCTTGGGCGGCGCGATCGTGTCAGGAGTGTTGCTCGCGATCTTCATGGCCAACGCCGGAGGGGCTTGGGACAATGCCAAGAAACACATCGAGGGTGGTGCCTTCGGAGGCAAGGGTTCCGATCCTCACAAGGCTGCGGTGGTAGGCGATACGGTAGGCGACCCGTTCAAGGACACGGCCGGCCCGAGCATCAACATTTTGCTCAAGCTGATGTCGGTGGTCTCCCTTGTCATAGCCCCACTGATCCGGTAGTGCCTGGGGTCAGATCCAGTTTTGTCACACGGGTCGGATCCAAAAACGTGCACGCACCGCCCGAGTGCACACTTTTGGATCCGACCCGTGTGATATTTTCGGATCTGACCCCTGTTCTATGCTAGAGAAGCGTCGTTGAGGATTGCGGTGAGCTTATCACGGTCGATGCTTCCGCCCGAGATTACCGCTACACACTTGCCTCTCTTGTCCTGAGGCATGGCCATCGCCGCCGCGGCTGACAGCGCGCCGGCTCCTTCGACGACCATCTTGTTGCCGAGCGCCAGGTGACGGATCGTCCGCTTGACGTCGGTCTCGGAGACCAGCACGATTTCGTCCACGAGCTCGCGTAAGAGGGGGAACATTTCTTCCGTGATGTAAGGGACCGCGACTCCGTCACAAATCGTATTGCAGTCAATCGACGCGGGTTTCCCGGCCTCGAAGCTCGCATGAAGTGACGGGCAACCTTCTGGCTCCACGGCGATGACCTTGACCGAAGGCTTGAGCGCCTTTAGCGCGCTTGCCACTCCCGCAATCAGGCCGCCTCCGCCCACCGAGACGAAGACAGAGTTGACGTCGGGGCAATCCGCAAAGACCTCGAGCCCGATACTCGCATGGCCGAGCATGACGTTCTGGTCGGTCCATGGATGAATGTAGGCATAAGGTTCCGATTCCCACCCGTGCTCGCGAAGGTAGCGGAAGAGCTCGTCGACCGGGACCAGGACCGGCGTCGCACCGTAGGCGCGGACGGCTTCGATCTTGGAGCGCGGGGCGCTCTCGGGCATAAGGCTCCTCGCCGGAACTCCGAAGTAACGCGCCGCCCAGGCCAGAGCCTGCGCCGTGTTGCCTGCGCTTACGGTGCTCAGGCCCTTCTGACGTTCTTCATCACTGAGCGACGCGACAGCATTGAATACGCCACGCAGCTTGAACGAAGTCACCGCCTGATGAATCTCGGGTTTCAAAAAAATGTCGCTCGTCGACTCGAAGGAATGAAGCGGCACAAGCGGTGTCTCGACGATGACGTCGCGTATGCGGTCCGCAGCCTGCCTGATGTCTTCGAGCGAAGGTCTCGTGGCAAGTTCCATGGGCCAGTCAGTATGAAGGAAGCCCCAGCGCTCGTCTATCCGAAAGCGCTAAACTTGATGGTGGTGCAACTAAACGATTTGGTTGAGACTTCTAGACGGGTCTCTGAGACGAGCGGCCGGCTCGAAAAGATCGGGCTTCTGGCCGAGCTTCTGAAACGCCTTGCAGAGGACGAGATCGCCATGGGCGTACTCTTTCTTGCGGGGGGCTTCGCCAGGGACGGATAGGTGTTGGTTGGTCCGCCGTCCGAGATGCAACACCGAAGACTGCAGCCGGTACATCAAGCCTGACCCTTCCCGACGTCGATCGTTCCTTCGAGGCCATCGCCGGCACGACCGGACGTAGCTCCGCCACAGACCGAGCTCTGATTCTCCATCGCTTGCTCGCGCGTGGGACGCAGGAAGAACAGACATTTTTGACGCGCGTGATCATGGGCGAGCTCCGGCAAGGTGCTCTCGAAGGTGTGATGGTGGAAGCGGTGGCCAAGGCCTCTGGAGTCCCGGCGCGAACGGTGCGGCGGGCGGTCATGTTCTCCGGAGATCTCGGCGTGGTCGCCCAAACCGCTCTCACCGGGGGAGCAGCGGGTTTGGAGCGCATCGGGATCCAGCTCTTCTGTCCCATCAAACCGATGCTGGCGCAGGCCGCCGAATCCGTCTCGGAGGCGCTCGAGCGTTTGGAAACCGCTGCGTTCGAGTTCAAGTTGGACGGTGCTCGGGTTCAGGCTCACAAGTGGCAAGAAGTGGTTCGGATCTTCACACGCCGTTTGAACGATGTCACGGATGCAGTTCCCGAGATCGTAGAGATGGTGCGCGCATTGCCAGCGGAGCAGATGATTCTAGACGGGGAGACACTCGCGCTGCGCTCGGACGGCTCGCCGCAGCCGTTTCAGACGACGATGCGAAGGTTCTGGCGCCGGCTCGATGTCTCGGCGATGCGCGAAGAACTGTCTCTCACGACATTTTTCTTCGACTGTCTGTACCTAGATGGAGCAAGCTGGGTCGACGGATCGGCCGAGGAGCGTTACCATGCCCTCTCGAGTGCAGTTCGGTCGGTGCACTTGGTCCCTCGCCGAGTGACGGCCGAGGCTGAGGAGGCGGCGTCCTTCGAGCGTCAGGCGCTTGAAGCGGGACACGAAGGGCTCATGGCCAAGGCGTTGGACGCACCCTATGAGGCGGGCGGGCGCGGTCGAACCTGGCTCAAAGTAAAGCGGGCGCACACGCTCGACCTCATCGTCATGGCTGCGGAGTGGGGGAGCGGTCGCCGCCGCGGATGGCTCAGCAACCTGCACCTCGGAGCACGCGACCGAGCGACCGGCGAACCGGTGATGTTGGGGAAGACGTTCAAAGGAATGACGGACGAGATGCTGGAATGGCAGACCAAGCGTCTTCAAGAGATCGAGACATCGCGCGATCGTCGGACGGTCTACGTCCGACCTGAGCTGGTAGTGGAAATCGCCTTCAACGACATCCAAGCAAGCCCTCAGTATCCCGCGGGGCTGGCGCTTCGTTTCGCGCGCGTGAAGGGTTACCGCCCCGACAAATCGCCGAAAGAAGCGGACACGGTGCGCGCGATCCATGAGGCTAGCCTGGGCGGCTCTTCAAAAGGAAATACTGATTGAGATCATTCATTCGCCCATCCGCGGAAAACACATCGAAGCACTCGAGTGGCAGTGAAGAAACCAGCCGCGACGTTTCGTCGCTGTCGGTGAAATGGCAGTAGCGATACGCCGGCTCGGTATCCCCCCAGGATAGAATGTGATCGCCCGGCTCGAGCTGGGATCGATCGACCTCGATTCCGGTGTTGGAGAGGAAAGTGTTCCAAGGGATGAGTTTCTTTCGAAACCTTTCGAAGCGGCCGAATTGCCAGACCGAGAAAGCGAGGATCCCGTCGGGCTCTAGGAGGCGGCCGAGCTCGATGAGCAATGAGCGCCGAGTGTCGAAGCCAGGCACGTGATGGAGGAAGCCGAAGAGCGTGATCAGCGAAAACGAGCCGCTTAGGTCGTCGAGTCTCGCCATCACGTCGTGTTCCTCTAGAGTAATCGAAGGAAGGCCAGATAGCTTGGCGCGAGCGTGCTCGAGCGCCGTGGCGCTGAACTCGATTCCAAGGTAGCTGAACGGCGATTCGAGATGCTCGCCGAGAAAGACGGCGAATCGTCCGTTACCACATCCCACATCGAGGACCGAGAGCGTCTCCCTCTCCCCAATGTACGGCAGCAGCCGGAGCCATCCCCGCCAAAGCCTCCGACGCGTGGCGCTAAACTCTTCCGCACGTTGGGTGTAGAAATCCAGGTTGATCTGGTTGAGTGCTAGAATGGTGGCTCGGTCCATCGGCTGAGTGTATGAAAAAAGCGACTTGGTTGGCACCGTATCATTTCGCGCCCGAGGTCCATGAGCGCGAGCTCCGAGCCATCATCCAAGAGATCGAAGACTGTCCCGATGTAGACCAGGGTAGGTTCAACCGCGTTGTCGGAAAATATCCCAAGGGCGGCAAGGAGTTTTTCTCCAAGAGCGAAATCATACAAGGCTATCGCCACTTGGCTGAGCGCGAGGGATGGCCGAGCGATGCTGATCGTTTCATTGAGAAGCTCAAGATGAAGCCGGTACGCACCTTGAGCGGCGTCACCCCGGTAACGGTCTTGACGAAGCCGTTTCCTTGTCCCGGTCAATGCATCTTCTGTCCCAATGATGTACGAATGCCCAAGAGTTATCTGTCACTCGAGCCGGGCGCGCAGCGAGCTGCACAGCACGCGTTCGATCCTTATGAACAGACGTACTCTCGACTCAGGGCTCTTCGCCGGATGGGCCACCGGGTGGAGAAAATCGAGCTCATCATTCTGGGAGGGACTTGGTCTTTCTATCCTGAGGGCTACCAGCGGTGGTTCGTGCGCCGATGTTTCGAAGCGATGAACGACTTCGGTCAAGGGGAGTCGTCGCACGGCTCCGTACGTCGTCGTGTCGATTACGAAGAGCTTCGCGAGCAAGTAGACGGTCGGTTCGAGACTAATCCCTATAACGACATCGTCTCCGGCTTCCTGCGATCCAAGGAAAGCGGCGAGCTCGTGCACGAATCGGAGTTCTCTACAATCGCAGCGCTCGAGGAGGCACAACGGGTGAACGAGACGGCCCGCCATCGATGCATTGGGCTTTCCGTCGAAACGCGGCCGGACTACGTTTCCGAGGAGGAGGTCGAGAGGATTCGGGTACTAGGCGCGACCAAAGTGCAGATCGGCATCCAGAGTCTTTCTGACGACGTCCTCTCGCTCAACAAGCGAGGCCACGATGTGGCGACCACTCGGAGAGCGGTTCGAATGCTGCGGGAGGCCGGTTTCAAGATCCAGGCTCACTGGATGCCGAATCTCTACGGCTCCTCCCCGGAGCGTGATGTCGAAGATTTCGATCGTCTCTTTAGCGATCCTGACTTTCGACCGGACGAGCTCAAGATCTATCCATGCAGTTTGATAGAAAGCGCAGAGCTGATGGTTCCCTACGAGGCAGGGAAGTGGAAGCCCTACACCTACGACGAGCTTCTCTATGTCTTAGTCGAATGCCTCCGGCGAGTACCGAGTTATTGCCGCGTGAGTCGTGTGATCCGGGACATCCCGGGCGACGACATCTTGGACGGCAACAAGACTTCGAACTTCCGAAGTATTGCCGAGGCCGAGTTGGCGGCGAGAGGACTTACGTGCGGGGACATTCGGAGTCGTGAGATCCGCGGCGAACGGGTCCAGGCCGAGAAGCTGCGGCTGGACGAAGTTCGCTACGAGAGCTCCGTAGGGGAAGAAGTGTTTCTTCAATACATCGACGACGATCGTCGTATTGCCGGGTTCCTGCGGCTTGCTCTGCCCACGCGCGAGTCGTTCATCGACGAGATTCGTGGAAGCGCCATGATCCGAGAAGTGCACGTCTACGGTGCGACCGCTCGTCTCGGCGAGAAGGACGAGCTCAAAACCCAGCACCTGGGTTTGGGTCGGAATCTCATTCTCCGCGCCCAAGAGCTGGCTCGCGAGGCTGGCTTTGCGAGCCTGGCCGTCATATCGAGCGTCGGCACCAGGGAGTACTATCGCCGCCTCAGCTTCCACGACCGCAGTCTCTACCAGCACAAAACGCTCGTTTCCTAAACGGGAGAACGAAAATGAAATCCATGTCTCGTTCCTCGACATGACGCTCGACATAGTCCGAGACTTCCTCCTCGAGCGCCGACATCAGCATCCGACGGGCTCCCTCTCGTGCGAGACCATCCAGAGTCTTTCCAACTTCTTCCTGTTTCGATTCCTTCGGTGGATCTTGTATCCTCAGCATCGGTGGCGTTTCCTTCCTCCGGTTCGCTAAAACCGGTTTCTTGTTTTCACTACTTGGAAGGATACGCCGCCTTGCTCAGCTACGCGATCCACAACTTCTGGTTATACCTCGCAATCTCGTAGTTTGGGTGCAAGACCGTACTTTTCGAAACATTGATTAGAAACCACGGAGGTGGGCGAATGAGACGAGTCGTGAATTGGTCGCTGGCGTTGGCGGCGATCGCGGTGCTGATGGTTGCAGCAGATGCGCAAGCACAGAGGAAAGGGCGTCAAAAAGGCTACCAGAAAACACTACAGGCCAAGTTGGACTCCATGCTCGAAGAGAGGATGGCCGCATACGGGGAGAAGTTGGCCGCCGAGGGAGGGAAGCTCAAGAAAAAGGATCGGTGGAAGTGCGAAGTGAGAATGACCGACTCCGCCGATTACAAGGACAAGGCGGATGCCGAGCTCAGCCTGACCATGCCTCTGGACGAATTCAAAGAGTTTGCCCCGATAGCGGTCCTGGAGGCGGTCGCCGTCCCGCACAAGTTCCCGGCAGGGAAGATCTATGTTCGGGAGACCGGAAGCCGGCGCGTCGCCTCCATCGATTATCGTGCCGCCGATCCTATAGGCCACAAGTATCTCACCGGCAAGCCCAAGGCGATGGAGAAGGCTATCGCCGAGATGACCGACGCGATCAAATGGCACTAGGGCTTTAGCCTGACAGGCGAGCTGGGACGCATTCAGGTTGGTTGCTTTGGCCTTCTGAGCCTGCTAGCCTCGATTGATGCGATGGGTATGGCTACTTTTAGGGATTGTTGTTTTCGCGATCTCCTGTGGGGTTGTGGGCGAGAAGGCCCCTCTTGAGGAGACCGTGCTATCGCTTCTTCGCGATGAGGCCCAGCAGCTGAAGAGTGAAGGAGAGAACGTGGATCCCGCGTACGGGGTCACGGCCAACTGGGAGATCGAAGATGTTCAAGTTCGCAAGCTGAGCAAGGACGAATCTCAGCCTTGGGGTGGCACCATCCAGTTCAGGATCACGTCCCGGTTCCGGGAGCCGGACGGAACGACTTCGCAAGAGGAATTCGTGAAGAACTTCGAGTACGTTTGGAACATGGTGCTCGAGGGGTGGACGGTTCGCTAGGGGGCGTCCTACCGCTGTTGATTACTGGCACGGCCTCTTTTGGACGCCAGTACGACCTAACCGGCCGCTGCGCCCCCTTCGTGACTAGCACGTCGTATACGTGGAAGATGACGAACAAAAGTACGTGCGTCTATACCGCGAGCGGGGAGGCTCAAGCGCAGCAGATCCGTGCCTTCTTGGAAGCTAATGAGATCCGATGCTCGTTTCATGGCGAAGCCCTGCGGAAAACCCACGGCTTCACCTTGGATGGTCTAGGCATGGTGGAGATCCGCGTGCCCGAGGCTCTCGCGGAGCAGGCACGAGAGCTTCTAGCCGCCGCGGAGTCGGGTGAGCTGAGCCTTGCTGAGGACGAGGACATCGACGGAGCTTAAAACATCCGAGATCGGGCCGATGGCACCTAGGGGGCAGGGGGTCCTGCGTGACCTAGGCGATCCTCCGGTGGGGGCCAAGGTCACGACCTGGCAGTTTTCGTCGCAGTTTTCGTCGTAGCTTTTGTCGCAGCTTTTGTCGTAGTTTTTGTCGTAATTTTTGTCACAGCTTTTGTCGTAGCCTTCTTGCGCCCTCCCCTTCGGCGTTTCGGAGGGGGCTCATCGCTAGACTCGAGGCTGACGATGTCGGTGACGAATTTCTTCTTCCCGTGATTGTCAAACTCGATCGTTGTGTACTGAGGGTCGACCTCGGAGATCACACCCAGGCCGTATTTCTGGT
This sequence comes from Candidatus Marinacidobacterales bacterium, assembly GCA_965222425.1. Lineage (GTDB taxonomy): Bacteria > Acidobacteriota > Vicinamibacteria > Marinacidobacterales > DATDRI01 > CBDCNP01. The sequence continues at coordinate 370,110 of CBDCTW010000018.1, forward strand.
GGTTGATTCTCGATGAAACTGGCATCGATTTCATTGGGCTCTTTCTGGAATAGACTGAGAGCAACGCGACGTTCTAGTGTAACCATGTTGGCGCTCAATTGCAAGTCGCGTATTCGGTGGGCCTTACGGGGATCTAGATCGTATCCGGGTCGAGTTTTTCGGATTATCGTCTCGGGAAGTCGGTCGAGACTCCGAAGCCAAAGACCAGCCGATCCTTGGTAAACAGGAAGAAGTTAGACTTGCGATCCAGGTAGTGGGCCGACACGAACGCCCTCCAGAATCCTCCAATGCCGTGGTTAATGCTTAGAGAGTAGATATCGAACCGATCCTCGATGCTTTGCTCGACCAGCTCTCCTTCGTTGTCGATGATCTCTGCTGGCCGTGGATAGTTGTTTCGACCGAAGGCCACGCCGGGCGAGAAGTATAAGGAGCGGGTGACCCAAACGTCGACCCCACCTCCGAAGCGATGCTAGATGAAGTACAAATTCCCCGCTACCACTGACGGAAAAGTGTCGCGGGAGTAGAGCGTCCTGACATCGAACCGCTCACCCATCTGGGTGAGCACATCCACGGAACCGATCAGTCCCGCGTACTCGGGCTGGAGTACGAGCTCGGGAACCATGTGCTTGTAGCCTAATAGCGCCTCCCCCCTCACGTTGGATTTGGGGTTGAATACGAAGCCGGCCTCGACCCGGTAGGCTTGTCCGTCCCGCAGTGATGCCGCCTCGTCGAAATCCATGAGCTCGTAGGAACCCCCGATCACCGCGGACGTCTTCGAGGAGAAGCGTCGCGTAAGGCGGAGGCCGTAAGTGTGCTCGGTTCGGTTCAGCAGCTCCGTGGAACGGAGCGAACTCGCGAACACGTCCTGATATCGCAGGCGATTGTGTCGGTATCCGAAAGTGAGCAGATGGCGTGTTCCGAGGGATAAGTCCATCTCGGCCAGCAGAGTGTTTTGTCTCCGGTTGGCCGGAATGTCGAACTCGCTGGAAGGCCGAGTTCTTCCATTCCGAAACTCATCGTATATCCGGAAGACGACCTTCCTGCCTCCCATCGCGCCCCCTAAGCGCGTCACGTTGTAAATGTCGCGTAAGTCTTCGACCTGGTTGTAGTAGACGAAGTTAACTTCCTCATAGATCTCAAGGAGCGCGCGGTTCTTCATCTGGGGCACGACGCGGATTCCGGGGGCGATCCTGGCCGTAAAGTCGTCAATCTGTTCGGTCGCGGAGGCGGAGGAGAGGCTGTTCGAGTCATAGCCGGCCCCGATGCGGATCTGGGGTTGCATGCGGAAAGGCCCAAGCTTCCACAGGCTTTCCTCGATCGCAGAGTCGATTTCGGCCTGAATGAGGTGGTCGCTTTGGGCAGGGGCCGGCAACGCGTTGAGAATGACTAGCAATGGCGCGGCTAGACTGCCAACGAGGAAGGGTTTCGTGGTCATTCGCATTTAGTCACCCACGTGGAAGGGAAGAACGCCCGGAGCCAAGAGAGATCCCGAGGGCTTCCGCTTCGTTGAGTTTCTTGTTCTGACTGGGAAAAGGAACTTCTAGAATTGTGCCATGGGTGTAGGGAAAAGGCAACGGGCCGCGAAGGGGAGACGGCCTACCCCGGGGCGGCGGGGTGGCCGTTGACTTGATCGAAACCATTGAATATATTGGGCGACTGCAGGGGCGGCCCAACACCGAAGAATCGGGTGCGGGCCGCTTTGCTGCGTAGGAAGGGGATGACGCGGAGCCGGCCCGGCAAGAGCCCAGGCCCGCGTGTTAGCCGACCGTCGGCCCATTCCACCGCAATTTTCAGTTAGAGGAGATATTCGTGTGTCCACTCACCTTGTCGAGCCCCATGGCGGGTCACTCCAGAATCTGATTGTTTCCGAAGCACAGCGTGCCGAGATCCAAGCCGCGTCCCGCGATTGGCCTTCCTGGGATCTCACCGCTCGGCAGCTCTGCGACCTCGAGTTGCTGCTCAACGGTGCCTTCTCGCCTTTGACGGGGTTCATGGGGCGGGCCGATTACGAAAAAGTCAGCGAGTCGATGCGCCTGGCCGACGGCACACTCTGGCCAATTCCGATCACGCTCGACGCTACCGAGGAACTGGCGAAGAGCCTTCAGTCCGGCTCCACCTTGGCGCTTCGGGATCCGGAAGGCGTGATGTTGGCGGCGTTACACGTCGACGACGTGTGGCAACCCGATCGAACCGCCGAGGCCGAGGCCGTATACGGGACGGCCAACGTCGAGCACCCGGGTGTAGTTCACGTACTCGAGAGAACGAATCCCTACTACGTTGGTGGGAGACTGGAGGGTCTTCAACTCCCGAGTCATTACGATTTCCGTTCGCTTCGGCTAACTCCCGGAGAGCTTCGGGCGAGCTTCTCCCGGCTTGGCTGGCGACGGGTGGTTGCGTTTCAAACCCGCAATCCGATGCATCGTGCGCACTTCGAGCTGACTCTGCGCGCCGCCAAAGGGGCGGAGACCAACCTCTTGATCCATCCAGTCGTAGGAATGACCAAGCCGGGCGATCTGGATCACTACACTCGCGTACGGTGCTATCAAGCGCTACTGCCTCATTACCCGAAGAACACCGTAAAGCTTTCTCTGTTGCCGCTGGCCATGCGCATGGGTGGGCCGAGAGAAGCGGTTTGGCACGCGATCATTCGCAAGAACTACGGGTGCACGCATCTCATCGTGGGGCGAGACCATGCCGGCCCGGGGAGCGACTCGAAGGGGAAGCCCTTCTACGGACCGTACGACGCTCAGGAGCTTCTGAAGAAGCGCGAGTCAGAAGTCGGCATCGAAATGGTTCCTTTCAAAATGGTCGTATACGTTGAGGACCAAGATGCCTATTTTCAGGTCGACGAGGTTTCGGAAGGAACGCGAACACTCAGTATTTCCGGAACCGAGTTGAGGGAGCGACTTGCGGGAGGTAGAGAGATTCCTAGTTGGTTCACCTTCCCCGAGGTGGCGAAAGAGCTGCAGCGCACTCATCCACCGCGACACAAACAGGGGTTCACTGTTTTCTTTACCGGACTTTCCGGCGCCGGAAAGTCCACCATTGCCAACGTACTTCTGGTCAAGTTTCTGGAGCTGGGTGGCCGCCCGGTGACGCTCCTGGACGGGGACATCGTCCGCAAGAACTTGTCGTCGGAACTGGGCTTTTCGAAAGAGCATCGTGACATCAACATCCTCCGCATCGGTTACGTGGCGTCCGAGATCTCGCAGAACGGCGGCATTGCCATCTGTGCTCCCATCGCTCCGTACGAGAACGTACGTCGCGAAGTGCGCAGTCTGATCGAGAAGGTCGGAGGGTTCTGCCTGGTCCGCATCGCGACGCCTCTCGAGGTTTGTGAGCAGCGGGATCGAAAGGGCATGTACGCTAAGGCTCGAGCGGGCATCATCAAGGAATTCACAGGAATATCCGATCCCTATGAGGTGCCCCTGGAGGCGGAGGTGACCATCGACACCACGGACATGAGCCCCGAGGAAGCCGCCAACCAGATCATGCTGCATCTGGAACGGCAGGGCTATATCGGCGTCACGAGCTAAGCCCGCATCGTATTCGCGCCCAACGAGTTGCCATTCATGCACTTTTCCTGTATGATCACTAGTGAGCTAAGCCAAGCAAATAAATAACTTTCTGCGGCCCGGTCGAAGCTCGGGTCGCCAGAGTCCGGACTCCCTTGACGGGGAGTACGGGGTGGCTCCTTTCTGAGCCTTTTCCCAACCAGGGTTTGGAGGGGCGGTGCGTCGCGGCGTCCCTCCAAGCGTTGACCGGCGTCTGGCCACGTTGACCGGGGCACGTCATTTTTTGACGCCCAGCTCTCGCTCAGCAGGGGTTCGTTAGCCCGCACTCGCCCATCCTGCGATTGGTCGGCGTTGGAACCGTGTCGATGGCCGGCGCCCGTACGTTAGAATGCTCTTCCAGCTCGCTGGTGAGGCTCATCGAGTGCAAATCGAGACTTCATAGAAAGAACAGGTGCCTTTGTTGTGAGCAACCGTGAGGTGGAGGCGAGGAGAGAGGATCTCGAGCGCATCAAGAGGGCACTAGAGGAGTCCGCGCGAATCGCCAGTTCTTTTACTCCGGAGCAATTCAACACTGAGCAGAAGGGCAAGCGTGGTCCGGTGACGGCGGCCGACCATGCGGTGAACGAGTTTCTACTGGAGACACTTCCTCGCGAAGGAGATGGGTGGCTCTCAGAGGAAACCGTCGATGAGCACAGCCGTCTGGATCGCCGCCGCGTTTGGATTGTCGATCCCATCGACGGAACGTTGGAGTTCGTCGAAGGCATCCCGGAATGGGTTGTGTCCATCGGGCTCGTGGAGGACGGGCGGGCAGTTGCGGGGGGGATCTGCAATCCCGCCGCCGGCGAGGTCTTCCTTGGTTCGGTGGAGACGGGCATCAGCTTTAACGGCCAGGAGTTGGAGGTCCCAGTGCGACGGGACAGCAAAGACCGGTTAGTCCTGGCGAGTCGCAGTGAAATCAAACGAGGAGAATGGGCCGCCTACGAAGATCGAGGGTTCAGGATTCAGCCAATGGGATCGGTAGCCTACAAGCTGGCTCGAGTGGCCGCAGGACTAGCTAATGCGACCTGGACGCTGGTCCCCAAGCATGAATGGGACGTGGCCGCGGGAGCGGCACTCATCACCGCTTCGGGCGGCGTTGTGAAAACACTCGAGGGGGAGGTACCGGTCTTCAACCGCCCCAAGCCGAAACTTACCGGTCTCTTGGCCTTTGGTCCCGGTCAGGAGCACCTATTCGCTTTTTGACATGGGCTACCTCTTTTTTGTCGGGGTCTACGCGGATTCGTGTGGGTAAGTCCTGACGGAAAACAGTGTAACTCATTGTGTGGAAAAGGTATCCAGACTTCATCAGGTGCTGAAAAGTGGTCCATTTTTCGGATAGGCTAACCGAGTGAAAAATTCCCAGTCGATCCGCTCGCTGTTTGCGCTGCCAGGTTTCGTGGTTGGTGCCGGATTGAAGGGTGTATTCGATGACCGATACGCCCGCGTCATCCAGCTCAAGAGGCGAAAAAAACAGCTGTTTGCTCTTACTGTGGGCAACGGTGCCGGGGGCGCTATGACAAGCAAGTGTGCCGGGTCCGCGACCTGTCGTTGGCAGGCTGGCGGATCTCTCTGGAATACGAGCGTTGGCGCGTCAACTGTCCTGGGTGCGGCGGTTTGCATGTAGAACACCTGGACTGGCTGGCGAACAACTCGCGCTACACCTAGCGTTTTGCGACGCATGTGGGCAAGCTGTGCCGGGATATGCCGGACAAGGCGGTGGCCGAGATGAAACGTCTGCGCCTCCTAGTTGAAGGGGTCAACAACAAAATCCGTGTGCTGCAACGACGCGCCTACGGCTATCGCGACGAGGAATATCTCAAGCTGAAGATCGTGGCGGCATTCCTTCCGCCATTACCCAGAAATGCCGTCTTCAACCCACACGAATCCGCGTAGACCCTTTTGTCGTTGGAGGCTTCGGACTCGCCGTTCGCCATCTGCACTTTCCCTTGCAGGAAAGCGCCGTCCGCGATAGAGACTACCTTTGCTTGGACATCGCCCTGGACCCGACCCGTTGAACAGATCTCGAGTTTCTGGGTCGCCGCAATCTCACCCTCGATCTCGCCCTCGACGACGACGTCGCTCGCGGTCACGTTACCAATGAGCCGGCCCGATTCCCGGACCGCGAAGAGACCGTCTACGCCGAAGTTCCCCTCTACCGTTCCTCGAAGCTCGACGTTGGACGAGGCCTTGAAATCACCTTTCATTTGGACGCCCGTACCAATCACGGTGTCGGTTCCCCGAGTCGGTTCAAAAACTCCCCGCGAAGCCCGCGGCGGCGCAGGAGCTTCTCTCTTCTGAAACATAATGGTTTCCCTGAGGCCTGGTATAGGCCACCGCTCCGGAGCAAGCAATCTCTGTACCACGGTTGAGGGCTTCCCCGCGTCCGGCGAAATGATTGACCGGCAATAGGTTTGCGCCCGGGGTTCGTTCGGCCTGGGTTTGCGGAGTGAGCGGCGTGGCAGTTTACCTACACCTCGGCGGTGAGGGTCCCAATAGTTTGTAGGGCCGTCTGGTTAAGTGGCAACCACCCATTTTGACGGCCGCGCTCCACTCTGATCAATGGCAACGAGCCATGCTGATGCTCGCAGACAGCCGCGACTCTTCCTGACCCGTGCCCGTCATCCCGCTCCATGTACCTTCTCGTGATAGGAAAGGGCGAGCACCGAGCAGGCAGCGCGGTTGATGATATGCATCGCAGTATCGGGATTGAAGAAAGATGCACGACGGTGCGCGCGGCGAATCGCGATCAGCAAGTCTCCCTCGCCCGCCAGCTCGGTGATCTTGGTGACCGGGTTTCCTTCCCGGTGAATCTGCTCGATCTTCATATGGTATAGGGACGCCATGTCGATGACCGTCTTGAGAGCCTTTTTCTGTTCCTCCACCGCTTCGCCACCGGTGATGAAGCTCGGTGGAGTGACAAGCACCGCGGTGATTTGAAGATCGAGCTGACGGGAGAGATCGATGGCGAGCTCCGCAGCTAGAAGCGAGCCCTCCGAATCACTGACCGGGAGGAGAATTCGTCTGTATGGGTGAGTGCCAGCTGCAAGGAAGATCGGGCAGGGCATCAACTCCATCAGTCTGGTGAAGGCCGGTCGTACGAGTCCGTGTCGACCAAACCAACCGGCTTTCTTCTTGGGGATAACCAAGCATCCGCAGTCGAGTGAAGCGAGGTCGCGTCGGATCGCCGCTTCGGCGCCTTCGAGCTCGGAGAAGGTCGCGACTTCGACTCGGATCTGATCCAAGCTCATGTCTGGGCTGGGTGCACTTTGGGGTAGCAGAAGGCGAAGAGCTCGAGTGCGCGTGCGAGTGACGAAGTACTCCAGTTCACTTCGGTACTTTTCGGGCAGTCGTTCTCTGCCCACCGCGACCACGCGGATGCCGTACTGCAACGGGAATCGTGCGACGCCGGCCCGCAGGTAGTCGCCTATGTGGGGGAGGATGTCTGGATCCCCGGTCAATAACAAGCGGTCCCCATTTCGGATCACGACATTGCCGTGCGGAACCATGAACTTGTCACCCCGGTATATCGCGGCCACTAACCACCGGCCCGCGCGTAGATCGGCGACGCGCACATCGACTGCGGGGGACGTGGGTAGGATCGGAATCTCGACGATCTCGCCGCGCCCGAGTCCCACATTGATCGCCACTTGCTGTCCTCGTTCGATTTGGTTGAATACCAGGCCGGCTATAGCGGCCGGACGCGTAAGGGCGACCGCCCCCACCGCCTTCAGCTTTTCTATCGCCGTGGGTTGGCGCAGGATCCCGATCGCGGTAGGGGGTGTCTCGACTGAGAGCGCCACACGACAGGCCTCGATATTCACTTCGTCTACGTCCGTCAGGGCAGCAACGAACTCCGCTCCTTCCACGCCGGCTTCGCTCAGGTTTATGAGGCTGGTCCCGTCTTTGTTGTAGATTTTGAGCGGGCGATCCGGAACCTCTTTCCTAAGCGTATCCAGTTTCTCTTGATCCGTATCCAGGATGGCGATCTCCCAGGCGGCAGACAAGAGACGAACCAGAGATCTGCCAGTTTGCCCCGCGCCTACGATTACGATTCGCCGACGGGGAACAGATTCTCGCTTATCGGCGAGCTGGCGGGACTCGACGTCCTGGGCAGTTTTGTTGTCTCGTTCTTCTACCATTCCTATCCGCGGGTCGGTCGTTTCTTCCGGGAACCTGAATTGTGACGCTTCCTCGCTCGCGGACGCTCGGCCCACCGTAGCTTGTTGCGGAGCACGTGGAAGTAATCCTGGTTCGGAAGGCTCACCAGTTTTACCGAATTACGACTCTTGCGAACCCTTACCGTATCACCGATCTCCATGGGCTCGGCGGCCTGGCCGTCGAAGGTCGCGTACACCTCCTCGGACTCGCCCCTGAGAGTTAGCTCCACGGTTGAGCGATCGGAAATTACGACCGGGCGGTATGTCAGAGTATGAGGGCAAATCGGAGTGAGTAGCATGGAGCCGAGGTCCGGATAGAGGATGGGGCCACCGGCGGCAAGAGAGTAAGCGGTGGAGCCAGTGGGGGTGGAGACGATGATCCCGTCGGCTCGAACCAAGGCGACCGAGTGGTCGTCGATTCGAACGCTCACTTCGATGATTCGAGCGATGGCGCCCTTGGTGATCACGACGTCGTTCAGAACCGTCTGGTGAGTGAGCTCATGCCCGTTTCTGCTGAGCACCGCGTCCAACATCATTCGCGATTGGATCGAGTAATGGCCTGCCAGAACGGACTCTAGGGCCGGGTAGAGCTGGGGTAAAGCCACATCCGTGAGGAATCCGAGGCTCCCCAAGTTGACGCCCAAGATCGGAATCTGTCGGGCCCCCATCGCTCGCACCGCCGACAAGAGAGTTCCATCGCCTCCCAATACGATCATGAGCTCGACATCGCGCGGCGGTTTCGTTAGCGCGAAGCTAGGGCACTGCTCGTCGAAGAGCTCGCCGATCCTTGCCTCGACACACGGTTTCACCCGATGGCTTCTGAGCCAATCGACTAACTCGCGAACGACTGAAGAGGCTTCGTCGATATGAGGTTTGGCAATGATCGCCGCTTTGCGCACCTTCGCTCGTTTTCCCCCCATGCTGATCTACTCCGGCGCGCAGGCCCGTTTCGCCCGTTGTCGTAGCTCTTCCAAACGAGCGTCGCCCGTTGGTCCGGGTCGAAGCGAAAGAAAAAACTCCCGATTACCTTCCACGCCCCGAAGGCGGGAGGCAACGACGTCCTCGACCGCAAGCCCACACTGTCGTGCCGCCTCCATGACCTGCGTGACAGCGCGAAGATGCTTGTCGGGGTCTCGCACCACGCCCCCAGAGTCGACATCTTGCTTGGTAAGCTCGAACTGCGGCTTGACTAGAGCCAGTATCCGGCCGTTCTCACGTATCAACTCTCTCACCGCGGGAAGGATTTTGCCGAGCGATATGAACGCGACATCGACCGTCACGAGATCGAATCGGTCTGGAAAATCCTTTAGTTCGATGTGGCGGGCATTGACGCCTTCCATCAGCTCTACTCGGGAATCGGTGCGAAGCTTCCAGTCGAGCTGGGCCTTGCCGACGTCCAACGCGGTGACATGGGTGGCCCCTCGTTGAAGGAGGCAGTCAGTGAACCCCCCGGTGGAAGCTCCAACGTCGAGGGCGCGCAGGCCCGATACGTCAAGTCCCAGGCCGGCAAGGGCTCCGTCCAGTTTTTCGCCTCCTCGGCCCACGTAGGGTGAGGGCGGGTGGCGGAGTCGCATGGCTGCGTCTCGGGCGACTAGCGTTCCGGGTTTGGCCACCGGAGAATCGTTTACCAAGACCTCTCCAACCAGAACCAACCTCCTAGCCTTTTCCCGCGTGGGAGCCAGTCCCCGTTCGACGACGAGCCTGTCGAGTCGCAATTTAGGCATACATGTATTTAGTGCGCGCGGGGCCCCACTGCCGCCTTAGAACTTGTTCTCTCATTCCATCAGTTGCCTGAGGACACCCCCAGGCTCGTCGCTCCGGCGGCTGCGCGCCTGCGCGACAGCTGAAGGCCCCCCGGCCGACGTGGCCTCCGGCCCGTTAGTCGCTCATGAGTTGCGATCGACGATGCGCCGGGCCAGGCAGACGAGAGGCTCTCCCGCCGGACCGAATGGTGTCACGAGGTCGACCGCTCGCTGCGCCAACTCCTTCGCTCGGGAACGTGTATTTTCGATGCCGTGCACGCTCGGATAGGTTGCCTTGCCGACTCTCTGATCTTTACCTGCCGACTTGCCCAACGTTGCCGCGTCTCCTTCCACGTCCAAGAGGTCATCCACGATTTGAAAGGCGAGCCCGACCTCTCGACCGAAGCGGCCTAACGTCTCGATTTGGTTTTCGTCTCCGTCTCCCATTACGGCTCCGAGCCGAGCCGCCACCTCCATGAGATCCCCCGTCTTTTTTTTGTGGATCTGCTCGAGGGTCCCCTCGTCGACCCTTTTGCCTTCGGACTCTAGGTCTATCACCTGCCCACCGATCATTCCATTCATTCCCGCGGCTTCGGCGAGAAGTGCGATGGCGCGCAACCGCCTCGCGCCTTCAGACGTGTCCGGAGGGTCGTTGTTGCTGGAAGCCGTCGCCAACACCTGAAAGGCGTGGGTTAGCAACGCATCGCCGGCAAGGATGGCAACCGCCTCTCCGAAAACGACGTGCGATGTTGGCTTACCACGCCGGAGGTCGTCGTTGTCCATGGCTGGCAGGTCGTCGTGGATGAGTGAGTACGTGTGGATCATCTCCAGCGCCGCCGCGGCGGGCAGCGCATCCTCTTCACGACCACCCACCGCTTCGGCAGAGGCGAGCGCCAAGATTGGGCGCAGGCGTTTTCCGCCGGCGAACAGGCTGTATCGGATGGCGCGGTGGATGCTGGGTGGAAAGGCATCCTCGGTTGGTAAGTTGCCATCGAGGAACGATTCAACCGCCCTCGCATGCTCCGTCAGATACCGATCGAAGTCGAGCATTCGTTTCACTTTTTTTCGTCGAAATCGAGCGGCGTTTGTCGAATCTTTCCTTCCGCGTCCTCGACGGGCTCACCGCTCTCGGTCTTCTGTAGCATCTCTATCCGTGCCTCGGCTTCATTCAGCTTGGCGTTACAAAAGCCGGCCAAACGGACACCCTGTTCGTAACTCTCCAAGGATTTCTCGAGGCTGAGCTCGCCTTCCTCTAGCTCCTTGACGATCTCCTCCAGTTTCTTGAGGGCGGTCTCGAAATCTTTGGGTTTCACTGTCATGGAAGAAGACGCTCCGGGGTGGGACGGCTTTTCTCGACCCGACAATCGAGCTCGCCTCGCTCAAGGGTTACGCGCACCGAGTCACCGGGTTCCACTCCGCTCGCGTCCAGGAGCAAGTTTCCGGCTTCGTCCCAAGTAAGGCTGTAGCCGCGCCCCAACACCGACAAAGGCGACAAGGCTTCGAGTTGTGCGGTCGAACGAGCGAGCAGTTGCCCGACCCGGCTCAGCCGCTCGCGTTGGGCCGAGAGCAGCAATGAGCTCAGGTGAGTGAGTTTGGTTCGGGACTGACTCAGCTGACGATCCAACTTGAGAGCCTCGAGCTGGCGGGTCAAGCCATCGAGCTGCGCTTTTCGGTCCCGGACGATGCGATCGGTGCGCGCTTGGGTGCGGAAGGTGAGCTCGTCAAGACGTTGAGAACCGGACTGGACGGCGTGCCGGACCGCTAAGAAGGCCTGGTGCCCGGCCAGCCGCTCGACACCGCTGCGAAGCCGGCTCATTCGATGCAAGAGGCTCTGGTCGGCACGTTGCGCGAGTCGTCCGATCCGTTCTATAAAATCTTCTTTCCGAGAAACGACGATTTCGGCTGCCGCGGAGGGCGTCGCGGCTCTCACGTCGGCGGCGAAGTCCGCGATGGTAAAGTCTATTTCGTGCCCCACGGCGCTGATCACGGGAATCGCCGACTGAGCGATTGCCCGGGCCACCGTTTCCTCGTTGAAGGGCCAAAGGTCCTCGAGCGAGCCGCCGCCGCGACCGACGATAAGGACGTCGAAACCACCTATCCGGTTGAGCACTTGTATACCCTTGGTGATCTCGGCTGCCGCAAGGTCTCCCTGTACCTGTGCCGGATAGAGCAGGACCTCGATATTGGGATAGCGGCGATGAAGGATGCGGCAGATGTCCCGAATGGCAGCGCCGGTGGGCGACGTGACGACACCGATCTTTTGCGGAAGAAGAGGAAGTGCCCGCTTGCGTTCGGTGGCGAAGAGACCTTCTGTGGCCAACTTTTCCTTGAGCTGCTCGAAGGCGAGCTGTAGGGCTCCTTTCCCTCGAGGTTCGATCCAATCCACTTGGAGTTGATAGGACCCGCGAGGCTCGTAGAGCGTGATGTGCCCTCGTGCTAGAACCGCCATGCCGTCGGCGGGTCGAAACTTGAGGAAGCGTCGGGCACTGCGAAACATGACCGCGGAGAGCTGCGTGCGAGCGTCCCTGAGAGTGAAGTACAGGTGGCCCGAAGAGGGTTGCTTGAAGTTACTAATTTCTCCTACCACCCAAATGTCGTAGAACTCTCCTTCCAAATGAAGCTTGATCTCTCTCGTCAGCTGGCTAACCGAGTAGATCCTACTTTGTTCCGAGGGCTGCGGCTTCATCGTGCCTAAGACTATACATTAGACGGGACTAACAGGATATCCAGGATAGGGACTGTAGGTCGCTTTCCTCTGTGGGCGTCAAACAGGCTCGGTGCCGAGCCTCAACGTGGCCAGACACCTCTGTAAATTCTATCTGGTTAGCTTTTAGACGCTTTAGGGGAGGTCTTGTTCAGTGACGCGGGTGCGGGTGATGGAGCGGGCCTTACCGGTCGACTCGTCGACGTCGACCACCACGCCGTTCAACCACGGATCTTTCTTGGCAGTCTCGAACTTGGCCGGTATACCGCTGAGAAAGCGGGTTAGAGATGGTTCTCGCTCGATCCCAATGACCGAGTCGAAGGGGCCACACATCCCTACGTCGGTTATGTATGCGGTCCCTCCGGGGAGCACTCGCTCATCCGCGGTGGGGATGTGAGTGTGCGTTCCGACCACGGCTGAAACCTTGCCGTCCAAGAACCATCCCATGGCCATCTTTTCGGAGGTGGCTTCGCCGTGCATGTCCACGAAGATGACACGAGCCTGCTTCGCTAGACGAGCCACTTCATGCTCGGCGGCTCGAAAAGGGCAGTCGGTGGCTGGCATGAAGACTCTACCCTGGAGGTTGAGAATGGCTACTGGTGTGCCGGACGCGGTGTGGGCAACGTAGCGACCCGATCCCGGAGAAGTCGGTGGGTAGTTGATGGGACGAATCAGTCGGGGCTCCCGGCCCAAGTAACCGATGATTTCTTTCCTGTCCCAAACGTGGTTGCCCGAGGTGAGTACGTCGATCCCGCTCGCAAAGAATTGGTCGGCGATATCCGGTGTGACACCGAATCCGGCCGCCGCGTTTTCCACGTTCGCGATGACCAGATCGAAATCCTGCTCCTCGCGGAGCTTGGCCAGACCCTGCTTCAGGATCTGTCTACCGGCTTTGCCTACGACGTCTCCAGCGAAGAGGATCTTCACGTCGCTACCGGCCGACGGCTGCGAGCGGAAGGAGCGAGCTTGGGGCTAGCCATTCGAGACGGCCTGGAGCGCCGGCCGAGGCTGCTACGCTGGTCTACCAACACGAGCTTGAGCACGTCGTCCACTTGATCGATGAGCTCGAGCGTCATATCCTTCTTGACGTAGTCTGGGATCTCTTCGACTTCCTTGCGGTTCAGTCGTGGCAAGACGACCGTGTCCAGCTTGGCGCGCCGCGCCGCCAGAACCTTCTCCTTGATGCCTCCGATGGGGAGCAGGTTGCCCCGGAGGGTGATCTCTCCGGTAAGTGCCATGTTCCTGCGGACCGGGGTGTTGGTCAGCACCGAGATCATCGCCACCGCGATCGTGATACCCGCGGACGGGCCGTCCTTGGGGATGGCGCCCTCGGGTACGTGGATGTGCAGATCTTGCTTGGAGAAAACGTCTTCGTCGATGTGGAACTGGCGCGCTCGGGAACGGGCGTACGAGAGGGCCGCGTGCGCCGACTCCTTCATCACCTCTCCGAGCTTGCCGGTGAGTATTAAATTTCCCTTTCCCCTCATTGCCGTCGCCTCGACGAACAAGACGTCTCCACCGGTCGGGGTCCATGCCAGCCCGGTCGCGATACCGATACGATCTTTTTTTAGCATCTCGTCGGGAAGTACCTTCGGTGGGCCGAGAAAGTCCGAAAGGTTCTTGGCGGTTAATTTGGTGAGCTCTTTGTGGCCTTCCGCCACCTGCCTGGCTACCTTGCGGCAAACTCGGGCGACCTCACGTTCCAGGTTTCTCAGACCCGCCTCGCGTGTGTACTGGGTAACGATCTGCCGAATGGCGGAATCGGCGATGGCCAGGTCCTTCGTCGTGAGACCGTTTTCTTCGAGTTGTTTCGGTATGAGGTGCCGTTTCGCGATCTGAAGTTTTTCTTCTTCGGTATAGCCTGACAGCTCGATGACTTCCATTCGGTCGAGAAAAGCGGGCTGGATGGGATCCAACTGATTCGCAGTAGTGATGAATATGACGTTGGAAAGATCGAAGGTCGTCCCGAGGTAGTTGTCCCGGAAGGCGTTATTTTGCTCCGGATCGAGAACTTCCAATAAAGCGGAGCTCGGGTCGCCCCGGTAATCGGCGCCCACTTTGTCCACTTCGTCCAGCATGAAGACCGGGTTGTTGGAGCCTGCTTGTTGAATGCCTTGAATGATTCTGCCCGGCATGGCGCCGACATAGGTGCGGCGGTGACCGCGGATTTCCGCTTCGTCGCGTACGCCTCCGAGTGACATGCGCTGGAAGTTCCGGCCTATCGCGCGCGCGATGGAACGTCCGAGAGACGTCTTGCCCACGCCGGGTGGGCCGACGAAGCAGAGGATCGGCCCCTTCATCTTTTTCTTGAGCTTGCGGACCGCCAGGTACTCCAAGATCCGCTCCTTGATCTTTTCGAGTCCGTAGTGGTCTTCGTCAAGAATCTCCTTCACCTGTTTCATGTCCAGGTTGTCTTTGGTCTCGCTGCTCCAGGGAAGGGTGACCATGACTTCGAGATAGTTCCGCAACGTTGCGGTCTCGGCGGAGTCGGGGTGCATGCGCTCGAGTTTTCCGATTTGCCGGTTCACTTCCGTATAGATGTCTTTCGGCATCTTCGCCCGCCGCGTCTTGTCTCGCAGCTGGCGGACCTCCTCGGACAGCTCGCTTCCTTCGCCGAGTTCGGTCTGAATCGCCTTCAACTGTTGCCGCAAATAGAATTCGCGCTGGGTGCGGTCCATCTTGCCTTTGACCTGCGAGCTGATCTGCTGCTGCATCGTAAGGACTTCTAGCTCCTTGGTGATGAGCTCGTGGACCTTGCGCAGCCTTTCCACGGGGTCGATGGTATCCAGCACCTCCTGGGCTCCGTCGACCTTGAGGTCCAGATTCGAGACGGCGAGATCGGCCAGCCGTCCTGGGTCTTCCAGGTTGGCGGCAATGACCATGACCTCGGGGGAGATCGCCTTTCCGAGATTAGCGGATTTCTCGAGCGCGCCCTTGACGTTTCGCATGAGCGCCTCAAGCTCGAGGGAGTCGGACTCCCACTCGGACTCTTTTACCGTGGAGAGCCCAGCCTGAAAGAAAGGATCGGCTTGCGAGAACTCTTCGACGACGGCTCGATGCATGCCCTGCACGAGGACGCGGATGCGTCCGTCGGGCAATTTGAGCATCCGCATGATGACCGCCACCGTCCCCATTCGGGGTAAGTCGTCGGGCTCGGGGTCTTCTTTTTCCTGATCCCTCTGGGCGAGGAGCAAGATCATGCGGTTTTCGGCCAATGCCGAGTCGACGGCCTTGATCGATTTGTCACGGCTCACGTAGAGCGGGACTATCATAAAAGGGAAGACCACGATGTCACGGAGGGGTAATACCGGAAGCGCATCGGGGATCTGGACGAGATCCAGCTCTTCTTCTTGGAGCGGTTCTTGTTCGTCCACAATGCCAGAGCTCTCGGGTCGGTCAGGTCGGTCCGGGTCTTCAGTCATGGTCGAATCCGCCGAGCTTCTTCACACTAGTACTAGTCTTGCTCTTTGATTTTCAGTCGAATCTTGCTGCCGCGTCGATCTTGGAGCTTGGGTATGGTTATCGTGAGCACTCCTTGACCGATTTGGGCGTCGGCTTTGGCAAGGTCAACCGCTTGATCGATGTAGATGGATCGCGTGAACTTGCCGAAGCTTCTTTCCATACACAGGTAGCCGTTGATCGGTTGCTCGGTCTTGGGTTTTTTCTTTTCTCCGGAGACGATCAGCTTGTGCCCTTGAAAAGCAGCAGTGAGGTCCTTTTTGGTCATGCCTGGAGCTTCCACCTTGACGATCAGTGTGTCTTTGGTCTCGAAGACGTCGAAGCTAGGAAGCCATTCGCCAAGGCCTAGCCCAGCTTCGCTGCGCTCGAAGTGGGCCAGCTGCTCGAAGAGCCTGCCAATCTCCTTTTGGATCGCCCCCATCTCTGGGAAGGCGTCCCGTCGTTCAACCATGGATCCCTCTGAAAAACAATAACCTCTGGAAGGATGACATTAACACATCGGTCACAACCCGTCAAGAAATCGGGAGGTGCACTGCGATCGAGAGTGCTTTGGATGAAGTGGGGACTAGCCGACCTTCAGCAGCGTCGCACAACGATGAGTGTTCGGTCGTCGGTGGGACGGCCCGTCGCGTAGGCATCGACTTCTTGCTGGATGGTTACCATCATCTCCGGCGCTGAGAGCTTGGAGTGGTTCTTCAACACCTCCGCCAAACGGTCTTCGCCGAACTCCTCGCCATCTTCCCCCCCAGCTCTCACTGATGCCATCGGTGAAGACCACGAGCATGTCACCGGGCTCGAGCGTGGTTTTACCCTGCTCATACGGGACGCTCTCGAACATCCCGACAACGGTGCCGCCTGTTTCCAGCCTATCGGCCTCGCCAGACTTCGCCCGATAGACGATAGGAGGGATGTGTCCGGCATTGACGTAGAGTAGTTCGCCGGTTCTAGGATCGAGATCTCCGAGGAAAAAAGTCACATAAGCATGCTCTGGCGTGTTGTGGTACATCACTTGGTTGGTCTGAGACAGGATGGACACCACGTCGTTTCCTTGCTGCTGGCATCCGGCATGAACGGTGGCCCTCAAGACCATCATCATGAGAGCTGCCCCAGCGCCTTTACCTGAGACGTCGCCCAGCGCGAAGGCGAGGCGGCCGGAGGGTTTCGAGATGTAATCGAAGTAGTCGCCGCCGATCGTATAGCAGGGCGTATTCATTCCTGCGATATCCCAACCTTCGATTTGTGGAGCTTGGCTGGGAAGGAGGTTTTGCTGGATGTCGCTGGCGAGGGTGAGCTCATGCTCCATTCGCTTCTTCTCGATCATTTGCTCGACCAGCTTGGCGTTCTCCAGCTTGATCGCCGCCACGTTCGCCAAGGAAGTGAGAAGCGAGAGGTCGTCTTGCGTGAAGATGCTTTCTTGAATCAAGCGGTCCACATAGATGAGGCCGGTTACCGCCTTGTTGTTCCAAAGCGGTACGCACATCGCGGAGCGGATGCCGACGGAGACGATCGAGTCTTGGGACTTGAATCTGGGATCGGTTATCGCGCTACTAGTCAGGATGGAAATTTTCTCTCCAATAACTTTGTCGGCGATCGTGCGGCTGAAAGTAATCTCCTCCCTGGATTCGTCGGGTTTGTCGGAGTTGGTGCGGACCGACTTGACTTCTAGACCACCGTTGTCGTCCTTCGTTAGCATCAGCGCCCCGCGTTCCGGCTTCACGACCTTGAAGGCGAGCTCCAGGATGAAGTCGAGTAGCTCGTTGACCGGTCGGTCGCTGATGAGAGCCATGCTGGCCTCGCTGAGGGCGGACAAGATCTGGTTTTGTTTGATGATTGCGGACGAATCGGCGGAATCTGGTTTGGGTCCCCCCCGCTTGGCTGGTCCGGCGAAGTTGTCCCAGGTGTCCTCTTGCCCGCGGGCCTTAGCCAGCAGATGTTCGGTCGGAACCACGACCGTGCCCTCGAGATCGTGGTCACTGCTCGGGGCGAGCACGACGCTGCCCGAAGGCTCCTGCATAAACGTGATCTGGTGATCGCCAAGGGTGATGGTGTCCTCGTCGTCGAGCCGCGCCTTGTCGGCGATACGATTACCGTTGACCAGCGTGCCATTCCGGCTCTCCAGGTCATGGATGGTGTAGGTGTCGCCCTCGTTGCGGATCTCGGCGTGGTGGCGCGATAGCCACTGGTCGGGCAAGACGAGGTCGTTACGCTTGGAGCGGCCTATCGTGACGACCGGCTTGTTGAGGGGTACGCGAAAGGGCTCCCCGTGCAGGGGACGAACCACCAACTCGGGGAAATTTTTTGTCACCGCCAAGCACTACTCTCTCGAAGGTCGAGCCATTGATCTGGCCAGAAACGATTGCAAGTAACACTGGCCTTCCGTTGCTGTCAAGACGCTGCAATTCCAGATGGTTAACCCGCAGGGGTTTCAAAACCGGAAGTGCTTCCCGACCGTACCGCGATGATGGCAAAAGCCGGAGCGATCAGGGTTCGGCGTAGCCACGCAGCTGACTGAGCTCTAGTGCCGCAGATCCAGCGCAGAGGGCAAGAACTTCGGGACTAGTGTGTTGGAGGGAAACGACTTTAGGAAGTTTTGGGCGAGGTTGTGTCGCCCTCAGACGAGTCGTCACTCAGCTCAGGACTCAATTCCCGGGCTGGCTCCGGTGTCATGTTTTCCGCTGGCTCCGGCGATTCGTCACGCGGCGATTCATCGGCCGCGGAAGCATCTGGGGAACTGGGTGCTGCCTCCTCTTCGGTGGTCCCCGGCGCATCTTCAGTAGCAGGTGTCGCTGGCTCCCCGTTTTTTTCTGCAGCTTCGGGTGCCGCCTCTGGTACTCCCTTCGGTGCCTCGTCTCCAATTTCTTCTTGGTTTCCCTGCTCGCCGAGAGGTATCTGGACGGGGTCTTCGGCGGTGAGGGTCCCATGGGCGATCGCCGCTATGATTTCGTCCTGGCCGCCCTGGGCTCCACCCTCATCCTCGCTCGCTCCAGAAGCGGCGGTCGGGGAAGCTTCTTCTCCTTCCTCCTTCGGAGCGGCGTCTTCCGCCGCCTTTTGGGCCTTGACCTGGCGCCTTCGCTCCTTAGCCTCTTCCCGCTCCTTGCGGCGATGGGCGTTCATCGCCTCCTGAAGGACTCGGGTAATGAGTGCCTGCGCCTCCGCCCGCGTACAGTCTTTGGAAAGCGCAACCTCTGCGGCCAGCCAGCTACGGATCTTTCGGCGGGTCTGCTCCTCCTCTCGACTCAGCCCGGTGGTTTGCCGAAGCAGATGAAGTCGCTTCAATCCCTTTGCCAAGGCCCGGGGGGATCCTTCACTTACGAGTTTTTCGATGAGGTCATCGAGCTCCTGCTCTTCTTCCAGGGGCTGCTCGAACTCGGCAGAGAGCTCGGCTTGAATCTCGTCGAGATTCCTACCGGCGGGCCGAAGCCCAAGCTTCGGGACGCGCTCGGTAGGGATCAGAATGCGGCTTCCCTCCTCGAGATCCTCCAGTTCGACGAGCTTCTCCCCCGGCGCGGCGCGGTCCTCGGTGAGTCCACGATAGACGCAGTGTCCGACCTTGGGATAGAAAACAGACTCGCCCGGTTCCGGAAGCCCGGCAAGAGCGAGATCGCCTTGCTCCACGAGCACCTCCTTTTCGCCCTTAACATATCACGTCTGCCTCGTCTTGGGACTATAACGGGGCTAAAAGGGCACTAGAAGCGGCAATAACGTCCCGGGACGGAGTCGAGTTCCTGGCAAGAGGTAGTGGCGATTCCGCGTAGCGCGATCGGTTCTCCGAGATGTTGGCAGGACGGAAGGACGTCGAAATCGGAGGCTCCCAGAGTTCGCCGTACAAGGCGTACTAAACTGGGGAGTGAACCGCTCGGGGATTCCTCGGTCCACACCGCGGGTCTAAGCCAGGGGCCCGAGTGCGTACCTCCAAGATAGTGCGGCTGAACACCCGGGTTGTACGGAGTCTCGATGCGAGCCGAGGGTGAGATGGAGCCTAAGGAAGGGAAGAGCCGGTGGGTGAAATGGACCGCTGGACCGATTCCTAGGGCGAGAACGAAGATTGCGTTGCGCATGACTGCCTCCTCAAAGAAGTGATGGCCAGGCCATCGAGGGCACCTGCCGGCCGACAGACCGGCAGGAACTCCCCGAAAGCAGGGAGACAGCACAACTGCTCGAAGAAAGGACTCCGAGATCGAGGGTTGGGGGACTGGCCCCGAAAACGTCAATTAAGGCCCTCCCGCCTACAAAGGGGCGGTGACCGTTAGAACAAGGATTCCGACGCGACTTCCCTCAAACCTTTTTCTCCCTGCTGAAGGCGCCGTCCTGTTGGGGGAGGGTTGAGCGCTGAACCACTCTATTTCTTCCGGCGGCGGCGTGCCAAGTATCCGGTTGAGTGTGCTGCGAGTCGCGTCTCGCGTTAGTTGGCCATTCCGATCTGGAGTCGCAGCCGATTGATGATTCCTTCGACTCGTTTTCGATCCCTGGCACCCGGCTTCAGTTTCAGGTATCGGGCGAGCTCCGAAACGCTCTCGAGGGGACGACCGACGCCGGCAAGAAGGATGCCTCTATCGCGGACGTCGTCCGGCGAGTCGGGGACGAGCAACAGCATACGCTCGACGGCCGCCAGAGCTCGAACGTGCTCGCGGCGATTCACATAGATGCCCTTCAGGTTATTCAGTATTCGGAAAAGCATCAGCCGGGGCGTAGTGCTTTGTAGCTGCTTGGGGTGAAACTCTAATTTGTCTTTGAAGTTCTGCTTCAACCGCTCCCGACAATCATCGTGAGTCATGATCTGACCACGATAGAAAACATCGATCAGGATCTCTCCTTCCTCCGTCGCATGTTTCAACAAGAAGTGACCGGGGAAGCCGACCCCTTGCAGCTCGAAGCCGACTCGTCTTGCCACCTCTCTGTAGACCGCGGACAAGGTGATAGGAATCCCGATTCGTCGGTCGATCACTTCATTGAGATAACTGTTTCGCGGGTCGTAGTACTCTTTGTCATCACCTCGGAAACCTTCTTCCTCGAACAACACTTGGTTGAGCCGAGCCAAGGTTTCGTGCGGTCCGGCGTCTACATAGAGACGTTGGCGAACCCGCTCCGCCAGGTCATCGAGTTTCCCGAGGTAGTCGTCCAGCATCAGGTCCGTATACTCCTCGGCGGCGATGAGGAGGGCGGCGCGATCGATCTCGATCGCGCCGCCCTCACTCGAGGCGATGCGCGCGAATTCGTCCCGAGCACTCACGGTACACGAGCCTCTGCGGTCCGGGCGTCGGTATTTGACATAATGAGACTAGGATGAAGACCGCGGGAGCGAAGCGCCCGCTGCTGGTGGCGGTGCTGGCGATTCTCGGCCTGCAGGTGGCCCCATTGATCTTCGAAGAAAAGCTCATCTACTTTCCGTATCGCGCACACGAGCTGACGCCCTCCGATCTCGGGCTCGCCTTCGAAGAGGTCAGCCTTCAAACTGAGGACGGCGTGCGACTGCACGGTTGGTTCTTGCCGGTTCCGGAGGCACGTCGCACCGTGCTCGTCTGTCACGGGAACGCCGGCAACATTTCGCACCGGCTCGACCGAGCGCTTCTCTTGCAGGCGAAGCTTAAGCTGAGCGTCTTTCTCTTCGACTACCGTGGATACGGGAAGAGTGAGGGGAGTCCCAACGAAGAAGGTACCTACTCGGACGGCCGAGCGGCGTACCAATTCCTGGACGACCGTGGGCTGGCGCCCGACCAGATCGTTCTCTTTGGTGAGTCGCTGGGTGCGGCGATTGCGGTCCAGTTGGCACTCGAAAGACCCGCCGCCGCCTTGGTCTTGGAGGCGCCTTTTTCCTCGATTCGAGACATGGCCGCGGCGGCCTATCCTTTTCTCCCTCTTGCCCGGCTCGCACGCACACGATACGACAATCTTGCCAAGATCCCGTCCATTGAGGTTCCGCTCCTCATCTTGCATGGGACGCGCGATCGAATCGTACCTTTCGTCCAGGGCGAGCGCCTTTATGAAGCCGCGCCGCACCCCAAGCGCTTCTTCGCGATTCCTGGAGCCGATCATAACGACACCTTTCTGACCGGAGGCGGGGACTATTGGGCGGTTTGGGAAGATTTCCTGACCGCTTTGTAGCATCACTCACAACATCACTTGAGTTGGGGGACTCCATCACGATGCTTGTAGTGCTTGAGCGGCGGCGGGGAAACTGAAGCGCGCCTCCTCCGCCTCTCGCACCGCGGTCTGGACCAGCTCCTCCACGTCCAACTTTTGCTCGGCTGCGATCACCTCATCCAGTCGACTACGAGTCGCAGGATGAGTAGGAATGAAGAGCTGACAACAATCCTCGTCGGGAAGGATGGAGATCTCATAGGTGCCGATCTCTCGAGCCTGGGTTGTGATCTCGGCCTTGTCCATTCCGATTAGGGGGCGCAGTATCGGAAGATCCGCCGCCTCCTCGATGACTGCCAAGTTCTCCAGGGTTTGCGAGGCGACCTGCCCCAGGCTTTCGCCAGTAACCAGGGCCCGAGCATGCCGATGTCTCGCAAGCTCGGTCGCGATCCTCATCATGGACCGGCGGTAGAGCACCACTCGCAACGGAGTGGGGGCGGCGAGCATGATCTGGCGCTGCAGGTTCCCGAAGGCGACGAGGTAAAGTCGCGAACGGTACTGATAGCGCGTCAGAACATCGAGGACCTCCTTCACTTTTTGCTGCGAGGCTCTCGAGAGAAAAGGCACGCTGTGGAAGTGAATGAAATCTACGCGGCAGCCTCTTTTCATCATTCGGTAGGCCGCCACCGGCGAGTCGATGCCGCCGGAAAGGAGTGCCGATACCCGACCCGCGGTGCCAACCGGTACGCCCTGCAGGCCCTGGAATTTTTCGATATGGAACAGCGCCTCCCGATGAAGGATCTCGATGTAGACCGTCAACTCGGGTGACTTCAAGTCGACCCGAGCCCTGCTGGCCTCCTTGACCCGAGCCCCGACCTCTCGATCGATTTCCATCGAGTTGAGGCTGAACCCCTTGTACGCTCGACGGGTCGTAATGCGGAACGACTCGAAACGCTTGTCGGCGACCACTCGCACTACTTCGTCGGCGATGGTCCCGATGTCGAGCTCCACTCGATGGGTGGGCGAGAAATTGGCGATCCCTACTACTTGGGCAAGCCGTTCTCGGAGGCGCGGCCAAGCCGCCTCGTCGGTGAGCTCGATCATCAACCGGCCTGGAAGAGCCACGACTCGTTTCAGAGGTAAGTCCGCGCCGGCTCTTTCGATGTTGCGCACCAGCCGGTTGATGAAGAACGGTCGATTCCTCCCTTTTAGAGCAATCTCGTGGTAGTGAACGACCGCGAACATCGGCTTGCTGCCTTCTACCACGGCTTCTCTTCCACACCACGATCTTGGTTCTCGAAACGAGCCAAGACGAACAGGAGGTCGGAGAGCCGGTTGAGGTAGGGAATCACCGACTCTGCCACGGGCTCCAAGGACGCCAACGCCACGACCTTACGCTCGGCGCGCCGGCAAACGGAACGTGCCTGGTGGAGGAGCGATCCGCCCGGGCTTCCTCCGGGAAGGATGAACTGCGTAAGGTCCGGAAGTCGAGAATCGAATCTATCGATGGTTTCTTCCAGTCGATGCACGTCCTCGAGATCTAGGGAAATCTTGTCGTTCTTCCCGCCGGCTCTGGTCGGATTGGCGAGTAACGCTCCCACCGAGAAAAGATCCCGTTGGATTTGTTCCAATACCGATCCGATCTCCGTATTGGATACGTTGGCCGCCGTGGTTCCCAGAGAAGCGTTCAACTCGTCCACCTCTCCGTAGGCGTCCACCCGTAGATCGGCCTTGGAGACTCGCATCCCTCCCAGCAAACCGGTATCTCCGGCGTCTCCGGTTTTAGTGTAGATTTTCATGGCGAACCGACAAAAGGAAGGTCGGTCACTTGCGCGCTGAAAACTTGATCTTCGCTATGGATGGAGAGCGGAGTTCCGGGAGCGAAGCTATTCCGTTTGACGTAACCGAGGGCGATCGGACGCCCCAAACTGGCCGAGAATGCCGCGCTCGTCACCTGCCCCACTTGTCCGTTTTGTCCAGCGTCGCTTGGCGACTCAAAGATTGCGTCACCCGACCGAGGGACGCGTGAATCGGATACCTGGATGCCGACGAGCTTTCGATTCAAGTGGCCGCGGTGAGCGAGCCGCACCACGTACTCCTGGCCGAGGTAGCAACCTTTGGTGAAACTGATAGCCTCGTCTAAGCCGGCCTCCAAGGGGAAGTGAGACTCGTCCATATCCACTCCGAACAGTGGAATTCCAGCTTCGATTCGACGGATCTCCAACGCTTGCCATCCGGCGGGGCGAAGACCGAGCGGTTCACCGGTGGCAAGGAGCTTGTTCAGTAGCCAAGCGGCATCTTTTGGTGCCACCGCGATGTCGAAACTCTGACCCGGACCATGCGGTGTTGCGCTGATCCGGGCCTTGCGGCCCGCGAGGGTCGTCTGCGTGAAGTGGAACGGCGTTAGCTCGCTCAACCCTTGGTCCCATACCTGCGAGAGTAGCTCCGACGAGCGAGGCCCTTGGAGCGACAAACGAGCCTCATCGTCGCTGGTGTCCCTCAAGTCGACGTCCTCGGAGATGATGTAGTGAGAGAGGGCTTCGGTTACAGGAGTTAAAGCGCCCGGCTCCATTTCTAACAAGATCGCATCGTCGAGCTGGTAAACGAACAAGTCCGAAACCAGCTTGCCGAGCCGGGTCAGCAAGGCCGCGTGTAATCCGTCTCCAGGCTCGAGGCTCTTCAAATCGTTGGTCAGCATGTTTTGCAGGAAGCTCACTCGATCGTTTCCGGTGACACGCAAGTGCGCACGGTAAGAGCGGTCCCCGACGACGGCCGCCTCGCACGCGGCACGATACTCATCGTCGACGCCCGAGAACTCATCCGGTACCTCGTTTCCTCGGTGGACGGCGAATCGCGCACCGGCGGCAGCGAGAGCATCCCGAATCGCCGATGGCTTGGAATTGATTGGCAAGATATCCTCTACTTGGTGGACTATTATAATAGTCCCGGAAGGAGGCTGCCATGTCTCGGAGAGTATTGGCCGCGGTCAACAATCTATTTTTCGTAGCAAAGCTGCAGTCTGCGG
The DNA here is from genome assembly GCA_965222425.1 of Candidatus Marinacidobacterales bacterium. Lineage (GTDB taxonomy): Bacteria > Acidobacteriota > Vicinamibacteria > Marinacidobacterales > DATDRI01 > CBDCNP01. The sequence goes on from CBDCTW010000018.1 coordinate 394,829, forward strand.
CCAAACAAGCGTCCGTCGAATTGACGTTCGCCTCCTCGGAGGACGACCTGTTGGAGAAAGCTCGAGGCGGCGCGGAGTTGGTTGTTCTCGACCTCGGTGATCACGATATGGACGCAGTGGAAGCGATCAAAAAACTACAAGCGTCCCCCGAGACAGCCAACGTGCCGATGCTGGGTTTCGTGCGCCACACCGATCCGGACCGCGCGGAGCAGGCGCGTCAAGCGGGATGTGAAAAAGTCATGGCTCGATCGGAGTTCAGCGCTCAACTGGTCAAACTTTTGCGCGGCTAGCAGCGCGTCCGTCAGATTGTGTCGGGCGCCAAAATAGGAAGTTGCTAGTAATCAGCCTAGCCAGACGCCGGGCGCCAAACTAGGGCGGTGCTGAGCAGCAAGGTGGCAAGGCGCGCTCCCATAGCGTGCTGGACGCCAAAATAGCCGGTTGCCAACGGCGGACCTCGCCAGGCGCCCATGATATACTCATTCGCTTTTGCGGGACGATCTCGATGCCAGACGCGGCCGTCAGATTGTGCTGGACGCCAAAATACGCGGTTGCCAATAGCGGAACTCGCCAGGCGTCTCTAGGGAGCTGAAGATGGATTTTCCTCTGGATTACGTACGCGGATGCTTTCCGACCGTTGGTAGCTCGGACTTCGTTTTTTTCGACAACGCCGCCGGCGCGCAAGTACCACAGACCGTCGTCGACGCGGTAGCGGGTCATCTTACCAGCCACAACGTGCAACGGGGTGGCCGCTATCGCTTCTCTGAAGAAGTAGACGAGGCCGTGTGGCAGGCTCGCGAGAGCGTCGCGGCGTTCCTGAATGCTTATGAGACAGAGGAAGTAGTATTCGGGCTCAACGCCACGGGATTCGTTCGGCTCGTCAGCCTCGCTCTCGGGGAGTTGCTGAAACCTGGCGACGAGGTCGTCGTGACCGAGCTCGATCATGAAGCCAACATTGCTCCCTGGCTGGCACTGCAAGAAGCGCGCGGCATCAAGGTCAAGTATTGGCCGGTGGAGGCAGATGCGCGCTTGGATATCGAGAAGCTAGAGGCCATCCTGACCGATCGCACCCGCCTCGTCGCGGTCACCAAGGCGTCGAACGCCACCGGCTCTATCGTCGAGCTCATCCCCATCGCGGAGCGAATACATGCCCTTAAAGGCTACCTTTTTGTGGACTCGGTTCACTTCGCGCCCCACGGTCCTATCGATGTCCGTTTCTTCGGTTGTGATTTTCTGGTTTGCTCCGGCTACAAGATCTTTGGTCCCCACATGGGCTTTCTTTGGGGCCGGCGAGAGCTTTTAGACTCGCTTCCCACTTTTCACGAGTACTTCGTGGAGGACAAGGCTCCGGATAAGTTCGAAGTCGGGACCTTTAGCTACGAGGCCGTTGCCGGCATGAATGCTGCCATCAGCTACGTCGAGGAACTGGGTCGGCGCTCCAAAGACATGCCGTTGGCGCCCGCCGATGCGGTGGGCCGGCGAGGGGATCTCCGTCGGGGCATGCAGGCCATCCGTCACTACGAGCGCACGCTTACCGCGCACCTTCTCACGAAAGCCGCCAAAGTTCCCGGGTTGACTGTCCACGGAATCGAAGGGCCGAATTACGACGCGCTGCGTACCCCGACACTATGCTTCAGCTTGCACGGAGTGGCGCCCGCCGATGTGTCCCGCCAGCTTGCCCAGCGGGGGATCTCGGTCCGCGATGGGCACCAGTACTGCCCGCGTCTCATGCGGGCGCTCGGTCTTTCCGAAGAGGAGGGTGCAGTTCGCGCCTCACTGGTCCATTACAATACGGTCGAAGAAGTGAACGTCTTTACGGAAGCGCTCGAGAAAATCGCGACGACCGCGAAAGTATCCAGGTGACGCACCCCGAATGCAGGCCTACCTGCATAGCCTGAAGAAAATCGACCAAGACTATTGAAGCTAATTGGGGACCCGCTATTTCCGGTACTGGTCGTCAAGAAGCTCAAGCGAGCCGGCCACGACGCGGTTCACGCCGTCGAGATCGGTGCCGGAGATCTTCCTCTGACCGAGATATTGAAGCTGGCCCTTTTGGAGAATCGCGTGGTACTCACGCGAAATCAACGACTGGCTCGACTGGTGGAATCCAAGCCGGGATCGTGGCCATCGCTTGTTCTGTTGAAGCTCAAAGGAGGAAGCTCGGACTCGATGAGCCGCCTTCTCATCAAGTTGCTCGCCCTTTTCGATGAAGACCTTACTAGCGGAGCGGTCGTGATCGCGAACGAGGGCCAGACCGTACTGAGAAAGTTCATGCCGCGCCCTGAGGCTTAATGCCCGAGCGTCACTTGCGTCTTGCCCTTTCAGGGAAGAAGGAACAAGCATCAGGCATGTCGAGTCAACAGTTCTACCTTCGCGAGGGCAAACTCCATTGCGAGGACTGCTCACTGGAGCGGATCGCATCGTCGATGGCGACTCCCTTCTACGTCTACAGCACCCGCGAATTGGTGGAGAGGTTTCGAAGCCTCGATAGTGCCTTCGCCGCTCAGCCCCATCTCCTTTGCTACGCCCTCAAGGCGAATTCCCAACCAGCCTTGCTTCGCTTACTGGTCGCAGAAGGGGCAGGCGCGGAAGTCGTATCCGGCGCGGAGCTCGCGCTGGCTCTCAAAGTCGGGTTTCCCGCCGAGCAGATCGTGTTCTCCGGCGTCGGCAAGGCGGAATGGGAGCTCGAGGCCGGGCTCCAAGCTGACATCCTGCTCTTTCACATCGAGTCCGAGGGTGAGGTTGCTCTTCTCGATCGTCTAGCGCATAGGGCCGACCGCCGGGCGCGCGTGAGCATTCGCGTCAATCCCGACATCGATGCTGGGACCCATCCCCACATCGCGACGGGCGTGCGAACCGCCAAGTTCGGGCTGGATTTGGATACGGCGATGGCGCTGTATCGCCGACATGAGGAGTTTACGAACTTGGAGTTTTGCGGGATCCACACCCACATCGGTTCGCAAATTACCACCTTGCACCCGTTGGGTGAAGCCGCGCGAACGCTGGCGAAGGCGATCGTTGAGCTGAAGGCGGACGGGGTGACGATTACACAGGTAGACATCGGGGGAGGACTCGGTATCGCGTATGGCGAGGAGCCGGCCCCCGAGTTCAGCGCGTATGCGCAGGAAGTGCTTCCCTGGCTTACCGGCACCGGGGCTCGCGTAATCGTCGAGCCGGGACGTGCCCTCCTCGGTCCGGTGGGCGCGTTCGTCGTCAAGGTCCTATACGTGAAGCGGGTTCATGATAGAAGCTTTGTCGTGGTCGACGCGGGCATGAACGACCTGCTGCGGCCTGCACTCTACGATGCCTATCACCGCATCGTGCCGATCGAGCCGCGCCAGGGTGCGCGCGAGACGGTCGACGTCGTGGGGGCGGTCTGCGAGACGGCGGACACATTCGGGCGCGATCGGCTACTGGTCGACCCTCGGCCCGGCGATCTCTTGGCGATCTTAGACGCCGGCGCCTACGGCTACGCGATGAGCTCCAATTACAACTTGCGTCCCCGTCCGGCGGAAGTGCTGGTCGACGGTGGCGAGTTTCGTGTCGTGCGTGAAGCCGAGAACACGGAGGATCTTCTGGCCCGTGAGCTTGGGGAAGAGTCGTGAGCCACACTCGATGGGCGGCGCTAGCTCTCGTAATGACGGCGGTAGTCGTCTCGGTGCTTCGGTTTCTCACCGGCGAAGGTTCAATGGACGCAGTTCTCAGAGTGGTAAAACAGATCTTGATTTTTTGGCCGATCCAGGGAGCCTTGATTCGATTCCTCGGCGGAGCTCGCCCTTACCGGAGCGCTCTGGCCGCCAACTCGTCATCGGAGCTCATCGGTTTGGGATTTTCCCTCACCGCGTTGGGTGTTCCATGGCCGGGGCTCGTCGCGAGCTTCTTTTTGTCTAGCGGCTTCGAGGGATTGAGCTTCACCGCGCTAGGCACGGCCGCCCCGAAAACCAGTTTCAGCATGGCCGCCTATGTCAATTTCTTCGTCCACCTTCTAATGGCCGGGATCTTTCTGTGCTGGCCGGAGGTGCTATCCGTACAGCTGGAGTCGCGACCGCTGGTGGGGGTGACGATCATCCTGCTATCGTTTGTGGTGTTCATTCTTCCCATATTCGTCGTTTCGCGCGCCATGCCGCCTCGTGAAGCGGAGAAGTCATAATGACGGAGTCTAGATGAATCGAAGAGAGTTTCTGAGGAGCTCGACCGCTTTCGCCGGGCTGTTCGCGACGCCGCCAATTTGGCTCTGTTCGCGCGGGGAGGCGAAGCAGAGTTGTTATCGCCCCGGCGAAGAGGTCGATCCTAGCGTCTCTTTTCTGGAGCCCAAGGGTCGGCCGGTTACCTTGGCCGACCAGGTAGACGAGTCCACCAAGGTCTTGTATCTTCTCATCTTCGGTGGCGCTTATGCGAAGAAGCAGCCGGACGAGCGTGGCCGCCTCTGGTGTGGCGATAGCTCGGACGATATCGCGGTGCATCGCACCGTCTATTTCAACTACGCCGGCGAGGGAGTGACGTTCGTTCCGGTCGCCGTGCCTCCCGTTTACAGCACCGGCTATGGTTTTAAGGAGGATGTCTTCTTGACCGAACCGGAGAGCTCCGCAGTTTATCAGAATTCACTAGCGGAGTTCATCGAGAAGACCGAGGTGTTGAAGAAAGACGGGACCCTTCCGTTTGACTCGATCTTCTACGATCCGCGTTTCCGCTTGCTCGACAATTCGAATGAGCATGAGCACGTCCCGGCGTACGGATCGGTCTATCCTTGGCAGGGCCGTTTCAAGTGGTCCGAGGACGAACAGCGATACGGCACGCCCACGATTTGGCTCCTGGACGGCAGGTTACGAGTCATTTGCACACCCTTTTGGGGGAACGTTTACGAAGGGGTGCCGGTTCAGATCAACTACACCGTGCGAGACGTCATCAGGGCACTCGATGAAGCTCTTGAGGCGGCCGGGTAGATTTCTCTTCTTCCCATAATCCCTCTCCCTTTGGGGACCTGCCGCCGTCAAAATACGTGGGGCGCGGCCTGACGGACGCCAAAACAGGGAGTAGCTATCAATCAAGCTAGCCAGGCGTCGGTCAGACGGCGGTGAGGGACTTAGAGCCGTCTCACGGGGGCGTTTTCTTTGAGGATGAGCCTGACCTCCAGCAGAACCGTTTCGATCTCCTCTTCTGTAACCACGCCGTCGGATCGAACCTCGCTATAAATCCACATCAACTGCAAGAATTCAGAGACGCTCAGCTGTTCCGAGTCATTGAATTCGAGAAGGGCGTCGAGCTCCGCGGTGATTCGGGCGCTCAAAGGGCCATGCCCCGCCGCCTCCAACAGTGTCTCCTTCATTTCGAGTATCGGTTGGTGTCTGAGCTGAGGGGCATAGAGGAGCGAAAAGGAAAACAGGCCAAGCACCACGACAGCTCCTCCGATGACGGCGCAACCAACGGCGAGCCAGCCCAGGTTGCGGCGTGCGATGGGCTGCTCTTCGTGGGCCGTCGACCAGAGTGGCTCGGGCGACGGACGTGGGGGGTCGGGCGCGTCTGTTTCCTTGGCACGTCTCAGGTAATGGGTGAGAGTGAGGGTGAAGATAAGAACGGCGGGGATCAAGATCCCGGGAGGAATCCATACCGGTTGGCCGAGGCTCTCCAGTTCCGACATGTTGAGAAGCATGATCGCGGAGGCGTTGTTTACCGCGTGGATGAGAATCGGTATCAAGATGCTATCGGTCGCGATGGCGGTGATACCCAGGACCACTCCCGCCAACATGTAGCTGGCCAGACCCTGAGGCATGACGTGCATCACCGCGAATAGAAAAGAGGTGAGCAGAATAGCTCCCGCACGGCCCAATGAGCTTCGTTCGAGACTCTTTTGAATGAAACCGCGGAAAAGGACTTCTTCTGCCACCGCTGCTCCGACCGCCAATCCCAGGATTCTGACTATCCATTCGTACACGGTCTCTGCCCGGAGGAGACTGATGATGCTTTCCCGGAACTCCTCGGAAATGGGGAAGACCTGGCTCGTGAGGTTGGAGAGCTGATCGTTGATTACGACGAGGGAGGCGGCCAGGGGGAGGGCGAGAAGAAAGTCCGTCGTGGAAGGGAGTCGTAGCCGAAGGGTTGTCCTCGCGTCCGCTTTAAGGACAAGGACTGCCAGGGCCGTAGGGATCAGAATCGCCAAGAGCTCGCCGAGAAGAATTCCGAGGTCCGGTACGGTGGCCAGCAGGACGGCATTGATGACGATGTTCAGGACGAGGACGATCAAAAACAGAAGGAGCGCCCAGCCAGGAGTCGGGACTTTCGGTTTCATCTAAGCTTCTGTTAACGGTAGCCGGGCCGGCGCGAGCATAGCGCCCCTGCCGCCAGGCGACTTGGAACGCGATCGTATCCGGAATCGGTCGGAAAACCTAGTGATGTTCGAGAAGTTCGTCGTGTGGTGTCTTCGTTCGATACTTCCTCACAGGCGTCCAGCAAAATAGGTGTTGTTCGGGCTGGGTAGCTGGGATAACATTTCGCGTCTGCCAACTGTTTGCGCCCGCTTTGGTGGTGCAACAATCCAAGGAGGTTCGTTCTTATGACCTCTCCCGGGAAGCTCCGGGTCGTGCAATACGGGGTCGGTCCCATCGGCCTCGCGGCTATCCGCGCCATTCTTGCCCGCCGTGATCTGGAACTGGTCGGCGCCATCGATATCGATCCCGACAAGCTGCAGCGCGATGTGGCCGATCTCGCCGGACTCACACGGCCGAGCGGGATCCGTGTTTCCGATCGGCCGGAAGAAGTGCTCGGTGTTGGGCAACCCGACGTCGTCCTGCACTCGACGCAATCCCGATTCGACGACGTGTTTCCTCAACTGCGGGTCTGCCTGGAAGCCAAGGCCAGCGTAGTGAGCACCTGCGAGGAACTCCTCTTACCTTCGGTGCGGCACCCGAAATTGGCGAGAGAGCTGGATGCCTTAGCTCGTTCTAAAGAAGCGGTTGTCTTGGGGACGGGTGTGAACCCGGGCTTCGTGATGGATACCATGGCGCTGGTCTCGACCTCGCCCTGCCTACAAGTTCGCTCGATTCTCGTGGAGAGAGTGGTCGACGCGGCTACGCGACGTCAGCAGCTTCAGAAAAAGGTCGGTGCCGGGATGACCCCCGCGGAGTTCCGGCGCGGCGCCAAGAAAGGTCAATTGGGACACGTCGGCTTGCTGGAGTCGTTGCACCTTGTGACGCACGGGCTTGGTTGGAAACTCGACGGCGTGACCGAAAAACTCACGCCGGTGCTTGCCAAGAAATCAGTGCGAACCCCTTACCTAACTGTAAAGGCTGGACAGGTGGCAGGAATTCATCACGTGTGTCGCGGACTTAGGAACGGCAAGGAGGCCCTCAAGCTCGATCTTCAAATGTTCGTCGGTGCGAAGAAGCCATTCGATAGGATCTCGGTTCGCGGGAATCCTTCGCTGGACATCCTGTTCGAAGGTGGCGTCGCCGGAGACGAAGCCACGGTCGGGATGTTGCTCAGCATGGCTCGTGGTGTCGTGAGTCTGCGGCCCGGTCTGCGAACGATGGTCGATTCAACCCTACCTAGGTTTCGTGGGGAAGCCTGAATTTCAGCCCTTACAGCAAGAAAGACCCAGAAGATCCGTGGCTCGCGTGACCGGCCACTCGCGGATATGATGAGCCATGCGCATGGCGGTGCTTACTGGCCTCGGGATGGTCTTGGGCTACCTGTCTTCACCTACACCGGAGCTGTGCAACCCCAAAGGACACCGCTCACCCGGCGAAGCGGTCGTCGCAATGGTCTTACCCCTCGCGGTGTTCGCGCTGATGCTCGGCACTCTCCTGCATCGCTTCGGCCCCGTCGCCGGCGTCGCCGGTCTGATGGGCGCGGTGGTCACTCGCGGCCTGATGATTCGGGCAGAGCCCAGGCCCCGGCCCAGGGGCTGCTGAACCGCCCAAATGGCGCGCTCCAAGGCTTCATCGGGCAAGATCAAGTTCGAGGTCTCGGCGGGGGGAGTCATCTATCGGGAAGAGGCCGCCTCGCTTCAGGTGTGCCTGATCGCCACTCGGGGCGGTACCCGTTGGCAGCTACCGAAGGGCTTGGTGGAAAAGGGCGAGCCGGTGGCCACCGCAGCCGCACGAGAGGTTCGAGAGGAAACAGGTCTGGAAGGGAAGGTCGAAGGGCAACTCGAGAAGATCGACTACTGGTTTGTCTGGAAAGAAGACGACGGGCGTTCCGTTCGCTATCACAAGTTGGTACACTTTTTCTTGATGCGGCACACAGGTGGCGACACGTCGCTGCACGATCACGAAGTCGACGAGGCCCGCTGGTTCCCGATTTCCGAGGCTATCAAGAAGGTGGCTTTCGCCAACGAGCGCAAGGTTGTGGAGAAGGCGCGTCGCGTATTGACCGACAAACCCGGACCGGGAGAATAGCGTGCCGGCTCCTCCGAAACCCGCTCACCCCGTCTGGAGGATGACGAAAGTCGTCGTCGGCATAGCTTTACTGGGACTCGGTGTTGTTGGTCTGTTTCTTCCCATCTTGCAGGGTGTTCTCTTTCTCTTCCTGGGGTTCGCGCTCTTGTCGACCGAGAGCCGGCGGGTTCGGGGGGTTATGGTCAAATTGCGGAGACGCCATCCCGGGCCTTGGAAGCGGGCAGAGGCGATGAAGAATCGGATCTCTCAGTGGATACCCGCGAAGCGAGGAGCTCGGTCAGAAAAAGAGGTCTCCGGTGACGAAGGATCAAGCCGCGAAACGACTTGAAGAGCTCCGTCGAGAAATCTGCCATCACGACTTCCTCTACTACGTGAAGAGCGCGCCCGAGATCTCGGACGCTAGCTACGATCGGCTCATGCGGGAGCTCCTCGCGCTCGAGCGAGAGTATCCCTCACTCGTCACTTCCGACTCTCCCTCTCGGCGAGTAGCGGGCAAAGTGCAAGAGGAGTTTGGGGAGATCGCACACTTGGCGCCCATGCTTTCGCTGGCATCCGCCATGAATGCGCAAGAAGTTGCGGAGTTCGACAAGCGCGTCAAGAAAGGGTTGGGCGCCGATGTTCCATTCGAGTATGTGGCGGAGCCCAAATTCGATGGGCTCTCCGTCGAGCTGGTGTTTGTCGACGGGAAGTTCGAGCGCGGCTCCACCCGAGGAGACGGGACGGTAGGAGAGGATGTCACGCAGAATTTGAAGACGATTCGTAGCCTTCCCCTCCGGCTTCAAACAAAAGTGCGACCCGCGCCCGGAACCGTCGCCATCCGGGCCGAGGCGATCATGCGCCTCAGCGACTTCGATGCCCTCAACCGGCGCATGGCGGAAGCCGGCAAAGATTTCTTCGCCAACCCGCGCAACGCAGCTGCCGGATCGCTTCGACAGCTCGACACGCGAACTACCGCCGAACGCCCCCTCGACCTCTTCGCCTACGAGATCATGTATTCCAACGAAATCCGGCCCGCCTCGCAGGAGGAAGTTCTGGCGATGCTGGCGGAGTGGGGCTTCCGGATCGATCCCAGCGTGCGCCTTTGTTCTGACATCGAAGAGACGATCGAGTATCACCATGAGCGTGAGTCGAAGAGGGACCGCCTCGACTACGAGATGGACGGAGTTGTGATCAAGGTTAACCGTCGCGACCAACAGGCGGAGCTCGGTGAGCGTTCGAGGAGTCCGCGTTGGGCGGTGGCTTTCAAGTTTGCGCCCCGAGAAGAGGTGACGGAGGTCATGGATATTGTGGTGCAAGTAGGCCGCACCGGAAAACTGACGCCGGTAGCGCTGTTGCGTCCGGTGGACGTCGGGGGTGTTACCGTCGGCCGCGCGACGTTGCACAATCAAGACGAAGTGGACCGAAAAGACGTGCGAGTGGGAGACACGGTTCGGGTGCGCCGGGCGGGAGACGTCATACCAGAAGTCGTCGAGGTCCTGCTAGATAAAAGGAAGAGGGGGACACGGAAGTTCGTGCTGCCCGACCGATGTCCGGTTTGCGATTCACCGGTGGTGCAGCACGGAGCGTACCGCATGTGCTCCGGGGGGCTAGTTTGCGCTGCGCAGCAGATGGGTGGGATCGAGCATTTCGCAAGCAAAGGAGCGATGGAGATCGAGCACCTCGGGGGAAAGACAGTTGTGCAGTTGTTCGAACGAGGTCTCGTCAAGGACTTGGCCGACCTCTACCAATTGACGAAGACGGGTCTCCTTGATCTCGAAGGCTTCGCGGAAAAATCTGCAGAGAATCTCCTGGCGGCCATCCAGGCGAGCAAGCGGACTAGTCTCGATCGTTTTCTCTATGCGCTCGGCATGTCCAATGTCGGCCAACACGTAGCGAAGGTACTGGCTCAGCACTTCGGAAGCCTGGAAGCGGTGATGGCGGCTGGCGAGGAAGAGTTGACCGCCGTACATGAGGTGGGTGATGAAGTCGCCCGGGCGGTCACGACATTCTTTCGAGATGAGGGCAATCGTGGCGTGGTCCTGAAGCTCATCCATGTTGGGGTCCAGCCGAGTTGGGAAATGGCGGGCGCCTCTGCTTCGCTCGCCGGGATGAAGATCGTGTTCACCGGTGCTTTGAGCAAGATAAGCCGCGACGAAGCCAAGCGGCTCGTGGAGGAGCGAGGTGGCCGCGTTACTTCATCGGTGAGCAAGAATACGGACCTGGTGGTGGTGGGTGATTCGCCAGGCTCGAAGCTCGATCAAGCTCGGAAGCACGGCGTCAAAGTGCTCGGTGAAGATGAATTCATCGCACTGGTCGGGTAGAGTTTTTATCTTCGATATGGGCAACTAGCCCCTCGTTTGATAGCAGGCGGCACGATAGGAGGCGATTCCTTGTGTTGTGGAAACTGATGGCTGGCCTGATAGTTCTGGTCGGAGTCTTGTATGCAGGAGCTCGAGCAGAGGCGTTGTCGGACGAAAAAATGATTGGAGAGCTGGAGCGTCTCGGCAAGGATGGCCGGGATTGGTTGGTTTTGGGTGTGGAAGCGGACGGCTTCGAGGATCTGAGCCTCGAGCAGAGGAAGCTCGCTTATTATCTCTATCGGGCGGCGATTGCCGGCAACGACATCTTTTACGTGCAAAATCACCGACACGCCATCGAAATCAAGAATCTCCTGGAGGCGATCCATCTGCACTCGGAGGGCCTCGATAAACCAACCGCGGGCGCCGTTCATGATTATTTGAAGTACATCTGGATCAACCACGGCCAGTACGATGCGATCGAAGGCACCAAGGTTGTTCCCAATGAACTTACTCCGGAAGTGCTCGCCCGGGCAGCGGAGCACGCCCAGGACCAGGGCGCGAACCTCCATCTCGCACCGGAAGAGACACTTCGAGACAAGCTCGCCCGGCTCGAGCGATCCATCTTCGATGCGAGCTATGAGCCCGTTCTCACCGAGCAGGGCCACGGTAAGGACATCATCGCTGAGAGCGCGGTGAACTTCTGGGACCGAGATATTACTTCCAAAGACATGGAACCGGTTCTCGGCTTCTGGAAAAAAAGCTCAACGTGCGTTTCGCAATGGAAGAGGACGGACGCGTCGTGCCACAGGAGTATCGAATCGGGGGCCTCTTCGACCGGGGTCTCCAAACGATCAGCTACTTCCTCCGCAAGGCGGTACCTCTCACGGAGAGTGAGCAGCAAAGAGACGGTTTGAAGGCTCTATTGGATTACTACCAAACGGGCGACGAAGCGCTCTACCGCGAGTACAGCGTCCACTGGTTGAAGTCGGAGACGGTCGTCGACTATTTGAACGGCTTCGTCGAACAGTACACCGATCCCCGTGGAATCATCGGCTCCTTCGAGGCAAATGTAAGCTTTTTGGCCGACTCGGAGCTCATCGGCCGGCTCGCCGAGAGTGCGCAGTATTTCGAGGACCGTATGCCGTGGCCCCACGAGTACAAACGCGAGAAAGTCAGTCCGCCGGTGGCCAACGTAGTGAAGGTGGTCGTCGAGACCGGGGACAGCGGACCGTACAGTCCCGCTGCTTATAACCTTCCGAACCATGCCGACATTCGGCGCGATCACGGAAGCAAAAATATCATCCTGCTCAACATCGAGTCCGCTCATTCCGAAGGCATCCGCGAGGCGACGATCGAGAACTTTTACTTGCCAGAAGTACAGGACGTGTATCGCAAATACGGCGAGGTGGCTCGGGCGTGGGAAGTCTATATGCATGAAGTGATCGGGCACGGCTCGGGCAAGCCGGATCCATTATTGGCTCAGGATCCTCGAACGGTGATCGGGCGTGCCTATTCGGCGCTGGAAGAATGCCGCGCCGATCTCGTCGCTCTCTATCATGTCCTCGATCCCAAGCTCGTCGAGATCGGAGCGTTCACCGCCGAAGAGCAGCAGGATATCGCTCTCGCTATGTATCAAGGCTATCTTCAGGGACATTTGAACGGTTATCGACGCTACGAGGACGACAAGGTGCGAGAGGCGCACGACAAAGGTCAGCAACTAGTGTTGATGTACCTACACTCGGGTGGTGAATCGGGAGACCGTGACTTCGGCGTGAGGGTCGTGGAGGGGGGCGGGGATTTCTTCGTGAAGATCTCAGACATCGACGCTGCGAGGAAGGGTGTCGGAGAGCTTCTCGGCCGCCTCCAGGTGATCAAGTCGAGAGGGGATAGCGAGGGGGCCAACTGGCTCTTCGATCGCTTCGGGACGGAACTCAACGTGACGTGGCGAGACAATATCAAGGCTCGCGCAGCGAAGTTGAAGCTGCCGAACGGGAGGGCGTTCGTTTTCCCACAACTGATTCCTGTCGCGGGCGGGAAAGATGGGAAGGAGATCGTCGACGTTCGCGTGGTCTACGAGGAAGATTTGACGGCGCAACAGCTTCGATGGTCTCGCCTCGCCGGTGTCGCCGACGAGTGGACTTATTAGAAGCTCTTCTTCCTTTATCCCTCTCCCTTTGGGAGATTTCGGGCGTCAAGAATGTCGTGCCGGTATCAATTGAGTCAGACGCCGGGTGAGGGCAGACCGTTCTCTTCTTCCTTTCTCCCTCTCTCTCTGGGAGTCTGCGGGTGCCAAGAAATGTCGTGCCCGCATCAATCGAGTCAGACGCCCGGCGAGGGGCCTCAGTCAAGCCTATCGACCGCGCTGTTTTTCTCTCGTCGCGCGGAACTCGCTTTTCTCACTCCACTCCGGCCACTGCGCGCCAGTGGTCAGCTCGTATCCCATGAGGTAGAAGAGCTCCAGATCTTCGACGGCGCCGGATAGATCCCAGTAGTCCTTCACCTCGTCCGAGGGCTTGTGGTAGTCCTCGCTTGTGTACTTCTTTCGCATCTCGATGCCCCAGCCCTCCGGCTTGTTGATGAACTCGATGCCTGCGTTCGGGTAAAACGCGGGGATTCCGATTTTCGCAAACTCGAAGTGATCGGACCGGTAGTACGAGCCTTTTTCAGGCTCCGGGTCTGGTCGCAAGATGCGGCCCTGTTGTGAAGCGAGCTTGGTCGCGAGGTCGTCCAGCGCCGATTGCCCCATTCCCACGACGGTTACATCCCGTGTCGGTCCGAGTAGGTTGAGACCATCCATGTTGATGACCGCCACCGTATCCTTGGGCGGATAAAGCGGGTTGCGACCGTAGTGTCGAGAGCCGAGGAGGCCACGCTCTTCTGCGGTCACCGCAAGAAAGAGGACACTCCGAGCCGGGGCTTCGTCGAGTCTCCCGAACGCCTCGGCGATCTCCAGGAGGCCCGCGGTTCCGCTAGCGTTATCGTGGGCACCGTTAAAGATGTTGTCACCGGTGAGCCCGGGATCGATCCCCATGTGATCCCAGTGGGCGACGTAGATGATCCCTTCGTCGGGCGACTGCCGACCCGGAAGCTTCGCCACGACGTTGGCAGACTCGATCTCTCGGATGGAATTCTGTAGCGCGACCGCCATGGTCACGCCCAGAGCGACGGGCTCGAAGGAGCGATCCGTCGCCGACTGCTTCATCTCGTCGAAGTCCATCCCTGCCATCTCGAAGACCCTGCGTGTCGCATCGATGTGGATCCAGCCCTCTACACCCAGAAGGTCTCCGTCGTCGCCCGATGTTGCCAGCACGAACTTCTCGGAACCCGAGTCGGAAATCACCTCCCAGGGATAGCCCGCCGGTTCGGTCTCGTGGATCACGAACCCCCCCGCGGCACCGAGCTCGGCGGCGATCTCGAACTTGTAGGTCCAACGACCGTAATAGGTCATGGCCCTACCACCGAAAATATCCTCGCCGGGCGGATCGTTGACCAACACGAGGAGAATCTTGTTGCGCACGTCCAAATCCTTGAAGTCATCCCACTCGTACTCGGGAGCCAAGACGCCGTAGCCCACGAAGACAAGCTCACCTTCCACATCGAGACGCTCTTTCACGCGACGCGTGCTGGCCGCAATGTCCACCTTGGGTTCGAGCTCCATTGCGACGGTTCCGTTCTTGACCACGACAGGGTTCAACTCGGTTGGAGTCAAGCTCACCAGCGGGACTTGCTGGAGGAAGGTGCCATCGGGATTGCCAGGAGCTAGGCCGAATGAGCGAAAGCTCTCGATGAGATACTCGACGGTCTTTTCCTCACCCGCCGAGCCAGGAGCCCGCCCCTCGAACGCATCCGAAGAGAGGATCTTGATACGCTCCATAAGGGAATCGGCATTGATCGCATCGGGATGCGACTCTGGGGGTGATTCTTGACAAGCGATGGCGATGAAGCCGAGAGAAAGGCAGACCAAGGTGGTCACCGTGCGCATATTCTTAGACCTCCATTGCGATTGCCAATCCTATCATTTGCGACGGGTCCTTGAAGCGGGAGGGAACCACTTGGGGGAGGCATGAGGGCGTGCCTATGATAGACGCCGTCAGAATCCGTTGTGCCAAGGAACAAGTTGGCCAGACGGCGTTATGGGGGCTTCCATCCTTTGTTCCCTCTCCCTCTGGGAGTGTTGGGCGTCAACTAAATGGCGTGCCGATATCAATGTGGTCAGACGCCGGGTGAGGGAAACACCATGAAACTCACACGGGAAGGTCTCGATCGACTCACACGAGAGCTCGGACTGAAGCTCGACTCTGAGGAGTTGGAAACCTTGTTTCACCGGATGCAGTCTTTGAAACAAACACTCGGTGCACTAGAGGAGCTCGTCGAGCCTGCTCTCGAGCCGTTTCCTACCGTGACGTTGCCGGAGGACGGGTAGCGAATGGCAACCGACGAGCTATCGTTTCGTTCACTTTTCGAGATAACCGGACTCATTCGCCGTAAGGAAGTCTCGGTTCGGGAGCTGGTCGACCACCAGCTGACCCGCCTGAGATCCCTCGAACCGCGTTTGAACGCATTCATCACCGTGACCGAGGAGGAAGCCCGCGTGGCGGCCGAGAACGCCGACCGAAAACTGGCACGCGGTGAATCACCGGGGCCTCTGTATGGAGTCCCCATGACCCTTAAGGATCTATTTTGGACGCGGGGCGTCCTCACCACATCAGGCTCCAAAGTTTCCGCCGCGTTCGTTCCCCAAGAGGACGCCACTACCGTAGCGCGGCTACGCGAAGCGGGCGCGGTATTCTTGGGTAAGACGAACCTTCACGAATTCGCCTACGGAATCTCGAACGTCAATCCCCACTACGGTCCAGTGCGCAATCCTTGGGACGAGGAGCGGATCAGCGGGGGCTCCAGCGGCGGTTCGGCGGCCAGCCTCGCGGCGGGAATCGGCTACGGATCGGTCGGGACCGACACCGGCGGTTCGATACGCATACCCTCGTCGCTTTGCGGGATCGTCGGGCTGAAGCCCACCTACGGTTGGTGAGTCGCTACGGCGTGACGCCACTCGCCTGGAGCTTGGACCATGTCGGACCCATGGCCCGCACCGTGAAGGATGTCGCGATCCTCTTCGACGTTCTCGCTGGGTACGGTCCGAAGGACCCCACCTCGCGCAAGCGAAAGCTTGCTTCGGTAGGTAGCGAGCTCGAGGAGATTCCGTCAGAACTTCTAATGGCCGTACACCCTGGTTACTTCTTCGAAGACCTGGAACCTCAAGTGCGGAAGCTGGTCGAAGCCGCGGTCGAGGATCTCGAGAAGTTGGGCCTCGAGCGCATCGAAGTTTCGATTCCGGAAATCGAGCATCAGGGAACCTGTCGAAACGTCATAACTTTTGCAGAAGCGGCTTCCTATCATGAGCCGTCGCTTCGAGAGAGGCCCGAGGATTACGGGCCGGCTACCAGAGAGTTGCTAGAGCTCGGCTTGCTGGTGCGGGCCACCGAGTACCTGACCGCGCAACGTGCGCGCCGGCGAATTGTCGAAGCCTTCACCCAAGCGTTTCAGGGATTCGACGTCCTTGTTTCTCCGACCGTTCCCGTTCCGGCACCCCGGATAGGGGAGGAGTTATTCGCAAACGGCGAGAAGCTGCGCCCGGGCCTTCTACGGTTGCCAACTCCGTTCAACACGACTGGCTTTCCCGCCATTTCTGTTCCCTGCGGCTTCACACCGGAAGGCCTTCCGGTGGGCCTTCAGTTGGCGGCCCGCCCCTTTCACAAGAAGCGCTTGCTTCAAGTCGCATCCATGGGTGGATAGGCATCCGAGCTTGAGCTAGGCGCAGCGAAAAAAATCGGAGAAAGACTTGAAAGGACGTGAAGAGAAAGCATGCACGCCGACTCATCGAAGCTCGCGCCGATAGATCTCCAATCCCAAGGATGAATGATAAACTTCCCGGCCGGAGGTATGTTGATGCTCCTCGAAGGTAAAAAGGGCCTGGTGGTAGGGATCGCGAACAAGCGGTCTCTCGCCTGGGGAATTGCCCAGTCTGCGTCGCGAGAAGGGGCCCGCTTGGCGGTCACCTACCAAGGCGAGAGGTTGGAAAAGAATGTTCGCAAGTTGGCCGAAGAGCTGAACGAACCGATCATCCTCCCTTGCGACGTGACGCGGGACGAGGAGATGGACTCCCTGGCGGAAACCATAAAAAACCAATGGGGTGGCCTGGACTTCGTCATCCACGCGGTGGCCTTCGCCTTGCGGGAGGAGCTCGATGGGGAGTACCTCGACACGTCGCGCGAAGGCTACCGCGTTGCGCAGGACGTCTCGGCCTATTCTCTCGTCGCTCTGGCGCGCCGCATGGCGCCCTTGATGGAGACGGAAGGTCGAGGAGGGAGCATAGTGACTCTGACCTATTTGGGAGGGCCGCGCGTTGTCCCACATTACAACGTCATGGGTGTAGCGAAGGCGGCGCTCGAGGCGTCGGTCCGCTATCTGGCTGCCGACTTGGGGCCTCGCGGTGTTCGCGTGAACGCTATCTCCGCAGGCCCGGTCAAGACGATCGCCGCCTCCGGAGTGCACGGTATTTCCAAGATGCTGGAGTACCATCGGAGTCATGCTCCGTTACGGAAGAACACCGAGCAGGCAGAAGTGGGAGACGCGGCCGTCTTTTTGGTGTCGGAGCTATCGCGCGGCGTCACCGGCGACGTGCTGTACGTGGATAGTGGCTTTCATATCATGGGAATGGCCGACCTCGGGTCACCAGAGTCTTGATGCGTCCTAATGATTCTTGATGGCTCTTGATTTGGAAGAGGGAGAATGACGTCAACTCGTACGAGGAATGGATTGCTGGTTGCTTTTGTCTTGGGGCTCATCTCTTTCGGAGCGTGTGCCGGGGGTGGCTCTCCCGCGCCTTCAACTCCGCTCGAGCGGGCTCGAGCCTTACACGATCGGGTGCCTCTCATCGACGGGCACAACGATTTGCCGTGGCAATACCGGCAGCACTTCCAGCGAGCCGTGTCCCGGCTCGATATCGCGCAGCCTCAACCCCATCTGATGACGGATATACCGCGATTGCGTGAAGGTGGAGTCGGGGCGCAGTTCTGGTCGGTCTATGTACCGACGAGCCTGGACGGAGGGGATGCGGTGCTCGCGACCCTTGAGCAGATCGACGTGGTTTACCAAATGATTCGCCGTTATCCGGATACTTTCGAGCTCGCCTTGACCGCTGATGAAGTGGAGGCCTCATTCGGTGACGGGAAGATCGCCTCGTTGATCGGAATGGAGGGTGGGCATTCCATCAACAACTCTTTGGCAGCCCTTCGCATGTTCTACAAACTCGGGGCGCGTTACATGACGCTTGCCCACAGCGCGAACACACCTTGGGCAGACTCGGCCACCGATGAGGCCCATCTGGACGGGCTTTCGGCGTTTGGGAGGGAAGTGGTTGGCGAGATGAACTGGTTGGGGATGCTGATAGACCTATCGCACGTTTCGCCGGCTACCATGCATGACGCGTTGGACGTCTCGGAGACCCCTATCATCTTTAGCCATTCTGCGGCCCGCGCGATCACCGGTCATCTTCGAAACGTGCCCGATGATGTTCTGAGTCGGCTTCCGGACAACGGTGGCGTCGTCATGGTCACCTTCGTATCGAGCTTCATTTCGGTGGAAGCGTTCGAGCATCGTCGTGCCGGTGAAGCGGAGCGGGAGCGTTTGCGCGGCTTGCCGGGAAGCACGGAAGACTCAGTACGGGAAGCGATGGAGCCATGGAACGAGGCCAACCCTGCTCCGCGAGGGACGGTTTCCATGGTCGCGGATCATATAGGCCACATACGCGACGTGGCGGGCATCGAGCACATCGGGATCGGTTCCGATTACGACGGCACGACCTACGTGGCGGCAGGCCTCGACGACGTTTCTATGTTGCCGGCACTCACCGCGGTGCTCCTCGAACGCGGTTACTCGGGTCAGGACGTCATGAAGGTACTCGGACTCAATCTCCTCAGAGTGATGCGTAACGTCGAAGCCGTCGCCGAGAGGCTCCAACGGGAGCGCGGACCATCGGAAGCACTTATCGAAGAGGTCGACAGCGACGGCGCTTCTCGCACGGGGGGATGATTAAGAGAGGAAGCACGGGATCGCTTTCTCCCTAGATGGCGGCGAGGTTTATCTGGTATCGACGGGGGGCAAACGCTTACCGTTTTGGATTACTGCACCGATTCCGTTCAAAGGAGCTTCGAGCTCAGCGACCTGCCGATTGGGATCGCCATGACTCCAGATGGTCGGCATGGAGTGGTGAGCCATTTCGGGGCGGATCGGCTCTCCTTGGTCAATCTTCCAACCGGACGGAAACTCTACGTGTCTTGCGAGGGCTCTCATGAGCTCTACGTGATAGCCATTCCCGAGAAGTGGGTCACTGAATCGACCAGCGAGCCATAGGAGGAGACAATGCGATTCGCCGCGATCGCCTCCACTCTCCTCTCCGTCGGATGTGCTGCCGCGGAGGAACTCCCTTTCGATCGAATCAAGCTCCCGCCCGGATTCGAGATCCATCCCTACGCGACCGGGGTCCCCAATGCCAGCTCGATGTCTCTTAGCCCCGGCGGCACCCTATTCGTGGGCACGATGGACGAAGGCAACGTCTATGCGGTCCTCGACCAAGACCAAGACGATCGCGCCGACAAACTTCTCCCAGTAGCGTGTGTGCTCGAGCGTCGCCGGGATCGTAGCGCTCGAAGTCCCTCGCGATCTCTTCCGCTTCGTCTAGCCTCCCTTGGCCTAGGAGAGCGAGTCCGAGCTCGACGAAGTAATCGGCACCCGGATCGAAACGCGTCCTCGCTCCGCGGAGCTCGTTTTCGGCCTCGGCGAACCGGCCCATAGAGTTGAGCAACGTTCCGTAGAGATAGCGCGCTTCTCCGTGCGATGCGTCGATGCCCAGCGCCGCCTCGAGGTGAGGGACCTGTCTTTCCGCCTTTCCAAGGATACGTTAAGAGTCCGTACGTTGGCGCGTCTGTCCGGTGTTTCGGCGCGGGACATCGAGAAGGGCCGTCTCAAGAGGGACTCCTCCGAGTGGAAAAAGATCGAGCAAAGCGACAAGCAAGCCTCTCCTTAGGTTGAAGCGGGTCTTCGTGGTCGAGGCGGGCAGCGAGACGAACCTCACGCTGATCCGCAAGATGTGCCGGCAGCTGTTGGACTCGAGCGGGGGTGCTATTCGCGCACTGTTCGTGGACGGGATCGAGCACCTAGGCAAGAGCGGAGAACGGTTGTTTCTTGCGCCCAAGGTCTAAAGGAGCTCAGCGAATCGATGGACGTCGTGGTGATCGCAGCGGCCGAGGGGAGCGAGCCACTGACCGATCCTTCTATTGACTTTGCTGGCGTCCTGCGCGACGGCAAGAGCGGGATGGTGGCACTCGACCTACTAGCGGCCGGCGAACGTGAGCCACAGTGCTTGTCGTTCGAATACCTGCCCAGCATCCACCGTTTTATCGACCGGGGTAAGTAGTGGCTGTAAGTGACACCGGCGTCTGATTCGATAGCGGGCGTCTTCTAGCCAGGTCAGCGTCTGACCACGCTCCTAGAAAAGATCAACCTTGAGTGACGCCCGGCACAAGACGGCCCTCTGGCCACGCCTCGAGAATAGATCAACCTTGAGTGCTCCTCTTCAACGCGTTCACCAGACGTTTGTTTTGGTCGGGGCGGCCGACCGCGATTCGCAACACACCCTCCAACCCCGGGTCATGACTGCGATCGCTTACGATGATCTCCTGGCTGGCAAGCATCGAGACCAGTTTGGACGCGTCATGTCCGGCGCGCAGCAGAATGAAGTTGGTGCGGGTGGGCATTGCGTCTAATCCCAAACCCTGCAGTGCCTTTACGAGAGACGACATCTCCTTCCGCACCATCTGAACATGCGCGTGAAGGAAGTCTGAGTCCTCGAGCGCGGCACAGGCTGCTACCAGGGCGGTCGTGCTCACGGAAAAGGGCGTTCGGACCTTTAGCAATGAGGCGACGACGTCCGCGTGCGCGACCAAGAAGGCCACTCGCAATCCCGCGAGACCATGTGCTTTGGAGAAGGTGCGCAGTACCGCAAGGTTGGCCGGCCGGGGGCGAATCGAGAGGGTCGTCTCGCCGTGGTATTCCACGTAGGCTTCGTCGCAAACCACGAGCGTGTCGGGAGCCCTGCTGCAGAGATCCGCGATCCAATCGATCTCCACCGCCGTGCCGGTGGGGTTATTGGGGTTCACGATGATCGCCATCCGCGGCCGCGCCGCCATCGCATCCAAGAACTCTAGCCGAGGGAATTGTAGGTCTTCGCCGTATGGAACGCGCCAGATGGTCTCTCCGGTCGTCTCGGCCTCGGTTAGAAACGTCACAAAGGTTGGAGAGGGAAGCACGACCGTATCGTGGGGGTCCCGAAACGCTTCGAACAGAAGAGAAATGCCTTCGTCTGCTCCGGCCGTGATCAGGATTTCGTTTGTAGGAACGTGCAATTGCTCAGAGAGAAGGCCGAGCAGCTGTTCATGGAAGCCATAAAGCGATAACGCCCGGCCACCATCGTCCAACAACGACGAGAGAGCGGTGAGAACCCGAGGCGAGGGGCCCCATTGGTTCTCATTCATGTCCAAGCGGAGTTTGCCATCCCGGTGATAATCTGGGATCTGGGGAGTGCGGGCGGCTGCGATGAGAGGGCGGGGACGCGGAGGCTTCACTTCGTTGGCCGCCTTTTCCAGGGAAGCGAGTAGCTCGGGTCGCGTCGAAACTCACGACCGATTCGATAGTCGGTGGATCGTTTCACAGCTGTTCGTACGCCCCTTCTCTTATGCAGGCATCAAAAGGCTCGGTGGCACCTATCAACGTGGACAGATGCCCCTGCTGGGCGTCAAAATGGCTCTGTGTCAGTTATCGACGTGCTCAGACGCCCGTGCCAATCCAGATCTTGGTGATTATGGACGACTCTTCGAGGGCAGACACGCACCGGGGGCCCGATTGGGGCCCAATACGGCGGCTGCTAGAGCGGCCGATCGCGAAATGCTGTGCGTCGGAACCGCCATGCGAGCTTTGCCCGTCTGCCCTACATTCCTCGTCGAAAGAGACGCCTGGATCACTATTTTTCTCCAAGGACCTTGTTGGGCGCTCTGCGTGATCCACCCGCCCGGCATCTAACGTTTGTAACCGATCTTTCGGAGAAATTCCTTCCTCTTCTCGACGTCCTCATCTCCTTCGATCCCTAAAGGGGACGCCCCGTCAACCGCACCGAGGATGGCCCGTCCGTCGCCGACCGGCGCCACGAGGACCGTAACCGGGTTAGCCGTCGCACAATAGATTTCGCAAACTTCGGGGCACTCCCGAATGCGTGGCAGGACGTTGATCGGATAGGCCTCCCTCATGATCAAGAGAAAGCAATGCCCGGCGGCAAGCGCCATCACGTTCTTGATCGCGAGCTGCTTAAGCTCCTCGTCATTCCCTTCGGCTCGTACTAGGCGGGGGCCGGAGGCTTCGCTAAAGGCGACTCCGAACCGAGCTCCTGGCACCGTCGTCACCATGATCTCGTAGAGATCTTCTACGGTCTTGATGAAGTGCGATTGTCCGAGGATGATGTTGGTGTCGGCAGGAAACTCTAGCTCAACGTTTTGGATTTCCAAGGCGGCGCTCCATGAGTTTATCGGGTCTACGCGGATTCGTGTGGGTTGAAGACGGCATTTCTGGGTAATGGCGGAAGGAATGCCGCCACGATCTTCAGCTTGAGATATTCCTCGTCGCGATAGCCGTAGGCGCGTCGTTGCAGCACACGGATTTTGTTGTTGACCCCTTCAACTAGGAGGCGCAGACGTTCCATCTCGGCCACCGCCTTGTCCGGCATATCCCGGCACAGCTTGCCCACATGCGTCGCAAAACGCTAGGTGTAGCGCGAGTTGTTCGCCAGCCAGTCCAGGTGTTCTACATGCAAACCGCCGCACCCAGGACAGTTGACGCGCCAACGCTCGTATTCCAGAGAGATCCGCCAGCCTGCCAACGACAGGTCGCGGACCCGGCACACTTGCTTGTCATAGCGCCCCCGGCACCGTTGCCCACAGTAAGAGCAAACAGCTGTTTTTTTCGCCTCTTGAGCTGGATGACGCGGGCGTATCGGTCATCGAATACACCCTTCAATCCGGCACCAGCCACGAAACCTGGCAGCGCAAACAGCGAGCGGATCGACTGGGAATTTTTCACTCGGTTAGCCTATCCGAAAAATGGACCACTTTTCAGCACCTGATGAAGTCTGGATACCTTTTCCACACAATGAGTTACACTGTTTTCCGTCAGGACTTACCCACACGAATCCGCGTAGACCCAGTTTATCAATCACTGCTCCTGCCTGCCAGGAGCGGGGCCTCAGTCTAGCATGACGGCCGATCGACACGCAGCATGCCTTGACTGCCCGTGTGTACAACGAAGTTGATCTAGATCACACTTCGACAAACTGATTTGATTGTCTGCGGAGCACGGCGGAGAATACGACTAGGGGCTCAATGAACCCACTAATAAATTCACTATCAACGATGATAAGGAGACACACGATGTCATCAGGAAGCCGTTCGTTTGGCGTGTTGGGGCTCTTGCTCGCTTTCGCACTAGGCGTGAGCGCTTGCAATCAGGGCAATAACGAACCGGAACCCGCGGACTCCGCGCCCCCGGCTATAACAGCGCAGCCGCCAGCGCCGAGTCGGCCCGCCGTGTCGTCATCCCCCTCCGTGCCGGAATCCAAGGTGCCCCGGGCTCCTTCTGAGCCAGCGGCTCGTGCTCCGGAGCCACAGGATATTGGGTCGCCGCCTGAGCCGCCTCCGGCTCCGCCGGCTCTGTTGGAACCCGAAATTATTGAAGTGACCGTTCCGGCGGGATCGGTCTTGGAGCTCGAGCTGCTGACCGCCCTCGACACTTCGGTCAACCGGGTGGGAGATGAGATCCAAGCGCGCACGATCTCTCCTCTTTACGTGAAGGGCAAGCCTGTACTAGCCCAAGGAAGTTATGTGGAGGGAAGGGTCACCGCAGTCCAAGCTTCGGGCAAAGTAAAAGGAAAGGCCAGCATCGGCTTCACTTTCGATCGTCTGAGCACGCACACCGGCGTGAAGGAGATCCGGACGACGTTCGTCGAGAAGGAAGCAGCGTCCCAAAAGAAGAAAGATGCCGCGATTATCGGCGGAGCGGCGGGTGCCGGTGCACTGATCGGCGGAATCCTCGGCGGGAAGAAAGGTGCCGCGATTGGAGCTAGTATCGGTGGTGCCGGTGGGACGGGTGTTGTTTTGACCACCAAGGGTGAGGAAATCCGAATTCCGGTGGGTTCGGAGATCAATGTTCGGCTGGATGAAGAGCTCGTGCTGCAGCTGAACTGATCGAGGTGGGGGCTACGAAGTTTTTTCGCGGCGCCCTTTTTCCCAGTGCCCGCTTTTTCGACGGCGATCAAGATCTTCTCGCGAAGGATTAGGCGGGCGCGTCTCTCCTCTCCGGTGATGAAGCTGTAGACTTCTTTCGTTACGTGCTGAAGGAGTGCAACCTCCGGCTGATCTACCTCGATGACGATGAGGCCACCGCCGCCCGCGGTGGGACGACTGAAGTCTATGTCCAACAACTTATCTCGGAGCGAGAGCCGCGCGGCCCGTTCTTTGGCGGAGGATGGCTCGAGTTCCCGCTTGGTAATCTTCCTGAGAAAATCAACTTCGCCGTAGGAAAACACAATTTCCGCGGCTCTAGCACGATTCGGCTGGGTTGCAGGTTCGCTCTTACGGCTCGCTTTGTTACTGGTCGCTTTCTTCGTTTTCCTCGCTACAATTCACCTTTCTTGCTGTCAGGACTCGTGCGCTACGTCTCGGTGCGTTACCGGGACCTCAAGGAGCACTTGACCGCAAGCACGGAGGACACGACTGACTCTCCCGAAAACCTTGACCGAGCGGCTGCAACCGGAGCAACAGAGAATCAGCATCCCGGTTCGGATTGTCTCAACGCCTGACGATTGGCTTTCGAGCTCATCGTCATGAGCCTCGACGTCGGTGAGACTCATATGCTGCCCCGTCGCAAAGCCAGGGGGAGACGCAAACATGACAATCCCGGTTGGTTTGAGGACTCGCCCCTAGCTCGATGCACCAATCTCCAGCTCGCCGTCCAGGGTCGCTCCCTCTTTGACAGTGAGCGTCTTGGCGCGAAAAGTGCCGGAAGCACGTCCCTGTTCTAAGAGTTGGAGTGAATCGGCCTGCACCTCTCCCTGAAATCGGCCATCGATTTCCACTCGGTTGGCCTTGATGTTGGCTTCGATGTCGGATCCGTCCACGATACGTAGCACACCCGAGGCTCGTAGATTTCCTTTGAATTGTCCGCGGAGCGTGATGTTACTACCCTCGAGCTTGCCCTCGAAGCGGGTGTTCCGGTCGAGAATTGTTCCTTTGTCGTCGTCCACGGGTACACTCCGAAAAGGTTGGTCGCCAGCGTGCGTTCACGAGCGAACGGGACAGCTCGATTTACATCATCGCGCGCGTTGCGAGCGCTATAAGAAAAATGATACCTTGCCCTTGAAAACGTGTCAATTCGTGCAGGCAGAGGGGGTCTCGGCGTTATGAGCGGTCCATCGGCTGGTATTTCTTGATCGAACCTATTCCGTCGACTCCAATGAGCCGGTGCGTACGAAACGCTCCACATCCTCTCTGAGTCGATCGCCCACGACCCCGAAGTACTTCTTGACGATGTAGCCATCCTTGCCGATCAAATATTTGGTGGGGTAGCCGAGAAAGGTCCCGAAGGCCTCCTTCGTATCCTCCTTGCCAAGTAGGTTGGGGTAGGTAACGCCCACCTCGCTAAGGAACTCCTCGATGTCTTTCCTATCTCCTGATTCCAGCACGATCCCCAACATGAGGAACTCGCTCGGATCGAACGAATCGGCGAGCTTTTGTAGATGGGGCAGCTCGGCCAGGCAGGGAGCGCACCACGTGGCCCAGAGGTCTACTAACACCACCGTCCCCTTATGATCTGCCAACGACAGCGTCCCAGTGTCGTTGAGCCTCTCCAAGACGAGATCAGGGGCCGGCCGGGGTTTCTCATCGATGGGGGACTGGCAGGCCACCGTTGCGAGTCCAACCGCAGCCAGCCAACTAAGCGCTCGCATATTTGCGCTCCTCTCGTATCAACATTCAATCGACCTTCAGACCTCTCACGTAGTGAACGAGTGCCCACCGCTCGTTGTCGGAGAGTTTCTTGCCGAACGGAGGCATCGGTTTCTTCCCGACCGTCAACTTCCAGAAAATACTCCCGTCCGTCATTGCCGATTGAACTTCGGGGGTGCTGATGTCGTGCGGCGCCGGCTTGACGAATTGTGTCGCCGGCCCGTCGCCTTTGCCGGTAACACCATGGCACATCTCGCAGTTCTTCTTATAGAGAGCCGAGCCCTCGGCGAGGACTTCCGCGGTAGACGGCAATGGGTTCGGTTTGGCTTTGGCTTCCTCCGGTGCCTCCCACTCGGTGCCGGGACCGCCTTCCTCCTGCTGGCTCGTGTGGGCCAACGTTCCAACGCTCGCCAGCACGATCAGGGAAATGGGGATAGCGATGCGCATGTAAGTGCCTTTCCCCCGCCGAGACAGCCGAACGGAGCTAGCCCGTGCGAGAGTGTCGTCGAGTGAGCGTCGGATCATAACACGGGGAAGAGCCCGCTTTGTCTATCCGAGCACAGGGATGAAAGTGAAGTAGCGCGACAGAGCTTGAAGCTTATCGGTGGCCACTAGGATCCCCACCGCGACCAACAGCACTCCGGCTGTAATCTCGACGAATCTCATGTGGTTCTTCACGCGGTCAAAGAGATCGAGGAAGCGGTTCGTGGCGAGGCCGGTAGCGATGAAGGGCACCCCGAGGCCGAGCGAGTAGGCGACCAGCAGCCACACTCCTTGGGCGACTGTATCTTGCGTGGCTGCTAGGGCGAGGACTCCGGCCAAAATGGGTCCGATACACGGCGACCAACCGAAGGCGAATGCGAGTCCGATCAAGAAGGAGCCCGCGAGCCCCATCGGCTTCTTTTGCGTCTGAAAGCGCTTTTCGTAGTTGAGCCATTTGATGGGCGTGAGCCCCATGGTGTGCAGGCCGAAGATAATGATCACCACGCCCGCCACCCGGGCCAGTACCGTGCGGTTTGCGGCGAACCAGTTCCCGATATAGGTCGCCGAAGCTCCCATGACGACGAAGACGACCGAGAAGCCTAGAACGAAGAATACGCTGTTGAGGCCGACCTGCCGAAGGAGGCGCCGTCTTTTTTCTTCGTCGATATCAAGGTTGTTCTTGAGCTCTTGAAGTGAGACGCCGGACACGAACGAGATGTAGCCGGGAACGATGGGGAGAACACAAGGGGAGATGAAAGAGATGATGCCCGCGAGGAAAGCCGTCGCCAGGGTTACATTTTCCATTCGTCTCTACCTTTCGGCTTGATGTTCCATTCTACCTCGAAGCGATTGACCTTGCATGAGCCTGCTCACATACAAACTCTGGGCCCCCCAAGGTACAATGTGGCCCCTGAGGTAACCGTCGTTGATTTGTGGGGTGGGAGTCGATTTGGTGGAGACGTCACGCATGTCAGGTGCCTATTCTCGGCGCGGCGAACGGCTGGTACGTCGAGTTTGCGTGCCAGCGGAGTCGGAAGCGGTGCTTCGAAATCCGCAGCCGGTCATCAAGCTCTCAGAGGTTTTCGCAATTAAAGAGGCGGTCATGAAGGCCCTCGGGACAGGGATGCGCGGGGTCGGATGGAAGGAGATTCGAACCGACGTGGCGACGGAAGGACCGGTCGATACGCTTCTTTCCGGTCGTGCCCTAAAGGTGGCGCAACGAAAGGGAGCGGAGCGTTATGCGGTTTCCGTAACCGTCTCTCGGGACCTCGCAATCGCTACCGTCTTGCTCAGCCGAGCCTGACAGTCCTGACAGTATGGACACTATGGATCATTCGACCCTGCTGCTCATGACGCTCGCCTCTCCACCTACTCCGCGTCGCAGGCGAATCGGACTCCTCGCTCTGGTCGTCACGATCTTGGCCGGCGGAGCGGCGGAGGCGGGTGGTGTAACCGGGTTCATACAACGAGCTTCATCCAATGGTCGCTCCGGGATCGGCTTCGGCTTATCCTTGCCGGTCTTCACGGAGATCATCTCCATCGAAGGAGAATATTCGCGAGCAAGTGAGGAAGACCGTTCACCGTCCTTGACCATTTGGAGCGGCAATCTATTGATTGTCTCTCCGGTATCGGTCCTCCGTCTGCGCCCGTATTTCGTTATAGGGCTCGGCATGTACCGCCAATCCTTCTTGCAGGTTCAGGAGAGTTCGCTAGCTACTTCACAGGGGTTTGGAGTCTACTGGCACCTCTCCGGGCCTGCGAATCTCCGCTTCGACTACCGGACCATCCAGCTCCAGGGAGATTCCCTCCAAGAGGGCCAGAAGCGGTTCTACACGGGGCTCACGCTACGCTTCTAGAGGTCGTGACGCTTGGGGCGTCCAGTACACGGCGTGCCCGTAGCGGGTTGCGGCAGGACGCCGGGCTCACGCTGCGCTTTTAGGCCGGCTCGGTAGGACCCGGGCGCCCAGTCCACGCCGTGCCAGTAACGGGCGGTGGCAGGACGCCTTGCTGGACCCTGTTGGGCGTCCAATCCACGCCGTGCCCGTAACAGCCGTGGCAGGACGCCGGTCGCGGGCCTTGCACTCGGGACACCGACAAAACGAGCCGCTTGACGTGGGGTTGCTGGAGCGGGTAACACGACTTTATCTCTCTGAAATCTAAGGGGTAAGGAGTAACACTCGGTGGTCTTCTTCAATTACACCACGATGCAGGTTTCGGCGAAGATCGTCTACTACGGTGCCGGCTTGTGTGGTAAGACCACCAACCTGCAGCACATTCACAGTAAGACCGACCCTCACTCCCGGGGGGAGATGGTCAGCTTGGAGACGGAAGCTGATCGAACCCTCTTTTTCGATCTGCTACCCCTCGAGGTCGGGAAGATCGGCGGCATGCGGGTACGCGTGCAGCTCTATACGGTCCCCGGGCAGGTCTTCTACAACACGACGCGGAAGCTGGTGCTCAAAGGAGTCGACGGTATCGTTTTCGTCGTGGATTCTCAGGTGCCAGCGCTCGATGCCACCCTGGAAAGTTTCGAGAACCTCAAGCAAAATCTCGAGGAGTTTAACCAACCTCTCGAGAGCATTCCGTTCATATTCCAGTTCAATCTTTCGGATGTGTAGATTGCTGTGGGATCGAGGGCGAGACGGCCTATGAACGGGCTGTTGTCATCGGTTCGAACTCCCTCCACCCGCAGATTCGTGACTTTGGGTAAGAGTCGTTTGAGGTCGGGGTAGTAGGTGAAGAGGAAGATTCGCTCGATGGGAAGCGCACCCACACGTTGATCCTCGATGTACAGGTTTGCCTCGGAAAGGTGCTCGCACACGCGGAAGGTAACGGGTACATAGAGGCTGCGATTCAAGAACTTGCCCTGCTCAGCTTTCACCGGGCCGTAAGGGACGAGTACCAACATCATGAGCAACAAAGGGGATGTCCCGGCCGCTGTTGAATTTGGTCGGGTGGCGGCGGCACCTGTGAATACTCTTAGGCAGCAAACTCATCGCTGTCAAGAGATTTCTGTTTGCTTCTAAGCGCGTGAACGAGAGCGCCCATATGGCGATAGCCTTTGATACGCCGGAACTTTTTCTGCGCGGTGACGACGCCAAGAGCGGTCCATCGGCGAACCATGGAAGGACTCTTCCAACGCTTGACGTTTCTCGATACTCTGCGAATGGTTCCGTTGAGATTCTCAATGGCGTTCGTCGTGGCAAGAGACTGGCGAAGTAAGGCGGGCGGCGCGAGCTTCACGACCGTGAGTGTTTCTTCCATCCCTTCACGAAGGCTTCCGGCAGCTTCGTCGTAGCCGTTTCGCTCGAGCCACGACACCAATGCCTGAAGTCGCTTGCGCGCCTTGTCGGCACTCTTGCACTTGTAGGCTTCCTTCATCGTCTGGAGCACGTAGGCGTGACGAGACTTGGGAAGGTACGAGCGAAGATTTCGGAGTTTATGGATCTGGCACCTTTGGATGACCGCGAGGTTGTGTTTGTCCACTCGGTCTGGCCCACTTTGCTCATCTAATTTGGCCCACCCTAAGTTATTGATTAATAAAGACGAGCTGTAAGAAAGCCCCTTTCCTTATTCCGCGGCCGGAACGAAGTGCAGGCCGCGGCTAGTGAAACCCAACGAACTCATGCCTTTATGGTCTTTTTCTCGCTCTTCAGGGTGCGCCGGAACCGATAGGATTCGGTGCCGGTTTCGAGTATGTGCGCCTGGTCCGTGACTCGGTCGAGCAGTGCCTTGCACAGGCGGACGTTCGTGAACACCTGGGTCCACTCCGAGAAGGGCAGGTTGGTGGTGATCACGAGCGCCGCCCTTTCGCATCGTTCCGAAACCACTTGGAACAGAAGCTCGGCGCCGACATCGGCGAGTGGGACGTAGCCGAGCTCGTCGATGCACAACAACTCGTAGCGGGCGTAGCGACGGATCACTCGCGAGAGTTCGTGCTCCTCCCTAGCTTCAACGAGTTCGTTGACGAGTCTCGAGGCCGTCGTGAAGCGAACGCGGCGACGTTGCTGGCACGCCGCTACACACAATGCCGTGGCCAGATGAGTCTTGCCTGTGCCGGCATCGCCGAGAAACAGAACCGGCCGTGCATGGTCGATGTAGTCGCCTTCGGCCAGTTCTCGTATCCGACGGGCGGAGACCTTCGGCGATTGCGAGAAGTCGAACTCCTCGAGCGTCTTCGCTCTCGGTAGTTGTGCTTCCTTCAGTCGTCTTTGAACCGCGCGGTGTTCACGCTCCTCGACTTCGGCGCTGAGCAGCACGTCGAGGTAGCGGACATAGCTGTGCTCGTCGCGCTGCGCTTGTTCGGCAATCTTCTGGAACTGCGTTGCCACGCTCGGCATGCGAAGCGTCTTGCAATGCTGACGGATGCTCTGGAGCTCGATGCTCTTCGCGTTCACGAGTTCACCTCGCCGATCAGCGCGTTGTAATGGCCAACACCTGGCAAGGAACGTTCGTACTTCGTGAGCTCTCCGAGCTCCACATCGCCAAG
Organism: Candidatus Marinacidobacterales bacterium; assembly: GCA_965222425.1. Taxonomy (GTDB): domain Bacteria; phylum Acidobacteriota; class Vicinamibacteria; order Marinacidobacterales; family DATDRI01; genus CBDCNP01. The sequence continues at coordinate 425,574 of CBDCTW010000018.1, forward strand.
AGCCTGCGCCTGCTCACGTCGAAGAACTGATGATTCGACGAGGTGACGGATCGCCTCAGCATCCGTACAGCCGAGTTCGAGCGCTTGACTCACCGCCTCACGCAGCTTGTCGTAGCCGTGCTCGCGGCCGAGCTGCACGAGCTCGACCATCTGGCGGGTTCCTTCGAGCTTCCCGTGACGTCGATTCAGCTTGGACCACAACTCGTCGTAGCTCGTGGGCCACCGACCTTTCTCCCGCCATTGAGCGAGCGGCGTCGAGCCGGCCAACGCTCCAGGCTTCCTGACCAGAACATCCAAGTAGTGCTCGAGTTCATAAATCGACTGGCTGCGGCCGTAGCAGCGCTCGTGGCGTGCCACGACGTGGCCCTCGTGCCAGATCTCAACTTCCAACGGCAGTAGCTTGGCCACAACTCGCCGGTCCCGTTTCAACGGAGTCGAGTACCAGTTCGTGCCGACTCGAACGCAGCCTTTCTTGTTCACCTTTGCAAATCGTCGCTCCTCGATATCGAACCCCTCGACGGTCAATGGCAACAGATGCTCCCGTTCAAGCTCCATCGCTGTTCCGACAGCATGCTCCTTGCCGCTAATGTGGCGCGTCGCATCCTTGAGACAGCACGAGAGCAGATACTCGTTCAGCTCATCCCAGTTCGAAAACTCCGGTACCGGCGTCAGATAGTTGCGCCGGAAGTAGCCGACTTCGCTTTCCACCCCGCCCTTCTCGTTGCCTCGACTCGGATTACAAAACTCCGAGTCGAATCCCCAATGGGAGCGAAACGCCACGAATCGCTCCGTCTGCTCTCGTTGATAACCACGCAGAATCTTAGTGACCGCGAGTGACAGGTTGTCGTAGCGCATGCGGCGGAACACGCCACCAAAGAACTCGAACGCATGCTCCTGCGCTTCGAAAAATGCTTGTTGCGTCGGACGCGGATAGCCGCGATGCAACGCGCCTCCTCCCGCCATGCTTCGGACTACGAGCGTGTGGACCTTCTCGAGCTCACCTCCGATCCGCGCGTACGCCTCGTACCAGTCCACTTGCCCTTCATCGCCCCACGCGTAGCTCTGCGGAACAAAAATCTCTGTGTCCTTCAGGCCGAGCTCGCTCTTCCGACGAGCGACGTAGCGACGTACCGTTGATTCGCCAATCTCATGCTCCGGATGCTCGGCGCGCAACCGGGACCAGATACGACGAGCCGTATGGCGTTGCTTCCGAGGCGCTCGCTTGTCCTCCTTCAGGACCGCGTCGATGAACTCGCGTACTTCCTCAAGCTTCGGACTCGCACGCTCCGCGACTTTACGCTCCGGCGGTACCGCGCTCTCCAGCGCCTGACGCACCATCCGACGGTGTACTCCGAACTCCTTCGCCACTCCCTTTATCGTTCCTACTCCGTGCTCGTACTCGCCACGGATCTGCTCGAACAATCGCACTTTCGCACCCCTTTTCAACCGACCCTCCTCTCCGGGTTCTTCCCCGGCTCAGGGTATCGGTCTCGATGGGGTGGGCCAAATCAAATGAGCGAAATGGGCCAATTCAGACTAGCGAACACACGAGGTCCCCCAAAACGTCGACGAGTGCCTTGCGGATGCCTTTGCCTCCGTCCACTACGCAGAGAATCGACTCATCGACGCGCAAGCCTCGCTCGAGAAGGTCCTGCAACATCGCGGTGCACACCCGAGAGTTCTCCGTCGAGCCCAGCCATATACCCAGGGGCACCTTCGTTCCATCTATTGTGATACCTAGAGTTACGACGACGGTCTGTCCGGCCACCTCAAGGCCATCCAGCATCAGTGCCGCAAGCTCGAACTCCTCTAGCCGCCGAGACAGGTATTCCTCGAGCTTCTTAGTCGTCTGGCTCACGAGGTGACGGCTGGCGGCACTCTTACTCGTGCCACGAGACTTCAACTTGGCCGCGGGTTTGTCCAGACTCGATTCGTAATTTCGGGTCGATACGCCCACCAAGATCTGATTCAACACTCGCTCTGGAAGCGGGTCTTCTTCGCGGAAGGCTTCGAAGTGTGGAAGCGACGCCTCCGCGCCCGACTTCGAGCGAACTCGAGGTCGCGACACTTGGATGCGACGACCACCGAAGCTCAGCTCTCCGTTCGTGCTCCCCCAGTGGTTATGAGTTCGCTCCTTCTCGTGCTTGCCCTTGAGCCCCGCGATCTCCTCGGCGTCCTCTCCGAGCAGTAGGTGCAGAGCTGTCAGTCCTTGCTCGTACACCCATTCCGTCAGATCCGCCTTCGTGGCCGCGATCCCAGCTATCATCGGTAGCAGTATCTGACCGACTTGGCCAACTACCTTGCCCGTAGGCGAGTGCGTTTGCTTTCTTACTGGCTTCTTTGATTTCCTAGGCATTGGTGGCTCCTTGTCCCCCTCTGGAGACGGTTTATTGGCAGACCTACTCTTAGGCCGGCCAAGGAGCCGCAGCTACCCCAAATTCAACATCCGGCGGGACATCCCCGCAACAAACCCGCCGCACCGTAACGTCCGATTCTCGTCTTCATGGCAAGACTCCACCCCTTGATCCGAAGGGTCCACATTCAGGAGATGGCGGGAGACCTTCGGATCTTCCCGAGTCCCCTTGTTTTGTTTAAGAAAACTTTAGAAAAAAGACGAAGGCTTGTGACCATTGGGTGCGGCGTGATTCTCTCTCAGCTCACCGAACCTGGGTGCGTTCAACTTGGTGTCGCCTTGCTAGTCAGAGTGGCAAGAAGGGTGCCAGAGAAAAAAGACCGCCCCGCTAGAGCGGTAGGTCCGGTTGTGTTCCTAAACTCAGAGGACTAAAGGGTCACTGGCAGGTGCACAATCTAGCAGCGTGATCGGGAATCAAGCTTAGTGACATGCAGCGCTAGCACTCCGCGCCACTCCGTGGTAGAAACACCACGAGAGTGTGGGGGCAATAAGAGAAATAAGAAATAGGGGAGCATCACGGCCGTCCCCCGTTTCGTTGTGAGGCTTATTAAGTTCCGGGCTGCGGATCGATATAGAGGTGGTAGACCCGTAGACCGAGCTGCCTGGGATCTCCGCCCATTCCGACTCCCGAAGGAACAAACGACTGGTCGTTTACGATTCTGAGATCGACCCAATCCTCGGAGCCGAGTGCTGCGGCGGGGATTGGAATCTTGACGAGAAAGGGATGCCTGTCATCCACGGTGATTTGAGTGAGCTCCGTGTCTCCTACCAATACTTGGATCTTCAGGGGCTCCGGGAATGCCTCGATATTGGTGTCCGCCTTCAGATAGAGGAGGCTGCCTACTTTCGGGTTCTTAAAAGAGCATACCGCTTGCTGCTTCGTCCATTGCCACTCGATGGCGGGGTTCTCAGGGGAGGACTCCAGGGGATGCCAACCCTCCTTGTAGACTAAGAAGATGTTCTCCTTCTGGTCGAGAAGAGTGACCTCTCCTACCTGGTAGGCCAATTGACCGGCATCGGTTCCGCTCAGAGCTACCCGTTGGCTGGTCTCGGGATCGTAGAGTCCCATCTCGATAGTAGCGGTTCCCAGGTAGGGGTAGAGTGGAACGAAGACGGTTCGGGAGTATTCGACCGTGGATCCAGCCTTCCAAGAGCTGGTCGGCTCGGCAGGATGGTGATCATCGGTGAAGAGAAGCTCATCATGAGAGTCGAGAAAATGCACAAAAGCCATGTAATCCCGCGGGAAGGATTTGAAGTCCGAGCCCACGTCGAAGCGATAGGTCACTTCGATCGGACTGCCGATCGGCGCTCTCGGTTTATTGAGGTCGACGGCCGGAGTCACCGGTATGATGTCGGCCGTTCCGTTCCCCTGACAACCTTGAATGGTGCCGGCGGCCAGGGTTGCCACCCCCGCGAGAACGATTTGAGTAACCCGCTGCTGAAATACCTTCATTCTTACATTCACCTCGTTGGTACTAATAGTTTGAGTTCTGTGTGTCAGCGTTCCCGGAGGGGCTCCAGGGGCTGAGCAAGCCCGCCACTATGTCACAGGCAGGACCTCGAGTCAATTCCTCGACGTGCGCTGGGTCGGGGGTGGCGGCTAAGTCACGCCTTGACCGGCTCTTCCGGGCGATGCTATATTGCAGCACTTGTGAAGGGGCGCCTGGCTACGCCGATGTTCACCTAAGCCCGGCGACTCCGCGGCCGGTCGACGCCTGGCACGTCGGGATTGGCGCCAAAACTTAGAGTTGCCGTCGGACGCCAAAATAGATGGTTGCCACTAGCGGACCTAGCCAGGCGCCCCTTCGCTGAAGAGAGAGGGACGATGAAAACAAGAGGTGAAGCCTTGGGCATGGTCGAAACCAAGGGGCTCGTGGGCTCTATCGAAGCGGCGGATGCTATGGTCAAGACTGCCAACGTCACCCTTGTCGGCCGTGAGTACATCGAGCAGGGGCTAGTGACTGTATTCGTGCGCGGAGACGTGGGGGCAGTCCAAGCTGCCGTGGATGCGGGTGCGGGAGCGGCGCGGCGAGTCGGCGAGCTCGTTTCGGTCCACGTTATTCCAAGCCCGGACGGTGAGGTGGAACAGATCCTTCCGAGGCCTTAGGCGCCAGAGTAGCGGGGTGCCAGACGAATTCGGTGCACCCTGAGCGAGCGGAGCGAGCCCGGTCCGAGTGGGCCGACGACGGGGAGCCGAGCGAGGAGCGAGGCGCCAAGCGCGCGAACGAGGAGTGAGCGCGCACTGAGGCAACAATGACTCTTCTTCAGGCAGCTGGCACATGGCGACGAGCGTAAAAGATCAAGACCTCCTCTCCTTACAGGAGGCTCGGACCTTGCTGCGCCGCGCGCGAGAGGCCTGGAACACGCTCGGTCATTTCACCCAAGAAAAAATCGATCGCATCGTTGCAGCGGCAGCGGAGGCGGCTTCCAACGCTTCCCTGGAGCTGGCCAAGCTTGCGGTGGAAGAGACCGGATACGGTGTCCTCGAGCACAAGTTCGTCAAGAACAAGTTCGCCGCGGTTGACGTTTACGATTTCATCAAAGACATGAAGACCGTGGGTGTGATCCGTGAGGTTCCGGAGAAGAAGCTCTACGAGATTGCGGAGCCGGTCGGTGTCGTTGCCGCGGTCATTCCATCGACCAATCCGACTTCGACGGCGATCTACAAAATCCTGATCAGTCTCAAGGCGCGGAACACGATCGTGCTGTCGCCTCACCCGGCGGCCAAGCGTTGCATTTGTGCCACTGCAGAAATCATGCGTAAGGCGGCGCTCGCCGCCGGCGCTCCCGAAGGCTCGATCGAGTGCATGGAGCACGTTTCGATCGAGGGCACCCAAGAGCTCATGCGGAATCGAGAGACGTCGGTCATTCTCGCTACGGGCGGAATGGGATTGGTGCGCGCCGCTTACAGTTCGGGCAAGCCCGCCTTCGGGGTAGGTCCAGGAAACGTTCCCGCGTACATAGAGTCCTCGGCGGACGTCGTGAAGGCAGTGAGAGACGTCATTACCGGGAAGAGCTACGACAACGGGACGCTTTGTTGTTCCGAGCAGGCGCTTCTCTGCGACGAGGCGATCTCTCGGCAAGTCAGGGAAAGGGTCGTAGCGGAAGGCGGCGCGTTTTTGACCGCGGAGCAGATGCGTGCCGTGGAAAGCGTCGCGATCTTGCCGAGTCGCCTCGCCAACCCTCAAATTGTCGGCAAGAGCGCGACGTTCATTGCCGAGAAGGCGGGGATCAACGTCCCGGCGGGAACGAGGGTCTTGGTGGCGGAGCTTGAGGGTGTGGGCCGAGACTACCCCCTGTCGATCGAGAAGCTCTCACCTATCTTGGCGTTTTACGTCGTCAAAGATTGGCGGGACGGGTGCGAGCGGGCGAAGGAAATCCTGCGATACGGTGGAATGGGACACACGTTAACCATTCACTCCCAGAACCGGGACATCATCATGGAGTTCGGTCTTCAGAAACCGGCCTTCCGCATCATTGTCAACTCTACCGCAACGCACGGAGCGGTGGGCTTCAGCACCGGGCTGGCGCCGGCGATGACCCTTGGCTGCGGCGCATACGGTGGCAACATCACCTCCGACAACATCACCCCGCTTCATCTCATCAACATCAAGCGGCTGGCGTTCGAGACGCGCCCCGTCGATCTGGAAGCGGCGTTGTCGAAGTATGGGTTCCCAGAAAGTCGAGGCCGTGCGACCAGCGCACCTAGGACGAGAGCGGCCCCCACGGTCACGCCATCGAGCCAGTCGGTTGAAGAACGGGTCACGGGTTTCTTGGCTAGTCGTGGCCTGCTAGGCCTGACAGCTACGTCAGGCTCGCCGAGCAGCGCCACCTCTGCTGACCGGACGGCTGGCAGCCCTGCCAACTCGTTCCAAGCCTCAAAAAACCCAGACCCGAAGCCCTCGTCTGTACCCGCCGCTCCGACCGCGGCCTTGGAATTCGTTTCCGAGGAAGATGTGCGCCAAGCGCTTGGCGATGGGCGGAAGCTTCCCATCGGACCGGAGACCATCGTGACGCCGTCGGCGCGTGAGCTCGGGAACGAAAACGCCGTCTTCGTCCGCGTCTAGCGGCATCGCGTGGGACGAGGTGGTTCACGATCGCGAGGAAGGACACGGGTCTTGACACACCCCTGGTACGGTGGTACGCTCGCCCCGGCTTCTCGTGAAGGCCCTCGACTGAAAGAGTACGATCCCCTCGATGCTTAACGTCGGTGGTCCCTTATGTATTCACTCTCCAAAGGACTGAAGAGTTGGTGAGGCATGGAAGCGGTAAAAGAGTTCAAGACCGAGCACGAAAAGCACCTCAAGTCCGCCATGGACGCGCTGATTACGGCCGGTGGCGCCGGTGCAGAAGAAGGCTTCGTTATCTTTGAGACTGATGGTGGCAAGTTTCTCCAACTCACCTACAACAGGGGGGAAGGGCTCACGTTCGACCTGCCACGGGTGAGCATGTCTTCCGATGAGCAGCAAAAACTCATCGGCCTCGAAGGAATGGAGGCGGTTACCGAGACCGAGACCTCATACCTGCTCCAAGTAGGCACCGATACCCACTTGGGTGCAGAGCTGGCAAACCGCATCTTTCGCGAGGTGTTCCAGTGCCGGAATGGTTACCCCGTGGTTGCCACGCTAGATATCGAGACTGACTAGTAGCTCTCTTTCCGATCGCCCATCCCTAATCGAGTCCCGGACCGGGTCTGCCATGCGCTTCGATTGGGAAGTTTCTCCCCGCTTTTCTCGTCTACTCGAGTGTGTTCGCGCGTACGGTAACCGGGGCGACTCGGGGCATCGAAGGGCTTCTCGTGCGGGTGGAAGTCTAACTGAGTGAATGGGTTACGTCGTTCCGCACCGTCGGCCTGCCGGACGCATCGGTTCGGGAGGCGCGCGAAAGGGTCCGGGCCGCGCTCCGTACAAATGGTTTCGAATATCCTGGTGGGAGGATCACGCTCAGCCTCGCTCCGGCGGAGATCCCCAAACAGGGAGCCGGATTCGACCTGGCGGTCGCTATCTGCCTGCTGGCGGCTTTGGACCAGGTGCCTACTGACAAACTCAGCAGCACGCTCTTGATGGGCGAGCTGGCGCTCGACGGGACGCTTCGTCCGGTAAGAGGGGTACTTTCGGTGGCGGCCGAGGCTCGATCGGAAGGGGTTCGGATGGCGGTGGTGCCGCGCGCAAACGGAGTCGAGGCGGCTATGGAGGATGGTCTAGCTGTGTATTCGGTGGCTTCTCTCCGTGAGGTGGTGGATCTCCTGTCCGCGGAAAACCTTCCAGCGCCCCGACCAACGAACGGGACGCATCGGTCGAGGCAGAAGCCGTTGCGCGATCTCGCGGACGTTAAAGCCCAGTACCAAGCAAAGCGGGCTCTCGAGTTGGCCGCGGCCGGCGGTCACAACGTACTCTTCTATGGACCTCCGGGCGCCGGAAAGACGCTGCTCGCTCGGTGCTTGCCCTCGCTCTTGCCCCCGTTGAGCTTCGATGAAGCGCTCGAGGTGACGAAGGTGCATTCCGTCGCCGGAAGACTGCCTCCTGGTATCGGTTTAGTGACCGATCCGCCGTTTAGGGCTCCCCACCACACGATCTCTTGGGCGGCAATGGCCGGTGGAGGTATAGGTCCGATGCCTGGTGAAGTGAGCTTGGCGCATCGAGGCGTCTTATTTCTGGACGAGCTCGCCGAGTTCCCCCGCAACGCACTCGAGGCGCTCCGCCAACCTTTGGAAGAAGGGAGCATTCTGGTGAGCCGTGTAGGCCGATCGGCTCGATTGCCTACCGAGTTCGTTCTGGTGGCCGCGATGAATCCCTGTCCGTGCGGATACTCCGGAGCAGAGGCTCGAGCATGCATCTGCTCGCACGCGGTTGTGAGTCGGTACCAGTCGCGGGTCTCCGGGCCCTTGATCGATCGTATCGACCTACAGGTCTACGTGCGCGCTTTGACCGGCGCGCAAATGCTCGTCTCGGCTTCATCAGAGCCGAGCTCGGACGTGCGCGACCGAGTGCTAGGCGCTAAGGAATTGCAGAAGGAACGCTTCGCCAGCTCCGATCGTCGTCTCAACGCTGCGATGTCGCCTCCGGAAGTGATGCAATTCTGCGAGTTGAGCCGCGCCGGAAAGGAATCTGTACGCCAAGCTGTGGACAGCTTTGGCCTTTCGGCGCGCGCGTTCGACCGGATACTCAAGGTGGCGCGAACGATGGCCGATTTGGAAGGGGGTGGAAGCATCAAGGAAGCGCATCTTCATGAGGCCATCCAGTACCGGATCCTAGAGAGTCAGCAGCCCTAGTGTCTAGGTGAGTGGTAGCATCTGCTGATGCCCGACGAAAATGTCCTCGCCAAGGCGGCAGATCTCTTTAATCGAAAGCTGTATTTCGAATGTCATGACCTCCTCGAGGATGCTTGGACGGGTGCCCGCGGACGGGAACGCGATTTCCTCCAAGCCTTGATACACATCGCAGTCGGCATGTACCACGTTGCGGCGGAAAACCAGAAAGGAGCAGTGAGCCAGCTCGATCAAGGAGTACGCGCACTACAGCCGTTTCGCCCGGACCGGGAAGGACTCGATGTGGGGAGCCTCATCGTCGGCGCCGAGCGATGCCTCGAGAAGCTCGAGAACGATGCCTCTCCGACTTGGACCGCGAAGGACATTCCTAAGATGAACTACCGCCGATTGGTGTAGGATCGATATTCTGACTGGCTCGACGCCAAACTATAGAGTGTCCGAGAATAAAGAGACAATGAAGAAGGCGTATGTCGTGGCACTGGTCCTCCTGTCTGGCCTGTTCCTATATCTCGACGTCGCCGTTCAACGAGCGGATCGAATCGCCGATCGAACCGATCGCCCGGCGGGGACGGCTTATAGGGTCACGATCCTCGGCTTCGATGGAACGGATCCCGAGTTTCTCCACTCATTGATGTCGCAGGGCAAGCTCCCTAACTTCGAGCGGCTCAACCGCGAAGGAGCCTACGGACCCTGCCGCACGTTCAAGCCCACGAAGTCGAATGTAATTTGGACTTCCATCGCGACCGGCAAGCGAATGGAAAAGCACGGCATCATCGACTGGATGGTGCTCTCCGATGATGGCCAGGAAAGGCTTCGCCAGGAAAGGCTTCTGACAACGGGGAACCAGAGGCGCACCGAGGCGCTATGGAATATCGCGACCGCAGCCGGCAAGAGCGTGCAACTGATCAACTGGTGGGCGACCTGGCCTGCGGAACACGTGAACGGTGAGATGGTCTCGAATTATTTCACGAAGGCACGCAAGACTCGCGTCGATGAATCGACGTATCCGGCGACTCTCTACGACGAGCTGGAACCGCTCGTCGCCTTCGGAGACGACCGCGTTCACGAGGAGATGCGGGCGGCGGGAATCCCGGTTTATTCGGACGAGCTCGCGGAGAGTGCCTTTCGTCCTTCCGAGAATTTCAGGGGGCGATTTCAGGCTTCGGTCGGGCTCTTCGCCGAGGATATGCTCGTCGAGAAAGTTGTCAACCACCTCATGGAGACCCGCGGACAAAGGGATCTCTTTGGTGTGATCTTCCGGAATGCGGATATTTTTTCACACTTCCTGTGGCGTTTCATCGATGTCCGCCTAGCCAAGCAGGTGTACAAGCACTTCAACGAGGATAAGTTGCCGCTCACTTCAGAGATCGAGCAGGCGATGAACGAAGCCTACGCCGCTGTCTTGGAGGCGGTTTACATCCATGAAGACCGCCGGCTGGGGCGGCTGATGGCCATGGCGGGGCCGGACACCGTGGTGATCGTGGTCTCCGATCATGGGTTTCAGTTCCGGAACTATGGTTTTTATCACTACGCTCTAGGTCCGCCGGGAGCGAGGGCCCCAGGAAGTGTAGAGACTTTGGCGCCCCATGGGGTAATTTTCCTATGGGGTCCGCCGATACGCGGCGGCACCAAGCTCACCGACGCGACGGTGTTCGATATTTCGCCAACCGCCCTGTATCTCCTGGGACTGCCGGTCGGGGAGGACATGGACGGTAGGGTCCTGGTAGAAGCCCTTTCCCCTGAGCTGCTTGCGGAAAGACCCGTGGAGTGGACTCCTACTCACGACACCGGCGCGCGCGGAGGAAAGCCTCGCCGAAGCCCCGTCGACGAGGACATTTTGAAAGAACTTCAAACCCTCGGGTACGTGTCTTGAGAGGGCACGCGCTTTGCGGGGATCTAAGGAAGACCCTGGTCGGAACCTCTGAGAACGTATGGCTCTCCTTTTTGGCTTGACAGCTGTCTGGCGGCTGTAGTACAAAAAAGGGCGTTTTTGTGTGTTTTGGATCGCTTGTTCTCTCATTGGAGCCAACTGCGAGAGGTCGGTGGTATGGCTAAACGGTTTTATACGTTTATTTTAGTGCCTCATGCGGAAGCGAAATTCCGCAAGATTCACCTGTCTAAACGCGCCGCCATTCTTTTAGGTTCCTTCCTCGGTCTGATGGTCATCGTCGCTGGAGCGTTGACGTTCCACTACGTGGAGTTCTACGGGGACATGCGAGAGCTCCGGCGATTGAGAATGATCAATGTGGAGCTCCGACGACAAAAGCTGGACTACGAGGTCTCGGTCGAACATCTGAACAATCGAGTCACTTCACTCCAGGATTTTGTCAAGAAGCTTTCGGTCATGGCCGGGCTCGGGACCGAGCTACCGGCCGAATCGGGTGCCGGGATGGGCGGATTTCGCGACGAGGACGGCGCGCCAGCGAGCGCCTACGAGCAGGTCAAGGGCAGTCTTAATCAAATGGCCAGCGACCTGATCGCTCTCGAAGAAAAAGGCCACGTCTTGGAAAGATTCTATGAGGAGCATTCCCTCATGCTTGCCTCCACGCCTTCGATATGGCCGGTACGTGGTTATTTGTCTTCGTCGTACGGTCGCCGCCGCGATCCGTTCACGGGTGAGCGCGAGTTTCATCATGGAATCGATGTCTCGACGCCCATTGGACGGTCGGTAGTGGCCCCCGCAGACGGTGTCGTGATGTATGCGGGGAAGCGTGGAAGCTACGGTAACGTCATCGTCATCGACCACAAGTTCGGGATGATGACCCGTTATGCGCATCTTTCTCGCTTCACCGTGCGCCCTGGCAAGAGAGTGAAGCGGGGGGATGTCGTCGGTTACGTTGGCAGCACCGGAAGGAGCAACGGGCCGCACCTCCACTACGAGGTTTGGGTGTCCGATCGACCGACCCACCCGCTCAACTACATTCTCGAGTACAACAAGACCTTCTCTGTTTCAGGCTCCCGGACCACATCGGCCGGGGGACCATAAGCTAGAGCTGATCCAAAAAGCTGCCTTCGTCTTATCTTAAGTTGCTTCGGCGTTCACTGCACCCAGGAGATGCTTCGTGAAGCTTCCTGTCGTTCCCACGATTCTTGGGCTCGTTACCATCTATGCCTTGGCAGCCGTGGGATGCGGCTCTAGTGGCGCGCCCTCATCCCCGTCGGAGGTGGATCCCAACACGCTCAGTTCCGGCTCGCTCGGTCAAATCTCCGCTATTCCAGCGCGGCCATCGCAGCCATCGCAGGAAGACGCGAGGACGACCATCCTGTGTTTCGGCGATAGTCTGACGTTCGGCACCACGAGCCGGGCGGCGCCCGGATTTGCGACCCTATCGCCGATTGAAGGCTACGTCCCCAAGCTGCGGCGCCTCTTGGAAGACGAGCTGGATGAGAAACTGAACATGGTCAATGCCAGCCGTGGGGGAGGAGACACCAACGAGGGGCTCGCGCGACTTCCCAACGATCTCCGCATTCACAACCCCGACCTGGTCTTGCTATGGCTGGGCATCGTCGATGTCAACACGGACGAGAAGGCTCGGTTCACTCGGCTGCGCGAAAACCTCGTCGCCATGATGCGCAGGATTCAGCGCGAAGGAGTCGCGGTCGTGATTGGAACCTATCCTCCCCTGGATCCTGAAGGGTTCCGCGCCCTGGCCCCGGAGAACGTGGCACGCCTCAATACGATCATTCGTCAAGAAGCGCACGCGGCGCGGGTCCCAATCGCTGGACACGAGAATGCCTTCGGCAACGACCCAGACGGGCTTCTGGGGAGCGACGGCCTTCACCCGAACGACAACGGCTACCGGCTCATCGCCGAGACCTGGTTCGAGGTCGTGAAAGACCTAGACTTCTGATTCCCCCCCCGCAAGTCATCAGCAATCAGCAATCAGTACTGTCCTGACCACTGTTCACTAGGCCGCGCCGTCCGCCAAGACGGCCCATCTTGATTAGCCTAAGGCCATTTGCTAAACTGGCTGTTTACCAATCGGAGCAGGAGGCTAATTACTTCTGATGTTTAACCGCATTTTCGCTAAGGTAATCGGGAGCAAGAACGAGCGCGAGCTCAAGCGGGTCCGACCTCAGGTCGCTGCCATCAACGAGCTCGAAGCGCAGATCCAAGCTCTCTCCGATTCGGACTTGGCGGCGAAGACCCCCCTGTTTCGCGAGAGGCTGAGTCGCGGCGAATCTCTCGACGATCTCTTACCCGAGGCCTTCGCGGTATGTCGGGAAGCCGGCCGACGCGTGCTCCACATGCGTCACTTCGACGTGCAGCTCATCGGTGGGATGGTGCTTCATCAGGGGAACATAGCCGAGATGAAGACCGGCGAGGGTAAGACCCTTGTTGCTACACTCCCGATCTACCTCAACTCCCTCATCGGCAAGGGCGCTCACGTCGTAACGGTGAACGACTACCTCGCTCGTCGGGACGCCGAGTGGATGGGCAAGCTCTACCGGTTTCTCGGCCTTTCGGTGGCCACCATCCAGCACGACATTAACGATGCCGATCGGCAGCGCGCCTATAGGGCGGATGTGACCTACGGTACCAACAACGAGTTCGGGTTCGACTACCTACGCGACAACATGAAGTTCGACCCCTCGCTCTTCGTGCATCAAATCTTTCCTCGCACCACGAAGGACAGAGACGGCAAAGAGGTCGAAAAGCTTTTCAAGTACGCCATCGTGGACGAGGTCGATTCGATTCTCATCGACGAGGCACGTACCCCGCTCATCATCAGCGGACCGGCCGAAGAATCCACCGACCTCTACTACCAGATCGATCGCATCGTTCCCAAGCTTCGAAGGGACTACGATTTCACTGTCGACGAGAAGTCTCGTACCGTGACCTTGACCGAAGACGGCGTCCCTCACTGCGAGTCGTTGCTGGGAGTGGAGAACCTGTACGATCCGTCTCAGATGCACATCCTCCATCACGTTTACCAAGCCCTCCGTGCGCACTCGTTGTACAAACGGGACGCCGACTACATGGTGAAAGATGGGCAGGTCGTCATCGTCGACGAGTTTACGGGTAGATTGATGCCGGGGCGACGATGGTCCGACGGGCTCCATCAGGCGATCGAAGCGAAAGAGCACGTCAAGATCGAAAGAGAGAACCAGACGCTCGCCACAATCACCTTCCAAAACTACTTCCGGATGTACGAGAAGTTGGCGGGCATGACGGGAACAGCAGAAACCGAGGCTGCCGAGTTCGAGAAGATTTACGACTTGGAAGTCGTCGTGGCGCCGACGAACCGAGATCTGATTCGTGCGGAATACCCCGATCTCGTCTACCGCACGGAACGGGAGAAGCTCAACGCTGTGGTCGACGAGATCAAGGAGCTCAGCGGGGCGGGCCGACCCATTCTGGTAGGTACCACCTCCATCGGCAAGAGCGAGAAGCTTTCCCAACTCCTCAAGCGCTCCGGCGTGAAGCATGTCGTGCTGAACGCGAAGTACCACGAAATGGAAGCCGAAATCGTGGCGCAAGCGGGCCGGATGGGCGCGGTGACCATCGCCACCAACATGGCGGGGCGTGGTACCGACATTCTCTTGGGCGGCAATCCGGAGTATATGGCGCGTACCGCACTCAAAGACAAAGGAGTGGACTACCGCGAGGTCGAAGAGAGAGTTTGGGAGGAAGAGTTCTCCAAGGCGAAAAAGCAAGTAGCGGAAGCGCACGAGAGGGTCGTAGAGGCCGGGGGGTTGCATATCTTGGCGACCGAGAGGCACGAGGCGCGCCGCATCGATAATCAGCTTCGCGGTCGCTCGGGACGGCAGGGCGACCCCGGTAGCTCAAGATTCTTTCTTTCTTTAGAAGACGACTTGATGCGGATCTTCGGAAGCGATCGCATCAGCGGACTCATGCAGAGATTGGGCATGGAAGAGGGCGTGCCCATCGAGCACAACATGGTGACGCGGGCCATCGAGCGCGCTCAAAAACAAGTGGAAGGCCAGAACTTCTCCATCCGGAAGCACCTGCTCGAATATGACGACGTGATGAACAAGCAGCGGGTGGCTGTGTACCGACTGCGACGCGAGGTCCTGGAAGGGAAGGACGAGCGAGAGTACGTATTGGAGCTTGCCGACACGCTGCTCGACTTCAACGTCGACCGCTTTTTGCCGGAGGAGGCAGACCCCAGCGAGTGGGACCTGGATGGTTTCAAGAAAGACCTAGTGCGGCAGTACGGTTTGGAGAACGAGCAGTTGCAGGGCCTGGATTGGGACGGGCTCAATCGGGACGAGATTCGGGAAGCCCTTCGCACTAGGTTAAAGGAAAAGTACGAAGACAAGGAAACCCTCATCGGCCCCGACCTGATGCGTACTCACGAGCGCATCGTGATGCTCCAGATCGTGGACTCGCAGTGGAAGGACCACCTCTACGCGATGGACCACCTGAAGGAAGGAATCGGGCTCAGGGGCTACGGACAGCGCGACCCGCTCATGGAGTACAAGAAGGAAAGCTTTCAGATGTTCGAGGCGATGTGGGATCGTATCGAAGAGGAAATCGTTCGTTACTTGTTCCTTCTGCAGCCAGTCTGTGAAGTTGCCAGCGAGCCGGCACCGAGGCACCGCCCCATGCGACTGCAGTTCAATGATCCCGGGGCGTCGCCATCCGCGTTTGCTAGACGCGAGTCTCAGGGCGGTGCGAACGCCGCCGTGAAGACCGTCAAAAGAGTAGCGGCCAAAGTGGGGAGGAACCAACTCTGTCCTTGTGGAAGCGGAAAGAAATTCAAAAAGTGCTGCGGCGCCTAGTGCCATTCCAACTTGTTCCAGCTAATGCGCTTGCTGATTTGGTTGGAACGGCACTAGTCCGCGGCAGTTTTGGCAGGGAGTGTGAGCCTTGAACGACGACAAGTTTCCCATCGCTCTCACCTTTGAAGATGTCCTCTTGGTCCCCCAGAAGTCCGACGTCCTGCCTTCCCAAGTTGATACCAAAACCAGTTTCAGCCGCCGCATTCAACTCAACATTCCCATCGTGAGCTCGGGAATGGATACCGTGACCGAGTCCCGCTTGGCCATCGCTATCGCGCAGCTCGGCGGATTGGGCATCATCCACCGCAACAGTACTCCGGAGCGACAAGCGGTCGAGGTCGACAAGGTCAAGCGCTCGGAGAGCGGAATGATTGTCGACCCCGTCACCATGACCCCCGATCGGTCCATCGCCGAAGCGCAAGCGGTCATGGCTAAGTATCGGTTCTCCGGAGTCCCGGTCGTGGTGGATGGAAAGCTGGTCGGTATTCTGACCAACCGCGACCTCAGGTTCGAGACTCGAATGGATCTTCCAATCTCCGACGTCATGACGAAGGAGAATTTGATCACCGTTCCGGTTGGAACCAGTCTTGCCGAAGCCAAGGAGATTCTGCACGAGCACAAAGTGGAAAAGCTGCTGGTGGTGGACGAAAAGTACAACCTGAAAGGGTTGATCACCGTCAAGGACATTCAAAAGGCGATAAAGTACCCTCTCGCCTGTAAAGACGCGTTGGGCCGTCTCCGATGCGCAGCGGCAATCGGAGTGGGGGAGGAGGCCCTCGAGAGAGCCAAGGTACTGGTCGAGGCCCAGGTGGATGCTCTGGTCGTGGACACCGCACACGGTCACAGCATGAAAGTGTTGGAGACTGTCGAGAAGCTCAAAAGTAACCACGCCGACATCGACGTGGTGGCGGGGAACGTCGGCACCGGGGAGGCGACCCGCGATTTGATTCAAGCGGGAGCGGACGCGGTGAAGGTCGGCATGGGGCCGGGCTCGATCTGTACGACACGTGTGATCTCGGGCGCCGGTGTCCCTCAGATCACCGCCGTGATCGATTGTGCCGGCATTGCGAGCCAGTTCAATGTGCCGCTGATCGCAGACGGCGGAATCAAGTTCAGCGGGGACATCACCAAGGCCATTGCCGCGGGAGCCGATGTGGTCATGCTCGGTGGCCTCTTTGCCGGCACCGATGAGAGTCCCGGAGAGACGGTCCTCTACCAGGGGCGCACCTTCAAGACCTATAGGGGAATGGGGTCACTGGGAGCTATGAGCGATACCACTCGAGATCGCTATTTCCAGCAAGACGTGGATGCTTCGAAGTTGGTCCCCGAGGGGATCGAGGGACGAGTTCCATCCAAGGGGAGTCTAGCCGGCGTAGTGACCCAGCTGGTAGGGGGGCTGCAGTCGGGCATGGGCTATTGCGGCTGCCGGAACATCAAAGAGTTGCAAACGCGCGCCAAGTTCGTACGTGTGACTCAGGCAGGGCATCGGGAAGGCCATGTCCATGATGTCATCATCACCAAGGAAGCCCCCAACTACCAGCGCGACTAAGAAACGAACCTCACGGTGAGAACTTCTCACCTCGTCGAAATCGTTCTGAGAACTTTCCAAGTGGTTGCATCGCTTCGGTCCTGGCTTCTCGCGGTCGCAGTGACGACCGCCTTTTTCTCGGCGTGCGCCGGGGTCGCCCAGACGCTGGTCACCGTTTATAGTCCCATGCTGGCGATATCTATACCCATCCCCGCCGGCTGGAGCACGGAGATCGGTTCCCAGGCGGGATTCAAGATGCAGATCTTCACCGGGCCGTCGGTCGATGTACCCGAGCGGCCGGGTATCCGAGTGCAAGTCATGACCGGCCCGATACCAAACGGGCTGACGGTGGACGAGATCGCGGAGAGGTACATCGAAGGGCAAGAGGTGTCTGTCGCGCGCGGGTATTCACTACACGGATTCGCCGGCAAGACTTGGTATTTCTCGTCCCAGGACGGTGCCGAGAGGTCACGGCTCATGTTGACGCTCATCAAGGGAGTCTTGTACGGCATCTACGCCCACGGCGAAGCGGGTACCGTCGAGTCCTACGGTTCGGTTCTGGACGCGATGTGGGACCAATTTTCGGTAGAGCGGGAGCCGTTTTTCGAAACCTACTCTCGGCCGGAGCTTTCGTTGCAGTTTCGCCATCCTCGTTCCTGGCAGAGAACCAGTTCCCTTGGGGAGCCTGGCAAATCCTTTTTCGTTGGGTTCCGTAGCCCGGCTTTGGCCAAAGAAGAAGCAGGGACCAACATCCACGCGACGATGGAAGTCAGCGTGGACACTCTTCCCCCAGGAACAACGTTGGAGGCGTTCTACACGGAGCAGACGGAAACGTTGGGTGACAATTACCGTTTGGTTCGGCACGACCCGGTGGCCGACGGAAAGGGTATCTCCAATCTCTACGGCACCGAGACTCAATTCGCCAGCTACCTCGAAAGGACGTTCTACTTCGTGCATGACGGTAAAGGCTTTATCTACAAGGTCAGTGTTCAAAACGTCGTCTACACCCAGATCGAGCAATGGATCGAGGAGATCGCCAAATCGTTCCCGCCTGTTTCCGAGCCCCGAGAGACTGGTTGAGGGGGTGACCGGAGTGAGATATACTCAGTCGTAATTCTATGGCTACCGTGTTCGATAGAGTTGGTGCACTGCTGGGCCGGAAATCCGAAGCTCGGACGGTTCTGTCCGTCGAGCCTGACCGAGTGACCCAGATGGTGAATAGCGCAGACGGCTCGCTCCGGCTCGCCAACGAGGGGGACGGCAGATACGACCTCGTCAAGCTCGAGGACCGCGTCGGTGCTACTCCGGACCGGCATTCTCAGTACCTGTACCTCTTGCTGTCACCGGAGTTGAGGGACAAGCTGGCCGAACGGCTGGTCATCGAGATCGAATACTACGGAAAGGCTTTCGCAACATTTAGGCTGCAGTACAGCTCGACGGATCCGTCCGCACCGTACCACGGGCTATACAAAGAAGCAGAGCAGTTTTGGACGGGTGAGGAAACTGCGGAACCGACATGGAAAAAGTGTCTTTTCGTCATTGAAGACCTCGAGCCGGCTCGCTGTCAAAATCTAGACGCGAGCTTCCGGCTGGAGCTAAGGCAAGACTTCCACGTGTCGCGGATAGCGGTCTCGGCGGAGCTGCCTGAAGACGCCGACAAATTCTCGGTCAAGGCGCCACTTCCTACCCTCCGCAAATCTCCCGATCGCGTCTATCCCATCTGGTGGCTGTTCGTCGAGCTTACCAACGTTTGCAATTTTCATTGCACGTTCTGTCCCGATGAGATCATGGAGCGCAAGCGCGGGATGATGGATTTCGATGAGGCGCGCCGTATTTTCGACATGATCGCGAAGGACAAGCAAAGAATCGGACCACTGTATCCGGTCAAACTGCACCAGATGGGCGAACCGACCCTTCATCCGAAGCTGGTTGAGATCGTCTCCTATGCGGAATCCCAAGGTGTTCCAATCGAGCTCAACACCAATTGCAGTATGTTGACTCCAGAGCTCGTGGATGGCTTGTATCAAGCCGGTCTCACCAATTTCGTCCTGAGTTACCAAACCCCGGATGAAGAGTCCTTCAAGACACGGAAGGTCATCAACAAGAAGCTGACATTCGATATCTACATGGAAAAGGTCCGGATGGCCGTGGAGCGCAAAGTGGCGCTCTCCGCTTCTACCTATCTCGAGATCGATGTCATGAACACCCTCGGCTCTTCCGAGATCCCAATCGTCAACGAGGAGAGCCGCGCCAGCCGCGTGCTGCTGGAATGGATCGCCTTTGCCCGATCGCTTGAGCGAAAGTACGATTTGCCTCTCACCCCGCATAACATGGACTCCGTCCAGGGCGGCTTTCGTTTCCTCGACCATGACGAGGACACTGGCCGCTACACTTTGTTGCCAGGCGTGGACCTCATCTGGAAGCGCCTCCATACCTGGGGCAACGTCATACAGCCGGAGGAAGTCCGGAAGACAGTTGATGGCTATTGTCCGGCTCCCAACGAGCAGTTCGTCATCTTGTGGGACAGCCGGGTGACGGTGTGCTGCACCGACTACGAAGGTCGGCTGTCGGTGGGAGACATCAAGAAGCAAACCATTGAGGAGATTTGGAACGGTCCCGGCTGGCGCCACATGAGAGAGCAGATGTGGAACGACGTTCTCGAGAACGAGACCTGCCGGGTCTGTAAAGGCGTCGAAGCCCCGAAGCTGGTTCAGATCTCCGTCTAGGCGGGTCCCGCCGGTCTTCCAATTAGTTGTCTGGTAGCGAACGTGAATGGGTCTGCGGGTCAACCGCATCCCGTAGAATCCAACCGGTCGCCAGGGCGAAGAGAATTGCCAGCAGTTTAGTCCTCGTCATTGCCTTCCTCCTTGATACACAGACCCTCGCGAGATCCCTGCGTTTAACGATCGGGCCACTCCACGGGTATGGGATTGCCCGCCGGATCGAGCAGACGAGCGCCAATCTGTTGTCGATCAACTATGGGACGCTCTATCCCGCTCTGGTGAAATTGGAGCAGGAAGGCTGCATCGCGTTCGAGTGGGGCCTGTCGGAGAACAATCGCAAGGCCAAGTACTACCGACTCACGCGTGCGGGCCGGAAACAGCTGAAAAAGGCGGCTGAGGACTGGGAGCAGGCCACCGCCATCCTCGCGCGGTTCCTGGCTCCGGGGGAGGAGCCTTCACGATGAGGCGACTGCGCGTCTGGGCGTCGCGTGTGGCCGATCTGTTTCGCCAGGCGCGACGGGAGAGGGAGCTGGCGGCCGAGCTGGACAGCCACTTGCTGCTTCACATTGATGACAATCTTCTGGCTGGCACGACGCCCGTGGAGGCCCGCCGGGTGGCGCTCGTGAAGCTCGGGGGAATTGAGCCGACCAAGGAGCGGTGCCGCGACCTGCGCGGCTTCGGAGGGCTCGACCGCCCGCGTCAGGATCTGCGCTATGGCGTCCGCATGCTGGCCAAGCATCCCGGCTTCACCACCGTTGCAGTGTTGTCGCTGGGGCTGGGATGGATGCAGCTCCTCGGGCTCTGCGCCGGTCTGGGCGTGGCGCTGGCCGCCATTGGCCTCTACGGGGTGATCGCCTATGCGGTCGCCCAGCGCACCCACGAGCTCGCGGTCCGGACGGCCCTCGGGGCCACCCCGACCGACGTGTTCGCGCTGATGATCCGGCAGGGCCTCGTGTTAGCGGTCCTCAGCGTCGCCATCGGGATCTCGGCCGCGGTGGCCCTCACCCGCGTGATTGCCGCTGGGCTCTTTGGCGTCACTCCGACCGACCCGGCGACCTTCACGGCCGCCGCCGTCATGTTCGTCACCATCGCTCTGCTGGCGTGCTCCATCCCCGCCAGCCGCGCGACGAAGGTCGACCCGCTGGTGGCCTTGCGGGCTGAGTAGGGGCCCGTTCCGTCAGACTCGGCCTGTCCCCGGAGTATCCCCTCAGCGACCCGGCGCCTGGACGCCTTCACCAACCGTGAGGGTGGGCAAACCATCGAGGAGATTTGGAACGGTTCCATGACGTGTCGTTTTTGGCGATGAGCTGTTGTCTGAGAACCATGACGTGCTATTTTGGCGATGAACGGAGCGACAACTGGCTAGAAGAGGCGGCGGCTCGGTTGAGAACGCAGCGGGCTCCGTCGCACGAGAATCCATAACGAGGATGTGAGAAAAAAACCGCCTTTGGCGGAGGTTGGCGTGAGCTAGAAAACGGCTCGGGCTGCGGTGCCGTCTTTCGTTGCGAGTTGCACGGCAGCACGAAGCGCCGTCGATTCTTGAACTCGTTCCGGAAAGAGTAGAAACGACGGTTTCGGTTCACGGACCCGGTCGGCGGAACGTCTGTACCGTTCCGTCTTGTCTTTGCCGTAGTCCATCTCCGCCATGTAGAGATTGTGGACCCGACATAGAAGTCTGACATTGGCGGCACTTCGATCGCCGCCGAGCCCGTAGGGCTCGTCATGATGAAACTGCAACTCTCGGCGCTCGGGACATCGTCTACCGTCGCTGCCCTCAAACGTGCATTGCCCCCGATCGCGCGCCCACACGAAACGCCGCACCGGAGCGGGGATTCCGCGCCCTCCCGGCGCCGTGTCGGCATCCTCGAGTTTCTTTCCCGGATTCTTGACTTTACCGAGACGCTTGGCCTCGAGTCGTTCGAGTTTCTCGGTCACGGACGCTTCGAGCATGGAAGCGAGGTCGGCACCCGGCATGAGCGCCGCGAGCCGTTGGAGCTTGTCGTGAAGCTCCGCGCTCGCTGTGAACTGAACTCGGTACCGCGAAGGCGCCAGCGGCTCGACGACCGGACGCCTGTTGGTCGATTCGGGAGCCGGGGCGGGCTCAAGTTCAAGGGCGGGACTCTTTCTGAACGGAGTACTTTCGGCGCCTGACGTACGGTGTTCACTTGCCGGCTTGTGTCGCGGCTTCGGAAGCTTCCGGATGGAGGGCGCGACATCCGGCTTCGGCGCAATCTCCGCCACCAGCACCAGAAGCTCGCGCTTGGTCTTGTGGGTTGCTCGAGCCAAAAGCTCCTCGCAATTGGTGTCGGTAAGATGCGGCGCCAGCACCGCGATGCCGCTCAAGTGAAGACGCCCATCGTCGAGCATCGCCAGCAGCACCGGATGTCGGCGCGAAGCCCATGTTTTTAATATCGCTTCGAAAAGGCTGTCAAGCAAAAAGTGAATTATTTTTCTCAGCGGACTTTCGTTCTTGCAAAGCCGCGCACTCTTTCCGGAACGAGTTGAGACGCGGCCACCGGCTTTTCCAGGTTCCCCATCTTGTGGGACGGCCCGGCGAATCTCGAAGCTTATTTAGATCTCTGTGTAGGGGCTAGCCGAGCCTAGTTTTCTTCTTCCCCCTTTTTCTTGCTACCCGTTCCCAAATAGCCGAGCGCCTCTAGGTTCCGAAGCGTTTCGGGTGACAGCTCCTCATCCTGTCGCGCAGGAGCGCCACCGCGGTTACGATCTGTCTCCTGTTGCCAGGCCGCCGTTCGAGTCTGAAAACTCCGAAGCTCCGCATGGAAGGGGGCGACCGCTGCTTCTGAGCTGGCGTAGCGGTTCAGCAGCTCGTCCGGATCACGCCAGGTGTCGTAGAGCTCGTAGCGACTCTTTGTCTGCGGCGTTTCGGGATAGAAGATCAGTTTCAGGCGCCCGTTGGAAATACCTGCCTGGTGCCGATCGTTTTGAAAGAACAGGCGGTCGTGCAAGCGATCCTGGCTGCGCCGCACCAGCGTTAGCAGAGATCGACCCTGCAAACTAGGCGGGAAACTCACCTGCGCGAGATCCAAGACGCTAGGGAAGATATCCAAGGTCGAGACGGCGGCCTGAACGATCTCGCCTTGAGGAAGGATTCCCGGAAACGAGAGGACTAGCGGAATGCGCAGCGACGAGTCGAAGAGATCGTGGCCGTGGTCGAAGAAGTAATCGTGCTCGCCAAGGCTCTCACCGTGATCGGAGGTGAGAACGACGAGCGAGGTATTGCGGTGGGGGCTTTCCTCTAGAGCATCCAGGACGCGTCCGATTTGACGGTCTGCGAAGGCGACCTCAGCGTCGTAGCGGTCGATGTAATCACCCCAACGCGACTCACCGGGAACGAAGAGATGGCGATTGACTCCCCCGTGGTAGCCGACTACCGGTTCTAGTTCCGGTCCGCGCGGCACGACGTCGTCGGCTCTGAAACCGCTCAGCAAGCGCTCCGGCGGCTCGTAGGGAGTATGGGGATTCACATAATGGATCCAAAGAAAAAACGGCTTCATCTCGTCGTAACTCGCGAGGAAATCGACCGCGAAGCTCGTGAGCTGCTCCGTTCGTTCCGCCTCGGTTTCCCCGGTGAGCCACACCTGTTCGTAGTGGTCGAATCCTTGAGCAAAACCTAGTGCTCGATCCAGGTTGCCATTGTCGACGGCGGCGGCAGTCGAATACCCGGCGTCTTTCAGCACCTCGGCCAGAGTTTGGTTGAAATCCGGTAGATCGCGGTCGCGCACGGTGAGACCGTTCTGCGCGGCATACAGTGACGTGAACATGGCCGCAAAGCTTCCGCGCGTCTTGGGCCAGTAGGTAAATGCGTTATCGAAGAGCACGCCGCTGGCTGCCAAACCATCTATCGCCGGGCTCGTCTGCCGAGGGTAACCGTAGGAGCTCAGGTGATCGGCGCGAAGCGTATCAATGGTGAGGAGCAACACGTTGACGCCGGCGTTGGTCGCTACGGGCTCGACTTCGTCCGGGTCACTCCGACAGTTGGCTAGAGTGAGAAGTTGAGCGACCAAGAGAGTCGCCCCCCAAGCTCTCATGTACGGCTCACTTCCACCTTCGCGGCCGTCGAATGGATTTCGATGAGTTTCTGCTGGGCGTCGCGATCCGGGCGGCGAAGGGGTGTTCGCGTAGGGCCTCCGTAAAAGCCGATTTGATCGAGGAGAAACTTGAGGCCTGCAATGCCGAAATCGATTGTCAAAGCCTTGTTGACTGGCACCAGCGCGTGCTGGAGCTTGCGCGCACGCTCCAAATCTCTGCGCTCGAAGGCTTCCATGAGATCGACCGCGAGATCGTAGGCGGTGTTTGCCACAGCGAGGATCGCTCCCCGCGCGCCCACGGTCAACGCAGCCAATAGAAGGCTGCCCGATCCAGTCAAGACCGAAAAATCTGTGGGAGCGAGGCGACAGATCTCTTGCAGTTGGAGCATGTCTCCCGCGCTATCTTTGATCCCCACGATGTTCGGGTGAGTGGCGAGCTCCACCGCCAATTCGGCCCCCATGTTGAGCATCGTAAAGATGGGCACGTTGTACAGCACGATCGGTATCGGGCTTTGCTCTGCCACTTCCAAATAATGGGCTCTCAAGGCATCCGGTGTCATAGCACGTTTGTAGTAGGCGGGAGTAACCACCATGGCGAAGTCTGCCCCCGTCTCTCCAGCCCAACGAGTAAGAGCAACGGTTTGGCGCGTCGACTCACAGCCGGTCCCCGCCAACATGATTTTGTCGCTGGAAATTTCTTCTCGTGCTCGTCCCAACACTGTCTTCTTCTCTTTTTCGGTGAGGTAGACGAATTCACCGGTCGAACCGAGCACTGCGAAACCGGCGAGCCTCGTCTCACTCCAGCGCTTGATGTTATCGGCTAGGCGATCGAGCGCCAACTCTTCGTTGTCATCGAAGGCGGTCGGGATAGGTGCGATGATGCCCTTTAACTCTTTCACTTCACGCTCCTGTCGCATCGGGTTCGGAGATCCTAATCTCGCGTGTTCGTTCGTCCAAAACTTCCAAGTGGATCCACACCGCAGCGGAGCGAACACCGTGCCCCAGTTCGTCGAGTTTACGCGGCCACTCTATCACCATCGCCGCACACCGTCCTTCGACTTCGTCTTCCAGCTCTTCGAGTCCCAGCTCGTCGAGCTCACGCTCGTTTTCGATACGGTAGAGGTCGATGTGATAGACGACGTGACTTCCGCCGCTGTATCGGTTCACCAAGGCGAAGGTCGGGCTGACGACGCGGTCGGGCTCCACCCCGTAGCCGGAAGCGATGCCCTTAGCGAGCAATGTCTTTCCGGCGCCGAGATCCCCGTCGAGATAAAAACAAGCTCCATCGGGATGGAGGTCTGCGAGCGACTTTCCGATGGCCATGGTCTGCTCGGGCGACTCGCTGCGATGGAGGGTCTCTTTCGACGTGGCTGAGGTCTTCAATCGGTCTCCAAGCTGCGAATAGCCTCTGGCAGCTTGCGAATCAAATCGGTTGCGATGAGAGACGTTCCCCCGATTTTTTCGGCCGCGAGATCACCGGCTAGGCCGTGCAGATAGACTCCAAGGCGCAAAGCGACATCGATCGGTTGTCTCGAGAGAATCGCTCCGACGATACCGGTCAACACGTCCCCGGTGCCTCCAGTTGCCATCCCGGGATTCCCGGTCAGGTTTATGTAAACCTGGCCCGCGGGGTCAGAAATGAGACTGCGATAACCCTTGAGCACAACGAATGCCTTCGTCAGCGACGAGAGACGGCGCACAGACTCGAGCCTGTTCGCTTGAATTTCGCTCGAGGTGCACCCGAGTATTCGGGCAGCTTCACCGGCGTGCGGAGTGAGAGCGAGTGGTCGGTTCGGTGGGAGAGCGGCTGCATCTCCTTCGAAAGCGTTGAGGCCATCGGCGTCGATCACTACTGGGAGCTCCGTTTCTCGCACCAGCTTCTTCACCAAAGCTACCGTGTCGGGATCGCGACCGAGCCCGGGGCCTATCGCCAACGCGGTCTTGCCGACTAGAAGGCCTTTCAACCGAGCGTACGCAGCCTGGGAGATAGCGCCCTCCGTCGTTTCCTCGAGAGGCTCCCACATGGACTCCGGCAGAGCGGGAGCCATGAGGGGAAGTGCTCCGCGCGCCGAGGCCACGGTCACCAGGCCCACCCCAGAACGGAGTGCGGCATTCGCCGCCATCACTGCGGCTCCAGGTTTCCCTCGCGATCCACCGACGATCAAGAGATGGCCGAAGTCACCCTTGTGCGCATCGGGCTCACGTTTGGGCAGGAAGGAAACCAAAGACTCGGCCTCGACGGTTTGAAGCCGACTGCCGACGCTTGCCAGCACGGGTTCCGGGATTCCGATATCCACGACCTCGAGCCGACCCGCGCGAGTCGAGGCGGGGGGGAGCAAGTGGCAGACCTTCGGAGCCGCCAGGGCTACCGTCAAGTCGGCCCCCAGGGCTTCGCCGGGTATCTCTCCTGTATCCGAAGAGAGGCCAGAAGGCACATCCACCGATACCTTGAAGCCGGGAATTTCGTTGAGGTCACGGATCGCCGTCTGGAGCAGGCCGCGTGCCGCCTTAGTCAAACCGGTTCCGAGCAGGGCGTCGACGACAACGTCGGAGCGAGCGATCTCGGAGAGGGCGACCCGCCATTTCGGCTCATCGGGCACGGCCTCGACGGAGAGGCCGAGCTTCTGAGCCGCTACGAGGTTGTCTTTCGCATCGCCTTTGAGTTCTTCGAATCGGCAGAGTAGCCAAGCACGGGCGGCGACGTCGTGGGTCGCCAGATATCTCAAAACCACTAGCCCGTCGCCTCCGTTGTTGCCCTTTCCACATAGCACGACGACCTTCCGCGAGCGAAGATCGGGGAGCGTTCGCTCGATCGTCCGAACCACCGCTCGCCCGGCACTCTCCATGAGAGCCCGGCCTGGTATGCCGATTTCTTCGATGGTGCGGCGATCGGCCTCACGCATTTCGGAAGCCGTGAGCACCTGCATGGTCTAACAGTATATATCGCCGTTTAGCTGACGGTCACGGCGTCTTGACGCACTCTGCGCTGCAGTCTAGGCTTAAGCGCTTCCGCGAGACGTGTCGGAGGGTCCATGGCCATTCGGATCAGTGTGAACGGAAAGTTGGGGAACGAGCAGGATCTCATGCTGTCTCCGCTGGATCTGGGTTTCGTCTTTGGCGCCAGCGTTTACGAGACGATCCGCACTTACAACGGTCGCCCGTTCCTTTTGGAGCGGCACCTGAAGCGGCTTCAAGAGTCGGCGACGAGCATTCACATCCCTCTCGACGTGACCAAAGAAGAGCTGACCGATCGGGTGGAAAAGACTTTGGCAGCCGCTTCGAATCGCGAGTCCTACGTTCGTATCATTGTGTCGGCGGGGGTGGGAGCACTCGACTATCGACGAGGCGACGGCGAGGTGCCGCGTCCTACGGTCGTGATTCTTGTGAAGCCACTGCCTGAAGTGCCGCCACGGCTTTACGAGGAAGGGGTTCGCGTGGCTCTCGTGGGTGTGGTCAGAAACCATCCGAAGAGCGTGAGCCCACACATCAAATCCTCGAGCCTTCTCAACAACATGTTCGCGATGCGAGAAGCACAGTCCCGAGGTGCCGAGGAAGCCGTGATGTTGAACTATCGAGGGGAGGTCGCAGAGGGATCTCAGAGCAACATCTTCCTGGTTCGGGAACGGGCGGTCCGGACTCCTTCCGAGAGAGCGGGGATCTTAGCTGGAATCACTCGAGAGTTAGTCCTGGACCTGGCCAAAGAAGCGGGCTTCAAAACGCGCGAGGATATCATATCTCCCGACGAGCTTCGGCAAGCGGCTGAGGTGTTCATCACGAGTAGCACCAAAGAAATCTTGCCGGTGGTAGCGGTGGACGACACTCAGATCGGTGATGGACGGCCGGGAGAGGCTACCGTGGCCCTGCTCAAGGCCTACCGGGAGAGAGTGAGCGCCTAGGCACTAGATCCGCCGCTCCACGTCCGGGAAGCTTTGCCAAACAAGAACGCCGCAAAACCGATCGCCCTCCGTGCAACGCGGTGAGACGACACCGTTCCGTACCACACACGGCGGCCCAATGTAACGGGCGATGCGAGGATGCACGCGTCGCACCTGATCGAGCTCGTCGATGGAGGATCGATAGATCTCCTCCTGGGCGTTGAAACACGTCCGCATCGTCCACTTGTGCAAGAGGTGGATCAGCGAGCCGGACTCGACGAAACGAACCGCCTTCGCATTGGGCAGCACGTAGAGCGCCCATTCGAGCGGCACCCCTAGTTCCAAGAGACGGTTCTTCGCGTCCCACGCCCCGTCCATCGCCTCGCGATAGAGGGATAGTGCAGTAGGGTTGGCTTCGATCAAGCTCGGGACGACGTAGTCGGGCCGTGCGGTGTCGGTCAAGGTCATGAGCGGTCGTGAGCCGGGGACCATGCGGTGCCGTTGATCCTGAGAATCCGCGGTATGGCTGATCTTCTTCGAGAAGGCATAGCTTGCGTGGTTGAGCGCGCGCATGATGGGTGAGTGAACTGCGACGTTCATCGTGTCGGTTCGCAGGGGGTTGAGATGCGGATCCAATATACGACGGAGTGCCTCCTCGGTCGTGAGCTGCTCGCTCGATAGTCCCAGAACCGCGCGCAAGGCATCGGCGACGACCGTTTCCGCGTCATCAGAATGGTCGATGAGCTTCGCGGTGCGTCCATCGAGTTTACGGTCGAACTCCTCACAGAAAGAGTCGGCGTTTTGCTGCAGCTCGGGGAAGCCGAACTCCGGAAGCTCATCCTTGCCAAGCGGGGGCTCGCCGATCTTTTCGAAAAATAGGGGATCAATATCCCTGACGGCATTGACCATGGAGTCGATCACCAGGCCTGCTTCGTAAGGAACGTCGCTGGCGTGCTGCATGCGTCGAAGCCGGTGAAGGGTGATCCCGGAGATGGTGTGAATCATGGAGGTGAAAGCCGCGATCGGGATGACGTAGCGCGCCGTCTCGAGGGCCTTTTTCTCTGCTTCTCGCGCAATTCGCTTCCGCCGCTTTGCTTTCTTGGTCGATCCGTTCTCGTGGAAGTTGCGCAGGTCGGCCATGATCTCCCAGGTATCGCTTTCTAAAATCTCTGTGAGTCGCCGGTAGTATTCCCAGGCTTTCACGATGGTCGACTTGTAAACTGTCTCGGCTTCCGGGTTCAGGGGAGGAACGAAGGCATGCACTTCATCCAGCCGGACGAAACGTTGGCTCGACTGTTCGGAGTTATAGAACGGATAGCTGTGCAGCAAGCTCCAAACGAACTGGCGAGAGATATTCTCCATTCCGAATACGAAGTGCGCGTGCTGATAGACGGTATGATGCCCTCCGTTGTAGGTGGCCCGACTGATGGACTCCCGCTGCCGGTCGGTGATCTCCGAGCTCTCTACGACCCGCGGCATATAGCAGGTACGAGCGGCGGCCATCGAGAGGTCGAAGGGATCGCTGAAGAAGGAGAGGAGTCGAATCCGGGGCGATTGCTTGACGAGATGCTGGGCGGGCTCTGTAACCATCCTCGATTGAGTTCCTGAGGGCGCTATCGTATCACACCTCTTCCGGGGTAGTTGGCCTATAAGGGAGGGAACTTGGGGCAGAGATCGAGGAGCCTGCGACCTGCAGGGCTCAGACGGCTCACGTTCCGCCCCAGCCGATGGTTACGTTTCCGTCTTCGACGACCACCGGAACGCTACGCCTGCCGTCTGAGAACTCGAGCATTCGCTTCATTCCTTCTTGATCCTTCTTGACGTCGACGTACTCGACCGGGGTGTTCTTCTTGGCGAAATCCTCACGGGCCGCCGTGGTATAGGGTCAGCCCGATTTACCGAAGATAATAACTTCACTTTCCATGGCTCTAGTCTAACAAACAGGGTCTACGCGGATTCGTGTGGGTAAGTCCTGACGGAAAACAGTGTAACTCATTGTGTGGAAAAGGTATCGAGTACTTCATCAGGTGCTGAAAAGTGGTCCATTTTTAGGATAGGCTAACCGAGTGAAAAATTCCCAGTCGATCCGCTCGCTGTTTGCGCTGCCAGGTTTCGTGGCTGGTGCCGGATTGAAGGGTGTATTCGATGACCGATACGCCCGCGTCATCCAGCTCAAGAGGCGAAAAAAACAGCTGTTTGCTCTTACTGTGGGCAACGGTGCCGGGGGCGCTATGACAAGCAAATGTGCCGGGTCCGCGACCTGTCGTTGGCAGGCTGGCGGATCTCTCTGGAATACGAGCGTTGGCGCGTCAACTGTCCTGGGTGCGGCGGTTTGCATGTAGAACACCTGGACTGGCTGGCGAACAACTCGCGCTACACCTAGCGTTTTGCGACGCATGTGGGCAAGCTGTGCCGGGATATGCCGGACAAGGCGGTGGCCGAGATGGAACGTCTGCGCCTCCTAGTTGAAGGGGTCAACAACAAAATCCGTGTGCTGCAACGACGCGCCTACGGCTATCGCGACGAGGAATATCTCAAGCTGAAGATCGTGGCGGCATTCCTTCCGCCATTACCCAGAAATGCCGTCTTCAACCCACACGAATCCGCGTAGACCCAACAAACAAAAGACTAGACAGGATAACAGGATGGACAGGATGGTCGGTTGATCGTGAACCGCCCCGGGTTTCCCGGAGACTCCAACTCTTGAGAGGATGGAGTCATGACAAGACGAAGCAGGTATTCACCGGAGGTAAAAGAGCGCGCAGTGCGGATGGTTTTCGACCAGCAGGCTCAGCACGAATCTCAGTGGTCAGCGATCTCATCGATTGCGTCGAAGATTGACTGTACGCGGGAAACGCTACGCACGTGGGTGCGTCGAGCAGAGCGTGATGCTGGGAAACGAGCGGGACTGACGACGGACGAGCGTCAGCGGCTGAAGGAGCTTGAGCGAGAGAACCGTGAGCTCAAGCGGGCGAACGAGATCCTTCGCAAGGCGTCGGCGTTTTTCGCCCAGGCGGAGCTCGACCGCCGACCGAGGTGAGTGTGTTGTTCGTGGACGCGAACCGTGAGAGTTACGGGGTCGAGCCGATCTGCCGGATGCTTCCGATCGCCCCGTCGACCTATTACGAGCAGAAAGCGCGAGAGAAGGACCCAAGCCGCCTGCCAGCGAGAGCGAAGCGCGACGTCCAACTCCGCGGCGAGATTCGTCGTGTACGGCAAGAGAACTTTGACGTGTATGGCGTGCGCAAGGTCTGGCGTCAGCTGTGCCGTGAGGGCCGCGACGTGGCTCGATGCACGGTGGCCCGTCTGATGCGTGAAATGGGCCTCCAGGGGGCGGTCCGTGGACGTCGATTCAAGACGACGAAGCCGGATTCGAGCGGCGCTCGCCCGATGGACCTCGTGGAGCGCGACTTCAACGCCACACGCCCGAACGAGCTCTGGGTCTCGGACCTGACCTACGTTGCCACGTGGCCGGCTTCGTGTATGTCGCCTTCGTCATCGACGTCTTCGCTCGACTCATCGTCGGTTGGCGAGCGACGACATCGTTGACTGCCGGCATCGCTCTCGATGCGTTGGAGCAGGCGCTGCACGAGCGCCGACTAAACCCAGAAGATACATTGGTGCATCACAGCGACCGCGGCGTGCAGTACGTCTCGATCCGTTACACCGAGCGGCTCGCCGAGGCGGGTATTGAGCCGTCCGTCGGCAGCCGAGGCGACTCTTACGATAACGCTTTGGCTGAATCCATCATCGGCCTCTACAAGACCGAGGTGATCCGTCGACGTGGGCCCTGGCGTGGTCCTGAGGACGTCGAGTTCGCCACCCTCGAGTGGGTCCATTGGTACAACACGCAACGACTCTTGGAGCCGATCGGAAATGTCGCCCCCGTCGAGTACGAGATGAACTACTATCGGTCGCAGGAAGGCTCGCTAGAGATGGCGAGACTCAACTAAAACAGTCTCCGGAAAACCCGGGGCGGTTCAGTTTTCGGTTTAGTCCATGGTTTGGCCGCCGCACAGGTTATACGTCTGTCCGGTGATCATTGAGGCGTCGTTCGAAGCCAAGTAGAGCACCAGCTTCGCCACTTCGTCCGGCTCGATAAACCGTTGCAGAGGGACCGCCGCAATTGCTTCCTCCCGAAACGCCTCCGCCGAGATCCCTAGAGCGGTTGCCGTTTCCTGAATGCCCTGGTCTGCCATGTCCGTGGAAACCCAACCGGGACAAATAGCGTTGACCGTGATCTGCCGGGATGCGAGCTCCAATGCCAAGGCGCGTGTAAAACCTAGCAGACCGTGCTTGGAGGCGCAGTAGGCAGCGAAGGCAGGAACTCCAAACCGACCCAGGACAGAGGAAATGTTGATGATGCGTCCCCATCCCGAACCCATCAGATCGAGGGACGCCTTGGTGACCAGATAGGCCCCGGTAAGATTGGTGTCCAATATTTGATGCCAACGGTCATCGGAGGGATCGTCGATCGGAGTGCGGCCCGACACGCCGGCGTTGTTGACGACCACATGAAGCTTTCCCCACGTGCGGCCGATCTCGGCTATCGCTTCTTCGACCTCCGACTTGACCCGAACGTCACAACGTAGCGCAATGGCGCGCCTTTCCTCCCGGTTGAGGGCCTCCGCCAACTCTTCGATCTGTTCCACGTTCCGTGCCGCCAAGGCCACTTGGGCTCCCTCAGAGGCAAAGGCTTCGGCTATCGCGCGACCGATGCCGCGGCTGGCGCCGGTGATGAGTGCGACTCTTCCCATGAATCTTTTCACGGGCGTTTCCCCAGAGTGTTTTCGACAGTCATGAATCGGCCAATATAGTCTCGGATCGCGTCTCTGGTACTAGTGAACGCGAGCTCCTCCCAAGGAATCCTTTCTGGCTCGTAGCCTCGCAATTCCAGGCATTCGTCGGCCGCCATGAGCTTGCCTCCAATGACCTCCGCGGCAAAGACCAATACCACCACCGGGGTGTTGGCGTAGGAGTAGACGTTGAGTAACTCGGAGAGCCGGACCTCGACGTTCATCTCCTCTCTGGTCTCTCTCAAGGCGGCCGCTTCGATGGTTTCACCTCGATCCACGAATCCACCCGGAAACACCCACTTTCCGTAAGACGGTTCGATCGCCCGTCGAGCGAGTATAATCCTCCCGTCTAGGGTGAAAATCGTGCCGGCGGCGACTTTGGGATCAAGAAAGAAAACGAACTCACACTTGGAGCAAACCAGACGTTCGGGTTCTCCCACCTTGAGGAGCCTCGATTCTAGTTGCCCGCCGCAGCGAGGACAAAACTTGTACTCTTCGCCCGCCAACAATCATCCCTTCGCGAGTTGGAGAAAACGATTTGATTCACCGACGATGAAGCCGCGAATGTATCACCGCCATTCCGCGAGTGTCAACGAATCCACTCCCCCTTTCAGGGCGAGAAAGGACGAAGGCCCATGGCCCTGTTCTTCACCGAAGAAGATGTAGCACGGCTCCTCACTATGGACGACGCGGTGTCCGCAGTCGAAGACGCGTTTCGTCAGCTTGGCGAAGGGAGCGCCGTCAATCATCCTCGGGCGCGGGTTGGTCTTCCCGGCACCATGCTGCATGTGATGCCTGCCGGAAGCGCGGAATGGGGCCTGCTGGGACTCAAAGCCTACATCGCGACGCGAACCGGGGCCCGGTTCCTATTCCATTTGTACGATGCGAGCGGACAACTCCAAGCGGTGATGGAGGCCGACCGCTTGGGACAGATGCGGACGGGTGCAGCTAGCGGAGTCGCGACACGATTCCTGGCTCGAGAAGACGCCGCGACGGTTGGTATGTATGGGACCGGCTGGCAGGCTCGCTCCCAGCTAGAGGCGGTGGCGGCGGTCCGAAGTTTGACCCGTGCGCGTGTCTTTGGACGAGACGGAGAACGCCGGCGCCGATTTTGCGAGGAGATGAGCGAGTCTTTGGGCCTTGACGTGCAACCAACAGATGCACCAGAGGAAATTCCTGCAGGGGCCGACATCCTCATAACCGCGACGACGTCACGGGAGCCAGTCCTGCGCGGGGATTGGTTACGACCCGGGCAACACATCAACGCCGTCGGTGTGAACTTCGCCTACAAGAGGGAAGTGGATGGCGAGGTAGTACGCCGGTCGTCGTTCATCGTAGTCGACTCCAAGGAACAAGCACGCTTGGAGTGCGGCGATCTCATTGCTCCAGTATCGGAAGGTGAGCTCGAGTGGGACGACGTCTCGGAGCTCGGTCAGGTGGTGTGCGGGAAATCATCGGGTCGCCGCACGGATGAGGACATTACGCTTTTCGAATCGCAAGGAATCGCCATCGAGGATGTCGCGGTCGCGCGTAGGGTGTTCGAGCTCGGGCGAGAGCGTGGGGTAGGCGAAGCTCTACCCTTTTGACTTCGGAGTTTCCTCCAACAGGGTGCGGGTCATTTCCTGCCCGTGCTCGAGCACTTCCTCCAGACGGCTTTGGAAGTGGATGCGGTTTGCCAACTCCGCTAGTGGCCCGAGGGGCAGCTCGTACTCGATGATGTCGGTAATGCGCGTCCCGGACCCCTCCGGGACGAACACGTGAGCGTGACGGTAATTACGAAAAGGCCCCTCTGTCTGAACGTCCACGAACTGCGAAGGGGATTCGTACTCGACGATCTCACCGGTCCAGTCAAACCGCAAGGGACCGACGAACATCGCGTACTTCAAAACGGCACCTTGCTTCAGGCTCTTCGGCACCTCGACGATGTCGATGCGAAGATAGGGAGGGAGGATCTTGAGCAGGTTGCGTGGATCGTCGTGGAATTGGAAGACTAGCTCGGTCGGACTATTGATTAGGGTTGTACGCTCGACTCGACTCATGGCCGGTCGGCCTCCCCTCGTTCCAGTGCCGCCCTCACGTTTTCCAATCCAGCGTGGACGAGCTCTTCGAGCTTCTCTCGTACATAGAGCCTGTGGGCGACCGAACTGACAAGTCCGTGAGGCATCCGATACTTCAAGAGCTCTCGAACGCGAGTCGACGTTCCTTCCGGCGCGAATTGATGCTCATGGCTCCATTGCAGAAATTGACCGCGGCTCTGAACGTTCACGAAGCGCTCGGGTGGTTGGTATTCCGACACCAGTGCCTCCCAGCGCAGCTCCAGTGGCCAGCCGCGAAGGCGATACCCGAAGATCGCCCCGGGTCGAAGATCTTTCGGAAGTCGTTCTAGCTCGACGCCCAACGTACTTGGCGTGACGAGCCGAAGGTTCTCCGGAGCGTCGTAGAAGCGAAAGACCTCACCGATGGGCCGCGCAATCTTGGTGCTGCCCTCGATGAGGATGCTCCCTCCATTTTTCATGGGCCCCATGGGGGCCCTATCCTATGTTTGGGGGCCGTCGGAATTCAACCAGGCATCGAGTAGTGGCAGGAGTCGGGCCGCTCGGTCCACGGTTCGTTGAGTACCTGGGTGCGCAAGAATCTCGTCCGACAAAGACACGTTTCACTTCAGGTGATATGTTACGACAGGGTCACCTTATCGGGGAGACGTGTGACGAGCAAGAATTCAGTCGTGGTGCACCTTTCGCTCGGCGACATCATTCTGATGGGCCTCTACATTGGCGCAGAGCTGGCCGCCAACGTGACAGAGGCCAAGACGGTGCATTTGTGGGGACTCACCGTAGACGGAGGAACGTTCATCTATGCTCTCACCTTCACTTTGCTCGATCTGTTCCACGAGAAGCAGGGTAAGAGGGGGGCACAGAAATTGGTGCTCGCGGCCGTCGCTGCCAACTTGCTTCTCGCCGCCTACGTGCATCTTACCGTACAACTTCCTTACCCGTCCTTCTACAAAGACCAGGAGATTTATCGGCAGGTGCTTGGGCCGACCCCACGCATCGTGGCCGCTAGCCTCACCACGTTCCTGCTGGCATCACTGGTCGATGCCGAGGTCTACGCATGGCTCAAGAGGAGAATCCTTGGCCACCGCTGGCTCTGGGTTCTAGGCAGCAATGCCGTCGGGACGTTCTTGGACAGCGTCCTTTTCATCACGCTCGCCTTCTACGGTCGTGCTCCACTACTGCCGCTCGTCATCGGCAACTTCACCGTCAAGATGGTGGTGACGGTGCTGAGCTTGCCGTTGATTTACGTCCGTGGGCGCTCGTGATAGGATCACCTGGGTGTTCCCCTGGGCGTTCCAAAGAAGCACCCAAGTAGGCCTGTGACAACTTAGCGGAGGCTAAGATGCTCTTACCACTGGTGTTTGGACCGCTCGGCATACCCGAGCTCCTAATCATCCTCTTTATCGTCTTTCTGATCTTCGGTGCGAACAAGCTTCCCCAACTCGGCGCTGGTTTGGGAGAGGGGATCAAGAACTTCAAGAAATCCATCAAGGGAGATAGCGAAGAGACTCTACCCAAAGACTCGAACGAAAAGGAAGATTAGCCGCCCCGCCGAGTCTCTATCGACGGTATCGCTTCCCTTACTGCGCAGCGTCCGTAATGACTAGTGGGTTCGTGCGTTCGTCGAAGGCGACCCCCCGCGGGGAGACAGGGATCTCTCAAGAATCGGAGCGAGGTCGCGCGCGGGCGTAATCATGGACACCGTCACAAATTCACCTCCTGGCCGTCGTCTGCCAATTCGAAGCGAAGCTGGGAGCGCCGGCTGAGAACGTCCTCCCCCGCATGTAACAAGAGCGTCCGCTTCGCACCGATCTCACTGCGGTGTTCTTCTAGCTCTTTATAGGACATGTGAAATTCGATCTTTTCCTCATAGGACGAGCACTCGCAAATGAAAAGGTCTGCCCCCTGTGTTTGATGGGCAAGCTCATCCGTCCACTCGGTATCGCCGGAGTAGACCACGGTGCGTCCGTTCAAGCTCAGTCGGTAGCCGAACGCTATACCTTGTGGGAAATGGCGTACCGGAAACGCCGTCGCGGCCAGGTTGCCCCACCGATCGATTTCTCCTGCCCTCATCTCGCGAAAGATCAAATCGTAATTTCGTGGCTTCGCCTCGAGTCCTGGAAAGAGAAGGGAAACGGCTTGCGCGATCTTTTTCTCGGTGCCATCGGGCCCCACGATCGTAAGCTCGCGGTCACGGGCCTGCTGGTACTGGAACTCGAGCAAGAGGAACGGTACCCCCGAGAAGTGATCCCCGTGATGATGGCTGATGAATACCAAATCGATTGACGCCGGCGACTCATCCAAAAGCTTCATCATTCGAAGGGCGGAAGGGCCACAGTCGAGGAGCATACCCATCTCTTCGGACTGAACGAGGATGGAGATCGGATTTCGGCCGCCACTCCCGAAGGCATTTCCCGTTCCTAGGAAGAGGACTTTCAATTAGAGCTCCGCTTGCGATTTAGGACTGGGGTTTGGAGTTACGAGGAAAAAGGAGGATCGAGTCCGCATTTTGTCGCTCGCCGGTTGGATCGGACGGTGAGTTCACCAGCCGGTCGCGCACTACCATCGCCGTGGACCCGCCGCCATCTAGGGTTATTGCAGAAACCGCACCGAGCTCGATGAACAGATCGGTGAACTCGGAGAGCGTCATCCCGACGCTCGTTTGGGATTGGCGGCCGTCGACGGTGACGAACAGCAGCGTTCCGTCGTCTCGTACTCCAACACCAGTCCGCGGGTGACGAGAGTCGTAGAAGACTTGGGATATAGATTCGGTCTCTGGGTCTTCGACCCGCTTCGCTTCGGAAAGAAGCAGAGGCCCTCCGCCGATTATCGACGTCGCCTCATTCCAGCTTCTTCGCTGCTCGGGTCGGGATGGCAGGAGAGAAAGGTCGAGAGTGAGGTTGTGACCGACTTGGAATCGGTGGAGCAACTCCACGGCTCGCGAATTCGAAAGGGAAATGACCAATCCCGTTCGTGGTATGACGGAGCTTCCACTCTCCGACCTGATCTCTACGATGCGGTTTTCGTGCACCACGATTTCCGCGCCACCCGGTGGGGTAAGAGTTGTTCGATGGAACTCCGGCGTGTAGAGGATGATTTTCTTGCGCCCTCGGCGGCGATTGAGACCGTCCAGTTTCTGGCGCGTGCCGTTTTCGAAGACCAGCTCTCCCCGAAAACGAAGTCTCCCGAACAGAAAGTGAGTCCTCCCTTCGCTAGCCAAAATGCCCAAAGCCGCGCGCCCCCGATCCGGCTCGGAGAGGAGTGCACCTTCCACCTGAAGCACAGCGAGAGCGTCACCTTGGAGGATTCCAGTCCGCAGGTAGTGACCACCGTTGATGGCGGCGATGGCGCCGCGTCGGCGGGCAAGACCACTCGTTGTCTCGAGCCCGATGGCCGCGTCGTAGGCGTGGGCAACTTGCACCCGAGTTTGATTTGGATCGGCCTCGAGGATGTGAATCTCCCAAGGACCGTCGGCGTTCGTCACGTCCTGACGGTATTCCTCGATGGTCATCTCCGCGGCGAAGCCCGTTGCGCTCAGCGTCTCTCGTTGGGTCTCCGCGGTTTTTCGATCGGGAAAGGCCTCCACGCAGATGCGATAACGAAGGCCACGGTAGTGAGGCGCGGCCGCCACCCCAGCGTTTTTCAGGCGGGCAAGCATCGCATCGGCTCGGGCCTGAGAGTCGAACGAGCCGACCAGGATCCGGTACCGAACGGATGAAGATGTGCTACCACGAAGGAGCCGCGTGTGTCGGAGTCCTGGCGCTAGGAGTTCTTCGGTTCTCTTGTCGGGTGGGGACGATCCGTAAACGTCCGGAAGGCTCCAGATG
Organism: Candidatus Marinacidobacterales bacterium; assembly: GCA_965222425.1. GTDB lineage: Bacteria > Acidobacteriota > Vicinamibacteria > Marinacidobacterales > DATDRI01 > CBDCNP01. Next base: position 463,854 of record CBDCTW010000018.1, read on the forward strand.
GCGAGACAAACGGCGGCGAGGCAGACGAACCAAGGTACGAGAAGGAACCGAACGACTCGGGTCATGATGAAGAGCGTGAAGGGGCGCAGTCCACGCAAAGGAACCTCGGGTCGGGACTATCGGTTATGACCACGCGGGAACAACCAGGACATTCCCTACGATCGCGTCCCAGGAAACACTCCGCTTTGCGATCCACCAATTCGGTCAGATAGCGCTTGAGCTCGCCGAGGTCTCCACCCGCGAACCACCGGGAATCCTCGCTCGGGTCCTCGCCCGGGTGGCTGCGTTCGGAGGTCGACACCTCGATGCTATGGCCTTCGCCATCATCGGTCTGCCAGGAACTCTCGATGCGGATCTCGATGGCCATGATGTCCTTCGCCTCAAACGGAGAACCGGTTTATCGTTTCGGAAGGAGGGATCATACCACCGGGAGCCGGGGCGAGGAAGGCAGCGCCTCGTTCAGGCTTCCGGTACGGTAACCTTGGAGATCGACGGTCACGAAAGTGAAGCCGAGCTCTTTGAACGTCGTCAGCAACTTTGGAACCATGTCTGCCGACAAAGCGCGGGCGATTTCCTCGGGTGCGAACTCGAGCCGCACGAGTTGGTCGTGGTGGCGTACTCTAAAGTGACGAAATCCGAGCTCCCGCAACGCGCTCTCACCGTCTTCCACCGTCCTGAGCTTTTCGGGCGTCACAGGACTCTGATATGGGATGCGCGAGGACAGGCACGCCGAAGCTGGCTCGTCTGCGGTTGGAAGAGAGACTTGTCGAGACAGGTAGCGGATCTCCGACTTCGTCAAACCCGCTTCCTCGAGCGGGCTCCTCACGCCCAAGGCCTTTGCCGCCTGTCGTCCAGGGCGGAAGTCCTTTATATCGTCCGCGTTCGAGCCGTCAACGACGAATTCGAAGCCTCGCTCATCGGCCAAGCTCGTGAGTTGGGTGTACAGCTCGTTTCTGCAGTGAAAGCATCGGTCGCTGTTGTTTGCACGATAGGCCTCGATCTCGACCTCGCGCGTTTGGACAAAGAGGTGGCGAATACCGAATTGCGAAGCTATTCGCTTCGCCATTTGCCTCTGATAGTCGGGGTAGCTCGGGCTTTCGCCAGTGATGGCGAGGGTAGCTTCGCCGAGTGAACGGTGGGCGGCATAGGCCAAGTAGGCGCTATCCACTCCGCCGCTGAAGGCCACCATGACAGAGCCCATCTCCTTTAGGATCGACTCCAGCTTCGCGCGTTTCTCCTCCGCACGCTTCACGAAAGCCTCCGAAGGTCCCGCTGCTTTACTCGTGGTGTTGTGTGCCCTCAAATATCCCCCCATTCCCCACCTTCGATCGGTGCCAGCTCTAGTTCAATCGGGCCGACACTCAACACTCGGAGATCCACGCCGCACTCGGGGCAGCTGATCACTTCGCCTTTGTCTACATCCAGATCATCGATTTCGATCTCGAACTCACATTCTGGACAATCAGGAAGCATGGCCTCTCCCGTAGAGCACGACGAGACAGTCTCTGGTCAATAAATTGCGCTTCTGCGCCCACGTTCTCGGGGCTTGACGTACTGAGATTGAACGTCAAGAGCTCGTCATGGATCTCCTGCCATTGGTCCGGAGCGGAATTATAACAACCCTCAAAATGCCGTCGCAAGCTTGCCATAGTCTTTGATGCCATTTAGAATCAGTTCTTTAGATTCGACGATCCGAACGGTGAAGAGGTTGACCGAGCTAGACGACAAGGCGCGGAGCGTGCTGGATGCGATTCTTCAAATCGCATCCGCGTTCGATCGCCATGATCTCGACACTCTGGTCGCCGCCCATTACCAGGGACCGGAGTCGAGCATGATTCCCGCTGGGGTGAGCACTCGGCCGTTCCGCGGTTGGTCGGAAACGACCACACCGTGTCGACTGTGCTGGACCTGCAACGCGACCGGAGCTCCTCCGGCCACGGGGATTGTTTCCTGAAAACTCTGAAAGCTTTCCCAGACATCACCCGCCGCGTATTGCCCCGGGTTGGAGGGGTTGATCCTCTCGATGTAATGGTCTTGGACATCCGCATAGAGCGCGGTGATTCCCCAGGCGATTCGATCGTTGTGTCCGACGAGCACCATGGGGAGACCGGGGAGACTCGCTCCTGCGACGTCGAGGCCAGCACCAGAGAGATGGATTTCATACCACACCGAGGGAATACCGAGTCCCAAGTGCGGATCGGATGCGAGGAGGGGTGCGCCGGTCGTCGATCGACTCCCTGAGATGACCCAGGCATTGCTGGCGCCCGGCTGCAGGAAGCGATGAGCGGCGGGAGTAGACAGAGAGGCGAGCTTTCCCAAACCCCCGCCCGCTTCCGTGTCGCTCGCGCGATCCGTGGGCGGTGACGCGAGTCCAGTTAGGAGGTAAGCGGCTTCGATCCCCAAAGTTTCTGTTAGTTGTGCACGCAAGAGCTCGACCGATCCGTTCTCGGAGAGTAGAAGCGACATCCATTTGACGATCGCCAGACTGTCGGCCGCCTCCCAGGGGCGCGGCTCGATGCCGAGGATCTGGAACTCGGGCGGGAGGTTGTCCTTCTGCGCGGTCAAGTAAGCGTTCACCCCGTGCGCGTACGCATCCAGGACGCCGCGGGCCTCCGGATCGGTTCGGTCCAGCTCCGTGCGTGCGGCCAAACCCAGGCCGATGCGACGAACTCTGCGGTCGAGCCGCAGAGCGGGCTCTCCCAGAGCTTCGGCCATCGTTCCCGTGCCCATGCGGCGCGAGAGCTCCATCTGGAACAGACGGTCTTGCGCATGAACGAAACCGGTAGCGCGAGCGATATCTTCGACACTCGTCCCGAATATGTGGGGGACGCCGGAAGGATCGCGAAGCACTTCCACGGGAGCAGAGAGACCGCTCAGCTTCAGCGAGCCGTCGATCTGAGGTAGTGATGCTTGGCCGCGGTAATACACGTAGCCACCACTGCCGAAGACAACCAGGACGAGGATCAAGAACCCGATCTTCAGCCATAGCGGCATAGGTCCCCGGGGCGGCTTGGGGCGAGTGGGGGGCTTCTTACGTGGTAGCTTTCGTGATGGAAGCGGCGCGGCAGGGCGCTTCGGCGCGCCGGGTTTGCGAGGTGGCGGAAGCTTTCTCGATCCGCCGGGAGGACGTGGTGGCCGGGGCCCTCGGCCGACGGGGTTCCGGAGTGGTCTTGGGGCGGGGCTCATCTGTCGTCTCACTCTGCGTCCTGCCGTACGTAGAGTCCGCTTCGTCCACCCGACTTTCTGAGAAGGCGAACGTCGTCGATGACGACCGCCCGATCGACGGCCTTCACCATGTCGTAAAGCGTTAGTGCGGCAACAGAAACCGCAGTGAGTGCTTCCATCTCGACTCCTGTCTTCGCGTTCGTGCGCACGGAGGCCTCGATCTCGAAGCCGCTCCCGATATCTCGAATCTCGATCTCTACGTGCTCCAGGGGCAGCGCATGACAAAGCGGAATCAACTCAGAAGTTTTCTTCGCCGCTATGATGCCGGCCAAGCGGGCGGTCTCCTGGACGTTGCCTTTGGCGATTTGCCCTTTTCTCACTTTGTCCATTGCCTCGGGAGATACACGGACCGTGCCCGCTGCCACCGCCTCGCGCCGGGAAACGGCTTTGTCTCCTACGTCCACCATGCGGACACCGCCGGTCGGGGAAACATGGGTTAGTTTGCTTGTGCGCCGTGCCATCGGTCCTATACGTAAAGAAATCGGTCCAAAGGATACACCAGGACTGTCTGTCCCGCGGCGAGCCGTTCCTCGTCCTCGGGTACGATCAGCAGCGCGTTCGCTTTCGAGAAGGCGACGATATCGGCGGACCCGCGCGTCGAGATCGGATGGGCCGCTATGCCGGAGCCCTCGGGTTCGATCCACCCAGGTAGGAACGCACGTCGGGCTCCCTTACTCGATAGAGAATCTCGGAGGGTGGCGGACAGAAGAGGGCGGCGTGGCTCGTCGCAGCCCTCCATCTTGGCGAGCGCGGGACGAACAAAGAGCTCAAACGTCACCATGGTTGATACGGGGTTACCGGGCAGACCGAAGACAAGGGCACCGCCGGGCGAAATCCCGAAAACGAGCGGTTTTCCCGGTTTAAGAGCCACACGATCGAAAAGCGTGCGCACGCCAAGCTCGCCGAGCACGCCTTCCACCAGATCGAAGCGACCCATTGAGACACCGCCGGACAGCAGAAGCACATCTCCCGCCAGTCCTTCTCGGATCAACCGCCGCAGCGATTCTTCCGTGTCTTTCGCTACATCCAGGTTGCGAACCTCGGCTCCGGCTGAGCGTGCCTGGGCGACTAGAGAAAAAGCGTTGCTGTTTCGAATCTTTCCCCGCTCGGGTTTGGAGGCGGGATCGACGAGCTCGTCACCGGTCGCGATGACGGCGAGGCGAGCGCGACGACCTACAGTTAGCTTGACCTTACCGACGGTTGCCGCGACTGCCACCGAGGCCGCGTCTAAGCGGGTGCCCTTCCCAAGAACGATGTCGCCCTCTTTGACTTCATCGCCGCGAGGCGCGATGTGTTTTCCGGAGCCTACGGCCTCAAGAATCTCGACGCGCTCTCCCTGGAGGCGAGTTTTCTCCACCATCTGTACTGCGTCTGCTCCTTCGGGTACGGGAGCGCCGGTCATCACTTGAGCAGCTTCGCCACCGTTCACATGGAATGCGGGCGAAACTCCAGCGGGGACAATACCGACGACGCGAAGCTGTGATGGTGGTGACTTCACGTCCGCAGAACGCAGTGCAAAACCGTCTACCGCCGAGCGAGGAAAGGGAGGCAGATCGAGATCGGAAACAACAACTTCGGCAAGCACGCGCCCCGGCGCATCTTGAAAGTCGACGTTTTCCGTTGGAAGGGCGCGAGCGTTGTCGAGAACGATTTCGAGTGCCTTTTCAACGGGGATCAAATGCGGCTCCTGAAGAGCGCCCATCGTATCCAAACGTGGTTCGAGTGTCAAAAAATAGGTTCATCCGGGAATTTCGGAAGTCGCTGAGCAACAACCCGGATGAACCCAAAAATATCGACGGGTCCCGCTCAGCTCAAAAGCCGCTGGATTTTCTCCTCGAGCTCACGGAGTTTCGCCCTCAAGCGAGGGAGGGCTCGCATCTCTGCCTGCGCGCGCAGGACTTCGCGATGGGAGCGGGCGGGATATCCAGAGACCTGAACACCGGGTAGGATGTCGCCGATCACGCCCGACTGGCCGATGAAGATCGCATCGTCGCCCACCTTCAAGTGATCGGCCAGGCCGACTTGTCCACCCATCATGACTCGCTTTCCGATGACAGTGCTGCCGGATATACCACACTGGGCGGCCATGACCGTGTCCTCACCTATCTCGACGTTGTGGCCGATGTGAACTTGATTGTCGAGCCGCACACCGCGTCGTATCAACGTTCGACCAAACGTGGCGCGGTCGATCGTTGCATTGGCGCCAATCTCGACGTCGTCCTCGATGACCACTTTGCCCACGTGACGGATCTTGATGAAGTGCCCGTTTCGTCTAGCGAAGCCGAAACCGTCGACTCCGATCACGGCGCCCGGATGGACGGTTACCCGAGAACCGATGGACGTGCCTTCGCGGATTACGACGTTCGGCCAGACCGTAACATTTTCTCCCAATCGAACTCCCTGACCCACGTATACGCCGGGGTGAAGCACCGTCCGCGCACCGATCGATGCCTCGTTTTCGATACAGACAAAGGGCCCGATCGAAACTCCCTCCGCGATCTCCGCCGAGTCTGAGATCTTGGCCTGTGGGTCTATTCCGGGGGGCGGTTGCGATTGATCCGGAGGATTGAAAAGATCGACGAGTCGATTGATGCTCAGAAACGGATCGGGCACTAAGATTTGTGGGATGGCAAGCCTTGGCACGGCGTCGACCGAAAGGATGGCTCCGGCGCGCGTACGTGCTAACGCATGGGAGTACTTAGCGCTGGCAAAAAAGCTGACGTCGGTCGGTCCCGCGTCCGCAAGCGAGGCCACTCCGGTGATTTCGACGCTACCGTCCCCCACCAGGTTCCCTCCAACCTGCTTCGCCAATTCGTCGACGCGGAAGGACCGCCGGTTGCTCAAAACGGTTTTCTCTCTCTTGTTGATCGGGCTCGGGCCTCGGGGGTATTCTAGGGAAAGCGAATCTCGAAGTCAAAGGGAGGTCGTTCGCGTAAAAATAGCATCAGACTCTACTGGAGGTTCTCGAGGTTACCGTCATCTTCCCAAGCTTCGCGAAGCTCTCAAGCGCGAACTGAAGATCGAGGCGAAGACATCAACCGTATCGAAGAAGAAAGTCGCGTAATCGTGAGCCGTGGAGAGTTTCAACTAAGAATGGGCTTGACTCCCGCGAAGGCCAATCCCAGCAACGCATCTCGGTTAAGGAAGGGCCAGGCGCTCAGAGGCACGAGACGCAGCAATAACAACCACTTGTTCTTCTCCCGGAGCGTGGTCAAACAAAGGACGACTGCCGACAGGAGCGGCCAAGAAAAGAGGAAGGTGGATAGATCGAGTGCGGTGGCGGCTAGCGAAACTGCGCCGCACGCGGTTACGAAACCAACACCGCTTGGTCGAACGAGGAACAACAGTAAAGCACCACCACCCATACAAGCGGCCGCTAGGACGCGCAGACCGAGCTCACCGCCGAGACGATGGATCTGAAAGAGAAGCCAACTGCCCAACCCACCGCCCGTCTTCTCGGCAATCCCCGGCGAGAGGACCGTGTCGGGAGGTGCGGGTCGACCGGTATCGCTGATCTGACGTCCCTGGGCGAGGTCTAGAAAGCCGCCGTCGGCGAGCGGTAGAAGAGCGCCCAACCAGCCTCCCAGAAGAACGAGGATTATTGGAAGGAGGCGGGTCACGAGCTACTATTTCGGAACCGATGAGTTCCTGTGGAAGGGTCCCAACCCTACGGGAACAAGCCCCGGACCTTCGTGGCTTCGGCAACGCGGCCGACGGCCAAAACGTACGCACCAATACGATTGTTGACCTTGTGCTTGTCCGCCGATTGACTTACTTCATGAAACGCGCGGATCATGATCTTTTCTAGCTGCCGATTCACTTCGTCCTCATCCCAGAAAAAACCCTGCAAATCTTGAACCCACTCGAAGTAAGAAACCGTCACGCCGCCAGCGTTCGCCAAGATGTCGGGGACGATGAAGACACCTTTGTCGTGGAGAATGTCGTCGGCGCCCGGCGTGGTTGGCCCGTTCGCCGCTTCCGCAACGATCTTGGCTTTGACCGAAGCGGCGTTCTCCAGCGTGATTTGGTTCTCGAGGGCGGCCGGGACCAGAATGTCACACTCCAGTTGGAGGAGCTCTTCGTTCGTGATCTGGTCGGCGCCCGCGAACCCCGCGACCGAACCGGTCTCTCGCTTGTGAGCGAGAACCTTCTTTGGATCGAGCCCCTTGGTGTTCAATATGCCGGCGCGGGAATCGGATACCGCAATGATCTTCGCACCGTCCTCAGCTAGCAAGTTTGCGCTGATGTACCCGGCGTTCCCGTAGCCTTGTACTACCGCGGTGGCGCCGGAAAGGTTGATCCCTTTTGTCTTGCACGATTCCCTGATGGTGAAGAGACAACCCCGGGCAGTCGCCTCCTGCCGACCGCGCGACCCGCCTAGCTCGATCGGCTTGCCGGTGACGACGGCAAGACACGAGTGTCCTTGGGTCGTACTATAGGTGTCCATGATCCAGGCCATCGTCTGAGCGTTGGTGTAAACGTCGGGAGCGGGGATGTCTCGATCGGGCCCGATAATGATCGAAAGCTCAGCGGCGTAACGCCGCGTCATATTCTCGAGCTCTCTCTGGGACATTGTCTTCGGGTTGCAGATCACTCCGCCCTTTCCACCGCCGTACGGGACGTTCACGGTGGCGGTCTTCCACGTCATCCAAGCCGCGAGGGCCTTCACCTCGTCCAAAGTGACGTCGGGATGGTATCGGATGCCACCTTTGGCCGGGCCTCGCGCGATGTTGTGTTGCACACGATAGCCTTCAAATACTTTAACTTGACCATCGTCCATCCTCGTGGGAATGGAAACTATGAGCTGCCTCTTCGGGATTCGCAGCACCTCGCGAATCCCCGGGTTCAGATCCAGGATATCGGCCGCGCAGTTGAATTGTTGCGAGGCGATGTGGAACGGATTCAGGTCTTCCTTGACTTGGGTGGTGGCCATTATTCTCCTCCGTGTGGTGTGTCAACTGGTTCTACTCGTGGAACGACCGTACGCAAGTTTGGCTCCGATCCTGCTTCGTCCAGCCGCCGGTTGGAATCTTGGCTCCGGCGGACCACCAGGGCGGCGATAATCTAATGGATGTATGGCCGGCAGTCAACCTCTTGGGCTAGGCCTCGGGGCGGTGATCACCGCGATGGGGAAAATGCCGCAGTTACAAGGCTAAAGGGACCGGCGAGGCGGCCGTTTCGGCCCTGCATGGGGGTCAACAACCTCGAATTTGTTTGCTAAAATAAGTAAAGGTCTGAGTATAGCCAAGGACACACATGTCTCAAACACCCATCGGCAAACTGGGCAAGTACGAGATCCGGAAGGAGCTCCAGCAGAAGACCGCCATCGCCCCGACTCGGAGCATCGTCCCAAGCAAAACCGAATATACTGCGCCGGGCGGCCAGGATGACGGTGAAGTAAAGAGAGTCCGTGCGTATTTCCGAGCCGAGGGAAGAGAGTTCTTCTATTGGAGCGAAATGGTGTTCGACGGCATCCAATACTGTGCGACCCTTCCGGTTGCCAAGAAGAACGTGAAGGGCGTCGAGTACTACATCTGGGCGATCGACGATAGCTTCCAGTCCAAGCGAACCCGCACCTACAAGATGTCGCTGGTTCCCGAGGCTCCGTGCGAGTATCCAGTTTTCGACGATGATCGGGAGCGAAGCTCCAACCTCGTCATCAATGCCACCTCGCCCAAGCAGGGCAGCTCCGTATCCGATTTCATCGAAAAGGGAATCATCCGCTATATCCCGGTCGCGAAGACGAAGTAGGTTCTTTACTCATTGCGCGCGGGCCCCCCACCCACAACGCCTGATGCTCCGTCGACTGCGATCGGCTCAAGGTTGTACTCGCGCATAAATCCAGCCGCACTCCCTTACGTACCGCGCTCCACCTCCGCATTCCTCGAGGCCGACGGGCCTCCGGCCCCGTTACCGCTCGCTCCCGCCTTCGCTCCTCGGGCTGCCGGCCTACGCCGTGGCAGGCTCTTTGCCATCCACGGCTTCGGCGAGGCCACGCCGAAGTTCGCTGGGAGGAAACGCGCCGCAGCGAACGAAGGCGGGAGGGCTCGGTCGTGCGGTTGATCTGGGGGGCCTGAAAAACGGTAAAATCCCCCCTACGAGATTGTCACCGTAGAGAGGGGCCGAGGAGGTTTTCATGCTACCACGAGCCATCGTCGTTCTTCTGGCGCTGGTGCTCGTCTGTGAGAAGCTCTCACTGGCGGGGCAACAACCGTACCCCAACGATCCGAACGCGAGGGTCTGGTCGCTCGAGGAAGCGGTGAACATGGCCCTCGCGGACAACCTAAACCTCCAGACAACAATCGACACCGTATCCAGATCTCAGATAAGCAAAGGACTTGCTGAGTCCCGTTTCGACTTCAAACTGACCCCTTCTCTTGCTGGAGGTTTCGGATCGGAGATTGGGCGAGACAGCGTCTTCGGTTTCGAAGCCGCCAAATTGCTCCCCTATGGGGCAACGGTGACCGCGAACGCCCAGAGCAACTTCACACGCAACCAATTCGGCGAGGTGACCGGCTCCCTTTTGACGTTCACGGTCGCTCAGCCGCTGTTACGCGGTTTTGGCAGGAAAACAGCCCAGTTCGATTTGACGAACGCCAAGCGGAGTTTGCAGAGCTCGGGGCGAAACCTCGAGATAGCTCGCCAACGTTTGGCGGTAGAGGTCGTTGCCAGCTATTACAACATCGTCAGGCAACAGGGCCTGGTCGATGTTGCAGAAAAATCGGCGGAGCGTAGTCGAGAGCTGCTCCGCGCTTCGGAGGCGCGGCTCAAGGTCGGACTCGCTTCGAAGCTAGACGTTTTCCGAGCCGAGTTGCAGCTCTCGCAAGCCGAACAGAGTTTGATTATTCGCGAGGAAGCGCTCGAGCTCGCCCTGGACACCTTCAAGTTCAACCTCGGTCTGAATCCTCAGGGCGAGGTTTATCTGGAAATGGTAGCGCCGGACTATCAACCAGTCGTCCTGGACCTCGATGCGGAGACCAGGCTCGCGCTCACTCATCGCTTGGAGATCCGGGAGGAAAGGGATCGTATCGACGACGCACGTCGAAGCCTCTCCGTCTCTCGCCAGAATCTATTACCGCAGCTCGACCTCAACCTTCGTTACCAACAATCGGGCCTAGGAGAGACCTTCCGGGAGAGTCTGAATCTCAACGACGGGGGAGTCAGTGTTTTCGTGAGCACCAGCTATCCCATCGACCAATCTGCGGAGCGGGCCTCCGTGGCGCAGTCGAACATCGATCTAGCGGCGAGGCGTCGAGCGGTGCGCTTGCTGGAGTACAACGTGACCAGAGAGGTGCGCGCGGCGGCCAGAAACGTGGAGCGCGTCGGCAAGAGCATCGTGTTGCAGGAGAGGAACATTGAGTTTGCCGAGAAGCAGCTCCGGCTGGCCAGCTTACGCTATCAGCGCGGGCTCGCGAGCAACTTCGACATCATCGATGCCGAGAACAATCTGATCTCTGCGCGCAGCAACTATGTGTCCTTTATTTCGCAATACAATGTTGCGCTCATCGAGCTGAAACGTGTCACCGGGACGTTGGATCTCCAAAAAGAGTTCGCGCCGGGCCGTCACGCGCCTCCGACTCGACATCATCCGTGAAAGGGTAGCTCATGTCATTAGCTTCTACGTCAGTGTTAGCGGGCGCCAGAGAGGCAGCCCGAAACGGCGCGGCGGTCCTTGGCAAATGGGGAAGGTGGATGAAGGAGGTCATCCGCATTTCGCATCCGGCGACGTTACCGCAGCCACTTGTGAAGGCCTCCGGGTGGGCGCGCGCGAATCCTCGCCGCGCGTTGTTCGGTGCCGGCGGCTCACTGGCGATGCTCATGGCACTTACGATGTTGCCAAGCGGCGACGACGGACCACTCTTGGTAGCCGCAGTGCAAGAGGGGCTATTCGAGGTTACGATCGTCGAGGGCGCGACTCTTCAGGCCCTTCGCTCGGTCAGCTACTCCTCATCTATTCCCGGCAATCAAGCGAAGATCCTGTTCCTCGCCCCCGAGGGCGTAAACGTCGAGCCTGGAGATGTGCTCATTCGATTCGACTCGAACCCGTTCGAAGAAGAGGTTCGAAGAACGAATGCTCTGTTAGCCCAATCGCGAGCCGAGCTGGTCAAGGCGGAACAAGACCTGAAGCTCATGCGTCTTCGCAACAAGGAAGAGCTGGCCGAGACGCATGACAAAGTTCGGTTGGCGGAGCTCGAGCTGGCGAGCGTGACCGATGGTAAAGGCAAGTTGGCCGAAGCGGAGTCGGCCACGAAGTTGGCGCAGGCCCGCCGCGAGTTGGAAAAAGCGATCTCCAGCTACGAGGATCTGAAACCTTTTCTCGAAGAGGGTTTCATCACCAAGTTGGAATTGGATAGAGCACGCCATGCGGTAGATAAGGCGATGGAAGACCTGAGACTTCTGGAGCTCAGGCACCAGACCTATGTGGAATACACGCGCCCAGCCGAGATCGAAGGAGCACGCGCCGCGCTCCACAATCGCAAGGAGGGGCTCCGTCAACTGGAGCAGTCGGCGTCATACCGTCTATCCCAAACCGAGGCGGCACTCACACTTGCTGAGAGCAAAGTATCGGAGCTCACGGCCAAGCTGGAGCTCCAGAAGGAGAACGTCAAGAACAGCGAGGTCCGCACCACCGTCACCGGGATGGTCATCTACAAGGAAGTGTTTTTCGGAAGCGAGAAACGCAAGGTGCAGGTTGGAGACCAGGTTTGGCCCAATCAACCCATTGTCGTCGTGCCGGACCTATCTCAAATGGTGGCCGAAACCCAGATCCGTGAGACCGACATTCACAAAGTGGAGAAGAACCAGCGAGTACTCATTTTCGTGGAGGCGTATCCGGAGCTTAGACTGGAGGGTGACGTAAGCTTCATCGGAGCTCTTGCCCAGGAGGAGCAAGGCGGCCCGTCGGGGAAGTACTTCCAGGTGACGATTCTGGTTAAGGAGGTCGATCCTCGTCTTCGCCCCGGCATGAGTGCACGCGTCGAGCTACTCGTCGAACAAATCGACAACGCCCGCTACGTTCCCTTAGAGTCGGTGTTCGAAAACGGCGGCCGCCGCTACTGCTACGTGCTTCGCAAAGGACAGTTACAGGTGCAGGAAGTCTTGACCGGCCCGAGCAATGAGAATCACATTGTGATCGAAGCGGGCCTCGAGCCGGGAGAAAGAGTGCTTCTCAGCGATCCGACGGAAGATAATGGACCACTCGCCGGTGAAGGGACCGGCTTCGGGGAGATCGTGTCTCCCACGGGATCCTAGGTCAATTCCCGTCGCCGATGGGCGCTTCACGTTTGCTTGAGGCTATCGACGTTGGCAAAGTCTACCCTAGGCTGCGAGACGACCTCGTCGCGTTGTCCGGCGTCAGCCTCGACGTCGATCGCGGGAGTTTCCTGGCCATCATGGGGCCGTCCGGGTCCGGGAAGTCGACGCTTCTCAACCTCTTAGGGTGTCTAGACACCCCGACCTCGGGGCGAATCTTGCTCGACGGCGAGGATGTGGCCCGCCTCGATGATCGGGCCGCCAGTCGCATTCGTAATCGCCGCATCGGGTTTCTCTTTCAGTCGTTCAACCTGATCCCGCAGATGAACGTCGTGGAGAACATCGAGACGGCTCTTCTTTATAGCGATCGACCACCGCGCGAGTGGCGGCCGAGGGTCTTGGCGGTCCTTGAAAGGCTCGAGCTTCTCGAGCGAGCTTCGCACCGCCCGGCGGAGCTGTCAGGTGGTGAGGCCCAACGGGTCGCACTAGCTCGAGCGCTGGTCAACGAGCCCGATATACTCTTGGCCGACGAGCCGACGGGAAACCTCGATTCCCGAACCGGCGGGCACGTTCTCGACCTTTTTCTCGAGCTCTGTGACCAGGGGCGGACGATCGTCCTGATCACGCATGACGATGCGGTTGCCCTTCGGGCGGAGCGCATCATAGAGCTGAAGGACGGAAGTGTGGTGGGAACCCGAACGCCGGGTTCCGTTGCATCATGAGTCCACGTGTGCTCGGCCCACTGGCATGGCAGGGACTCGCCCTGCACAAACTGCGCTCTACTTTGTCGGCAATCGGGATCGTCTTCGGCGTCACCGCCGTAGTGGCGATGATGTCCGTTGGGGAAGGAGCGCGTCGCGCAATCCTCGCCGAGATCGGACGATTAGGCTTGACGAGAATCTCGGTCCGAGCGGGGGGGCTCTCCGAAGAAGCAGAAAGTGAAGCGGCTGCTCTTCAATCGCCCGGACTCACGCTCCGGGATGCGGAAGCGATCTCGGAGGTTTGTCCGACGGTGGCGAGCCTAGCACCGTTGCGGCAACGCTCGGTTCAGCTCGTCGCCTCCGATCGCAGAGCCGAGGCACTGTTGGTTGCGACGACTCCTTCGTTTGCGCGTACCGAGGAGATGGTGCTTGCGAGCGGACGATTCCTTTCCGACACCGATCTGCTAGACGTTAAGCGCGTCATTGTGCTGGGGCACGATCTGGCCAAGGGTTTGTTTCCGTATCAGAATGCTTTGGGGAAAAGAGTGCGGGTAGGGGAGGAGTGGTACCCGGTGGTCGGAATACTCGAGGCACGCGAAAGAACGAAACGAGGCGCTCGAATAGGAGGGCGAGACCTCAATCGGTCCGCATTTACGCCACTGACCTCTTTACCCATGGCGCGGGGGGGCGTGGACGAGATCGCGATCACGATTGTCGATTCCGACGAAGTGAGCGGCTCGGCCCGGTTGATCGATTCCGTCTTGCGAAGACGCCATCGGGGGGCGAGTGACTTCGAGGTGGTTGTGCCAAAGGATCTGCTCGCCGGATACGAGCGGGCGCGGTTTCAGTTTAACGTCGTGGTCGGGACGGTGGCAGCCATCTCGCTCCTTGTCGGAGGAATAGGCATCATGAACATCATGCTGGCCAATGTCAGCGAACGAACGCGGGAGATAGGAGTGCGACGGTCGCTGGGAGCCAGCCGCGTCGACATCGTCGAGCAGTTCTTGGCGGAAGCGGTGCTCTTGACGGGAGCGGGAGGCGTAGCGGGGGTCCTTCTTGGCGTCTTGGCCTCGTTTGCGATATCCCGTTTCGCAGGCTGGCCAACCGCCAACAGCAGCGCCGCATTGCTCACCGCTTTGGTCTTGGCGGGAACAGCAGGAGTGAGCTTTGGGATCTACCCGGCGTGGCAGGCGGCGAATAAGAATCCGGTCGAGGCTCTAAGACACGAGTGAGGTCAGGACTTGCTGCTGCCGAAGCTCTCGACTGCCTCCGCCTCGTTCTTAAATACTTCGAAGATCGGGAGGAGTTTCGCAGTGGAGAGTGAGCTTCGCACTTTGGGGGAGGCGCTCAAGATCTTGAGCTTGCCGCCGAACCGTTCCACCATGCGATGGCTGGCTATCAGCTCGCCCACTCCTGCACTGTCCATGCAATCGACTTTGGATAGGTTGACCAGGATCTTCGTCCTCCCGGATCCCACCAGCGTGTCGATAGCTTCCTGAAGCATCGCATCGTCGCCTCCCGACGTAACCTGCCCCGCGATCTCGAGGATTACCACACCTTTTTTCTCGCGTAGATCGAGCTTCATGGGGAGCTCCGGCCTATCATCCCATCATCCTGTCAGGCCCCGGAGGGTGTCCCGATCTACGTGGACGGAGGAACGTTGCTGGAGAGCCTGCAGATAGGCGGCCCAAAACTGTTGCCGCTTTTGGGCGAGCACTTGTTCGGTGAACGTGTCTTTTTCGGAAGCGAACTTCTCGGGATCATATCCGGTTCGCTCGACCACACGAAGGACGACGAAACCGTTGGGCGAGGGAAGTGGTGCAGAAAAGACGCCGGTCTCACCAGCGAATGCGGCATCTTGCACCGCAGGCGAGCGACCGGCCTCGGGCAGCTGCGTTCCCCGATAGAAGCTATCCGCGGTCTTGAGCTCAGTGCCGGCTGCCTTGGCGGCGTCGGCCGCGGTTCGGGCGTCGCTCAACTTGAGGCGAATCTCCTCGGCCTTCGAGCGTGCGGCGGCCCCGGCCGCCTCGTCCAACAAGCCTTTCTTCACCTGCTCCCGCACGTCTTCGAGGACGGGAATAAAGGATTCTCTTTCTTTCAGCACTTCGAAGAAGAGGTAATCTCGCCCCTGGCGGAGCGGCGGTGACACCTCGCCGATCGGGAGCTCGAAGGCCAAGCTTCTGAGCTCTTGAGAGCCACCGAGCCGCGGGACGGGGTCCCGGCGTCCGAAGAAGTCGGTCTCTTGCGTGGTCAAGAGATCATACTGCTGCGCCAATCCCTCCAAGTTCTCTGTGCTACGCAGGTATCCGCCCGCCTGGGTCACCGCGTCTTCCATCAGTTTGACGGCTTTTTCCTGAGTCAGCCGACTCCGTATCTCGTCGCGCACGTCGTCGAGCTCCCGGGCGAATGGGTCTTGACGTTCGGTAACCTTGATGATGTGGAAGCCGTAAGCGCTCTTTACGAGCCCGGATGTATCTCCGACCTTCAGGGAAAAGGCCGCCTGTTCGAACTCGGGCACCATCTCTCCTCGACCGAAGAAGCCGAGGTCCCCACCTTGCTCCGCCGATGTATCCTCGGAGTGCTTCTTTGCCAAAGCAGCGAAATCACCACCCGACTTCACCTGAGCTAGCACTTCCTCTGCTTGTCGCTGCACTTCCTCTGCTTGTCGCTGCACTTCCTCTTCGTTCTTTTCGTCCTTGTCAGCGGTCTTGAAGAGAATGTGACCGGCCCTCACCTGTAGGGGCGTTTCGTACAGATGAAGATTCCGATTGTAGTCGCGTTCTATTTCGCGTTCGCTAACCGTAACCTCAGACTGGAAGGGTTGAGAGGTGATCGATAGGTACCGGATCTTGCGTTGCAGGGGCAGCCGATACTGTTCCTTGTTCTCCTCGAAGAAAGCGGCGATCTCTTCGTCGGCAACTTCATTGCTTGCGTCGATCGGCTCTTTGGGTACATGAACGTACTCCAGTTTGGCCATCTCGTTGCGATTGCGATACTCGCGCTCGACTTCTTCGGAACTGACAAGGACGCCATCGGTGACCAGCGTCTGCAGCTTCTGACGCAGGATTTGATTGCGAAGCTCGGCCTCAAACTGTCCCGCCGTCAATCCATTCTGCGATAGTGTCTGCAGATAGGCGGCCCGTCCGATGAATTGCCCATTACTTTGGAAGGTGGGATCTCGAACGATACGGTTGGCCACTTCCTCATCACTGACCGTTAGGCCTTGGCGTTCTGCCTCCACGACGAGCAGGGCGTCCTGAATGAGCCCTCGCAAGACGAGGTCCTCCAGCCCCAATTGCTGCATGAGGGCAGGCGAATACTGCTGACCGAGCTGGGCTCGATAGACTTGCTCCTGACGGCGGTACCGTTGCAGGAACTGTTGTGCGGAGATCGATATGCCGTCGACGCGCGCAACCTCACCGGTCAACCCGACTCCGCCTGCCGGTGCGAGGAGATCAGGAATGTAGAAAACGACGAAGGCGAAAATGACCAGCACCAGTAGGAACGAGCCCACTAAGTAGCCCATTTTCTTGCGATCGCGAAGGTACTTCAGCATTTAGTTGACCCCAAAACAAAGGATTCATCGGGGAGTTCCGGAGGAACGGATTTCCTTTCCCCGAAGGCTTCCGATGAACCTTAAATTTGGTTCATCCGGGCTGTGTGCGGCCGAAATCCCGAATCGACCAAACAATCATGTTAACGAATCGTGCACACTCAATCAAGCTCGATCGACGAAGCGGTGCGATTCGATGTGGCCGGGTGGAGCTATTACCCCAGTTTTTTCAACGGGATTGGCGTCAGGGATGCCGCCGGTAGCCGTTGAAAAGTGAGGGACCGTATGTTAAACTACTGTACAGCATAGCTTTAGGCACAAAATGCCACAACGAAGATCGTACGGCGAACGCTCCGGCCTCCACGTCGAGTGGGTAACCATCCGGCGCCGGACCATCTACCTGTTGCTGACCACCGCTGTCATCGTGGTTGGCGCCGCCGCCGCGTTCTATTACTTTGTTTTCCACGCGCCCCCGGAAGTCGGTACTACCTCGGGCCCCGCGGAGGTCGCGCCCAACACCAGCGCGCTCTTCATCGAGATCTCGGGGAACGTCAAAGTTCGTAAGGCCGGGACGTTTGCGTGGATCGACGCGCGAATGGGAATCCCCCTTTCGCGGGATGACCACGTGAGGACCGATAGCAAGGCAACTGCTCGCATTCGTTTCTTTGATGGGACGGAATACTTGGTGAATCCCGACACGATTCTGGTGATCGAAGAATCGTACGAAGACCCGCGCACCAATGTCAGGCGTGTCGCAGTGAAGCTAACCGCAGGGCAGGTGAATCTTCAGACGCCGAGCAGGAACGTCGAAGGATCCAGTTCCGAGTTGGCAACGCAGAATACGGAGACAAGGTTCGAGGAGCGGACGGTTGCCGATGTTCGGTACGATCAAACGAGTCGGGTATCCGGCTTCACCATCTTCCACGGAGCGACGGACCTGAAAGCGGGTGGCAAGAGAGTGAAGCTCGGCTCTAGCCAAGAAGTGGAGGTTTCGGGGGAGAATACTTTCTCGGAAATAGTCCGACTTCCGGGCATCCCGTCCCTTAAGACGCCCGCCCATCTCTCGACCGTTGTCCATCGGGATCCGACACGTTCGAACACCGAACTGAAGTGGAGCGTCGTGGAAGGAGCTCGACGATACCGTGTGATGCTCGATCGCACCCCAAACTTCTCCGACCCCTTGTGGGATAGCAGGGTTCGAGGGCTCACTGCGATCGTCCCCGGGCTAGCGTCCGGCACCTACTATTGGAAAGTCAGCGCCGAGGATGCCGACCATCGGCAGGGCGGCTACAGTGACTTCGCGAAATTCAGCATCAGTACGCGGGCAAACACGAACACACCACCAAAGCTGCTTGTGTCCAAGCCAATTGCAACGCTCGACGGCGTTGTTACGTTCAATGGAACGACCGATCGTGACGCTGTGGTAACCGTGGATAACGAGCGGGTTGCGGTCAGGCCCGACGGTTCCTTTCAGCACTATTTCATCATCGGAAGCCCCGGTCGCCACGAGATCATCGTTAAGGCATACAAGCGTAGCGGGGGAACCGCGGAGAAAATTTTTCAGGTAACCATTGGCTCCGAAGGGCCTTGAACGGGGGCACGGTAGCGGGTTCGGTCCCGGGTCCCCTTGGTTCCCGCTGGGACTTAATGCTACGCGCACCCGAGTAAATAGGACGAAGCGACTTTGAAGGCCACACGGCCCGACTCCTGGCGGCTTGTCAAGTCCGAGCGGCTAGCTCCGCGAGGATCCGTCGTACCCATTCAGAAGCACGCCGATACGCCCGATACCCCCGATACTGACGGCGGGATCGCGGATCGAACGAGCGAACGTCGCCTTGCTCTCTTCTACTCCAACCCCGAAGTCCGGGACTCGTTCCAGTCGCTTTCGAGCGAAGGGATCGAGATAGACACGTTCGAGATCGCTCGGTTCGCAATAGGTACCGGCAAGGACCGCGTCGATCAGCCGCATAAGAGTTGGAAGAAGGGCCAGCGATTCGAAGCCATCATCGTCGAACAGTCGAGCCCCTCCCGCAGTTACGACAAACTGGTGCGTTGGTTGCGCAAGGCGGTTCCCGAGACTCCTATCCTCGCCTACGCGTCGCCGCTCGCTGCCAAGGAGCGACCTGGCGTATCCCTTCATCTGACGCAGGTGCCGACGGTCGAATCTCTGCCCTTGATCCTGAGTGATGCGCAACGGCATCATCGTCTGAATCGGAAGTCGGCCTTGCTGGCTCGGCGGCTGAGGGAGACAAGCCGGCGGCTCCAGGTGCTCGGTGATATCGTCGCCACCGCCAACTCGGTGCTGGAACCTCAGCGCGTCGTTGCCGTGATCATGTCTCACATCCAGCGGCTCATACCTTCCGAAGCGTGGTCGATCTTGCTCGTCGACGAGAAAAAAAAAGAGCTTACCTTCGAGATGGCGCTGGGAGAAAAGGGAGACGACTTCTGCGACATTCGTCTGAAGATCGGAGAGGGCATTGCGGGGTGGGTGGCCGAGACTGGCAAGCCGGCGATCGTGAACGACGTGGCTAGTGACCCTCGCTTTCAAGATAGTTACGACGAGCAGAGCCAGTTCCAGACGCGCTCCATTCTCTGTGCCCCGCTAGTTTCGAGAGGGGCGACCATTGGAGTGGTGGAGATCCTGAATCGCGCCTCGGGAGGTCGGTTCACCAAACGGGATCTCGATTTGCTCCTCACGTTGGTCGAGCCGGCCGCCATCGCCCTGGAGAACGCGCTCCTGTTTCAACGGGCCGAAAAGTTGGCCATCACCGATGACCTTACGAAGCTCTACAACTCCCACTACCTGAACACCTTCCTCGGGAGAGAGATCGAGCGGGCCAGCCGCGAACGGACGTCGCTGGCGCTGATCTTTCTGGATCTCGACGGGTTCAAAGGAGTCAACGATCAGCACGGACACTTGTGTGGCAGCCGGACCCTATTCGAAGTGGGCTCCATTTTGAGGCAAGCGGTCAGGGAAGAAGACGTCGTGAGCCGTTACGGGGGAGATGAGTTCGTAGTGGTGCTCCCGAACACCGACGGCCCAGGGGCGTTCTCGATCGCCCGGCGCATTCGCGAGGGTCTCAAGGAACACGCGTTCCTGAGAGAATTCGGCCTCGCCGTGCATCTATCCGCCAGCTTTGGCATTAGCAATTTTCCGGAGCACGGCCGGACGCCCCAGGATCTCATTCAAAAGGCAGACCAGGCAATGTATAGTGTCAAAGAAAGGGGGAAAGACGCAGTTGCGATAGCTGGAAGCCCGACCGAGCCGTGATATCCTTTACCCTTTCGCCCGCTGCTGAAACTCGTCGATGCCTCATCCGGCCTGACACAGTGAGCTCTCAGCCTCGAGGCTCAAGAGACGGGGCCGGTGAGGCACTCGGTAACCACCCTGATATTGCCGAAAGGCACAAATGAATCTGCGTTCAATTTTTAGTGCTTTTTCTAATGAGCTCGCCATCGACCTCGGGACGGCGAACACTCTGGTCTTCATCCAAGGTAAAGGAATCGTAGTCTCCGAGCCGTCGATCGTTGCCATTAACCAGGTTACTGGCAAAGTCGAGGCGGTCGGGAGGGAGGCGAAGGAAATGCTCGGCCGTACGCCGGGCAATATCACCGCGATTCGGCCGATGAAGGATGGGGTGATCGCCGACTTCGAGGTCACTGAAAAGATGCTGACGTACTTCATCCAAAAGGCGCACAACCGAAAGGTGTGGGTAGCACCCCGGATCGTGATCGGGATCCCCTCCGAGATCACTCAGGTCGAGAAGCGCGCGGTGAAGGACAGTGCCCTGAGGGCGAAGGCTAGCGAGGTTTTCTTGGTGGATCAGGCGATGGCAGCGGCCATTGGGGCTGGTCTTCCTGTGACCGAACCCTCGGGGAACATGGTTGTCGATATCGGCGGCGGGACGACGGACGTCGCGGTCATTTCGATGGCCGGCATCGTCTACAGCAGTTCGGTTCGAGTTGCCGGTAACGAAATGGACGAGGCGGTCATCAAGTACCTTCGCAAGAAGTACAACCTTCTCATCGGAGAACGCACCGCCGAGCAAGTCAAGATCGAGATCGGGTCCGCTTATCCATTGGACAAGCCGGTGACCATGGAGATCAAGGGGCGGAACTTGATCGAGGGTGTTCCTAAAACGCTGGTAGTAGCGGACGAGGAGATACGGGAGGCGTTGGAGGAGACGCTCGCGGTCATCGTTAACGCGGTGAGGGTAGCGCTCGAACGGACGCCCCCCGAGCTTTCGGCGGACATCGTCGACCGCGGCATCGTACTGACCGGAGGAGGGGCACTTCTGAAGAATCTGGACAAGAGGCTCCGAGCGGAGACCGGGCTTCCGGTTTTCATGAGCGAGGACCCCCTCTCGTCGGTCGTGCTGGGGACGGGCAAGATGCTCGCCGATTTGAAGCTCCTTAGGAAACTCTGTCTGGATTGAGGAACTGTTTACACGCCAGCATCGGCTGCGCCGGTCAAAAACGTGGGCGGGGATAAGGACCAGTGGTCTCTAACGGGATGTTCGTCAGCAAGCGGGGGAGCCACTTCGTTTTCATCGCCCTCATCGTCGGTCACGGCCTTCTCCTGTCTTCTCAGATCACCGCCCCCAAGGGGCATTCCGCACTCCAGGGCGCGATCTTCACCGTTTTCGCTCCGCTGCAACGTGGGTGCGAGGCGATCGTAAACGGCGTTCGCTCGGTTTGGTACGGATACGTCGACCTAAGAGCGGTGCGAGAGGAGAACCGCCAGCTTCGAGAGAAGGCGACGCGACTCGAACAAGCCTTGTGGATGGAGAGAGAGGTGGTGGCTCGTTACGATCGACTGAGCGGCGTCTTGCAGCTGGCCGAACGTCTCCCCTTCGAGTCGGTGGTCGCCGAAGTGACGGGCGTGGATGCGAGCTCTTGGTTCCGCACCATCACCGTAAATCGAGGTGATGAGCGAGGTGTGGAGCTCAATGCGCCCGTCGTCGGTCCTGGTGGGTTGGTCGGACGGGTTACCGCGGTGGGGCCACACGTGGCCCAAGTTCAGCTTCTGTCAGATAGTGATTGGTCGGTGGGATCCCTCTTGGTCCGCACGAGAACCCGGGGAATCGTTTCCGGCCAAGGAGGCGCCGAGCTTCAGCTGAAGTACGTTAGCAATCTCGAGGACGTAGCGTTGGGGGATTTGGTTGTGACCTCGGGGATCGACAGGCTTTACCCCAAGGGGATGGTCATCGGGCGGGTTGCTTCCGTAAAGAACGGGCCCCGCTTGTTCAAAGAAATCACCGTCGAGCCTGCAGCAAGCCTGAATCGGTTGGAGGAGGTCTTCATACTCGAGCCAGTCGGCGCGAACCTCGAATTGACCAAGAAGGTCGAGTGAAGGCACTCGCAGTCGTTCTCGCCATCGTGGGCGCCTTCCTGCTCCAGACTCTAGGAGGACGATACTTCGGGCTCATTCAAAGCTATCTGGATCTGTTTCTCCTGACCGCCGCCGGATTCGGTTTGACCCAGGGGAGGCAGGTCGGGATGTTTTCTGGAACGGCCGCCGGTTTGGTCCAGGATGTGTTCTCGGGCGCCCCCCTAGGCCTGAACGGCGTCTCCAAGACGACTATCGGCTACCTGGCCGGGATCGCCGGGCACCGGTTGGTGGTGGGCGGTTGGGCGGCACGCTTCATCTTCTTTGCGGCAGCCGTCGCGGCCGATCGCGTCATTCTGGCCGCGATCGGGCAGGTCGCGGACCAGCCTCCCATGATTGGGAGCGTGGCCCACTTGTTGTACCTTTGTGCCGGGAACGGGTTCATGGGCGCTCTGGTACTGACAGCCCTAGACCGGTTCACCGGGGAGCGCTGAGAATCCGTTCCTCAAGGGGACTCTTATTAACATCTACGAAGTCCTGAAACCACTGCAGTCGAGGCTAAAGTGGTGGCGGATCCTGGTGGTCACCCTCTTCTTGGGTCTTTGCGCTCGATTCTGGCAGCTCCAGATCGTGCGAGCCCCGATCTATCAAGAGTTGGCACGTTCCAATCATGTGAGACAGATTCCGGAGAACGCTCCCCGAGGACTCGTCCTCGACCGTTTCGGTCAGATCCTTGCCGAGAACCGACCCTCCTTCAATCTGACGATGGAGAAGACGGATCGGGACGAGGCCGTAATGAGAGAGCTACTCGCGCTCTTGTCCTTCTCCGACTCGGAGCTCGAGGAGCTAGCGAAGCAGCGCAAGCGTATGTCGGGTGCCAGACCCATGTTGGTCAAAGAAGATATCCCTCTGGAGGAAGTGGCTTTGGTGGAGTCCAGGCAGCTCGAGCTTCCCGGAGCCAGGATTCAATTCGTTCCGCGGCGGTTCTACCCGCTTGGTAGCCTCGGCGCCCATGCGCTCGGATACGTCGGCAGGATTACGGAGGAACAACAGGGGCAGGCTCGTTTCGCGGGGGCGATCGCCAACGATTACGTGGGACAGTCGGGTATCGAATTGGGTTACAACCTGAAACTCATGGGGCAAAACGGGGTGCAGGTCGTCGTGGTGAATAGCCACGGAAGGCGAGAAAGGATTCTCGAAGACAAGCCGCCCACTTGGGGCAACTCCGTTCAACTGTCTCTAGACCTGGAGCTCCAGCGCGTGGCCGAGAAAGCATTCGAAGACAAGGCGGGAGCCGCGGTAGTGCTCGACCCGCGCAACGGCGAGGTGATGGCGCTCGCCAGCGCACCTTCTTTCGACCCCAACGTTTTTTCCGGGCGTTTCGACGCCGACGCATGGCAAGCGTTGATGAACGACGAGGATCACCGTCTCCAGAACCGTGCACTCCAGGGCCGCTATGCGCCGGGCTCGGTCTTCAAGTTGATCGTCGCGATGACCGCGCTCGAGGAGGAGAAGATCTCGCCCGCGACGCGCCTTTACTGCGGCGGCGGAGTGCGACTCTATCGCAAGTGGTTGCCGTGTCATCGGGCCTCCGGTCATGGGTTCGTGAACCTCCATCAGGCTTTAGTGCAATCGTGCAATACGTATTTCTACCAAGTCGGCGTGGAGCTCGAGATCGAGACCATCGCCCGTTACGCACGCTTTTTGGGGCTAGGGAGTGCAACCGGTGTCGACTTACCTTTCGAAGTGTCGGGCCTAGTACCGGATCCGGAGTGGAAGCGTCGCGCGCGGAAGGAGCCATGGTACGCGGGGGAGACCGTCTCCGTCTCGGTGGGGCAAGGCTCGGTGCTGGTGACCGCAATGCAGATGGCACAGATAGCCGCCATCATCGGGAGCTCGGGAGAAGTCTTCAGGCCACACGTTTTTTTGAGACCACTTCCGGCCGGCACGGTCGCCGAGCCTGCTCCCGCCACGGCGGCCGGGGAGCCCATTAGGCGTGTGGCGTTCCGCGATTCGACGTGGC
This sequence comes from Candidatus Marinacidobacterales bacterium, assembly GCA_965222425.1. Classification (GTDB taxonomy): domain Bacteria; phylum Acidobacteriota; class Vicinamibacteria; order Marinacidobacterales; family DATDRI01; genus CBDCNP01. Next base: position 487,937 of record CBDCTW010000018.1, read on the forward strand.
GTGTGTTGCAGGAGGCCATGTTGGGCGTCGTCAACGAGAGCGGCGGAACTGGATGGCGAGCTCGGGTGCCGGGCGTGGCCGTCTCCGGCAAGACGGGGACGGCGCAGGTTGCCTCGCTGTCGAACGTGAGTCAGCGTGCAGACAAAGATCGTCCCAAACACTTGAGAGATCACGCCTGGTTCATCGGATACGCTCCCCGCGAGAATCCGGAGCTCGCAATAGCTGTCTTGGTTGAACACGGTGGGCAGGGCGGCCGCGCGGCGGCTCCGATCGCTCAGAAGATTTTCGAAGCTTATTTCGAAGGGAAAAAAGGACGCGAAGCCAATGTTGCTCGACAGGCGCTTTTGGTTCGGAATTGATTGGCTTCTGGTTCTGGGGCTACTTCTAGCCGCCGGACTGGGTGTGGCGGTCATCTATAGCGCCACCCAGGGAGGGCCGACTCCGGACTACTACAAGAGGCAGATTCTTTGGATCGCCTTGGGGTTGGTTTTGATGTTGCTCGTCCTGGCGATCGATTACCATTCCCTTTTGGACCACGCGGAGCTTTTCTACGTCACGGTGACCGGCCTTCTGGTGTATTTGTTTTTCTTCGGGGCATTGCGTGCTGGCACGAATCGCTGGCTCGAGCTCGGCGCCTTCACCATGCATTCAGGTGAGCTTGCCAAGCTCGCCGCCGTGGTGTTGCTGGCGAAGTACTTCGCCGCGGTCCGTAAGAACCAGCTGGGTACGGCGGAGGTTGCGATCACGGGCGCCTTGGTCGGTGTGCCGGTGCTTTTGGTGGTCCTCCAGCCAGACCTCGGTACTGCCGCAACGCTCGTCTTTGCCTACGTGGTCCTTTGTCTTCTCGCCGGACTTCGAGGCCGCCTCGTCCTAGTGGCCGCAGTCATCTTCGCCCTGGCGCTTCCCCTAGGTTGGAGCTTCGTTCTCAAGGATTACCAGAAAGGGCGCGTGCTGGCCTTCCTGGATCCCAACCTCGATCCACGAGGAGCCGGCTATCAGAGCATCCAATCGATGATCGCGGTGGGTTCGGGCGGACTGGCGGGCAGAGGTTGGCTCAAGGGCTCGCAGAGCCAGCTACAGTTCTTGCCCGCTCCCCACACGGATTTCGTGTTTGCGGTCATCGGGGAGGAGTTCGGTTTCGTTGGCGTTGTGGCGGTGGTCCTTCTCTACATGATGATCACGCTACGGTGCCTCGACGTGGCCCGCCGAGCACGGGACAGGCTGGGTATATATTTGGTGGCCGGGATCTTGTCCATGTTCGTTTTTCAGGCGCTCTACAACATGGCCATGGTAGGGGGTTTGGTGCCCATCAAGGGATTTCCGTTGCCGTTGATGAGCTATGGCGGATCGTCGATGATGACCACGCTCATAGGCTTCGGTTTGATCTTGAACGTGAGGATGCGTCGGTTCGTCAACTAACCGACCTCGTTTTCATCCAAGCTGCCAAAACGTCAACTTATTGGCCCTCCTGTCGGAGGAACCCCATGCTCCTGGGGGCAATGCCCCTCCCCTGAGGGGAATTTCCCACTCTGCCGTGTTCGCCCTGACCGGCTCTAAGCCGCTCTATCCAAAGCCTCTGCGGAGAAGTCGCAATGCAGTGGTTGGTGAGGTCGAACACCCCCGTTTTGGAACGGCAATTGCTAGGTACGATTGGTGGCTGTCCCCCAGCAGTACCAGAATTCGAACAGGAGCGTGCGTCATGCGAAGGACAGCCCGTTGCAGTAAGACCTCAGCCCAGGGTTTTTCACTCATAGAAGTCCTAATATCCCTTACCATCACCCTGATCGTGATGAGCAGTGTCTTCGCTCTGCTCACCAAGGGGCAACGGAGCTTCGAACGCGAGCCCGAGATCGCCGAGCTGCAACAAAATGCACGAGCTGGCCTCGATGCGGTCGCCAAAGACCTGATCGTCGCGGGCTACCGCCCGCCTCCGACCATTGCGGTCCAATGGGCGGACGGAGGTGGCACGACTCCGGATGAGATCACCATCATTTACGCCGAGCCACTGATTCCTGTTGTTGAGGCGCTTCCGTGCTCGGAACAGGGCGGTGGGCCCTGTAATACGATCGGCAATTCCGCGGTTCTTTTCGTCGACGTCGATACGTTCGATCTGCCGCAAGGCGATCCGCTGGCGGCCTTCTACGACGGGATGGCCTTGGTTATCCTGGAGACCGACGATTGCAACGGGGACGGTGAAATGGGCGTCGTTCCGTTCGAGCTGACGAAGGATCCTATGATGGCCGGCAGCAAGCTCAAGCTTCAGCACAATCCGGGTCAGAGTGACATCGTCTTGCCGCAAGGCTTCAACGGCGAAGTAGATCCGGATTGCGCCGTCGTCGGAATCTTCAAAATCATCCAGTATCGTGTAAACCGCTGCCGCCAGCGGACAACCCGACCCTGGAACGCCGCGATTTAGGTGCAGGAGACGACTGGATCCCCCTCGCTGCGAACATCGAAGACTTTCAAGTTCAGTACGGAATCGGGACCGCGGCCAACTGGGTGGATTCGCCCGCTTCGCCGGACCCGAACGATCCGGAAACGTGGATAACGAGGGTGAGCCTGTCGATAAGGGCGAGGAGCGAGAGCACCAACCTTGAAGGAGGGACGACGGTGAACGCCGCGTCACCCGAGGACACCCACATTCGTAAGACCTACGCCACGACGATGAGCCTACGCAACCTCCTCAACGCCACGTCTCAGTTCTACTGTCTGAATCCCTGAAGCGACACCCGCGGATCGGCCTCAGCAGCAGCCTCCAGACGCCCACACCCACTCACGCCCGTCCGGCCCTGTGGGGCGTCGAAATATGTGGTTGCTAACCTCAGCGTAACCAGACGCCCTTGTGGGGTGCAGCTACTCGTGGTAGATTCAATGGCTTGGAGCGGAACATGGATTCCGCGCCATTAGATCTTGCGAAGCTAAAGAGGCGAGCTAGGTTGTTAGAGGGCGGAAAGCCCCGACGCAGCGAGCCGCGCGTGAGAGCGCGGCGGGTGTAGCCGCCTCTAGAGCAAGCGAACGGATCAGAAACAGATTGCATGAAGTCGTTCGGGATGGTCTTCGTTCTGCCTGACCACTAGTGGCCGCGATACCCGCCGCGCCGATCTGCGGTGCGGTGAGATGAGACTTTTGCCGCGGGTGCTCACCGGGAGATCGTCCCGAACCTGAAGCGGATCAGGTACCGGTTCCGTCTCTGCTTCAGAACATTGGGAGAATCGAAGTCAAAGTGATGTTGGCCAGCCAAAGACCGGGGGCGCAATCGCCCCGCGGTGAAGTTTTGGTGCCGGCCCCACTCCTTGTGGTTGGGACCTCTATCCCCACCCCGGTAACTTCCCCGGCTGCTCTTGGCCGGTGCTTAACTCGTCTTCCAGCCCCCGGCCCCATTGCGAGATGCTATGCCGCTACGGCCCGAATGTGAGAAGGGCTCTCCCCAAACAACCGGTTTTTCTCCCCATTTACGGGTACTGGTGCCATAAATGTCCAAGGAGTTGATCGTCAGTCACCATCCCCAGGAAACCAAAGTCGCCCTCGTCGAGGACGGGGTCGTCGCCGAAGTCTCAGTAGAGAGAGAGAGAGGTCGAAGCGTTGTAGGGAACCTGTATAAGGGCCGAGTCAACCGCGTCCTGCCCGGGATGCAGTCGGCCTTCGTCGACGCTGGATTAGAGCGCGACGCCTTCCTGTACGTCTCCGACGTGTTGGAGGAGGAGTTCGACCCCTTCCAAACCATGGAAGAGGAGAAAATGGCAGAGACGGAGCGAGAGATCGTCCGCGCCAAGGCCAAGAACCACTCTATCGATGAGCTGCTCACCGAAGGGCAGGAGGTTCTCGTCCAGGTCGCCAAGGAGCCCATTGGAACGAAAGGCGCTCGCATCACATCCTACGTCAGTCTTCCAGGGCGACTGCTGGTGTTCATGCCGACTGTCGACCACCTCGGCGTCTCTAGGAAGATTGAATCCTCCGAGGAAAGGGCTCGGCTTCGACAGTTGATCCAGAATAACCGCAAGATTGGAGGCGGGTACATCGTCCGGACCGCGGTTATCGGCAAAGACGACGAGGCGATCTTGGCCGACATGCGTTTTCTCGAAAACCAGTGGACCGAGATTCGTCGTAAGGCCGAGTCTTCCAAGGCCCCCGCAGTCATCCACCGTGATCTCGGTCTCGTGTTCAAGCTCATTCGGGACATGCTTTCACTCGAGTTCAGCGCTATCCGCATCGATTCCGAAAAGCTATATGACGAAGTCGTGGATTTCGTGAAGCAGATTCAGCCCCAGATGCTGCATCGCGTCAAGCTCTACTCCAAGAACTACCCGATCTTCGACGAGTACGGAGTGCAGGCCGAGATCGACCGCGCTCTCAAGAGCAAAGTTTGGCTCAAGTCGGGTGGCTATATCGTGATCAATCAAACTGAGGCTCTGGTCGCGGTCGACGTCAATACCGGCCGCTACACCGGCAGTAAGCGCCTCGAGGACACGATCACACGCATCAATCTGGAAGCCATCAAGGAGATCGTGCATCAAATCCGACTCAGGGATCTCGGGGGCATTATCGTAATCGATTTCATCGACATGGAGGAGAGGCGCAATCAACAGCAAGTCTTTGCCGACCTCGAAGAAGAGCTCAAGAACGATCGTTCTCCCACAAAAACGATTCAGATTAATGAGTTCGGACTGATGGTCCTGACTCGCAAACGGGTGAAGAAATCACTCGAACGTACGCTGAGCCAACCCTGTCCTTACTGTCAGGGGAGCGCACAGGTGAAGTCGGCGACTACGATCGGCTACGAAATTCTCGACCATGTTCGAAGGAAGGCGTCGGAGCTTCCCCAAAACGGAGCGATGCTACAAGTCCATCCCGAGGTTGGCCGTGCCCTTCAAAAAGGCGAGGCCCCCGTACTCGACGAGATCAGGTCTATCCTAGGCGCGCGAACCGAGATCAAGCCGATTGCCAGTTTCCACCACGAGCAGTTCGAGCTCGTGGCTTGGAAGGAATCGGGAAGGCAGAGGAGACAAGAGCGCCACTCGAGGAGCTCCAACCGGCGGGTCGCGCCTGCCAGGCCTGCCAGACAAGACAAACAAGGAAGACGTGAAAGACAAGGAGGGCGAGGGGCGTCCGCAAGGCAAGAAAAGGCGGACACGCCGGAAAGCACCGACAAGCCTGAAAGCACTGACAAGCCTGAGCCGCCTCAACAGCCTGCAGAGGTTGAACGGGCTGACTCGCAGCCCGAACGCCGTGGCGACGAGGGCAGTACGGAAGGGCAACCCCCGCCGTCAGCGGGCTCCTAACCCGCGGACATTAGCGGCAATCTGCCCGGGAGTCTCACGGCAATCTCGCCTGAAAGGAGTGGTCCTGCTGTCTACGGACCTTCCGGACGATATCGCGCTTGATAGATCCCGCGCGGGTCGAAAACCGGGTCCACTGCGAAGCTCCGGCGGAACGCATCCAACGAGTTCTGAAAGTGCTTTAGGACATAGTGGCAGTAACCCTCCAAGTAAAGCACGTCGGCCCGGTCGGGGTCGGCCTGCGGTGGCGTCTCGGCCTGTTCCGGTGTAGACAGGGCTTCTTGCGGGGGCTCTTCCTGTCCGAACGTCAGGGGTGCACCGAGCGGAATGGCAACCGAAAAAGCGGTGAGCAAGCGTATCGTCTTAACTAGGTTGACCGGCCTGACCGGACCGGCCATGCTTGCCGTCATCCTCGACAGGGGGCTCAAGGGCTTCATGGGACTATCTCCTCTATTCAGTTGTGGCGCGCCCGGGAACCTTGGTTCCCATAGTAGCATGAAACGAATTACTGGGATTTGGCATGGATGATCTCCGCCTCGGCCTTTTGCTGGAACTCGATAAAATCCGGATGATCCGGAAGCCTAGAAGAGAGTGGGACCAAGCGATAAAAGAAACGGGTTGCCCGCGCCTCGGCGTCGAAAAAAAGCCTCAACTCGCCGAGCGCCATTCCCTGGGGGTACGGGTAACAAATGAAAGTGTCTCCTTCGAATGAAGGATGAGATAGATGCGTGTCATTCGCGGCGCCCACCAGGATGTCGATTCCTGGGACTGCCCTGGCGAGATCCTTCGCCGCCGGCAGAGGCAATTGTGCCAGGACTACGAGTACGTCACATTTTCCGCGGAGCTCACCGACGAGCGCCCGCGCTTTGTCGACTGGGTCGGCGAAGTCGATGGCGAGTGAGTCAGAGGCCGGGTCGGCGACGCCCAGGAAGCCCAAACGGATCGTGCGTCCTGAAGCGGTCTCGACTTCTTGGATCACATACGGGGGAACCTCCAGGCCTGACTCGGGTCCAAGGATGGCGTTGGCGGAGACGAAGGGCAACTTCGACTTTCCTAGCTCGCTTAAGCGATCGGTTTCCGGTATGACCTCCAGCTCACCGATATTGATAGCGGAGTAGTTCATGCGGAGCATCCCTTCCAGGACCCACCGGTTTCTAACCTCCGCCTCGAGCGCCACATCGGCGGAGAAGTTCCCGGCGTCGACCAGAATCCATGGTGTTCGGGAGAAGATCTTCTCGAACTGTTCTAGGTACTTCGCCCGCCGGGCAAAGCCCCCGAGGGGGTTGCGGCTTCAGCCGCAGGGCTCAACGTAACCGCGGAGCTCTCCCGTGAAGAAAACGGCTAGGTCGGCATCCTCTAACTCATCGGCTTCCACCCAACGGTCGGAGCCTCGAGCGACCGAGAGAAGCACCAGGAATGCGGCAAGCGACAGAAATGGTCTGGACATTTTTTCGGAAAATTCTAGCATAGGGGCAAGGCGAGTAAAAGGCGGGCGCATCCTAGTTATCCGGGCCGGAGCACTTGGGGACATGATCCTCGCTTTGCCCGCCCTCCAGTCACTCCATGAGTGGAACCGTGGAGGCCAACTCGAGCTAGTCGGATACCCCTCGGCGTTGCAGGTGGCCGGTCTCGCCATTCCAGTGCACGCGATCCACTCTATTGACCGTGCCCTTTTCGCCGGGCTATTCTCTGACTCGCTCCCGGCAGATCTAAAAAACTTGCTCCGCTCGTTCGATCTAGTCGTGGCGTGGACGCGTGAAGAATCCGGGGATCTGCGGGCGATGCTCGAGCGGGCTGAGATGCGTTGTATTCAGACGAATCCGCACCCTTCATCCAGAGCGGGAGTACATGCGAGTCTTCACTTATTGAAGAGCCTCGCACCTTTAGGCATTGGAGAAAGCCTGTCGTCTCCAAAGCTGAAGTTTCCAATCGAAGCGTCACGAGCTGCCCAGGGGTTCCTTGCCGAAGCCTGCCTTGCGAAGGGCCGTTTTCTCGCCATTCACCCTGGCAGCGGGAACCTCCTAAAGAACTGGGAACCCAAGAGGTTCGGGAGTTTGGCGGCGCGGGCCCGCACCGCCGGGCAGCAGGTTTTGATCATCGAAGGGGAGGCAGATCGGGAAGCCGCGGTGGCACTTCGGGGAACGCTTTCTTGGCGTCCCCCAACCGCGGCAAGGCTGAGTCTCCCGGTTCTTGGCTCCGTCTTGTCCCAAGCAGGCGTTTACGTAGGAAACGACTCGGGAGTCTCGCACCTTGCCGCTGGCTCGGGGGCCCCTACGATTGCCCTTTTCGGTCCCACCGATCCTTCGATGTGGGCTCCTCTGGGTCCACAGGTCGAGATCCTTCCCCAGACCGCCTCAGACCAGGTGGTATGGGAGGCGGCCCGGCGGCTTACCCGGTCCTAGGCACTAGGTTGCAGGCTCTACCCCGCTACCACACGGGGGGAAACCCCCACGGCCAAATGTAGGGGATTACCTACGATTCATGCCAAAACATGATACAGTACTTCAAGTCCCAGGGGCTCGGAAGAGCTTGATAACACAATAAATAGTGTCTGGCCGAGCGGCAGGTAGAAGATGAAGTAACGGCCGCTCTTAGGCATGCAACTTGCTGAGGCTCGCATTAGAGCTATTTGGCTTCCGGGAAAGTCCCGGGGGCTTAGCAAGGAGTGAAATTCGATGCTTCAATCGGTTGACACGCAACGGTTCGCTACCGGAATCTACCGAGGTTCCGGGGGATGTCCCGGCCGCTGTTGAATTTGGGGTAGCGGCGGCTCCTTTCTTGGCGTCGTCACCGCGCAGAAAAAGTTCCGGCGTATCAAAGGCTATCGCCATATGGGCGCTCTCGTTCACGCGCTTAGAAGCAAACAGAAATCTCTTGACAGCGACGAGTTTGCTGCCTAAGAGTATTCACAGGTGCCGCCGCTACCCGACCAAATTCAACAGCGGCCGGGACATCCCCCCAGCCGATCCGCGAGGGGAGAAGGCAAGCCAGCGGCGCGTATTTTCCTCTGAGTAAGCTCGTATCGGTATTCCACGCGGTGGATGGTCATGGTCATCCTGGTGGAGTCGAAAATGCCGAAGCTGGCACGGTTGTCTCCATCACGCGGCTGACCGATCGAGCCGGGATTGATGAGGTAATGGGCATCCTCTCGGAGCTGCAGCCGGAACGTGGGGCTCGTGGGGACATAAGTCGTCAACGATTCCGAGTCCAGGTAGAAGGCGACCGGAAAATGGCTGTGCCCGAAAAAGCATATCGGGAACTTGAGGAAGCGGAACACATTAAGCGCCTCGATCTCTCCGAAGATGTAGGCGTCCTCATCGAGCGGCGTGCCATGAGAGATTGAAAACGTCTCGTCCACGTGGACCGGGCCTTGGGGAAGGCCGGCAAGCCACTTGCGGTTGTGCGGAACGAGTTGTTTCTGAGTCCACTTGGCGGAGACGAGGGCGATGCGATTGAACATGTCACCCGATTCGACCCCGCTACATACCTTATCGTGGTTCCCCCGGATGATGACGGCGCGCTTTAATGAGCGGACCATGTCGACGATGGGGTTGGGTTCCGCCCCGTAACCGACGATGTCTCCCAAAATCACGGTCCGGTCGAACCGTTTTCGCCGGACGAAACGGAGAACGGCGGTAAGCGCCTCGCGGTTCGAGTGAATGTCGCTGAGTATCAGGTATCTCATCGACTCTCGCAGTACGATTGCAGCACGTTGGCGAGCCGCGCGGTTACTTTCGCCAGTGGCAACGCGTTCACGTCGAAACGGATATCGGCCTTACGATAGTCTGGCAAGCGCTCGTCCAAGAGTGCCCTGACTTGCTTCGTTGTGTGCCACAAGGGTCGATGCTGTCCTCGAGCGCTGCGCTCGAGCACCAGTTCGGTCGGCGCATCCAACCAAACGGTTACGCCACTGAAACCCATGATCTCCCGGTTCTCGGGCCGAGTGAAAGTCCCCCCACCGGTGGCGATGACTCCTGGTTCTTGTTTCACGATCTTACGAAGGCGCTCGGTCTCGATCACGCGGAACGAGCCTTCGCCACCTGCGGCGAAGATTTCGTGGATCTTCTTCCCCGTGTCTTGCTCGATCTCTTCATCCAAATCATAGAACGGCACGCCGAGACGCCTGGCAACTCCACGTCCCACGGTGCTCTTACCGACCCCCATGAAACCGATGATGAAGAACCGGGTCCCGTTGACAACATTCTCGGTCATGCAACCGCTTGGTCCAAAGTCTCCCAGAACTCAGGGAAGGAAACGCTCGCGGCGCTTTTTCCTTTGATCTGGCATGTTCCGTCGACACCGAGTGATGCCACTCCCCACGCCATCGCGATGCGGTGATCGCCGAAGCTGTCGAGACTGGCCGCCCGCATCGGCCTTCCCCCTCTTATCCGCAGCCCGTCCGGCAGTTCTTCCACGTCGACGTTCAGGGCACGCAGTCCCTTCGCCAAAGCATGTATCCGATCGGACTCTTTCACCCGGAGTTCGGAGGCCCCGCGAATGATTGTTTCCCCATGTGCGAACGAGGCGGCCACGGCGAGGGCGGGGATCTCGTCGATGAGCCCGGGCACGCGTTCGGCGGGCACTTCCACGCCGGCTAGCTCGGCACCTTGCACCCGCACCGTACCGATGACCTCTCCGTCTTGATCCTGCTCCTCCTCGATAGTCACCCGAGCACCCATGGACTGGAGGACTTCGATGAAGCTGGTACGAGTCGGGTTCAATCCGACGTCCGCCACGAGGAGATTGGATCCAGGAAAAACTGCGGCCCCCACAATGAAGAAAGCTGCGGACGAGATATCGCCCGGAATCCTTATTCTTGTGGATTGCAGCTCGCTTCCGCCGGTGATGCGGACGCCATCCTCACCGATGGAGACGGGCACCCCGAACCGCATGAGAGCGAGCTCGGTATGGTTGCGAGAGGGAAGCGGCTCCTGAACGCGGGTGTCGCCCTCGGCATGGAGTCCCGCAAGCAAGACGGCGGTTTTTACTTGGGCACTCGCGACCGGAGACCTGTAAAGTATGCCTTTGAGGCTCCTGCCACCGCGAATGTGAAGTGGTGCTCGTCCCTCATCGGTCGATTCGATACGTGCGCCCATCCGCTCCAACGGATCGATGACTCGGTGCATCGGTCTGCGCTCCAAGCTTTCGTCTCCGGTCAAGTGGCTGTCGAACGGTTGGGGCGCGAGGAGACCACAAGCCATACGGAGCGTGGTCCCCGAGTTTCCCGCATATAGGGTCGAAGAGGGTGCACGAAAGCCGAGATAGCCCTTGCCCGAGATAGAGACTCGATCTTGCTGCCGGTCTACGGAAACGCCGATGGCCTCGAGAAGGTCGAGCGTGCGTTGGCAGTCTTCGCCCGCGGGATAGCGCTCGATGACGGACTTGCCTCGGGCAATCGACGCGAAAAGCGCCGCCCGATGCGCGATCGACTTATCGCCGGGTAACGCAACGGTGCCGCGCAAACGTATCCCGACTGTTGGCTTCATAGTGAAATGGTACCATGCCCCGGTCTAAGGGGGCGAATCCTGGGGCCCGCCCTTGATTGCTGCGGCGACTTTGTGTTAGTAAATGCCGAAGATTCCGGGGCCTCAGCGGTACGTTCCCCCGGTCAGGCCGATTCACCGAGACGCGAGGAAGACACTGAATGGGTTCCGCCAGCAAGGTTGTTCGAATCGACATTCAGAGTAGTTTCGAGATGGTGGGTTTGGTTCAGGCGGTCTTCGAGTCCATCTCCGCCCAGATCGGCTTCGACCAGGATTCCTCGCATTGGATGAGCGTGGCCATCCAAGAATCGGTGACCAACGCGGTCCGTCACGGGAACAAAATGGACGCCACGAAGCGCGTCGTAGTGCGCTTCGAGCTACACGGTCAGGAGTTCCAGATCTACGTTGAGGACGAAGGAGAGGGATTCGATCTGGAGAAGCTCCGCGACCCCTTGGCCGAGGAAAATTTGCTGCGCGCCAACGGAAGGGGCATCTTCTTCATGAAGAACTTCATGGACGAAGTGGAGTACCGCTTCCCGCCAAATTGCGGTACACAAGTCAAGATGGTGAAGAAGATCTCGACGGTGAAGCCAGACTAGACCCACCCCGCGCCGCTAGCCAACTCAGCGATCCGATCAAGAAAAAAAAGCCGAAACCGAGGCCGGTCAGGGCCCGAAGCGTGTTGCTCCCCTCGTAGGCTTCCAAAGCCCGCAGTACTATGTCCAGCCCAAGGGGGGCAGCACCGAGGAGGCAGACCTCCACCCGAGGAATGGGACGGCGAGTCAGGATGTACGCCGCAGCGAGCAAAACTCCTACCGTGATCGCCGTACACCGGACACACAGCGGCAACTGGGCGCCGTAGATGAACCAACTTCGCTCAGGTATTTGGTGGCAGAAAACGCCCATGAGTTGAAACAGCGCCGCGTAGGCCCAGCCCGCCATCATTATCAATCCTTGAAGATGCGGAAGCCTTTTTGGAAAATCAGAGGTCTTCCGCCCTGCTCCAACGAGGCCTCGTCGAATGAATGGATTCCCGCCGCTACGTTGAGCAACGGAAGAGGCAGCCAACAACAAACCCCGACGATAAAAAACGTCAGCACGAAAGATACGGCCAAGTAGGAGAACCAACCGCCGAAGATTAGCAACGCGTCTTTCACGTGATCTCGATTCTTCAGTAACAAGAGACCGAGGCCAGGCGCGAGGAAACTGACAACCATTGGAACCGCCGGATGTAGCTCGGTCGATTTCTCTGTATCGGGAGTAGTCGGTGATGTCGTGGGCGACGTAGGAGGTGGTGTGGGCGGTGGGGAGAGGAGTGTTTTCTTGACTGAGGCCTTGGCCTTGGGTTTCACCTGCGAGGAATCGCTTGCTCGCGTCTTCTTTTTGCGGGGGGCCTTGCGAGAGGTGGGTTCCTTTTTCTTCGTCGCCATGGAGTGAGGACTATAGTCAAGGTGCTCGAGTCCGTCAAGAACTCATGCACGCCGTGGGTTACGGTCTCGCGTCATCTCGAGACCTTTGCCCAGGAGGGGCCGGGCTGGCCTCGGCAAAAATCCTGCCCCCGCACTCCGCCATGACGCGGATGCGCAAAGAGGGCTCGTCCACCAGCTCTTGGAAACGATGAGGTTCGGTGAGAGTCACGATGCGGCCCCACTCGACCACGCGGATTCGAAACTCCTCGAGAGTCCAGATCTCTCCTAAGCGGTCCTTCGTGTAGAAGTGAGCTTGGGGATAGAAACTCTTGTAGCAAATCACCTCTTCATCGGGGCTAGCTCTGCGAATCCCATGGATGCGAGCGTCTTGAGCGACTTGTACGGCTCCATCAGGGGCGCCACATAAAGAACGAGGACAAGGGTCAATATCACCGAGCTCCCCACCAGATCCCGAAAAGCCACGCGAGGGCGCCTTCGCCCAAGCAGGTACGTTGCGACGCTGAGAACGATCACCAAAGACCCCAAGACCTGGCCGCCTTCAACGATCGCGGGGAGACGGCTCCCGATCCCATAGACGGCGGCGGCCCCAAGGACGATTGAAAGGCCGACGTGAAACGTGAGAGGCCGGCCGAGCCATCGAGCTCCCGGTTCTTCGGTTCGGGACTCGTCGGTCCAGAACGTTCCGGCGAGGAGGGAAAGGGGAGGAGGATCGGCAAGATATAACCGGGCAGCTTTGAGCTCGCCAGCAAAAAAAAGACTAGTGGAACACCGCTCCACAACAACAAGAACACTCGACGTGGATCTCTATTCCGAAACGCGCTCCAGACTGCACGGGGAATGAAGGCGGTCCACGGGACGAGAGCCACGACGAGAATGGGAAGATAGTAGTAGAACGGACCAGGATGGTGGTGGATCGTGGTCAGGAACCGATCGAGGTTGTGCTGAAAGAAGAAGGACTCCACGTATTCCCAACCCTGGGCGTTGAGGATCGCTATGTGCCAGGGGGCGACCACCGCTAGAAACGAGGCGGCGGATGTCAGCAGGCTCCTGGGTTTCGGTAGCACGCGGCGATGTCTCGCCAGCTCGAAGAGAAAAATGATGAGCAGGGGGAGCACGATGCCGACCGGGCCTTTCGCGAGGACGGCCGCTCCGAACGACGCGTAGGCGACCGCGAGCCATATATGAGCAGGGCGTGCCGTCGCGTATAGGAGGTAGGTTCCTAGCCCAAGAGTAAGGGTAAAGGTCAGAATGGAGTCCATGATCGCCGCCCGTCCGTAGAGGACCATTCCGAGGGAGCTCGCTAAGACAACCGCGGATCGAATGCCGCTCGCAAAACCGAATAGCCGAGCCCCCAGAAAGCCGATGGATAGGCAGGTACCGAGGGCGGCGACCGCCGAAGGGAGTCGCGCCGCGGCCTCCGTCTCTCCTAGCACCCACATGCTTGCGGCGGCGGCCCAATAGAAAAGCGGGGGTTTGTGAAGCCAGGGCTCACCGCGAAGCTGCGGAGTTACCCAGTCGCCTCGTTCCAACATTCCTCGCGACACCTCGGCGTAGCGAGACTCGTCTGGACCGATCAGACCCACGCCTCCCAACCGATAAAAGAAGGAAATGGTGCCCAGGACGACAAGAGCCCCGATGAGACGCATCGGAACGCACTATAATGATAATCCATGTTGACCAACCTGCCTGTCATTCACAGCAGGCCCAGCAGGCCCAGCAGGCCCAGCAGGGAACGAACACCGCAATGAGAGCGGTTGCCGCCGCTATCGAGGCTGCGCTCGCCGGGGGCAACGTGATCCGCGGCTTCTATGGCCGCAAGTTCGAGGTCTCGTTCAAAGGCGACCTCGACCTCGTCACTGAGGCGGACATCCAGTCGGAACGAACCGTCGTTTCCATCCTTAGAAAGCGCGTGCCGGGGGTTGGGATCCTTGCTGAGGAGAGCGGTCAGAGCGAAGAGACAAGCGACCGGCGGTTCATCGTGGATCCCTTGGACGGGACAACCAACTTCGCTCACGGCTATCCCGTCTTCGCCGTATCGATTGGCTATGAAGAGGACGGTGAGATACGAGCGGGCGTCGTTTATGACCCCACTTGCGAAGAGCTCTTCGTTGCCGAGAAGAGTGGGGGCGCATTCTTGAACGGAAGAAGGCTCCAGGTTTCCCGGACGCGCGGGCTTCGCAATGCGTTAATGGTCACCGGTTTTCCCTACGACTTGCTCGAAGATGTCACTGGGAATTTGCGACTGTTCGCTCGCTTCATGGCGGAAGTGCGAGCCATCCGTCGCGATGGCTCGGCGGCTTTGGACATGTGCTACGTGGCGGCTGGTCGCTACGAGGGATTTTGGGAAGAGAAGCTTGGGCCTTGGGACACCGCGGCGGGATCGATCATCGTCGCCGAGGCAGGAGGCCAGGTGAGCAACTTTTCGGGAGAAGCTTTCAATTGCCACGGGAAACAGGTGCTCGCTTCGAACGGTGTCCTACACCGAGAGATGTTGCGCCTGCTCACAGACCCCGCTCCCCGGTGACAGCTATCCGGTTTTGAGGACACCGGTGTTCGCCCCCTCTCTCAATCGCCTCCCCTAATTGACGCAGAATTAAGGGCCAAAGTGCCTGTCGGTCTTTTGGCGTGGCTGGCATAGGTTCTGCACTTACTTCAAGAAGCATCTCTAGAGCCCCCCCAGAATGCGAAGACTGCAAGACAAGGGAGACGCCTGGCGAGTTCCGCTAGTGGCAACCGCGTATTTTGGCGTCCGGCACGAAACGAGAGGGCTCCATGAGAACCGCAGTGTTGATCCTTGGGACCTTGTTGGTGACCGTTCCCACCAAGGCGGACTCCTTTTCTATCAGGCTCGGCTTGTTCTCACCGCGGGGCGATAGTCAGCTCTGGGCAGAGAATGTAGGGACCTTCGATTACAGCGTCAACGATTTCGACTCGCTCTTCGCGGGAGTCGCGTTCGATGTCGAGCTAAACGAGTACGTGGACATCGAGATGGGCGTGGACGGCTACAGCCGAACCGTGGCCTCCCGCTATCGGGATTTCGTGCGAGACGATGGCAGCGAGATCGTTCAGGATATACGGTTGCGGGTAGCTCCGATCATTCTCGGAGTGCGCTTCTTTCCAGCCGGGAAGTTCCACGTACTCCTGCCTTACGTTTTCGCGGGGCTGGGCCTGTACGTATACGAGTACCGAGAGAAGGGCGAGTTCATCGACTTCGAGACTTCCGAGATCTTTGGGGCCGTCTTCTACGATCGTGGAGTGAGCGCCGGCCTCTACGCGGCGGCGGGTCTCGAGGCGTCGCTCACCCCGGGCTTTCTTGTCTTCGGGGAGTTACGGCGCCACTTTGTCCGTGCCCAGCACGGCGGCGACTTCGCGAGTCTCGGCGACTTCGATCTGGGTGCAACTCAACTTGGCTTCGGGATCACGTTTCGATTCTGAGGGTCGGCCGTCGATGCCGCGCGAGCTCAGCATTGATTGCTATAATGGTATGATTCGTCTAGCTCGGCGAGCTGGGCGCAAGATCTTGTAGGTTAGGAGTGTGACCGAAATGTACCCTAAACCAGGCGGGCCCGTCGTTCGGCGGGCCCCTTCGTGGGGTCGGTTTATGACGTTGGCCGCCGGTGTGGCGGCCGTCGCTTTGGGATTGTCGATCGCTTTAGGGGTCTCCGGGCCGTTGGCGAAGGGCCCAGCGGCCCAGGGCCCGATCCCGGCGACTTCTCTCGAGTCCGAGAGCGAGAGAGGGCCGAGACCGGCACCTTCGGTGCCGGCCGTACCAGAACGAAGCTCTATTTCTCCCGATGAAGAAAAACTTCCCGATCCCGAAGCGCTGTCGCGTGTTTTTGTCAGCGTTGCCGGTAAGGTAAAGCCGGCGGTGGTGAATATCTCGACAGAGCAGGTCTTGTCCGATTCACCCTTTCAGCAACCGGGGCTGGGAAGGCCGTTCGATGACTTCTTCGAGCGTTTCTTCGGCGGACCTCAGGGTGGGCAGCGGCGCCGCAGCCTAGGGTCCGGCGTGATCGTGGATTCTCGGGGTTACATATTGACCAATAATCACGTGGTCGAGAAAGCTGACGAGATCGAAGTGCAGCTCTCCGATGAAAGCAGTTTCGCGGCGCAAGTCGTGGGCACCGACCCAGAGACGGATCTTGCGGTCATTCGGGTGGAGTCGGATGAAGAGTTTCCCTTTGCCTTGCTGGGCGACTCGAACGAGCTGGTGGTCGGGGAGTGGGTGCTGGCGATAGGTAATCCCTTCGGTTTCGGGCACACGGTCACGGCCGGCATCGTGAGCGCCAAAGGAAGAATTATCCAGCAGGGTCCCTACGATGACTTCATCCAAACCGATGCCGCGATCAACCCCGGTAACTCGGGAGGACCACTCGTCAACATGAAGGGGCAGGTGGTCGGAATCAACTCCAACATCATTTCTGCGAGTGGTGGCAGCATGGGGATCGGTTTCGCCATTCCGTCGAACCTCGCGCGTAAGATTTACGACCAGCTCGTCGAGTATGGTGCTGTCACTCGCGGTTGGCTGGGAGTAGGTATCCAGAAGCTGACGCCCGAGCTGGCACGGAGCTTCAAGTTGAAAAATGAGAAGGGGGCCGTGGTCAGTGAAATACTCGGTGACGACTCGCCCGCGGCAGAAGGAGGTCTTCAGGCGGGAGACGTCATCGTTGAGCTGAACGGGAAGAAAATCGACTCGCATTCCGCGCTCGTGCAATTCGTGGCCGACGTGCGCCCCGGAGAGACCGTCGACATCAAGTTCTATCGCGACGGCAAGCTAAAAGCCACGACCGTTACGCTGGGAACGCGTGCAACAAATCTCGCTGCGCGCGCGGAACAGAGTGGAGAGACCGAGCGCGGCCGACTCGGCCTCTCGGTCCAAGACCTTACGCCTCAGGTAGCCTCACAGCTCGGCACGTCCACAAGTTCCGGTGTCGTGATTCTCGGGATCACTCCCGCGGGCCCGGCGGCGGATGCTGGACTCCGGCGCGGAGACATCATCCTCGAGGCGAACCGCGAGCCGGTCGCTAACGTTGATGACTTGGAACGGGAGATGAAAAAGGTCGACGCAGGCAGCGACCTGTTGCTCCGGGTAGAGCGCGTTGGTCGGGGGCAGTCGAGCTTCCTGTGGATTCCGGTGCAGCTCGATTAGGGGCGAGCGAGTTGTCACCCCATTTCGTGGACAGTAATCAGTCACCAGTTATCAGTTAGATAGCTGCTCACTTCAGAGATCTTCTAACACATGCATAATTTCGTCGATTATCTTCGCGCTTCGGTCGTCGGCCTCGGTAGCATTGGCGGAGGAGTTGGCCTGTTCTTCATAGCGTTTTTCGACTCTTCGTTCATCTCGCTACCCGAGATCAATGACCTCCTCATCATCTATTTTTGCATACGCTTCAAAGAGCATGCGTTCTACTACGCGATCATGGCTGCGCTCGGCTCGGCGGGCGGCTGCACGGTGCTTTATTGGCTCGGACGATCTAAAGGCTATCGATTCTTGGAGCGGCGCTATTCGGAAGGTAGACTCAACTCGGCTCTGAGATTCTTCCAGCGCAACGGCATGTTTGCGCTGATCGGTCCCGCCTTGCTACCGCCGCCCTTCCCGTTCAAGATCTTCGTTTTGTCCGCCGGAGTTTTCGGGATCCCGTTTGGCAGGTTTCTCGTCGCCATCCTTTTGGGACGTGGGTTCCGATACTCTGTCGAAGCGTGGCTCGCCGTGCGGTACGGGGAGAGAGCCATGGCTTACTTACACGGGAACTATGTGCAGGTGGCCATGGTCGCTTGTGCCGCAACGCTGGTTTCTATCGTGATCTACCTCGTGGTTACGACGCTAAGGAAAAGACACCGAGCCACTTCTGACGAAGCTCCCGAGCTCACCCTCTAGAACGCCACTCCGCGTCTGTCCGCTCCCGGATGGTTTTGACAAATAGCCTCAACAGATCACTAATGAGTGAGGTAAACCCCCGAGTTCCGAAAGACCACAATGGATGGTAGCGAGCGCTCCGGCTCACGGGTGCGATCATCACCGATCGCCGGTACGTGGTATCCCGGGCGACCGGATACTCTGGAACGCGCAGTGCGCGATCTCTTGGAGGCGGTCGAGCCGGTCGAGCTCAGCGGAGAGCTCGTCGCACTTCTTAGTCCCCATGCCGGTTTGCGCTACTCGGGAGGAGTGGCGGCTGCCGGCTATCGCCTCTTGGAGCATAGACCCTTCGATACCGCGGTGATGGTCGGCCCCTCCCACCACGTCTACTTTCAGGGAGCGTCTGTATATGATCGAGGCGCCTTCGAGACGCCTCTAGGGCACATCCAAATCGATGAAGAACTAGCCAGGGTCGTTCGCGAAAGCAGCCCCTGTATGCACGTCTTCTTCGAGGCTCACGATCGAGAGCACTGCCTTGAGATGCAGTTGCCCTTTCTGCAGGTTCTGAGCCCCAAGATGAAGATCGTTCCAATCGTCATGGGAGATCAGCGTCGTCAAAACGTTGAATCGGTTGCCGATGCCATCGCCGAGGCGATAAGCCGCAACGGCAGGCGGATCCTCTTGATCGCCAGTTCAGATCTTTCCCACTACAAGTCCGCAGAAGTCGCGCAGACTATGGATGGGATGGTGTCCGCTCTCGTGGATCGGTTCGATCCGGATGGACTCATGGAACTTCTGGAGACGAATCGCGAGCACGCCTGCGGCGGCGGGCCACTGGTGGTTGTGATGCGAGCGGTTCGTGCTCTCGGCGGCCGAACAGCACAGATTCTGAGGTATGGGGACTCGGGCGACATCAGGGGGGACAAATCAGAAGTGGTCGGTTATCTATCGGCGGCGTTTTGCAGTTCGGAGCCATCGCAGTGCCAGACGAGGACGCAGAGTCGAGATTGAGCCTGGCTCAGCGCCAGGCACTCTTGAACATAGCGCGCTGGACTCTCGAGACGTTCCTGGACGATGGGTCCGAGGCGTCCTACCGGTTGAGAGATCCTGAGCTAGAAAAGCTTGCTGCCGCCTTCGTTACTCTCAAGTACAGGGAGGAACTCCGCGGCTGCGTGGGATACACCCATCCGCTCTATCCTCTCCACCAAATGATTTCCCGTTGCGCGCGATCAGCGGCCAGCGAGGATCACCGCTTCCAACCGGTTCAACGCGGCGAGCTATCGGAACTCAGAATATCAATCTCCGTCCTCTCGTCTTTGGAGAGAGTCGACAACCTCGAGAACATTGTCGTCGGGCGGGACGGCCTGCTCGTCGTCGAGTCGGAACGCCGGGGGTTACTCCTTCCTCAGGTGGCTCCCGAGCAGGGGTGGGACCGAGAAAGTTTTCTAGATGGTGTCTGTCGGAAAGCCGGATTGCCGGACTCTGCCTGGCGGACGGGACGGGTCGAGGTCTTCGCTTTCCTGACCGACAATTTTTCCGAAGGTGAGACGGAGGTAGCGGTTGGGTTGGAGGCGGTAACAAAAACTTAATACCAACTGCCCCAAGCGATGGCCGGTGTGAGCCCAACTCGTTATTAACTCGATGTGATCTAGGCTTGGGGATGTCCCGCCGATGTTGAATTTGGGGTAGCTGCGGCTCCTTGGCCGGCCTAAGAATAGGTCTGCCAATAAACCGTCTCCAGAGGGGGACAAGGAGCCACCAATGCCTAGGAAATCAAAGAAGCCAGTAAGAAAGCAAACGCACTCGCCTACGGGCAAGGTAGTTGGCCAAGTCGGTCAGATACTGCTACCGATGATAGCTGGGATCGCGGCCACGAAGGCGGATCTGACGGAATGGGTGTACGAGCAAGGACTGACAGCTCTGCACCTACTGCTCAGAGAGGACGCCGAGGAGATCGCGGGGCTCAAGGGCAAGCACGAGAAGGAGCGAACTCATAACCACTGGGGGAGCACGAACGGAGAGCTGAGCTTCGGTGGTCGTCGCATCCAAGTGTCGCGACCTCGAGTTCGCTCGAAGTCGGGCGCGGAGGCGTCGCTTCCACACTTCGAAGCCTTCCGCGAAGAAGACCCGCTTCCAGAGCGAGTGTTGAATCAGATCTTGGTGGGCGTATCGACCCGAAATTACGAATCGAGTCTGGACAAACCCGCGGCCAAGTTGAAGTCTCGTGGCACGAGTAAGAGTGCCGCCAGCCGTCACCTCGTGAGCCAGACGACTAAGAAGCTCGAGGAATACCTGTCTCGGCGGCTAGAGGAGTTCGAGCTTGCGGCACTGATGCTGGATGGCCTTGAGGTGGCCGGACAGACCGTCGTCGTAACTCTAGGTATCACAATAGATGGAACGAAGGTGCCCCTGGGTATATGGCTGGGCTCGACGGAGAACTCTCGGATGTGCACCGCGATGTTGCAGGACCTTCTCGAGCGAGGCTTGCGCGTCGATGAGTCGATTCTCTGCGTAGTGGACGGAGGCAAAAGCATCCGCAAGGCACTCGTCGACGTTTTGGGGGACCTCGCGGTCATCCAAAGGTGCCAGATCCATAAACTCCGAAATCTTCGCTCGTACCTTCCCAAGTCTCGTCACGCCTACGTGCTCCAGACGATGAAGGAAGCCTACAAGTGCAAGAGTGCCGACAAGGCGCGCAAGCGACTTCAGGCATTGGTGTCGTGGCTCGAGCGAAACGGCTACGACGAAGCTGCCGGAAGCCTTCGTGAAGGGATGGAAGAAACACTCACGGTCGTGAAGCTCGCGCCGCCCGCCTTACTTCGCCAGTCTCTTGCCACGACGAACGCCATTGAGAATCTCAACGGAACCATTCGCAGAGTATCGAGAAACGTCAAGCGTTGGAAGAGTCCTTCCATGGTTCGCCGATGGACCGCTCTTGGCGTCGTCACCGCGCAGAAAAAGTTCCGGCGTATCAAAGGCTATCGCCATATGGGCGCTCTCGTTCACGCGCTTAGAAGCAAACAGAAATCTCTTGACAGCGATGAGTTTGCTGCCTAAGAGTATTCACAGGTGCCGCCGCTACCCGACCAAATTCAACAGCGGCCGGGACATCCCCCTAGGCTTTCAATGAGTCGTAACTCTGAGAATCTCAGAGACCGTCGACACTCCCCGAACCAGCTTTTCGATTGCGGACTCACGTAGGGACCGCATCCCTTCCTCGCGGGCGGCGCGGATGATTTCCGGTGCTTCGGCCTTGGAGATGATCAACTTGCGGATCTTGGACGAGATTGGCATGACTTCGAACACGCCGGTGCGACCGACGTAGCCGGTCTGCCGGCAGTGGATGCAACCCTTACCGCGTCGGAAGTGTAGCCCGGAGATTTTCTCGTAAGGGACTTGGAGGACCATGGCCTCCTCCTCCGTGGGTTTGGACTCCTCGATGCACTTCGAGCAGATGGTTCGCACTAGCCGCTGCGCCAAGATCCCGACTACCGTAGACGTGATGAGGAAGGGCGGTATCTCGAGGTCCAAGAGGCGCGTGATAGTCGAGGGGGCGTCGTTGGTGTGTAGCGTGGAGAGTACCAGGTGACCGGTGAGTGCTGCCTGGACGGCCATGTCAGCCGTTTCTTTGTCTCGGATCTCTCCCACCATCACCACGTCGGGGTCCTGCCGAAGCACGGTGCGGATGGCATTGGCGAAGGTTAGCCCAATCTGAGGTCTGATCTGGACCTGGTTGAAATCATCATGGATCAACTCGACTGGGTCTTCGACGTTGACGATGTTGATCTCGGGTCGTGAGAGATGACGGAGCGTCGAGTAAAGCGTCGTGGTCTTTCCGCTTCCGGTGGGGCCGGTAACGAGGATGATGCCTTCCTTGTGAGAGAGAAATGATTGGAACTTCGGAAAATCCTTGTCCGAGAAGCCGAGCTCGTCCAGCGACTGGAGCAGAATGTCGGGATCGAAGATGCGGAGCACGCATTTCTCGCCAAAGACGGTAGGCATCGTCGACACGCGAATCTCTATCTCTTTGCCGCCCCGATCCCTCTTGATGCGCCCATCCTGTGGACGCCGTTTCTCGGCGATGTTGAGCCCACTCAGCATCTTGATACGGCTCGCCACCGCTTGATATACGATCTTGGGAATGACGTGCACGTCGTGGAGCACGCCATCGATCCGCAAACGCACCAGTGCGATGTTCCGCTTGGGCTCCAGGTGTATGTCGGAGGCTCGTTGCTCGAACGCGTGATCCAGCAGGGTATCCAATGCGGTGACGACCGGCTGCATGCTGGGATCCATCTCGTCCGACGGGCCGGAGAGGAATTCTTGGTTGGTAACGTCTATGGAGGAGATCCGGCCTTCCGTGAGCTGGCTCTCGGCGGCTTGGAGAGACGTCTTGAGGTCGTAGAAGCCCTTGTTGACCATCTCGATATCGCTGCGAGTGGCGATCACCAGCTTAAGCTCGAGCCCCGCGAACTGCTGAAGATCGCGTAGCGGAGCGAGGTTGAAAGGATTGGCTATCGCCACGGTGATGCCGTTTTGGTGCTTCGAGATGGCGCACATCGTGTGCTTGCGGGCGAAGGGGGCGGGCAGGGCGCTCGTGACGACATCGAGATCGAGATCGAGAGGATCAATTTTCAGGAAGGGGAGCTTCGTGTGTTGCGCGACGGCCTGAGCGATTTCGAGCTCGCTCAGTATGCCCAGCTGTAAGATAGTGTCTGCTTCGGGGCCGGGGTTGAGCTTGCGAGCCCGCTTGACCTTCTCGACCTGCTCCGCGGTCAGAATCCCCTGATTGGAGAGAATATCCAGCAGATCAGGGATGTTCGTGGAAGCAGCGGTCGCTGCGGGGCGTCGCGTTGAAGCCATTCGAATTCCTGGCGGAACATTCATTATCCCGTCCTCTTGATATGAAGTCAATGACGAGATTGGCCCTCCGGATCCGCCTTTTCGCGGCTATCCTCCTGTAAGAAAAAGGCTTGACGGGTTGACACCGTTTCTGCTCGTTGCTATACTGCGGGACCACGTTGGTGCCTTGTAGGCGCGTAGCTCAGTGGGAGAGCGCTACCTTGACGTGGTAGATGTCGGGGGTTCAAATCCCTCCGCGCCTACCATTGGCTGGGTATCTTGCCATCCGCGAGAGTCCTGGCGATCCGCCGCGGAGATTTTTTTGTGGACCACGCAATTTTAGAGCCATGAGTGATCAAGCCGTCGTGTCGATAACTTTACCCGACGGGAGTAAGAGAGAGGTTCCAGCCGGCCTGACCGTGAAGGAGATCGCGGACAAGATCTCGCGCGGTCTCTCTAAGCGTGCGCTTGCCGCCAAGGTCGACGACGTGGACGTCGACCTGTCTCATCCGGTGAAGTCCGATGCAAAGCTTCAGATTCTGACTCCCAAAGATCCCGAGGCGCTCGAAATCTATCGGCACAGTTCCGCTCATCTGCTAGCGGCGGCAGTCCTGGAACTCTTCCCGGAGGCCAAGTGCGGTGTGGGCCCTCCCACGGAAAAGGGGTTCTTTTACGATTTCCAGATGCCGCGGCCCTTCTCGCCCGAAGATCTGGAGGCCATCGAAAAAAGGATGAAGGAGATCGTCGGTCGGAACGTTCCTTATCAGCGCGTAGAGATGCCTAAAGAGGAGGCCATCGAGAAGTTCCGTGAGCTTGGGCAAGACTTCAAGTCGGAGCTGGTCGAGGAAAAAGGTGAGCCGGTCGTATCCTGCTATTGGCTCGGGGACTTTTTCGATTTTTGTCGCGGGCCACACATCCCTTCGAGCGGACAAATCAGAGCGCTTAAGGTGCTAGGTAGTTCCGGGGCGTACTGGAAGGGCGATGAGAGCAACGCGCCGATGCAGCGGATCCATGCGACGAGCTTCTACAATCAGAAAGAGCTAGACGAGCATCTTCACCGGGTGGAAGAAGCCAAGCGACGCGACCATCGGAAGCTCGGGCGCGAGTTGAGGCTTTTCACCATCGTGCCCGAGGCGCCGGGCCAAGTAGTTTGGCTGCCCAACGGTTGGCGCATCGTGAATCTGCTCATGGACTATATGCGAGAGAAGCTCGAGCGCCGCGACTACCTCGAGATTCGTACCCCACTCATTCTGGACGAAGAACTCTGGCGACGCACGGGCCACCTGGACCACTACAAGGACAACATGTACTTCGTCGAGAGCGACGAGACTGAAACCACGCGATTCGGCATCAAGCCGATGAACTGCCCAGGCGCGGCCCTCGTCTACCAAGACGAGTTGCGATCGTACCGAGATCTTCCTCTTCGGTTGGCGGAGTTCGGACATTGCCATCGATTCGAGCGTTCCGGCGTGCTGTCAGGCCTCACTCGCGCACGCGCCTTCCTTATGGACGATGCCCACATTTACTGCACCATGGCGCAGGTCCAGTCGGAGGTCGAGGACCTCATTGATCTGGTCCTCGAAGTCTACGGCGAGTTCGGTTTTGAAGGGACTCGAGTCGAGCTCTCGACCCGGCCCGAAAGCTCCATCGGTACGGCCGAGCAGTGGGAAGAGGCGGAGGCCGCTCTGCAAAAGGCACTCGAGAGGAAGGGTTGTGAGTTCGGCATGAATCCAGGGGACGGAGCGTTTTATGGGCCCAAAATAGACTTTCACGTCAAAGACGCCCTCGGCCGCTCGCACCAGTGCGCAACCATCCAGCTGGATTTCTTCCAGGCCGAGCAATTCGATCTGCACTACGCGGCTGAAGATGGTAGCCGGCAGCGTCCGGTCGTCATTCATCGAGCCATACTCGGCTCCTTCGAGCGATTCGTCGCCATTCTCATCGAGCACACCGGCGGAGCCTTTCCGTTTTGGCTGTCGCCGGTGCAGGCAGTGGTGCTCCCCATTGCCGAACGGCACACGGAATATGCCCAGCAAGTGACGGAAGCCCTTCGCAAGGAAGGGATTAGGGGCAAGCTCGACGCGCGCAGCGAGAAGACCGGTTACAAGATCCGGGATGCCCAGCTTAAGAAAATTCCCTTCATGCTGGTGCTCGGGGACCGCGAAGTGGAGGCTCAGAACCTATCGGTCCGGAATCGGACTGAGGGTGATAAAGGGGCGATGCGCCTTTCAGAGTTCGTCCGCCAGGCCCAAGATTTCGTCGACCGACGGGCTTTTACGCCCTAGCCGGCCCGTGACAGAAACGGATTTAGGCAGTAGCATTGCGGTGCCATGAGGGGCATAATGATGTTTAAGTCCATGGGCTACCTGCCCGTTCCAAGGGAAGCGCGGTAGTTTCGAGTTGGGTCCATCGTTTCAGGCGGAGGTGAGCTATCGATAAATCTGTCCGGGTCAACGAACGGGTCCGGGTACGTGAGATTCGGTTAATCGACGAGGACGGATCACAAATTGGCATCATGCCTCCCGAGGAAGCTCTTAAGATGGCTCGGGAGAAGGATTTGGATTTGGTGGAGATCGTTGCGACGGGGCGGCCGCCGGTTTGCCGGATCATGAACTTCGGCAAATACCTCTACCAAAAAAACAAGCGCGCACACGAGGCCAAGAAACACCAACGGCAGATACAAGTCAAAGAGGTAAAGTTCAGGGTGAAGATCGACGAGCACGATTATCAGTTCAAGAAGAATCACATCATCCGATTCCTCCAAGACGGCGACAAGGTCAAGGCGACGATTATGTTTCGCGGGCGCGAGCGCTCCCACGGTGAGCTCGGGGACAAGATCCTGAATCGACTCATCAAAGAGCTGGAAGATTTGATAACGGTGGAAATGAGGTCCCGGATGGAAGGCAATCAGAAGTACCTCATCTTGGCACCGAGCCGGGCCGTCATGGAAAAGCTCAAGAGTCAGAAGGAGGAGGCCACGCCGGCCGCAAAAGCCGAAGCCTGAGCGGGACAACACCGGGCGAGAGTCCTCAGCCGTCACGCGGTGCTCGCCATCAGAGTGACTCGCGTGGGGGTAGGTACTGATTAAGGGCCGAGGTCAGCGATCGGACGACGCCCGATCGCGTATTAATGGAGATGCACTTTTGAAAATCAAATCACATCGCGGAGCCGCAAAGCGCTTCCGCAAAACGGCCAGCGGCAAGATTAAGCGTGGACACGCTTGTGGCAGCCACCTCCTTACGAAGAAAAGCACGCGGCGGAAGCGCAAGCTTCGCAAGGGAGCGCTGGTCTTCAAGGGCGACGCACGACGTCTGGCTCACCGCTTGCCGCGCTGAGATCCGCCATGGGAAAGTCAGCCAATAGAGCATTAGAAATAACGGTCTGTTTTTCTCTAGCTGGGATGGGCGGCCAAGAACGGACATCGGAGCACTAAGTAAATGCCAAGAGTCAAACGTGGAACCCATCGCCGGCAACATCGAAAGAAAGTACTGAAACTAACCAAGGGCTACTACGGTACCAAGAGCAAGTTGTACCGCTCCGCGAAGGAGTCGGTAGACAAGGCGCTCAGCTACGCGTATCGGGACCGGCGCGCTCGGAAGCGCGATTTCCGGAGGCTTTGGATCATTCGGATCGGTGCTGCCGCTCGCTTGTGTGATCTGTCCTACAGCAGATTCATGGACGGCCTGGCCAAGGCAGAAGTCGGGCTCGACCGAAAGCAGTTGGCCGAGCTCGCGGTGCGGGACGAAGCCGCTTTTCGCGAGCTGGCTAATGTTGCTCGCCAGGCGCTCGGCGCCTGAGCCCTTTGCGAGTTTTCTCTTCACCGCACCCCGATCGGTGACACTGACGTTAATGGCAAAGAAATCCGACCGACCTCGGGAGCTGGAGATCCTCGGTGACAAGGTTCGCGAGGCCAAGGAGCTTATCGGCCAGCTAAAGGAGAGCAATCAGGCCCTTGCTGACGAGTTGGCCGAGCTCAAGAGCCGCCTCGACGGCGTGGAGTCGGAGAAAAGTGAAGCGACGAGCGGCGCGCCCCACCTACAATCCAAGTCGGGTCAATCCTCACAGCTGGAGCTGCTGCGGCGCGAGCGCAAGGAGATCCGCGAAAAGGTCTCTCACCTCCTACAGACGTTGGAAGGGAACTCGGGCTCCAGTTCAGCTGGCTGATTGCAACGCGGCTCGTCAGCCCCCTTGGCACCTCTCAGACATCCTCGACGCCAAAACGTAGTGCCATCATCAAAGTGGCCAGGCGTCCCTCAGGTCGTGCTGGACGCCAAAACGTCCCTGTTGAATTGTCGAGCTTACTCACCTAGAATGAGCCTCGAGTCGGTCAGACCACTATGCCAGACCTCTATGCCAGACGACTATGAAAGGCGATACAGATTCCAAGCTGATCTCGGTTGAGATTTTTGGTGAAACGTACAAAATCCGGGGTGACGAGGACCGAGGTTACATTCTGGATCTGGCCCGCTACGTGGACTCCAAGATGAAGAGTATCACCGAGTCGAGCCGTACCGGCGACTCGCTGAGAGTCGCCATCTTGGCGGCCATGAACATTGCCGATGAGTACTTCAAGCTGCAACGCAAACACGAGGATTCGCGAGTACTGGTGGCGGAGCAGGCAAATGAACTGACTGAGGTTCTTGACGGGGTTCTCGGGGAAGACCAATCGGAAGTTGTCTCTTGAAACCCTCTGGGGAAGAGGCATAGAATCGAGTTTGCCCTGCTTTGTTCGTGATGGGAAGATATATTTTGAGCCAACGTCTATTTGAACGGGTTCTCGAACTCTCGCGATGCGCAAGCCTCCTAGCGAGGAAGCCTTAGGCAGGAGGGAGATGACCCACTTGGAAACGAGGTTCAAATAGGTTTCCCACACGGCAAGGCGGGGCTATTCCAAAGCTAGTCTCCCTTCAAGATATGTGGCTGTTGATCCGCTCCATTCGGATCAAGCGGGGCTCTTGAATACTCGGCGGGAAGCGTGTCTTCACCTGACAATCGGTCCTGCCTGGTAGCTCTGACCTCGGCGTTACTGGGTTCCCCCACCTACTATCCAGGGCTGGACTCCTCAAGCCGTGGCCTCGATTGGAAACAAGCCGCATTAAGAGACGGAGATAGAAAGTGTCGGTCGACTTCGCGAAGTGACGCACCTCCCTTGCCCCCTTGCGTTTTGACACCGAACCCTGATGATGAAGCTTTCTGACTTAGGCGAAGACCAGTTTCTGGAACGTGTCCGCGAGCGAGTGCCGAGGCCGGGACCGCAGGTCAAGCTCGGAATCGGCGATGACGCGGCGGCGCTGGTGATCCCGGAGGGAGAGCAGACCTTGGTTTCCACAGACGTCATGGTCGAGGGAGTGCACTTTACACGCCGCACGTTGCCGCCTCGATTCGTCGGTCGCAAAGCGGTCGCCATCAATGTCAGTGACATCGCCGCCATGGGAGGCCAACCATTGGCGGTGCTGTTGTCTCTGGCGACTCCGATGGACACTGGGGTCGTGGAACTTTTGGAGGTCTTCGATGGTCTGATCGCGCGAGCCAGCGATCTTGGTCTCGATCTGGTGGGAGGAAATCTCTCCTCGTCGCCCGGCCCCGTCGTGCTCAACGTGACCGTTGTCGGCGCGACACGCAAGAGGAAGTTGCTGGCCAGAAGCAGGGCTCGAGTCGGCGACGCCATATATGTATCGGGAAAGCTCGGTGCGTCTGCGGCAGGTCTCCGCCTTCTCAATGAAGGAATGGTCTTTTCGGCATCGGGCGCGCTGATCATTCCCAGCGCACTGCGAGGGGGGCCGCTTCCGCTGGCCGAACAATGCCTGCACGCGCACATGGATCCGGAACCACGCGTAGCGCTCGGCAGGCTCCTTTGCGAACGGGGAATAGCTAGTGCCTGCATCGACCTTTCGGATGGCTTGGCCTGCGATTTGAATCGCCTTTGCACGGCCAGTGATGTGGGTTCACGGATCGATGAGATGGATTTGCCCATCCACCCCGGCGCTTTGGCTTGGGAACGTTTGAAGAAGAGATCACCCCTTGATGTAGTCTTGGCAGGCGGGGAAGACTACGAGCTTTTGTTCACCACGCACAAAGAGGAGCGGCTCGAAAAATGGAGGGCGGAGTTCGAAGTTCCCGTCGCACGGATCGGCGAGGTCACGAAGGCCAGCGACGGAGTTCGATTGGTCACGCGCGAAGGGAGCCAACGCGCCCTCGAGCCCGCCGGGTGGAACCACTTCCGAATGCGCCCGACCGGTACCCGAGCAACATGAGTGAAAAGAAGCTACTCAGGCTCCGCGGATTCCTGCGCCGACTGCTTCATCTTGGGGATAGCCCGGAGCGTACCGCGCTGGCGTTTTCGATCGGTGTCTTCTTCAGTTTCTCACCTTTCGTCGGTCTTCACACCGTCATGGGATTGGCCACCGCTTTCCTGTTTAAGCTCAACCGGCTGGCGCTCTTGATCGGCGTCTGGATCAATGGCCCCTGGACGCTGGCCCCGGTGGCGTCGCTGGGTACGGCGCTTGGCTTCCATATTCTAGGTACCGAACACAATTTTTCCGAGGCCTCGTGGGATACGATGCTGAGTCGGTCATTTTGGAAAGCGATGTTCTCGGACGTCGAGAACTTGCTGCTGCCGTTTTTCGTTGGGAATTTGATTCTTTCCGCGGTCGCAGCAATGATCGCCTACGTCGTTATGAGACGGATCCTGGCTCGTCACCGAGCCCGGCGTGAGGCTCAAGAAGCGAACGCTTCCTAATCGAGTGGAGGGCGTTTCTGCGCGAAGTCCGTGGCCTGCTCGAATGCGTAGGCGAGCCGGAGAACGGTCGTCTCCGCGAAGTGCTTCCCTAGAAGTTGTAGGCCGATGGGTAAACCGTCACCGCTAAATCCAGCAGGAACGCTGATGCCGGGAATGCCGACCAAGTTAGCGGTGATCGTGAACACGTCGGACAGATACATCTGCAAGGGGTCTTCGAGCTTCTCGCCCAGCTCGAAGGCGGGTGTCGGAGTGGTGGGGAGGGCGACGGCGTCTACTTGCTCGAACGCCTGCTGAAAGTCGCGGGCAATAAGCGTCCGCACCTTCTGCGCTTTGACGTAATACGCGTCGTAGTATCCCGCCGAGAGGACATAGGTGCCGAGCATGATGCGCCGCTTCACCTCGGCACCGAAACCCTCTTCCCTTGTTTGCCGGTACATTTGCTGAAGGTTCTGCGAATCGCCGACTCTCAAGCCGTATCGAACCCCGTCGTACCGAGCCAAATTGGAGCTCGCCTCGGAAGTTGATATCAAGTAGTAGCAGGCGACGGCATGCGACGAAGTGGGTAGATCGATTTCTACCGCCTCGACTCCCATCTCTTCGAAAGTCGCAATCGCCGCGCGGTAGCGATCCAATACGTCGGGATCGAGGCCTTTGCTAGGGAGCTCACCCGGGATGCCAATTCGGAGTTTCGAGACGTCTCGCTTCAGTTGCTCGAGATAGTTTTCGGTCGGCTCTGGGGCGCTCGTGGAATCGAGCGGATCGTGACCGGCAGTGACGCCAAGGAGCAACGCGGTGTCTTCGACCGAGCGCGTGAGGGGGCCGATCTGATCGAGCGAGGACGCGAAGGCCACTAGTCCATAGCGCGACACTCGTCCGTACGTCGGCTTGAGTCCGGTAACGCCGCAGAGCGCCGCCGGCTGCCGGACCGATCCGCCGGTATCCGTTCCCAAGGCTGCCGGTACCTCTCTCGCCGCGACCGCCGCTGCCGAGCCACCGCTCGATCCCCCGGGCACGCGTCCCAGATCCCAGGGATTTCTGGTCGGATGGAACGCCGAATTCTCGGTCGACGAGCCCATCGCAAATTCGTCCATGTTGCACTTGCCGACGAGAACGGCGCCCTCCGCCAACAGACGTTGGACGGCCGTCGCGTGGTAGGGCGGGACGTAGTTTTCGAGGATCCGTGACCCGCAGGTGCACGGTGTTCCCTTCACCGAGATGATGTCTTTCACTGCCACCGGCACGCCGTGGAGTTTGCCGGCCGATTCGCCTCGTGCCTGAAGCTCGTCGAGCTCCTTGGCACGCGCGAGGGCCTCTTCCGACGTGCGACTCAAGAACGCACGCACCCTTGGCTCGAGCCGATCGGTGCGCTCCACGAAAGCGCGGGTCACGTCGTAGGACGATAGCGAGCCCTCGGCAATCTGCTCGCGAATCTCGACCGCCGTCAGGTCCGTCGGATTCACGGAATCACCTTGGGGACTTTGATCAATCCGTCGTTCTTAGCGGTCTGTTTAGATGCGTTGGGCGCGAGGCGGAGCACCTCGTCCTGCGGTAGGCATAGTTGCTCTTCGTCATCACGGAAGACGTCGTCTGCAAGCAGAGCATGCGAAGTGGGGTCTGCGCCTTCGGTGTCGAGCGCGTCGATACGCTCGGCGTAGGCGAGAATTGCTTCCAGCTGTGTGGTGAACTTCTGTTTCTCTGCTTCGGTTAGCTCGAGATGCGCGAGCGCGGCGATATTTTCGACGTCCTTTTGTGTGATTTTTGCCATGGTCTACATCGCGAGCGGTTAGAGTATATACTCTCCTTCTACGTGCCTTAGCCCTTTTTCACCTAAGCGGGGTGGTGCAGCCTAGTCAAACGGCCCTTCTAAATTTGTGCCTAGCAAGGCAGAGACGAGCTCTTGGTTTCTCGCTCATCGACAGCGGCGGTCATCATCTCACGGACGGTTTCGTAGACGAGTCTTGCGAGATCGCCTAGTAGCTCTCGATGGTGTAGGAAATAGGGTCTACAAATCGGTGGGGCGGAGATATTGTCAATAGTTGTGGATCACTTTTCTGAATCAAGCGGCGTTCCTTGCTTCTGAATGACTGGCAGAATGAAAGCGCGGCTGATAATGAAGAGTCGAATTCCCCGATATGTCTGCCACCGGCAATGGCGCGCCGACTCCTGCGCCAACAAGCTCCAAGTCCGGGTCGAGGAGATGAACGAAGCGGTTCTCTCTGCGGTGGAAGAACACGCACTGACACCGGAGGATATCGAGCAGGTGATTCAGCTTACCGAAAGGGACGAAGTTCGAGATCAGAAGGAGGCGCTCGAACGGGAGAAAAAGGACATCGCCCGTCGGCTGGAGCATCTCACCGAGGCCATCGAAACCGGAGGCGACGCGCCTACTTTAGTTGCCAAAATCCGCAAACTCGAAGCTCGGTGCCCAGCAATCGACCGGGAGATCAAGGACCTTCAGCCCGTGCCTCGGTTCGCTCCGGTGGTCCTCGAGAACCGACTGGCGGAGTGGCGGCGACTGCTACGACAATCTACGATCCAGGGCCGAGCCGTTCTGAAGCGGGTGATCCCGGGGAGGACAACTTTTACGCCTCGGAAGGATGGTTACGACTTCTCTGCTCCCACATGGTTCGACAGACTGTTTACGGGAATCGTTGCACCCCGGCCCGCTTTCGTCCAAAATGGCGACGTGCAAGGCACCGAGCAACTGACGCCGGAGGACACGTTCGATGGCGACGATGGCAGCTTACTGGAGCGGACACAACAGGTTAAAAGGGGTAAGGCTCGGCTATGGGCAGTGAGATGACCCGAGATACCGAAGCCGCTGCCGCTTCGGCGCGGACCGAGACTACCTCGAAGGCTCTGGAAATCTCCGTCATCGTCCCGGTCTTGAACGAAGAAGGGAACCTGTCGACGCTCTACCAAGAGCTCACCGATGTGCTTGAATCCTACGGCCGCGCCTACGAGATGCTATTCGTTGACGACGGCAGCACCGATGCTAGTTTCGCCATTCTGAGCTCGCTTCACAGCGGCGATCCTCGGGTTCGCGTGATCCGCTTTCGGAGAAACTTCGGTCAGACTGCGGCTCTGGCGGCCGGGTTCGATCACGCGAGGGGAACGATCGTGGTCACGCTCGATGGCGACCGCCAGAACGATCCGTCGGACATCCCCGCGATGGTCGAGAGGCTGGAACAGGGCTTCGATATGGTCTGCGGCTGGCGGAAGCAAAGGCAGGACCCCTTCCTCTCTCGCCGAGTTCCCTCACAAATAGCAAACCGCCTCATATCATTCACCACCGGCGTCCACCTCCATGACTACGGTTGTACGCTGAAAGTCATGAGATCGGAGGTGGCGAAGAACATTCAGCTCTATGGGGAGATGCACCGTTTCATCCCTGCCGTCGCGAGCTGGATGGGCGTAGATATCGACGAGGTCGTTGTTTCTCATCGTCCTCGCCAAGAGGGGCAGTCCAAATACGGCATCACGCGCACACTTCGGGTGCTGCTGGATCTTCTGACGGTCAAGTTTCTTCTGAACTACTCCAGCCGGCCTTTGCAGATCTTCGGCTCGGTAGGGTTTTTGTTGGGGGGTACGGGGTTCGTCCTAGGTTGCTACTTGACCTGGGTGAAATACGCGCTCGGCCAGCCGATCTCGGGACGACCCCTGCTTCTGCTGGCTATCCTTCTAATGTTCAGCGGACTCCAGCTGGTGAGTTTGGGATTGCTAGGGGAGCTACTAGCGCGCCTCTATCACGAGACACGCTCTCGCCCCCCCTATGCTATTCGAGAGATGCTCTCGGCCGCCGACTGAATACCCGCGAACTATTACGACACACCGAAAGCGGCGTGGGCAGTCTCCGTCACGTCCCCGGACCGAAGTCTCGGTCGACTCCCTGACGCATCGCTCGTCAGGCGGAGTCGATCTCGGGTAACATTCATTGGAACTGGATCATGCTCGGTTTAACTAAGAGTTGTGTGGTTGTGGCAGCACTGACTTTGCTTAGTGTCGGCTGCGAATCGATCCAAGACTCTCGAAGCCGCTCCGTCATCGATTTGCTCGATCGAGCGGAGCTCGAGCCGTTAGACCCCCTGTTTCCTTCGGTGGCTCAGTCGTGGAAACTTGCGGGGGTCATCGAATCTACCCATACAAGACGAGAAGCGATCCGCATGCCAGTTCCTTCCCGATTGAGAGTACCGCTCGACGTGCCCAGGGATCCGGTGTTCCACTTTTCTCTTGCCACGGTGAATACAGATCGGGCCGCGCCCGAGGGAGTGGCGTTTATGGTCTCGGTGGAGAGTGATGGCACGCGCAGCCGGGTATTCAAGGAGGTCCTAGCCGACCGTACGTTGGGCTCATGGAGCCAACGCCAGGCCAGCCTATCGCGATGGTCTGGAAAGACCGTCACCTTGTTGCTGGAAGTGCTTCCTGACTCGCCGCAAGGAGGAGAACAGGATGTGTCTGGAGTCGTCGCCGCCTGGGGCGATCCGGTGGTTAGCAGCCAGAGCCATGATGTGCGAACCGAGCAGGGGGTCGAACTGTTCAACCAGTGGAACCGCGCAGGCGGTACGGGAGTTCCGGATACCCCAGCCCCCGTCGGCGATACCAAGTTCAGCCACGACCGAGGGTTTTACGAGCATCCATTCAAGGTTACGATAAGCAGCAGTACCCTTGCGGCAACGATCGTCTACACCGTGGATGGCAGCGTCCCAAGCCGTACGCACGGGACGATAGGCAATTCCGTCTTCATTTATGAGTCGACGGTCTTGCGTGTCATGGCGTACAAGCGAGGGATGAGGCCGACCAACGTCGATACACATACCTACGTTTTTCCTGCACAGGTGAAGGGCCAGAGCAAGCATCCGCCCCGGTTTCCTGAGCGCGTTCATTCTTCGTTCCTCCGACGGCGTCAGCTCGTGCTCCAGTGGTATCTGAACCATCCCGATCACGAAGAAAGCATAGCCGCCGGCAGTAGCGGCCCACTGATTCGGCCGGGTCCATGGCTGGATCTGGACGCCGAGATCGACCCGGATGTCGTCAATGGAGGCAACAATCGCGAGTTTGTTGAAGGTCTCTTGTCCTTACCGGCCCTTTCCCTGGTGATGAACGTGGATGACTTGTTTGACGAAGAGAAAGGAATTTACGTCAACCATGACAAGCGAGGACCTGAATGGGAGCGAGCGGCGTCGGTGGAGCTTCTCTACCCCCCAACCGGTGGGCTCTCTGACTTCCGAGGTTTTCAGGCCGATTGTGGTATCAGGATGCACGGGTCTCTGGCGGGCAACGCGGCTCGCAAGCGGTCCTTTCGCCTGACGTTCAAGAAGAAGTACGGGGTCGGCAAGCTCAGATATCCTTTCTTCGAGAGTGCGGTACACCATGCACAATCGGCGGTTGACGAGTTCGACACCATCATCTTGAGGGCGGGGGGTAATGCGAATTGGTCCAAGGAGCCAGCCTCGGAAGGCGAGTACGCGCTCTACGTTCGAGACCAGCATGCACGAGACACACAAATTTACCTCGGTGAGGTCTCGGCTCGAGGAATTTTTGTTCACCTCTATCTGAACGGAATCTATTGGGGCGTTTACAACGCGATTGAGCGGCCCGATCAGAGATTTTTTGCTTCGTATTTCGGTGGACGGCCTTTGGCGGATTGGTATGTCGTCAATCACAGTGGGCCGATCGCAAGGCAGCCAGCGTCCTATGGGCGGAGATGGCAGCGGATGCACCGTTTCGCTCGGGACCAGGACCTAGTGGACCCGGCCCATTACCGAGTCATGAAGACACTGCTCGATACCGAGAGTTTTAGTGACTACGTTCTGCAAAATTGGTTCTCCGGCATGGGCGATTGGGGTAAAAACAACTGGTATGGTGCGATTCGCCTGAATCCGCGCGGGCGTGGTGTCTACCTGTGCTGGGACTCGGAGTACACCTACGGCCTATCTTCCAGCATGGGAAACCCAGTGGCCTGGGTGGATCCGCTCTTCCTTGGGGCGGGGGGCTCGCCGCTACACAACCTATGGCGCCGGCTCGACGACAGCGCCGAGTTCATGCTGGAGTTTGCCGATCGGGTCTATCGGGCGTCCTACAATGGCGGGCCCCTCGATGACCAAGTCAACCAGGCGAACTTCAGGCGACTCTGTGATCGCGTGGAAAAGGCGATCTTCTGTGAATCCGCACGCTGGGGTGACTCGGCAAGAGGCAGGGAGAACTATCCCCGCACCCGAGAAGTCGACTGGAAGCGAGCCCGGGACCTGGTACTCGATACTTACATGGAGGGCAACGTCGGCCGCTTCATCGCAGCTCTTCGTGCCCACCGCTACTATCCGTCGATCGACCCACCGACTATCACCAACGGCGATTCCGGTATCCTCATTCTCAGACCGCCAGGGGCGGAAACTGTTTACTACACGGTTGATGGCGGCGACCCCCGTGGGGCTACCGCGTCTAGCTTTACCGATTCCAAACGCATGATCCGCTGGCAAGAGAGGGTCAAGGCTCGCGCCAAGAGGCGAGGAGAGTGGAGCGCCCTAAACGAGTTTGTGGCTGGCGAGGGCTCGGAGTGACTGGCACTTCGTTAACGCGCTGCAGCAACAGCCGATGCAGTTCCGTCGACGAAGATCATCTGTGGGGGGCGAACCCCCAAACGAGTCACTACGGTACCGTTCAGAAAACGAACTTCGACATCATAGGACTTTGTTGCAGAAGCCCCAAAGTGGATTATAGGAGAATCCTGGCTGCAGTACCCGGTAGAGCTTCTGGCCTCCCGGAACCCTTTCAAGTGCTCAGGATCGCCAACATGACCCGCGTCGTATAAGTACACCTTGGCACCGAAGGCCCCCGCCTGTCCATCCGGTGTTCGAAGCTGGACCTGCACCCAATTGTCGTCGTTTAGATTGTTCCGAAAGATCGTATTGGGTCCCCGTTTGCTCGCGATGGCGATATCCAAGTCTCCGTCATTATCGATGTCGACGAGGGACGCGGCGCGAGGGTTGGCGCCGTGACCCTTGAACCCGGCAACTGGGACCTGCTCAAACCGCCGTCCGCTATGGTTCTCGTAGATAACCCCGGTGCCAGCAAAGTAGATGTCAAGATCCCCGTCGTGGTCCAAATCGCCAAGAGCAGCCGTGAAGTTGGCCCGGGGAAACTGTTTAACGAACTTGTACTTACCATCTCCCTCATAATAATAGAGTTTGGATATTAGTCGTCCGACAATCATTGCATCGAGGTCGCCGTCATTGTCAAGATCACCAAACGACCACCCGTTGGCGGACTCCTCAAAGGTCATTCCGGTTTCACGAGTTCGGTCTATAAACGAACCATCGCCTCGATTCCTGTATATGCCAATTGGCCCGACGGGCGGATTCGAAAATTTCCACCCGGTGATCGCCAGGTCCAGGTCGTGGTCTCCGTCATAGTCGACAAGAGTAATACCTTGATTGGACAGTTCTCTCCCGTCAATACCAGGTATTTCTCGCCCCGTGAAGCGGAAAGATCGCCGGTTGAAATAAATCACGATTCTCCGGCCTGCCCACGCACTTAAGACGATGTCAACAAGTCCGTCTCCGTTTACGTCCCCAGCGGCGACGCCTCGTGACTCGAGATCAAGAATCTTGATGCCTGCGCTTTCAGTGAGGTCAACAAACTGTCCATTCCCCTCGTTCCGGTACAGCCTGCTCCGGCCTGTCCAAGTATGGGCGTTAAACAGGTCGTAGTCACC
This sequence comes from Candidatus Marinacidobacterales bacterium, assembly GCA_965222425.1. Taxonomy (GTDB): domain Bacteria; phylum Acidobacteriota; class Vicinamibacteria; order Marinacidobacterales; family DATDRI01; genus CBDCNP01. The sequence goes on from CBDCTW010000018.1 coordinate 525,278, forward strand.
GTCGTTGTCGAGATCGGCAAATACGGCCGCGTGGCTTTCCTCGCTCTTGCCGTCGAAGAACCCGTCGTCTTCGATGCCAGCCTCCAGCCCTCTCTCCAGGAAAGTTCTGCCGCCCTGGTTCACGAAAAACAAGTCACGGCGATCTTGCTGGGGATCGGCAATGTTGGTGGCATAAATATCAACCAATCCATCCCCGTTTGCATCCGCCGCCTGTACACCGTGACCGCCGAAGTTGCGCAGGGAGGTGAAACCTGCAGAATTAGTGATATTCGTGAAGTCGAATGTAGCCGCCTGGCCGGCTTGCAATTGGCGCTGGGCCACGGTTGAGTAAGAGAGGGCAATCGACGTGAGTAGCGCAAACACCAACAACGCAGTCTTGCTTCGAGTCATGGAGCCTTTCCCTGTTAACTGGACGTGTGTCCAGTTTAGTATAGACCGGCGACCTTTTGTCAAGAGGATGGGTCTCTCGATCGGCAATCGAGCCGGCCGAGGAGGGGAATTTCGCGGCCCGGGCAACTCTATGATAGGATTCGCCTCTAGACGATCGGACCTATCGGCTCGCGGGCCTTCCAGACTCTCGCGTCCTTGACCAGCCATCAGGACGAGCTGCTCACATTCTATGGTTTCCCCGCCCAGCACTGGGAGCACATTCGAACCGCGAACCCCATCGAGTCGGCGTTCGCTACCGTTCGACTCCGGCAGCGAGTGACCAAAGGCGCCGGGTCCCGAGCGAAGGCTCTTCTCATGGCGTACAAGCTACTCGACATGGCGAGCCACCGCTGGCGCCGCGTCAACGCACCGGGACTCGTAGCTCGTCTTATTCTGGGAGAAAAGTTCGTCGACGGACTAAACGAAGAAGCAAGGAACGCCACTTGATTCAGAAAAGTGATCCACGACTATTGACAATATCTCCTTGGACGAGCTTCAGAGTGGCTATCAGTCGCAAGGTGCTCCGTTTGTTCTGGTGCTGGCATCCATTGGAACCTTGATTCTCACCCTTTGGCTCCTAGTGGCGCGGCGAGCACGGAGGGGATGTCCCGCCGGATGTTGAATTTGGGGTAGCTGCGGCTCCTTGGCCGGCCTAAGAATAGGTCTGCCAATAAACCGTCTCCAGAGGGGGACAAGGAGCCACCAATGCCTAGGAAATCAAAGAAGCCAGTAAGAAAGCAAACGCACTCGCCTACGGGCAAGGTAGTTGGCCAAGTCGGTCAGATACTGCTACCGATGATAGCTGGGATCGCGGCCACGAAGGCGGATCTGACGGAATGGGTGTACGAGCAAGGACTGACAGCTCTGCACCTACTGCTCAGAGAGGACGCCGAGGAGATCGCGGGGCTCAAGGGCAAGCACGAGAAGGAGCGAACTCATAACCACTGGGGGAGCACGAACGGAGAGCTGAGCTTCGGTGGTCGTCGCATCCAAGTGTCGCGACCTCGAGTTCGCTCGAAGTCGGGCGCGGAGGCGTCGCTTCCACACTTCGAAGCCTTCCGCGAAGAAGACCCGCTTCCAGAGCGAGTGTTGAATCAGATCTTGGTGGGCGTATCGACCCGAAATTACGAATCGAGTCTGGACAAACCCGCGGCCAAGTTGAAGTCTCGTGGCACGAGTAAGAGTGCCGCCAGCCGTCACCTCGTGAGCCAGACGACTAAGAAGCTCGAGGAATACCTGTCTCGGCGGCTAGAGGAGTTCGAGCTTGCGGCACTGATGCTGGATGGCCTTGAGGTGGCCGGACAGACCGTCGTCGTAACTCTAGGTATCACAATAGATGGAACGAAGGTGCCCCTGGGTATATGGCTGGGCTCGACGGAGAACTCTCGGGTGTGCACCGCGATGTTGCAGGACCTTCTCGAGCGAGGCTTGCGCGTCGATGAGTCGATTCTCTGCGTAGTGGACGGAGGCAAAGGCATCCGCAAGGCACTCGTCGACGTTTTGGGGGACCTCGCGGTCATCCAAAGGTGCCAGATCCATAAACTCCGAAATCTTCGCTCGTACCTTCCCAAGTCTCGTCACGCCTACGTGCTCCAGACGATGAAGGAAGCCTACAAGTGCAAGAGTGCCGACAAGGCGCGCAAGCGACTTCAGGCATTGGTGTCGTGGCTCGAGCGAAACGGCTACGACGAAGCTGCCGGAAGCCTTCGTGAAGGGATGGAAGAAACACTCACGGTCGTGAAGCTCGCGCCGCCCGCCTTACTTCGCCAGTCTCTTGCCACGACGAACGCCATTGAGAATCTCAACGGAACCATTCGCAGAGTATCGAGAAACGTCAAGCGTTGGAAGAGTCCTTCCATGGTTCGCCGATGGACCGCTCTTGGCGTCGTCACCGCGCAGAAAAAGTTCCGGCGTATCAAAGGCTATCGCCATATGGGCGCTCTCGTTCACGCGCTTAGAAGCAAACAGAAATCTCTTGACAGCGATGAGTTTGCTGCCTAAGAGTATTCACAGGTGCCGCCGCTACCCGACCAAATTCAACAGCGGCCGGGACATCCCCAGCACGGATTCATTGTGGCTTAAGATGGGTACGCTTTCTCATTGTGGCTTGCTTATTTGGAACCGCGTTCCTCGGAATCACCATACCGCTCCGGTTTTCCAAGCATAGGTCGGCGTTCCATCAAGTGTGCCAGGAGGTGTCCAAGCGGCGCGACACGCATCGGACCTTGTTAATTGCCTTGCCTAGGCGGAAGATAAGAGCGCCTGCACACGCTTTTTACATCAAGCAGGTTCAACCACCTCCCCGCGTGGTCACGACTCCGAGAAAACTGATCGCCCGCAGTCGGCGAGTAAAGCCGAGTCGTCTCATTCTGTTTGACCGGGATTTTTTTAGGCGCATTGGACGAGCTCATCCTCCCTATTGGTTTCGAGATCTACGCGTTCTTTTCGAGAACGAGGATTACAGTCTGTTCGAAGTTGTACCGAGCTCCGATTAGCACCGTACCACCTTTCGACCCGGAAAGGCTTTCGAGTCACCGGAGTCGGCCGTGTTGAGTGATCGAACAATATCATCCGTCCCGAAGCCTAATCGCTAGGGGCGGTCGCCGACTCACGAGAAGGCGTTTGGTGGAGACCGGTTTACAGGGCCTGGACGGAGTTCATCCGAACGACAATGGTTATGAGGTAATGGCGGAGGTCTGGTTTTAGGCGATCAAACCAACGTCGTCGAAGCCATCAAGCCTACTTCCTCACTCCGATCACCACGTTCGAATAGGTCGCACCCTCGGGTGTCTCGAAGCGTATGCCGGCTCCCAGCTCGATACGGTGGATGACCGGTCGATAGTCACGCCGGTATTCGAAGAAGATGCGCTCCACATCGTCGATGAAGAGCCGCACGAAGAGACGATTCTCTCGCCCGTCAGGTCCCCATTCCCAGCGGAAGTGATGTCCCTGAGGGTTCCAAGCTAGAAAGCCACTGAAAGAGTCGACTCGGAATCCGTCGGAGATCCAGCGTATCCGCAGGTATCTCGTCGTACTCGTAGAGCCACGGTCGTGTTTCTGGACACCGGCGCGAAAGGAGTTTTGAGTGAAGTCGGAACCGCCGCTGGGGTCCCACATGATGAAAAGGTGGCGGGCACCTTCACCCACGTTGCGGGGAGCGAGTCCCTTGATGTCCACTTCCAGGAACCCGCTCGCGATGGTGTCCATGTTGTAGATAATGTGGTTGGAGCGGGCATTCACCTTCCACCCCTCGTCGGTGAAAACGCCACCGCGTCGCGAGCCAACCGTCGACCCGTTCGTGAGCGGGTCGAAGACCAGAATGCCGTCACGCGGCTCTCTGGATTTGAAGGCGGTCAATACGCCGAAATCGGCGACCTGGGAAAAGGGTCCATCAATACCCGAGGCCCTGGCCCGGGCGCGCCAGAAATGCTCTCCGTGATCGAGGTTCACCGTGACCTTCCACGAGGTCTGACCGCCGGGAGCCTCCCCGACGCCTTCGATCTCGACGACGATGTCGGTGAATCCAGAATCCTTGGCCACTTGGAACATGTATGAGGCCGAGCTACCGTCGCTCACCGTCACGTTCGTTACCGTCAATGTGGGTTTTGGCTCGTTGGTTTCGCTACCCGATGCTGGAGTTACGATGCCTGGGGCACTAAAGGTGACGCTAGGCCCGGAGGGTGAGTCATCGCTGCAGCCGTAGAAGGATCCCGCGGTGAGACTCAGTGCTGTTAGAAAGAGAAGTCCGCTCTTTGCCAGTTGTTTCATCCGTCCCTTTAGTAGCGAGCGGGCTGAGCCCCCGCGTGGGGGGGGCCAGCCCGGTCGGTCCTATTTCTCGAAAATTCTGACGTTCGAATAGACTGCGTCGGTGATGGATTCCGCTCGCGCCGCGATCCCCATCTCTACAGTGTGATTACTCGGTGTATAAGGCGGATCGTACTCGATCTCAAGCATCAAACGGCCGTCGAGGTACAAGAATGCGAAATTCGAGTCGTCGCTGACCGGTCCCCACTCCAGCAGCCAAGTGTAAATCTGATTGGGATCCCAACGCAGAAAATTGGTTCCCGCCTCCCCTAAGTCGCCTTGAGAGATCCACCGCATTCGGAGAAACGGAGGGTTGTGCTGTGGAGGGTGGATCTTTAAAACGTGGACGCGGGACGCATTGTCCCGATAGGCACCGTCTTTGGGGTCCCACATCCCCATGACCATGAACTCGTTGGAGCGGTTGTTCTCCACCTCGAGCCCGGTCATCTGCCACTCGACGGAACCGGCCGATAGCGTTCTTATCTCGTAGCGCAGGTAGTCGAAGCGGGAAGTCACCAACCAGCCATTCGGAGTCAGCCTCCCTCCACCTCGACGGGTGGCTTCCGTCCTACCGTTGGTGAGAGGGTCGAAGAGGATCTCCCGACCTTCCGGCTCCTTGACGTTCTTGCTCACTCTGAAATCAGCTACCGCAGAAAATGGGCCGTCCGTACCGCTGGCCGCTGCGCGAGCCCGCCAGAAGTGTTCGCCTCCGCTCAGTGCGGGCTTCACTCGCCAGGACGTCTCACCGCTCCCATCCTCTTCCACTCCGCCGCTCTCCGCGACGATATTGCTGAAGTTGGCATCGGTGGCGACTTGAAACGTGTAACTTGCGCCGCTTCCGCCGCTGACGGTGACGTTGACGACTACTAGGGTTGGTCGCTCTGCAACGTTCTCGCCGTCCGGGCTCACGATGGCGGGAGCGCTGATGGTAATACTTGTCGATGTCATGCCATTGCTGGTGCCGTCATCACCACAGCTCGCTAGCACGGCGACTCCTGCGAGCAGCAAGTGGGCAGCACGCCAACTTGGTAGTTCAGCTTTCATGCGGATGCTTCCTCCTGAATCGATGGCGATTCTTGCCTGGCCGTGGGGTGGTGGCTGGGAGCTCAAAAGGAGACCCCGGACGGCCCCAAAAGGCGGTAGACTACCACGCGGCCAAGGCAAAGTCTAGGGGCCCAAGGCACAGGGTCTTAAGGGGTTCCGGGGGCGCGAGAGGCCAAAACTGTGCGATACGCGCTCGAGGAGGTGCGGTGAAAGTCCTGGTGACGGGAGCAAGCGGGTTCACGGGGAGCCACCTCGTCAGGCTCTTGACCGAGGCCGGTCACCAGGTTCGTGTTCTCGTTCGTCCTTCGAGTCGGCTGGACTTGTTGGAGCGGCTCTCGCCGGAGCCGATTCACGGGGATCTTACGGATGTAGAAAGCATCCGCCGGGCCGTCATGGGCACGGAGCGCATCTTTCACCTCGCCGCCGTCTATCGTGAAGCCAAGCTCCCGGACCGGGTTTACTACGACGTCAATGTCGAAGGCACGCGGCGTCTAGCCGAGGCCGCTCTTTCGGAAGGCGGCGTGCCGCTCATTTATTGCAGCACTTGCGGAGTGCACGGGGAAGTGGCCGAGCCTCCTGCCGACGAGGAAGCTCCCTACAATCCTGGGGACGTCTACCAACAAACCAAAGTGGAGGCGGAAAAGCTGCTCCTTTCGATGAATCGGGAGCGGGGACTTCACGTGGTCATCATGCGACCGGTTGGAATCTATGGGCCCGGAGACCGTCGTTTTCTGAAGCTGTTTCGCGGCGTCGCCCGTCGCCACTTTCCTATGATTGGGAAGGGTGGCGTTTTTTACCACCTCACGCACGTCGAAGACGTGGCGCGGGGTTTCATGCGTGCCGCCGAAGTCTCATCGGCGAACGGGAAGGCCTTTATCATCGCCGGCGAGCGCTACACGACCATCAAAGAGCTGATTGAGATCATCGCTCGTGCCGCCAAAGTCCCTCCCCCGAGATTGCGACTTCCCGCCGGACCGCTGTATGCGGCCGCCGTCGTCTGCGAAGGCATTTTCCGCCCTCTCGGTATCGAGCCACCGCTTTACCGTCGCCGCTTGGATTTCTTTCTGAAGCATCGGGCTTTTAAGATCGACAAGGCTCGGAACGAGCTCGGGTGGAAGCCCGAGGTCGACCTGGAGCAAGGGATTCGCCAGACGCTCGACTACTATCGCTCGCAGGGCTGGCTTTAGACCGCTAGAATGAGCGTTATGGCGTCGCCCGCAAAATCCGATCGGAAGAACGATCCACGGATCGGCGTTGCCCAACAAGAGCTTTTCGACGAGCAAAAGAGCAAAGTCACGAAATACAGCGAGTTCGTGGTCGGAAGGAGCGGTCTCCTACCCCTCCTCGGCTACGAATGCGTGACTATGATGTCGTCGTGGGTTCCGGGATCGCTAGGTTTTTTCTTGAGAAGCAAACTCTACCCGCTGCTCCTCGGGTCGTGCGGGCGCAACGTGACCTTCGGTCAGAACGTTGTTCTGCGCCATCCTCATAAGATCCGCATCGGTTCGAACGTCGTCGTAGACGACAATTGCCTACTCGATGCCAAGGGGATCGATAATCGCGGCATCGAGCTGGACGGTGGTGTGTGGGTCGGTCGGAATACAATCCTATCTTGTAAGAACGGCAACATTCGGCTCGAGGAGAAGGCCAACGTCGGTTTCAATTGTGAGATCGCCGCGGCAGGCGACGTTCGCATCGGGAAACAAGTGCTCCTGGCGGCCTATGTCTATATCGTCGCAGGCGACCACCTGCACGAGAGAACAGATCTTCCGGTAGCCGAGCAAGGACGAACCGCACAAGGAGTTACGGTCGAGGAGGGTGCCTGGGTCGGGGCCCACGTCGTGGTTGCCGACGGCGTGCGGATCGGTAAACATGCTATTATTGGGGCCGGCGGTGTCGTTCTCGAGGATGTCCCCGATTACCACATTGCAGGCGGAGTGCCGACTCGGCTCCTACGGGACCGTCGGAAGGCCTCTGCCGATGGCCCCATTGGGTAGATCCAGAGGCGATTGAGCCAGCGGAAGAGGAGAAGATGTTTGGAACCAAGGATTACGTCGGCAAGCTTCTGAGGCGTAGTTTGCCCTCGGTGCCCCTGGACTTCGTGAAGACGCAGGTCGTGGGGCGTTTCAAGCCCATCCCTCCCGTGGTCTTGATTCTCAACGTTTCCTACAAATGTGACTCCAAGTGTGTGATGTGTAACTCCTGGAAGTTGCCTTATCACGACGACCTGACCACCGACGACTACCGCAAGGCCTTCGCCAGCGACCTCTTTCGTTCCATCGAGTACGTCGGTATCACCGGGGGCGAGCCGACACTTCGCCGGGACATGGTGGATCTGGTCCGCATCATGAGCGACAACATGCCCCGCCTCCGCAAGATGACCCTCAATACCAATGGCTTCGTCACCGAGAGAGTCGTTCCCGTTCTCGAGGGAATCATCGACGTTGCCAACGAGCGGGACTTCCTGTTCGGTACGCGCGTCAGCCTCGACGGTGTCGGCGACGCTCACGAGAACATTCGCCGGGTTTGGAACGCTTTCGATCGCTCGATGAAGACGGTCCGAGCGATGCAAGAGCTTCAGAAGAAGAAGTTTTTCAACTTCGGCATCTCGTTTACGTTCACTTCGCAGAACATGGACGAAGGAGAAAAGATCTACGATTTTTGCAAGAAGGAAGATCTGAACGTCGTTTTCGCGATCGCTCGCTACTCGGAGCTGGCCTTCGGCAACATGGATCTCGTCGAGTCCACCGAGCTCAAGTCAGAGGACTTCCCGCGCCTAACCGAGTTTTTCCGGGAGCGGGTTCGAGAGTCGGGGCCGCTGGATGGAGACGCGCTTCTCTACCAAGCCTATGCCAAGATGTTCAGCAACGGAATGCGTCGCACGATGCCTTGCCCGTCCATGGATCAGGGCGTGCTTCTGAATCCGAACGGGGACCTCCACTACTGCGAGAACAGCTCCAAAATCGGTAACGTGCGCACCGACGATCCGGTCGAGTCCTACTACAATCCCGCCAACCTTGCTCAAAGGCAGATGGTCCTCGACAAGATCTGCCCGTCTTGCGCTAGCCCGTGCTTCGTGAACGCCGCGGCGATGAAGCAAATCTTCCCCTACCTCAAGTTCCTGGTCGAACTCGGGGGCGAGAAGATTGCCTCTAGTGTCAGCAAACCTAGTAGGCCCAGCGCTTCTCCCTAGCTAAATGTGCGGCATCGCCGGGGTCATCCCACGCGACCCGGCCAAACTTCCCGATCGCCAGGAGATCGACCGCATGGTCGAGCGGCTTCACCACCGGGGACCGGACGACGTGGGTGTCGTCACTCTGCCGGGGGCGGGCCTCGGGCTGAAGCGACTGTCCATCATCGACGTCGCCGGCGGGCGTCAACCCCTCAACAACGAGGACAGCTCCGTTACCTTCGTCGGTAATGGCGAGATTTATAACTACCGCTCCCTCCGTGAAGAGCTGATTGCCCGAGGCCATCGTTTCGCTACGGGCTCCGATATGGAGGTCATCGTTCATGGGTACGAGGTATGGGGTGATGGAGTGGTCAATCGCCTCAACGGCCAGTTCGCCTTTGCCCTTTGGGACGGACCCCGGCAACGACTCCTGGCGGCACGGGATCGCGCGGGTGAGAAACCGCTCTACTACTTCGAAGGCGTCGATGACATCGTCTTTGCGTCCGAGATCAAGGCGATTCTCACCAGGACCGACATTCCCCGGACGTTGGATCTCGGGGGGCTGGATACCTTCCTTACTTACGAGTTCATCGTCGCTCCGCACACAATTTTCCAGGGAATTAGAAAGCTTCCCCCGGCACATCTTCTGACCGTAGAGAGGGGAAAGGTCGCAACCGTACCGTACTGGGATGCACCGACCGCGACGGATGATGACCTCAGCGACGAACAATGGGCAGAAGAGCTCCGGGCAACGCTCGGGCGGGCGGTAGAGTCTCAGATGATGAGCGACGTGCCGCTTGGTGCGTTCTTGTCCGGTGGAATCGACAGCAGCGCTGTCGTGGCGTTCATGGCACAGGCTTCTGAACGACCGGTCAAGACGTTCTCGATAGGTTTCGCGGAAGGAAGCTACGACGAGACAGGGTATGCGCGGGAGATTGCGCGACTCTTCAAGACCGAGCATCGTGAAGAGAGGATCGAGCCGCGCGTGGAGGATCTTTTCGATAAGCTCGTGGTGCATCTCGACGAACCGTTCGCGGACGTATCGCTTTTTCCGACTTTCTTGGTCAGCGAAGTTGCTGCCCAAGAAGTGAAAGTCGTACTTTCCGGAGACGGCGGCGATGAGCTCTTCGCCGGCTACGATTGGTATCAAGCCGATCAGATCGCGCGAACGCTCGGGCGTTTTCCAGGCCAGACCGGTCTCCGCGCCTTGGCGGCGGTAAGCGAGCTTCTTCCTCCGACCGAGAAGAAGAAGGGTCTCATCAACAAAGCGAAGCGTTTTCTTGCCGGTGCGACGTTGCCGCCGCGCCTCGAGCATTATCGCTGGTTGACGCATCTCGGTGCCGATGAAAAGCGCGAAATGTATAGCGATGAATTCCTTAGCGGCTTGGCTTCGTTCGACCCCGCGGCTCCTGTTCTTCGCACCCTCGGCTACCCGCGAGAAGATTTGCTGAACCGGCAGCTCTATGCCGACTTCAAGATTTTTCTGGCCGACGACATTCTGGTGAAAGTCGACCGCATGAGCATGGCCACCTCGCTCGAGGCCCGGGCGCCTTTCTTGGATCAGGATGTCATCGAGCTGGCCTTTCGAATGCCGGGAAGAATGAAGCTTCGTGGCAACACGAGAAAGTACATCCTCAAGGAAGCCATGAAAGGAATCTTGCCCCCATCCATCCTTCATCGCCCCAAGGAGGGCTTCAGTATTCCAGTGAAGAACTGGCTGCGACGAGAGCTTCGCCCTCTAATGCAGGAGCTACTTTGCGAAGAAAGAGTTCGGCGCCGCGGTCTCTTCCGCTGGCCCGCCATCGAACGTCGAATCTCGGAGCACCTGGCGGGCCGCGCCAACCACGCACACCAGCTATTTCCCCTGATGGTCTTCGAGCGCTGGGCCGGGGAGTTCCTCGACTAGTGGGTTTGCAGCTTTGCCGCTCAAACGAGCCCCAGGCGCAGGACCTGATGGGGAGCAGAAACGCATGCGTCCTTTGTTCGGCTATGCTGTTTTTCTGTGCGAGCGGCGATGCTCAGACCCTGCCTCCTTCTCTAGAGCAGAGCTCGAGCCCGGGGGCGCGTAGCCTGGCTCTAGGGGCGCCTTTGTTGCACTGGCCGACGACGCCACGGCTGCTTTCGCCAACCCGACCGGGCCGCGTGGAATTTTGATGAGCTTCACATCCGGCGCCGACGCCGAGTGGTTAGGACTTCTGTCCGATCAAGACCGGCGCCGAACGGCCCTTGCGGAGACCACCAAGGTTTGGCCGGAGGCTCCCAAGTACTGGGAGGGTGCGGTGGTGAAATACTGGAACGAGGATCGTTGGATTAGGGGGAGTTATTTGTTCCGTGGAGTGGGTCAGAAAGATTTCCGTGCTATCGCTCGTAAACCCGAGGGCCGCGTCTTTTTCGCCGGCGAGCACACCGAAGCGTCGTCGATGAACGGTGCCATCGCTTCGGGCGTCCGCACCCCGACCTCATCCAAAAGGCAGCCAGCACTTCCTGATACCGCCGCTTCCGAGTCAGGGGCCCCCACACCATCGACCGGCCTCGGCTGCCTTAACAATCGCCGGTGATTTCCCCAAGATTTACCTCCGTGGTAGCCTTGCCGGTCGAGCAACAACGATGGCAGAACGTAGTCGCCGCCAAGAGAACATCCTCGAGCTCATCGGGCGAAAACCTGTGCGGACGCAACAAGAGCTCCTTAAAGAGCTACGTCGACGCGGAGTGGAGTTGACCCAAGCGACGCTCTCCCGCGAGCTCAAGTCGCTCGGGGTAGCGAAGGGACCGGACGGTCGGGGCGGCTATCGCTACGTCCCGGGAGCGCCCGCCTCGGGGCTTTCTGGGCAGGGCCCGCTGCCCGCGGTCGCCGGGTTAGTGAGGGGCGTCGAGCGAAGCAACAACCTCCTGGTCGTCAAGACGCCTCCCGGGAACGCCCTGAGTGTGGCCCGCGGGATCGATCAGGCCAATTGGTCGGAGGTCATGGGGACCATCGCGGGCAACGACATCATCCTCATTATCTGCCGGAATCAGCCACAGGCGACGCGGGTGGTGCGGCGGCTGAAGCTCATCGCGCGTCTGTAGCGTTCCCACCACCTTCACTAATTCACTTGACCCATGCCATGTGGTTGTGGATAATTATACCGTTGATATGCATAATTATGCAGGTGCGACCGTGAGGGCCGGGGCTCCAATCCGCTGGGATTATGTGTCCTCGGCGGCGTGTCGCTTGCCGCTTGGCCAGAGAACCGACGGTCTCGGTCCGGGCCGGGTGCAGGCCGGTGAGGCCTTGCTGGTCCGGGTCCTGAACCCCAACCACGCCTACGACTGCCTCGAGCTGGCGAGCGGTGACACCGTGGGTCTCCGAAGCGGGGACCAATTCGTCGCCGTCGCCGGAAGCCGACAGGCACTCCGCGGCTTCGTCGGAAGTCCCCCAGAGAGTGTGCGGCAGGGCGACCGGCTTGCGATTCTTAGCTTGGGTGGCATCGTTGGGCGCTTTACGGGAGGCCTGCTCGATCTCGGCGTCCCGACTCCGGTGGAGGTTGTCGATCGCCTGGGGCAAGAGGGACGGCCGCTTTGCATGACCGCCGGCGCGATTCCTCGGCGTGCGAAACTGGGCTCGATCTGTCCCGTGGTCGCCGTCGTGGGCACGTCGATGAGCGCCGGGAAGACCCGGGCCGCCAGCGAGCTTGTTGCCAGAGCTTGCGACGCCGGTTTTCGTGTCGCGGGGGTGAAGCTCACGGGAGTCGCGTGTCTAAGGGACGTGCTCCGCATGCGGGAACGAGGAGCCTTCGAAGCCGTCTCGCTCCTCGACGCCGGCTTGGCCTCTACGGTGGACGAACCGGAGCTTACTTCATTTGCCAGTGGGCTTTTGCATTATCTCAACGAGCTGAGTCCTGATCTCATCATCGCCGAGCTGGGAGACGGCATCTTGGGGCCGTACGGGGTGGATCGACTTCTTCAAGAGCCGTCTCTGAATCGCGCGATTCGAGTCCTGGTCCTCGCCGCATCCGACCACGTTGGCGCGTGGGGCGGTGTCGAGCTCCTACGACGCTGGGGCCTTTCCACCGATGTCATCACCGGCCCGGTGACGGACAGCGCCGCCTCGAGCCAATTGCTCGAGCAAACCTTGGGTGTGCCGGCGGTCAACGCTTGCACGGACGGCGGTCATCTCTTCGATGCGATCCAGCCGCGGCTGTCGGCGCTGAACCGGCCATGATCCGCGTCGCCGTCGAAGGCGCCTCCGGCTACGTCGGGGGCGAGCTCCTGAGTCTGTTGTTTCATCATCCCGAAGTGGAGCTGGTGGCCGCTACCGCGGGACAAGCAGGTGGTGAGGAGCTTGCCGAGCTTCGGCCGCGTTTCGGTGCCAGCTCGTTGCGATTGCGGAAAGAGCTCGAGCCAGATCATCTGGAAGACCTCGATCTCCTCTTCCTCGCTCTTCCTCACGGTGAGTCGTCGAAACGGATCGCGTCGATTCCCAAAAATGTCCGCGTTATCGACTTGTCCGCGGACTTTCGGATCGACGATCGGGAACGCGCCGAGGCGACTTATGGACCGCACTCGGCCTGGGATTTTCAACGGGAGTTCGTTTACGGGCTTCCGGAGTTGAATCGTTCCCGCATCCGTGAAGCCCACCACATCGCGGCGCCTGGTTGCTTCGCCACCGCGGTCTCGGTCGGCCTCATGCCGGCATTGGGAGCCAATGCGGTGCTCGGATCTCCTTGGATCTCTGCGGTTACCGGCTCTTCGGGCTCCGGTCACCGGCCGGCGGAGAAGACGCATCATCCGGACCGCGCCCTCAATTTCTTCGCCTACCAACCGAACGGTCACCGCCATCAGCCGGAGATCGAATCGGCGTTGGCGCGGTTCAATTCGAAGAAGTTTCCCCTCGAGCTGCAAGTTCATTCCGCACCGTTGGTACGCGGTATCTACGCAACCGTCTTCTTCCCTACTGATCCGTCAATCGACCTCCCCGAGATCTATCGCCACCGCTACCAGGGAGAGTCTTTCGTTCGAGTTCAAGTGCAACCACCACAGCTGATCGACGTCATCGGTACACCGCGGGCGGCAGTTTCGGTGTCGGTGCGTTCGGAGCAAGCGACGGTCTTCGTGGCTATCGACAATTTGCTCAAGGGCGCGGCCTCGCAGGCCATCCAGTGTATGAACCTTGTTTTCGATTTACCCGAAGAGACGGGATTGTCTTGGCCCGTCGGGGTGCTTCCGTAGGGAACCGATGCAGGCACTACAGGTGATCAAACTGGGCGGCGCGTCACTCGGAGAGAATCTGCCGCAGATCGCATCGGTGCTCACCGCGACGGGCTCGCCTCGCGTCATCGTGCACGGCGGCGGACCGCAAGTCTCGGCCATGGCTTCTCGTCTCGGTATCCCCACTCGGAAGGTTGCGGGCCGGCGGATCACGGATAAAGCAACTCTGGATGTGGTGTTGATGGTTCTCGGCGGCCTTGTTCATAACCGCGTGGTCGGTACTCTCGTCGCCTCGGGAGCGCCGGCAGTCGGTATCGCCGGACCTTCCGTGCTACGAGCACGACGCCGACCGCCACTCGAGATCGACGGCGAGACCATCGACTTCGGGCTGGTCGGTGAGATCCAGAGCGTCGAGGTCGGACCGATCCGCGCGGCACTGGAGCGAGGAGACATCCCCATCATCCCGTCGATCGCGGGCGGAAATGATGGACAGCTCTTCAACGTAAACGCGGATACCGTTGCCGCTCGGGTAGCGGCCGAGCTCGGTGCCCACGAGCTGATTCAGGTCACCGATAGTGGCGGGGTGAGGGAAGTGAACGACTCGGTCATTCAGGATCTCGACCTCGCCGAGACCCGGCGTCTCATCTCGGAAGGAATCGCCACCGATGGGATGCGGCCCAAGCTCGAGACCGCTATGTGGGCTCTCCGGTCGGGCGTGCCGCGGGTCCGCATCGCGGGAGCGGGCGACATCGGCGTTCCGGACGGCGGGACCGTTTTGACCGTTTCCGGCTTGGCGGACCGGGCTTGACTTACGGGTGTGCAACTTTATACGCTGTAGATGGGTATTTATTCACGGACCTGTCACTTGGGATGACCGGCCCGGCTGACTGGAGGCACCAAGCACGAAACCAATGAAGCTCGTCCTGGCCTACTCGGGAGGACTCGACACGTTGGTGGCGCTCCCGTGGCTCAAGGAGAACTACGACTGCGAAGTCATCGCTATGTTGGCGGATGTCGGTCAAGGCGAGGACCTCGTGGCGGCGGCGGAAAAAGCCCTCTCCATCGGTGCCTGCCAAGCCTTCGTGGAAGATCTGCGGACCGAGTTCGTGCGGGACTATTTTTTTCGCTCGCTCCGAGCCGGCGCCCGTTACGAAGGAAAGTACCTCCTCGGTACTTCGCTAGCGCGTCCGGTCATCGCTCGTCGCCAAGTCGAGATCGCTGAGCGAGAGGGTGCCACTGCGGTGGCCCATGGTTGCACCGGTAAGGGCAACGACCAAGTTCGTTTCGAGCTAGCTTATTTGGCACTTGCGCCTCACCTGAAAGTAATCGCGCCTTGGCGTGAGTGGGAGATCCGCTCCCGCGAGGACGCGTTGGCGTACGCCGAGGCACGCGGGATTCCCGTTACTCAGACTACTGAGAATCTGTACAGCCGCGACGGGAACTTGCTCCACCTGAGTCACGAGGGGGGAGGCCTAGAGGATCCGTGGGCGTCTCCCGATGACGACATGTACTTGTTGACGAAGCACCCCGTCGATGCACCTTCCACACCGGAATCCGTCGAGGTCGAGTTTCATCGCGGTTATCCGATCGCCGTCGACGGCCAACCGCTCGAGCCGGTCCAGCTTGTCGAACGGCTCAACGAGATCGGAGCTCGGCACGGGGTGGGCCGGATCGACATCGTCGAGAATCGGTTAGTGGGAATGAAGTCACGCGGCGTCTACGAGACTCCCGGAGGAACGATCCTTCGCGAAGCTCACGAAGCCCTCGAGAGCATCTGTCTCGATCGGGAGACTTCTCACTTCAAGGCGGGCGTCGCGCTCCGCTATTCAGAGCTAGTCTACAATGGACAATGGTTCTCCCCGCTCCGTGAAGCGCTCGACGCGTTCGTGGAGCCGACGCAGGAGACCGCGAGCGGTCGAGTCAGACTGGAGCTATACAAAGGGTCGGTGCGAGTAACCGGCCGGAGCTCTGCCTTCAGTCTGTATCGCGAGGAGTTTGCGACGTTCGGTCGCGACGAAGTATATAGTCAGGCGGACGCCGAAGGGTTCATTCATCTGTTCGGCCTGCCACAGAAGATCCGTCGCATTGCTTTGAAGTCGGCCTTGCCGTCTCGGTCACCATCGATCCGACGATGGGAAGAGAAAAAAAAACAGAACGACGCTCGCGTCCGGCGCGCTCAGGAGATGGTGACATCCCGGGAGGGGACCAAGGGATGAAAGTCCCGGCGGGTCGTCCGCCGTCGAAACTCTGGGGAGGCCGTTTCCGCAAACCGACCGCACAGTCCTTAGAGGATCTCGGTCGCTCGATCGATTTTGATCGCCGTCTTTGGGCGGAAGAGGTCCGCATCAACCGAGTCTATGCACGGGCGCTTCGCCGGACCGGCATTCTCTCCGATTCCGAGTGTCGCACCATCGAGCAGGGACTGGATCGCGTCGGCCGCTGGTTGCAACAGGAGCCCACCGCTTTCCTCGAGACCGATGAGGACATTCATACCGCTGCCGAGCGCTTGCTAGGGGAAGTCGTCGGTCAGGAGTTGGCCGGAAAGCTCCCCGCGGGAAGAAGTCGAAATGATTTGGCGGTGACCGGATTCCGCCTTCACCTGGGAGCCGTTATTCCGTCGCTTAGAGAGGAGATCCGAAGCCTCCAAGAAACGCTCGTCGACCGCGCCGAAGAGACGCACGACGTGCTCATGCCTGGCTATACGCACATGCGCCGGGGACAACCCGTGGTCTTCGCGCAATACCTGCTTTCCTATTTCTGGGCTCTTCAAAGGGACCGAGAGCGTTTCGCCGAGGCACGCACTCGGATGCTACAGCTTCCGCTCGGAGCGGGCGCGCTGGCCGGAAACCCCATGGGTATCGAGCGCGAGGCACTTGCCGAAGAGCTGGGTTTCGTTTCGATTCTCGAAAACAGCATCGACGCCGTCTCCTCCCGAGATTTCGCCCTGGAGTTCTTGTCTGTCGCATCCATTTTGGCGACGAACCTGTCGCGGATGGCGGAGGATCTAATTCTCTGGTCCACCCGCGAGTTCGGATTTATCGAGATAGACGAGGCCTATGCCACCGGCAGCAGCCTGATGCCGCAAAAGAAAAACCCTGATGGTCTCGAGCTGACGCGAGGCAAATGCGGTCGGGTAGTGGGGGACTTGACGGCTCTTCTCACCACCGTCAAAGGGCTTCCTACCGGCTATCAGCGGGACCTTCAGGAAGACAAAGAACCCGTCTTTGACGCCATCGATACCTTGACCGCGACGCTCCCGGTGGTCCGGGAGACGGTCCAAACGCTCATTGTCCACTCCGATGTGATGAAAGCGGCACTTTCCTCGGATCTCCTCGCCACCGACCTCGCCGACTATCTCGTGGGGAAGGGTGTCGATTTTCGACGGGCGCACCAGATCGTCGGTGAAGTCCTATCGGGTACCGCGGAGCGGGGAACCGATCCTGCCGAGATGGACCTATCTTCGTTACGCCAGTTTTCGGATGTGTTCGACGAGGACGTCGCTGAGGTGTGGGATTACCGGGCGTCGGTCGAGCGGAGAGACTCTCGCGGAGGCGTGGCTTCGTCCGCCGTTAGCGACCAGATCGGTAGGGCCCGCCAGGTCCTTGAGTCCGACGCGTAGGGAGTTCAAAGCTGGGGGTCCCGAAGAGTGTCGGGAAGTACCACAAAAAAGCCCCCCAAGCCCGTGCTCGGGCGGCTGAGAGTTTTAGTTCAGATAACCGAGAGCCCTCAGCCGTTCCTGGACCACCGGATCGTAGCGAATCAGTTCCGGGTCGGGTGAGGTCATGTGCCTCCAAATCCTTATGTTCTCTGCTTGGAGAGAGCCGATGAAGTTCGAGAACCTTGCCTCGATGTAGTGCTGGAAGAACGGCCGAAGGGGCCGCTCCTCCTGGCGGTCTCCCACGATATCGAACATCTGAAGCGGCTGCTCCTTCGACGACTTGGCCTTTTTGCCGAAGCTCCTCGACCGGATGAGGTGCCAATCTCTGAAGAACAGCGAGCTCCACCGACCCCGGGCCTTGCGGCTCTGGTTGTTTGCAACCTCCTCGGAGACAACGAATCTGTTTCTCCAGAAGTCGAGTCTTCTACCATAGATCAGGTCCACCAGGGAGTCGCCTTGCAGAAGCAGTCCGTCGTTCCTGATGCGCGCCACCTCCAGGATCGTAGGGACGATGTCTACTTTCTCTCGGCATCGTTCAGTCGCACCAAGGATGGCGCGCGGTCGTACTCGCGTGCTAAGTAGTAGCCCCATGCCATGCCAATTATCCGATAGACGCCTAGCGGAGCTACTTCTTGCGCCCGCCGCAGCTCAGCGGCAGGTCTATGGCGTGGCTGCCGACGGCGAGCGATTTCTCATTGTCACCCGGTGGCGGAGGCGGCTCAATCGCGCCTGACGGTTGTCGTCAATTGGGCGGCCGGGCTCGAACCAGCTACACCCCGAACTCCACACGGTCACGTGGCCCAACGGTGCTGATTTCGCGCCCGAATTCCTTCACGAGCGAGTAAGAGTAACCGCATAACACCTAGCAGGCCCCCGTGTGTCAAGAGGTAGATCTCTGCCGAAGGCACGAGCGCGTACCTGTGACGATGTCGAAGGCTCGATGGATTGGCTCTGACTTCGTTTCCAGGAGCGGGTAGAGCAGACCAAAGCTCTGTACCAAACACCTATAGACGCTCAGCCGTCGTGGCGGTGAAGCGATGAAGACTTCGTCGGCGACGGTGCAGAAGGATAGGAAATTTCATAAGTGTCCGGCCCGGTCCGCACGAATTTCGCCCACCAGGATGGGGCTGTGCAGTCCGATGGAGCCCTGGTGAGGGTAGCAGAACCCGAGCAAACAGGGCAAGGCGGTGGAGGAGTGTCTGCGTCCGGGGGGATGTATGTGAAGAGCCACTCCAGCCGTCTCGTGTCGGGGTATCGAACAAGTGGCGTGGTCGAAAGCCAGAGGCTAGGCCGAAGTTCCTGCCTAGAAAAACCAACATCCCGTATTGATCCAGAGGTATAGGCCGGGTGGATGATACGCGCTTCTGTCTACACGGCGATACCCTTCAGCAGTTCGTAGGCCCTGCGCTGCTTGGAGTCCGGTAAACTACCACGGCGGGGGAAACCTGCGCGTCCGAGAATCGCACTGGCCAAGAGACGTCTGGCACCATAAACTGCGCCCAACTTATTTGTGTCGAACCCACGGAAAACGGAGGCGTAATCATGTCGAGCCCGAGTCGACCTTTCTTCTTGGTAACCCATTTCGTGGCTCTCCTCTCCTTCGTATTCACGACCGGAGCGGCCGCGGCACAGCAGATTGCTCCCGAACAGTACGAGTCGCTGCGCTACCGGCATATCGGGCCGGTGGGGAACCGAGTGAGCTCGGTTGCCGGTGTGCCCGGCGACCGAATGATCTACTTCGCTGGTGCGGCCTCCGGGGGTGTCTGGAAAACGAGTGACGGCGGGCTCAACTGGGAGCCGGTCTTCGACGAGCAGCCGGTCCATTCGATCGGATCCCTTGCCGTGGCTGCCTCCGATCCGAACATCGTTTGGGCCGGCACCGGTGAAACCTTCATCCGCTCGAACGTGTCCATCGGAAACGGAGTCTGGAAGTCCACCGACGCCGGCTCCAATTGGCAGCACATGGGGCTCGAGGGTACGGGCCGTATTGGGCGCGTGGTCATCCATCCTACGGATCCGGATATCGTGTACGTCGCGGCCCTCGGTCACGGGTATAGCACTCAGCCGGAACGAGGGATCTACCGGACGACCGATGGCGGCAAGAACTGGGAGAAAGTCCTCTTCGTAGACGAGCAGACGGGTGCCTCCGACTTGGTGATGGATCCCGGAAACCCTCGGATCTTGATCGCGGGGATGTGGCAGATCGAGATCAAGACCTGGGGCCGCGAGAGTGGCGGCCCGGGGAGCGGGCTTTTCATGTCAAGGGACGGGGGTGACAACTGGACCCGTCTCGAGGGCAAGGGTTTGCCGAAGCTACCGGTGGGGAAGATCGCGGTGTGCATGAGCCCGGAAAGCTCCGACCGGATCTACGCCCTCATCGAGACCGGCGACGGCGTTCCATGGCACGGCGAGGAGACCGAAAGCGGCGAGCTCTGGCGCTCGGACGACGGTGGGGAGAACTGGGAGCTCATGACGCACAACCGGGACCTCGCGGGTCGGAGTGCTTACTACTCACGCTGCGCGGTGTCGACGAACGATGCGGACGAAGTCTACTTTCTCTCGGCATCGTTCAGTCGCACCAAGGATGGCGGCAAGACAGCCGAGAAGGCCGAGCGTATCGGTGAAGGCGGTTTCGAGTCCCCCGGCTGGGACCATCACGACATGTGGATCGATCCGACCGATGCCGGCCGCATGATCATCGGCCATGACGGCGGGGTCTCTATCTCCGAGAACCGCGGAAAATCCTGGCATCGAGTTCAACTGCCGGTCGCCCAGATGTATCACGTCACCGTCGACAATCAGATTCCGTACTACGTCTACGGAAACCGACAAGACGGTCCATCGACTCGTGGCCCGAGCAACAGCCGCACCGACGGCGGTTTCTTTGGTGGCGGCATTCCTCGAGGTATGTGGCATGGGGTCGGCGGTGGTGAGAGCGGTTTCGCCACTCCCGACCCGGTTGACCCGAACATCATTTGGTCGACGGCTTCGGGGGCGGGCGCCGCCGGCGGGATCGTCGTTCGCTACAACGAACAGACTCGGCAGTTCCGGCAGGTGGAGGTCTGGCCGGAAGCGACTTTTGGATGGCATGCCGGAGGACTCAAGTATCGGTTTCAGTGGACGTTTCCGTTGCTGATTTCCCCTCACGACCGCAACACCGTCTACGTGACCAGTCAGTTCGTTCATCGAACCCGAAACGGCGGTCAAAGCTGGGAGGTGATCAGCCCCGACTTGACGACCAACGACGAGAGCAAGCAGGGCATATCAGGCGGTCTCACTCCCGACAACATCGGTGTCGAGTACTGTTGCGTCCTTTACGCCTTCGAAGAGTCACCCGTACAACGGGGTGTCCTTTGGACGGGCTCCAACGACGGCCTGGTGCACGTCAGCCAAGATGATGGAGCGAACTGGACCAACGTGACCTCGAACATACCGGGCCTCCCGCCGCTTGGAACGGTACGCAATATCGACGCCTCCAAGTGGGATGCGGGCAAGGCGTATTTGACCGTCGATTTCCACCAGGTTGGCAACTTCGCGCCCTACGTTTACAAGACAGAAGACTTCGGTGAGAGTTGGGTCAAGATCACGAACGGCATCGCCGAGAGTCCTCTCAGTTACGCTCGCAACATCCGCGAGGATCCGGTGCGCCCGGGCCTTTTGTACCTGGGGACCGAGAACGCGCTCTATTTATCTTTCGACGATGGCGGCGGCTGGCAACCACTCAAGAACAACCTACCCGCAGCACCTATGTACTGGCTCGTGGTGCAAGGGCACTTCAACGACCTGGTCGTCGGAACCTACGGTCGAGGGTTTTGGATTCTCGACGACATCACGCCGCTCCAGCAGCTCACGCCGGAAATCACGGCTTCCGATGCGCACCTCTTCGAGCCGCGGAGGGCGTACCGATTCCGTCCCATCACACCGCTCATGTACACGCTTGGCGACAATTCCGCCGGCGACGATCCGCCTTACGGGGCCTCCATCAGTTACTGGTTGGCCAAAGAGCCCGAGGATGAAGAGGCCGAGGTCAAGGTGAAGATCAAGGACGCGGCGGGGGAGACGATCCGTGAGCTCGAGGGCACCAAGAAGGCCGGCATCAATCGCATTTGGTGGGATCTCAAGGGCGAGGAGTCGACCGAGATCAAGCTGCGAACGAAACCTCTTCACGCGGACTGGGTCGATCTCGGCGAGGAGCGTTGGCGGAAATCGAACGTCGGCCGGATCGCGGTCTTGGTGCCACCCGGCGAATACACGGTCAGTCTCGAGGTGGATGACAAGGAATACTCGCAGAATCTCGCGGTTCTGAAAGATCCCCACGCGGAAGGAACCGAGGCCGACATCCGGGTACAAACCGAAATGCTGTTCGACCTGCGGGAAGACATGAACCAAACCGCGGCGGCCATTAATCGCATCGAGTGGATCCGACGCCAACTCTACGATCTGAAGGCAGTCGTGGCAGACCTTGGTGATGCGGAGGGGATCGAGTCCGGCGCCGAGGAGCTGGACGGAACTCTCGTCGCTCTGGAAGAGAAGCTCACGCAGATGAAAACGACAGACACCGGCCAGGACCGCATCCGGTGGCCGACGATGTTGGCGGGCAAGATCGCCTACTTGGCGAGCGCCGTTGCCGTCGCCGACTTCCCACCGACCGATCAACACCGCCAAGTTCACGAAGACTTGAGGGAACGACTCGACCAGTACCAAGAGGAGCTAGAGAGCATCGTGAACAATGGACTGGCGGCATTCAACGAGACGCTCGAAGAACATGAGCTGCCACGCGTCGTGACCGGGCAGAAACCGGAGACAGACTAAGATGCGTACGAACACCGCCGTACTTATTGGCCTCCTGACGGTGACCGTGCCCGGCCTCGTCACTGCGGAGACCTACTCGCCCGATCTCTTCTCCGGACTCAGCTATCGAATGATAGGCCCGTCGCGGGGAGGCCGAGTTACCGCAGTCGCCGGCCACAAAGACCAGTCGTCGACGTTCTACTTGGGAGCGACTGGCGGTGGCGTTTTCAAGACCATCGATTATGGCCATAACTGGTTCCCGGTTTCCGACGGTTACTTCGCGACAGGATCCATCGGCGCCATTCGCGTTGCGGATTCGGATCCGAATATCGTCTACGTTGCCACCGGATCGGACGGTCTTAGAAGCAACGTCATCATCGGGAAGGGTGTTTACAAGTCGTCGGACGCCGGCGAGACATGGGAGCACGTCGGTCTCGAAGAGACGGGCAACGCCGGAGCCATTCTGATCCATCCCGAGAATTCTGATCTGGTCTACGTGGCGGCGATCGGAAACCCGTTCGCCTCGAATCCAGAACGCGGCGTCTATCGAACCAAGGACGGCGGGACGACCTGGGAGAAGGTGCTCTTCGTATCGGAGAAGACGGGAGCCGTCGATCTGGAGCTCGCGCCGGACAACCCCGAGGAGATCTACGCCACTCTCTGGCGTGCGGAGCGGAAGCCGTGGACGATCATCAGTGGTGGCGAGGAGGGTGGTGTCTACAAGTCCTCGGATGGTGGCGATACTTGGTCCGAGCTTACGAACGGTCTGCCGCAGGGTCTCCGCGGTAAGGCTGACCTCGCCGTGTCCGCCGGCGACCCTGATCGCGTGTACCTACTCATCGAGGCCCCTGGCGAAGAAGGCGGGGTTTACCGGTCAGACGACCGGGGCGCGACGTGGGAACAAGTGACGGACTACCAAGCGATCCGCAATCGACCCTTCTATTACTGCAACCTCGAGTCGCATCCCAAGAACCCGGACATTTTGTGGGGTATGGCGGAAGGATATTGGAAATCGGAGGACGGGGGTAAGTCCTGGGAGAGTCAGGGGGTGCCCCACGGTGACAACCACGATATGTGGATCAATCCCGACCTTCCCCACATCTTTATCCAGTCGAACGACGGCGGGGCGAACATCACTATCGACGGAGGCAAGACCTGGTCGACCCAGCTGAACCAACCCACCGCGGAGCTCTACCAGGTCGACGTCAGCGACGAGTTCCCTTATCGCCTCTATGCGGGGCAGCAGGACAACAGCACCATTTCAATGCCGAGTCTTCCCCCGCGCTACATGCCAGGAGGGCACACTTCTTTATGGGAATCTCACGGTGGTTGTGAGACCGGCCCGGTCGTGCCGAAGCCAGGAGATCCGGACATCGTTTACGCGAACTGCAAGGGACGCTTCGGGGTTTTCAATCGCCGGACCGGCCAGGAGCAACATAACTACGTCGGCTTCTGGAATCTCTATGGACATAATCCTAAGGACCTCGCCTTCCGGTTCCAACGAGTGGCGCCGATTCATGTCTCGCCCCACGATCCGAACCGCGTCTATCACACGTCGCAGTTCGTCCATGTGACCGGGGATGGGGGACAATCGTGGGAAATCATCTCCCCTGACCTCACCGCTTTCGATCCGGAGACACAGGTCGTGTCGGGCACCCCGATCACGCGCGACGTGACCGGCGAAGAGCATTTCAGCGCCATCTATGAAATCCAGGAATCGCCTCACGAGCCCGGCGTCATCTGGGTTGGAGCCAACGACGGACCGATTCACATCACGAGGGACAATGGGAAGAATTGGGAGAATGTGACCCCTCGTGAGCTTGGACCCTATGGGCGAGTGCAGAACATCGAAATCTCGCCCCATGATCCGGCGAAGGCGTACGCCGCGATTCTGCGTTACCAGCTCGGAGATTTTGCGCCCTATGTGTTCAGGACCGAAGACTACGGGGAGAGCTGGATGCGCGTTACGACCGGAGACAATGGTATTCCAGGTGATTACCCTATTCGGGTGGTGAGAGAGGATCCGGATCGGCAGGGATTGCTCTACGCGGGCACCGAGTTCGGTATGTTCATTTCGTTCGACGATGGAGGGGAGTGGCAATCCTTGCAACTCAACCTTCCGGTCACCCCGGTTACCGATATCAAGGTCGTCCAACAAGACTTGGTGTTGTCGACGATGGGTAGGGGTTTTTGGATTCTGTACGACCTGACGCCGTTTCACGAAATGGATGCCGAGACGGCGGAGGCGAGCCATCTCTTCCAAGTCAAACCCGCTTATCGGTTGTACACCGCGCGCAGGTTTCGTGGTGGGCGGGCGTCGCATGGGCCCCAGTACCCAAGCCCGGGCGCTAACATCGACTACTACTTGGAGAGCGAACCTTCCGAAGAATTGAAGCTCGAAATCCTCGGTGCCGACGGTGAAGTTGTCCGAGCGTTTTCCAGTGAGGCGCACGGCGAGACGAATGTTCTCCCTGAAGAATCTAGTATGCGCGAGCGGAGTCCCGAGGTGGTCGGAACTTCTGAGCTCCCGATCAACGCTGGGATGCATCGTTTTCTCTGGGACCTTCGCCACGCGGGGCCGTGGCAAAAAGACACGGAGCGTTCCGGCCGCACAGGGCCGCTAGTCGCACCAGGAGCTTATCGCGCACGCCTGACAACGGGGGATTGGAGCCGGACGGTGTCCTTCGAAGTGAAGATGGATCCGCGCGTGGCGAGAGAGGGGCAGGTCACCGAGGAGGACCTGACAGCTCAGGTCGCGCTAGCTCTCGAAGTGCGCGACGCGCTCAGCGATGCCCGGCTCGCCGCGGCCAATCTGGAAAAGTCGATCGCGCAAGCGTCCGACGACGAGAAAGGGGGCCTGGTCGCCATCAAGGACGAGCTGGTCACTTCTCCGATTCGCTATTCGCAGCCTATGCTTGTGGACCAACTTTCCTTCCTATACGGGAACTTGCAACGCGCTGATCAGCGACCAGGGCGGGACGCCTTCGAACGATGGGATAGTTTGAACGAGGCGCTTCAGGAGCAGCTTCGGAAACTCGAGCGAGTCGAAGGAATACTGAAGACAGTCAAGGAGTCTCCGAACGTGTGGTAGCGAACGACGGGCTCATGAAGGGGATGTCCCGGCCGCTGTTGAATTTGGTCGGGTAGCGGCGGCACCTGTGAATACTCTTAGGCAGCAAACTCATCGCTGTCAAGAGATTTCTGTTTGCTTCTAAGCGCGTGAACGAGAGCGCCCATATGGCGATAGCCTTTGATACGCCGGAACTTTTTCTGCGCGGTGACGACGCCAAGAGCGGTCCATCGGCGAACCATGGAAGGACTCTTCCAACGCTTGACGTTTCTCGATACTCTGCGAATGGTTCCGTTGAGATTCTCAATGGCGTTCGTCGTGGCAAGAGACTGGCGAAGTAAGGCGGGCGGCGCGAGCTTCACGACCGTGAGTGTTTCTTCCATCCCTTCACGAAGGCTTCCGGCAGCTTCGTCGTAGCCGTTTCGCTCGAGCCACAACACCAATGCCTGAAGTCGCTTGCGCGCCTTGTCGGCACTCTTGCACTTGTAGGCTTCCTTCATCGTCTGGAGCACGTAGGCGTGACGAGATTTGGGAAGGTACGAGCGAAGATTTCGGAGTTTATGGATCTGGCACCTTTGGATGACCGCGAGGTCCCCCAAGACGTCGACGAGTGCCTTGCGGATGCCTTTGCCTCCGTCCACTACGCAGAGAATCGACTCATCGACGCGCAAGCCTCGCTCGAGAAGGTCCTGCAACATCGCGGTGCACACCCGAGAGTTCTCCGTCGAGCCCAGCCATATACCCAGGGGCACCTTCGTTCCATCTATTGTAATACCTAGAGTTACGACGACGGTCTGTCCGGCCACCTCAAGGCCATCCAGCATCAGTGCCGCAAGCTCGAACTCCTCTAGCCGCCGAGACAGGTATTCCTCGAGCTTCTTAGTCGTCTGGCTCACGAGGTGACGGCTGGCGGCACTCTTACTCGTGCCACGAGACTTCAACTTGGCCGCGGGTTTGTCCAGACTCGATTCGTAATTTCGGGTCGATACGCCCACCAAGATCTGATTCAACACTCGCTCTGGAAGCGGGTCTTCTTCGCGGAAGGCTTCGAAGTGTGGAAGCGACGCCTCCGCGCCCGACTTCGAGCGAACTCGAGGTCGCGACACTTGGATGCGACGACCACCGAAGCTCAGCTCTCCGTTCGTGCTCCCCCAGTGGTTATGAGTTCGCTCCTTCTCGTGCTTGCCCTTGAGCCCCGCGATCTCCTCGGCGTCCTCTCTGAGCAGTAGGTGCAGAGCTGTCAGTCCTTGCTCGTACACCCATTCCGTCAGATCCGCCTTCGTGGCCGCGATCCCAGCTATCATCGGTAGCAGTATCTGACCGACTTGGCCAACTACCTTGCCCGTAGGCGAGTGCGTTTGCTTTCTTACTGGCTTCTTTGATTTCCTAGGCATTGGTGGCTCCTTGTCCCCCTCTGGAGACGGTTTATTGGCAGACCTATTCTTAGGCCGGCCAAGGAGCCGCAGCTACCCCAAATTCAACATCCGGCGGGACATCCCCTCCAGGAGCTTCGCGCCGGACTTGGTTTCGGTCGAGGCGGGTGTCTTGGGCCTTGTAGACTTCACCCATCCCACCTGCACCGAGAGGTGCCAGAATTTCATAGGGGCCCAGACGCTCACCAGCGCTAAGAGCCACGGCACACCACCCAATCCCTCTCCCCAGGGAGAGGGTTAGATCGAGTGACGAGGCGAGTTCACACGCGAGCCTCGTCAAACCAAGCATTGTTGGACCCAGCTTAGTGCCGGGGGTTAATGACATGGCCAGCCCTTTGAGCGTGAAGATAGCCCTGCACAGGCTGCAAAGTCAGCGAGTAAGTCGGTAACCCAACTGCGCCCGGACGCAGTTGGGTGGGAAGGTTGCGTTTCGAGTCAGGGGAAAGCTCATTTTTTTTTCTTGGAAAGACATTCCCGGACGATGGTGATTCCAGCATCGATGTCCGCACGACTCACGTTGAGCGACGGCCGAAATCGCATGGAGCGGGGCCCGCAGCCGAGAACCAGTAACCGGTTCTCGTAGGCATCATCCCGAAGCCGATCGCGGGTAGCCCGATCCGGAAGGTCGAAGGCGCACATCAAACCCCGGCCTCGCACGTTCGAGACCCATTCCGGGAACTCCGCTTCGAGCTCCTCGAGCGCCGACAGGAGGTAAGAACCGACCGTCGCCGCATTCTCGACGAGCCGCTCCTCTTCGATGATCTCGAGGTATCTCTGAAACCGAACCATGTCGGTGAGGTTCCCCCCCCAAGTGGAGCCGATGCGAGCCGACCCGGTGAAGACGTTCTTCTCGACCTCGTCGAGACGACGGCTGGCGAGCACGCCACAGACCTGAGCCTTCTTCCCGAAGCACAGCACGTCGGGCTGAACTCCAAGGTGCTGGTAGGCCCACATCTTTCCCGTGAGCCCCACACCAGTTTGGACCTCGTCGACAATGAAAAGGAACTCGTTCTCATCGGACAGGTCTCGAATCTGCTGAAAGAACTCCTTGCGAAAGTGGTTGTCCCCCCCCTCTCCCTGGATGGGCTCGATGATGAGCCCGGCGATGTCGTCCTTATTGTCGTAAATCGCTTGCTTGATCTGCTCGATCGCTCGGCGCTCCAGTTCCACAACCGCGTTCTCGTTCTCTTCGTTGAGCGGAAATTGAATCTTGGGGTTGACGACTCGAGGCCAGGAGAACTTGGGGAAGTACTCGATCTTACGGGGATCGGCGGTGTTGGTCATGGAAATCGAGTAGCCGGTTCGCCCGTGGAAAGCCTCCTCGAAGTGGATCATTTGCTGCCCACGTTCCCCGGAAACACCACGCGCGATGTTCTTCCGTACTTTCCAATCGAAAGCCGCCTTGAGCCCGTTCTCTACCGCAACGGTTCCCCCCGCCACTAGAAACAGGTGCGGTAAATGCTCCGGGATGGCCACCCGCGAGAAAGTCTCGACGAACTCGGCCTTCTCGACGGTATACACGTCGGAGTTCGTTGGATTGTGGATAGCCACTCCGGCCATTTTGTTGTGAAACGAATCCTCTCGAACGCGGGGATGATTGAGCCCGATGGGGTTGCTCGCAAAGAAGGAAAAGAAGTCCAAGAACTTCGTGCCGGACCGACTGTCGAAAATATAGGATCCCTCGCTGCGCTCGAGGTCGAGCACCAAGTCGTATCCATCCGCCAGCAGATGTTTGGCCAAGACGGCGTGCACGTCACTCGGCGCTATCTTTTTCGACTTCGTTTTAACCATGACTGTCTCCTACTCAGGACGTTCTCGAGGTTGGCACAACCCTAGACTCGAATTTGGAATGTATCGGATTACTCGGTTAGATTTCGTTCGACGAGCGGCGATACGGGGTAGCTTAGTAGTCTTTTTCATAAGTACAGTGACGTATATTTAAGTTGCTGAAAGAGCGCCTCTCTGGCATGATTCTGCCCATTGGAGCAGATAAATGCCTAGAGAATCGCCGTTTGACATTGAGTTGACCGTCGACGAGCACGATATCCTTGAAGAAACAGCCAGAGCATATACGTCACCGTATATCGATGTTGTTCGTGCAAAGATCATTCTGTATGCCGCCGAAGGCCTGACGAACAAGGAGATTGGAGAGCGCCTCGACACTCCGCGACAGATCGTGAGCAAGTGGCGGAAGCGTTTTTTCGACCAACGCCTGGCAGGGCTGCAAGAGCAGCCCCGCCGGGGGCGGCCCGGCCAGTTTTCCCCCCTCCGTCGTCGTCGCCGTAAAGGCTCTCGCGTGTGAGTTGCCGCACCAAACTGGACTGCCGCTCTCACGACTCAGCACCGCGGACCTCCGTCGAGCCGCGATCGACCGTGGGATCGTGGCGAACATCGGACAGACGACCATCTGGCGTTGGTTGAGTGAGGACGCCATTAAGCCCTGGACCCATCGTAGCTGGGTGTTCCCGCGCGACCCGGACTTCGAAGCCAAAGCAGCTCCCATTCTCGACCTCTACCAAGGACGTTGGCGTCGTAAGCCCTTCTCTGGAAACGAGTTCGTCATCAGCGCCGATGAGAAACCCCGTATCCAGTGCCGGCTTCGCACATACCCGACGACTTCGACGGCTCCAGGGCGGCCGATGCGCATCGAGCATGAGTACTCTCGTGAAGGCACGGTGAACTACCTTGCCGCATGGGATGTTCACCGCGCGAAAGTCTTCGGTCATTGCGAACCGAAGAGCACGATCGTCTCCTTCGAGCGCTTCGTCGGGCAAGTCATGCGTCGCAAGCCCTATCGCACCGCGAAGCGAGTCTTCTGGATCGTCGATAACGCTTCCATTCATCGCGGCAAAGCTTCTGTCGAGCGCTTCCGGCAACAGTGGCCTAATTCCGTACTCGTTCATACCCCAACCCATGCCAGCTGGCTCAATCAAGTCGAGATCTTCTTCTCTATCGTTCAAAGAAAGGTCCTCACCCCGAACGACTTCTTGGCACCCGACGACATCCCTTTCCATCTTTCCAAGTTCGAACGCTACTACGAGGACATCGCTCGACCCTTTCAATGGAAATTCACCCGCAAAGACCTCAAACAGCTGATGAAACGCCTTGCCGTATACGAACCTCGTCTTGCTTCCGCCGCTTGACCGTTGAAAAATACGTCACCGAACTTTCGGGATAGCGTACTTAGGTAGCCCCGAACAGGTAGATTCGAAAGAGAACGCGATTTAGCTGCCTGCTAGCCCTGCTCAAGACGTTCATCTGATTGACCCCATTGTACCATTCCCTCGGGGCTACAACCAGGCTCGCTTCCTTGACGCGGTGAGAGCCCTCTCCCTATAATCCCCTCGGCTCCTTCGATGTGCGAAAACCCAGTAGACTAACGAGGATCCGTGAGCGACGACTCATTCGAAGAAGTGGGCGATATCAGCTTTCTACGCGAGGCCGAGCTCTTCCGCAATATGCCCAAGGAAGTACTCCGCGCTGTCTCGGCGCAGGCCAAAACCGTGACGTTGAATTCGGGCGAGACGGTCGTCAAGAGAGGCGATGCGGGTGACCGGGTGTTCGTCGTCAAGAGCGGAATGGTCGAGGTGGTAAGCCCAACCGAATCGAAAGACACCGGTGAGGCTCCCCCGCTCTTCTACCTAGGCAAGGGCGAATGCTTCGGCGAGCTCGCCATCCTGACCGAGTCGCGTCGACACGCGGATGTTCGAGTGCCCGAGCAAGCTCAGTTGATGATCATCGAGCGCGATCTTTTCGATGAGCTGATGAAGAACTACGCGGGCTTCGCCAGTCAGCTGTGCGTTATCTTGGCGCACCGCCTGGTCAAGTG
Source organism: Candidatus Marinacidobacterales bacterium (assembly GCA_965222425.1). Taxonomy (GTDB): domain Bacteria; phylum Acidobacteriota; class Vicinamibacteria; order Marinacidobacterales; family DATDRI01; genus CBDCNP01. Next base: position 555,695 of record CBDCTW010000018.1, read on the forward strand.
GCTCCAAGGCCTTCCCATGGACGACAAGAAGGAGCTTCAAGGAAACCTGCAGTTCTTCGACTTGGCCACCGTCGTCCAGACGCTGATCTCTTCCGGCCAAACAGGCGTCATGACTCTGACGTTGGCCCGTGAGCCGGTAGCGCAACTCATCTTCCATAGCGGCAACATCTTCCGCGCCAGCTATGCAAACCGGACCGGCAATGAAGCCGTCCACCATCTCTTTCAAGTGCCACCTCAGGCGGATTTCCGTTTCTCGAGCAGCAGGATGAGGATAAAGGTAAGGGACCCGATCCTGGAATCACCGTACCCGCCATGGCTCTCATGATGGATTCGGTCCGCCTGCAAGACGAGCTGTCCGTCTTGCGAGAGCAGTTACCACCCGACGGCGCGAGCCTCAAGCGGGGCGACTCCGGCGATTTCACGCCTCTGGCGATAGTGAAATCGGAAAAACCGCGCAGGCGCTTTGGACACGCCTCGAGAAACCGGCGACGGTTGGCGAGCTCATAGACGCGTCGACCAGTTGCCATTATCATGCCGCCCTCGCGTTGCTAGGATTGTTGGAATCGAAACAGGTTCAACCAGCGTAGCACTCGAGAGAAGACTCGTGAGGATTCCCCCTGTTGCGACGGTCTTCGTCCTGATCGTGGGGCTCACGCCCGACACGGTCCGGTCCCAGAACGCGCAAGAGACCGATGCCCCGGCACCCTTTTCTTTCCCGATTCCCGAAAACTTGGTGCTCGATTTTCGCGTGTTCGAGTCTCGAACCGAATATCCCGACTACGATGCAATGGAGACCCTCAGCTTTTTCATCGACACCGACGGGCGGGCGGTCACCGCCTCGCAATGGCCCGGCACCATTGCCAAGAAAGTGCCGGAGACCTTCCTCGCTGCGTTGATCTACGATACCGCGCCGGTGGTGGACGGCGTCAGCCGGTTCGAGTGGAGCAAAGGCTCTCGACGCATCAAGACCGAGATTCAAATCGAGGGTTTTCATCCGGCGGGAACTTTCAAAGCGCAGCTCGAATCTCAGTTCACGCGCGGCAACCGTACAACGAAGGAGCTGTCACGCGAGCTAGAGTTGCAGATGAAACGCACCTCGGTCTGGAGCAGTAGTGAGCTCGAGATGGCTGCCAGCGATTACATCTCACACTTCCGCGAGTACAAAGACCGCGAAAATCGGGGCCAGCTCTACGAGATGCTGCGTCCTTACACGTTCTTCCTGATCATGGTAGTGACGCCCCGCATCCTGACCGAGGAGGAGTCCGTCCCGCCTCGCACTCTGTCGCTACCCGCCGACGCCGAATTTCCGGTGCTGGACAACTCGGTGGGCTTCCCTTTGAAGGGAACCATCGTTTTGAGCTTCGGCGTCGATGAGTCCGGAGCGCCGGTGAACCCCCAGGTCCTCCGCTCGACGATGCCCGAGGCCAACCTTCAGGTCCTGGGGCAAGCGGCACGGTGGCGGTTTCCGGCGTCCAAAGATCCCGGTCGCGGCGAGGTCGAGATAGAGCTCGAGTTGCCCTAACCGGCGCCTGGCGAGACCGCTAGCTGCAACCACCTGTTTTTGGCGCCAGGCACATCGGCAACAGATAGTCTGCAGCTCATGCTCTAGAAATAGCCGCTCATGCTAAAAAACAGCAGCTCATGGGCCCAATATGTCGGGCGCGCCTCATCTTCACGCCCCAACAGGCTTAAGCTATTCCAACGGCAGGTCTTAGCTTTTTGACTCGCCCCAAATCTCATGCTAACTTGCTGACCAGAGTATGGAGAAAACCCTCTCTCAGGACCAGCTGGTTCTGGTGACCCTCCTCGTCAAACTCGGGGTGATGGCGTCCATCGCCAGCCTTTTGGGCCGCTTTGAAGCCTTTAAACGACTGCTTCAACGAGAGGAGCTCACGCTCACCGAGAAGTGGATCTTCGCTCTATTTGCCGGCATGCTGCTCTCGTCCAGTGTCGGCACTCGCATTCTCCTGAACTACGATGCCGCCGACCTTTCATTGTCTGGAACCCTCCTGATCGGGCTCCTCGCGGGGCCCATCGCTGGAGCGGCGGTTGGATTGATGGTGGGGGCTCCCGCCGTCGGTCACGGCGAGTTCATGGCCTTGCCGCTTGGCGTCCTTTACGGCGTCGCCGGAGGTATCGTTCGCGAGCTCTGCCGCAAGGAAGATATCTGGAGCTTTTCCCCGTTGATTTTTCTCAACCTGTACCGCATCGGCAAGACCGCCTTCCGTGACCGCATCTTCGGCTGGCAGATCGTGATCTTCGGAGTGACGGTGTCGCTGGAGTCACTCAGGATCTTTGTCGGTTCGGACCTACTACCGGGGACGATTTTCTACTTGAGCTCCAACAATGCGTGGGTGATGTTGGCCATCTATGTCTCGACGCTTTCGTGTCTCGGCATCCCACTCAAGATCTGGAACAACATCCGACTGGAGCAAAAACTTCGGGACCGAGAGGTGCTGGTCGTACAGGCACGGCTCAAGGCGCTCTCCAGCCAGATCAATCCCCACTTCTTGTTCAACACCTTGAACTCCGTGGCCTCGGCCATTCGCACCGACCCCGAGGTGGCAAGGGGCCTCATCCGCAAGCTCTCCAGCATCCTTCGGAAGCTCACCCAGGAGCAGGAAAGCTTCATCCCCCTCCGCGAGGAGTTGGAGTTCATCGATTCCTATTTGGATATCGAATCGGTTCGCTTCGGGACCGGAAAGCTCGTCGTTCAGAAAGAAGTCGAGCGAGAAGCCTTGGAGACTTTCGTGCCCTCGATGATCGTGCAACCTCTAGTGGAAAACGCCGTTAAGCACGGAATCTCGAAACGGCTGGAAGGGGGCCGCATCATCATCCGCGCCCATAGCGACAACGATCGGACGATCATCGAAATTGAGGATAATGGCACCGGGCTGCCCCAGGAATCTCAGGAGGAGCCGGGGTTGGGAATTGGACTGACCAACGTGAACGAGCGGCTGCAGGTGATTTACGGCGAGAAAGGCCAGCTGCGGCTCACGAGAATCCCAGGTCGAGGAACGCTGGCCCGGCTCGAGATCCCCCAGGTCGACTTGTCTTACTTGAGGGCGAGCTGATATGGCAATTCGTGCCCTGGTAGTCGATGACGAGCGCTTGGCCAGGGACGAACTCTGCTTTCTTCTCGAGGCTTTCCCGGAAGTCGACGTCGTGGGCCAGGCGAGCAACGGCCTCGAAGCGGTGACTCAGGTCGAGCAGCTACGGCCGGAATTGCTCTTCCTGGATATCCAAATGCCGGGCCTGGACGGGTTTCAAGTACTGCGGGAGCTCGTTGTCAAGGACAGCGTCCCTCCGTGCGTGGTTTTCGTGACCGCCTACGACCAGTACGCCATCCAAGCGTTCGAGATCAACGCGGTTGATTATTTGCTCAAGCCGGTCGAAAAGGTACGTCTCGGCGAGGCCATCGCCCGTTCCCGGCGATTGATGGGCGAAGAAGCGCCCTTGGCCAATCGGCTGGGACGGATTCTGGGCGCCCTCGACAGGGAGACGTCACTCAACCGCATGGTCGTCAAAGTGGGCGAGCGCTTCATGCTCGTGGACTCGAAGGACATCTTCTATGCGACCGTGGAAGGCGGCATCGTTACCGTCGCCACCGACCAGTGGACCGGCACTTCCAACCTCCGCACCCTGGACGAGCTCATCGCAAATCTCGACCCCGATGTGTTCTGGCGCGTGCACCGTTCCTACGTCGTGAACCTGCGGCGCATCAAGGAGGTGATTCCCTGGTTCAATCGTACGCTCCAGCTCAAGATGGCCGATGAGCGCGAGACCGAGATCCCAGTATCCCGTTCTCAAACCCGCCGGCTGAAGGAACATTTCAAGCTCTAGATAGGCGGAATACGAGTGCAAGCTAATCGCATCCCGGGCCTTGCCGCCAATAGTGTGCTAGCCCTTTCGCTCTCGGTTGGTCCGGGCGTAGCGTTCGCACAGCCCCAAAAAGACGGGACCGGGTGGCCGCAATTCCGAGGCTCCAATGTCGACGGCATCTCGACGTGATCGAATCTGACCACACCCGGATTTCGCATCGGGATCAACCGAAACTTCGGCGAAGAGCTACAGCGATGAATGGCCGGTCTCCGACATGCGGGCCCGCTCGAGACTTGCGATCGCCCGATTCGCCCAGTCCGCCACCCTACGATCGGGGTCAGCGAGAAGTGGCCTCAGATAAGGGATGGCGTCCGGGTCGCCGACTCTTTCTAGCACCAACGCCATGCCCCTTCTGACGTCGACAACGGGATCGGATAGATAGGGAACGAGCTCCGTCAAGAAGGGGCTTCCGAGCTCCACCAAATAGGCGACCGACTGCTCGCGCAGAAACTGATCCGCGAGGGACAAGGCAATTCGATCGATGAACTCCGGTCTTCCCACCAGTGCCAAGGCGAAACAGTAAGCGGACTGGACCGACGGTTCCGGCTCCCGCAGAAAGTCCTTGGTTAGACTGCCGGCAAGGTTCTCGTTACGAAGCCTGCCCATACCTTCCACCGCCCAGCGTCTTCGCGACGGATCGGAGCTAGTCATGTTCTGGAGAAAGACCCCGCGCGCTTCGGGCGCACCGATCCGGGCCAGTGCGGTAAGGGCACGATCACCCATTTCCCGACCCTGCGCCGCGTCGTAGATAAAGAGGAGCTGTGGCGCCGCGGGCTTGTAGCCAACTTTGCCTAGCGCGTCGATGGCCTCGCCCTGCATCCTGCGCGAGGGCTCCATGAGCACGGTCACTAGTTGCGAGCCCGCCTCGTCGGTGCCGATGTGGGCGAGGGCCCTCAACGCTGCCATGCGCACATCCTTCGAGGGATCGGCCAAAGCCATCCCTAGATTGACTACGGCTTCATCGACGCTCAGCAAACCTAGCGCCCACGCCGCCTGCCGACGAATTGAAGACTCTTCGTCCTGGAGCGTCGCTTCCAGACCGAGCACGACCCTCTCTTCGACCGGCATCACCGGCTTCGCGGGCGGACGCGGTTGTTTCTCACTAAAGACACCAAGGAAGCGCTCCAAAGGACGCCGGTCATCGGGATCCACGTAGATCTCGACGACTCCTAGGAGCGATTCCGTACGAACGTTCCGGTCCTCGTCACGGAGCCCCATCAAGAGACCGTCGAGCGTCGCGGGGTTCCGATAGACGCGGAGCGACTTCGCGACTTCCTTGCGGACCTTCGCCTCGGGATCGCGCATCGCCTCATTGAGTGCGGTGATCGCCTCCGGCCGGGCCGAACGGCGGAGTGCCTTAGCGGCCTTCGTCCGCGTGCCAGTATTGGGACTCCGAAGGTTTGCGAGCTCGTCCTGGAAACCGGCCTGGAAACCGGCCTGGAAGGCGATCGACTCGCTCGCTCCTACCCCGACGAAGGCCATGAGAAGTAAAACCCGGAAAAGACGCGTCATTGGTCTAGTCTCCCTGGGGAAATTCAGCTTACTTTCAAGGAAATCACAACAGGTGGTATGTTATCAGATCGACCACCCCAGGATCTAGTGGTTCTGGGAAGCACCCGACCCAGACAGTTCCCATGGGCCACGCCTAGTCAGGGGTTGTCAGCCCGAGCGCAATCGCCGCCGGCCGCCAAATTACGTAGTGAATAAAGAGTCCCGCAATCGGGTCGGACCGCAAGAGGCCTGGTAGAGGCTGGTGAGAACGGGCGAGCTACTAGTAGACACCACCCTCGTCCTGAGCCGCCACACGTGCGACGTAGCCCTTCGGGTCTTGGAGGAGCTCGGCGGCATCCGGAAGTGCCTCGATAGCTCTGCGGACCTGAGGGTCTTTCTTGACGTAGAGACGCTGGGCCGTTTCCATTCCCCAAATGGAAGAAAAGATCTCGCCTTCGATTGCCAGCGCTAGACGATCGCGGTGCTCTTGCAGCTCCTCCTTGGAGAACGAAATCTCTTCTTCCTCCAGGAACCGGAAGAAATCCTCGAGCACGTCATCGTCTACCTCGAAGCTCTTGTCGATAAGCCGGACATCCTCGGGGCGCTTGGTTCGGATTTCTTCGGGCGGCACGCCGGCTCCCTCCAGATCCGGCGTCCGGCCGTCCCTGGACGCGAAGTAAGCGGAATATGTCGAAATCGCCCGGTGACTTGCGAGAGCCAAGATGGGCTTTGGAGCCCGCGGGTAAGCAACGTGAATGTCAGGGGCAATACCGCCGCCGCCGAAAACTTCGCGTCCGGCATCGGTGTGCTTCAGCTCGCCTTGCGGTGGGGGCGGCTCCTGCCGTCGTGCGGACAAATAGTAGTCATCGAAGGAACCAGAGTAGTCGCGCTGAATGCTGCGTCCGCTAGGAGTGAAGTACTTGGCGGTGGTCAACGCCAGGCCGTTGTCTTCGCTGATGCGGTAGATCGACTGAACCAAGCCCTTGCCGAACGTGTTCTCTCCGACGACGAGTCCCCGATCGTGATCTTGAATCGCTCCCGCCACGATCTCGGATGCCGACGCACTTCCCCTCGAGACGAGTACTACTAGAGGCAAATCGTCATGGGGGCTCGGTCGGTTGGCAAGATAGTCCTGATCGGAACCAGGAGTGCGACCCCGCGTGTAGACGATGAGCGAGCCCTTTTTCAGAAACTTGTTGGATACCGAGACGGCTTGGTCGAGCAATCCGCCGGGGTTGTCTCGCAAGTCCAACACTAGCCCGGTGAGCCCCGGCTGCCTCAGACGCTGCAGGCTCTCCTCGAGTTCCGAATCTGTGGTTTCGGTGAAATCGGCGATGCGGACGTAGCCAACTCCATCCTCCAAGTTGAACGCGTAAGGGACACTTCGAAGTCGGATCTCGTCTCGCACGATGGTGAAATCGAGAGGCCGGTCGTAGCCGGCGCGGGTGATGGAAATCGTCACCTCGCTGCCTTTCGGCCCCCTGAGACGCTTGACCGCTTCGTTGAGCGCCATGCCACGGGTCTCTTCACCCTCGATCTTCGAGATGATGTCTTCGGCGCGGATACCGAGCCGGTACGCCGGAGTGCCTTCGAAGGGCGATACCACCGTCAGGTTCCCGTCGATCATCTGAACCGCAATGCCAAGACCGTGGTAGCTACCCTTTTGTCTCTCTTGAAGGCTGACGTAGTCACGTCGTTCGAGGAAGTTCGAGTGTGGGTCCAGAGTCCGCAGCATGCCGCGGATGGAAGAGTGGACGAGCCGTGAAGGCTCTACCTCGGTGACGTACTCTTTCTCTACGATACGAAGTACGTCGGTGAACCGTCTAAGGTACCGTTTGTAGCGCTCGACGCCATACTGGGCATGCTCTCCGAAGAGCCCACCAACCAGGGCCCCCGATGCCACCAGGGCTAATACCAACGCCGTAGCTGGCCTTCTCATCGTGTCGTAGGTCTCTTATTTCTACTTATCTCTACTTAGTAGGCTTAGCAGAGTTTCGCAGACATCTCCAAATGTGCGAGATCCATGCCGACGGTCATGCGAGTTCATGCCATCGTAGCAAACGGACCAGGGCAAGTAAAGGTAATCACAGACAAAAAAGGGGATGTCCCGCCGGATGTTGAATTTGGGGTAGCTGCGGCTCCTTGGCCGGCCTAAGAATAGGTCTGCCAATAAACCGTCTCCAGAGGGGGACAAGGAGCCACCAATGCCTAGGAAATCAAAGAAGCCAGTAAGAAAGCAAACGCACTCGCCTACGGGCAAGGTAGTTGGCCAAGTCGGTCAGATACTGCTACCGATGATAGCTGGGATCGCGGCCACGAAGGCGGATCTGACGGAATGGGTGTACGAGCAAGGACTGACAGCTCTGCACCTACTGCTCAGAGAGGACGCCGAGGAGATCGCGGGGCTCAAGGGCAAGCACGAGAAGGAGCGAACTCATAACCACTGGGGGAGCACGAACGGAGAGCTGAGCTTCGGTGGTCGTCGCATCCAAGTGTCGCGACCTCGAGTTCGCTCGAAGTCGGGCGCGGAGGCGTCGCTTCCACACTTCGAAGCCTTCCGCGAAGAAGACCCGCTTCCAGAGCGAGTGTTGAATCAGATCTTGGTGGGGGTATCGACCCGAAATTACGAATCGAGTCTGGACAAACCCGCGGCCAAGTTGAAGTCTCGTGGCACGAGTAAGAGTGCCGCCAGCCGTCACCTCGTGAGCCAGACGACTAAGAAGCTCGAGGAATACCTGTCTCGGCGGCTAGAGGAGTTCGAGCTTGCGGCACTGATGCTGGATGGCCTTGAGGTGGCCGGACAGACCGTCGTCGTAACTCTAGGTATCACAATAGATGGAACGAAGGTGCCCCTGGGTATATGGCTGGGCTCGACGGAGAACTCTCGGGTGTGCACCGCGATGTTGCAGGACCTTCTCGAGCGAGGCTTGCGCGTCGATGAGTCGATTCTCTGCGTAGTGGACGGAGGCAAAGGCATCCGCAAGGCACTCGTCGACGTTTTGGGGGACCTCGCGGTCATCCAAAGGTGCCAGATCCATAAACTCCGAAATCTTCGCTCGTACCTTCCCAAGTCTCGTCACGCCTACGTGCTCCAGACGATGAAGGAAGCCTACAAGTGCAAGAGTGCCGACAAGGCGCGCAAGCGACTTCAGGCATTGGTGTCGTGGCTCGAGCGAAACGGCTACGACGAAGCTGCCGGAAGCCTTCGTGAAGGGATGGAAGAAACACTCACGGTCGTGAAGCTCGCGCCGCCCGCCTTACTTCGCCAGTCTCTTGCCACGACGAACGCCATTGAGAATCTCAACGGAACCATTCGCAGAGTATCGAGAAACGTCAAGCGTTGGAAGAGTCCTTCCATGGTTCGCCGATGGACCGCTCTTGGCGTCGTCACCGCGCAGAAAAAGTTCCGGCGTATCAAAGGCTATCGCCATATGGGCGCTCTCGTTCACGCGCTTAGAAGCAAACAGAAATCTCTTGACAGCGATGAGTTTGCTGCCTAAGAGTATTCACAGGTGCCGCCGCTACCCGACCAAATTCAACAGCGGCCGGGACATCCCCCTCCTGGATTTTGGTTTAGCTAAGCTCCACGCAACTGGTTCGGGACCCGATCTTTCGGCTCTTCCCACCGAAGGAAAGCCTCTCACGAAGGAAGGCTCCATTCTCGGCACGTTTCAGTACATGGCCCCGGAGCAGCTAGAAGGGAAAGAAGCCGACGCCCGTACGGACATCTTTGCCTTCGGTGCTGTGCTCTATGAAACGGTCACCGGGCGGAGGGCGTTCGAAGGCAAGAGTCAGGCGAGTTTGATTGGCTGTCCAACGTCATCAAACCACGGGGTTGGGAGCCGTTTCAATTTCCAACTAAAATTGGCACACTTTCGATGGGACGGCGCCGAGACCGTTGGTGACCACCAGCTTCAACGCCGTGTATGCACCTCCTGGTTATCTACTCTTCTGGCGAAGAGGGATGCTCCGGGCCCAGCGATTTGACACGAACTCGTTGGAACTAGTGGGGGAAGTTTTTTCCGTCGCAGCCGATGTGCGATTCGATGCGCTTACAGCTAACGTGCTGTTATCGGCCTCGCAGAACGGGATTCTGGCATATCAGATGGGTGAGCAGGCCGGACTCTCGCGGCTGATCTGGTTTGATCGTGACGGACGCCAACTCGATTCCATCGGAGAGCCTGGCAACTACTACCGGCCTCGGCTTTCCCATGATGGTCGCCGGACGATAACCGTCTGATCTTTTTTGGGACCCCAAAAAATCAGGTCAGCGATCTCTACCAGAAGACCACAAATGGCACCGGTGACCCGGAGCTCGTTCTTGCTAGCGACCTTACCAAGAGACCGAACGACTGGTCTTCCGATGGGAACTTCGTCATTTTTACGACTGGCCAGTCCCAGAATACGGATCTCTGGGTCTACTCGTTTCACGACCAGAAGGCCATCCCGTTCCTGGCCACCCCCTTTTCCGAGGTCGGGGTGTGTTCGCTAGTCTGAATTGGCCCATTTCGCTCATTTGATTTGGCCCACCCCATCGAGACCGATACCCTGAGCCGGGGAAGAACCCGGAGAGGAGGGTCGGTTGAAAAGGGGTGCGAAAGTGCGATTGTTCGAGCAGATCCGTGGCGAGTACGAGCACGGAGTAGGAACGATAAAGGGAGTGGCGAAGGAGTTCGGAGTACACCGTCGGATGGTGCGTCAGGCGCTGGAGAGCGCGGTACCGCCGGAGCGTAAAGTCGCGGAGCGTGCGAGTCCGAAGCTTGAGGAAGTACGCGAGTTCATCGACGCGGTCCTGAAGGAGGACAAGCGAGCGCCTCGGAAGCAACGCCATACGGCTCGTCGTATCTGGTCCCGGTTGCGCGCCGAGCATCCGGAGCATGAGATTGGCGAATCAACGGTACGTCGCTACGTCGCTCGTCGGAAGAGCGAGCTCGGCCTGAAGGACACAGAGATTTTTGTTCCGCAGAGCTACGCGTGGGGCGATGAAGGGCAAGTGGACTGGTACGAGGCGTACGCGCGGATCGGAGGTGAGCTCGAGAAGGTCCACACGCTCGTAGTCCGAAGCATGGCGGGAGGAGGCGCGTTGCATCGCGGCTATCCGCGTCCGACGCAACAAGCATTTTTCGAAGCGCAGGAGCATGCGTTCGAGTTCTTTGGTGGCGTGTTCCGCCGCATGCGCTACGACAACCTGTCACTCGCGGTCACTAAGATTCTGCGTGGTTATCAACGAGAGCAGACGGAGCGATTCGTGGCGTTTCGCTCCCATTGGGGATTCGACTCGGAGTTTTGTAATCCGAGTCGAGGCAACGAGAAGGGCGGGGTGGAAAGCGAAGTCGGCTACTTCCGGCGCAACTATCTGACGCCGGTACCGGAGTTTTCGAACTGGGATGAGCTGAACGAGTATCTGCTCTCGTGCTGTCTCAAGGATGCGACGCGCCACATTAGCGGCAAGGAGCATGCTGTCGGAACAGCGATGGAGCTTGAACGGGAGCATCTGTTGCCATTGACCGTCGAGGGGTTCGATATCGAGGAGCGACGATTTGCAAAGGTGAACAAGAAAGGCTGCGTTCGAGTCGGCACGAACTGGTACTCGACTCCGTTGAAACGGGACCGGCGAGTTGTGGCCAAGCTACTGCCGTTGGAAGTTGAGATCTGGCACGAGGGCCACGTCGTGGCACGCCACGAGCGCTGCTACGGCCGCAGCCAGTCGATTTATGAACTCGAGCACTACTTGGATGTTCTGGTCAGGAAGCCTGGAGCGTTGGCCGGCTCGACGCCGCTCGCTCAATGGCGGGAGAAAGGTCGGTGGCCCACGAGCTACGACGAGTTGTGGTCCAAGCTGAATCGACGTCACGGGAAGCTCGAAGGAACCCGCCAGATGGTCGAGCTCGTGCAGCTCGGCCGCGAGCACGGCTACGACAAGCTGCGTGAGGCGGTGAGTCAAGCGCTCGAACTCGGCTGTACGGATGCTGAGGCGATCCGTCACCTCGTCGAATCATCAGTTCTTCGACGTGAGCAGGCGCAGGCTCTTGGCGATGTGGAGCTCGGAGAGCTCACGAAGTACGAACGTTCCTTGCCAGGTGTTGGCCATTACAACGCGCTGATCGGCGAGGTGAACTCGTGAACGCGAAGAGCATCGAGCTCCAGAGCATCCGTCAGCATTGCAAGACGCTTCGCATGCCGAGCGTGGCAACGCAGTTCCAGAAGATTGCCGAACAAGCGCAGCGCGACGAGCACAGCTATGTCCGCTACCTCGACGTGCTGCTCAGCGCCGAAGTCGAGGAGCGTGAACACCGCGCGGTTCAAAGACGACTGAAGGAAGCACAACTACCGAGAGCGAAGACGCTCGAGGAGTTCGACTTCTCGCAATCGCCGAAGGTCTCCGCCCGTCGGATACGAGAACTGGCCGAAGGCGACTACATCGACCATGCACGGCCGGTTCTGTTTCTCGGCGATGCCGGCACAGGCAAGACTCATCTGGCCACGGCATTGTGTGTAGCGGCGTGCCAGCAACGTCGCCGCGTTCGCTTCACGACGGCCTCGAGACTCGTCAACGAACTCGTTGAAGCTAGGGAGGAGCACGAACTCTCGCGAGTGATCCGTCGCTACGCCCGCTACGAGTTGTTGTGCATCGACGAGCTCGGCTACGTCCCACTCGCCGATGTCGGCGCCGAGCTTCTGTTCCAAGTGGTTTCGGAACGATGCGAAAGGGCGGCGCTCGTGATCACCACCAACCTGCCCTTCTCGGAGTGGACCCAGGTGTTCACGAACGTCCGCCTGTGCAAGGCACTGCTCGACCGAGTCACGGACCAGGCGCACATACTCGAAACCGGCACCGAATCCTATCGGTTCCGGCGCACCCTGAAGAGCGAGAAAAAGACCATAAAGGCATGAGTTCGTTGGGTTTCACTAGCCGCGGCCTGCACTTCGTTCCGGCCGCGGAATAAGGAAAGGGGCTTTCTTACAGCTCGTCTTTATTAATCAATAACTTAGGGTGGGCCAAATTAGATGAGCAAAGTGGGCCAGACCGAGTGGACAAACACATCGGGGGCCGATTCTCTCCCGATGGGACATGGGTGGCATACGTTTCAAACGAGTTGGGGCAGTTCGAGATCTACGTCCAGGTGTTTCCCGGGCCGGGCGCGAAGTGGAAAATCTCGACGGATGGCGGTCACATGCCGGTTTGGAGCCATGACGGGTGGGAGCTTTTCTTCATTGCGCCGGGTCGGAGGTTGATGAGTGTGGGGATTAAAACTGGACTAGAGTTGGAAATCGACGTTCCGAAGTTTCTCTTCGTCACGCGTATCAAGGACGTCCCCGTTTTCGGGAGTCCCGGCGATTACGACGTCTCACCGGACGGCCAGCGCTTCCTGATCAACACGCTGGTCGAAGAGGCAGACGCCACATCGATCACACTCGTCCTGAACTGGTTCGAAGAACTAAAGCGGCTCGCCCCAACCAACTAACCGATGGCACTCGAAGCCGGCAGGAAGCTAGGTCTCTACGAGATTCTTGATCCCATCGGTGTAGGCGGAATGAGAGAGGTCTACTACTGGCAAAAGAGTCTTTGGCGTGGCTGGACAGCTATTTGGGACCTGCTCGATGAGGCGTTGCTGTGCGGACTAGGTTTTCGACCGGTTATCCTTCCTAATGTCTTTTCCCTCAAGCGGTTGACGGGTTCCAAGGCCTACCGTACAATAAACTGATTCACCCCTAACCAAAGGAGTGTTCGATGGACGCTGGCGATGCAATCCGTGTCTACAACGACGCCTTGGGCGTGAAGGGCGCTAAGGGAAGGCTCTTGAACGTCAAGGACCAGGGATACTACGAAGTTTCCCTGGAAGTGAAGGACAAGATGTACGTGGCCTACCTTCCTATTAGCGGCACCGTGATCCTGGCCGCCGAGGCGGTTCCGGAAACGGAAACCATCCACGTCGAACGGTTCTGAAGTCGGTCGCTTCAGGCTCAGCTGAGCCGGGTCAGCAAAGACAGAGTGAGGGCCGCGGCGAGAGGAATGGTGAGATTGTCGCTCCCATAAAAGGAGACGATCTCGATCGAAGACACGACCGTCGCCGCTATGAGAGCGAACGCTACCGATTGGTGGCAGTCCATGGCCCCCATGACCGCCAGGACGGGGGCCATGGCGACGCTGGATACGAGGAACAAAGCCAGCGTTCCTTCCATGGTTCGGCGGTGTCCCAGCATACGATAGCGTCGGGTTCCGTATCGGCGCCCGATCAAAGCGGCCGCAGTGTCACCCCATGTCGCAGCCATCAACGCTGCCACCCCAACGTAGCCGGCATCCTGCGGCAAGCCCGGCCGCCAAAACAAACCCAGCAATAGAGCGATCGCGACAGGGAAGAAAACCAATCCCATGTTGACCCGCTCGGAGTCCTCAAACGCCTCGACAAGGTCGTAGCGGTAGGAGAGGTAGAAAAGAAGAGCCAGTGTTAGGGGCGGTACGATGGCCCACTCCCAGGAGGAGAAGAGTCTCACCGCAGCGATCGACCACATGCCGGTGCCGACGATCACGAGCTTCCGGGTGAAGAGGCTCTTGACACCAAGGTACCGGTGCGCCGACACTGCGGCCAAGAGTAGGCCAAGAAGGTAGGCGCAGCTTACGAGCAGCGCGGTAAAGTTCTGAGATTCCATTCAAGCGATCCGGCGGGCCGGCATTCTATCACGTCGGGGTCGACCCCACCCCGAGGAGCTTGGCGGACGGTTCGAGATATAATAGGTGGAAGATGCACTAGAAGTCGCTCAGGAGAAGGAACTTGGCGCGAGACAGATCGTTCGTATCTTTTTTTGGGTCTACGCGGATTCGTGTGGGTAAGTCCTGACGGAAAACAGTGTAACTCATTGTGTGGAAAAGGTATCCAGACTTCATCAGGTGCTGAAAAGTGGTCCATTTTTCGGATAGGCTAACCGAGTGAAAAATTCCCAGTCGATCCGCTCGCTGTTTGCGCTGCCAGGTTTCGTGGCTGGTGCCGGATTGAAGGGTGTATTCGATGACCGATACGCCCGCGTCATCCAGCTCAAGAGGCGAAAAAAACAGCTGTTTGCTCTTACTGTGGGCAACGGTGCCGGGGGCGCTATGACAAGCAAGTGTGCCGGGTCCGCGACCTGTCGTTGGCAGGCTGGCGGATCTCTCTGGAATACGAGCGTTGGCGCGTCAACTGTCCTGGGTGCGGCGGTTTGCATGTAGAACACCTGGACTGGCTGGCGAACAACTCGCGCTACACCTAGCGTTTTGCGACGCATGTGGGCAAGCTGTGCCGGGATATGCCGGACAAGGTGGTGGCCGAGATAAAACGTCTGCGCCTCCTAGTTGAAGGGGTCAACAACAAAATCCGTGTGCTGCAACGACGCGCCTACGGCTATCGCGACGAGGAATATCTCAAGCTGAAGATCGTGGCGGCATTCCTTCCGCCATTACCCAGAAATGCCGTCTTCAACCCACACGAATCCGCGTAGACCCCTTTTTTTCAGGCTCTTCAGGGCACCGGAGTGGGCTCGTGGCGATGTTAGCGCTCGCGACCGTTCTCCTCCTACCCGCCTTGGGCGTCGCGGAGGTGATCTACCTCCACAGTGGTGACATCCTTCACGGGTCCGTGGTCGGGGCTACCGAGCGTGCTATTACTCTGAAGACTGCCTACGGAAACTTGGTCATTCCCAAGACCGACATCAAGCAAATCGACTACCAAGGCAGCGAGGCGGCCCTGCAAAAAAAGTCCGAGCCCGCAAAGCCGTCGCCACCCGCCAAACCGGCGCCGACGAAGCCGGTCAAACGGGCGCCGCGGCCGGTGCGCCACTCGGTGGTCGCTCTAGACATCCGAGGGGATTCCTTTTGGTACGCGTTCCCCGGCTCGGACAACGAGCCGACCGATGCGCGCATTCGCCTCCGCGTTTTCGTTGGGGAGGAAGAAGCGGCGCTGCTCCTCGACGGCAAGTACGACACGGTGGACGGGAACACGAAGTACAACTCCTTCACTTTTGCTCCTGGTGACACGCAAGTCATATCCACGAGCGAGGGGTATACCTGCGGCGTCGAGGAAACGGGGGAGGCAAGCGACAAGGGAGTGGTTCTGGTGCTCGGACTACCCGAGAGCACGACCGACCAGCGTGTTTTGGTGCGGATGCTCTATCAAGTGAACGAAGGTTCGGGGGAGTTCCCTCGCTGGACGAACGCTGTGTCCCGTTCCTTTCCAGTTCCTCTCGAGCCGGGTAAGGAGAGCTTTCTCGTGCTTCTCCAAGACGCCAGTGGGGTCGAGTTTTCGGGCATCTTCGGGAAGCAGATGAAGAACCTGGAAAGCTTCCAGTTGCGGGTCTTGAGCTCCGAGGTGCGAAACGCGTCGTAGTTGATCGGGACGGAGACCCGCCTCCCTCCGTTATGTCCCCAAGCGAAGATGACCTTCGACGAGCCGGTACTCGACGTGTCCCCTACCGCGTCCTCTTCCTGAACCTCGCGGTGAGCCTGGCGAAACTCACCGCCGGGATCATGGCTCACTCCCTGGCGGTCATCTCCGATGGCCTGCACTCATCGATCGATGCCATCAACAATGTCGTGGGGCTAGTCCTGTTGCGTCTCGCCGCAAAAGAACCGGATGCCGGTCATCCCTACGGCCACGGAAAGTTCGAGACACTCGGTGCGTTCAGCATCGCCGGGTTCATGTTCATCACCTGCTATGAGGTCGGCAAACAAGCAATCGGTCGCTTATTCGACGACGCCCCTCCCACGTTCAAGATCACCGGCGTGACCTTCGCGGTCATGGTCGGGGGATGTCCCGCCGGATGTTGAATTTGGGGTAGCTGCGGCTCCTTGGCCGGCCTAAGAATAGGTCTGCCAATAAACCGTCTCCAGAGGGGGACAAGGAGCCACCAATGCCTAGGAAATCAAAGAAGCCAGTAAGAAAGCAAACGCACTCGCCTACGGGCAAGGTAGTTGGCCAAGTCGGTCAGATACTGCTACCGATGATAGCTGGGATCGCGGCCACGAAGGCGGATCTGACGGAATGGGTGTACGAGCAAGGACTGACAGCTCTGCACCTACTGCTCAGAGAGGACGCCGAGGAGATCGCGGGGCTCAAGGGCAAGCACGAGAAGGAGCGAACTCATAACCACTGGGGGAGCACGAACGGAGAGCTGAGCTTCGGTGGTCGTCGCATCCAAGTGTCGCGACCTCGAGTTCGCTCGAAGTCGGGCGCGGAGGCGTCGCTTCCACACTTCGAAGCCTTCCGCGAAGAAGACCCGCTTCCAGAGCGAGTGTTGAATCAGATCTTGGTGGGCGTATCGACCCGAAATTACGAATCGAGTCTGGACAAACCCGCGGCCAAGTTGAAGTCTCGTGGCACGAGTAAGAGTGCCGCCAGCCGTCACCTCGTGAGCCAGACGACTAAGAAGCTTGAGGAATACCTGTCTCGGCGGCTAGAGGAGTTCGAGCTTGCGGCACTGATGCTGGATGGCCTTGAGGTGGCCGGACAGACCGTCGTCGTAACTCTAGGTATCACAATAGATGGAACGAAGGTGCCCCTGGGTATATGGCTGGGCTCGACGGAGAACTCCCGGGTGTGCACCGCGATGTTGCAGGACCTTCTCGAGCGAGGCTTGCGCGTCGATGAGTCGATTCTCTGCGTAGTGGACGGAGGCAAAGGCATCCGCAAGGCACTCGTCGACGTTTTGGGGGACCTCGCGGTCATCCAAAGGTGCCAGATCCATAAACTCCGAAATCTTCGCTCGTACCTTCCCAAGTCTCGTCACGCCTACGTGCTCCAGACGATGAAGGAAGCCTACAAGTGCAAGAGTGCCGACAAGGCGCGCAAGCGACTTCAGGCATTGGTGTCGTGGCTCGAGCGAAACGGCTACGACGAAGCTGCCGGAAGCCTTCGTGAAGGGATGGAAGAAACACTCACGGTCGTGAAGCTCGCGCCGCCCGCCTTACTTCGCCAGTTTCTTGCCACGACGAACGCCATTGAGAATCTCAACGGAACCATTCGCAGAGTATCGAGAAACGTCAAGCGTTGGAAGAGTCCTTCCATGGTTCGCCGATGGACCGCTCTTGGCGTCGTCACCGCGCAAAAAAAGTTCCGGCGTATCAAAGGCTATCGCCATATGGGCGCTCTCGTTCACGCGCTTAGAAGCAAACAGAAATCTCTTGACAGCGATGAGTTTGCTGCCTAAGAGTATTCACAGGTGCCGCCGCTACCCGACCAAATTCAACAGCGGCCGGGACATCCCCCATGGTCGGGACGCTGATCGTTAACGTGTTCGTGGTGCTCTATGAGAAACGGGCGGCGCGTCGTTATTCGAGCGAGTTCTTGTACACCGATGCGGTTCATACTCAAAGCGATGTCCTGGTGACGACAGCCGTGCTAGCGGGGCTTCCTTTCGTCATGAAGGGCTACCTTCATTGGGACGCCATCTTGGCCTTGTCCATCTCCGCCTTCATCGCCTGGAGCGGTTTTCAGGTATTGCAGAAGACGGTTCCGATCCTCCTCGGTGCGGCGGCGGTGGATGCGGAAGTTATTCACAAGATGGCCGGCGGCTTGCCGCGGGTAGTGGGGGTGGAGGATATTCGCAGCCGTCTACACGGAGGCCGGAAGTTCGTGGAGTTGACCCTGATCGTCACCGAGAACGATCTTCGCGAAGCGCATGATCTCACCGAGCGGCTAGAAGAGATAATTATGGAGCGTTACGGCCAGGCAGAGATCACCATTCATTACGAGCCCGCATCCCACCAGGACCCTCGCCGTTGAATCTTCTCTTGGTGCGACACGGTCTCACCGATTGGAACGAGGAGGGGAGGCTCCTCGGCCGTATCGACATAGGGCTGAACGCCCGCGGGCTAGAACAAGTCACCACCCTGGCCGGGATCTTGGGCAAGCTGCCCATTCGAAGGGTGGTCTCGAGCCCCCAGCAACGGGCGCAGAAGACGGCGGCTCCCATCGCCGATGCGCTGGGCCTAGCCGTCGAGACCGACCCGGGTATCGACGAGGTGTGGCTCGGCAGGTGGCAGGGCAAATTACTCGGTGAGGTACGCGGGGACATCGACCTGGAGAGATATCTCGAAGACCCCACCTATGAGTGCGACGCGATCGAGTCGATTGTGGAAGTGCAAGAACGTATGGTGGCGGTGACCGAGCGTCTTCGCGCAGAGAACGAGGGGCAGAGCGTTGTCCTCGTATCCCACGGCGACCCGTTACGCCTCACCGTGGCCCACTATCTCTCGATGCCCATCGCCGACTACCGGAGGCTTTCGGCCGAAAACGCGTCGGTTAGCGTCCTTCGCTTTACAGCAAAAGGGCCCCGTCTGATGGAGCAGAACTGGCTGCCGGGAGACGGCCGCCTAGCCGAGACGCTTTTGGAGGACCCCTTACCCCGGCGTCTGCTCCGCTCAACGTGGTCAGACTCCGGGTGAGGGCAATTGATGAGAGGGGGACCGCGATTGAATATGGCGACAGAAGCCTCACCCCAACCCTCTCCCCAAAGGGGAGAGGGAGGACTGCAAGAGCCTGTGGAAATCTCTGTTCAATAGCTGTGGATTTTCCTGTGCGCAACATGTTGGTAACTTGTGACCTTGCTGTGAGCGAATTGTTAAAGGCCGTACCGTGCTGGAGAACTTAGAGGGCTATCGCGAGGAGGGCACCGGGCCTCCTCTGATCATGGTACCGGGCCTCGATGGCACGGCGCTCTTGTTCTATCGGCAAATTCCACTCTTGGCGGAGCGGTTCCGCGTCGTCACATTCCCTTTGCCGGACGACTCAAAGTGCATGATGGATTCCTTAGTCCAACGCTTGTACGAGCTCGTAGGGCGAGTAGGCGGTAACGAGAAGGTTTTGCTTTTTGGGGAGTCTTTCGGGGGAGCCCTCAGTTTAAGCTTCGCGCTTACTCATCCGGACAAGCTGAGGGGGCTCGTCATCTTGAACTCGTTTCCAACCATCCGAAAGCGGTTTCGGATACGGCTGGCCCCACATCTTCTGCGAGTCGTTCCTTGGGGAACGATGAATCTCGTCCGACGGTTCACTCGCTCACGCCTCCACTCACCTCACACCTTGCCCGAGGACTTGTCCGAGTTTTTTGAACGCACCCGCGCCGTCGGACGTAAAGGGTACATCCGCCGGCTGGAGATCCTTCGGACCTACGACATTCGGGAGTGGCTCGGCGCGATCCAGGTACCCACTCTGTTCCTCGCTGGCGATCGGGATCATCTCGTCCCGTCCGTGGAAGAGGCTCACTTCATGGCCGCCCGCATGCCGAAGGCGACCGTCAAGGTGCTTCGTGGCTATGGGCATGTCTGCCTCATCAACCACGACTTCAATCTGCTGGAGGAGATATCTCCCTGGCTTGCAGGGACTCTTAGGACAGGGTGAGTCGCGCTTTTTGCATCAGCTCGTAGAAAACTTCGACCGGAAAGCCGGCGACGTTGGAGGGCGAACCGGTGATGCTCTTGACGAAGATCCCACCCTTACCTTGAATCGCATACGCTCCTGCCTTGTCCGCGGGCTCACCGGTTTGTACATACCAGCGGATCTCGGCCGGCCCAATCTCTCGCAATCGGACGCGCGTGAGAGAGACTCTCGAAAACTCTCGACCCGCGGACTGTGACACCAAGGCCATTCCACTGATGACTTGGTGTGCGCGACCGGAGAGTCTTCGCAGCATGCGCCGGGCATGCCGTTCGTCCCTCGGCTTGCCCAGAATCTCTCCGTCCAAGACCACGATGGTGTCCCCTGCCAGCACCCAGTCGCGCGGCCGACGCTCGGAGACGTCGCGGGCTTTTTCGAGAGCCATGCGCCGGACGAAGGCGCGCGGTGCCTCTCCACGGAGGGGTCGCTCGTCTACCTCGGGAACGGCTTTCCGGAACGGAACCCCGAGCTGTTTGAGATAAAAGCTCCGGCGAGGAGAGGTCGAGGCGAGGATCAAAGCCGGGTTCTTCACGTCCTGGCCGTGTTCAAGCTTTGAGCTTCTTGCGGTCCTGAGAGAACTTCCTGAAGAGCGCGTCCTTTTTTCGGTCGCAGCCCTTCAAGATCTGAGATAGTTTTCGATCGTACTGTTCCTGGATTCGGCGCGCATGCCCGTGCTTGCTCGTTTGGCGTCTCAACTTGGCTTCTTCGCGAGCCAGGACCCGCTCGTAGGCAATGGCCGCGTTCGGTATCGCGCGGTCGGCCTTCCACGTCGCCTCCTCGATGGTGTGCCTTGCCAGCTCCAGAATTTCCTCGAGCGCTGACTGATAGGCAAAAACGTTCCTTCTCGAGGGTCGTTTGGTATACCTCGCGGGCTTTTTGAACCGCTTGCTCGAAAGCGCGGTCTGCGGCCCTTCGAATGGCGCGGTGCTGCGACAGCGGGCGCCCGCGCGTTTTCCGGCGGGCCGTCTGCCGGATCGCTTTCGCGTTCCTCAAGGCGATGTCTCGGTCTCGTAGTGCCCAGGCCTTCGCCTTGCGGTAGGCGCGTTCCTGCTTCGACATGTTAGGCCGACGAGCCGCCTCGGCGGCGCGGGTCGCCCTGTCGCGGCTCTCATTGGCCTTCTGCACCGCCTTCCATTGCGTCTGTTTCGCCTTGGCTAGCCCGGCGTCGTAGCGTTTGAGGGCGCCCTCGAGAGAATCGATCTTCGCCAGCGCTCCGTCGCGAGTTCGCTCCACTTGCTCGACTTCCTTGGCGCAACGAGCTTCGAGTGCAGAAAACTCCCTCGTCAGCCTCAGGGTTAAATCGGCGAGAGTGCGTGCCACATGTCCTCCTAGGGGGCCGTCATCAAGAACCCATGAGGTCCTTGTACCGCTCGGGGGTATCGATGTCCTCGATAATACCGCGATCCTCGGTGGGGAACTCTAGTACTTGGGTTGCGTGGTTCCAGACCACCTGTCGGGCCCCTACCGTGTCGGGCGCGCCTTCTATTTCCGCGAAAAGTGTCTGAGAAAAAAACACCGGGTGGCCGCGGCGTCCGTGATGTACGGGAATCACAATAGGGGCCTCGGTTTCTTCGAATCGGCCGATGAGAAAATCGACCAAGGCGGCGCTGACTTGAGGATGGTCGACGGGACAGATGAGAGCTCCCGAGACCGACTCGTCGCTCTGGAGCTCCCGCAACCCCGCACGGATCGAGGATAGCATGCCTTGTCGGTAATCCGGGTTCACGACCGCTCTTGCCTCCCCGAGCGGCACTTGAGCGAGAACCGCATCCGCTTCGTGGCCGAGAACGACCACCACGGGCCTGGCCCGGGAGGTGAGGAATTGTTCGAGCAGGTGACCGAGAAACGTCGTCTCACCGAAAGGCAGAAGGGGTTTCGGTGAGCCCATGCGGCGGGACTCGCCGGCCGCGAGGATCAAGGCAGCGACCATCGAATGCCTGGCCCCCTCAGTAAGTTCAGTATGTTCAGTAACCCTCCAGCTCGCCATGGCCCTCGACGACGAGGCCTATCTTCAGCGCGCCGCGATCGACGGCAAGCGTCCACTGGTCCATTTCGTTTCGCATCAGCTTCGGCTCCGGGGCGTCTTCATAGAGGGGAAAGATCGCCATGACTCCCGGATGAGGCTTTCCGGTGGAAGCATGGCTCTGCACCACCAGCTCATCCAGCCCGAGGGACGTTTCGACCTCCACGTCGGTGGCTGCTTGTAGCAACAGCAGAAAGTCGCGGTACTGCGAGCTCCCAATGTGGTTCCCGTCCGCGGGTTGGACAGCGTACCTCAGCGTATATACGCCCGCGCCGATGGGATTGTTCTTGTAGTCCGCCCACTCCTCCGGGAAGCGAACCGCGCCGATCAAGGTGCCTAGCTGGAGATTCCCGAAGCTCACACCGAGATCGCCGCTGCCGTCTTGCTCCTTGACGGGAATCGCGGTTCGCAACCAGAGCTCCATCAGGACCTTTTCACAAGAAAGGACGCGAAACCCTTGGTTTCCGAGAGATTCGCGAACGGCGGCAGAGACCTCTTCGGGTGGAGCTTCTTCGATCGGTTTCAGACTCGGATCGGCAGCCGAGACGGCTGTGGCACAAGCGATGAATAGGAATGCGGCTTGTGTCTTTGTCGACATGCGGCCCCTCTCAACAAGAAGGGCTCACCCACAGGGTGAGTCCTCGACTCGTAATGACTCGTGTTCCGAATAGACGTCCCGCCTACCGGGCGAACTCGGCTACGAAAGCGCTCCTCTTGAGAGGACAGCTCCAGGTGGAGTTCAGCTCGTCGCCCCGAAAGGCATGAGCGAGCGTATACGCTGGGATCGCGTTCGTAACTTCGGTCAGCGGCGGATAATAAACCATCTCGTTCCCACACAGGTGATCCTTCTCGTTCAAGGCGCGGGTCTTCAGATCGACGAGCTCGCCGGCTTTGACACTCGCGTATCCCTCTTCGCCACTGAAGTCCGTTTCGATCGCCGCTTTGCGGACTTTCACGACATTCGCCAGGAGCTCTCCACCTGCGGAACGAGCGAAGTCCACCAGGGCCCTTTCTTGCTGCGCCTCGGCCTTCGCGTCGACGATAATGACGGAACGCGCCGGGTACGGATTCGCGTACGGATCGCCCAGAGTCGACTTCGCCTTCACTACCGCGACAACGGTCAGCCCCGTGAGGTTCACGCCCTGCCAGCTACCCTCTCGTACCTTCCAAGCGATGACGGCCTCTCGGCCGGTCAAGTTCACCTCGGCGTTGGCGAAGCAGGGTCCGGTGTAGACATCCGACGTCCGGATCTCGAGATAGTCGCCGCGAATGCCGCCGTTTGCGCTGACCGCCACCGGCACCAATAGCACTGCAAGTGCGAAAGCCAAAAACATCCTATTCACTGAGTCACTCCCTTCAGCCAGGATTACTTGAGTCTATTTTAGCAAAATAGTTAGCGCCGCTCGAAGCACCTTCGGTCGGGCTGGCAGGAGTCCCGATCCGCCACGTGGCCGTCCGGCCCAAGACAGTTCATGGTGTGGGTACACCAGAAGAACCCGTCGCTGGTGTGGGTCACCGTCGGATCCGGCTCCACTTCGATGAACATGCCCTTGGAGCGAAGACGCTGGCACTCCTGGGATTGTCGAGCGGTCGATACGACGAAGTCCATGGCCATCTTAAACTTCCTTCCCCGCGGCACGCAGGATGGCTCGCTTCACGGCCACCCGGGCCAGTCGAACCTTGTAGCCGTTCATGCTGAGTGGCTTCGCCCCCTGGACCGCCGCTTGGCCGGCCTTTTCGGCGTTGGCCTCGTCGGGCGTTTTACCCTTGATGGCCTTCTCGAGTGCCGAGGAAGTCCACGGTGTGGGCGCGACATGCCCGAGCACCACCCGTGCCGATCGCACTTTGCCCCCTCGCATCTCGAGCGACACCGCCGCTGCAGCGAGCGGCCAATCCAATGCTTCTTTCTGGCGAACCTCGTAGGATGCGTTGGCGTAGCCTTGAACGGGCGGAACGAGGATGTCGGTTACGATCTCGTTCAACGCCAGGTTATATTCCTTCTGCCCATCAGTTTTCGGGACGCGATAGAACTTTTCGAGCGGAACGTCTCGCTCACCGTTGGGCCCGTAGATCTTGAGATAGGCCCCGAGAGCAATGAGTGCCGGCGCCGTACTCGAGGGGTTGACAAAGTAGGCCGGGCCCGCGTTGCCCAGGATGGCGTGGTAGCGGTTGTCTCCTTCCAGCACCATGGACTTGCCGTTGTGCATGGCAAGCAGTCCAAAGCCGCCCCGATAATACCAGCAGCGGGGACGCTGACAAAGCTCACCGGCCACCGTGCCCATGCTCTGCAGTTGTGGGCTTCGGATTCCGTCGACCGCCTGAACCAGCGACGGGTAGTCTTCTTGCACTTTCGAGCTCCGAACGAGCTCGTCCAACGTGACCAGCGCGCCGATGCGCAACCCGTGATTGCCGTCGTAGCTGATTCCGCCGAGGTCGCCGATCGAATTGATGCTAACCACACGCTCCGGAGCGGCGACGTTGTCCTTCATCAGGCTCAGCAGATCCGTACCTCCGGCCAGCACAACCGTCTTGTCGGGTTTTTCGGAAAGGAACTCTACGGCGTTCTTCTTGGTCGAGGGACTTGCATACTCGAAGGCGTTCATTAGCTCACCCCCCCTTTCTCCAAAGCGGCAATGACCCGATTGGCCGTCAAGGGCAAGTTCGGTACGCGGACGCCGATGGCGTTTGCCACCGCATTCGAGATGGCCGCTCCCGGAGAGATGACCGGAGGCTCACCGAGACCGATGACACCTCGCTCATCGTAACCCGGGCCGGTCATCATGTGAACGACGAGCTCACCGATGTCACCGATTCCCGCCAGCTTGTAGAACTCCATGTTGGCGTTCAGCAGCCGGCCGGTCACGGGATCGAAGATCTTCTCTTCGGTGAGCGCATAGGTGATTCCCATAATGAGCGCGCCGTAGACCTGGCTCTCCGCGGTCTTGAGGTTGATGATGAGGCCGCAGTCTTGAACCGCGACCATCTTGTTGATCTTCACCACGCCTGTTTCCATGTCTACCGAGACATCCGCCATTTGGACGCCGCCCATACCGCTGTCGTTGAGCTTCCCCGGACCGGGGTTGCTGCCAGACACCGTGATCGGGTTGACGCCGAGCTTGGCCGCGGCTTCCTTCCAGGTCATGCTCCGGTTAGGAGCGCCCTTGACCCGGACCGATCCGTCCTTCGCTTCGAGCTCGTCGGCGGTTGCCTCGAGGTAGGGAGCGACGCGCTCGAAGAGTTGTTGTCGTGCGTCCAAGGCTCCTCGACGGGTCGACGAGCTCACGCCGCCCACGGTAGTGCTTCCTCCGGAGGGGCCCGAGGCCGGATATTGGCTGTCGCCGAGAGAAACCTTCGTCCACTCGAGCGGGATACCGAACGTCTCGGCCAAGACGATGGCGATCACCGTAATCGTTCCCGTACCCAAGTCCTGGCTTCCGAGCTTCGCTTCCACCAGGCCGTCCGGGTAGACGGTGACTTCGCAGTTGCTACGGTGCGCGCGGCCGCCCCAGGTGTGAAGTGAAAGTCCCAGGCCTCTTCGCATCTGGCCGCTTCCTTCGCCGCGGGGGTGCCAGTTGCGCTTCCAGTCGATGAGCTCGGCCGCTTTCTTTAACTCCTCTTCGTAAACCGAGGCCCGCTTGCCGGTCGTGGAGATGTTCTTCATGAAGAGGTCGAGCGAATCCATGTTCAGCTTCGCGGCCATGTCTTCGAGGGCCGACATGGTGATGAGACATCCCTGAGGGTGGTTGGGTGCCCGCCACGCACGGGAAGCGCCGACGTTGGTGGGTACCGAGGTGTGCTGGTGGGTCTGGTTCTCGAACTTGAAGACGTAGGGAAGCGGGGGAGTTGACGAGCCTCCTACGCCGCCGGTGCCCCATGACTTGGACGACCAGGCGGTGACCGTTCCATCTCGGGAGGCTCCGACTTCGACTTCCGCAAACGCCGACGGTCGACCACCCGCCACTGCGATCTCCGCGTTCCGCTCCAGCATTAGCTTGACCGGGGCGCCGGTCTCTCGCGCCAGCTCGACGCCTTCGATGCCCCAGCGGTCGGCGCTGAACTTACTGCCGAACCCGCCACCCATGAACGGCGTGATGCAGCGTACGTTCGAGGCGGGGATGCCGACTTTTTCGGCAATCTGCCCCGGCATCCCAGAGACGTTTTGAGTCGAAGCCCAGACCGTCACGTGCTCCGCATCGGTCCACTCGCTCACTTGACCGTGCGCTTCGAGGCAGCAGTGAGCGATCATGACGGTGCCATACTCACCCTTGTTCTTGACTTCCGCGGCTGGCATCGCCGTCGCGGGATCGCCGGTCGTTTCCTCCTGGGCGGGTTTGGTCTCCGGTGCAGCCGAGAGGTTTTCCTCGTTCACGAAGTGCGGCAGCACTTCGTACTCGACTAGGATGGCTTCGACGCCATCACGGGCGATGTCTTCGGTGGTGGCCGCTACGACCGCGACTTCGTCGAGAGACCATTGGATCTCCGCGCCGGCGTCCTGAATCACTCGTACCGCCTTGACCCCGGGCATCGCTTTCGCGGCCGAGACATCGATGCTGGTGATGCGCGCGTGGGGGTGTGGGCATTGGAGGACCTTGCCGTAGAGCATCCCGGGCCGATTGACGTCCAAGGAGTACTTGGCCGTCCCGGTCGATTTGAGCGGCCCGTCCAGCCTGGTGAGCCTCTTTCCGATGAGCGCTCGATCTTTGGCTTCTGGCCATTTGTACTCAGCCATTGGTCGCTCCTTTCCCCGCCACATCCAGGATGGCTTGGCGGATCCCAACGTAGGTACCGCAGCGACACAAGTTGCCTCCCAAGCCTCTTTCGATCTGTTCCATGGTGGGATCGCTGTTCGTGTCCAGGAACGCCTTGCACGCCATCACGAAGCCGGGAGTACAGAAACCGCACTGCTGCGCGTCGTTTTCGACGAAGGCGGACTGGAGCGCGTGCATGCGATCCGGTGTGCCCAGTCCCTCGATGGTTAGAATCTCTTTGCCCTGTGCCTCGATGGCCAGGACCGAGCAGGCATACGCTGGCTTTCCGTCCAGGAGGACCGTACATGCTCCGCAGGTCGCTCGGTCGCAGACGTTTTTGGCTCCGGTCAGGTCCATATGGTTCCGGAGCGCGTCGAGGAGCGTAACGCGCGGCTCCAAGTGGACGGTGTATCGGTCGCCATTGATGCGGAAGGCCATCGGTATGGCCCCGGGACCGGCGATACCGACCGCTTTCTCGACTGTTTCTGTCTGCGTCGCGGCACCGGCTAGACCGCCTGAGAGAAGCCCGGTGCTGAGAGCTCCGGCGGCGCCGCCTCTCAGGAAGTCGCGGCGAGACACGCCGCTCCCGGGACGGGTTTCCTTTTTATCTGCCTTGTCAGCCTTATGAGGCTTATCAGCCTTATCTGGCGCCAAGAGTCCTCCTTGAATTCATAGAGCAGGGGAGAGTTATGGTGTTCAAAGATAGGTTCGAAAAAGGGAAGAATCTCACGAGTCCGGACTGCAATCCAGCGCTCCTCCTCCGGAAGGCGGCCACACTATATCAGGAAAAAGTTAGGAGATCGATAGCGTCTGTGGCACGGTCCGGCATGCTTATAATAGAGGTATGAGGAGTCGTCCACGTTCCGTTGCCGAGTTGATTCGGCAGGCGCTGCCGCCTCAGAGCCGCGGCCGCATCTTCTCGGTCGAGCTCATGGGCCTTAAGTGGGTCGCCGCGGTGGGAGACGAACTTGCCGCGCGCTCGGAGCCGGCTTCCTTGCAGGACGGGATCCTAACCGTCCGGGTCGAGGATGTCGTTTGGGGGCGCATGATCATGAAACTCCAGAACGAGATTCGCCCCCGCCTCAACAAAGTGATGGGCTTTCGCGCCGTCAAGCGGATTCGTTTCGTGATCGACGGCAAACCGGTTTCGAAGCCAATGCCAGAGGCGCCGGTGAAGCCCGCCCCCGAGCCGGTCGAGCCCTCGGCCACGATCCTCGAAGCGGCTGGAAGTATCGGCGATGTCGAGCTACGCGAATCAATGGTTCGCACCGCCACGCGTTATCTTTCAGCACAGGCAGCACAGGCAGGCGAGGAGAAGAGTTGATGCAGGATTCGTTTATCGTGAGCGCGGTTCGTATACCGATCGGAAAATTTCTCGGGGATCTCAAAGGGTTCAAGGCCACAGAGCTCGGCGCGATGGTCGTCAAGGAGGCGGTGGCGCGGGCGGGAGTCGAGCCCGAGCAAGTAGATGAAGTCATCATGGGCAACGTGGTTGCCGCGGGGTTGGGACAGAATCCGGCCCGGCAGGCGGCCCTCGGTGCCGGACTTCCACCCGCGGTGGGCGCGTTGACTATTAATAAGGTGTGCGGCTCGGGTCTGAAGGCCGTTATGTTAGCCCGGCAAGCGATTGCGGCGGACGACGCCGGCGTTATCGTTGCCGGAGGGATGGAGTCGATGTCCAACGGGCCCTATCTGGCTTCGGGGGCTCGAGAAGGTCTTCGCCTCGGGCACGGACAACTCGTGGACGCTACCGTGCACGATGGTCTCTGGGACATCCATAACGATTTCCATATGGGCATGACCGGTGAGCTGGTTTCGGAGAAGTACGAGGTCGGCCGCAGGCAGATGGACGAGTACGCCCTCGGGAGCCATCAGAAAGCGGCGGCGGCGATTAAGGATGGGAAGTTCAAGGACGAAATCCTTCCGGTATCGATTCCTCAGCGCAAGGGCAAGGCGGTCTTGCTCGAAAACGACGAGTCGGTGCGTCCAGACAGCTCGCTTGAGGCGCTCCAGAAATTGAAGCCGATTTTCAAATCCGACGGAACCGTCACCGCTGGCAACGCCCCGGGTATGAACGATGGGGCCGCGGCCCTCTTGGTTGCTTCGGCGGACAAGGTGCGCCAGTTGGATCTCAAGCCTATTGCACGCATCGTGGGACAAGCCATCTCCGGTCTCGAGCCCGAATGGGTCATGATGACCCCGGTGCCCGCGATCCAGAACCTCATGGACAAGACGGGGTGGAAGCTGGATGAGGTCGATCTCGTCGAGCTCAACGAGGCCTTCGCCGTCCAAGCGTGCGCGGTGACCAAGGAGTTAAAGCTCGATCCCGGGAAGGTGAATGTCAACGGCGGCGCCGTCGCCCTCGGTCACCCCATCGGCGCGAGCGGCGCGCGTATTCTCACAACGCTGCTTTATGCGCTTACGGATCGCAACGCGAAGCGCGGCATTGCCGCTCTATGTTTGGGCGGCGGGAACGGCGTCGCGATGGCGGTTGAGCTTGTCTAGCAAGCCCATTCGCAAGATTGGAGTCATCGGCGCCGGCACCATGGGCAACGGTATCGCCCAGGTCTTTGCGCAATCCGGGTTCGACGTCTACCTTCGGGATGTCAAAACTGAGTTCGTCGAGCGTGGCGTCGCCAATATCGAGCGCAACCTCAAGCGACTCGTAGACAAGGGGAAACTCCCGTCCGATGTCGCCGAGGGTGCCAAGCAGCGAATCACTTCGGGGTTAGAGCTAGACGGACTCAAGGACGCCGATTTTGTCGTCGAAGCCATCATTGAGGACCTCGCGACGAAGCAGGAGCTCTTCCGCGAGCTCGATAAGCTCGTCGGCCCGGAGGTCGTGCTCTCTTCGAACACGTCTTCCATCTCCATCACCAAGCTCGCCGCGACGACATCTCGTGCCGATCGTTTCATCGGCATGCATTTCATGAATCCGGTGCCGGTAATGAAGCTCGTCGAGATCATTCGCGGCATCGCAACTTCAGACGAAACGTACGAGCTCACCCGCGGCCTCACAGAAAAACTTGGAAAGACCGCGGTCGAGGTCAACGATGCACCCGGCTTCGTTTCCAATCGCGTGCTGATGCCTCTAATCAATGAAGCGGTCTTCGCGCTCATGGAGGGTGTGGACACGCCAGAAGCGATCGACACGGTCATGAAGTTGGGCATGAACCATCCGATGGGACCCCTGACGCTCGCCGACTTCATCGGGCTCGACGTCTGCTTGAGCATCATGAACGTGCTACACGATGGCTTCGGCGATCCGAAATATCGTCCGTGTCCGCTTCTCAAGAAAATGGTGGATGCTGGCTATCTAGGTCGGAAGAGCGGGCGCGGCTTTTACGCCTACTCGGATTGAGATCGGCGGCCGCAAAGCCACCAGACGAACGCTACCATCGGTAGCAGGATGAGGACCTCGATTCCTGCCGCCATCCAATTGTGTGCGCCGAAGACAATAGTCACGCGCCCTCTCCAGACGGCAGCGAACGGCGTGACCGGCGAGATGAAGAAGGCATTCGAGAACGGCCACAGGAGCTGGACACCGAAGGGGGAAGTAGTGTCGGTGGTCAGCACGTCCAAGATGATGTGAGAGAGGTACGCTGCGGTCACGATGGCAGCGTCTCGGCCAGGAGACTTCCTTCCCACGCGCTTCATGACCAAGTAGGCAATACCTGCGAATAGTGCAGTGAAGCCCAAGCTGTGCGTGAAGTAGTGATGGTAGCTCCGCCCCGCGAAGGGCGTGATGGCGAAGTCGAGATCGGGGAGTAGCGCTGAGACCACGACCGCACCCAGAAGGAACCAGTCCTTCTCGGGCCACCTCGCCGCCAGGTAAACCGCCAGCCCACCTAAGGAATGACCAATCGGTGTAGGCACACAGCTAGCCTATACCAGGGGACCCCCGCGAGCCTATACCACGTGCCAGCCACTATGCTAAAGACCCCTACATCGGGTGGTTATTTGAACACGCGGCCCGAGATGTGGTATTGTGGCCCTTCTGAGGGAGTCTTTTCCACCCGGATTTCGTCTTGACTATGAAGAGGCCAGAGCCCTAGACTGGCGCGAGCCTCATATTGGAGACCCACGGCCGGTAGTGGATGGATTTGGCTGGAATTCCCAACGGAATTCCCAACGGAATTCAATGCCAGGAGCTACGAGGATAGCTTCCTGAAAGGAGAACCATGGCTGAGAACGGACGGGCGAAAGCCATCGACATAGCGGTCAGCCAAATCGAAAAGCAGTTCGGTAAGGGGGCGATCATACGGCTCGGATCGCGTGATACGGTGGACGTTCCTGCCATCTCGACAGGCTCTATCTCGCTCGATGCCGCGCTAGGAGTCGGCGGTCTACCCAGGGGGAGGGTGATCGAGATATTCGGACCGGAGGCCTCGGGTAAGACCACGCTCGGGCTTCACGCAATCGCGGAAGCGCAAAAGGTGGGCGGTATGGCAGCCTTCGTCGATGCCGAGCACGCCTTGGACGCCGCCTACGCCAAGGCTCTTGGTGTCGACACCGACAACCTACTAGTCAGCCAGCCCGACAGCGGCGAGCAAGCACTGGAGATCACGGAAGTCCTCATCCGCAGCGGTGCGGTGGACGTCTTGGTCATCGACTCGGTCGCCGCGCTCGTGCCACGTGCTGAGCTCGATGGGGAGATGGGCGATGCTCAAATGGGCCTGCAGGCGCGCTTGATGTCGCAGGCCATGCGTAAGCTCACCGCCATCGTTTCGAAATCGAACACGTGTCTCATCTTCATCAACCAGATCCGCGAGAAGATTGGCGTCATGTTTGGAAACCCGGAAACAACGACCGGTGGCCGGGCTCTAAAGTTCTACTCTTCCGTGCGACTCGATATCCGACGCATCTCTGCCCTCAAAGACGGGGACGCGATCGTTGGTAACCGCACACGGGTCAAAGTGGTCAAGAACAAGGTGGCGGCACCGTTCCAAAACGCAGAGTTCGACATCATATATGGCAAAGGCATTTCCAGGGAAGGTGATCTCCTCGATCTCGCGGTCGCGCGGAACATCGTCGACAAGAGCGGTGCCTGGTACTCCTACAAAGGCGAGCGCATCGGGCAGGGGAGAGAGAACGTCCGCCAGTTCCTCATCAAGAACACGGACGTCACCAGCAAGATCGAGACCAAGCTCCGCCAAGAACTGGGCCTGATTCCTGACGCGGAGCCAGCGACCCCCGCAAAGAGTGACGCGAGCGACGACAAGGGCAAATCGCGCGAAAAGGCCAAGGAATCGGAGCGGCAGCCGACTGCCCACTAATTTCTAGCCAGACCGGACAGAAAAGGCGGACGCCAGGTTGCGTTCGCCTTGACTTTTTGACGCCCTCCGCTAGAATGTGACGCTTCCCTTGGGCGCCGAGGTAGCTCAGTCGGTAGAGCGAAGGACTGAAAATCCTTGCGTCGGCGGTTCGATTCCGTCCCTCGGCACCATGTAAGTCAACGCAGTGCGTTGTCCTCCAAGCCTATACAAGCGCGAACTCCCCAACCCTGTTCCTCCAGTTTTCCCGAAACTACCCGAGTTTTGCCGAAAATTTCCCTACGCTTTTCACTATACTTTCTAAGGCTGGAGGTTAGACGTGAAGCTTATCGCCGACGCGCACGTGAGGCTCGCACTATGGTCTCCGCGTCGGACTTCTCGACGGCTGATGAGCTAGCGTGGTGTCGAGCTCACCCGCAAAAGCAGGTCTCCTCTGGCCTTTCTTGGCTATCCTGGGCGTTACGCTCGCCTTGGCGAGCACCAGCACCTTATTTTATGAAGGCCGGCCGGAGAGGCGATCGTCTCCCTCGGTTTCGGCCATACTCGCCGATGACGGCGGTGAATCCCTCGACTACTGGCCGCAGTGGCGCGGGCCCCTGGGCACCGGCGTCGCGCCGCGCGCCAACCCGCCGTTTCTGTGGAGCGAGGACAAGAACATCCGTTGGAAGCTCGCGCTTCCGGGCAGAGGGCATTCGACGCCGGTCGTCTGGGGCGATCGCATTTTCCTGACCGCTGCCATTCCTTCAGGAGAGCAAGTCCCGCCGCCGGCCGGCCGCCGCGCCGGTGCGCACGACGGTCTCCCGGTGGTGCGTCGCCAATCATTTGCCGTTCTTGCCGTCAACCGCCGCGACGGCAAGATCGTTTGGCAAAGGACGGTTCGCGAGCTCATACCCAATGAAGGCATTCACTACACGGGAAGCTTCGCATCCAACTCCCCGGTTGTCGACGGTGAGCGGGTGTTCGCCTTTTTCGGCTCCTACGGTTTTTACTGCCTCGATTGGAACGGTGAGCTCCTATGGGAAACCGATTTGGGCGACATGAATACCAAGCACGGGCACGGCGAGGGCAGCTCGCCCGCCCTCTATGGCGATACCGTCATCGTCAACTGGGATCACGAAGGCCCGTCGTTCGTCGTCGCCTTCGACAAGAGAACTGGCAAGGAGCGCTGGAAGGTCGAGCGTGACGAGCCCACGTCGTGGGCGACCCCGGTGGTTGTCGAGCACGACGGAAAGCATCAGGTCATCGTGAGCGGGACAAATCGTGTGCGAGCGTATGACTTGTTGACCGGTGAAGTGATCTGGGAATGCGCGGGGCTATCGGCCAACGTCGTTGCCTCTCCGGTGTCCGCAGACGGTATGGTCTACGCCGGCAGCAGTTACGACACGCGGAACCTCCTGGCTATCCGCCTCGCGGGCTCGACGGGCGACATCACCGGAACCAACCGGGTCGCATGGACCCGCCATCGAGGCACTCCCTACGTACCGTCACTCTTGCTCTACGGAGACGTGTTGTATGTTGTTTACCACTATCAGGGAATCCTGACGGGCTTGCACGCCAAGACCGGCGAGGAGCGGCCAGGTCCCTTCCGGCTCGGCGGCTTGGGCAACATCTATGCTTCGCCCGTGGGCGCCGGAGGCCGCGTCTACATCACCGACCTCGATGGCGCGACACTGGTGATTACCCACGACGACAAGCCCAAGGCGTTGGCACTCAACTTTCTCGAGGACCGCTTCAGCGCCTCGGCCGCTATCGCCGGCGGCGAGCTGTTCCTGCGCGGGGAGCGATACTTATACAGCATCGCGGAAGAACGAGACGTGAAATGAAGCGGCGAGTCGCCCGCGAGCCGCGTAAAGCTATCAGCGATCGTGCAGAGAAGACACCATCGCTCCGTCGTGCTATTTGCTACGCGTGGCTGATATAGATGGAGAACCCAATGTCTACAACCAGCGATATTTCGCCGGACTTCCCCTACGAGTCCAAGTTCATAGCGTACAGCGAGAAACTGAAGAAATCGCCGATTCCGAAGTTGCTGATCTAAGTCGGGGGAGATGTCCCGGCCGCTGTTGAATTTGGTCGGGTAGCGGCGGCACCTGTGAATACTCTTAGGCAGCAAACTCATCGCTGTCAAGAGATTTCTGTTTGCTTCTAAGCGCGTGAACGAGAGCGCCCATATGGCGATAGCCTTTGATACGCCGGAACTTTTTCTGCGCGGTGACGACGCCAAGAGCGGTCCATCGGCGAACCATGGAAGGACTCTTCCAACGCTTGACGTTTCTCGATACTCTGCGAATGGTTCCGTTGAGATTCTCAATGGCGTTCGTCGTGGCAAGAGACTGGCGAAGTAAGGCGGGCGGCGCGAGCTTCACGACCGTGAGTGTTTCTTCCATCCCTTCACGAAGGCTTCCGGCAGCTTCGTCGTAGCCGTTTCGCTCGAGCCACGACACCAATGCCTGAAGTCGCTTGCGCGCCTTGTCGGCACTCTTGCACTTGTAGGCTTCCTTCATTGTCTGGAGCACGTAGGCGTGACGAGACTTGGGAAGGTACGAGCGAAGATTTCGGAGTTTATGGATCTGGCACCTTTGGATGACCGCGAGGTCCCCCAAAACGTCGACGAGTGCCTTGCGGATGCCTTTGCCTCCGTCCACTACGCAGAGAATCGACTCATCGACGCGCAAGCCTCGCTCGAGAAGGTCCTGCAACATCGCGGTGCACACCCGAGAGTTCTCCGTCGAGCCCAGCCATATACCCAGGGGCACCTTCGTTCCATCTATTGTGATACCTAGAGTTACGACGACGGTCTGTCCGGCCACCTCAAGGCCATCCAGCATCAGTGCCGCAAGCTCGAACTCCTCTAGCCGCCGAGACAGGTATTCCTCGAGCTTCTTAGTCGTCTGGCTCACGAGGTGACGGCTGGCGGCACTCTCACTCGTGCCACGAGACTTCAACTTGGCCGCGGGTTTGTCCAGACTCGATTCGTAATTTCGGGTCGATACGCCCACCAAGATCTGATTCAACACTCGCTCTGGAAGCGGGTCTTCTTCGCGGAAGGCTTCGAAGTGTGGAAGCGACGCCTCCGCGCCCGACTTCGAGCGAACTCGAGGTCGCGACACTTGGATGCGACGACCACCGAAGCTCAGCTCTCCGTTTGTGCTCCCCCAGTGGTTATGAGTTCGCTCCTTCTCGTGCTTGCCCTTGAGCCCCGCGATCTCCTCGGCGTCCTCTCTGAGCAGTAGGTGCAGAGCTGTCAGTCCTTGCTCGTACACCCATTCCGTCAGATCCGCCTTCGTGGCCGCGATCCCAGCTATCATCGGTAGCAGTATCTGACCGACTTGGCCAACTACCTTGCCCGTAGGCGAGTGCGTTTGCTTTCTTACTGGCTTCTTTGATTTCCTAGGCATTGGTGGCTCCTTGTCCCCCTCTGGAGACGGTTTATTGGCAGACCTATTCTTAGGCCGGCCAAGGAGCCGCCGCTACCCCAAATTCAACATCCGGCGGGACATCCCCCTACTTCGACGGGGGTGTCATCATCCAGGAAGGCGAGCTCGCTTGGACGCGGGAGAATCTGCCCAATTTGAAAACGGTCAAGGTGGGGGACAGTATCCACTTCGTTCAGGAGGACGATCCTCACGCCGTCGGGCAGGCGATTGCAGAGTGGTACAAAGAACTTTGAGGTAGCTCGTCGAGGCTCGCGTGCCTCTTGTGTTTGTCTCGAGATCAGGCGTTGAAATCGACGTCAGCGGCCAGATCTTGAAATCGCTGCAGGTAGGTGGAGATCCGCTACTGACAATCGGCAGCCAGCGTCTCGAAAGCGAGACCGGCGCCTTTCCTAGTGTTCGCTCCCTCGGAGCGCAGCCAGACGACTTTAGCTTTGACCTGGCACTGACCGAGGATCTCGGGCAGCGTGAAGCGCAGCTCCCAGAAGCTGTCGAGCGCAGGAAGTTCATCGGCATAAAAGAACGTGCCGCCCAGGCTCAAGTTGGCGAGGAGCCCGTTCAAGGTCCTGCCAGACGCCACAAGCAAGTCACCGGAATCCAGAGCCCCGTCGTCGTAGAAAGCTTTGAGACTGAGGCCTTGTAGCTCGGGCACCGGCTTCGACCCCCGGACAAACCGATAGTCTCCCTCCGCCAGGTCGAAGAGTTCCCTCAATGAAGTCAAGGCTTGGATCCGCCGCAGCGACAGGCGATGGTCCGGGTCTGTCTCCTTGGCGGCCTTGACCAGCAACGAAACGGTAGTCGGGCTGTAGGCACAAATGACGTTTCCCTCTTGGAAGATCACCAGGCCTCTCGCTTCTCCGGCCTTCACCGTCAAGATGCCGCTCTTTCGCGAATAGGCGATGATCTGTATGAGCTCCAGCAGGGGTGTGGTGTCGAGTCGTCCTTTGAAAGCCATGGGGAATGAGGTGCGATACACCATTGTCGCAGAGGGTTCCCAAGATTTACAACTCCGCGGGACAGGCGGCGGGCTCAATCCTCGCGGCTGAGCTTCACCGTACTTTGAAACTTCTGCATCAGGTAAGGACCCGAAACAACCGGCGGATACTTGGGCTCTTCGCCATCGGCCAGGCAGCTGGGCAGGCAGACGATCGGCGCATCCCAGTTCGGGAGGTGGAAGAAAGCGATGGACTGACGGCGGCGCCAACCTCTCTCGGCCGAGCCGACCACCCGGTGCATCGTCGATACCCAACGATCGTTCGTCCATCGCGCCATCAAGTCGCCGATGTTAACGATAAACGCTCCAGGAACCGGAGGCACCTCGAGCCAGGTGCCATCAGCAGTTTGAATCTCGAGTCCACTCGAACCGTCCTCGGGCAGCAAGATGGTGAGACTCCCGTAGTCGGAGTGCGCACCGGCTCGGAACTGCCCGGGTAGGGGGGCTTCGCGAAGCGGCGGGTAGTTGAGAGCCCTGATGGCGCTTCCGTGGCGGTCGATCTTGCCCTCGAAGAAGTGCTCAGGAAGCTCGAGCGCTAGAGCAAACGCCTTCATGACGACACGGGCCCACTCCGACAAGGCATCGAAGTAGCGAATCCAGATCGCACGAAACGCCTCGGGCTCGCCGGGCCATTGCGTGGGCGCGTAGTGAAACGCGTCTTCGTCGCTGTGGATCTCGCCTTGGGGGAGATGAATCGGGCCAATACTGAACGTCTCCTTGAGGTCGGGCGGTGTCTGGTTCCCGCGCGAGAGGGCCAGTGCCTCCGCCTGCAGGGGTGCGTAGCCGTACGGGTATCCCGCATACGGCATCTTGACCTCGAGCTTCTCCTCCACGGGCAAGTCGAAAAAGGCTCGCGTCACCGCCCACATGTCTCGGAGAATGCCGTCGGGTACGGCGTGGCCGGTCACGGCCAGAAAGCCGATGTCGCGACAGACGGCATCGATCTGCCGGGCCAGCGCGGTCCGAGCTGCGCTGACGCCATTCAGTACGGAAACATCGACGACGGGAAAATCGGACACCCGAGTGTTGACCTCTCTCTACGGTGGAGACGACATGTGAGCTAATCCTCCCCCATCATCATCTTGATCTCGTCGTCGCGGCCAGTCATCTGCCAGCGCACTAATGCCACCGGAATGCTGCCGGCGTCGTTAAACTTGTCGAAGAAATCGGCCATGACGAAGTTGTCGCCCCGCTCTTCGAGTACTTTGCTGTACTCGCCTATGAGCCGCTCGAGCAGATATTTCCCGGTGACATAGCTCGTGCCGTAACCCGGCTGGCGCAGATAGAGGTGCTGTTCAAACGCGAGCAGGTCGAGCTCCGCACTCATCCAACCCCGCGGGGTCCATTCGACATGGACCGTCCCCGCTTCCGCCATGGTCATCTCGTTGGCGTGCGCGTAGAGGGATCCCAGGCCGCGGGCTGAACGCTGAGCCAGCATGATCCAGACAATTTCCCGCGAGCGTGGATCATCGTCGTAAAGTCCGGCGTGCATGAACATTTCTTCGACTCCGGTCGCGGTACCCTCGTTGCGGCTGTCGAAAATGTTGTAGAGCAGAGGACCGCGTCGAATCGGGCTCTTATGCGGTTCGTCGCGCATTTGTGCCAGATCGAACCAGTGATAGAAATGTGTAAACAGTGGCAGTGGATCGTAGTGTGCGGCGATCCAGAAGAAATTCCGCTCTTCCTCAGGAACAAAATGACCGAGGTGCTCCCGCAAAGCCGGTTCCATATAGTCTTTGACGGTCAAAACTTCTTGCTCTCGCAAGAACGTAATGAACTTCGTCGCCGCTTCATCGGTCCGGCGGTCGTATTCCTCCGGCATCGAAGCGGCGACGAGCTGCGGCAAATCACGATTGCGCTGCTCTTCAAGCCGCAGGGACGACCAGGCGCGATCTAGTTCGCGTTTGAGCAAACGAACTTCATCTTCCCAGGTCATCGGCACGAGATGGACGTTTTGCTGGTACCAGGTGTAGTTGTCCTTGCCGATGCCGGATGGCCCGGTCTTGGACGGTGCCTGCTCTTCGAGCCAGGTAACGAACCCACCGGTTGCCGTTTTCGCGGCCTTTATCGCTTTCTTCAGCTCGTCGCTCGCATCCTCAGCTACCTTTCCGACGATCAGATCGAGATTCGCTCGCTGATCTTCAATGTTTCGGATGCCCGCCACCCAAAGATCGCGCGCGTTACCCGTCAGGTTGCCCATTGCCTGCTTCATGAGCGGCGGGATGACACGCAGATCGCGGATCATGCGCTGCTCCTCGTCAGCAGACAGCGGAAAATCATAGGTCCACAGTTCGAGCACCGCATGATGGGTAGGCCCTTCGTGTGCGGGCACGTCACTCTTTTCGGTCCATACAGACTGGTAAAACGCCGGATCGCGTACCCAGGGCTTTAGCACGCGATGGTTGAAATCGAATCCGTTCATTTCGGCACGTGCGATGTGCCAGTCGACCTGTTGCTCGATGGGCCATTCACTCGGATCGATCGCCTTCAGACGAGCCTGGTAATCCGCAAGCTTTGAATGGGCCGCGGCAAGTCTTTCAGCGGTGTAATCGGGCGCGCCGTTTAGCATGGGCGGATTTTCGAACTCCCGCCAGTCTTCAAACAATGCAACCAGGTCGTCGTAGCCACCGGCCACTCGGCTTTCCTCCGCCCTAGTTGATCCAGGAGCAGCGATCAACGCGGTCAGCACGACTGCGCATAAAAAGAGGCTTCGAATTCCGTTCGTAGTAGACATGACATTTCTCCATGATCTGTGCGACTCATTTCCCTTGCGTTGGCGGGGGAGTCCCCGAGTTCCAGATATCCACTCCTGAACAGGCACACCCCCTCTGTACTTGAGGATGAGGTGGTTCTTTTACTTACTTTCGGTTTCGGTCGACGAGTGCAAGCTGTTCGATGAACAGGTCCCAGCCTCGTTGAGCGCGGCTTCGATCGCCTATCCCTCGTCTGTTTGGTTCGCCGCCTTGGTGGCGATCCACACTTTCATATCCGGAAACGAGTCCACGGACAGGAACTGGGTGGTATTTCCGACTATGGAAGTGGTTACATAGCTGTGGATATCGCCTCCCTCGACCGTGACGTTGACAAACTTCACCCAGGCGCCGTTTGCATCGTGAACGTCTTCCAGCGTTTTTCCCTCGTTGAGCGTGCACTGCCACACTTCCGTGACACGGGTCCCCGCATTGGCCGCGAGGCAGAGGCCCAGAGCAACGCCTACCAACAATGCTTTCGATAGCAGTGATTTCATGTTTTCTCCCTCCGATTTGTTACATAGCACACATTGCCGATCCACGTCTCGGCTTACTCGCCAGATAGGGGAGCTGGCGAGTTCCAGATATCGATATGGAGCTTCCACAAGCCGTCATCTTGCTTCGTCCAGAGATGAAAGTCGTGCTCCACCGCAGTCACGGGGGCTCCATCGGGCCCGTCCACGGTGATCGTGACATCCCCCAGCGGTTCCTCCTGAACCTTCATCTATTGCGTCCTTGGGCCAGAGGGTGCGATGGGAGAGTCTTGTGGGGCGGACGCCGGGCGGTAGGCTAGACCCGCCGTCTCCCAATGTCAATCCAGAGATCTTCCGATCGCCGGAAGGGGGATATTCGCGTATAATTTCTGGAGGGGGAGCCACACGCTTCCCGATGGCCGTCTACTCCACAATATAAGGAAGGATAAAGTGAAAGCCTACGGCTGGCTAGTTATTCTCGCGGGGCTTCTGCTGGTCCCGTCTTGTGAGGCCCCGCCCTCCGATGCCCGCGTCTCCGAAGAACCACGATCAGTCGAGCGCCGCGAGGAGGCCGCCACGGGGAGCGTTCCACGAATCTCGGTTGAAAATTTAGTGTTCCTCCTCGAAAAGCCCGAAGGGTCCAGCGTCATCGTGATCGATGTGCGCAGTCGAGAGAGCTACCAGCGGAGACGTATTCCCGGAGCCGTCTCGATTCCGCTGGCGGATCTCGGCAATCGTGTTCCGGAGATCGACCGTGATGCCTCGATCGTCACCTATTGCACGTGACAGTCAGAACAGACTAGCGCCCGTGCGGCGCTCGTTCTTGATGGAGCAGGTTTCTCGAATGTTTCGGCCTTGCGAGGTGGCTTCCGTGCATGGGAGACCGCAGGCAATCCAGTGGAAACAGGTTTCGGAATGCCCATTCAGTGATTGACAGTCCTCGCACGCTCCCGTGAAGACTTATCGGTTTCCGCCGGAGGGCAATCCGTGACCGACAATCTAGCTCCGAACGAGAAAAGAGTCCTTACCATTCTCGTCAACTTTCACCGTCCCACCGACACCAGCCCAAGAGGTGCGGATGGCTCTCGCCTCGAGAGTCCGGGCGGTAGGAAGATCGAAAAACACGGATGGGTCCAAGAGCTGCAATTGGCGGCGGATGTCGGTTGCGACGTTGCGGCCGGCAACGTGCTGGGGACCGAGTTTCATGACATTTTGTCTTCGTTAGCTCGTTGGCAATACGTCCAGGTCCAGATGTGGGACGTTCATGGCGGAGTCAAGAGGTACGTCAAGCCCACCGAGAAGGCCGTAGCGGTTGTCGAAGAGTTGGACGAGCAAGTCAAAGAAGCATCCTTCGGCGGGATGGTCTCAACCCAGGCGCAAGCGGGAACGTCGTGGACCAGGACGCTGATCACGTTCCTTCTGGGTGTGGTGGCCGGAGTTATCGGAACCCTTCTATCCCGGTCCTGTCCGTAAAGCAGCCCTAGCGTTCGGGAGTGATATTCTTCACCGGCGGCTTCGACTCCGCTCCCTTTCGCTCTTTCCATGTTCCTAACAAGACGGCCACCAGTCCTAGGAGAATCTCGTCGGCGAAAGGGATCGCATCGGGCACGATCAGATCCAGGAGGAAGACGCCGGCGACGAGCAGGAAGAGGTATGGATACTTGAGTCCAGACGCAAACCTCTCGATGAGTCGGGTGCGCTCTTTCTTG
The DNA here is from genome assembly GCA_965222425.1 of Candidatus Marinacidobacterales bacterium. GTDB lineage: Bacteria > Acidobacteriota > Vicinamibacteria > Marinacidobacterales > DATDRI01 > CBDCNP01. The sequence continues at coordinate 596,874 of CBDCTW010000018.1, forward strand.
TCCATGACGGAATTCCATAATACCCGATTCGGCGGTCATTCACAGGCGGAGGCCATTGCTTAAGCGGGCGATAACCATGTCAGGCGTCATTCAGCCTAGGCGTACAACTGACGTGCTCCAGAAATAGCCCGGTCGTTGAATGACGCCTGCCTACAACGCTCTATCTGGCTGCTAGGTAAACCGTTGATTACAAAGATATTAAATTAAGACTAAAAAAATTATATTTTCGTTTGACAGCGGTCGGCCGGCAGGTCAGAATGACAGAAGGGATGAGATTCGGCGACATGCTGATTCGGGGGTCCTGCAAGTGTACCCGGCCCGGGGGACCGGGCCTTGTGCCACTTGGAGGAGCACCCAGTATGTCTGTCGGCCGCCAATTGAGGGATTCGGATTCTCAGCGGCCTCGCTTTATGTAGACAAGATTAACCACAGCCAAGCGGCTCAAGGCCCGGGTCCAAAGGACCTGGGCCTTTTGTTTTTTAGGGCCGGGACCTTCGGTGCACTGGGGTTGAGGTGAAGATGCAGCAGTTGGAGCGAGAACAGCAGGTTCGTGACATGGACAGTCTCCTCAAAGTCCGTGCAACCACCGACATTCTCCGCGTGGCGTCGGAGCGTTTCGCACCCCGGCTCGTCATGGCCACTGCCTTCGGTGTGGAAGGGTGTGTGCTCATCGACATCATTGGCAGGAACCGGTTGCCGGTGGACATCTTCACTCTCGACACCGGTTTGTTCTTCGAAGAGACCTACACTCTTTGGAGGAAGCTCGAAGAACGCTACGGGCTCCGCGTTCGCGCTGTACGACCTGTGCTGTCCCTCTCCGAGCAAGCGAGCCGCGTCGGGGAGGCGTTGTGGGAACGAGATCCGGACCGCTGCTGCGAGTTGAGGAAAGTCCTGCCGCTCCGGGCCGCGTTGGAAGGAGCGGAGGCATGGATCAGCGCTCTCAGGCGTGACCAGACTCCGGAACGGGCCAACGCACCGCGAGTCGGGCTCGACGAGAAGTTCGGGCTCGTCAAGATCAACCCCCTGCTGGAATGGACGAGCCACGACGTCTGGGAATACGTACGGGAGCACGACGTCCCGTTCAACCCGCTCCACGAGCAGGGCTATCCGAGCATCGGTTGCATGCCTTGCACCAGCCCGGTGCGATCCGGAGAAGATCCGCGCGCCGGTCGATGGCGTGGCAGCGCCAAGACGGAATGTGGAATGCACAACCGAACATCGCCCCTCGTGTTGTTGCCGGTGTTGCAGCCGGCGGGGTCATAACCATGTCAACGCCTCTCTTTCCGATCTTCCTCAAGCTCCACGGTCGCCGCGTTCTCGTCGTCGGGGGCGGTCCGGTCGCGGAAGCAAAGACCAAGAGCCTCTTGGAGGCCGGGGCGCACGTCACGTTGGTGGCGCCGGAGATCAAGTTCGAGATCGTTCATACGAACCTGAGTCTTCACGGCCGTCGCTTTGAGCCCAGCGATCTCGACGATTGCTGGTTCGTCGTGTCGGCGGCGCCGCCCGAAGTGAACCGAGAAGTATCCGAGGCCGCAACGGAACGTCGCATCTTCGTCATCGCGGTGGACGATATTGCGAGTGCAACCGCCTACGGGGCGGGTGTCGTGCGGCGCTCGGGGGTCACGCTCGGCATCTCCACGAACGGCGCCGCTCCTGCCTTGTCCGGTCTGATGCGGGAAGCCATCGATCATCTGCTGCCACGCGATCTGGACCGGTGGACGAGCGTCGCCCAGGATGCGCGTATCCTGTGGCGTAAGGAAAGTGTTCCGATCGCCGATCGTCGCCCGCGGCTGCTCCAGGCGCTGAACGAGATCTACAAGGAGCCTAAGCCATGACCGGGTTCGTTTCGTTGGTCGGCGCCGGTCCCGGCGATCCAGAGCTCCTGACAATAAAAGCGGCATGCCGTTTGAACGAGGCTGATCTCGTTCTGCACGACGCCTTGGTATCACCGGAAATCTTGGCCCTTGCACCCAAGGCGCGAGCCTTCGACGTCGGTAAGCGGGCGCGCCGGAAGTCGACTCCCCAGGACGTGATCCATCGCATTATGATCCACGCGGCACGCCGGGGGCAGCGAGTGGTGCGGCTCAAGGGCGGCGATCCGTTCGTTTTGGGTCGGGGCGGAGAGGAAGCTCTCGCCCTCGCTGCAGCAGGAATCCCCTTCGAGGTGATTCCCGGGCTCAGCTCTGCCGTGGCCGCTCCCGCTCTCGCCGGTATCCCGGTTACGCACCGCGGCCTCACGTCCGGTTTCATGGTGGTATCGGGACACGCTGCGGCGTCTTACCGTCCCTTGCTGGAGGCGGTCTCACCCAATTCGATCACTTTGGTCGTGCTGATGGGAGTCGCCAGCCGTCGCGAGCTTTCGGAGTTTCTGATCCAGAGTGGCTGGAAGCCGGAGACCCCGGCCGCTCTCATTCTAGGAGCATCGACGCCCCAGGCCGCAACCTGGGTGAGCAATCTCAACGAGTTGGGTCAGATCCCGCTCCCGGCATCCAACGGTCCCGGCAACGCTCCGGGCAACGTTCCCGGCACGCTGGTCATTGGCGAAGTCGTTTCGCTCGCCGGTCGCATCGCTATCGAAGATCCTGTTTTCTTTGCATTAGAGAAAGGAGTCCCGGCATGAGCACTTCTACCGTGCCTAGGGTTTCGACCACCTCACCTTCGGGGCGCAGCTGGAAGCAAGAGCTCGCCGACAAGATGCCTGCCGAGCTGGCACGAGAGATCGACATCTTCGAGACCGAGGTCGAGCTTCGCCGTCAGGGCAAGCTGGAGGAGAAGCTTTTCAGCGAGACACGGCTCCGCCGGGGCGTCTACGGACAGCGGTACGACAACGGTCAGCGACACGACGGTCGGCGAAGCCAGAAGCTCGAATACCCCTCCGGTTCGGTGGTGAAGGGCCCCAATACCCTCTGGGATGCTCCCGGCATGCAACGGATCAAGATCCCCTTCGGCAGCGTGACGCCGGAGCAGATGGACGTTCTCGCAGAGCTCGCCGACGATTATTCTGACCGCATCCTCCATATCACGACCCGGCAGGATTTCCAGCTACATTTCGTTCATATCGACGACACACCGGACATGATGAGACGCCTGGCTGCGGTCGGCATTACCACACGAGAAGCCTGCGGCAACTCAGTACGGAATGTGACGGCATGCCCCCTGGCCGGCGTGTGTCGCGGGGAAACATTCGACGTCACGCCCTATGCCAAGGCTTTGAGCTACTTCTTGCTCGGTCACCCCGACGCGCAGGACTTCGGTCGGAAGTTCAAGATCGCGTTCTCCGGGTGCAAGGAAGAGTCCTGCGGGCTCACCGCTTTTCATGATCTGGGTTTCATCGCGAAGACCGAGACCGAAAACGGTCGCAGCCGACGCGGATTCGAGCTCTACGTGGGGGGTGGTCTGGGTGCCGTACCCTACCAGGCCAAGCTTTTTGATTCTTTCTTGCCGGTAGAAGAAATGTTGCCCACTGCGCAAGCGGTGTGCCGGGTTTTCGCGCGTTTGGGCGAGAAGAAGAATCGGGCCCGCGCCCGCCTCAAGTTCCTGGTCGCGAGTCTGGGCATCGACGAGTTTCGGCGCTTGGTACTGGAGGAACGAGAGAAGCTACCGACGGATGCGCGATGGACTGGACTAGTCTCCGAGCTCGAGGCCGGCCGGTCGGTTTCGGAAGTCTTTTTGACGGCAGCGACCGACCAACCGGCCCGTCGATCGGCGCGCCTGGGATGCGGCCCTCACCCGGAGGGCTTTACAGCGTGGACGGCAACCAACGTCTACCCGCAACGCCAACCGGGCTACTCGGTGGCCGCCATTACGCTTCCCCTGGGGGATCTGTCTTCTCATCAGATGCGACGGCTCGCCGAGTTGGCGCGGCGGTTCAGCGGCGATTCGGTTCGCACGACCGTCGACCAGAACATCATCCTTCGGTACGTTGCCGAAGCCGACTTGCCTGATCTCTACTCCGCGCTCAAAGAAGTAGGGCTCGGCGAGCCGGGCGCGGGCTCCATCGTAGACATCACCACCTGCCCGGGCACCGACACCTGCAAGTTGGGGATCGCCTCTTCGCGCGGTCTCGCCGAAGAGCTCCGGACGCGTCTCTTGGAGAAGAACCTAGCGTTCGACGCTTCGCTCAACGGTCTTCGTATCAAAGTCAGCGGGTGTTTCAATTCTTGTGGTCAACACCACGTCGCCGACCTGGGTTTCTATGGAGTGAGTCGCAAGAGTGGAGGCCGCACCGTCCCGCACTTTCAGGTCGTTCTAGGTGGGCAGTGGACCGAGAACGCGAAGTCTTTTGGGTTGGCAATGGGTGCCGTTCCGTCGAAACGAATTCCCGACGTGGTAACCCGGATCACCGATTGGTTTCGGCGCGATGGAAAACGGAACGAGAGGTTTCAAGACTTCGTCGGCCGCATGGGCAAGCCCAAGGTCCGCTCGATGCTCGACGATTTGACCGAGATTCCGAGCTACGACCAAGACCGAACCCTCTACTCCGATTGGGGCGATCCGCGAGAGTTCACACTAGGGGACATGGGGAAGGGCGAGTGCGCCGGCGAGGTGGTATCGCGCTTCGATTTCGGGCTCGCCGCCAGCGAGCGCCAAGTCTTCGAGGCGCAAGTGCAGTTGGACGGCGGGAATCCGCGCGATTCAGCGAAGACGGCTTTTCGCGCGATGCTCGACGCCGCCGCGGCGTTGGTGGGTTTCCAAAACGGTGGGACCGATTTGGCGGTCGAACAACCGGGCCACTCTGACAGGTCTGACAGGGCTGACAAGATTGTCCGTGAATTCCGGGCGCGTTTCTACGACACCGGACTCTTCTCCGACCCGTATGCGGGAGGGAAATTCGGCAACTACTTGTTCCGCATCCACCGCGAAGAGCTAAACGGTAGTGGACACTTCACTGCCGACGCCGCCCACCATCGCATCGAAGAAGCCCAATTGTTTATCGAGGCGGTCTACGCCTGCCACGGGCGTTTGTTGGAGAAACTGGATGCCGCAGCAGTCTAGCGCCCGTGTCGTGAATCCGTTGGAAGCGCACGAGCTCGCCATCAAGTTCTACGCGGCGAACACCGTCGAGCTGGGATCCAGAGACTTCGTACCGGTCTTCCATGAGTGGATACAGACCCGCCGTTTGGAAGATGAAGTGATGATCGACGTTGCCGACTATTCCCACGTCCATCACGGGCCCGGTGTCATACTCATGTGCCATGAGGGCCAGTACAGCTTGGATCAGGCCGGCGGACGGCTTGGCCTTCTCTATATGCGCAAGCGGAGGACAGAAGGTGACGTGCGCTCGCGGCTCCGTCGAGTCTTCGGCGCTGCGTTGAAGGCTTGCAAGCTCCTCCAGGCGGAGCCGGCGCTCGAAGGAAAGCTCCACTTTCGTTACGACGAGGCACTCTTCCAGATCCAAAACCGCCTTCTGGCACCGCGAACACCGGAGGCATTCGACGCGGTCAAGGATGGGTTGCGGTTGTTCCTCGATGAGCTTTATCCCGAGGCGGACCACATCCAAGTCGAGGCCGCGGGGGAGCCGAAAGAGCCCTTTGCGGTGCGTATCGAGGTCTCGTCTGGTCCAGCAGGCCCTGACACAGGTGACATCCCTGACATTGCTGACCTGGTTGCCCGACTAGAACACTAGCCCCGGGTGCGCTTGCGTTCGAGCCCCCGTGCCGCCCCTTCCGCCAAAGCCCTTACCAGGTGTCCCATCTTGGGATGCTCGGGAATGATATCCGCCTCGACGCCCAAACGCGTGAGGGCTTCGTTCGTCATCGGGCCGATAGAAGCGACCAAGATTCGGCTGCGAAAAGCGTCTCGAAGCTCATCTGCTCGCGCCTGCTGTTCTGCCACTCGAAAAAGATGGTCCACCTGGATGGCGCTCGTGAACACAGCAGCGTCTATCTCGCCGGCCACTCCACGCGTGATGGCGTTTTTCAGAGGCGTGGTGTCGTCGGGGAGTTTCCATCCGTAAACCGGGACGGGAGTGACGACGGCCTTTCTTTCCCGGAGCCCATCCAGGAACTCCTGATTGCGAGCTCCGTACTCTTGGACGGCGACTCGCTTCCCCGAAACGGGCAGCTCGTCATCGAGTGTCTGTAGCAGATCACGCCAGGTGTTGGGCTCCCCGACGGTAAGCGTGGGGCGGAGTCCCATTTTCTTGAGTGCGCTAACCGGTTTCGGTCCGCGACAGACCAGTGCGGTTTTCCCGAATGCTTCGAGGATCTCCTCACGCGGCCGCCGTGTGGCGAGCGTATCCACCAACATGCGGGTGCCGACACCGGTCAGAAGAATCAGCACGTCACAGGCGCCACCCGTAAGCGCCTCTCCGAACTCGAGCGATTCACGCTGCCCGGCTAGAGCTATCTCTTGCATCGACGGGGCCTGGATGGGCTCGCCTCCGTGGTTTCGGATGAGATTCGCCATCTCCTCCGAGCGGCGGCTCTCGAAACTGACGATCCGAAGCCCGCTCAATCCTTTCAACACTTTCAACTATTGCCCCGCCGATTCTCTCTCTTTGTCTGGACGAGCCCATGGTACACCACAGGACCGACCCGTGGGGACAAGGCGCCTGCTGTTAGCGACATGGCTAGGTTAGAATAATTATCATCTGGTTTCCAGAACTCCTTACAACGAAAACCAAAACCGCCTCGAAAGGGAAGAATAACGTGGCGACGAAACTGACCGCGCTGCTTCTTGCCATTTGCGGACTACTTGCGGCCGGCTGTTGGCCTAAGAAGACTGCGACACCCTCTACTCAGCCGGCGGGGTCCAAGTTTGGCACCGACGCCGCGGACGCGACCCCGAAGGAGACGGAACCCAACACCCCGGAAGAGCCGGCAGAAGTTGACCCGCTAAAACGCCTGGAGCTCGAGCTGGCAAAAGCCAAGAAAGACAACCGAAGGCTTCGGCGGCGGCTGGAAGATCAAGAGGCAGCCCGGGCTTCCCTCGAAGAACGCTACGCAGGGCTCGAGATCGAGCTTGCGAGCTCCGTCGAGGAAGTGCTTCGCTCCAAAGCGAGTCTTAGGAACGTCCACAACCGCGCCTTGGCGATCTCGCGTATCGCCGAAGTACGTGTGCAGCTGCAGTCCGTTCCCCAGGCCAAAGATCCGGAGGTTGCGGTTCGCCTCGAGCGAGCCAATGACTTCTTGAACCGAGCCGACAAGGCACTGGCGGAAGGAAATTTCGGCGGCTCGTCTTATCTCAGCGAGCGGGCGGGAGAGTTGGTGCGTCAGGCACGGATGGTCGCCGAGGTCCGCACATCCTTTCTCGGCGGATCGGACAGGATCATTCCGATCGTGCCTGCCCGCAACCTGGAGACTGTCGTGAAGGCCAACCTTCGCCAAGCACCTGGCAAAGACAAGAGTATCGTCGGACAAGTAGACAAAGGCAAGCAGATCCTTGCCATTGCGCGTTGGGGGGATTGGTTTCAAGTGGAAGCCGGCGACGGTCTCAGGAGTTGGATTCACACCAGCGTCGTTCGCTGATACGGGACGCTAGCTGACTGCCGGCTGCGCTACTTCGAAGATCGCTACCCGATTACGACCCTGGCGCTTCGCCACGTAGAGCGCCGCGTCGGCGGCACCCACGAGCTCATGCTCGGTGAGCCCATCGTTGGGCATCGAGGCCACACCAATGCTGACGGTGACCTTGGTCTTCCTTTCTCCGCTGAGGCCGGCCTCGGCGAAAGCCTTTCGCAGGTTATCGGCTTTCTTCCCCGCCTCACGTTTTCCGGTAGACGGGAGCAGCACGATGAACTCTTCGCCACCGTAGCGCGCCGCAACGTCCGTCGAGCGCAAGTGGTTGGTGAGGAAGGCGCCGGCATTCCGCAGCACGGTATCTCCCTCCGGATGACCAAACCGATCGTTGAAGGCCTTGAAGTGATCGATGTCGACCATGAGCACCGATAGGGGGTTACCGCTTCGTTCCGCCCGACTCAACTCCATGTCGAAGGCCTTGGCCAGGAAACGACGGTTGAAGAGCCCGGTGAGCTCGTCAGTGCTGGATTTTTGTTGCAAATCGGTATGGGTTTCCTTGAGGGCACGGGTCATTTGATTGAAGACCTTGGTGAGATATCCGATTTCGTCGGTGGTGACGATCGGAATCTCACGGCTGAGATCTCCCTTGGCCACGGCTTTGGCGCCTTCGATAAGGGCTTCGATGGGTCGCGTGAGACTCACCACCAGTCCGTATCCGATTCCCGTAACCAGGAACACCGCAAGAGCGCTGATGATCAGATTGATATCCCGGAGGCGATGAACGGCGGCGAAAGCCTTGTCGCTGTCCATCTCCACGATCAAACCCAACCGTTGGGGCAGAATGAATCGATACGCTCCGAGCACTTCCAGGCCACGACCGTCCTCGTACTCGGCAATACCGTTCTCGCCCCGCAGGCAAAGCCGGCCAAGAAAGAAAGGAGAAAGACGAGGCGGCGGTTTCTCGGGTTCATGTAGTCCTCCAACCCACGCCCTTCCGAGCGGGAGTGCGAAAGATCGGTCGGTGTCTCGGTGGGCCCATTTTCCACAATCACCTCCATGCCTGAGTACTCAAGGTTGCACCACTTGGGACTGAACCTTCTTGACTGCTCTTCGCAGGATCGAACGAGGGGTCAAACGCGCCGCCAGAGAGACGAGCTTGCTCGGCAATCCAGGAATAGCTACGACTTTCCCGGACATCATGGCCTGGTATCCTTCCGCGGCGATGGGCCCGATCTCCACGAGCCCGTAGCGAAGGAGTCCGGATCGCGCGAGTTTGGCTCTCTCCTGAAACTCCGTTGCCACGGGACCGGGGCAGTACGCGGTTACCGTAACGCCGCTTCCCCGCAACTCCTCGGCGAGCGCCTCGGAGAAGGACAACACGTAGGCCTTGGTGGCGTAGTAGACCGCCATCAGCGGACCGGGCACGAACGCCGCGGTGGAGGCGATGTTCATGATTCGGCCTTCCCCGCGTTCGATCATCTGGGGAAGGAACAATCGGGTGAGATGGGTCAGCGTTGTAACATTGACCTGAATCATGTCCATCTCGTTCGCGGTGTTGCTTGTTGCGAACGGCCCGTAGGATGCGAAACCGGCGTTATTGATGAGAACGTCGATGTTGTTCCCTTCGAGCGCATCGAAAAGCTTCCGGGGCGAGGTGTGTGCCGCCAGGTCGATCGCGACGACTCGAACGGCGATCGAATAACGCTCGCTCCATTCCTTCTGGAGCGCTTGCAGACGATCTTCTCTCCGCGCCACCAAGACGAGATCGTAATTGTCTTTCGCCAGAAGCTCGGCAAGAGCCCGGCCGATTCCCGACGATGCCCCGGTAACGAGCGCCGTCTTTCTCCTGTCGCCCATGGGTTGTCATACTAACACCGCAAGCGGAGGGGCTAACACCGCAGGCGAAGGGGCTCGAACGAGGGGATGAAGGTCAGGGGGCGTATCGCGGCTTTCTGGGGGTTTGATTTCACGCAACTAGCTCAGTATTCTATTTTTCTCTAACTTCTTGGAGGGGAATCCCATGGCACTCGACAAAGTCATCAAAGGTGGCACCGTGGTTACCGCAGGCGACACTTACCGTGCCGATGTCGGTATCAGCGGCGAAAAGATCGTCAGCATAGGAACGAATCTGGAGGCGCCCGAGACGATCGACGCCAGCGACAAGTACGTGATGCCGGGCGGAGTTGACGTCCATACTCATCTGGAGATGCCATTTGGCGGTACGGTGACGGCGGACGATTGGGAGAGTGGAACGACGGCGGCCGTGTGCGGTGGTACCACAACGATTATCGACTTCGCCATTCAAGACTTCGGAAAGTCCCTGCGCGCCGGGGTGGACGCCTGGTTTGGTCGTGCCGAAGGAAAGGCGGCCATGGACTACGCCTTTCACATCATCGCGCGGGAGCTCAAGGAATCCCATCTCAAGGAAATGGACGAGTTGGTGCGCGAGGGCATCACCAGCTTCAAGCTCTTCATGGCCTACCCCGGTGTCTTCATGGTGGACGATGCGACGATCTTTCGTGCCCTGCTCCGCACCAAGGACAACGGCGGGCTGGTCTGTATGCACGCCGAGAACGGCGGAGTCATCGATACCCTCGTGGAACGCGCCCTGGCCGAGGGGCATACCGAGCCGAAATGGCATGCGTTGACCCGGCCGATGAGCGCCGAGGCCGAAGCGACCCGCCGAGCCATTGCACTCGCGGAAATGGCCGACGTACCTATTTATATCGTCCACCTGTCTGCGGGCGATGCGATGGAAGAGGTACGGCGTGCCCGCGAGCGCGGATTCCCCGCCTACGCGGAGACCTGTCCCCAGTATCTGTTTCTTTCGTACGAGGATTACGAGCGACCCGGATTCGAGGGCGCCAAGTTCGTGATGTCTCCTCCGTTGCGTCCGAAGGGCAACGAGGAGCGACTGTGGAACGGCATCAAGACGGATGCCCTTCAGGCGGTCTCCACCGACCATTGCAGCTTCTGCATGAAGGAGCAGAAGGAGCTCGGCAAGAACGATTTTTCCAAGATTCCCAACGGAGCTCCCGGAATCGAGACTAGACTCATGCTGCTACATGATGGTGGCGTCCGAAAGGGTCGGATTTCTCTCAACCGTTTCGTCGACCTCGTTAGCACGCGCCCCGCGAAGATCTTCGGTCTCTACCACGTAAGGGCTCCATCACCATAGGCGCCGACGCCGACATATTGATTTGGGACCCGAAGGCAAAATGGACCATCAGCGCCAAGACCCACCGCATGAAGGTCGACTACAACCCCTACGAAGGAAGGGAAGTCACCGGAGTGCCGGCCAAGGTTCTGCTGCGTGGCCAAGTGGTCGTCGAGGATCAGAAGTTCACCGGAAAAGTGGGGCACGGGAAGTTTATCGCCCGCGAGCCCGGCACTGCACGAACGACCTGAGACGCACCCCAATTACGGAATTGCCATGCCCGCGCCAGTTGGGAACGGCACTAGCCGACGAACTTATATCCCAGTCGGTGAACGGTGACGATGAACTCGGGATGGGAGGGATTCGTTTCTATTTTTTGGCGCAGCCAGGAGACGTGGACGTCCACCGTCCTTGAGTGAGGCATCGCATCGTAGCCCCACACCTCGTTGAGAAGCTCGTCCCTCGAGATGGTAGCCCCGCGGTGCTCGATGAAGTAACGAAGGAGCTTGAGCTCGAGGGCGGAGAGCTCTACCGGTTTTCCGTCGCGCGAGACTTCGGCGCGGCGGAAGTCGATCTCGACGTTGCCGAAACGGTACGCTCGGGTGAGAGCGGCTCCACCGGTAGGGGCGCGGCGTAGCAAGGCTTCGATGCGCGCCAGAAGCTCCATCATTTCGAACGGTTTCGTTAGATAGTCGTCCGCTCCCAGCTTTAGGCCCACGACCTTGTCGGTGACCTGTCCTCGGGCGGTCAACATTAAGATCGGCTTCTGAAAACCCTTTTGGCGCAGATCGCGACACACATCGAAACCGCTCTTACCTGGAAGCATCACGTCCAAGATAACTAGATCAAAAGACTCCGAAGTCGCCTGCTTCAGGCCTTCCTCGCCGTCGCCGGCCGCGGCCACCGCGTATCCCTCGTTGACGAGTCGATCACTCAAAGTCAACACGAGACCGGGCTCATCCTCGACCAGCAAGACTCTGAATTTCATTATTTCCTTGACTCGGCGCTCGCGGGGAGGTGGACGTTGAAAATTGTGCCTTGTCCCTTGGCGCTCTTGACGGCGATTCTCCCGCCGTGTCCCTCGATGATTTGGCGAACCAGCGCGAGCCCTAGGCCGTTTCCACGCGCTCGTCCGGCCTGGGCCTTCTTGCCACGATAGAAGGGCTCGAAAAGGTGAGGCAGATCCTCAGCGGGGATGCCGGGCCCTTTGTCAGCTATTGTGATCAGGACCTCGTGTTTTCTGCTTTCGCTGCTGGCCTTCGCGCGAATACCGACCCATTTTGCATCTCCGCCGTACTTGATCGCGTTATCGACTAAATTTTGAATCGCCCGCCGCAAGGCAGACGCATCCGCCATCACGGTGAGTTGGGGTGCGACTTCTGTGTTGACTTTGACTCCGGACTCTTCGATGGCGGCATCACAATCGGCTAGGGCAGACTCGATGACCCGATCGATCGGAACGACCTCGATGGCGAGAGCCCTCCCTTGCGATTGCAGTCCCGCGAACTCCAACACTTGATCCACCATACCGGAGAGACGGCGCCCCTCATTTTCAACCAGAGAACCGTAGTCTTTGATCTGTTCTGACCCTTCTACGACACCATCAGCAAGATTCTGGCCGGCCGATCGAATCACGGCGAGCGGGGTTTGGAGCTCGTGAGTGACACCGGCCACAAACTCTACTTGTTGTTTCGCCAGTCGCTGCGCACGCTGCGTGGAGAGAACGATCATGGCGACACTCACCGCTAGCAGAGCGAGGACACCGAGGCTGACCGCGAGATTGCGACGGCGCGCGTGGGAGACCGCGGCCTCGAGAGATCCCGCCCGATGGCGAACGACTAACTGCCAAGCGCCGACCTCCTCTGGGGGATGTCCCGCCGGATGTTGAATTTGGGGTAGCGGCGGCTCCTTGGCCGGCCTAAGAATAGGTCTGCCAATAAACCGTCTCCAGAGGGGGACAAGGAGCCACCAATGCCTAGGAAATCAAAGAAGCCAGTAAGAAAGCAAACGCACTCGCCTACGGGCAAGGTAGTTGGCCAAGTCGGTCAGATACTGCTACCGATGATAGCTGGGATCGCGGCCACGAAGGCGGATCTGACGGAATGGGTGTACGAGCAAGGACTGACAGCTCTGCACCTACTGCTCAGAGAGGACGCCGAGGAGATCGCGGGGCTCAAGGGCAAGCACGAGAAGGAGCGAACTCATAACCACTGGGGGAGCACGAACGGAGAGCTGAGCTTCGGTGGTCGTCGCATCCAAGTGTCGCGACCTCGAGTTCGCTCGAAGTCGGGCGCGGAGGCGTCGCTTCCACACTTCGAAGCCTTCCGCGAAGAAGACCCGCTTCCAGAGCGAGTGTTGAATCAGATCTTGGTGGGGGTATCGACCCGAAATTACGAATCGAGTCTGGACAAACCCGCGGCCAAGTTGAAGTCTCGTGGCACGAGTAAGAGTGCCGCCAGCCGTCACCTCGTGAGCCAGACGACTAAGAAGCTCGAGGAATACCTGTCTCGGCGGCTAGAGGAGTTCGAGCTTGCGGCACTGATGCTGGATGGCCTTGAGGTGGCCGGACAGACCGTCGTCGTAACTCTAGGTATCACAATAGATGGAACGAAGGTGCCCCTGGGTATATGGCTGGGCTCGACGGAGAACTCTCGGGTGTGCACCGCGATGTTGCAGGACCTTCTCGAGCGAGGCTTGCGCGTCGATGAGTCGATTCTCTGCGTAGTGGACGGAGGCAAAGGCATCCGCAAGGCACTCGTCGACGTTTTGGGGGACCTCGCGGTCATCCAAAGGTGCCAGATCCATAAACTCCGAAATCTTCGCTCGTACCTTCCCAAGTCTCGTCACGCCTACATGCTCCAGACGATGAAGGAAGCCTACAAGTGCAAGAGTGCCGACAAGGCGCGCAAGCGATTTCAGGCATTGGTGTCGTGGCTCGAGCGAAACGGCTACGACGAAGCTGCCGGAAGCCTTCGTGAAGGGATGGAAGAAACACTCACGGTCGTGAAGCTCGCGCCGCCCGCCTTACTTCGCCAGTCTCTTGCCACGACGAACGCCATTGAGAATCTCAACGGAACCATTCGCAGAGTATCGAGAAACGTCAAGCGTTGGAAGAGTCCTTCCATGGTTCGCCGATGGACCGCTCTTGGCGTCGTCACCGCGCAGAAAAAGTTCCGGCGTATCAAAGGCTATCGCCATATGGGCGCTCTCGTTCACGCGCTTAGAAGCAAACAGAAATCTCTTGACAGCGATGAGTTTGCTGCCTAAGAGTATTCACAGGTGCCGCCGCTACCCGACCAAATTCAACAGCGGCCGGGACATCCCCGTTTAAAGTTCCTTACGGGGTAATTTGCCACACCGGGGACGGGATAAGGTCGCGGTGCTCCCAGCAGGAGTTGTCGAAACCAGTAGTTGGAAGCTCCGCTTTTGCATATGATATGAGGTGTTCTACTAACCGCTCACCCATATGCTGACCATACTCATCGGCTTTACGGTAGGCCTGCTCGTCGGCTTGAGTGGCCTCGGGGGCGGCGTGGTTCTGCTCCCGCTCCTCATTTTTGTGCTGCACGTTCCTCCCATCATGGCCGTTGGGTCGGGGGCGGTTTTCTCTTCGATTACCAAGACCGGTGCGGGGCTTCTTCATTGGCGCCAAGGCACGCTCGACTGGGGGCTGGTCGGATACCTGGCCGCGGGCAGCATCCCGGGGGCCCTTGCGGGAGTGGGGTTTCTCTCCTACCTACGAACGACCTACGGTGACGGTGTGAATGACCTCCTGACCCGCATGATCGGCATTCTTCTTGTCGTCATCCCCATCCTGCTGTTAGTGGAAGCGAAGCTCCAGCGGCAAACGGGGAACGATCTTCGATCGCTGCTCCCGCGGTGGGTGAACCGTCGCAACGGTGCAGTCATTACTGGACTCGTCGGTGGCTTCTTGGTCGGGCTTACTTCCGTAGGCTCGGGAAGCATCATTCTGATGTTGCTGCTGTTGTTCTCCCGTCGTCCTCCCAAGGTCTTGGTCGGAACGGATATCATGCATGCCGTTATCTTGACGGGAGTGGCAGGTCTTTTTCATCTGGGAATTGGAACGGTGGACTTGCCTTTGGTGGGACTGTTGCTCGTTGGCTCGCTGCCCGGCTCTCTTTTGGGTGTGCGACTGGGCGCGTATCTTCCGGTCGGTTGGTTGCGGCGTTTCCTGATCTTGCTGCTCCTGGTCACCGGTGTCAAAATGCTTTGGGGATGAAGCCGAAGGGGTTCAGATGGGGGTAGGAACCCTCGCGGTACTGTCCCTCATGCCCATCGCGGCGGTGGGGATCTTCCTCGTGATCCTGAGGTGGCCCGCAAGCCGCGCCATGCCTCTCTCGTACCTTGTCGCGGCGAGCCTGGCCCTCTGGGTGTGGAAGGTTGCTCCGGTACAGATTGCCGCGGCCACCGTGAACGGATTGGTTGTTGCGGTCACGCTCATCTACATCGTATTCGGTGCGATCCTGCTTCTAAATACGCTGCAAGCAAGCGGGGCCTTGCGGACGATCCGGCGCGGCTTTACCGGCATCACTCCCGACCGACGCATTCAGGTCATTATCGTCGCGTGGTTGTTCGGGTCCTTTATCGAGGGTTCGGCAGGGTTTGGGACTCCCGCGGCAGTGGCGGTGCCTCTTCTGGTCGGGCTCGGGTTTCCCGCGATGGCGGCGGTCGTGGCGGGAATGATCATCCAGAGTACGCCGGTGTCTTTCGGTGCGGTGGGAACGCCCATCTTGGTCGGTGTGAGCAGCGGCCTTTCCACCGATCCCGAGATCGCCCGGTTCGCCGCGGAACGAGGCTATGCGGAGTGGAGCCAGTTCCTCGCGATGATCGGTTTCAAAGTCGCCTTCCTCCACACCATCGCCGGAACGCTCGTGCCTTTGTTGGTGCTTGCCTTCATGACGCGATTTTTCGGTGCAAACCGGTCCTTTGTGGAAGGGCTGAGGGTTTGGAAATTCGCGCTGTTTGCCGCCTTCGCCATGACCGTTCCCTACTTGATCGTCGCGCGGTTGCTGGGTCCCGAGTTTCCGGCGATGTTCGGGGGATTGGCGGGTCTCGCGATCGTCGTTCCGGCCGCCCGCAAAGGATTCCTCGTTCCACGAAAGGAGGACACATGGGACTTCGAGAGTAGAGAAAAATGGGAACCGGAGTGGACGGGGTCGATCGCGATGAAGGACGACGCTTCGTCCGGAAAAGAGATGGGAGCCTTCAAGGCTTGGTCTCCCTATCTTCTGGTGGGATGTTTTCTCGTACTGACTCGCCTGCGCGATCTGCCTTTTCTCGGCTGGCTTCAGTCCTGGACGCTGACTGCTCCGAACCTTTTCGGCACCGACATCACAGTCAGAGCGCAACCGCTCTACCTTCCTGGAACCGTCTTCGTCGCCGTTTCTTTGATCACTTTCCTCTTGCACCGCATGAAAGCCGACGCCTACTGGTCGGCGTGGGGAAGGTCGATTCGAACTATGGGATATGCCTCGGTGGCTTTGATCTTCACGGTGCCCATGGTGCAGGTGTTCATCAACAGCGGGGGAGGGGAGGCTGGTTTCGAGAGGATGCCCATCGTGCTGGCGGACGGCGTCGCCACGTTGGCGGGCGCGGCCTGGCCGATTTTTGCCCCGTTCATTGGTGGGCTCGGAGCTTTCGTCGCGGGTAGCAACACCGTCAGCAATATGATGTTCTCGCTATTCCAGTTCGAAGTCGGGGAGCGCATCGGCGTGGACCCGACGTGGGTGGTGGCTCTACAGGCAGTCGGGGGTGCGGCCGGAAACATGATCTGCGTCCACAACGTGGTTGCGGCATCCGCGGTCGTGGGCCTAGGGGGGAGGGAGGGTGCCGTCATTCGTATGACGCTCGTTCCCTTCTTCTATTACGCGCTTTTGACAGGCTCGGTCGGTTATTTCATCGTTTGGTACGCACAGAAAGGTGTTTTGAACGCCGGGTCCGCGATAGCCTTCCTGATCGCGCTAGCAGCGGTTTACGTCGTGGTCCGCGCCAACCGCGGAACGGAAAGTTGAACAGGAGCTTGAGAGGCGGCCTAGCCGGTGTTGCGCATGCCGGCAGCGATTCCATTAATCGTCAGCAGGAGCGCGTACTGAAGTCGCTCGTCTTCTCCCGCCTCGCGCAGGCGCCGGAGGACTTCCACCTGCACCAGGTTGATGGGATCGACGTAGGGATTGCGCACCTCAATGGATTTGCGTAAGACGGGGTTCTGTTCCAGCAGTTTGTGATGGCCGGTCGTTCTCAGGACCGCCTCCCGGGTTCTCTCCAATCGCTCGCGGAGCTCTTCACCCAACGGTTGAAGTTTTTTCGGTACCAGTGTTCGATCGTATTGGGCGGCGATGGCGGAGTCAGCCTTGGCCAGCACCATTTCCATGAGATCGAGCGTGGACCGAAAAAACGGCCAGTCTTGGTACATTCGCTCGAGCTCCTTTTCGCGTCGGTCCTCCATCGTCTTGACGAGAGTCTCTCCGATTCCCAGCCACGTTGGTAGAAGCAAGCGGTTCTGGGTCCAGGCGAAAACCCAAGGGATCGCGCGCAGGGATCCGAGTCCGGCACTGGGCCGGCGTCTCGCCGGACGGCTCCCGATCTTCAGTAGCGCTTCGAGCTCCCCGATGGGTGTCGCCGCCTGAAGATAGTCGACGAACTGGGCATCTTCGTAGACGAGGTTCCGGTAGGAGCGGTGTGCTAGCTCGGAGAGCTCGGTCATGAGCTTACGCCATTCGGGTTTCGGAGGAGAGGCAGGGGCGACGGTGGCTTCCAGGGTGGCCGTAGTGTAGATCTCGAGGGTTCGGAGCGCGATGCCCGGAAGCCCGAATTTGGCGTCGATCATTTCTCCCTGCTCGGTCACTCTCAGCGTGCCATCGACAGATCCGGGAGGTTGTGACTGGATGGCCAACACCGTGGGCCCGCCGCCTCGTCCCACCGTACCGCCCCGTCCGTGAAAGATCGTCAAGGGAACTCCTTGGCTCTTGGCCGCGCTGACGATTTGCTCCTGCGCCTGGTAGAGCTCCCACGCGGCCGCGAATCGTCCTCCGTCTTTCGCGGAGTCGGAGTAGCCGATCATGACCTCTTGCCGGCCGTGCGCCTCGAAGAGCTCTTCTCGATAGCTCGGCACCAGCAAGAGGGTTCGAATCGTCTCGCCCGCCGACCGTAGATCCGCTACCGTCTCGAACAGCGGCACCACGCGTAACGGTGTTCTTACCGCAGCGATTCTCTGAAGAAGCTCGACGGCGAGGACGTCCGACGGGCCTCGCGTCATCGAGATCACATAAACACCCAAGGAGTCGGGATGTAGGCGCGCGATCATTCGGAACGTATCGAACGTATCGCGGACTGTTGAGGGAAGTTTCGGATCCCTCATGAGCTCTGGCGGGATCAACGATCGTCTATTCGCAATCTCGCGGATGAGGAAGGCCTGTCGCTCCTCCTCGTCCCATTCCGAATAGGCACCGAGCCCCAAGTAGTTGGTGACGACATCCAAGGCCTCCTCGTGTCGTCCCGCCTCCTGACGGATGTCGAGCCGGACGAGTGTGAGTCCAAAGCAAGCCAGGCGGCGTTCGAGATCGAGAAGCCGTCCTCTGGCCACCAGTGAGAGGTTGGTGGCCTCGAGTGAACGCCGACAAAGGGCTAACACCTCCGCGAGCTCGGAGGCATCGTCATAGATGTCGGCATCGTGCGATGCATCACCTTCGAGCCGCGCCTCGATGTACTTCCGGGTCGCTTGGAGTTTCGCAATCACCCGTTTCAGAAGGACCCGGTATGGCTCGGGTACACTGCCGACCCGGGCGCGAAGCTCCGTGCTCCCCGATCGCATGGAGAGCTCATCACGTAACAAGGCGAGCTCTTTCTCGTAGAGCTCCGCCGCCATCCATCGAGCCAGGAGGCATGCCTTTTCGGTGACGTCGGGCGTCACGTTGGGGTTGCCATCGCGGTCTCCGCCGATCCATGAGCCGAATCGAATCGGAACCGTGGCCCGCGGGAGCGGTTTGCCGGCGGCTTCGACGAGTGCCGCGTCCACCTCACGCAAGTAAGCGGGGACGGCGTCCCAGAGCGTTTGCTCGAACACCACGAGGCCCCATCGCACTTCGTCGAGCGGTGTGGGACGGTGATGGTAGATCTCGTCGGTGGTCCATGAGGCCGAGATCTCCCTCTGAAGGGCTTCCACGACCTCATTACGCTCGTGACGGGTAAGGTCGGGCCGATCCAAGCGCTCCAAGCATTGGGCGATCTCCCGGTGTTTGCGGCGCAGTGTGCGGCGAACGACCTCCGTGGGGTGGGAGGTCAGGACGAGCTCGATCGAGAGAGCACAGACGCTCTTGAAGAGCTCATCGGGCGAGATTCCGGAGGCGATCAGGCGCGGAAACACGTCCATGCAGGAGCTGGGTTGCGGCGTCGGCTCGGCATCGTGCTGATAGTCACGGCGTCTTCGGATTCGATGATGTTGCTCGGCGATGTTCGCCAAGGTCAAAAAATGAGCGAAGGCCCGCGCGACCGGCACCGCGTCCTCTAATCGAAGGTTGGCCAACACCTGGCTGAGCTCGGCGAGGTCCTCCTGTCCGGAGGCCCGCAGCTCTTTCGCCAACGCACGCACGTGCTCGACGGTCTCGAACAGAGGGAGACCCCCTTGAGACTTCAATACTTCTCCGAGGAGACCTCCGAGCAGGCGGACGTCGTCCCGAAGTGGCTGATGCGAATCGGACATGATCCGATTATAGCGTTTGAGTCCAAGGAAACCGCTGCCGACCGAGCTAGGACTTCGGGCCGGCCATTCTCGCAATATTCAAGATGGAGCCCACGCTGTCCGACAGCACTATCGCGGGGTTCATTGCTTCGCAGGAGGTTTGCGGGGCGACGCAAGGGATTTTAAGTCCGTGCTGCTTATTAAATGTCGAAGGGAGCCTGGGCGAGTCCTTCCCGAGGACGAGCTCGCGGAGGAGAGACGACCTGGAGGTGAGCGGGCGGCAGCCGGAAAAAGACTTCGGCGGGCGTCGTGTGTCGCAGCTTGTGAGCTGGAACCGCAGATTAGCTCTCCACAGCCGCAACTCATGAGCTAGGGCCGGCCCGTCACCCCGGGTGCGCGGCAGCGCCTGGCTTTCGCCTTCACGCGCATGCGTTCCGGTCTGGACCGAAGTGGGACCCAGTTCCTACTCCACCCAGTCGAATGTCCTCTCCACGGCTTTGAGCCAACCCTTGTAGAGCTTTTCGCGCTTGGCTGAGTCCATCTCGGGTTGCCATGTCTTGTCCATGGCCCAGTTGGTGCGGAGCTCGGACTCGTCCTTCCAGAAACCCACCGCTAATCCGGCTGCGTAGGCGGCGCCGAGGGCGGTGGTCTCGCTCACCTTGGGGCGGACGACGGGGACGCTGAGGATATCGGCTTGGAACTGCATGAGCATCTCGTTGACGACCATGCCGCCATCGACTTTGAGCTCCTTGAGCTCGACTCCGGAGTCTATGTGCATGGCCTCGAGAACCTCTCTTGTTTGATAAGCGCTGGCTTCGAGGGCGGCGCGGGCGAAGTGGCCCTTGTTCACGTAACGAGTGAGGCCGACGATGGCGCCTCGTGCGTCGGTTCTCCAATAGGGAGCGAAGAGGCCGGAGAAAGCTGGGACAAAGTAGATCCCGCCGCTGTCTTCGACAGTTGCTGCGAGATGTTCGATATCCGCGGAATTCTCGATGAGGTCCAGGTTGTCGCGGAGCCACTGAATTAGTGCTCCGGTGATAGCGACGGAGCCTTCGAGGGCGTAGCGGGCGGGTTGTCCTCCCATTTGATAGCCGACCGTGGTGAGTAGGCCGCTTTTGGAGGGGACGATGTTGGTGCCGGTGTTGAGGAGCATGAAGCAACCGGTTCCGTAGGTGTTCTTGGCCTCACCGACGTCGTAGCAAGTCTGACCGTAGAGCGCTGCCTGTTGGTCGCCGAGGTTGCCGCAAACCGGGACCTCGCCACCGACCGCGCCGTCCGCTGACGTCCTTCCGTAGAAGTTGGGATCGCTGGAGGGTCGGATCTCGGGGAGCATTTGGCGAGGGATGCCTAGGACTTCGAGAATCTCTTCGTCCCACTCGAGTGTCTTGAGGTCCATGAGAAGCGTGCGGCTTGCGTTGGTGACGTCGGTGACGTGCGTGCCACCGGTGAGCTGCCAGATGAGCCAGGTGTCGATGTTACCGAAGACGGCGTCTCCTTTTTCCGCGGTAGCTCGGAGGCCGTCGACATGCTCGAGGAGCCACTTGAGCTTGGGACCCGAGAAGTAGGTGCTGAGGGGAAGGCCGGTCTTCGGGCGGAACCGATCCTGGCCACCTGATTCTTGAGCAAGCTCGTGACAGATGCGGCTGGTGCGCGTGTCTTGCCAGACGACGGCATGGTAGTAGGGCTTGCCGGTCGTCTTGTCCCAGACGAGCGTCGTCTCACGTTGGTTGGTGATCCCTATCGCCGCCAGGTCTTTCGCTTGAACGTTGCCCTTTTCCATGGCGCCGCGGATGACCTCTTGGGTGCGCTCCCAGATCTCCATCGGATCGTGCTCGACCCAGCCGGGCTTGGGGAAGATCTGCCGGTGCTCGAGCTGGTGGGAGGCGATGATGTTGGCTTCACGATCGAAGATCATGAAGCGGGTGCTGGTCGTTCCTTGGTCGATGGCTCCCACGTATTTGGACAATCTGGACTTCCTGGATATGGCGTTCTTGCTCAGGCTGTTGCGGCCCGTCTAGTGACCGCATAATATCCGGCGTGAAAAAGGAGGAACCATGAGAAGGACCCTCGTGATCCTGTGTCTTGCACCCTGTCTCCTTGCTGCCGCGAAACGGCCTCTGACCATCGACGATACCCTCGAGATGGTCCGCCTGGATGACGTGCTGATATCGCCGGATGGTGAACGGGTATTCTACTCCGAGCGGCACCTGGACTGGGACGAGAACAAGTTCATCAAGAAGTTCTTCATGGTGTCTTCGAACGGCGGTGACGCCGTCGAGTTCGTCAAGAAGGACGGCGGGGAGAGGTTTCTCTTTTCACCAGACGGGAAGTATCTTTCGTTTCTGCGCCCAGTAGAGGAAAACGCAAAAAAAACGAAGCCGATCTTCCTAATGTCGCTTTCGGGAGGGGAGGCGAGGCAGCACGCTGGTGGTGGTTATGCTGATGTTGCTCCTGGTCCTGCCGTTGAGTCTCATTCTGGGACGGCTCGTGATGCAGTGGCAGCGCGGAGCGGCTCAGTTCACAAGCATCGTCGAGCTGGAGTACGCGGCGCGCGCGGGCTTCGAAGATGCGCTCAGGCGATTGGGCATGAACGAGATGAAGCTTGGCCTCGATGAGTCGACAGAGTTTCAACTCGATGGGCTCGAAGGGCACGGCGCGCGAGTGAAAGTGAGCTGGGAGGCCGACGCCATCTTGAGCCTCGAGGGGCACATCCTAGAGGGAATCGAAGCGACCAAAGCGGATCTCGATCAGATCGGTGTGGATCCCGACCTCCGCCGCGTCTACAAAATCCGGAAGCTCGAGGTCTGTCGCGTCGAGGTCATCGTCCCCGGCCCGCGGTCTTTCGCCGGGGTCCGCTTGTGGGGAGTCGTGGTCCGGGCTCCGAACGGCCCTTGGCAGCGGGCTGGCCTGAGAATCGATCGAGGGTTCTTCTCGGATGAACGACGGTGAATTTCTTGACTCGGGAGCAGTCGCAGCTATGATCGTGGCAGGATGCCAAACGAGGTCGCCGTTCGTGCGAGGCGAGTTCCCTTTGAGGCCATCCCGGTGGTGGACCTTGGGCCCTGGTTCGAGGGGGATGAAAAGGCCCACCAGGAGCTGGCGCGTCAACTAAGCGACATCTGCCAGAACGTGGGTTTCTTCTATGTAGGAAACCACGGCCTCTCGCAGCAGAGGATCGCCGATACCTTCAAAGCCGCAATACGGTTTTTTGCGCTTCCAGAGGATCGGAAGACCACCATCCACTTTACCAAGGCGCGCAAGCAGCGAGGCTATATTCCCCTGAGAGCGGAGAGCTCTGACCCCGATGCTAGAGGAGACGTCAAAGAAGCCCTGAACTTCACGTTTCCCACTCCGCCCAAAGACGTCAACGGTCCGGCGGCCTTTCGCATGGTCGGCCCTAACCTGTGGCCGAGCTCCCTACCGGGTTTCCGCCAGACCATCGAAGAGTACTTCCAAGAAATGATTGGGTTGGGCCGCTCACTTTCCGGGACAAGACCGATCGTCCCATCGCGCAGCTTCGCCTGCTCCACTATCCACCTCAGCCCGAGCCCGTCGACCGATCCTACTTGGGAATCGGAGCACACTGCGACTACGAGTGCTTCACGATCTTGGCTCAGGGGGAGGTCGGCGGCCTCCAGGTTCGAAATCCGGTCGGCGAGTGGATCGAGGCCCCTCCGATTCCGGGAACGTTCGTGGTCAATCTGGGAGAGATGCTGGCGTGCTGGACGAACGATGTTTTCACCGCCACGCCCCACCGCGTCATCAATAGTACTGGGAAGGAGCGCTATTCGATCCCGTTTTTTTTCGGTACGAACTACGACGCGGTGATCGAATCTCTCGAGACGTGCTGTGGCCCTGAGAGGCCCTCGCGTTGCCCTCCCGTCAAAGCCGGGCATTACCTGGCGGCCCGTCTCCAGGAGGTCTACGGGTCTCTGGGGCCAGCTGAGCCAGCCGAGTCAGCCGAGCCGCCGGGATGAGTCGTGATAATCTAGCGTCGATGGACGGCGAAGCCTTCGTCAAAGAAATGGACGCCACGCTGCGTCAGATCCTTTCTACACGCGATGCGGCGCTATCGCGGCTCTCGGAGTCCGCCGATAAGGCGGATATGTTGATGCTCCTACGTGGGGGCTTACGAAACGAGATCGAGGCCACGGAGATCGCGGCGCGCTGGGTTCCCTCCACGCCCGAGCTCGAGGTCAAGCTCGCCTTCGCGCAGCAGGCCGGTGACGAAGCCCGGCACTTTCAGCTGATTAGCGATCGCTTGAAGGAGCTGGGGGACGACCCCGACGAGCACGCTCCGCCCGGAGAGTACGGTCCACTCTTTCAGTACTTGGAGACTCTGACGACGACGGTCGAAAGGATCGCGGGGGCTCAGTTCACCCGGGAGGCGATCGGTTACAAAGCCAACCAACTCTTCATTGCGTTCTGCGAGCACATCGGGGACAACAACACCGCGGCGCTCTATCGCGATCGCATCCAGCCGGACGAAATGCGTCACCACGAGTGGGGGAAGACCTTGCTGACCCGATACGCGACAGAGGAGAGCGAGCAAGAGTTGGCGCGGAAAGCCATCTTGAGAACGCTCGAGCTGGCCGAAGAGCTCCGGAGCCTCGCCGCCGGAAGGCTCCTCGTCGAAACCCCCCCCGGTTGCTGACCGCCGGACGTCAAACCTCGGGCGCGTTTCTCTAACGCCTCACCTATCTCCGGAGCGGAAAGCTCTCGGCTCATTTCAACGAAGTCGAGTTAGGGGTTCACGGACAAAGGTTTCGGCAACGGCTCTCGGGGTAGCATCTCCTCTCGATTTGCCGCGTGGTAGACGAACGAAGCGAGGATCGCCGCCGCCTGCATGAGATCGCTGGTCTCCAAATTGTCGTAGACGTCGATGTTGGAGTGGTGGGTTCGAGTGTCATAGTCGAGAGGATCCTGAATGAATTGGAAGCCGGGAAGCTCCACTTCGTCGAAGGATTGATGATCGGTGCCCCCGGTGTTTCGGATCGCAATCGTTTTCGCACCGAGGTCCTCGAAAGGCTCGAGCCACGCTTCGAAAATGGGGCGCACCATGTCGTTCTGTTGCAGATAGAGGCCTCGGATCTTTCCGCTTCCGTTGTCGAGGTTGAAATACGCGGCGAGCTTTGCGTGCTCGGGCTCGAGCTCCATGGTCAGGGGATCGGCGAAATGATTCTTGACGCACCCGCGGGACCCGAAGAGGCCTTGCTCTTCGGCATCCCATAACGCGAGCCGGACCGTGCGATCCATCCGAGGCCGAGCGTCTTCAAGATGCGGGCGGCTTCCATGACGACAGCGCTGCCGGCGGCATTATCCGCGGCTCCCGTGCCAGGAATCGAAATGAGCACCCATCATGACGATTTCGTCCGCCTTACGACCGCCTGGAATTTCGGCAATGACGTTGACGCCAGCCAGGTCGTCATGAAACTCGGCGGCGAGGTCCACTTCGATGCGCACCGAAATTTCCTTTTCTAACAGCCGCACGATGCGGTTGTATTGTTCGGGAACGAGAACGACGCTGGGTGGAGGTACCGGAGATCCGGTTCGGAAGGACATGCCGCCATCGGCGTAGATGATGGAGCCGTCACCGCTGGAATCGACGGTGAGCACCGCCGCGACACCCTCGTCGAGCAGGAATTGGGTGAGCTTCTCCTGTGCCCTGATCAGGGTTTGCCAGTAGGCCTCCGTCAGGGTCGCCGGTGCATCTTCGTAGAGGCGTCGGATCACTTTTGGATCGGTTGGGATTTCCTTCATCGGCCATTCGAAGGGGGGCAGGCGCATCGGTTCCGGTGCCTCCGCCAGCTCGTCCAGCTCATCATCGTCCAACCTGTCGAGGATCGGCTCGGTCGGGGACTCGAACTCGCGGGCCGGGTTGATGAGGACGATCTTGCCATCAAGTTTGTCCTTGTATTCCTCGGAGTAGTCTTTGATCGCCTTCTCGATTTCTTTGGGATCGTCTTGACCGGTGGAGATTGTGGCCAGGATGGCATCTCCGCTGACCGGTCCATCGGTTCCGGAGGACCAAGCCAAACACACGCCGTGGAGAGTGGTCGCTATCGGCTCCAGCATATGGACCGAGAGGCGGGAATAGGACCATCCGCGCCCGAACTCGCCCCACTTTTCGAGTGGCGGGTTGCTGATGCCCCACTCGGTGAGCTGGTTGATCGCCCACTTCGCGGCCGCGATATAGCCCGGCGAGCCGGTCAGCCTCGGTCCATGAACATCGGTCAAATAGAAGAGAGTGTCCTCGAGCTGCGATCCCTGAAAGGCTTCCTGCTTGATGCGATGGATGGCCTTCAGGTCGGGCTCGTCAAGCTTGTTCTGGGCAGTGGCGGGAACGGCGGTCAATGCAACGATCGCGAGTGAAAGGAAGGGTAGACAGCGTCTGAACATCACGTCTCCTGGATTTGTGCCGCGATTTCAGGGGCTTCCTAGCACGTGGCTGGCACCTGGTAGGCTGGAGCAAGGCGATGCTTTCGAGACCGATCGGTCAAGCTGCTTGGCGAATGCTATACCCGCGGCCGATGGTTTTCGTCGTCTTCGGCATGCTGATGAGCGGACACGTGTTAGGACTGGTGGAGCTCGACGCCCGGGGCGAGATCGAGGAGACGCTCGCCGAGCTGACCTTGATTCTCGTGCTCTTCACCGACGCGTCGCGGATCAACCTCAAGATCCTTCGCCGCGAGTTCCATCTGCCCCTGCGTTTGCTTGCCGTCGGAATGCCGCTCACGATCCTTTTCGGCACTTTTGTGGCAATTTGGGTCTGCGGTTACTTGAGCTTCTGGGAGGCGGCGGTCGTAGCGGCCATCCTCGCACCCACCGACGCGGCCCTCGGCCAAGCGGTGGTGAGCAACGAGCGGGTGCCGGTTCGCATCCGACAAGCGTTGAACGTGGAGAGCGGGTTGAACGATGGGATCGCCTTGCCGATGGTCTTGGTCCTTCTAGCGCTGGCGGGGATGAATCAGCAAGCCGAAAGCGTGACCTACTGGGTAGGCTTCGCCATGCTCCAGGTCATTCTGGGGCCGTCGGCGGGAAGTTGGTCTATCTCGGCACGCGCACCAAGTGGATGAACCACAGCTTTCAACAGCTCTCAGCGTTGGCCATTTCCTTCTTGGCCTTCTTCGTGGCCGAGGCAGTGGGCGGAAACGGGTTCATCTCCGCCTTCTGCGCGGGCCTCACCATGGGCAACACCTCGCGGGCTATTTGCCAATGTCTCTATGATTTTGCGGAAACGGAGGGGCAGCTGCTCGCCCTCCTCACCTTTATGATCTTTGGGGTTGCCTTGGTCTGGCCGGTTGTCGACCATCTGAGCTGGAGTGTCGTCACATACGGCGTCTTGAGTCTGACGGTAATAAGGATGATCCCCGTTGCCCTCAGCATGATCCGGAGTGGCTTCCAAAGGGACACGGTCATCTTTCTCGGGTGGTTCGGCCCCAGGGGGCTTGCCTCGATCTTGTTCGCGCTATTGGTCTTGGGCCGAGCCGACATCAGCCATCGTGAGGAGATCTTCACCATCATCATCGTGATGGTGTTCTTGAGTGTATTCGCTCACGGTCTGACCGCTTGGGCGGCCAGCAAGTGGTATGCGGCACGTGCGGAGGAGATGAAGCACGAGCCCGACATGGAGGAATTGGTGCCGGTGACAGGGATGCCGGTCCGCATCCCCTTTCGCGAGTAGGCAGGATGAGGGTGCGACTTGCGGCCAGCGCCGGAAGCGCATAGCATGACGAATCCTCGGGGGTCTATTAAGCAGAGAGCGAAAAGATGGAGTTCTACTACAAGACGGTCGATGAGGATGTTTTGATCCTAAGCGCCGACGGCGGGTTGGACAAGGGAACGGCAGCTCAATTCGTAGGCGAGCTGCAGAAGATCATCGAATCCGGTGCGTCCAAGATCATCGTCGATTGCACCAAGCTCAACTATATTTCCCTGCACGGTCTTCGGACTCTATTCGGGCTGCACAAAAAATTGGTGGGTCAAGGTGGAGATGTGAAGGTGGCCGCTGTACAGGGCACGATTGCTGGCGTGATCGCGGAGTCGCGGCTCAGCACCATGTTGCAGGTCTATCCCTACGTCGATCGCGCGCGAACCGCGTTCCGAACGCCGGCCACCGGGCACTGAGGCACTGAGGCAATGACGAGCTGGGAACGCCGGCCCGATGGGTTCTCGGCACCCCAGAGACACCGAAGCATTTGCGGTCCTAGCGATTCGAGAAGTATAATTAGTGAGTGCGTGATATTCCCTCCACCTCAAGTCTAGAACGGCCCGTTTCCCTGCAATTTCAGCGATCCCTGCAATCAAAGACACGACACGCGTGAACCGCCAAAACCTCGTACCGCTCCAATCGAAGTATCTCTTCGGAGGGTTTTAGCCACCCAATCAACCACGTCCGCGCGTATACTTTCGTGGGACGAACGAAAAAAGGAGGATGTCATTTCTCGCAAAGTGTTTGCCGGTAACTTGAGTTTCGATATTACCAAGGAACAACTCCTCGAGGCCTTCGGCGCCATCGGCCAGGTCCAGGATGTGTTCATGCCTCTCGACAAGATGACGGGCCGGATGCGTGGGTTTGCCTTCGTAGAGTACGAGTCCGATGGCGACGCCGAAAAGGCGATCCAGGCGTTGGACGGTACGGAGCTGGCAGGTAGGCCCCTTCGGGTCAACGAGGCCCAGGCGAAGCCTCAGCGTTCATTCTCGGCACCTCGCGGAGATGGAGGTTGGGCTCCTCCCTTGGATGGCGGAAAGCCCTTCAAGAACAAGGGTAGTCGCCGCGGGATCCGTCGCCGCAAGCGCGGATTCTAGGCCGACTCGCAGAGCCTCTCGTGAAGACTTCATAGTCCGTACTCCCAAGAATTACTGACGAACCGTTTCGTCGCCACCCGTTCTCCGTCAATGCTCATCCATTGGATCCCGCGTCGATTTGCGGGTACGCTTAGCCAATGAGGGCGAGCGAATTCCTCTACCTTTCTCGAAAAGACGTAGAGATTCTCGAGATCCCGATGGCCGCGATCATCGAGAATCTCGAGAAAATGTTCCGGGAAAAGGGAGAGGGGAGGGTTGAGATGCCTCCCAAGCCCGGCATCCACACGCGTCCCAACGCCTTCACGCACGCCATGCCGGCCTACATTCCTCTACTGGGTGCGAGCGGTGTGAAGTGGGTCTCTGGCTATCCCGAGAATCAGAAAAAGGGGCTGCCTTACGTCTCCGGCCTTCTGATCCTGAACGATCCCGACACCGGTATTCCCATCGCGGTCATGGATTGTACTTGGATCACCGCCAAGCGGACCGGCGGGGCGACCGCGATCGCAGCGAAGCATCTGGCCCGCAAGGACAGCACTCGTGTCGGGATCGTTGCGTGCGGGGTTCAGGGAAGGAGCAACCTCGAAGCCCTTGCCGGTCTGTACAAGCTCCGGCAGGCGAAGGCCTACGACATCGTTCCCGAGATTGCCCAGCGGTTCGCGAAGGAGATGCAGGAGAAGACGGGCGTGGACGTGATTCCCGTTGAAAGTGCGCGGGAGGCCGTTCAGGAGATGGACATTGTCGTCACGAGTGGACCCATTTTGAGAGATCCGGCGCCCGCCATTGGTCCGGGGTGGCTGGCGAAAGGAGCCCTTGCGTGCCCGCTGGATTTCGATTCCTATTGGCAAGGAGATGCTCTGGCGCAGGCAGACAAACTCGCTACCGATGATATCTCCCAAGTGCGGTATTACCGACAGGAAGGGTACTTCCGCGAGACACCAGAACCCTATGCCGATCTCGGTGAGATCGTGGCCGGGAAGAAACCCGGCCGTGAGTCCGACGATGAACGGATCATCTGCATGAATCTTGGACTGGCGCTCGATGATATGGCCACCGCGATCCTGATCTACAACGAAGCCGTTCAAAAGGGCGCGGGTCAAGCACTTCCCCTGTAGCCCTTCCAGTTGAAGATCGGTCGCGATCTGCGCTCTCACGGCGTTCCCTACGGATCGGATTTGCGACTCTTCACTCGGTATGCAAAAGTGCCCGCAGTGCTCTACGGTCCGGGTGAGGTTCAGTTGGCGCACGCGGTGAACGAAAGTGTCGCCGTCGACGAGCTTTTGCTAGCGGCCCAGGTTTTCGCGACACTCATTTGTAACAAGGTAGCAGCGTGACGGGAAACGGGGGGAAGAACTACGGGGGCCATACGATGGCCGGCACTCTCCGCCGGGTGATGATCTGTCCCCCCAAAGCGGCGGGATGGATGGACGGCGAGCAGACGAACCGATGGCGGGAGTTGAGCTACTATCGGGAGCCTGACTTCACGACCGCTGAGGCTCAGCACGCCGAGCTGCGCCGCGAGCTGGAGGCTGCCGGTGCGGACGTGCTGTTGCTCGCAGCCGGAGAGGACCTATCGCTGGACGCGGTGTACGTCCACGATGCATCTTTCGTCACCGACTTCGGTGCGATCGGTATGCACATGGGCAAACCAGCGCGGCGTGGAGAGCCCGCTCTGCACGCCCAGTTCTACGAATCGCAGGGGATTCCCATGCTGGGGGAAATCCGCGCCCCGGGTACGGCCGAATCGGGAGACATCGTGTGGCTGGATGCCAACACGTTACTCGTTGGGCACGGCTACCGCACCAACGATTCGGGTATCGATCAGCTGCGCGCGTTCTTGGAGCCGCACGGGATGGATGTCTTCGTGGCGCCACTTCCTCACGGTGCCGGTCCGTCGGTTTGCCTCCATCTGATGTCTCTCATCAGCATCATCGACGAGCGAACCGCCCTCGTCGATCTTCCCTGGCTTGCAGTCCAGACCGTACAGCTCTTACGTCAACTAGATTTCAAGTTGATCGAGATCTATCCGTCGGAGCGGGAGACCATGGCTTGTAATGTCGTCGCTCTCGGTGAGCGAACACTCCTCGCACTCGAAGAAAACGATAAGACGAATCTCCGGCTACGCCAGGAAGGCTTCGACGTCAAAATTTTCTACGGCACGGAAATCAGCCAAAACGGAGGAGGCGGTCCCACCTGTTTGACGCGTCCCCTTTTGCGTGACCCTGACTAAAGTTGATTAACTAGAGCCGGTCGATCAAATACCCGGTGACGCTGGCTTACGACGAGAGCTCAACCTCTTCGACGCGCTCCTCGTCAACGTCGGCACCGCTCTTGCCTCGGCGGCCTTCATCGTCCACACGAACGTTCTTGCCGGGGTGGGCACTCCCTTCCTAGCAGGGTTGGTCTGGATCCTGGCGGGAGCGGTCAGCGCATGAAGGCGGGTTGTCCGCCCACGATCGTGATCAAAATTTCACCCTTGAGGAGTTTCTCGGGCTCTGTCGAGCCGACGACGAGAGGGTCGATGTCCATGACGGTGATGTCAGCCCAGTTGCCGGGGGCGAGTGTTCCAGTCGTCAGCTCGAGAAGAGCGGCGCTGGCGGCCCAGCTCGTGTAACCACGCAGGGCCTCCTCGGGAGTGAGCCGCTGCTCGACGTACCAGCCGCCGGGGGGCTTCAGACTTTTGTCGCGTCGCGTGATGGCAGCGTGGAGACCATAGAAGATACTGTGGTCGGAGCCTGGAAGATCGGAGCTCAGCACCAGCGGCACGCCAGATTGCCGTAGCGTTCTCCACGCGTAAGCGCCTTCGATACGTTCAGGACCGAGTCGATCCTCCGCCCAGGTTTTGTCCTCGACGGCGTGGGGTGGTTGCATCGAGGCAATGACTCCGAGCTCCGCGAACCGGTGGAAGTCGTCCGGCTGGATCACTTGGGCGTGCTCGATGCGATGGCGGAGCTCCTTTGCGCGGGGATTTACTTCAAGAGCCCACTCGAAGAAGTTCAGCGTCTCGCAGTTTCCCGCGTCACCGATGGCGTGGATGGCGAGTTGGAAACCGGCCCGCATCACGGTGGCCATCATCGTTTCGTCGAAGCCGTAATCCGCGCCTCCGATCCCTTGGTGATCCGGTTGGTCGGAGTATCCCTCGAGGAGAAGGGCTCCGCGGGAGCTGAGCGCCCCATCGTGGTATCCCTTGACCGTTCGCACGAAAAACCTTTCACCCCGGAGGGTCACCGGGCCTTGCTTCAGCCACGCACCCAGGAACTTGGGGTCACGACTGGAGAGCATGGCCGAGACCCGGATCGGGAGCCGGTATTGGTTGGCGAGGTTCTCGAATGCCGCCATGGCAACGCTGTCGGTCCCGGCTTCGTGCACCATGACGAAGCCAGACGACTTCGAGCTGCCCGGGCAAGAGCAAGGCGAGACCGCAACCCCAGCTGCCGCCCCGTAGCCACGAAAATTTCTCGAGGATGTGATGGAAGGGAATTCGTGTGCCCAGGGAACCGCCTCAGCCGCGAAATTCACGTCAACGACGCTTGGAGACGCTTGGCGATGTTCGGATGGGAGCGGAAATGGCGCCGGCGTCCTCCCGCAAAAGTGACCGACGAGACTGTGTTATTTTTTTCTAAATGTCAGGCGCCTGACAAAAACGGCCAAAATCGTTTCTTTTCGAAACATAGAGGAGTATCGGATCACAGTTTGGAGATGATTCACGAACGCTGGTGACGATTCCCAGGCGGTAGAGACGCCACAGAGTAGTGGCCAAACGACTCTCGCCAACCGAGCTCTGGCCGGTGGCTAATCTGAGCAGCGAACGCTCTTGGGCTGGCTACCGCCGCAGAGAATGTTCTCCGTCCTGCCGTTCGTAATGCGGGCGCAGGCGTTGTTGCGGGCAGCCACGATCGCTTCTTCCTTGGTCACGGCTCGGGCCGTCCGGCAGGATTCCCGTCCTTTGAACTCCATGCACACCTCGCACCTCGCCTTACTGAGCGCGAGCGAGGAGAGCACCACGTAGGCCATGAGGGCGAGGAAGGCGACGGTGATAGTGAGTTTCACGGACTTGGACACGGGCTGGTCATTATACAAGGGATCCGGCCGTCCTTGATTTGGCGGGCGAGAGAGGGGCAACCCGTTCCCAGCCCACGCAAACGTGCTGGGAACGGGGACTATTTCTAGTACCGGTAGTGGTCCGGCTTGTAAGGTCCTTCGATCGGCACGCCGATGTAGTCGGATTGCTCTTTCGTCAGCTCCGTCAGCTTCACTCCGAGCTGCTGCAGGTGTAGGCGAGCGACTTCCTCGTCGAGCCTCTTCGGAAGCATGTAGACCTTCTTCTCGTAGGTGGCCTCGTTCTGGTGAAGCTCGAGCTGGGCCAAGACCTGGTTGGTAAAGGACGCCGACATGACGAAGCTCGGGTGGCCGGTGGCGCAGCCAAGGTTCAGCAGCCGACCCTCGGCAAGAATCATCACGCTATGGCCATCGGGGAACCGCCACTCGTCGTACTGTGGCTTGATGTTGATGCGCTCGATGCCTGGGACCTTCTTGAGGCCGGCCATGTCGATCTCGTTATCGAAGTGACCGATGTTGCCGACGATGGCCTTGTCCTTCATCTTCGCCATGTGATCGGCGGTGATGATGTTGAAGTTGCCGGTGGACGTGATGAAGATGTCGGCTTCCTGAATCACGTTCTCGAACGTGTTCACTTCATACCCGTCCATAGCGGCTTGAAGGGCGCAAATGGGGTCGATCTCGGTAATGATGACGCGGCAACCTTGCCCGCGCAGCGATTGCGCACAACCCTTCCCGACCTCGCCATAACCGAACACCACGGCGACCTTGCCGCCGATCATGACGTCGGTGGCGCGGTTGAGCCCGTCGGGGAGCGAGTGGCGACATCCATACACGTTGTCGAATTTGCTCTTTGTGACCGAATCATTGACGTTGATGGCGGGGAAGAGCAATTTTCCTTCTTCCATCATCTGATACAGGCGATGCACGCCGGTCGTCGTCTCCTCGCTGACTCCGCGGATGCTGGACGCTAGGTTAGTGAAGTGCTTTTTGTCCTTGGCTTGCTCGTCGCGGAGAAGATTCAGCATGACGCCCCACTCTTCGGGGTCTTTGTCGGGGTCGAAGGTAGGAACGGAGCCGGCCTTCTCGAGCTCGACGCCTTTGTGCACGAGGAGGGTGGCATCGCCACCGTCGTCCACGATGAGGTGGGGACCGTTTCCGTCCGGCCACATGACCGCTTCGTTGGTAGCCCACCAGTACTCTTCGAGCGTCTCTTCCTTCCAAGCGAAGACCGGGATGCCCTTGGGATCGTCCGGCGTGCCACCGGTTTGCGGGCGACCGACGACCACTGCCGCGGCCGCGTGATCCTGGGTCGAAAAGATATTGCACGATACCCAACGAATGTCGGCACCCAGTTCAGCGAGCGTCTCGATGAGCACGGCAGTCTGAACGGTCATGTGGAGGCTCCCCATAATGCGGGCGCCAGCGAGTGGCTTGTCGGCACCGTAACGCTTCCGAAGTGCCATTAGTCCGGGCATCTCGTGCTCGGCGAGTCGAAGTTCCTTCCGTCCAAAATCGGCCAGGCTCGAGTCCTTGACCTTGTATGGGACGCGGCCAGCCTTCTCAGCGGCTTTAAAGGCGTGCAATCCCTGAGTTGCCGTCGTGCTCATCAGTTAATTCCTCCAAATTAAAAGGTTCATTTGATGCGTGTATATCATCACGCAGTTTCTTTGGCGAGCTCTGCGACCCGGTGCGAGCGAGTCCGCCGTTTGGTTCCGCGCACACCTTTGTATGCGACGGTAGTAAAAAGGGCCGGTCCCATCGCGTCCGTATTGGGTGGGAGCGAATGGGTGGTGCCTAGCTCGAAACCGGCCGCGGCCAGATGTTTCTTCATCGTCTGTTCCGAAAAACCTAGCCAGACGTGACCCATTTGGTGCTTATACTCTTCCCGCTCGTGAGGGTACATGTCGACGATCAGCAACCTGCCTCCCGGGCGCAATACACGCCGCGCCTCGTTGAGGACGGCGACAGGATCCAGCAGGTGATGCAATACCAACATGAGCACGGCCGCATCGAGCGAGGCGTCCTGAATTGGGAGCTTTTCCAACGCGCCTTTGCGGAGGCTCACGTTCTTGTGTTTTCGCAAGCGTGCCCGCGCCGCGCTCAGCATCTCGGCGGAACCGTCGACGGCGACGACGCGTTCGACGAATGGAGCCACGAGCTCCGCCACTTGCCCTGTGCCACACCCCAAGTCTCCTAAGACCCAAGTGCGATCGAGGAGCGCTAGGAGCGAGTGAGAGAAAAAAAGTTGTCCAAAAAGCTCGGTGCGGAGTCGGTCCCATTCCCCAGCCGCGGAAGCGAAGAACTCCTGTGATTTGGTTCGCCGCGCGGCCCACGTGCTTTCGAGTCGCTTGAAGTCCTGTATGGCGGCGGGGGTTACCGCGACCTCTCCCCTGACGATGCTCCACAATTGCGGCAGGGCGGACCCCTCGTCACCGTCTGGAAAATAGTAGTAATGACTCGTACCGTCGCGTCGGGACGCAACCCAACCCGTCTCGCCGAGTGTCTTCAGGTGGCGGCTGACCGTCGACTGGGGAAGTTGAATGACCGAGCAGAGCTCGCCGACCGTGAGCTCATGCTGCTCGAGCAGGAGCAGCATGCGGCAGCGGACCGGATCGGTCAGTGCCGACAAATGATCGAGAATCGTCGTGGCGGTCTCCATCCGTATATCCGGATAAAGTGTTGCACCAAAAGAGAGTGTTGTCAAGTGCCCTGTGGAGCCTCTATATAACGCCGTGGAGGAAGGAGAAAACGACCTGAATGTGCCCCGGGGGGGCTTTGTAACGTGAGACTTGAACGGGGGGCGGCCGTAGTTTGCGCCGCCGTCCGCACCCGCCCCAGAACTAGAGCTGTTGCGTCACGTGCCGCGCCGCCGCGCGAGCCCAGTCCTTCTCGGATGGAGCCTCGGCTAGCCAGCCGGCGAGTGAAGTCGGCGAGGTGAAATCTCCGAGCCTTCCAAGCACATAGGCAGCGTACCAGCCGGCCCAATGCTTGTCGGGTTCTCCGCTCAGGAAGTTGTGCTCGTAGTCGTGATGGGCTGTTCCAGCCGCCCGTAGGGCGCGCTCGAGATCTGCTGCTGCCGGTTTAGCGCTCATGGATTCTTCTCCCTTTCGTGATAGGTTCGTACCCATATCATATTTCTGGAGCGTGACAATGACCTCACATCAAGTTGGAATTCTAGCGCCCGGTCCAAGCCTCGGCAGGTTTCTCTTCTTCCAGCTAGCGCCCGACGATGACCCGCGCGACGCAGTAAAAGCTATCCAAGAACTGGACGCCGATGAGGATCTCGTTGTCGGGCTCGGACGCTCACTCGTGCTCGCGACGGGTAGCAATATTGATGGCCTTCGAGTTTTCCCAAGCCTCACCGGTCCCGGTATCGAAGTCCCTTCTACGCAGGCTGCCGTTTGGTGTTGGCTCAGGGGCAAGGCGACCGCGGTCAATTGGTCCACCGGTCGCTCGAGCTCGAACACGTGTTCGAACCTCTCGCGTTGTCCAGCGTCGTCGACGGTTTCAAGCACGACTCGACGCCGTCCGGACGGGGAAGAGACCTATCCGGGTACGAAGACGGAACCGAGAATCCGACCGGTGACAAGGCCATTGCGGCCGCGATCGTGTCGGGATGTGGCCCGGGGGCTCGACGGCTCGAGTTTCGTCGCCGTGCAGACGTGGCAGCACGACCTCGTCGGATTCCAGGCGATGACTCAGGACGAGCGGGACAACGTTATTGGACGGCGCCTAAGTGACAACGAGGAGCTCGAGCACGCGCCGGACTCCGCGCACGTCAAGAGAACCGCGCAGGAGAGTTTCGAGCCGGAGGCGTTCGTGGTCCGCCAGTCCATGCCATGGGCCGATCCCGACGGGGAAGGTCTCGTCTTCGTTTCCTTCGGGCGGACACTGGACGCGTTCGAGGCGCAACTCACCCGAATGGTTGGCCTCGACGACGGTATCGTCGATGGTCTGTTCCGCTTCTCCCGTCCGGTGTCCGGTGGATACTACTGGTGCCCGCCGATACATGGCGGAAAGCTCGACCTGCGGGCACTAACGAGCTAGCTGTAGGGGACTGGCAACACAAACGGGCGGCGATTCTTGAACTCTGTCCGGAAAGAGTGGAAACGACGGCTTCGGTTCACGGACCCGGTCGGCGGAACGCCCCGGCTCACGATTTTGGCCATCATTGAACGCTGTTGCAAAACTATAGCTTGCCAGACGGAGGTACCGCTCCGTCTGGTCTTTGCCGTAGTCCATCTCCGCCATGTAGAGATTGTGGACGCGACATAGGAGCCTGACATTGTCGGCACTTCGATCGCCGCCGAGCCCGTGGGGATCGTCGTGATGGAACTGCAATCCTCGGCGCTCGGGACATCGTCTAGCGTGGCTACTCTCAAACGTGCATTGCCCCCGATCGCGCGCCCACACAAAGCGCTTCACCGGCGCGGGGATTCCGCGCACTCCCGGCGACGTGTCGGCATCTTCGAGGCTCTTTCTCGGTTTCTTGACTTTGCCGAGGCGCTTGGCCTCGAGCCGTTCGAGTTTCTCCGTTACGGACGCTTCGAGCATCGAAGCGAGGTCGGTACCCGGCATGAGCGCCGCGAGCCGTTGGAGCTTGTCGTGAAGCTCGGCGCTCGCGGTGAACTGAACTCGGTACCGCGCAGGCGCCAGCGGCTCGACGACCGGACGCCTGTTGGCCGATTCGGGAGCCGGGGCGGGCTCAAGTTCAAGGGCTGAACTCTTTCCGAACAGAGTACTTTCGGCGCCTGACGTACGGTATTCGCTTACCGGCTTGTGTCGGGGCTTCGGAAGCTTCCGGATGGAGGGCGCGACATCCGGCTTCGGCGCAATCTCCGCCACCAGCACCAGAAGCTCGCGCTTGGTCTTGTGGGTTGCTCGAGCCAAGAGAGCTTCGCAATTGGTGTTGGTAAGGTGTGGCGCCAGCAGCGCGATGCCGCTCAAGTGAAGATGCCCATCGTCGAGCATCGTCAGCAACGCCGGATATCGGCGCGACCCCCGTGCGGCGGCTATCCTTAGATAAGCTTCTGCTTCGGATAAGTGCAACACGTCGGTGCCGTACGAAAACAGGGTCTACGCGGATTCGTGTGGGTAAGTCCTGACGGAAAACAGTGTAACTCATTGTGTGGAAAAGGTATCCAGACTTCATCAGGTGCTGAAAAGTGGTCCATTTTTCGGATAGGCTAACCGAGTGAAAAATTCCCAGTCGATCCGCTCGCTGTTTGCGCTGCCAGGTTTCGTGGCTGGTGCCGGATTGAAGGGTGTATTCGATGACCGATACGCCCGCGTCATCCAGCTCAAGAGGCGAAAAAAACAGCTGTTTGCTCTTACTGTGGGCAACGGTGCCGGGGGCGCTATGACAAGCAAGTGTGCCGGGTCCGCGACCTGTCGTTGGCAGGCTGGCGGATCTCTCTGGAATACGAGCGTTGGCGCGTCAACTGTTCTGGGTGCGGCGGTTTGCATGTAGAACACCTGGACTGGCTGGCGAACAACTCGCGCTACACCTAGCGTTTTGCGACGCATGTGGGCAAGCTGTGCCGGGATATGCCGGACAAGGCGGTGGCCGAGATGGAACGTCTGCGCCTCCTAGTTGAAGGGGTCAACAACAAAATCCGTGTGCTGCAACGACGCGCCTACGGCTATCGCGACGAGGAATATCTCAAGCTGAAGATCGTGGCGGCATTCCTTCCGCCATTACCCAGAAATGCCGTCTTCAACCCACACGAATCCGCGTAGACCCAGAAAACATGGACGGACAGGCCTCCCGAGCATACAGCCTCCGGTCATCCACTTCGGCGATATGCGCAACGAGAACAGACTCGACACGCCGCGAGTGTTCTATTCAAGCAAACGAGCGTGCCCGTCGCTTCTTTATCGCGCGTACAAGCCACTCCAGATGGCACCTCCGATCTTTTTCATGTCGCTTCGAAAAGGCTGTCAAGCAAAAAGTGAATTATTTTTCTCAGCATCCTTATTCTTGCAGAGTCGCGCACTCAGTCCGGACCAAGTTGCCCCCGCTGTTTCCTTTAGCCACTCGGCAGCCTTAGTGGACTCCGTCGCACGACACCGCTTGACTTGTCGCGCCGAAAGCGAGAGGCTAGCACCAGACAATACGCCTAGGGGTGGCCGCTCGGCCTGAGAGCAAACCCTCGAACCTGATCCGGTTGATACCGGCGTAGGGAACGGCGGCTGGCTCTTCTAGCACTTGGGAAGAGCGGCAATCTCGAACGAGTCGGTCATCTCCGGCGTCAATCTTCAAAGGAGAATGACAATGTTCGCTACCCAAGTCCACCGACTCCTTCTCACGGTGATGCTCATTGCGATGATCCCCCCAGAGGCGGCGTCGCAGGCGCCGATTCCCGTGCAGGGCGTGGTCCTCGCCCCCACCGGCGAGGGGGTCGCGGCGGCCCGTATCGACATCGATGGCCGGGAGCCTGTCACGACCGACGAGAATGGAAAATTCCAACTATCGCTGCCACCGGGCGAGTGGGAGCTACGCGTTTCACATCCCGCCTATCGGCTGTTGCGTCACCGCGTGAAAGTTGCGGCTCAAAGTCTCGAGCTCGAGCTCCGGCTCGAATGGGTGACCTCGGTCGAGGAGTCGATTACGGTAATCGGGATTCGAGCCGGAGAAGAAGTTCCGGTGACCAAGCGCAACATAGATCGCGAGGAGATCGAGAAACTCAGTTACGGGCAGGATGTTCCGGAGCTGCTGGAGCACACCCCGTCGATGAACTGGTACTCGGACTCGGGCATCGGGTCCAACTACTCGTACTTCACCATGCGCGGGATCCAGCAGACCCGCATCAGCATGACCTTCGATGGTGCCCCGCTCAACGACCCTGCGGAGCACGCCCTGTTCTTCAACAATTTCCACGACTTCCTGAGCGCCATCGACAGCATTCAGATTCAACGAGGCGTGGGCACCTCGTCGGTCGGCTCGCCCGCTTTCGGCGGCTCGGTGAATTTCGCGAGCTCACCGCCGGCTCAAGACCACCGCGGTGAGGCTCGGTTGGTACTGGGCTCCTACGACACGACGCGCGCGTCGATCGGCTACGAGTCCGGCCTCTTCGACAACGGGCTTTACGTCTCCGGACGTTTCTCCTACGCCAACACCGACGGTTATCGCGAACGTTCCGGTACCGAGCACAACACCCTCTTTCTGAACGCGGGCTGGCAGGGAGAACGATCGTCGTTGACGCTGGTTGCATTCTCGGGCGACGAGAAGTCGCAGCTCGCTTATCTCGCCGTCGATCCGGACACCCTAAGCGAGAACCGGCGTTTCAACCCGCTCACCGAGGAGGACCGCGACAACTTCGGCCAAGACTTCGCACAGCTCAAGTACATGCGTGACCTCGGCGGTGAAACATTGCTGACCGCGTCGTTCTATTACAACGGCGCCGATGGATGGTTCCAGCTCTGGGACGATCCGGTAGCGCAGAACGACCTGCTGCGATTCGGCATCGACCAGGGGTTCTTCGGCAGCATGGTTACGCTCAGCACCAGCGTCGACAATCTGTCAGCCACTGTGGGTGTGCACTACAACGACTTCAGCGGCGACCATTTCCTCGACAGCGACGCCGGCGGTCGGGTTTACAAGAACACTGGCTTCAAGGAGACGGCGAACGCCTTCGGCAAGCTGGAGTACCGGTTCGGACAAACGATCCTGTTCGGCGACCTGCACTGGCGCTGGGCCGGTTTCTCGTACGAAGGCGATATCGATTTGGGTTCGGTCGACTGGACCTTTCTCGACCCCAAGTTCGGCGTGCGGCAAATGCTCGCTCCGGGGTTGAGTCTCTACGGTTCCATCGGCAGGGCACAACGCGAGCCGGGGCGTCTCGATCTTCTGCTGGGCGAGGACAACGCCACCGTTCGGCATGACCTCGCAGCGGTGAAACCCGAATCCGTGGTGAACTTCGAGGGTGGCGTCAATCTCAATACGTCCGGGCTGGCGTTGCAGGCCAATGTCTATCTGATGGAATTTCGGAACGAGATCGCGTTGACCGGTGAGCTGTCCGAGATCGGCCTACCGCTAAGGCGTAATGTCGATAGCTCTTACCGTCGTGGCGTCGAAATTGATCTCAAGTGGATACCGATTCCGAACTGGTCGGTACTACACAGCCTGAACGTGAGCCGCAACCGCATCAGCGAATGGACCCAGTTCCACGATGTCTATGACGAGCAGGGAACGTGGATCGGGAGCGAGCCGATCACTTACCAGAACGTCCGGCCGTTGCTATCCCCCGAGCTTGTGTTCAATGTCGGCGTCGAATGGGCGAATCGCAACACCAGCATGGGTCTCATGGGCCGTTACGTGGCCGAATCTCAGCTCGACAACACCGAGCTCTCCCGATTCCGGACACCATCTTTCACCAACTTGAACTTGCGTGCCTCGCAGAGCCTGGGTCGATGGTGGCAAGGAGCCAACGCGCGCATCACACTGTTCGTCAACAACCTGCTCGATAATCGCGATCAGTTTCCCAGCGGGTACAGCTATCAATTCCTCGTTCGGGACAGCACCGGCTTGGACACGCTCGACGGCATCCCCTTCTACTATCCCTTGGCGACTCGCAACTTCGTCGTCTCGTTGGCGCTCGGCTTCTAAGTCCGCTACTTCTCGTTCGTGTTTTCTCTCGAGCTGGTCGCCGCCGCCCTCACACTGGTGGCCGTCTACCTGACGGCGCGCCAGATCATTTGGTGCTGGCCGCTCGCCATGGTCTGCGTCACTCTGTACGCAGCGGTCTTCTACGCCGCGCGGCTGTACGCCGATATGGGGCTGCAGGCTTTGTACTTCGGGTTCGCGGTCTATGGCTGGTGGGCGTGGTTGCACGGCGGTGAGGATCACGGCGAGCTCGAGGTCTCCCTGACCTCTAGCCGGACGCGGGTGGTGCTCGTCGTGGTCGCGACGCTCGGCGGGGTGCTGCTGGGCCAAACGCTGACACGCTTCACCAACGCGTCGCTGCCGTTCATGGACTCGATGCTCACCTCGTTCAGCATCGCTGCGCAGTGGATGCAGACCCGAAAGCTACTCGAATCCTGGCTGGTGTGGCTCGCCGTCGACGTCTTCTACGTGGGCATGTTCCTGTACAAGGATCTTTACCTGACGGCGGGACTATACACCGTCTTTCTTGTTCTCTCCGCAATGGGTTTCACCGAGTGGCGACGGTCGATGCGGCGCACGAGATTGAAGGCGGCGCCGGAGTTGGCTTCGTGATCCGCGTGGTGGTGACCGGGTCCGAATGTACCGGTAAGACGACGCTCGCGGAGGAGCTTGCCGTACACTACGAGACCGTCTGGGTGCCGGAGTTCGCACGCCAGTTCGTGATCGACAAAGGCGCCGCTCCCGAGTACGAAGATGTCGAGGCCATAGCCCGCGGCCAGATCTCCCTCGAGGACGAGAAAGCCACCGACGCTTCCCGCCTGCGTATTCAAGATACCGACCTACTCAGCACGGTCGTCTATAGTCGCCACTACTACGGCGATTGCCCACGCTGGATCGAGGAGGCTTTCGAGAAACGAGCCGCAGACCTATACCTTCTAACCGGCATCGACATCTCCTGGGTCCCCGACGGAGAGCAGCGCGATCGCGGCGACCGGCGTGAAGAGATGCACGCATTGTTCCGTAGCGCCTTAGTCGATCGCCGCCTGACATATGCCGAGATCCGTGGCTCACGCGGCCAGCGATTGGAGGCGGCAGTGATGCGGATCGACCAACTCCTCAATCGTGGCCGCTGAATTCCTGCTCGGAACAGCTTCGCTGGGATAAACGGGTTACCGGCTGCCCCCGAGAGCATTGCCCATGGGAGCGGCGATGATTCGGTCCGATAACCTGAGAACTTCGGTACCCCCATAGAATACGATGCCGAATCGGGCTCGTCTCGGATATTCTTGAGGAATAGCTCCAGCGACTTGATCTCGGCCAACCTGACGCGCTGTCTTCTTTATTTCGAGAGGCAGAAGCTGCCGATTCCACTCGAGTACAAAGTCCACTTCTTGCTGGGCGTGCGTCCGCCAGTAGTAGATCTCGGGGCAGGGGAGATCGTTTCCTTCCAGGCTAGCAATTGCGTGAGAACTAGATTCTCCAGTAGGGCTCCACCAAACGTGTCCGGTGAAAGTTCTCTCGGTGACTGGTACCCAGCTAGATCGGCCGCGAGGCCGGTGTCCGTCCAGAATAGCTTGGGGGATTTGACGAGCCGCGAAGGATTTCTTGCACCGGAGATCGAGAGCCGGTGAAAGAGGTTATCGCAACGAGAAACCTCTAGCGCTCAATGGGCCGCCGAGATACGGGTACGGGAGCCGTCCTTGAGGCGATGATTATTCCCGCTCTTGAGCGCGGTGGCTACGCGTACGATACACAACAGCATGTCGGTCAGCGGCTTGGTGGCGGGCGACACGTCGTTGACGCAATCGCAGAGAGAGACGAAAATCGATTCTTGATCTCGCTGAAGTGGCAACAAGTATCGGGAACGGCTGAACAGAAGGTGCCATTCGAGGTGATATGTCTGGCGGAGGCGATTCCTTCCGGAGGCTTTGTCAAGGCGTATCTTGTTTTGGGCGGTGAAGGATGGACCCTCCGTGATTACTACACCCGAGGCGGATTACGAGACTACCTTGTGAATTGCGAGAGTGTTGAGATCAAGGCACTTGAGGCATTCGTCGCTCTCGCGAACAAGGGCCAGCTATAACCGATCTTACGGATCCTGCTACCGAGAATCTCAAATGAATCTGCGAATGCGCAGGTTTAGCACTACCGCGTCTCATGGGCGGGCGGCGCTCGTTCCAACCGCGGAGAATCCGAGCTTCGGAGTAGCACGACTAAGGCACAGGTACATGTTGACAGCTTCTGTGCGGTAATTGTGCGGTGAAGCGGTCCTAACGGGTACCCAAGGAGCCTGAACCTGAGCGTCTAACTGCTTGATTCCTTAGGCTCCTTCTTCCTCCCTTTGTACCGCTTGGACGCTTTTCCCCGGCCCGTGACGCCGGAGGTCTGCGAGTTCGAGTCTAGTTCGAATCGTGGAAGAGGTGGGGGTGGCGGGCAACGACGAGCCCTACAACCTGCGGTCGCTACGATCCCCGATCCGCGAGCGGAATTCTCGTGATCATTCCGTGATCAAATCGTGATCATGTGGCTGTAAGGTATTGGGACAAAAGAGACGATGGAGAAATGGTGCCGAAGGGGGGATTCGAACCCCCACGGGTCGCCCCATACGCCCCTCAAGCGCACGTGTCTGCCAGTTCCACCACTTCGGCAACTCGGGTGGGTCTTCGGTCGCCCCGAGCGGGGTGCCGGAGGGCCCACATTGTAGCAGAGCGAAAAACCCTCACCCGGCGTCTGGCCACGTTGACGTCAGGCACGGCATTTTTTGACGCCCAGCTCTCGTACGGGGAGAGGGAACCTTACTCCTAGTCAGGCGGCTGTTCCGTTTCGCCTTCGGGGAATCCTTCTGTTGGCTCCGCCTCGCCCTCGGGTGACACGGCGCCTTCTTCAAGTTCGCCGGGGATTCG
Organism: Candidatus Marinacidobacterales bacterium; assembly: GCA_965222425.1. Lineage (GTDB taxonomy): Bacteria > Acidobacteriota > Vicinamibacteria > Marinacidobacterales > DATDRI01 > CBDCNP01. Next base: position 640,564 of record CBDCTW010000018.1, read on the forward strand.
GGGAGGAGGTGTTTCCCCGGGACCAACGTCGATCGGCACGGTTTCCGCGGGAGGCGCGTCCAATGGAACGACGGACCCACCGGACACAGCCCCCTTGAAATACGACAGCCCCAGTGAGGTCAACATAAACAGGACCGCACAGACGGTCGTGACCTTCGCCATGAACGTGGCCGCACCCCGCGCGCCGAAGGCCGCCGAGGATCCGCCGCCACCGAATGCACTTGCCAGATCCTGGCCCTTGCCCTGCTGGGCGAGCACAACCAGGATGAGCAGCAAGCTGACGACAACGTGAAGAATAGTGAGAAAGATGGTCATGTTGTTCCTTTCTAACTCCTCTCGAATCTGCAAATCCGCACGTACGAAGCAACCTTGAGGCTTGCCCCACCTACGAGGGCGCCGTCGATGTCTGCTTCGGCCATGAGTGAATCGATGTTATCGGGCTTGACGCTGCCGCCGTAGAGTATGCGCACGCCGGCGGCCGCCTCGTTTCCGAAAAGCCTTGCCAACTTGGCACGAATCGTCTGGTGAACTTCTTGTGCTTGGGCGGGAGTCGCGGTGCGTCCGGTCCCAATGGCCCAGATGGGTTCATACGCTACCACCACATTCGCCATCTGACTCGCGGCCACGTCTTTCAGTGCGCCGGTCACCTGGCGGTCGACGACGACAAACGTCACGCCCCGATCTCTTTCTTCCTCGGACTCTCCGACACACACGATCGGAATGAGCTTGTGCTTGAACGCCGCAAGGACTTTGCGGTTGACACTCTCGTCGGTCTCGCCGAAGAACTGTCGGCGCTCGGAATGACCGAGGATGACGTAGCGACAGCCGACGTCGGTTAGCATGGCAGTTGCGATCTCACCCGTGAAGGCTCCTTTATCCTCCCAATGCATGTTCTGGGCGCCGAGTCCGATCGAGCTTCCGGCGAAAGCCTTTCCGACCGCGGCGAGCGCGGTGAACGGTGGCGCCACGGCGATATCGACGCCATCGATCTCCTGGCAAGCTGCGACCAACTCGGAGGCCAGACCCGATGCCTCGGACGTCGTCATATGCATCTTCCAGTTACCCGCGATGAACGGCCTACGCATCGGTCAAGACCTCGACACCGGGTAACTTGTGACCAGCCAAGAACTCCAACGATGCGCCGCCTCCGCTAGAGATGTGTGTGATGCGGTCCGTAACACCAGCGCGATGCACAGCCAGAATGGAGTCACCGCCGCCAACTAGGGTCGTTGCGTCACTCGATGCCACCGCCTCGGCAACTTCGAGAGTCCCTTTCGCAAAGGGCGCTTTCTCGAACACTCCCATCGGACCGTTCCAGACTATCATTTTCGCGTCGCCGAGGATTTTCTTGTAAACGCGAACCGTTTCGGGACCGATGTCGAGTCCCATCCATCCGTCGGGAATCTCCCCGGTTGGGACGATCTTCACCGACGTTGCGCCGTCGAATGACTCGGCCATCACATGATCGCGCGGAAGCTCCAATTTGCCTCCCGACTCCTTCAACAACTCCTCAGCCAGTCCGATCTTGTCTTCTTCGACGAGAGAGTTACCGGTGGCGAGACCTTTGGCTCTCAGGAAGGTGTAGGCCATGCCTCCGCCAATAAGAAATCGGTCGACTTTGGTGAGCAAGTTCTTCACGATTTCGATCTTGTCCGAGACCTTGGCCCCTCCCAGGAGTGCGATGAACGGTCGGGCTGCCGATGTCAGACACATGTCGAGATAGTGAAGCTCTTTCTCCATAAGGAAGCCGGTGGCTGCCTTGTGGAAATGCTTTACCATCCCGACCGTTGAAGCGTGCGCACGGTGCGCGGTGCCGAACGCGTCGTTTACATAAAGTTCCCCTAGGGCCGCCAGTTCGCTCGCGAACATCGGAGCGTTTTTCTCCTCGCCGGGCGAGAAACGCAAGTTTTCGAGGAGCACGATCCTCTCCGAAAGACGGTCGACTTGCTCTTTCGATTCGGGACCCGGAGTCTGCGATGCAAACCCAACCGGCATTTCCAAAAGCTCGGACAGCCGGCCCGCAACCGGCGCTAGGCTCATAGCCGGGTTCTGTTTGCCTTTGGGTCGGCCCAAGTGCGAGCCGAGAACCAGGCGCGCACCGGCTCCGCAGGCATGCCGCAGGGTCGGCAGCGTTGCGCGGATCCGTGTGTCGTCTGCGACCTTCCCGTCCTCGAGAGGAACATTGAAATCGACTCGCATGAAAACGCGACGGTCCATCAGGTCCAGCTCTTTAATGGAAAGCTTCCTCATAAATGCAAAACACAGCAGTATAAAGGCGTATCTATAGTGCTGTCAACGTTTGGGCTAAAGCGTCCGGGCAAGCTCCTACCGGGCCATCAGCGATCAGGGGGTCGAGCCCATCTCGACGTCGCGATGGGCGATTTGGAAGGCTTGCAGCGCCTCGGTGATCTGCTCCGCCGAATGAGTCGCCATCGCTGCTACCCGCAACCGGCTGGTCCCCTGAGGCACTGTGGGAGGCCGGATACCATGAACAAGGATGCCTTCCTCCAGCAGTCGGCGCGCGAAGGTCATCGTACGACCAGCGTCGCCGATGACGACGGGAACGATATGGGCCTCCGATTCGAGGGTGGAGAGTCCGAAACCGCGAAACCCCGCTCGCAGCCGCTCCGCGTTTCGGCGGAGTGCCCCGCGTCGCTCGGGCTCGTTCTCCACAATATCCAGGGCGGCTAGAGAGGCCGCGGCCACGGCCGGAGGAAGGGCGGTCGTGAACATCAGCATGCGCGATCGGTTGACGAGATGCTCGATGAGCGTTTCGGAGCCGGCGACGAACGCACCAAAGCTTCCCAAGGCTTTCCCCATCGTGCCCATGGTGACGTCCACCTGTCCGGTGAGACCGAAGTGCTCGATCGCGCCGCTTCCTCCGGGGCCGAGGCACCCGATGGCGTGGGCTTCATCGACCATCGTCCAAGCTCGGTAGCGGCGAGCTAGGGCCACGATATCCGGAAGGGGAGCCAGATCGCCGGCCATCGAGAATAGGCCGTCCGTCACGATGAGCTTGTTGCGGGCGGTGCTCGCCCCGAGGAGCTGGTCGAGATGCTTCAGGTCCCGGTGGCGGAAGACGTGCGTATCGGCCCGAGAGAAACGACAGGCATCGATGATCGAAGCGTGGTTCAGCTCGTCGGAGAAAACGGCGTCCGTTGGACCGACGAGCGAGGTAATCGTGCCTACGTTGGCCACGTACCCGGTGTTAAAGACGACGGCGCGCTCACAGCCCGTTAGGCGTGCGAGACGTTGCTCGAGCCGTTCATGCAACGCCATCGTGCCGGAGACGTGGCGTGATGCGCCGGCGCTCGTTCCCAGCTCGAGGGACGCTTCGGCGGCGGCACTGCGCAGACGTGGATCGGCGGCAAGGCCCAAGTAGTTGTTGGAGCAGAGAAGCAAGACCTCTCGGCGCTCCCCGGTGTCCGGATCTTCCAGCTGAACCGACGGCCCCTGAGGCCCGTGCACGATGCGGAATCTCCGGTAGAGTCCCGCCTCGCACACCGCCTCCAGACATTTCTCGAGAAATGTCTCCATCAGCTCCTTTGGGAATAACGCGAAGTTTTTGATCCCACGGAAGGCTTGCCGTCAAACTTCACGAGAGCGGCGAAACTTCATTTCCGAAGCGGCGGAAGCTCTTCGCCCTCGGGAACGAACTTCAGCGCCACGCCGTTGTTGCACCACCTTTGGCCGGTCGGAGCGGGGCCGTCATTGAATATGTGACCCTGATGGCCGCCACACCGAATGCAGTGATATTCCGTCCTCGGCAGGACCAGTTTGAAATCTCTCTTCGTACCGGTGCGGCCCTCGATCGGGCGGGAGAAGCTCGGCCAGCCGGTGCCGCTGTCGAATTTGGTTTCCGACTTGAATAGAGCAAGGTAGCAAGCGGCGCAGATGAAAGTTCCCTTGCGTTTCTCGTTGTCCAAGGGGCTTGTGAAGGCTCGTTCCGTCCCGTCTTTGAAGAGCACTCGATAGGCATCCTCGTCGAGGAGCTCGCGCCACTCTTTTTCCGATTTCTCCAGCTTCTTGATTTCCTCTTGGGCGGAGTCCATAGGTATGCCTTCCTTCGTTTGTCCCAACCACGCGGGGAGTACGAGGCCTAGTCCCGCTGTCTTGAAGAAGTCCCTTCTGTCCACTGAGCACCTCCTGACCGAACTACTCTCGACGGCTCCGGGCGACTGATCGCCCTCCAATCGCGAATGCAAGTATAGCGCGGAACGAAGTTCTTGCTTGCCAAGGATGTCATCATCTATACTGCCGCCGACAACTGAATACGAACAGACTCAGGTGCCCGATACGCGGGGTAATAGGGAATGGGGTGAAATGCCCCAACGGCCCACGCCACTGTGACAGGAAAGCCGGCCGCCGCCGCCGGCGACGATCCTCAAGTCAGGAAACCTGCCTGAGCCCAGAAGTCGGGGCACTCTTCGATGGGAAGAGTCCGGTTTCGAGGGCAGGAATCATCAAGCTCCTCGTTCTTTCTTCCCTGGAAGAGTGAGGAGCTTTTTCTATATGCCTCCTCACTCTCCCAGCCTGCCGCCGAGACCCCACTCCGCTCGTCCGGATCTTCAACGACGTCCGAAGGGCGTCAGAGTGGGAGGTCTACTGATGGAGGCGAAGCTCTTACTTGCAGTCGTTCTTTGGACTCTAGGGGTTGCAACTCTATCCGCCACACAGCAAACGGTCGGCACCATCAAGGTGCGCGTCCAGGATCCGCAGCGCGCGATGATCGCTCACGGCAAGGTATCTCTTTTCACGCGCGACAACCGCGTGCGGCTTTCCGTGCGCACTGACGAGTCGGGTGAGTATCGATTCGAACGTCTCGCCGCCGGAGAGTACTTGATCAACGCGGAGGCGCCAGGGTTTTCCCGCGCCGAAGTGCAAGCCATTACTTTGGCCAACGGCGGTTCTGTGACCGTAGACTTCAAGCTGAAGTTGGCTGCCCTTCAGGAGAACGTCGTGGTTACCGCGTCCGGCAGCGCGCAGACGGTGGATCAGGTCTCGAAGGCTATCACCGTAGTGGAAGAGAAAGAGATCGATGCGCGCAATGAGTTCTCGATCCCGGAGGTCCTCCGCACGGTTCCCGGCTTACGTGTCCAGCAGTTGGGTGGACCGGGAGCTTTCGTTTCCATCAAGATGCGGGGCCTGCGCAGCGAGGACACCGCGGTCTTATTGGATGGCTTCCGACTCCGAGACGCTGCGTCGACCCAGGGGGATGCTTCCGCGTTCATGAACAGTTTGGTGGTGACCGATCTCGAACGCATCGAAGTGGTGCGCGGCTCCGGCTCGTCGCTCTATGGGACCAACGCGATCGGTGGAGTCATTAATATCGTAACCACCGAGGGTGGTGGGCCTCCACGGGGCAGCTTGCTTTTCGAGGGTGGCTCGCTCGACTTTTTGCGCGGGCGGGCGCGGATCGCGGGAGGGTTCAATGAAGACCGCGTGACCTATAGCATCGGTCTTACGCACCTGAACGTCGGGGAGGGGTTGGACGGTGACGACGAAGCGAAGAACACCAGCGTGCAAGGGCAGATCCGATGGCGACCCTCCGCCACGGCGACGCTTTCCGCAAGGCTCTACATCGCGGACGCGTTCTCCAAGATCAACGAGACGCCTCAATTAATAGGTGCAGTTCCCGCCACCGGTATCATCGAGGCGGTGTCTCTGTCGCCATCGGAGGTGAACCGCTTCGAGGATGGCGTACCGCCCTCGGAGCTCGATCTCGGCGACGCGAATTTCATTTCGTCCGCGAACGATCCGGACAACACTCGAGACACGCGGTTCGTCTCCACTGCGGTGAGCTTCGAGCACAGGTTTTCAGAGACTTTTGGCTACTCTCTGGCCTATCACGGCTTGATAAGCGATCGCACGTTCAAGGACGGACCACAAGGCGTATCGTTTGAGCCCAGCCGCGAGACGCTGTCGGAGTTCGATGGCCGCATCCACACCTTCTACGCACTGGCTGATTTCGAGCTCGGGTCCTGGAATTTCGTCACCGCCGGGTACGAGCTCGAGAGCGAAACCTTCATCAACTCCTCGTTCCCGGCGAATCCAGTAGAGAACTCTTCGGTGGACGTGACGCAAAGCAGCAATACGTTTTTCATACAAGATCAGCTGAGTTTTCTTGAAGGCTCGCTACAGATCTCCGGGGCTTTTCGCGCTCAGTTTTTTTCACTGGATGACCCAATCTTCACCCCGCTAGAGAACGCGCCCTACGGCGGCGTGCAGGTAGAAGATCCGCCGCGCGCCTTGACCGGAGATGGATCGGTGGCCTATTTCTTTCGGAGCTTGGGCACCAAACTGCGAGCACACGTCGGAAATGGGTACCGCGCGCCCTCGCTGTTCGAGCGTTTCGGCACTTTTTTCAGCACGTTTGGATACTCGGTCTTTGGGGATCCGCGGCTCAAGCCGGAGCGCTCGCTTGGTTACGATATCGGAGTGGACCAGGCGTTTCTTCGTCAGCGCGTAAGCCTGTCGGCAACGTTTTTCGACACCCGTCTCAAGCAGGTCATTATTTTCGATTTCACCGGCGCCATTGACCCGGCCACCGATCCGTTCGGGCGCTTTTTTGGTTACCGCGGAGTCGACGGCGGAAGCGCTAGGGGACTGGAACTGAGCTCTGCGACGACTCTGACTGAGTCCCTGCACTTCACCGTCGCCTACACTTACACCGACACGGAACCGCCTGCCGGACGGGATGAGGCGCTTACGCAGGCGTTCGTCATTCCGAAGCATCAGTTTTCGCTGGTAGCGACGCAGTATCTCGCTCGCGATCTTTACGTGAACTTCGAGCTCACCGCGTCCGATGGTTACTTCGCGCCGGTTTTCGATCCGGTGACGTTCGTGAGCCGGACTTACCGCTTCGGAGGCATTGTGAAGGCAGACTTAGGTGCCAGCTACACCTAGCCGCTCGTCGGGGCCAAGGGCGTCCGTTTCTTTGGCAAAGTCGAGAATTTATTCGACCGGGAGAACTTCGAGAGCGGTTTTCGCACGCCAGGTCGAACCGCGGTTGCTGGGGCGGCTTTCCAGTTCTAACCGGAACCGGAGCAAGAAGACAATGTCGCACCCTCGAATATAGTGGACCGCAGCGTGGGTCGGGTTGATCCTCCTCCTCGCCGGGGAGCTCGAGGCCAGGGTCGAGCCGAAGTTCCCACGAGCCATTATTTCACTCTCGCCCAACGTCACGGAGATTCTCTATGGCGTCGGCGCCTTCGACCGCGTGGTAGCCGTTTCCAGCTCTTGCGAGTATCCGCCTCAGGCAAAGGACCTGCCGAAGGTAGGGGGCTGGCAGAATACCAGTCTGGAGCGCGTCGCATCGCTCGAGCCGGATCTCGTGATCATGACCGACGCGCAAGCGCCGTTCGTCCAAGACCACCTACAGGCACTTGGCATCCGGAGCTTGGTCGTTGGCAGTCAGTCTCTCGACGACGTTTTTTCGTCCATAGCGGAGATTGGTCGTGCGGTGGGGCGGGTCGCGGAAGGCGAACGATTGGCGGAGCACGTTCGAGGCGAGCTTGAAGATGTTCGCCGACGGACCGCCGGTCTGCCGCGACCGCGCGTGCTCTCCGCCGCGGCGGATTTGCGATTGCGTCATCGAGGGCAAGTGGTGGCTATCGTGACTCATGGTGGAGTGAATCGCGTCTTGCTCCGTGACGCGCTGGAGATGCCGAAGGCGAGCATCTTCCGTCTGGATCAGTCTTACGCTGCGTTAAGCCTGGTCGACTACTACGAGCACGCACCGGTCGTTCGATTTTTCAATGTCGAGCTCGATAAGTTCGACCACCGACCGGAATGTTGACGCTTGTTCTAGGAGGTGCGAGGAGCGGCAAGAGCCGCTACGCACAGTCCCTCTGTGTGGATTCCCGGAGCGTTATTTTCCTCGCCACGGCCCGTGACGAAGGCGATCCCGAGATGCGTAGTCGCATCGACCGACATCGTGCCGAACGCTCCAAACGGTCCGAACAGTCCGGACAGTCCGGACAGTGGAAAACGATTGAAGAGCCACTGGCGGTCGTCGGTGTGGTGCGCGAGGCGGAGCCTTCGGTCACGATACTTCTGGACTGCGTGACCACCTGGGTTGCGAATCTCGCGTGGGAGCACCGATCGCTTTCGGCGAGGGAGCTCCAGAATCTCGTGGTCGAAGAGGTGTCGTCATTGGCGTCAGTCGCCAAGGGGCGCGAAGTCATCGCGGTCAGCAACGAAGTGGGGAGCGGGATCGTGCCGGATCATCCTTCCGGACGTCACTTCCGAGACTTACAAGGCGTCGCCAACCAATTTCTTGCACAGGAAGCCGTGCGCGTCGTGCTCATGGTGTCGGGTCTACCGCTTACGCTCAAGGACGAACGTTCATCATGAGGTGACTCACAAATAAGAGACGGAATTCCCAGGGTCAGACCTCCCTCTGAACCCGGCGCCACCCTTTTGTAACGGCTCAGGTGAGGGGAGCGAAAGCGCTATATGGGATGGGTTTAGGGGCGAGGTCCGGGTGGAGGAGATGCGCCAGGATCTCGACTCCCGTTGCGAGCCTAGGGGTTGGACGGGAAAAGTAGCTGTTGGCGTCCACGGCGTAGACCTGGCCCTTGTGGACGGCGGGCATGGATTTCCAGCTTCCAGGAAGTCGGGTCGATCGGAATTCCTTCACTGTCTGCTCGAGACCGTGGCCACAGGGCATCACGACGATCACATCCGGCTTTGTTTCGAGCAGCTCCTCCCAGGTCGACCGTACCGAACGTTCGCCGGGTTGGCCGACGACGTCTGTTCCGCCGGCCAGGCTGACCATCTCTGGCACCCAGTGTCCGGCGATGAAAGGCGGGTCGAGCCATTCGATGCAGAGAACACGCGGGCGCTCGGTGACGGCCCCCACTGCTTGGTCGACTGCGGCTAGCCGTCCTTCAATCTCTTTTAGTAAGGCTTCACCCGCCGCCCTGCGGTCAGTGGCTTCGGCCACCGTCATGATGTCTTGCCATACGCCTTCGAGCTTGTGGGAATGGAGGGAGATCATGTGCGGGGAACGCGACAAGTTAGTCAGCGCGGAGCCGAGCTCGCCCGGCGTCACGGCGCACACATGGCAGAGCTCCTGGGTCACGATGATGTCCGGTTCGATCCCCTTGAGAGCCTGGGCGTCGATGCGATAAAGACTCTCGCCTCGCGCAGCGGCGGCGCTCACCTGCTGATCAATGGAAGCCGCGTCCGTTTCATGAGACAGGCTCGAGTTGACCAGCACCGGTTTTTCCCGAGCCTCGGGAGGGTAGTCGCACTCGAACGTGACGCCGGCGACCGAATCACCGAGCCCCAAGGCATAGAGGATCTCGGTGGCCGAGGGCAGGAAGGAGCAGATGCGCATCGCTCTATTGTATCCGTCTAATTACGCGGCCTGGAGTGACTCCGTCCACGAGCTCGGAATCGCGTACAACGAACACTCCCCCCACCAACACGTGCACGAACCCCTCAGAGTACTGCGCGGGTTTTTCGAACGTCGCTCGATCGATGACGCGTTCGAGGTCGAAGATCGCGAGGTCGGCGTCTGCCCCCACACGGATCCGGCCCTTGTTATTGAACCCGGGCACCGAACCTTCCAGACGCCGCGCCGGCATGAGGCTCATCTTCCGCAGGGCCTCCATGAGGGTTAAGGTTTTCCTGGTCCGGACGTAGCGCCCGAGTATGCGAGCGAACGTGCCGGCGCCCCGCGGGTGAGCTCGGCCGTTGACGAAGGGCACACCATCGCTCGCGACCATCACCAAGGGATGACCAACCGCCAGGTCGACCATCTCCTCGGGAATGATATGGCCGATGATCATTCCACCCTGTTTCCGGTAGAGCTTGAAGCTCTCCTCGTCCAGCCGTTCGCCGGTCGCAACCCACTCGATGTCTCCGAAATCGGCTTCGAATCGTTCTCGCCAACCGTCATTGAAGATGGCCGATTCGATGGCCGTCGAAACCGCCGTATAAGGGTAAACCTCAGTGGTGACATCGATGCCGTGACTTCGTGCTCCCTCGATCATGTCGAGCACGATCGGCACTTGGCGAAGACCGCTGCTCCCGATGTGAACGATATGAACCGAAGCGTCGAGCGACGCAGCGTTCGCGATCATCTCCTGGACCGCTTCGATACTGCTTCCCGGCTCCACCGCACCGCCGTAACGGATGTGAACGAAGTTCGTCACGCCATGGTTTTGAGCCACCTGAAACATGCGAATGATTTCTCCACGACTCGCTGCCGGGGTGTACTGAATTCCGTAGCCCACACCAAGAGCGCCCTCGTCCAGGCCCCGTCGGATCAGGCTTCCGATCTCGTCGATCTCGTCCGAGGTCGCAGTTCGGTACGAGAGGTCCTCACCTTTTTCGGAGCGGCCAGGCAAAACCCTCGCCCGCGCCTCGCTGTGACTGACGGTCGCGCCGTAATGGAGCAAGGCCTGCCCTTCCCGCGCCTGGTACCATTCCGACACCGGAAAGGCTCCACCTTCCATCTCCAGTGCCGTGGTCACGCCATCCATTGTTTGGAATCGGTTGCTCTCGATGTTTTGGCCGTGGGCATGCAGATCGATGAATCCAGGCGCCACCACCAACCCGCGAACGTCCACGACCTCGGCGCCTCGGAGTGGCTGAGCGGAAATCGCAGCGATCTTTCTATCATGAAGACCGAGGTAGCGAATCGCGTCGAGCCCTGATTCGGGATCCATCACCCGGCCTCCCGCCAGCACGAGATCGAGCGCGGGTGTTTTCTGAGTGGCTCCGGAAATCGAACCGAAGGCAAGGAGCAGGAGGAAGAGACATCTCGATGTCACGGCTATCGCCAAAAACTCGTCGCGGTATCGACAACGAGCCTTAGTTTTGATTTCTGATCGTCCACCGAGATGCGGTTCCCCACGATAGACGTCGAGAATCCGCATTGCGGTGAGATCGCGAGCCGCTCGGCGGGCACAAACTCACTGGCTTCGCGAATGCGGGCTAGGAGATCTTCCTGGTCTTTCCTTGCAGGCTTTGCAGGCCTTGCAGGTCGTGTCGGGAGCTTGGTATTGACGAGACCGAGCACCACCATCTTGTCGTCGGGAACGTGCCTCAAGGCTGCGAAGGAGCCGGAGCGCTCATCGTCATACTCTAGAAGAAGTCGCTGCGCTCGGATGGAGCCGAAAAGTTGCTTCGCAATGGGCTCATAGTCACCTTGCGACAGCCACCGGCTGTTCTGGTTACCTCTTCAAAGGTGAAACCCGAACGTGACGTCCGCAAAATCGCCTATCACGGCGTTCTCGAGCTCGACGCCTTGAGCGATCCAGTTCTCTAGACCTCCGCCACGCTCCTCATAGAAAGGCCGCGTTCTTGGGTCGAGCAGCTGCGTGTAGTGTGGGGCGTCGAGCTGAATGTAAGTCGCTCCCAATCGTACCAGTTCGACGACTTCTTCGTGCAGTATCTTGACGACGTCCTCTAGGAATGCGTCTATGCTCGCGTAGGCTTGCGCAGATTGCTCGGACCAAAAGTTCGTGAATAGCGTTGGGCTGGGAAGTGTAAGTTTCGGGATGCGGGTGGTACGGGCCCGGAGGTAGGTGAACTCATCGGTGGATAGATGGCGTCGGCGTTTCAGCGTCGAGACGACACCAATAGTGGCTGGACGGTCGACGGACCAGTCACCGAGCTCCTGGCTGTGCCACTTACCCCAGAGGAAGACATCGATATCGTGCTTGGCGAAACCCTCAACCGCGTCGGTCATCTGGCTTTGAAAGGAAAGCCTTCGCAACTCGCCATCGGTGACGACGTCGAGTCCTACCTTTTCCTGAAGCTTGATCGCCGCGTCCACCGCTCGGTCTTCAATATCTCTGAAGCTCGATAGGCTAATGCGGCTCGCGGCGAGATCCTCGCGTGCTTGTAGAAGCTCCGGTGGGCGAAGGAGGCTTCCGATAACGTCGGTATGTGAAGTAATCATGTGCGCCCGCCGGCCGCCTTATTCATAACCTAAAGCAGCGGCCAACGCTACCGGAGCGCCCGGACGGTTCACCAGTCCCCCAAATAGTCCGCTTCGTCCCGGGTCGTTTCGGGCTGCGGACGGTATGGGCTATAAGTTGTTCCAGAGAAGGGATGATACGCCGATGCTGAACCGACGTTGGGCACGCTGGGTGCTCTTCCTAAGCGGCTGGACACTCATGGGCCTCTTCTTCGCGAGCCGCGGCATCCTTATTTACTCGTACCGGGGGGAAGATTTCGACTGGCGTCTGCCTCTTCCCATGTCTCTAACCAAGTGGTACGGGTGGGGCGTAATAGCGCCTGCCATCTTCTGGCTCGGCGGGCGCATCCCGCTTCAGCGCTAAAACTGGGTACGCGCGTTCGTCGTCCATCTACCGGCGAGCATCCTCTTCTCGCTCGTCAAAGTCGGCATGGACGCGTGGCTCCTCCCTCGTGTCACCGGCCTGGATATACCGGTCTCCCTCCGCATACGAGCTCCATTCGAACGTGCTCACGTATTGGGCAATTCTCGGAGTCAGCTTAGCCGTCGATTACTACCGCAAGTATCGGGAGAGGGAGCTCCGAGCTTCTCAGCTCGAGACTCGCTTAGCGGAGGCCCAGCTCCAAGTCCTGAAGATGCAGCTCCACCTACATTTCTTGTTCAACACACTCCACGCAATCTCCACGCTGATGCATCGAGACGTCGAGGCCGCGGAGCGTATGCTCACTCGGCTGAGCGATCTGCTCCGGCACTCGTTCGAGAGCGTCGGTGTGCAAGAGGTCTCTCTGAAACAAGAGCTCGAGTTTCTCGATCGCTACGTCGAGATCGAGAAAGTCCGATTCGGCGATCGCTTGGCCGTTGAGATCAGCGTCGACCCAGAGTTACTCGATGCCCGCGTGCCGAATCTGATTTTGCGCCGCTGGTGGAAAACGCGATCCGTCACGGCATCGCGTCACGGGCGGCAGGAGGTCGGATCGAGATCGAGGTACGACGCGACAACGGCATGCTCGACCTCGAGATTCGAGACAACGGCCCGGGTCTCCCTGCTGGGGATGACGGGAGCGAGGGGATTGGAGGGATAGGGCTGGCGAATACTCGCGCCCGTCTCGAGCAGCTCTATGGCGCTCGCCACCGATTCGAGCTCTCCGAGGCGGCGGGAGGAGGGCTGGCGGTGAACCTCGCGATCCCACTTGTCCAAGAATAAACGGGGAATAACTGGGAATAGCGGGAGTGAGGGTTCACCTCTTCTGTTTCAACTGACCGGCCACCGCTTGAGTGGCTCGTTTCACCGCTTCTGGATCTCCGAGGTAGAAACTTCGGATCGCCGTCAAGTCGTCTTCTAGCTCGTAAACGAGAGGGATGCCGGTGGGAATGTTGAGTCCGGCGATCTCTTCATCCGAGATCTGGTCGAGATACTTCACCAGGGCACGAATGCTGTTGCCGTGTGCGGAGATCACGACCCGCTGGCCGGCCCGTACGCTCGGTGCAATCGTCTCGTGCCAGTAGGGAAGAAACCGCTCGACCGTATCCTTGAGGCATTCAGTCAAGGGGAGCTCATCGGATGAGAGATCGGCGTACCGAGGATCTTTACCCGGGTAGCGCTCATCGTCAGGAGTGAGGGCCGGCGGAGGCACGTCGTAGCTGCGGCGCCACACATTGGTCTGCTCGATCCCGTGCTTTTCGGCGGTCTCCGCCTTATTGAGACCCTGAAGTGCTCCGTAGTGACGCTCGTTGAGCCGCCAGCTGCGGTGCACCGGGATCCACATGAGGTCCATCTCTTCCAGGCACAGCCACAACGTCTTGATGGCCCGCTTCAGCAGAGATGTATAGGCGACGTCGAAAACGTAGCCCTCGTCCTGCAAGACCCGACCGGCCTCGATCGCCTCCTGGGTTCCATTCTCTGTCAATCCGACATCCGTCCAGCCGGTGAAGCGGTTTTCCAGGTTCCAGGTGCTTTGACCGTGTCGGATGAGTACTAGCTTCTTCATGACTTCATGGCCGCGGGTTAAGGGCTCCGCTGGCCGATTCCCGCCTTACTTTATATTATGCGCCTCTGTATGCGCACCCTCATTGTCGACGACGAGCCGCTGGCTCGAGAGCGGATCCGAACGCTTCTTCGCGACGAGCCCGACATCGAGCTGATCGGGGAGTGCGCGGACGGTAAAGAGGCGGTTTCTGCTATTCAAGGGAAGAATTCCGAGCTCTTGTTCTTGGACGTCCAGATGCCGGAGATGGACGGTTTCGCGGTACTGGAAGCTGTCGGCCCGGAGCGGGTGCCGGCGGTCGTGTTCGTCACCGCTTACGATCGCTACGCCCTCCGCGCGTTCGATGTGCACGCGCTGGACTATTTGCTGAAGCCCTTCGACCGAGAGCGGTTCCACAAGGCGCTCGAACGGGCACGGGCCCAAGTCGGGGAACGGGGAAAATTGGGCGACAGACTTCTCGCGTTGCTGAAAGACATCAAGGAAGAGCCCAAACGTCCGGAGCGCTTCGTCATCAAGTCGGCAGGCCGTGTGTTCTTCTTACGGGCCGACGAGATCGACTGGGTCGAAGCGGCGGGAAATTACGTCCAGCTTCATGTTGGATCGATCACTCACCTCATGCGGGAGACTATGGGCGGTCTCGAGGCACGTTTGGATCCTGAAAAATTCGTTCGCATTCATCGCTCTGCGATTGTCCAAGTAGATCGGCTCAAAGAGATGCGACCCGCTTTTCATGGGGACTACATCGTGATATTACAGGACGGCGCGCGCCTGAATTTGAGCCGCAGTTACCGGGAGAAGCTCCAGGCGCTCCTCGGCCAAACTTTCTAAGGAGTAGACACAGTGAAGATTCTTGTCGTAACCCTAATCCTAGCGATCGTGTGTATCTTGATGGCGGCCGTGCCGTCGTTTTCGGGTGAGGCTCCGCCGGTTTCGGGGCAAGTCACTTTTCTCTACTACGAGGACCTCGAGCGGGCGGGCCAGTTCTATGGCCAGACCCTTGGTCTGAAAGCCACGACCGACCTCGATTGGGTGAAGATCTACGAGGTCTCACCTGGCTCGTCGGTAGGACTGGTGAGCGCTACCGGAGGAACGCACCGTCCGTCGAAGGACAAGCCGGTGATGGTGAGTCTCATCGTCGACGACGCCGACGCTTGGTACGCCTACTTGAAGAAGCAGGGCGTCGATCTCCCGAATCCACCCAAGGACAGTACCAAGGTCAATGTGCGCGCCTTCGGATTCAACGACCCCGAGGGATACACGCTCGAGGTCTTCCAATGGCTCAAGAAGTAGACTCGCTCGCTAAATCGGCTCGAGTACGCCGTCCTCGGTTTGCTCCCAAGGGGACCAAGCCAGGGCGAGTTGGCTGACGGCAATATCCGACTTCCGGGGTCGTATCGGAATCTCTTCTAACTCTAGCGCCGCGGGGTCGGGAAGCTCACGAAGAAGCTCGACCTCTTCCTCGAAGTCTTCCTCCATCTCCTGCAGTTTCATCTGTTGGCGCTCGACTTCTCTTTCCGCCCGGGAGATGTCGCCTTTTTTTCGTGCCGCTCGGCCCGCGGAGCGAGCCGCAGTCGTGGCGCGGCCTACGTTACCGGTGCTCGTCACTTTGCGCCCGAGGAGAGCCCCAAGTAGTGTCGCGCCGAAAGAGATCGCAGCCTGGTATTTCCGTTCGTTGTATTGCCCCTTCTCTCTCTCCACGCGTTCTTCGGCCTTGCGGATCCTCTCCTGAAGCCGAGCGAGCTTGGGGGCGTAGCGCTTCCGGAGCTTCTCGATTTCCTTGTCTCTCTTCTCCCGGAGGGCCTGCGTTAGTCGCGTGCGAAACGCGGGCTGGTCCTCGCCGAGCCGCGAGACCTTTCGGAGCTCGGGGCTCTTCCACAAGCTAAGCGTGCGGTTTTGGTAGAAGTAGTTGCGAAGCGACTTGCTCCAGCGGGCGTAGTTCTTGACTTGCATAGCGATGGCAGGCAGCTGCGGCTGGCTTCGCTTTCGTCTATCCAAGGTCTGGAGTCGGAAGGCTGGAGCCTCGGGAAGCTGAGCAACAGATTACCCATTTCGCCCTTGGGGTCGATGATGAGCGCGGGGATGCCGTCGATCGCAGCTTCTTCGAGGAGCACCACCGATAGCCCGGTCTTGCCGCTGCCGGTCATGCCTACGACTAGGCCGTGGGTCGTTAGATCCTTGGCGTCGTATAGTAATGGGAGTAGTGGCTCGTCGCTCGAAGCCTTTGCCTCTACATCGTAGCGGCGCCCCAGGTAAAATGCGCCCAACTTTTCAAAATCGCTCACCGCGGGTACCATACCCCGATCCGCAGCTCGATTTGTAGTCCCGCGTGATGTAACCTCCGAGACAAGGGCGGGAGGTGCCGGACAGAAAGGGGATGCTCTAATGACTTGGATACCTAGCGTCTCGTTAGGAAGCAACGCAGAGGAATTGTCTCCAGGCGTGATTGTCGAGCGTCGGCGACTCTTCTGGTTGCCAGTTGCCGCAGCGGGACTCCTCTTGGGACGCGGGACCGCACGGGGAGAGTCGACGCCCGGCCAACCCGGCGAGGATGGCAAGGGGCTCACTTGGGAGGAGTTTATTGCGGAATGTGTGCCGGCGGCTAACGAGCTTTACGAATCCGAAGACTTGAACGAGGACGCCTACCTTTATCAGGTCGCGTCGTTCGCGGCCAGGTTAACGGAGATTCCGAACGACCAGCTGGGTGTTTTCGGAAACCTCGAACCCAAGGTGGAGTTTGGGTTGAGTCACCGCGGGACTCCTTTCATCGTCCTACAGTGGCGAATGGAGCCGGGCGCTATTCTTCCTGCCCTTTGTCATCCCAACACTGCGGTTTGCACGCTGGCGGTCGAAGGCGAAGCGCGGATTCGCAACTTCGAGATCGAAGGCGAGGCCCCCGCGTACAATTCGGGATCGCGCGCAAGCTTCCTCCTAAGGGAGACGCATAACGAGATTCTCATTCCTGGGCGCGTGAACAGGCTTTCAACCACGCAGGACAACATCCACTACTTCCAAGCTTCTTCACAAGGGGCCCGGGGCATCGACATTACGACCGGCTTCGGTGGGGACGGCACGTTCTCCTTCATCGACTTCGAGCCCGACAAACCCAAGGATGCTGGAAAACGCCTCTTCGAGGCGGTATGGATTGGGAGTAAACTCTAGTCATGCGTGTCGCCGCTATCCAAATGTGCTCCACCGATAATCGGGAGGCGAATATCGAGAAGGCGAGGGGCTTGATGGAGGAAGCCGTTCTAGCCGGCGCCCAGGTGGTGGCGCTTCCCGAGAATTTCTCGTTTATCGGTGACGAGGGCCAACAGGTTCGTGTTGCCGAGAACGATTCGGGCCCGAGCGTGCAGTTCCTAAGAGTCTTCGCGGCAGAGCATCGTGTGCACGTGGTCGGGGGCAGCGTATCGCTCAGGACGGAAAGCCGATCCAAAGTTACCAACACCTGTCTGGTCCATAACCCGGAAGGGGATTTGGTGGCCCGTTACGACAAGATGCACCTGTTCGACGTGAGCGTCGACAAGCGGCACAACTTCAAGGAGTCTAGCTACGTCGAAGCCGGGAAATCCATTGTGACCGTCGAGGTATTCAACCACGTCGTGGGGCTAACAATCTGTTACGACCTTAGATTCCCCGAGCTCTATCGGGCACTGGCGCTCCGAGGGGCGGAGATTCTTTTCGTCCCCTCCGCATTCACCGTTCCGACGGGTAAAGACCACTGGGAAACACTGCTTCGCGCGCGAGCCATTGAAAATCAGTGTTACGTCGTAGCCCCTGCTCAATTCGGTCAGCACAATGAACGCCGTGCCAGCTTCGGGCGGACGATGATCGTCGATCCCTGGGGACAGGTTTTGGGCCAGTGTCAAGACAAAGAGAGCACGCTCGTCTGTGATATCGATTTCGATCTCCTAAAGGACATTCGTTACCGACTTCCGTCTCTGGAGCATGCTCGCCGCGGCAAGATTGGAGTATCGTGAAAACGGATGGCGGGTTGCATCCATGGCACTGACTCTCACCGATCGGCAAGCTAAGACCGTCGCCGCCGCCGGAAGTAACGCTGCACTGCCGGCGAGGCCTTTGAGGAAAGAACGACGGGACGTCTCTGGACCATTTCGGACCTCCTTCGATGGGGCCAATCCTACACTAGTCGTCAGATCCTCCAGAAACAGTTCGGGGTCAGATCCAATTTTGTGCACGTGCACAAAATTGGATCTGACCCCAACTGTGTGCATGGGTGGCGTAAGCCGTTGGTGGCGCTAAAGTTGCCCTATTTGACCCGAGATAGTCAGCTCCGGGCCGGGCCCCGCTCAAGGGCGCGTCTGTACCTCCTTGGCAGGGAAGGATTTTGCAGGTACAATGAGATGGTCCCTCAAAATTCAGCCCTGGAGGGTCGCAAAATGAAGGTCGGCGACTGCATGACCAAAGACCCGTACTCTGTCCATGAAGACGCCAGCATGAAAGAGGCGGTTATGTTGATGCGGCAACATCACATACGCCACCTCCCCGTCACCAAGGGTACCATCCTGGTGGGCATCGTGACCGACCGGGACACCCGAAAGGCCTCGCCCTCGCTTCTCTCTGGCGTGGACATGACTGAGTACGAAGAGGTGCTGAGCAACACTCCCATTTCCCGTATCATGACTCGGGAGCCGTTCACCGTGACGCCGGAGTCGGATTTGAAAGATGCGGTTCAGATTCTCGTCGACAAGAAGATCGAGGGCGTTCCGGTCGTGAATGGTAACGACCTGGTCGGGATCTTCACCGAGGTCGATGCACTCAAAGTGCTGGTAAACGTGTTGTCCGAGGTCGCTCAGTAGCTCGGCACCTTCCTTAGCCCTTGGACGAGATGTACTTGATCAGGTCTCGCACTCGGCAGGAAAAACCCCACTCGTTGTCGTACCACGAAAGAACCTTGACCATGTTGTCGCCCACGACCTTTGTAAAGGGCGCGTCCACGATCGAGGAGTGCGGGTTTCCCTTGAAGTCGATCGATACCAGGGGCTCATGGACAACCTGCAAGACCCCCTTGAGCTCGCGGCCGGCAGCCTGCTCGAAAGCCTGATTGACCTCGTCGGCAGTGATCGTCTTCTCGACAACCGCCGTGAGGTCGGTGAGCGAGACATTCGGTGTCGGAACGCGAACTGAGATTCCGTCGAGCCGTCCCTTGAGCTCGGGAAGCACACGGGTAACGGCGATGGCGGCACCGGTCGTGGTGGGAATCATCGATAGAGCCGCGGCGCGAGCCCGCCTCATATCCTTGTGCGGCAGGTCGAGCAGACGCTGATCGTTGGTATAGGAGTGGATGGTGGTCATGATCCCGCTGGTGAGCCCAAACTGATCGTTGAGCACTTTCACGATGGGGGCCAGACAATTGGTTGTGCAGGATGCGTTGGAGATGATGTGATGTTTATCCGGGGCGTACTTGTCGTGGTTGACGCCCATGACGACCGTGATGTCCTCGCCTTTGGCAGGAGCGGTGATGATGACCTTCTTGGCTCCGGCGCTCAGGTGTTTGGCCGCGTCGTCCCGCTTGGTGAAGAGACCGGTCGACTCGATGACCACGTCGACGCCCAGCGACTTCCAAGGTAGCTCGCCAGGATCCCTCACTTTCAAGACCTTCAGCCGCCTAGAGCCGACTTGGATCTCATCGCCTTCCGCCTTCACGTCCGTTTCCAGGTTCCCGAGCACCGAGTCGTACTTCAACAGGTAGGCCAACGTGCCGGCATCGGTGATGTCGTTGACCGCGAGGTACTCGATGTCCTTGTCGTCCAGCGTGGCGCGGAGGATATTCCTGCCGATGCGTCCGAACCCGTTGATCCCAACCTTGATTGCCATCGATCACTCCTTCAGATATGCGAGTAGAGGGGCAGAGTATAAGATTGAAGCTCTGGGGCTGTCAAAGTTGGTCGAAAAGGCTTCAATTGACAGGGCCTTGAGGACCCCGATATAGTCGGCCGTTTTATGTATCTTTTTTATAGTCTGATCTTGACGGTAGGGGCAATGCTCAGCCTGCCGTATTTCCTCTATCGCGGTCTCGTCACGGGCAAATACTGGCCGTCACTCAAAGAGCGACTGGGTTTCCTCCCGACTTCCTTGAATCCCCAGGGGAAATTTTCTATTTGGGTGCACGCGGTCTCGGTTGGCGAGGTGATCACCACGCGAGCTCTACTCCCGTTGATCCGCGAATCGTTTCCCGACACACCGGTTTTCGTGTCGGTGACCACACTCACTGGAAAACAAGTCGCCGATCGACAGCTACCAGAGGCGGATGGTGTGTTCTTTTGTCCCTTCGACTGGCGTTTCGCCGTTCGTCGAGCAGTCAATCGGATTCGCCCTCGAGCGTTGATGGTCATCGAGACCGAGATTTGGCCGCACATGCTCAAGGCCTGTCACGAGGCGGGGGCGCCAACGATGTTGGTCAACGGCCGGATCTCCGACCGCTCCTACGGTCGCTATCGTTGCATTCGACCGTTTCTGCGCCGCTTTCTGAAGCCCGTCGACTCCTTCTGCATGCAGAACGCTCGCTATGCAGAGCGCATCATCGATATGGGAGCCGATCCGGCAAAGGTTCACATCACGGGAAGCCTCAAGTTCGATGCGGCTGTCCCTGCCCAAGGACCTCCTTCCGAAGCAGCGCGGCTGATTCCGGCCAACCGGGTCGTGCTGGTCGCCGGGAGCACGCTCGCGCCGGAAGAGGAGATTCTGCTCGACACGTTTGAATCTCTGCGAGGGGAGTATCCTCATCTCTTCTTGATCATCGCGCCTCGACATCCGGAGCGGTTCGATGAGGTCGTGGAGCTTACGCAATCGCGCGGCCTCCATGTTGTCCGGCGCTCTTCGCTCTTTCGCCCCGACACCGATGCGAACGTCATGGTGCTCGATACGCTTGGCGAGCTCGCTTCCCTCTATCGCGTGACCGACGTGGTTTTCATCGGCGGAAGTCTCGCCACATGGGGAGGCCATAACCTCATCGAACCCGCTGCGGAAGGAAAGCCGGTCGTCTTCGGTCCGCACATGAGTAACTTCCAGGAGATCGCGTCCTCTTTTCTCGAAGCGGACGCGGCGCTCCAAGTAAACGGACGTGATGAGCTGCGAGACGTGTTGTTGCGGTTGCTGAAAGACGACACTTTTCGCGGTGCTTTGGGCGCGCGGGCTCGTAAGCACGTGGAGGCGAACCGAGGCGCGGGTCGAAAAACGATGGAGAGCGCTCGCCGGGCGGTTGGCGCTGCGGCATGAGCGGATCCTTTTTGGAAACGATGGCATTGCCCGCTACCGTTCCCATGTCATGGGCCTATGGCGCGGTCGTGGGAGCGCGGAACTGGCTATACGAGCGAGACGCTCTGGCGGTGAGAAAGCTTCCCGCGGCGGTGATAAGCGTGGGCAACCTCACGGTCGGCGGGAGCGGCAAGACACCGCTGGTGGCCCATATCGCACGCCACTTTCTTTCCCAGGGCCGCCCGGTCACGGTCCTCTCGAGGGGTTACGGGAGGGCTTCTTCAGGTGCCACCCACGTGGTGGTGTCGGACGGCCGGTCCATTCTCGCTGGGGTGGACAAGGCGGGCGATGAACCCATGGAGCTCGCGCAGCAGGTTCCCGGTCTCGCCGTTGCCGTCGGGGCCAATCGCTACGAAGTGGGGATGGAGCTTTGCCGCAAACGAGGCCCGCACGTCTTTATCCTCGACGACGGATTCCAACATCGTCGTCTTGCCCGCAATCTCGACATTGTCTGCATCGATGCCGAGGAGCCGGTGGAGACACTCCGTATGCTCCCGGCGGGGAGGTTGCGCGAGCCGTTCGCAAATCTGGACAGAGCCGGAGCGTTGGTGTGGACGCGTTGGAGAGAGGGGAGCCCTTCTAAATCCTTGGAATCTCGCGTCCTGCGATCCCTCAGCTACGACCGGCCCATCTTTCGGTCGATCAACAGCATCTCTGTGCTGCACCCACTCGCGGATCCAGACAAGACGCTCCCGCCCGACAGTCTCCGCGGTCAGGACGTGGGCATTTTGGCAGCCATCGCCCGGCCCGAGCGCCTTCGGCAAGATGTCGAAGTGTGCGGGGCACGGGTGGTGTGGTCGTGCACGAAGCGGGATCATCACGCCTGGCAGCCCGACGAGGTAAGGCAGCTCCTCGAAAGCGCCAAGTCGAGCGGTGCGAAGGCGGTGGTGACGACAGGGAAAGATGCCGTGAAAATGGCGGCAGTCAGGGATTCGGCGGTGCCGCTCTACCAAGCCACGTTAGAGACACGGGTGCTCGAGTCAGAAGTCTTTGAAGTTCTACTAGATACGACGGCGGGGCTCGAAAGCCCCGACTTCCTGCTTGACGACACCGCGTAAAGGCGTGTCCTCCATAAAGTTATGCTTCCACCCCTAGCTTTCTCGTTGTAATATCAATAGCGCGTGAAGGGGTTCCACTGCGTCCCGCGGCCCCGCCTCAGGAGGGTCCCGGGATAAACCTTTTAGATGACTAGATTTCGCCACCACGCGGAGTACCTGGCCGCGCTTGCTTTGGGCTACGCGATGCGGCCACTTCCGCGTCGGTCCCGCTTGGCCCTCGGAAGGACGCTCGGCAGCATCGTTTTCTCCCTGGACAAGAAGCACCAAGCGGTGACCATCAACAACTTGAACACCGCGTTCGATTCCACGAAGTCCGCGGAGGACAAATATGTAATCGCGCGCGGAACCTTCCGTCACTTCGGTGCCATGCTCTTCGAGCTTCTCGCCTTAGGAAAGCCGTCCCAGCGCAAGATCGAAAAAATCGTTGAGTTCGAAGGACTCGAAAACTACGAGCGCGCTCGAGCCGCGGGCAGGGGAGTCCTTCTTGTGGCGGCGCACTTCGGCAATTGGGAGATTCACGCCATCGCGCACGCCTACCGCATGGGACCGATGGGGGTGGTGGCGCGGCTCCAAGACAATCCTCATTACAACCGATGGCTCGAGGAGATCCGAACCGTTTCCTCGAATACCGTGCTCTACAAGCAGAGGGCATTGGCCCGAATGCTTCGAATGCTGAAAGACGGTGAGACCGTTGCGGTGCTCGTCGATCAAAACGTCTCCACCGAAGACGCCATCTTTGTCGACTTCTTCGGCCGGCCGGCAGCGACGACGCCCGTGGTTGCCTGGCTCGCGGTCAAGTCCGGAGCCGCGTTGGTTCCAGTTTTCCCATTGCCTCTGGCGGACGGTCGGTATCGCTTGATATATGAAACGCCGATCGATCCAAGCCCCTATGTTTCCTACCGGGGGCCTGAACGCCGTCGCGTCATCCAGGATCTGACGCAGCAGTGTGTGAGTGTTTTGGAAGGCTACGTGCGTCGGAACCCGGAGTACTGGCTTTGGATGCACCGGCGTTGGAAGACCAGGCCCCCGGAAGAACGAGAGGCAGGGCGCGCGGCGATTCGAGAAGGGGCAGCGAGTTGAAAAGCTCCATCCTCGTCTACGCACCGAGCTGGATCGGGGACGCCGTCATGTCGCTAGGCGCGTTGCGGAGCTTGAGACGCGCTTATCCCGATTCACGTCTCACCGTGCTTGCGAAGCCATGGGTCGAAGATCTCTACAAGTGTTGTGAGGCGGTGGATGGCATGCTGCAGTACGATCCGAAAAAGTCACGCGGCGTCCGCGGTTTGCTAAGAACCGCTGGCATGCTTCGCGAAGCCAAGTTCGATTTGGCGGTGCTGTTTCCGAATGCCTTTCGCGCGGCGGCGATCGTTTGGGCGGCCAGGATCCCCGAGCGTTGGGGGTACGCGCACGATGGTCGTGGGCTTCTCCTGACCAAGCCCGTACCTCCGGCACCGAGACCTTTCGGGCGTCACCAGGCTTACTACTATTTGGATCTGCTGCGCCATCTAGGCATCGAGACCGAGCAGCCCGATACGCACCTAAATCTGACCGAGCCGATGCGAGCCAAAGCCACCGAGCTCTTGGGAAATCACAACGGCCACCGTGGGCAGGCGGTGGTTGGAATTCACCCAGGGGCCACCAACAGTGGAGCGAAGCGATGGATCCCTGAGCGCTACGCCAAAGTGGGAGACCGCTTGGCAGCATCCCACAACGCTCGCATCGTGGTGCTGGGCGGGCCGGGCGAGCAAAGCATCGCGGAAGAGATTAGAGCTCACCTGAAAACGCCGTCCGTCAACTTCGCGGGGAAAACTTCGCTAGGTGAGCTCATGGGACTAGTGGGCTCGCTGTCTATTCTAATCAGCAATGACTCGGGGCCGATGCACGTGGCGGCGGCCCTTGGCGTACCTACGGTCGCGGTCTTTGGTCCGACCGATGAGCGCGAAACCGGCCCACTGGGTCCGAAATCACGGGTCGTACGGCAGCACGTGGAGTGTAGCCCCTGCCTCCTCAAAGAGTGCCCCATCGACCACCGGTGCATGGAACGAGTCAGGGTCGACGACGTCTACGGCGCGTCGGTGGAGCTTCTCCAGTATCGATGACTAGTAAGCCCGGCAAGCCTGCGATTTTTCTGGATCGCGACGGTACCCTCAATGAGCCGGTAGGCTTCGTCAACCACCTCAGCATGTTTAGATTGTTTCCTTGGACGGTGGACGCGATTCGGTTAATAAACCGCGAGGAGTATTTGGCCGTCGTCGTAACCAATCAGTCGGGAGTCGCGCGCGGACTCTACACGGAAGAACTGGTGGGCGAAGTTCACGGGCGGTTCGAGAAAACGCTCGCCGCCGCCGGGGTGCACCTCGACGGTATCTACTACTGTCCACACGGACCGATGCAGGCCGAGTGCGACTGCCGCAAGCCGAAGCCCGGAATGCTGCATCGAGCGCAACACGATCTCGATGTCGATCTGACCCGCTCTGTCGTGATCGGCGACAGCTACTCCGATCTGGAGTTGGGCTGGAGCGTCGGAGCGCGCTCGGCCCTGGTTCTCACCGGCTTCGGCCAGGGATACTACGAGCATCAGCGAAGTGGCTGGGCACGCCAGCCCGACTGGGTGGCACCCAATCTCTACTCGGCCCTTATGAACATATTTTCGGACATGTCCTCGGAGGCCAACGCGTGAAGTACGAACCCACGCGAGGGCGGCTCCTCGATCTCGTCAATCGATTCGGTCGAGTCAAAGTGCTGGCGGTTGTCGATCTGGTTGCCGATGAGTACGTCTACGGCCGTATCTCCCGTGTAAGCCGCGAGGCTCCCGTTCTCATCTTGAGCCACGATCGGACGCAAGTGGTTCCGGGTGGGGGAGCGAACGCTGTCGCCAACATCGCTTCTTTGGGTGGGCGGCCCATGACAGTGGGGCTGGTGGGAAAGGACGCTTCCGGGAAAGAGCTGCTCGCTGGTTTCCGCCGCTCCCGCATAAACACTTCGGCGATCTTGAGCCAGCCTCGTTACCAGACACCGACCAAGACGCGCATCCTCGCCGGGGGTGTTCATTCGACCAAGCAGCAAGTTGTGCGGATCGACCGAGAGAGTCACGTGAACTCCGCAGGAAGGTTCCGGCGCGAGCTTCAGCGCGCCATCGCGGAGCTCCTTCCGAGGGCGGACGTCGTGATGGTCTCCGACTATGGATACGGGCTCATCACGCCGGAGATGGCGCGCTCGCTCACGACGCGGGCGAGCTCGCTTCGCAAGTTGGCGATCCTCGACTCGCGCTACAATATTCTAGACTACCCTGGCTTTGCTGCCTCGACACCTAACGAGCCGGAAGTGGAGGCGGCGCTCGGCCTGAACATCGGTGACGACGCGGAAGCCCTCGAGCAGTCCGGCCGCCAGATGCTTCGGCGCCTTCGGGGTCAGGCGATCTTGATGACGCGGGGAAGCAAAGGCATGATGCTCTTCGAGCCACGCCGGCAGACGAAACTCATTTCGGTCTTTGGCACCGATGAGATTGCGGACGTAACCGGAGCGGGCGATACCGTTATCAGTACCTTCACCGTGGCGCTTGGGGCGGGAGCCACTTTCTATGAAGCCTCACTGCTTGCCAACTACGCCGGGGGCATCGTCGTCATGAAGAGGGGGACCGCGACGGTCTCTCGGGATGAGCTGGCGGCCGCCGTAAGCACCTACAAAAAGGACTGAGTTGGGGCGGCGAGTCGATCTCGAGACGGCCAGTCGCCTCGCAGCGGAAGCCCGTGCTGCGGGAAAGCGGGTCGTTCTCGCCAACGGCTGCTTCGACCTTATCCACGTTGGTCACGTACGTTATCTCGAAAGTGCCAAGGCCGAAGGCGACCTGCTCATCGTGGCCATCAACGACGATCGTTCGGTGGTAAAACTCAAAGGCCTCGGGCGTCCCATTCTCAACGCCGATGCTCGCGCCGAGCTCCTTGCCGCCATGGAGGCGGTAGACTTGGTGGTGATCTTCGAAGAGGAAACCGTGGCCTCCCTCATCGATTCTCTCCGGCCGGATGTCCATTGCAAGGGCACCGACTACACGGAAGAGAGCGTCCCCGAGCGCGAGGAGATGAAGCGGATCGGAGGTAGCACCAAGATCGTGGGTGATCCGAAAGATCATTCGACCCGAGATCTCATCTCACTCTTGCGAGAACGGTTCTCGAAGCCGTGAACTTTCTCATCGTTCGGCTTGGCTCGATCGGAGACATCGTTCACACGCTTCCTGCTCTGGCGGCGCTCCGTCAGGCGTTCCCCGAAGCCCACATCGACTGGCTCGTGGAGTCGTGTTCGAAAGAGATCTTGGTCGGGAACCCCTGCCTCGACGGCTTGCTGGAAGTCGACACGCTGGCTTGGAGAAGGCGACTGTACTCTCCCGCGACCTGGGGCGAATTCGGAGAACGACTGCGCGCATTGCGGGCGCGACGCTACGACGGCGTCTTCGACTTCCAAGGGTTGCTGAAGTCCGGGGTTTTGAGCCGTCTTGCTCGGAGCCCGAGACGGATCGGTTTTGCCCGCGAGCATTTGCGGGAATCGGGTGCAAGCGTTTTTACTAACCAGCGCCTTTCGCCTCCGGAGGACGTGCGGCACGTCATCGACAGAAACCTTTATCTACTTCGTGCAGTTGGGATTGAGACTTCGGAGCGCATTTTTCCCATCGCAGTACCACAAGACATTCGCCGGCGCGCCGAAGAGGGACTGGCTTCTTACCGCGTCACCGGCTACGTGGCTCTCAATCCCGGTGGGGGTTGGGCGACAAAACGGTGGAGCCCGGAGAGGTACGGGAAACTGGCGGAGGAGATCCAACGCGAATGGAATCTTCCCAGTCTCGTGCTGTGGGGTCCTGGTGAGGAGGATTTGGCGGAACGGATCGTCGCGTCGTCTTCAGGTTCGGCGCGGCGGGCTCCTGCAACTAGGCTCAAAGAAATGATCCCTTATCTCGAGGGCGCGCGCCTTTTCGTTGGTGGCGACACGGGGCCGCTTCACATCGCGTGTGCGCTTGGAGCTCCGGTCGTCGGAGTTTTCGGCCCGACCGATCCGGCGCGAAACGGTCCCTTTGGGGAAGGGGATAGGGTGGTTTGGAAATCGGTACCCTGTAGTCCTTGCTACAAGAGGCGCTGCCCGGGGTTCGACACGGTCTGTCTACGCTCGATGTCGGTCCCCGAAGTGATGGAAGCCGTACGCCATCGGTTGAACGAGAAAAACAAAGAGCTACCGTAGGGTAGCTCTTTCGCTAGAAAACGAAGGGTTCTCTACTTACGCAGCCTCGATAGCGATCTGTCGCGGCTTGGCCTCTTCGGCCTTGGGCAGACTGATGGTCAAGAGGCCATCCTTGTAGCTGGCGTTGATCTTGCCCGCCGCCACGGTGGTCGGCAACGTAAAGGACCGGCTGAATGAGCCGTAGACTCTTTCGGACCTGAAGACGCCCTTATCGTTAACTTCCTTCTCGCGCTTTCGCTCGCCGCGCAAGGTCAGAAGGTTGTCCTCGACGTTGATGTCGATGTCTTCCTTCTTGAGCCCAGGCAGCTCGGCCTTCAACACGATCTCGCTGTCGTTGTCAAAAATGTCGACTGGCGGAGACCAGATGCCGGAGAAATCCTCACTGCGATCGAAGCTCCGATCGAACGTCCGAGCCAACGAGCCAAAGCCCCTCCAGGGATTCCATCGAACGAGTGTCATGTCTTTATCTCCTCCTTAGCAGAATTTTGGGATCGGGCTTAGGGGCCCGCTCCTCTTCAATGTCCATGGATAATATAATATCTTATTGGTATATTGTCAATATATATTAATCTAATACATAAGATTAATGCAATATAATATTAGTATATTTAACTAATATTTAAACCATTGAAAACTAAGTGGATACGCTGTTCAGCGTCCCAATAGCTGCTGTGATAGACTCCTCTAGCAAAATGGGTGGCACTTCTCAATGAGTAGACTTTCAGGGCGGCTGGTTCGTCTGAGGGTGCCGCTTGGCTGGGTACTGGGCTTGGTGGCCGTGTGGCTCGCCCGGTCTACCCCGACCTCTCTCGCCATCGGGTTGACCTTTGCCGCGGTCGGTGAAGCGATTCGAATCTGGGCCTCCGGGCATCTGGTGAAGTGGAAGGGGCTGACACGTAGCGGCCCTTACCAACGGACCCGCAATCCGCTTTACCTGGGAAGCTTCTTAATCGGCGGCGGGTTTGCCGTGGCGACCGCTCGCTGGGAAGTTGGGTTGTTGCTCGTGGTGTTCTTGCTCGGCGTCTACCTGCCCGTCATGAAGGCCGAGGCCTCTCGGCTCACCGAGGCCCATCCTGACGTGTACGCCGACTATGCCCGCGAGGTGCCTCTGTTGGTGCCAGTGCCTGGCCGCAGAGCGAGCTCGGTTCAAGCACGTGCGTTCTCTTGGAGAAGAGTAATCGAGAACCGGGAGCACGTAACAGTTCTGGGGTGCCTTTCGGCGGGCTTGTTGCTGTGGTGGAGGTTGGATTGAGGATGGGTCAGTCTGTCAGGGAATCACTTTGCGGCGCTTGGTCATTTCCTCGTCGTAGTACCTGCGGTAGAGGATGTCCCACTCCTCACAGCCTTCGGGGATGTCGCGCTGCTGGCTTTCGATCTTCCGCCTGGCTTCGATGTCAATAAGCTCGTCGTCCTTCAGCTCTTCGTTGATGACACGAACGATTTCCATGCGGATTTCGCCATCATCGCTGAAGAACTCCACCTCGGGGTTGGTGCGCAGATGGTCCATCAGAAGGTTCGTGACGTGGTTTATTTTTCCGTGCGACAGCCGCATCCTGTTGATCCTTAAAGGATAATGTCCCTCTCTCGAGCGAGCTTCTTCTTGATCATCTTGAACATCTCGCGGTACTCGACGTTCGTACGCCGCATCTCCTCGGCATGCTGGGTCAGGATGTCTCGGACCTCATCGTTCAACTGGTCCTCGACCATGAGCTCTTGGGTGACGAGCTGGACGAACCCCGCGATTAGCTTCGCCGGGTCGTCCGATTCGATGCGTCCCTTCTCGATAAGATCCTTGGCGATCCGGTGGGCGATGAACTCAACTTGGTTCCGAGTCAGCCTCATATCGTCTCAACATTAATATAAACGTTACAAAATATCACACCGATCGCGAAGACTTCAAGCGAAACTTGAGGTTTTGTGGGCTTTATGCCGATGAGGCTTAGCCTGTTGATAGGGGACCGAATTGGCGTTTTTGGGGGGGTGCGGGAAGGCTGGGGTGTGCGTCATGAAAGTAGGTAGATTTGGAAGGGTGCATGTGAGGCGCGATGTTCTGATAGTATTGTAACTATCAGAGGGAGGACCGCCCATGCCAGACCTGCTTCCCCCACTCCTGACCCAGCGCGAAGCCATCCTTTGCCAGATCGCTGAGCTCGGTGACATGCGTCGAGGCACTATCACAGAGGTCTTCCGCTCCTGTGGAAAGTCCGGTTGTTGTTGCTCCGAGCGCAAGCATCCTGGCCACGGTCCCTATTACGCTTTCACCACCAAGGTCGAGGGCAAGACCAAAACCTTGCAACTCCGCCCCGGGCCGCGGCTCGCCAAGATCGAGCGGGAGGTCGAGACCTATAAGCGCTTCCGGTTCCTCACCCAGCAGCTGCTGCAAGTCAACGAGGGGATTTGCAACGCGCGCCCCGAGGAGCCCGCAGCCGATTCGGAAAAGACCGCGTTAAAAAAAACCTCACGCAACTCGTCCAAGAGGAGTTCGCACGGGAAGTAGAGCGTTTGCTCTTACGCGTTGTGCCCGGGAGCGCTCGAGCCGCCCGCGTCGATCTCGAGGCAACCGAGATGGCCGTGCGGAACTCGATGCACGAGATGGGTGGTGTCCTGCTGGAAAAGCTGCTCGCTGCGGACGATGGGTATCGAGGTCACCGGATCGACTGCGGCAAGGGTCACCTGGCCACGTTCGTGGACCACCGAAGCAAGACGCTCCGGACCGTCCTCTCGAAGGTCGAGCTTCGAAGGGCCTATTACCACTGTCCAGACTGCCAGCAGGGCAGTATTCCCAGGGACCGTGAGCTGGACATCGTGGCAACCTCCTTCTCTCCCGGCGTGCGGCGCCTCATGGGACGCGTCGGCAGCAAGGAACCCTTCGACGAGGGGCGCCAAGATCTAGAACTATTAGCTGGAATCGTGGTCAATACGAAAGAGGTGGAACGGGTCTCAGAAAGACTTGGGCAACAGGTCGAGGCTATCGCTGGCAAGGAGCGTAAGCTGGTGTTGTCCGGAAAAATAGTTCGGATCAAACCGGTGCCCAAGATGTACATCGCCATCGACGGCACCGGAGTGCCCATGGTCCCACATGAGACACAAGGACGGCAAGGCAAAGACGACTCGGGCATGGCGAAGAGCAGGGAGGCCAAGCTCGGTTGCGTGTTCACGCAGACAAGCTTGGACGACGAGGGCTTTGCTCTTCGTGATCCGGACTCCACCACTTACGTCGGCGCCATCGAAACCGCCGAAGAGTTCGGCCAACGAATCTTTACCGAGGCCATCCGGCGGGGCCTGCGCTTTGCCGAACAGGTCATTGTCATCGGAGATGGTGCGCCCTGGATCTGGAATCTTGCGGCTGAGCACTTTGCGGATGCCACCGAGATCCTCGACCTCTACCATGCCCGCGAGCATGTTTCAGACCTTGCCAAGGTGCTGTACGAACCACTCCAGGCCAAGGCGTGGACAGAGGCATCCATCCAACTGCTTGATGAAGCCAACCTTGAAGGGCTTCTCTCGACCTTTGCTCGCTTGCGCCCCAAAAGCGAATTCGTCAAGGACGAGCTCAGAAAGGCAACGGCTTACTTCCAGACCAACACGGAGCGGATGCGCTACCAGCGCTTCCGTGAACAAGGTTTGTTCGTCGGCTCCGGCGTCGTCGAGGCGGCATGCAAAACCATCGTCGGCCGTCGGCTCAAGCAATCCGGAATGCGCTGGACCGTCCGCGGTGCCAATGCCATCATCGCCCTCAGATGCTGCGAACTCAGCCGTCGCTGGGAGCAGTTCTGGGAGGCCCGCTGCGGGTAGTCTCACCCCACATTTATGACGCACACCCGGAAGGCTGCCTCAGATTGACAAGCCAAGGGGTGACCGCTATACTCTGCTTCGCTGCCCAGACGGGGTTCCGAAAAACCCGTCAGGAATGCCTGCCAACGACCGTGCGGGGTCGTAGTTCAGTTGGCTAGAACGCCGGCCTGTCACGCCGGAGGTCGCGAGTTCGAGTCTCGTCGGCCCCGCCATTCAAAAGCACAGCAGGATCAACGGCTTGTGCTGCTTTCCTTTCGTCGAGATCCAACCTAGATCGACCCAACTGTGCAGTGATTGTGCAGTTTTCTTCCTCTCTTCGTGACTCGGCGCCAGCTCGAGGCGTGCTCTCCGACGTTTGGGCTTCGGCGTTGTGCCTCGTCATTATTGGTCCGGTCGACACGTAAGGCCTGTGCGGCGCGGCGATCACGACGAGAGCGGGCTCGACGGTGGCTCGAGCAGTTGACCAGCGGGTTCAAAGCCAGAGGGCGCCTGCGTCGCGGGCTCGGTCCGCAAGGTTTTTCGCGAAGGCAAATGCCTTACGCAGCTTCCCGCCATTCGTACCGATGGTGAAGTCCACCCACCTTCGGCAGCGAGGCAACTTCCGCCGCCGGTGCCGGTCGCGGCGTGACGGGTCTCCCGTTCGGCGTGTCTTTTACGAGCCCCAAGTGGCAACGGTCCTCATGGTAATAGCTGATGTAATCGCGCACCAGCCGGACGAGATGTCGTTCGCCGAAGACCACGACGTGCTCGAGCAGCTCGCGACGACAACTCAGGATCCAACGCTCGGCGGTCCCGTTCTGCCAAGGGCTTCGAAAGGACGTGCGGATTGACCTCGTTCCCATTGACTTGATGAACTCCACCACGGCAGCGCCAAAGATCGAATCGCGGTTAAAGATGAGATATCTCGGCGCCGCGTCGTAAGGAAACGCTTCACGCAGCTGCTGCATCACCCACGTCGCCGTCGGATTGAATGTGGCGTTGAAGTGAACGATGTGTCGCCGGCCGTGCTCGATGACGAAGAAGCTGACCAGCAATCGAAGCGACGCGGTGGGCACGGTGAACAAATCCATTGCGGCGACCTCGTCTTTGTGGTTCCGCAAGAACGCGACCCAACGCTTC
Source organism: Candidatus Marinacidobacterales bacterium (assembly GCA_965222425.1). Taxonomy (GTDB): domain Bacteria; phylum Acidobacteriota; class Vicinamibacteria; order Marinacidobacterales; family DATDRI01; genus CBDCNP01. Next base: position 672,957 of record CBDCTW010000018.1, read on the forward strand.
ACCTGGTCGGGCTCGGCCGGCCGGAGCAGCATATACCGCGACACGGTCACCTCAGACACGACGAACCCGAGCTTTGTGAGCTCGGCGTGGATGCGCGGCGCGCCCCAGCCGTCTTGTGCCATCGTCCGGATCAGATGGCGAATCTCTATCTCGATGCGAGGTCGTCCCGCATGGCGTCGCCGCGAGATCTTCGCCCAGTATCGCCGGAATCGATCTCGGTGCCATCGCGCGACGGTGTCGGCGTTGACGATGACCAAGCGGCTCGCCCACGCCGGCCACGAGGCTCGAAGCGCGACCCAGAATGCCCGGTCGACGTCGTCCAGCGGTGGGCGGGGGTGCTCTTTCTTCAGCGACGTCACTTGTTGACGTAGAGCGAGGATTTCGATCACGAGGTCGGCTCGACGACGACACATCACCCGCAACGCCCGGGCGCCAAGAGAGACGAGGAAAATGAGAACACGGAGCATGGCGGTGGAGTTTCGCCTTCTTCGGCCCGGAACTCAAGCGGGATGTAAGTCCTTGATTTCATAGACGGACGAGTATTGACGAGGGACAACCGAGCCGCAGCGCCACCAGCGCCCATCGGGTGATGAAGGCATACTCGAGGCCGGCGTGAAGCTCGTCGGTCTGGACAGAGTAATCGAACGTAACAAGTTAGGCCGCGGAGTCGTTACCGTTCCGACACGGCGTCTCGAAAACTCTCGTCGCTTTCGGCCACCGCGTAGGCCATGAACGCCATAGCCGCCAGGTTGCGTTTCACGGATTCGGCGTTCACCTTATCGAAGGTGTCCCCATCGCTATGATGGAAGATGAAATAGCGACTCGGGTCGTTTCGTAGGGCAATCGTCAGGACTCCCTTCTCCTCCAAGGGAGCTAGGTCCGGAGCCCATGCTTCGGGTGGTAGTCCGCCTGGGCCACCGTAATCCACCCACACCGCGCCAATCGGATCTAGAAGCTGAGCCCACTGGCGAATGAGTTCCAACGTCCTTCCTTGCTGGCTGACGCGGAATCCAACGGGATCGTCGGCGCCGGCGTCGGCCTCGATGGCGGCCACGTGGCGGTTGAGCTCGTCCGAGGGCATGTCGGCATAGCGCTTTGCGCCCGGTGCCCGGATCTCTTCGGCCATGAACAAGACCGTCCGGATGGTTCGGCGCGGCACGAGCCCCAGCTCCTTGAGAAGCCGTGGGGTCTCCATGGCGATCGCGGAGCCGACGGCGTCGTCGAACGCTCCAGTACCGAGGTCCCAGGAATCGAGATGCGCACCGACCACGACGATCTCGTCCGGTCTTTCCCGTCCTCGAATCTCGCCGATCACATTGGCAGATTCCACCTCACCCTCGGGTCGACAGGTCATCACCAATCGCACGGTAGGTTTCTCCCCGGTCGCGATCAGACGGTGGAGAAGGTCGCCGGCCTCGGTCGCCAAAGCAGCGTGCGGGATGCGCGGCACGTCGTCCACGTAGTACGTCGCTCCGGTGTGCGGTGTACCTAAGCTGCCAGTTGCGAGGGAGCGAATCATGGATGCTGCCGCTCCGAGTTTCGCCGCCTCTACCGCGCCGCGGCTACGGTAGCGGATCTGCTCACCGTAAGCTTGAAGAGGATGGACATCGGGCTTCAGCGGCGTGTGGTAGTAGACGATCTTCCCCTTCACCGCTTCGCCCAACCGAGAGAGCTCTTCGAAATTGGAGACTTCGATGATCTCGGCCGTGATCCCCTCCTCCGGTGTGCCCACGCTTCCTCCGAGCGCTGTCAATGGCAATCTCTGTCGGCTAGGAGTCAAGAGCTCCCCGGTCTCGACACCTCGCACCCATTTCGGAACCGTCACCGGCTGGAGCGTGACGTTCTCGAATCCGTCCTTCTTCATCCGCTCCGCGGTCCACCGGACGGCTTCCGCTGCTTGAGGCGAGCCACTGAGCCGAGGGCCGATGACGTCGGTGAGATGTTTCAGTATTTCCATTGCGCGATCGTTGGTGTTGGCGGCGGCGATGATTTGACGCGCAGCCGACTCGAGATCCCGCTCCGGAGGACGAGAGAGCGCGGCCGAGCCTGAGAAAATTGCGAGGGTCAAGGAAAAGTAGAGCGGCAAACTCGAGCGAGACGTCATGTGACCTCCTTCAATCTAGTCGAAGCAACGGGCGAGCGCGTCCTGCTCGCTCCCGGAGAGTGGAAGCTCGAGAGCGCGCCGGCCTGCCTCCAGCTGGTCGGGCGTTCTGGGACCTAGGATGACGGCGGTCGTGCATGGCTCGGAAAGAACCCAGGCGGTGGCGAGAGTCGCGGGATCGGTTCCGCGAGTCTCGGCCGCTTTGGTAAACGCGGCGACGGCGCGGAAGGTCCTTTCCTGAACCAGATCGGCGTACGCTTCCGGACGGAGGCTCATTCGCGAACCTTCCGGGTAGGCCTTCCCGGCTCGATACTTTCCCGTCAGCCAACCGCCTGCGAGCGGGCCGTAGGGCGTGAAGCCGAGATTCTGGTCTTTGCAAACCGCTAACACCTCGGTATTTCGGATCCGGTCAAGGAGGTTGTAAGCATTCTGCACCCAATCGAATCGCACCAGTCCGTACTTGTCACTGATCCACAAGGCCCGGGTGAGGCGCCACCCTTCGATGTTGCTTGCACCGATGTAGTGAATCTTGCCCTGGTGAACCAGGTCGTCCAGCACGCCGAGCGTCTCTTCGAGGGGAGTGCTCGGGTCCGGCCCGTGAATGACGAACATATCCAGTCGCTCGACCCCAAGTCGCCGAAGGCTGATGTCGACCTGCCGCAGGATGTGTCCCCGCGATAGACCGCGATCGTTCGGCCCTTCGCCGACTGGCATCGAGGCTTTGGTGCTGATGAGGAGTTGGTCTCTCACCGATGCCGGTTGGGACTTGAGCCAGCGTCCGACGATCGACTCGCTGTTTCCCGCTCCATAAACGTTTGCGATGTCCAGGAAGTTGATTCCCGTCTCTACGGCGCGGTCCATCAGGGCAAAAGCTTGCTCTTCTGTCTCACCCATGCCCGCGAAGCTGGGGTCGGATCCGATCCCACCGAAGTTGGCGCAGCCGAGACCGAGTCGTGAGACCTTGAGCCCGGTTCGTCCGAGAGAAACGTAATCCATGTCCGGTAGCTACTTTTGCGGTTTTTGCCCTTCGAAAGGGCTTCCCTTGAACGAAAGGACCAGCATCAAACCCGCCGAAGTCAGCAACGCGACCAGATATCCTGCCAGTACCCATTGATAGGAGCCGAGATAGTCGAAGCCCAATCCCATGAGAAGAGGACCGCACATCCACCCCACGACGTACACCGCCACCACGTAACCGTAGATCTCGGCAAACGATCGAAGACCGAAGTATTGGGTTACCAGATAAGGGATGAGGCTGTCCGAGCTCGACGCGATCCCGACCAGAAAGGCGCCGGCAAACGCGAGAGTGCCAACTGCTCCGCTCCATAGCAAAAATATTCCGAGGCCCGCGATCGCAAACAGCGAGGCGCCCAAGTAGGGTGCGAAGACCCGGTCCAGGAGGTAGCCCACGGTGAGTCGTCCTACCAGGGTCGCACCGCCGAGGACCGACGCAGTCAATGCGGCATCGCGGGTCGATACGCCGCGATCGGTGAGCATCGGCACGAGGTGGGTCATGACCCCGACGACGCTCGTCGCAAGGAGTAAGAAAGCTGAGGCCATCAACCAGAAGGTGATGCTCAGTCGAGCCTCCGCAGCCGGAATGCCCTCCTCCTCCTTCTTCCCGGTCTCGCTGACGGGCGTTTCGGATGCCTCGCCGTCCGGTAGAAGACCCTTCTCCTGGGGGGTTTCCTTGAGCAAGATCGCCACGACGGGGATCGTCACCGAGATCACCATGAGTCCGATGATGACGTAGGCCTGGCGCCAACCGAAGCTCGCGATGAGCCTATCGGCCAGAGACGGCATGAAGAAAGCGCTCAATCCGTTTCCGCTCAGAGCGAGACCGAACGCCAAGCCGCGCCTCCGCTTGAACCAGCGGCTCAGTACACTGAAATAGAGCATCGAGGTCGTCCCTCCCCCGACGATCCCGATGACTACATAGACGGTGTACAAGTGCCAGAGGTTCGGCGTCAAGGCAGACAGGGAGCCAAAAGCGAGGCCGAACAGCAAAAGCGCCGGCAAGAGGATTTTCCTCGCCCCGAGTCGGTCGACCAGTCGGCCAATGAACGGCTGCGCGGCCCCGTAGCTGAGCATGGCGAGGGAATAGGCGGCGGAGATCTCCCCGCGGCTCCATTGAAACGTCTCAGCGAGCTGATTGAAAAAAATGCCGAACGTGAAGGTGACCACCGGGCCGTAGCACATGAAGAGCCCGACCGCGGCCGAGAGAACAACCCACCAGCCGTAAAAGATCTTTCCTCGAGGGGCCCCCGTGGAGGGCGGTTCGGGCTCAGACGTCTTTGTCATTCCGACCTCGAGACAACCATCGTCGCTAGATAGGCTGCGCGCCTTCGGGGAGTTTATCAGATAGGATACGAGGACTCAGAAACGGAGGTGAGCCCATGTTGAGAATGTCGATCCGGTTGAGAAAACTCCCAGGAAGTCTTGCCCTGATCCTTCTTTTGTTCCCGCCCTTGTGCGAGGCTCAGTCTGAAGAGAAGATGGTTCTTGCTGTCGTGCAACGCTTCTTTGACGCCGATGCGGCGAAGGATGTGGAAGCGGTACGAGAGGTCATGATTTCGGAGGGGCGTTTCTTTTCCGTCCGTACGGAAGATGACCAGAAGGTCGTGCGCAGCTTCACCATTAAGGAGTATCTCGACGAGCTCCCGGGGCGCGCGGAGACAGTGCGCGAACGGATGTGGGAGCCGACGGTGCTGATCCATCAGGAAATCGCGGTGGTGTGGACGCGCTACGATTTCTATCGAGACGGACGGTTTAGCAACTGCGGTATCGATTCCTGGCATCTCATCAAAACACGCGATGGCTGGAAAATCTCGGGAGGGATCTACACGGTGGAGCGCAAGGATTGTCCCGAAAGTCCGTTGGGTCCTCCAGAGTGAGGGCCCCTTTCCTACTCGGAGGTCGGCTCAGGCACGTGTTCGTGCCGGGGGATCACCACCTTCCCGTTTCTCAAGACGAGCTCACCATCTCGAATCACCAGATTGACGTTGGCCAGATCCTCGAGGCGTTGGTCGGGCTTTCCATCCACCACCAGGACGTCGGCCAGCTTGTCCCGCTCCAGAGTTCCGAGCCGGTCGTCCATGTCCAGGATCTCGGCGCTCGTCCGAGTCGCAGCGACCAACGCTTCGGGTACGGTGTACCCCACCGCCACCAATTGCTTGAGCTCCGTGATATAGGCACCCGGAAGCATGCGGTACCAATCGAACGGTAGATCCGCGCCGACTCCTATCTTGACGCCCGCCCGCTTCATCTTTCGCAGCACTGTCAAATTGGCTTCATGGGAAAACGTAAAGCGCCGGGACGTCGCGCCGTGGTAGCCACCCCACAAGGCGAAGACATACATGTAGGGCACCAGGGTCGGTACGGCGGCGGTCCCGTTCGCTGCCATCATTTCGATGACGTCGTCCGATCGAGGCAACGGGTGCTCGATGTCGTCGGCGCCAGCCTCCACTGCCCACCGGATATAGAAGGTTTCCGCATCCACGGCGACCTTGAGTCCCAACGCGTGGGCCTCGTCCACCGCCGCTTGGATTTCGTCACGGGAGAAATGACTCATGAGCTTGATGACGTCGGCACCGGCTTTGAATTGCTCACGAACAGCTTCCCGCCAACCCTGGGGCCCGGAGGCTTCGATGACGGCGCCGTAAGCCGCGTTGAACGGGCTCAGCCGTTCGGCACCGTGCCCGCCGGTACCGGTAATTGCCTGTCCGGACGGAAAAATACGCGGCCCGATGAGACGGCGATCCCGGACCCATCGCTTCAACTGAAATGGGACGGTTCCGTGGGAGCTCACATCCCTGACGCTCGTGATCCCACTCTCAATGTAGTAACGCATTCGTTCTAACGCCCGCAGCGTTTGATGAGCAGGATCGAGAGCGTCGGTGATCGACGCCTCCGCGGACGCGGAATCCCCGGGCGGCCGGGCGAGGTACGTGAGATGGCCGTGTAGATCGATGAGGCCGGGGAGCACGGTCTGACCGGCCACGTCAATGACCACCGCGTCCGACGGCCAAGAGTCATCTTCGGGCGACAGCACTCCCGAGATTCGATTTCGCTCGATGACCACGGTCGCTTCACGCGCGGGCGCCCCGGTGCCGTCGAACACTCGACCCCCACGGAGGACGAGGCTACCCTCGGGACCTCGCGGCCCGGCGGCGACCGGAATGCGGCGCGGGTCATCGGACACCGGCGAGCCGGCTTCGATGTAGCGGCGGCGATCCTCGGGACGCTCTTGGGCCGCCGCGACTGAAGGAAGGTGCAACAGAACAAGGATGGCAACCATGACGGTTCGAATCAGTGCGGTCATTTAAGGACACCTCCGGGTTCGAGGGAACGCCGATGCTGGCTCCCGTCGGGAGTCAACTTAGCACGTGCGAGACCCCCTGTGGAAACCCTTCGGCGATACCTCGACGGTTCTTGGCCTCACGCACATGGCCGCACCCAACAGGGAAGGTTCTGTCACTTCAGCTTATCCGCACGACCCTCCCATCCGCCATAACCAGCCGCATCTACCCTTTGCAATCCTTTCATTTGACAGGAGGGGAACAAGATTCTATTCTCCCGGAACATGACTGGCCCCATTTAAGCGGTTCCCGCATCTCTGAGCTGGGTGAAGGAGAAGAAGATGAATACCAATCGTTTGGTGTGTCGTTCGCGATCATCACCGCTTGTGTCACTCATGCGCGCGCCCAGTCTTTAAAAGAAGTGGCTGACCGCATTATCGCGGCTTCCGAGAGCAACACTGAGGCACTCCAAAACCTGCAGTACCTCAGCGATTGGATCGGCCCTCGTTTGACCGGCTCCGAGCAGGCCGCGGAGGCGGTCGAGTGGGCCGCCGGGAAGATGCGGAAAGACGGTCTCGAGAACGTCAGGCTTCAGCCGGTAACCGTGCCGCGGTGGGTTCGAGGCACGGAGACCGGAGAGCTACTCAGTCCATCTCGACAGAAAATGCCGCTCACCGGATTGGGAGGCACGGTGGGCACGCCGCCGGAAGGTATCACCGCCGAGGTTGTGGGAGTCTCGACCTATGATGAGCTGGCCGAGCTCGGGAGACGAGGCCAAGGGGAAGATCATTTACTACCACACGCCTCTCAGCGGGCCTGCGTCATCAAAGTGGGTTTTGTAGATTGTGTTGTTTTTAGCCCCGTTATGAGGAGCGCCGGGATGCCATCCTGGAACAGATACGCTCGATACGCTCCATAAGGAGAGGAACCATCAACAAGCAGTTCCTCAAAGTCCATCACAAAGGTAGGGATAAGCCCATTTCCCGAGGCCCCTACTACGTGCTGTCCCGCAGAGAAGGAGGAAAAACCGTTAGCCAGTGTCTGACAAGCCCCGAAGAACTTAAACAGGCTCAAAAGGATGTAGAGGGCCATAAGAGATTCGTGGCTCTGTGCAAACAGTTCGAGGAACTGACCGA